>NZ_SUUH01000005.1 GCF_015062615.1 Denitrobacterium detoxificans
CACATTGTCGGCCTAATCCGCGCGATATTCATGCAGGAGGGGCTTCCCTTGTCGTGTCCTGCTCATATCGTCTTATGTGCGGCTTTCATTGCGGCTGTGGCAATGCCCAACCTCTGCGCATTCTGTAACGGGTGGGTTGCGCCACGTGCAATCTCGCTATAATCACTCAGGCAAGAGATAATGAGAGAAGAAGATACTGCGAAGGAACGGTGTATGTCGGAAGAAGTAATCATCGTTCGCGAAAGCGAAAACCTTACGGGTACGGTGCGCGTGTCGGGCGCGAAGAACTCGGCGCTCAAGCTCATCGCCGCGTCGCTTCTGGGCCAGGGCGAAAGCACCATTCATAATGTCCCGCTTATTTCGGATATCGTCATCATGAGCGAAGTGCTCGAAACGCTGGGCGCTTCCGTTCATCGTGAGGGCCATGTCCTTACCATAGATACCTCTACGGTCAATTCGTACGAAACGCCGTACGAGCTCGTGAGCAAGATGCGCGCTAGCATTTCTGTGCTTGGCCCGCTCATCGGTCGCTTTGGCCGCGCCCACGTGGCCATGCCGGGCGGCTGCCAGATTGGCGCCCGCAAGATCGATATGCACCTGGTGGGGCTCGAGCAGCTTGGCGTTCATTTCGAGGTTGAGCATGGCTACTTGGTGGCTACCACGCCCGAAGGCCTGCATGGTGGCAGTATCGTGCTCGATTTCCCCAGCGTGGGTGCAACCGAGAATACCATGATGGCCGCTGTTGTGGCCGAAGGCGAAACCACTATCGACAACGCTGCGTGCGAACCCGAGATCGAAGACCTGGCAAACATGCTCAACGCCATGGGCGCCAAGGTCAGCGGTGCAGGAACGTCGGTCATCACCATCACGGGCGTGCCGCTTTCCAGCATGCATCCTTGCGAGCACACTACGGTGGGCGATCGCATCGAGGCTGGTACGTTCCTGGTGGGCGGCGCTCTCATGGGTGGTCCGCTTACCGTAGAGGGCGTCGACCCGTCCTTCCTGCGCATGGCAATCATGAAGCTGCGTGCCATGGGTTGCACGGTCGAAACCGCTGAAGACTCCATTACTATCAGCCGCACGCAACCACTGCGTTCGGTCGACATCCAGACGCTTCCGCATCCGGGTTTTCCCACCGACCTGCAGGCGCAGTTCATGCTGCTTGCGGCGTTGGCGGAAGGCAACTCCGTCATTACGGAAAACGTGTTCGAGAATCGCTTCATGTTCGCTTCGGAACTGTCTCGTATGGGTGCCGACGTCGTTATCGACGATCATCATGCGCTCGTGCATGGCGTGAAGGGGCTGCAGGGTGCGCCGGTGGTATCCACCGACCTGCGTGCAGGCGGTGCGCTGGTGCTTGCGGGGCTTATTGCCGAGGGCGAGACCATCGTGCGTAAGATTTCCCACATCGACCGCGGTTACGAGGACTATGTGGGCAAACTTTCCAGCTTGGGTGCCCGCGTAGAGCGCACCACCATCGAGGAATTGTAGGCCCCCATGAGCCGCGAGCAGAAACGACTGCGCAAGCGCGCCCGCGCGGTGAATAGTTCCGTCATCGGCACGCATGCTGCTGCGAATTCGCGCCGCGCTGCACGCACCAACGTGAACTTCGGCAACCAGCGTGGTGCCCAGCGTGCCGTGCGTGGCGAGATTAGCCATGTGGTGCCGCATACGCGCACGAGCGAGTCTCATCGCGATTATTCGCGCAGGTCACATAGGCGTGACTATGTCGAGGCGAACATGCGCCGCAGGCGCCGCCGTCGCGTGCTTGGCTTCCTGGCGGTTGTCGTCGTGGCCATCGTTGCGGTCGTTTCCGTTTCCCGGTTCGTGTATGCCACGTCTATCGACGGACAGATGCGCATTTCCGACAGCGATACGCTGAACGCGCTTACCAGTGTGTCTGCTGATACCGACCCGTATTACACGCTTATCGTGGGCGAGTTTGCGAAGCCCGGCGAAGAATCCGATTCGTCCGACCTGCTCATGCTCATGCGCGTCGATCCGCAGAGCAGCGTGGTCACGTTCGTGTCCATTCCGTCCAACTTCACGGCTTCTATGTCCGACGGCAATACGCATACGCTGTCCCAGGCGTCTTCCATTGGCGGTGACGCCGAGCTTATCTCGCAGGTGTCTTCGCTGATGGGCGTTAAGATTTCCCATTTCGCGAAGATTGGCGCGAGCTCGTTCGAGACGCTCGTGGACGAATTGGGCGGCGTCACCATAACGCTTCCCGAAGAAGTCGACGACCCGCGCGTGGGAACGAAGTGGCTCCCTGCGGGCGAAACGTCGCTCGATGGCGAAACGGCTCTGTTCGTATGCCGTGCGCGCAATTACTCCGACCCCGAAAGCGTTCAGGCACAGGTACAGCAAGACGTGTTTTCCGCGTTGCTGCAGAAGGCTCTGGGCGGTTCTAGCTTGGAATCGGTCCTTACGCTCGATACTATCGCTTCCGACTTCCAGACGGACCTGTCGGCAAGCGACCTGGCGTCTTTGGCGAAAGCCGTTTCACTGAATGGCGTTACGGTGTATGGGGGTTGCGTTCCTGGTTCCACGTCTTCCGATGGCTCCACCTTCTCGGTGTCCAGTAGCTCGCTTTCCACGCTCATGCAGACGGTAGACGCGGGCGGTGACCCCAATGCCGAGGAAACGCTGGCCGATGTCGACCCCACGGGCATTACCGTATCCGTGCGCAATGGCGCGGGCATCACGGGTGCTGCTAGCACGACCGCCAACGAGGTTACGGCGGCGGGGTACACCGTTTCCGAAACGGGCAATACCGAAACGTACGTGTATGACGAGACGCTTATCATCTATTCGTCCGATGATATGGCCGATGCCGCGAAGAACCTCGTGAACGTGCTGGGGTGTGGTCGTGTGAGCTCGGCGAGCGCGTATTACTCGTTCAGCAGCGACATTTTGATCGTTATCGGCAAAGACTGGGTGGCGAATTAGCCCGTCCGCATATCCTGGCGCAACGACAGCTAACCGTTGATTGCGCTTCTACCGCGCTATGGTAGAATGCGCCTAGCATAATGAGATTACAGAAGGAGATTCCTATGCCTAATCGTGAAGATGTAGCCGCAGTGCTCGAGCTTATCCGCCCCAGCCTTCAGGCCGACGGTGGCGACGTGAGCCTGGTGGACGTGCAGGAAGACGGCACCGTTGTTGTCGAGCTGCAGGGTGCCTGCCATGGTTGCCCCATGTCTCAGATGACGCTTGCCAACGGCATCGAGCGCATCCTGAAGGATCGCGTTCCCGGCGTCGTTAAGGTTGTTCCTGCCGAATAACCCATCGCCTTTGCGAACCTAAAGCCGCTGGCATCGCCGGCGGCTTTTTTTGTTGCCCTCGTTCTTTGCGCGCGAGGTTTTAGGAGTCGCATGTTTGGGTTGTAACTCGTCGTGGGGCCGGGTCGGGATTGCCCCTTGGGGCACCCGCTTCGCTGCTCGCGTGGTTTCGGCCCTGCATGGGCCGAAACCTACGCTCGTGCGCTCGCTGCTTCATGCATTTACTGGCGCTGCTTGGGGTTCCTTCGGCGTTTGTCGGAAGCTTCGCTTCCTCCTCGCCGAAGGAGCCCCAAGTACAGCGCTTTTCTTTATTAGCTTTCAGAGTGCCCCCAAGGGGCAATCCCGACCCGGCTTTGGATGGGCGAGCGGGTTGTGCCCTGGTGCGGTCCCATCGATGCCCGATCGGAAGAACGTACTAAAAGAATCGACGGGCATTTGCTGCCAGGCTGGTCATATGGTTCCCGACCGGCGCCGCCGGTTCGTTCGCGAGAGGGGCAACCTTGCCGAGCCGGTGTCCGCTGCAAGCCGTAAAACCATGTGGCGGTTGGTCCCTACCGTGAACAACGTGCCTGCGTCGGTCCGCCACTCGCGAACCAGAGCGCATAGGCGAGAGCGAGGCAGAATGCGGTAATGATAGCGTATGACACGGGCAGGGAAACGGTGCCGTATATGGTGAAGTTGTACCAGTCGGTGCCCTCTATGCCGAAGCTTAGGCCATTCATGAGGATGTTCGCTGCGTAGAAGGTGGCATAGGCGAGCGCTGGGATAAGTCCAAGGGGCACTTGGGGTGCCGACAGCGCTTTGCCGCTTTGCGCGAGCAAGAGGGTCGCAAGGGCGCAAAGTGGAACGACAAGATGGAGGAACAGGTTGCCACCAGTAAGGACTGCGGAATAGCCAAGGGCTGGGCCAAGGTAGAGCATAACGACCATAAAGGTGAGCATAATCCCGTTTACGCTAATGAAACGCAGAACGTGGAGTGCGGTGGGGAAGGATGCCTGGGCTTTCGAGAGCATGCGGATCTCGAAGATCGCGCAGAGAGCGCAGCAGAGCGCCGCGAGTATGTTAGAGGGCACGGTGAAGTAGCGCAGGCTCCTGAACCCCGCGAACGAGAGGACGCCTCCGTCGAGGCCGGCGATCATGGAAATCCAAGCGCCAAGGGCGAGCAGCGCGACAAGTACGTCGAGCGTAATGAGCAGGCGCAGGTGTCCCGATGCGGGAATGGCGTGCTCCTGCGATGCGGGCTCGTTTGTATGTTGCAGCGTATGCTTGGCCATGAATCTCGCTTTCTTCGTCTTTCCTGGTCATGGTATCGCATGCGCATCGTAACGTGCGGTTTCGTTGCCTGCCTGGAAATAGCCACCATATTCAAGGCCGAACATGTTACGCTTCCTGAACCGATTCGCGGGCATCTGCCCGATGACCGCGAGCGTCTGCTTGCGCAGCTCTCTCGTCTTGTGGAAGATGCCAGGGCTGGGAAACTTGATCGATTCCGTCAGTCGGTGATGAGCCTGTAGGGTCGTAGAGGCTACAATGCTCTGCGGAAGGGCGAAGATGTGATTTTAAACACGGGTGCGCGCACCGACATACCTCAGTATTATGCGCAATGGCTGCTCAATCGCTTTGCGGAAGGCTATGTGATGGTGCGTAACCCGCTTTTTCCGCACAAGGTGACGCGCTATGCACTGAATCCCAAGCAGATAGACCTTGTGATGTTCTGCTCGAAGAATTACGCCCCGCTTCTTGCGGGGCTCCCTTCGATTACCGAGCATTATCCCACCTATTTCCACTACACCATTACCGCCTACGGGCGCGATATCGAACCAGGCGTTCCTTCTATAGAAGAGAGCGTCGAGACGCTGCTGCGCCTCGAGCGTATCGTGGGTGCGCGGCGCATTGCCTGGCGCTACGATCCGGTGCTCGTAACGCCCGCGTATTCGGTCGAGCGCCATCTTGAGACGTTTGAGTATCTTTCCGGTCGGCTAGCGGGGCATGTTGATCGCTGCATTTTCAGTTTCGTCGAGCGCTATAAGAAGCTCGAGACGAATATGCCCGAGTTGCAGGAAGTGTCGGACGCCGACAAAGAGCGGCTTGCGCGTGGCATTGGGGAAATTGCCCACCGCCGCGGACTATGGGTGCAGACGTGTGCGACCAAGGAAAGCTGGAGCCACTATGGGATTCACCGGTCGGGGTGCACGACCCTCGACATCCTAGGTCAAGCTAATCATCTTGCGTTTCGCAAGCTGAAGCACCCGGGGCTTAGGGAAGGCTGCGGGTGCTATCCGAGCCGCGATATCGGCGCCTATGAGACATGCCCCAATGGCTGTCGTTATTGCTATGCCAACAAGAGCCACGCTGCGGCTGCGCGAAATTATGCGGCGCACGACCCCGCTTCGCCGCTGCTTATCGGAACGATTGGTCCCGACGACGAGATAACCGATGCCGATCAGCGCAGCCTCTTCGCAACTTCCTCGGGCCAGCTTTCTCTTGGAATCTAGCGCGCATCCCGTCTCGGTGACGCTTCCCTAACCTAGCTGCGGATGTGCGGATATGTTCTGCTACAATCGAGTGGAACGTTAGTCCAGAAGCTTAGATGCGCGGGGGCGAGGGTGTATGGCGACGGTAGTGACATGCGAAACATGCGGTTCAACCGATTTCGACTTGCATGACTATTGCTCCGTCATGGTGCTCAGCTCCGAACGCGCATTGTTCACGCTGAAGTGTCCGAAGTGCGGAACGAAGGTCACCACGCTTTCGCCCATACCTCAGGACATGCGTTCAGGTATAGCGGCTGCTGCGCGCAAGATGAATGCGGGCATGGGCGGCTGCGAGACGTCTAATCGATAGACGCGGCCTGCGGGTCGCGTTGCGTCCCCGGGAAACACAATGCTCAACGATCTCTATCACATGCTCGACCCCGTGGCTTTCACGCTGGGGCCCCTATCCGTGCGCTGGTATGGCCTTGCCTATGTCGTCGGCTTTTTCTTTGCGGCGCTGGTCATTTCCCGTACGGCGAAGCGCTGGGGCGTGCGCGTTACGTCCGACGACTTGTCCACCATCCTCATCTGCGTGGTCGTGGGCGTTTTTTTCGGCGCGCGTTTGGGCTACGTGCTGTTCTATGGCGATGGCTACTACCTGACCCATCCCTTCGAGATTCTGGCGTTTTCCCAGGGCGGCATGAGCTTCCATGGCGGCCTGATTGGCGCGCTGCTTTCCGGTATCGTGGCGGCGAAGATCTGCGGCATTCCGTATACCACGCTTGCCGACCTGGGTTGCATCGCTGCTCCCATTGGTTTGTTCTGCGGTCGCTGCGCAAATTTCATCAATGGCGAGCTATGGGGTGCCCCTACCGACCTGCCGTGGGCCGTCGTGTTTGGCGGCGCGGCTGGTTCCGTGCCGCGTCATCCTTCGCAGCTGTACGAAGCCCTGCTGGAGGGCGTGCTGCTGTTCATCATCCTGTTTGCCCTTTCGCGCAAGACGCCCCCGCGTTCCCGTGGCACGTTCCTGGGCGTGTTCATGCTGCTGTACGGGGTGTTCCGCTTCTTGGTGGAATTCGTGCGCCTGCCCGACGAGCAGCTGGGATATCTTCTGGGCACGAACTGGCTTACCATGGGCCAGGTGCTCTCGCTGCCGCTCATTATTGCGGGCGTCTGCATGCTCATCTGGGTTTCTCGAACGCACCTGCCTCAGCAGGGGCATCCCGAAGCCAAGGACGAGGCGGAAGACGTGCAGGGTTCCCCTGAAGCGTAGCGTCTGCATGGCGAAGCCGTGCGTCTCAGTTTAGTAACGCGTCCGTAGCCTCCTTTCAAACGACAATTTGCATGCGCTAGCATGATTCCCATGTACATGGTGTCGGAGAAGGAGGAACCATGGCCCTTGCTTTCTACAAATGCGCCAAGTGCGGCAATATTGCCGTGAAGCCCTACGATTCGGGTGCGCCGCTTTCCTGCTGCGGTCAGAAGATGGAAGAACTCACGGCGAATACCGTCGACGCCGCCAAGGAAAAGCACGTTCCCATGGTTACGGTGAATGGCCCGCAAATCGATGTCGTTGTGGGCGAGGTGGAGCATCCCATGCTCGAGGAGCATTACATTACCTTCATCTGCCTGGAAACGCAGAAGGGGTATCAGTTCGCTCCGCTCAAGCCCGGCATGAAGCCTGCGGCATCGTTTGTCGTCGCCGACGACGATGTTCCCGTCGCGGTCTACGAATACTGCAACCTGCATGGTTTGTGGAAGGCCGAGCTCTAGGCGTTTCGCCTCTTGGATTTGAAGCCCGCCGCTCCCTGCGAGTGGCGGGCTTTTGCATTGCATGCAGACAAGGCGTGTTCCCTTGGGGAAGGGGCGTGCTGAGGCGCGTCGTCCATGTACGTATGCGGTATCATCGATGCCATGAAATCTGAACGAGTTGATATATGCATTGTCGGTGGCGGGGCCTCGGGCCTTGCTGCCGCTATTACGGCGGCGCGCGCGGGACGTAGCGTCGTTGTGTTGGAGTGCGATTACGAACACGGGCGCTCCATCAAGCGTACGGGCGATGGGCGCTGCAACATTGCGAATGCGCATACGCATGCGGGCTTGTATCGCAACGAATGCTTTGTCGAGCAGGCATTTCGCGCCTGCTCTCCCGAACGAGCGCTGGCGTTTTTGGAAAGCTGCGGCCTGGTGCTGCGACAGGAATCCGAGGGCCGATTGTATCCCCAGGCCAACAAGGCAACGTCGGTCGTGGATGCGCTGCTTCTTGCGGCGCAGCGCGCGGGCGTTCGCATCGAGCTAGGGTGCAGCGTAACGAGCGTGCTTCCGTATGGTGACGCGTGGCAGGTCGCCTATGATCGTATGCAGCTGCCGCAGACGAGCAAGCGCGTTACGGCGCGCGATCTTGCCGCCGCCCGCGCGCATGCCCAGGCCATGCAGCTGCAGGCACGCAGTGTGGTGTATTGCGCGGGCGGCGACGCTCCTACGTCGGTGTTGCCCGCTACGGTGAAGGTGCATCCCTCAGTGCCCGTGCTTGGGCCCCTTGCCACCGATGTTGCCCCCATCGCTGGCCTCGATAAGGTGCGCGTGAAGTGCGCGCTTCAATCGGGCGATGTGCGCGAAGAGGGGGAAGTCACGTTTCGCGAGTACGGTGTTTCCGGCATTGCCGCCTTCAACCTGTCTCGTCTCGTGCGGCCGGGCGACGTCATTGCCATCGATTTCCTGCCTGCATGCGAAGGCGATTCCGCCGAAGCGCTGCTGCAGCGTCGCCTTGGCGTCATGGAGCCGTGCACGGCGGAGGAATTCTGCGTGGGCATGCTCCTGCCCGAAGTTGCGCATGCGGTGTTGCATGCTGCGGGCCTGAAGGGGCGTGGTCCCATGAGCCAGGACGGCGTTGCCCTGCTGGCTCGCACGTTGAAGGCGTTTCCCCTTGTGGTGAAGGGGTTGGGGGACGAGCGACTTTGTCAGGTGCATCGGGGTGGCGTTGCCGTGGAGGCGGTACGCCCCGAAACCATGGAGGTTGCCGGTCAGCCTGGGCTGTACGTTTGCGGCGAAGCACTCGATGTGGATGCCCCTTGTGGTGGCTACAACCTGCACTGGGCATGGGTGAGCGGCATTGTCGCTGGAGAGGCGGCGAGTGTGCGATGATCAGGGTTCCCAACGTACGATGCTCGCTCGATGACGAGCGGCAGACGCGGGGCGATGCCCCGTTTACGGAAGGCGCGCTCGTACGCGCCGTGGCGAAGAAACTGGGCGTTTCTCCTGGCCAAGTGCTTTGGGTGCGCACGTTGCGGCGCAGCATCGATGCCCGCAAGAAGACCGATGTGCACTTTACCGTGACGGCATGCGTGCGCCTGCGGAGTGAGCAAGCGGAGGCTGCTGCCGTGCAAGATGGGAAGGCTCAGCCGTATTGCGAACCCGCTCCACTTGCATTCCCCCAGCTGAGTGTTTCGGACGAATCGCGCCCCCTGGTGGTGGGCGCGGGTCCTGCGGGGCTTTTCTGTGCGCTCTATCTGGCGCATGCCGGCTTGCGCCCGCTGCTCGTGGAGCGGGGCGATGCTGTGGAAGAACGCATGCGAATCGTGAATGCGTTCAATGAAGGCGCGCCGCTCGACGTACATACCAATATCCAGTTTGGCGAAGGTGGTGCAGGCACGTTTTCGGATGGCAAGCTCACCACGAACACCAAGCATCCCCTCACACCGTATGCCCTGCAGTGGTTCGTGGAGGCGGGTGCGCCCCAGGACATCCTGTGGGATGCGAAGCCCCATATCGGCAGCGATGTGCTGCCCGGGGTTGTTCGCTCATTGCGCGAGCGCATTATCGATTTGGGTGGCGAGGTGCGCTTTGGTACGCAATTGGTGGACGCGCGCTTTGCAGAAGGAAGGCTGTGCGAAGCCGTTTTGGAAGATGTGCGCACCGGCGAGCGTTCGGTGGTGCCCGCAACGCGCATGGTGGTGGCCTGCGGCCATTCGGCGCGCGACACGTTCGAGGCGATTCGTGCATGGGGTTTGTTCATGGAGCAGAAGCCCTTTTCCATGGGTGTGCGCATCGAGCATCCTCAGGCTCTGATCAACCAGTCGCAGTGGGGTTCAGCGGCTAGTCACCCCGCGTTGCGCAATCGCGCAGCCGATTACAAGATGGCCATTCACGTGAATAAGCGCCGCAGTGCGTATACGTTTTGCATGTGCCCTGGCGGCACGGTGGTTCCCGCGGCAAGCGAGGAGCATTCAGTTGTCACCAACGGCATGAGCGAGCGTGCGCGCGATGGGAGCAACGCCAATGCTGCGCTGCTCGTGAACGTCGATCCAGCGGATTTTGGCTCGAGCGATCCGCTTGCGGGCATGTATCTGCAGCGCGAGGTTGAGCAGCGTGCGTTTCGCGTTGCCGTGGAAGCGGGTGGTGCCCCCTATTCTGCCCCCGCTCAGACGGTGGGCGATTTCCTGGCCAGCATGCATCGTCCCGCCTCGAAGGGTGCGGGTTGCTCAAGCGTGCAGCCAACGTACGCACGTGGCGTGGTGCAAGCGCAGCTGCAAAATGTGCTACCCGCTTTCGTGTGCGAAACCCTTGCCGATGCGCTTCCCCAGATGGAGACACGCCTGCATGGGTTTGCCGCGTCCCAGGCCGTTATGACGGCTCCCGAAACCAGGTCGTCTTCGCCCGTGCGCATGTGTCGTGGCAACGATTGCCAGGCATTTCTAGGGACGGAGGCGTCGCGCGATCGGGCAGGGGCGACGGGCGTATATCCCTGTGGCGAAGGCGCGGGATATGCCGGCGGTATTGTCTCTGCTGCGGCCGACGGCATGCGCGTGGCCCAATGCATTGTGAACGAGTTTGCTTTGGACTCTGCCGCGGAAAGCGCGGGGGAGGGTGCCCGCGATGAGGCATGCGCCAAGAGCACTGACGTGGCGAAGGCCGCGGCTGCATTGCGTGCTGGTAAGGCCGTTGCGTTTCCTACCGATACCGTCTTTGGCTTGGGGGTGGCGGTGGAGCATGCTTCGTCGCCCGAAGAGCTCTATCGTATAAAGCGCCGCCCTGCGAACAAGCCCGTGGCATGGCTCGTGCGTGGCGTGCATGACCTAGGCGTCTATGGCGAAAGCGTTCCCGAATATGCTTATGACCTGGTACAACGTCATTGGCCGGGTGCGCTTACGCTTATCGTGCGTGCAAGCGATGCCGTGCCGCAGGCGTATCAGTCGGCTCAGGGCACCATTGCATTGCGCATGCCCAATAGTGCGGTTTCGCGGCAGCTTATGGACCTCGTGGGCTGTCCGCTTGCCACGACGTCCGCGAATGTGTCGGGGGAGGATGCCCCCGCAAGCGCATCGGCCCTTTCGCCTGCTATCGTATCGGGCGCTGCCGTGGTCGTGAGCGGTTCGGTGCGTGCAAGCGGTGTTGCGTCCACGGTGGTGGACTGCACGGGGGGTGCCCCCCGCATCGTGCGTCAGGGCACGGTTGAAATTAAGGTGAAAACGGCGAAAGCCGACCAATAGGCTACCTGTAGTTGCAAGGAGGACCCCATGCAGGAAGAGGGACAGGTGGAGCAGGTTAAGGAAGCCATCAAGCGAGAGGAGTTCTACTTCGATTCCTCCGATGGCGAGACGCGCATTCGCGCCCTTGTGTGGGCGCCCGCGGGTGCGCCGCGCGCTATCGTGCAGATTGCGCATGGCATGGTAGAGCATATCGAGCGTTACGACGATTTTGCCCGCATGCTTGCCGCGAGCGGATACGTGGTGTTCGGCAACGATCATATTGGCCATGGCAAGAGTGTGCTGCACGTGAGCGAACTGGGAGAACTGCCCGTTGGCGGCAACGACATCATGATCTCCGACGTGGATGCGCTGCGTCGCATTGCGCAGGATCGCTTCCCCGGCATCCCTTACGTGCTGTTTGGCCATTCCATGGGCAGTTTCATCGCGCGCTGCTATGCAGGCCGCCATGGTGCGGGTTTGGCGGGGCTTATCCTGTGCGGATCGGGCGACCAGCCGCGTCCCGTTGCGTTTGCCGGCGAGCGCCTTTCCCGACTTATCGCGCGAGCAAGTGGATGGGATTATCGCAGCCGGTTTCTTCATAACATTGCCGTTGGGTCCTACGCGAAGCGCATTCCGGATGCTACCTCTCCGTTGGCTTGGCTTAACACGTCGGAAGAATGCGTGAAGCGCTATGCCGACGACCCCGCGTGCGGTGCGATGTTTTCCGCGGGTGGCTATGCCTCTCTGCTTTCTCTCGTGCTTGAAGCATCTTCTTCGGGGTGCCTGCATGGCATTCCCTCCGAGCTCCCCATCTTGTTCGTCTCGGGTTCGTGCGATCCCGTGGGAGATATGGGCAAGGGCGTGAGGAACGCTGCTGCGGCGCTGATCGCGTCCGATCACTCCGATGTGGAGGTGCGCCTGTACGAGGGCATGCGCCACGAGATCTTGAACGAGCCCGCCCACGAGTTGGTATACGCCGACGTGCTGGATTGGCTGGAGGAGCGTCTGTGAGCAAGTACGTTATCGCGCTGGACCAGGGCACCACGTCGTCCCGCGCCCTCCTTGTCGACCGCGATTGCATCGTGCGCGGCGTGTACCAGATGACCTTCATGCAGCATTATCCCCAGCCTGGTTGGGTAGAGCACGATGCGCTCGAAATACTTTCGACGCAGCTTTCGGTGCTGCATGACGTCATGGATGCCTTTGCCGTGCAACCGAGCGACGTGAATGCCATCGGCATTACCAATCAGCGCGAGACCACGGTGCTGTGGGATCGTCGCACGGGCGAACCCATTGCCCCTGCTATTGTGTGGCAATGCCGCCGTACGGCGCCCATCATCGAAGAGCTTTGCGCTGACCCCGCTCTGCGCGAGCGCATCACCGACGCCACGGGACTCATTCCCGATGCGTATTTTTCGGCGAGCAAGATTGCGTGGTTGCTCGATAATGTGCCGGGCGCGCGCGAGGCGGCCTGTGCCGGCGATATCCTGTTCGGAACCATCGATACGTGGCTCATTTGGAACCTTACGGGCGGCGTCGTGCACGCAACCGATTACACGAACGCCAGCCGCACCATGCTCTTCGACATTCATGCAGGTGAATGGTGCGATTGGCTCTGCGAGCTCTTCAATGTGCCCATGGCCATGCTTCCCGAGGTGCGTCCCTCGTCGTCGCATTTTGGCGTTACGGCTGGTAGCGTGCCTGCGGCTTCATGTGCGCGTTCGTTTTCGTTTCCCTCCATTCCTGCGGGCATTCCCATCTGCGGTGTGGCGGGCGACCAGCAGTCGGCCCTGTTCGGGCAGTGCTGCACGCGCCCGGGCGATGCGAAGAACACCTACGGTACGGGATGCTTTTTGCTCATGCACACGGGCAACGAGGCCATTCGCTCGAAGAACAACCTGGTTACGACGATTGCCGCCAGCGAGCCTGGCATTTCGGGCCTGGAGTATGCGCTCGAGGGTAGCGTGTTCATGGCGGGTGCGCTCATCCAATGGCTGCGCGACGAGCTGAAGATGATTGGCTCCGCCTCGGAAAGCGAGCAGTTGGCGCGCAGCGTGCCCGACACCGCGGGCGTCTATATCGTGCCTGCGTTTACGGGCCTGGGCGCTCCCTATTGGGATGCCCAGGCGCGTGGGGCAATCTACGGGCTTACGCGGGGTGCGAATCGCGCGCATATCGTGCGCGCCGCGCTCGAGGCGCTGGCGTATCAGGTGAGCGACCTCATGACCAGCATGGTTGCCGACGCGGGTGTGCGCGTGGAAACGTTGGCCGTTGACGGTGGCGCCGCGCGCAATGACTTCCTCATGCAGTTCCAGGCCGACATCCTGGGCTGCAGGCTCGTTCGTCCCGCGAATGCGGAAACCACGGCGGCGGGTGCGGCGTTCCTGGCTGGCCTGCATACGGGTTTCTGGAAGGATATGGACGAGATTCGCAGCAAGCGCGTCATCGAGAACGTGTACTCTTCCCAGATGGATGCCGCTCGGCGTGCCCAGCTGCTCAGTGGCTGGAAGTCGTGCATCGAACGCACCAGGACGAATCAAACCGTTGAATGACATGTTCGGGCCTGAGTAATCCCTTTTGATATCATTGAACCATCATTTCTGGTTGAAATTGGGTTCATCGGAGGGGGATGCCTTATGGCCGAGGGTGCCGAGAGTTCCGTCAACGACGAGTACGTAACGGGTCGTGCCGACCGCGCACGGATTACGCGCGGTGCCCAGCTCGATGCTGCCGAGGCGGTTGCCATGGCTGGTGTGGCCATGGAATCCGATGTCGAAGCGGAGGAAGCCAGGCGGGAAAGCTTCAGGGCGGAACGCGCGGGCGATCGCGCGGCCGCTAAAGAGGCGCGTGCTCGGGAGCGCGCTGCGCGCAAGAAGGCGAATGCCGACCACAAGGCTGCAACCAAATCGGCGCATCAGGCTTATCAGGCCATCAAGTTCAGCGCGCCGAATAAGCTCGGGTTCATTCGCGTGGTTCAGGTGCTCTTCGCCATTCACATCGTGTTTACCCTGCTGGCGCTTATTCTGTCGTCGCGCGATACCGTGGTTTACAGTTCCGCGACCATCCTCGAATGGATTATGGTGATTCTCGAGGGCGTGGCGTTCTGGCTGTTCGTGAACCGCTACAAGATAGCGCGTCCATTCGTGATAGGCATGGCGGTCCTTGCCATGATTGTTCCGGCAATCGCCAGCATTGCGTCGGGCACGTTCTCCCTTTCCATGCTCATTAGCTCGTCGCTCTTCTACATCTTCCTCATCTTGTATTTCGCCCTGTCGAAGCGTGCGAAGGCAGTGCTCGTCAACGACCTCACGCCCAATCGTACGGAAGCGCCGAAGGAGGAGTTCGTCATCAATCGGCGCGGTTGGCCGTTCGTGCGCAACCTCATCATGTACTTCGTGGTGTTCTCGGTGCTGGGACACTGGATGGAGGCTGGCATGTGCCAGTTCATTCGCCTCGGATTGGTGCAAGGCGAGTACGACCCCACGAATACCATGCTTTGGCGTGATTGGCTGTATCCGTATCCCATGGAGGGCGCGGCGGTGGTCATCATTGCCTTGGCGCTCTATCCACTGCTCGTTTGGTTGAAGGGTAAGTTCAAGAACCGCCTGGTTCCGTATGCCATCAGCTTCGTGGTCAATGCGCTCGTGTGCTCGCTCATCGAGTTCAGCATGGGCCTCATCGTCAACGCCGATCTGCAGCTGTGGAACTACAGCGACAACTTCGGCAACATCATGGGGCAGGTGTGCTTGCAGAATGCCCTTGCCTTTGGCGTGGCCGCCTCCATCATCGCATGGTTCGTGTATCCGCTTATGGAGCGATGGCTCGCACGCGTGCCGCGTGACATCATGAACATCGCGTTTGTCGTGGTGCTCTTGTTTGGCGGCATACTCTGGTCGCTTTACCTCATTGATCCTCCCGAGACCGTGAACTCCTCTGCGTATAGCCAGCAGGCTGCGGAAGACCCAGCGCGTGACGAGGTGAGATCGATTGACGTCTCGGTCATCTTGGAGGAAGGCTCCATCGAGAGCCTGAGGGAAACCATTGACTCGTCGCAGTACCTTTCCGATGAGCAGAAGGAAGCGGCTCGAGCGCATCTAGATGAGGCGATGAATAACCTGAAAGACGTCGAAGCAGACATTGGCGCCGAGCAACTCGAGCCCGCATCGTAGCGCTTTGGGCTAGCTTTCCCGGGACATCTTGTCCTTGCCCTTCGTGGCGACGAGCAGAATGGTTGCTACCATCAGGGCAAGGCCGATCCAATCGTATCCGCTGAAGGCGGTCGCCGTAAGGATAGCCGAGCATGCGGTTGCGCTTACGGGCTCGATGGCTCCTAGCTGGCTTCCGCGAACGGCGCCTACTACCGACATGCCGTGCAGGAACAGGAAATATGCCGCGAATGTTCCCAGCATCACTATGATGGCGATGAGGCCTATGGCAACGACGTCAAGCTGGGGGAGTAAGGCGCTTCCCATGGCGTTTCCGCTACTTGCAATGACGTCGAGTTCCGGGAAGGCAAATGCTGCAATCCAGAGCGCAAGCGATGCGAAGCTGCCCGTGACCATGCCCAATCCGATTACGGTGAAGCTGCCATAGCGCGGATAGAGTCGCTGCGGCGCGATGGCGCAAATGGCTGCGGCAACGGCGCTTCCCAAACCCCATATCAAGCCCAAAGCGGGTAGGTGAATGGTACCCACATCTCCCTGCGTGGCGATGATGACTGTTGCGGCCACTGCGCAAACGAGCCCGATGGCTTCGGGTATGCGAGGTGCCCGCCATCGCGTGAGGCACGTGTAGAGCATGACCATGACGATGTTGGCGCTTTGGAGCACGGTTGCGGTGCCCGCGTTGGTGTAGGCGATGGCAATGATGTACGTTATTTGGCTTGCAAACAGGCCGAATACGCCAAAGAAGAGAATGTGGATGAGCGCCTTGGGGTCGTGGAGGAGCTCTCGTGCGCTCGTGCGACGCCCCAATACGATGGCGATGGCGAAAAGGGCGCCCGAAGCTACCATGCGGATGGCGGTGACGAACAGGGTCGATATGGCGTAGTTTTCGAGTAGGTATTGGGAGCACGTGCCCGAGAAGCCCCATAGCGCTGCGCCGAGCAGGGTGGATGCTACGCCCCACGCCATGCGTCCTCGTTTTGCCTGTTTCTTTTGCTCCGCCTTCAAATGCTGCTCCTCAATAACGAAGGGGAAGCGCCAAACGCGTTTCCCCTTCGTTGCTTGCGTATGGCACGCGGTTTACTTCGTGCCGAAGATGCGGTCGCCGGCATCGCCCAGGCCGGGCACGATGTAGGCGTCGTCGTTCAGGCACTCGTCTACGGCGCAGGTGTAGATCTGCACGTCGGGGTCGGCGTCGAGCACGGCGCGCAGGCCTTCGGGTGCGGCTACGAGCACCATCAGCTTCAGCTGCTTGACGCCCTGTTCGCGCAGGTAGCGGATGGCGTCGATGGAAGAACCGCCCGTGGCGAGCATGGGGTCGACGATGAGCACGTAGCGGCTGGCGATGTCGCTGGGCAGCTTGCCATAGTACACGTGCGGCACGTGCGTTTCCGGGTCGCGGTACATGCCCAGGTGGCCAATGTGGGCCGAGGGGATGAGCTCGAGCATGCCGTCGACCATGCCCAGGCCAGCGCGCAGAATGGGCACGATGGCGACGTCGTGGCCCGCATCAACGTGATAGCAGGTGGTCTTGCAGATGGGCGTTTCCACCTCGACCTCTTCCAGGGTGAGGTCACGCGTGGCTTCGTAGCCCTCGAACAGGGAAAGCTCTTTCACGAGCGTGCGGAATTGGCTGCAGGGCGTGTCCTTGCTGCGCAGAATCGAAAGCTTGTGGAGCACCATGGGGTGGTCGACGACGGTTACGCGCGGGCCGAATTCTTCGAGCACAGTCATGTTGATACCTTCCTGTTTTGTCGTAATGCTGGTAGTAGTATACCGCGCGTGCCTATAATGGCGCCGTAAACGGATGTATGCATGCCGAATGCATGGCATAAACGAAGGGAAAGCGCACATGGTTATCTCGATGGGCTCCGATCACGCCGGGTTCGAGCAGAAGGAACAGCTGAAGGCATACCTGCAGCAGCAGGGCCACACGGTGCTCGATAGGGGCTGCGATAGCGCCGATCGCGTCGATTATCCCGACTTTGCGCTTCCCGTTGCCCAGGATGTCGCCGCGGGCGAAGCCGCGCGTGGCGTCCTGGTGTGCGGCACGGGCATCGGCATGGCCCTGGCTGCCGACAAGGTGGCAGGCATTCGCGCTGCCAACATCATTACGCCCCAGTTCGCGGCCCTGTGTCGCGAGCATAATGATGCGAACGTCATTACGCTTTCCGGTCGCTTCGTGAGCTTTGAGACGAATTGCGAGATTCTCGACGCTTTCCTCTCCACGGAATTTGGCGGCGGTCGCCATGCTGGTCGCGTGGAAAAAATCATGAGCCTCGATTAATTCGCCCCACGCTTCTTATCTTGTGTCCCGCTGCCATCACTGTCTATGTGTAGTAGCCGATATCGGGGGTTCCTAATCGCCGCGGGAGTGCTAGCATGGCACGCATACTACTTCGAGCGAAAGGAACGCCATGCCATTTCAGTTTATTGACAAGACTGATCCGCAAGTTGCTGCCGCCATCAGCGAAGAGCTGTCGCGTCAGCGTGGTACCATCGAGCTCATTGCTAGCGAGAATATCGTTTCACCTGCGGTAATGGAGGCCATGGGCAGCGTGCTCACCAACAAGTACGCTGAAGGCTATCCGGGCAAGCGTTACTATGGCGGCTGCGAGAAGGTCGACATCGTCGAAGACCTGGCGCGCGACCGTGCGAAGGAGCTCTTCGGCGCCAAGTTCGCCAACGTGCAGCCTCACTCTGGCGCTCAGGCCAACTACGCTGCGTATGCTGCCATCATCAAGCCGGGTGACACCATTCTGGGCATGAGCCTCGATAACGGCGGCCACCTCACGCATGGTTCGCCCGTGAATTTCTCGGGCAAGCTGTATCACGTGGAAGCCTATGGCGTGGGCGAAGACGAGCGCATCGACTACGACGCGCTCCAGGCTCAGGCCGAAGAGGTGAAGCCCCAGGTCATCGTTGCTGGCGCGAGCGCCTATCCGCGCATCATCGATTTCGAGCGCCTGGCTCAGATTGCCCATGGCGTGGGCGCCTACCTCATGGTCGACATGGCTCACATTGCCGGCCTGGTTGCCGCGGGCGAGCATCCCAGCCCCGTGCCCTATGCCGACATCGTTACCTCTACCACGCACAAGACGCTGCGCGGTCCTCGCGGCGGCCTGATCCTCACCAACGACGAGGCCCTGGCCAAGAAGATCAACAGCGCGGTGTTCCCCGGTACGCAGGGCGGCCCGCTCATGCACGTTATCGCCGGCAAGGCCGTTGCCTTCGGCGAGGCTCTGAAGCCCGAATTCAAGACCTACATCCATAATGTGGTTGTGAACTGCGCGGCTATGGGTCGCGGCATGACGGATGGCGGCCTTCGCCTGGTTTCCGGTGGCACCGACAACCATCTGTGCCTGGTCGACCTTACGCCCGCCGATGTCACGGGTAAGGATGCCGAGCGCGTGCTCGAGGAAGTTGGCCTTACGGTGAACAAGAACACCATCCCCAACGAGACGCGTTCCCCGTTCGTCACCAGCGGTATCCGCGTTGGCACGGCTGCGGGCACCACGCGTGGCCTGAACGAGGAAGAGTTCTACACCATCGGTTCCTGCATCGCCGACGCTGTGTTCGCTTTCGCGCGCGACGATTCCGCCGCGCTGGCTGCTACGCGCGAGCGCGTGCAGGCCATCATTGATGCGCATCCGCTCTATCCAGAACTCGACTTCTAAGCCAAAACGCATAGTTACGTTCTGGGGTGGCCGGCATACGTCGGCCATCTCTTTTTATGTCGGTGGGTTTTCGGAAGTGTGAATGCTCTTCTATATGTCGTATGGGGGAGTATAATGCTCGCAATATATCCGAGGCGTAATGGCAGGGGAAGCAATGGAACAGGGTATCGACCGTCCTTCGTGGGACGAATACTTCATGACGCTCGCCGATGAGGTGGCTACGCGTTCCACGTGCCTGCGCCGTTCGGTTGGTGCGCTCATCGTGAAGGACCGTCGTATTCTGGCCACGGGCTACAATGGCGTTCCCAGCGGCTTGCGCCATTGCTCGGAAACGGGGTGCTTGCGTCAGCAGCTCAACGTTCCCAGTGGACAGCGTCACGAGATCTGCCGCGGCCTGCATGCCGAACAGAACGCCATCATCCAGGCGGCGCGCTATGGCATCGACATTTCCGGTGCAAGCATCTACATCACCACCCAGCCGTGCGTGGTGTGCGCGAAGATGCTCATCAACGCTGGCATTAGCGAGATCGTGTACAAGAACCCGTATCCCGACGATCTTTCCGCCGAACTGCTTGCCGAGTCGGGCATCAAGATGCGCGTGTATGACGAAAGCGCGAACTAGCGCCCTCATTGCACGTGAACCTTATGGACTAGATGCGCCCCAGCACATCCGCTGGGGCGCATCTTTCATGCATTTCTTTATACATGCTCTCGAAAGGCCCATGTAATGCATAACCCATTCCGGGCGATATTATGCATTTCTGTGAAAATACGGCTCACTTATCCAGTTTTTTACGCTTTCTTCGGGGTCACATCCGAAAGTTAGTTATGATACGTACCGTTGTTTTGAGTCTGACGAGAAAGTGTAGACGTGGCGTTACCTATCGTCCTTGGTGTCATTCTGGGAGCCCTTGGCTTCCTGCCCCTGCGGGGCGCGCTTACGGCCGCTCGTAAGGTCACGAGTACGTCTAATTTTTCTCATGCCAGCATTCTGCTGCTGGCGGTTGTCGGCTCATCCATCATTTTGTTCGGTTCGGCTGTGCTCTGCATCGTGCTCAGTCGTAGCAATGTTCTTCCCTTTGTCGGGGGAGAGGTCGCCGGCATCGTAGTCTGCGCCCTCGGCTTCGGCATTTGGAAGGCCGTATCAAGCGGGAAATAGGGAAAGGCAAATAGTGGACGCGCTTACTCAGCTAGCAAATTCCGTTCCTGAGCTTCAGGAATCCCTGCAATCTCAGACCGTCTTCGGTCCTGTGACCACCTTCACGCTGTGGATGGTCATCGTGTTCGCGCTGGTGCTCGTTCTCGTGCTCACCGCCGCGAAGAAGCTCACCCTCGTTCCGAACAGCAAGTTCGTCAACCTGGTTGAGTATGGCTACGAATTCGTCCGTCGCGACATGGGCGAAAACGCCATTGGTCATGGCTACGAGAAGCACATTCCCTTCCTGGCCACGCTTTTCTTCTTCATCCTCATTTCGAACTTCATCGGCCTGGTGCCGGGCTTCAAGACCCCCACGGGCACGCTGAACAACACCTGGGCGTTGTCTCTCATCGCCTTCGTCTACTTCAACTACTACGGCATCAAGACCAAGGGTGGCTGGGGTTACATCAAGTCCATCGCTCCTTCGGGCCTGCCCGTGGTGATGGTTCCCATCATCTGGTTCTTCGAGCTTATCTCGCTGGTGCTGCGTCTGCTCACCCTGGCCGTGCGACTCTATGGCAACATGTTCGCTGGCCACATGGTGCTCGGCATCTTCGCTTTGGCATCCAGCATCTTCCTTACGTCGGCCATCGCGGGTGGCGGCATCGTTCCCGGTGTCATCTCGCCCCTGTGGTTCGTTTTCCTCATCGCAATGTATGCGCTTGAGACTCTGGTAGCCTTCCTGCAGGCGTACGTGTTCACCATTCTTTCCGCGGTGTACATCTCGCTTGCCACGAGCGCTCACTAGGCCGCCTGCTCGCGGCGTCACGCGAGCCTTCTATCCCGGATCTATGTCGGCGGGTACACAGTCGGCAGATCATACATATCAGCTTGATTGCGAAGCGGTTTCGCAATCGAACAAAGGAGGAACAAGTGGAAACTATTTTCACCATCGCCGCCCTTAAGGTAGTCGGCTATGGCCTCGGCGCCATTGGGCCTGGCATCGGCATCGGCGTGGCCACCTACGGCTGCTGCGTTGCTACCGCCCGCCAGCCTGAACTGGCCGGCCGTATCTTCACCAACTTCATCATTGGTGCTGCTCTGGCCGAGGCACTGGCCCTCATCGGCTTCGTGCTGACGTTCATTATGTAAATTCAACCTTATAACGGATTCATCTGCCGTAATAAGGCTGAAAGGAGCAAGAGAGTGGAATTCAAGACGAACAAAGTACTGGCGGGTGCAAGCGCTTTCGCGCTGGCTACGTCGGTCCTCAGCGTCCCCACTGTCGCGTTCGCAGAAGAAAAGAGCGGTATCGCGGCCATCCTGCCCGATCCTATCGAGTTCGTGCCCATGCTCATCGCCTTCGTCATCCTCTGGGTGATCCTGGCGAAGTTCGGCTGGCCCCTGTTCGATAAGATGCTGGAAAAGCGCGCCTCTACCATCAAGGAAAACCTTGAGCAGGCTGAAGAGGCACGTCAGGAAGGCGAGCGCGTACTGGCCGAGTACAAGCAGGAGCTTGCTCAGGCCAAGACGCAGGCTTCGCAGATCGTCGCCGATGCCAAAGCTGCTGGTGAAGCCGCCAAGGCTGACATCACGGCTCAGGCTCAGCGCGAGGCTGCCGAAATGATCGCGAAGGCACAGGTTGCCATCGAGGCCGAAAAGAAGGCTGCCATCGCCGAACTGCAGGGCTCTATCGCCGATACGTCGATTGCCGTGGCTTCTAAGCTCATCGCCAACGATCTGACCGACGACGAGCACCGCGCTCTGATCGAACGCTACGTGAGCGAGGCGGGTAGTTTCAATGCCAACTAATCGTCACGACATCCAGGCCGAAGCCGAAGTCTACGCATCCAATCTTCTGGATGCCGCTCAGGCTGCCGGTGGTCTCGACGCCGTGATGGCCGTACGTGCCCAGCTCGATCAGATCGTTGCCTACGATCGTTCGCATGTCGAGCTCACCGATGCCATGCAGGATCTTGCATACACGGTCGAGCAGCGCAGCGAGCTGATTAGGAACGTCTTTTCCGACTGCCGTCCTGAACTGGTTTCGGTGTTGGGCGTTATGGCCGAACGTGGCGATTGGGAAGACCTGGCCCGTATCCGGGCCGCATTCAACCAGCAGATTGTCGACAAGCTGAACGTGAACGTGATCGACGTGACCACGCGCGTTGCCCTCGACGACCATCTGCGCCAGGTTATCAAAGACAAGGCTGCCGCCGAACTGGGCGGAACCATCGTGCTCGTGGAGAGCATCGACGATTCCATCCTGGGTGGCATCATCATGAACGCAAACGGCAAGCGTATCGATGCAAGCATGCGCACCATGCTCACGAACGCTCGCAGTGTGCTTAAAGAAACTGATGGAGGTGAATGCTAGTGACTGAAATCACCGCACAGTCTATCGACGAGGCACTGCGCAAGCAGCTCGACGCTCTGAACACGAGCGTGGAATCTCGCGAGGTTGGCACGGTCATTCAGGTCGGCGACGGTATTGCCCGCATCGATGGCCTGAAGGGCGCGATGGCTGGCGAGCTGCTCGAGTTCACCGGGGCCAACGGCCAGACCGTTTACGGTATGGCCCAGAACCTCGAAGAGGACGAAGTAGGCGCCGTTCTGCTGGGTGACGTCACCGCAATCAAGGAAAACGACCAGGTGAAGACCACCGGTCGTATCGTGGAAATCCCCGTCGGTCGCGGAATGTTCGGGCGCGTAGTAAACGCCCTGGGCATGCCCATCGACGGCAAGGGCCCCATCGAGGCCGAGGGCACGCGCCCCGTGGAGTTCAAGGCTCCCGGCGTTATCGCTCGTCAGCCTGTGTGCGAGCCCATGCAGACGGGTATCCTCGCTGTCGACTCGATGATCCCCATCGGTCGCGGTCAGCGCGAACTTATCATTGGCGACCGCCAGACCGGTAAGACCGCTATCGCCATCGACGCGATCATCAACCAAAAGGGTCAGGACATGATCTGCATCTACGTGGCAATCGGCCAGAAGGCCTCCACGGTTGCGGGTCTGGTGGAGACCCTGGAAAAGCATGGCGCCATGGACTACACCATCGTAGTCTCCGCCACCGCTTCCGACTCCGCTCCGCTGCAGTACATCGCCCCCATGGCTGGTGCTGCTATCGGCGAGTACTTCATGTACAACGGCAAGGACGGCAAGCCGGCCAGCAAGGACAATCCTGGCGGCCACGTGCTCTGCATCTACGACGACCTGTCCAAGCAGGCTGTCGCCTACCGCCAGATGTCGCTGACGCTGCGTCGCCCGCCGGGACGCGAAGCTTACCCTGGCGACGTTTTCTACCTGCATTCTCGCCTGCTCGAGCGTGCAGTAAAGATGAACGACGAGAACGGTGCTGGCTCTCTCACGGCTCTGCCGATCATCGAGACCCAGGCTGGCGACGTTTCCGCCTACATTCCTACCAACGTGATTTCGATCACCGACGGTCAGATCTTCTTGCAGACCGACCTGTTCTTCCAGGGCCAGCGCCCTGCAATTAACGTGGGTATCTCCGTATCCCGTGTAGGCGGTTCTGCTCAGACGAAGGCCATGAAGCAGGTTGCCGGTTCGCTCCGTCTCGACCTTGCTTCCTACCGCGAGCTGCAGGCATTTACGCAGTTCGGTAGCGACCTCGACAAGGCTACGCAGGATCAGCTGAACCGTGGTGCCCGTATGACCGAGCTTCTGAAGCAGGGTCGTTACGTGCCGATGCCCTTCGAGGAGCAGGCTCTGGCCATCTATGCTGGTGGCAATGGCTTCCTCGACGACATCGCGGTCGAAGACATCGTTCGCTTCCGTGGCGAGATGCTCGACTTCGTGCGTGCTTCCCGCGGCGATCTCCTTGCGCACCTGCGCACGGAAAAGAAGTGGACCGATGACATCAAGGCGGAAGCTAACGAGGCTATTGAAGCCTTCAAGCAGCAGTTCGCCGGTTCGGCCCAGGCTTAAGAGGCGGTAACGGATGCCAAACCTACACGACATTCAAAGGCGCATCAACTCCGTCAACTCGACGAAGCAGATCACCCGTACCATGGAAATGGTGTCGGCGGCCAAGATTCGCAAGGCGACCGAACGCGTTGCCGCGACCACGCCGTATTCCGACTCCATGGCCGAAATGCTCGGGCATGTTGCCGAAAGTGCAGGTGGCTCGGAAAATCCTCTGTTGCAGGAACATGATGAAGTAAAGAACGTGCTGGCCATCGCCGTGGTTTCCGACCGCGGTCTGGCCGGCGGGTTCAACGCGAACGTCCTTCGCACCGTGGAAAAGCAGATCAAGAAGCTTTCCACGGATGGTGTGGATACTCACGTTATCGCGTGTGGCAAGAAGGCAATCTCGTACTTCAGCTTCCGCGGAATCGAATTGGACATGGTGTTCAAGGACCTTTCCGCAGACCCGACGTTCGATGAAGCCGCCACTATCGCGCAGCGTGCCATCACCGGGTATACGAACGGCGACTACGACAAGGTCGTCATCGTGTACAACCACGCGAAGAACGCGGCAGAGCAGACGCTTCGCACCGAAACGATTCTGCCCATCGATGCTAGCGCGCTTGCGCGCGAGGAGGATTTCTCCAAGGCACTCGAGGCAGGCGTGGCGGCCGAGGCCGAAGAGAACGTATCCACTGGCGATGTGGACTTCGAGCCCAGCGCCGAGGACGTACTCGACAGCTTGCTTCCCGCATACGTGAAGATGATGATCTACCACGCACTGGTTGACAGCGCCTGTGGTGAGCAGGGCGCTCGCCGCAACGCCATGAAATCAGCAACCGATAATGCGACCGAGATGGTGGAAACGCTCGAGCGTTACTACAATCGAGTTCGCCAAGGTGCCATCACGACCGAGATCAACGAGATCGTCGGTGGCGCAGCAGCTTTGGAGGAATAAATGGCTGAAGAAAACAAGACTCAAGGGGGTGTCGGTCGCATCGTCCGTATCGTCGGTCCTGTTGTTGATGTCGAGTTCGCTCGCGAGAGCATGCCCGCAATCTACAACGCTCTGACGGTTGATGCAACCACTCCTCTGGGCGACGTTCACGTCGTCATGGAGGTGCAGATGCACCTTCCCGGCGATCTTGTGCGCGCCGTTGCCATGTCGTCCACCGACGGCCTGGTTCGCGGTCTCGACGTGCAGGACACCGGTGCTCCCATCAAGATGCCCGTTGGCCAGGCAACTCTGGGCCGCATTTGGAATGTGGTCGGCGAGCCTGTTGACGGCAAGGAGCTCCCTGACAACATCGAGAAGTGGATGCCCATCCACCATCCCGCTCCCGAATACGACACGCTCACCACGAGCACCGAAGTGTTCGAGACGGGCATCAAGGTTGTCGACCTGATCGAGCCCTTCATCCGCGGCGGTAAGACCGGTCTGTTCGGTGGCGCTGGCGTAGGCAAGACGGTTCTCATTCAGGAACTCATCAACAACCTCGCTCAGGAGCACGGCGGCACGTCCGTATTCACGGGCGTAGGCGAGCGTACTCGTGAGGGTACAGACCTGTACCTGGAAATGAGCGAGTCCGGCGTTATCAACAAGACCTGCCTTGTGTACGGTCAGATGAACGAGCCTCCCGGAGCGCGTCTGCGCGTCGGTCTGGCTGGCCTGACGGAAGCCGAGTACTTCCGTGATCAGGGTCAGGACGTTCTGCTGTTCATTGACAACATCTTCCGCTTCACGCAGGCTGGTTCCGAGGTTTCCGCTCTGCTCGGCCGTATGCCTTCCGCTGTAGGCTATCAGCCCACGCTGGCTACGGAAATGGGCGACCTGCAGGAGCGCATTACGTCCACCACCACGGGCTCCATTACTTCGGTACAGGCTGTATACGTACCCGCCGACGACCTTACCGACCCGGCGCCCGCTACCACGTTTACGCACCTCGACGCCAAGACGGTTCTCTCCCGTTCCATCGCCGAGCTGGGTATTTACCCCGCCGTCGACCCGCTGGAGAGCACGTCTCGCGCTCTCGACCCCGAAGTCGTTGGTCAGGAGCATTACGACGTGGCTGTTGGCGTCCAGGAGATTCTGCAGAACTACAAGGACCTGCAGGACATCATCGCCATTCTTGGTATGGACGAACTGTCCGAAGAGCAGAAGCTCACGGTTAGCCGCGCCCGTAAGGTGCAGCAGTACCTGGGTCAGCCCTTCCACGTTGCCGAGCAGTTCACCGGCAACCCGGGCGTCTACGTCAAGATGGAAGACACGGTGCGTTCCTTCAAGGAAATCCTCGACGGTAAGTGCGACGATATCCCCGAGCAGTGCTTCACCTACAAGGGCGCTATCGAGGAAGTGTACGCTGCGTACGAGAAGATGAAGAAGGAAGACTAATGGCTAGCATTACCTGCGACATCGTCACCCCGGTCAAGAAGCTCTTCGGAGAAGACTGCTACATGGTGGTCGTGCCGGGCGTGGAAGGCAACATGGGCTTTCTGCCCGGACATGCACAGCTGATGTCGACGCTGGCCGACGGTGTTGTTCGCGTCTACTCCGATGCCAACACCGTGTCCTCTACGTACGCGCTGCAGGGCGGTTATGTGCAGGTGACCGGTGAAAAGGTCATCGTCCTGGCCGACCGTGCCGTACCGGTCGAGAGCATCGACCTGGAAGCTGTGCGCGCACAGATCGCCGAGACGGAAGAGGCCATCAAGGCCGAAACCGACGAGGCTGCCAAGGCTCTGGCTGAGGCAGATCTGGCGTGGTACAAGGTGCAGGAGCACGCTGCCAGCGGCAACGTTGCTGCGTAGTCTCCACTGCATAGCTTGAAGCGAATGGGCACCCTTCGGGGTGCCCATTTTTTGCGCCGTGCACCTACGAGTGATGTGGGAATTGGCTTTGCGAAGGCGCTCGGCTCCCCGGTGTAAACGGCATACCTAGGCGATATGCGCCCGAATTGGTAACAATCACTGGGCGGGCGCCCTCGCAGTATGCTTCTGAATGTATAATCACGCTATCTTCATAAGCACGAGAGGGGCGTGGTGTTATGGGTATCAGTCGTAAGCTAGTCTCCGTTTTGCTCGCATGCGTGTTGTCGGTTGCCTGGGTGCCGGCAATGGCGTTTGGCGTGGCGGATGAATATGAGGTCGCCAATGCCCCCGATCAAAGTGCCGTGCAGCCTCAGGAGCCTTCCGCTCAGCCGGAGGGACAGAACGAGCTCGGGCCCCAATCAAATGAAGCAGGAGATGGTAGCGAGCTTGCGCCCGCGTCCACGGGGTCTCTTGAGACGCAATCTGTCGTCAATGATATAGCTACCTTCACTTATTCGTATACGGGCGAATTCGTTGACATGCGGGTTGGCGATGGTGGCGAAAATATGACCGATCTGCCTCAGGGCTCGTTCGAAGGCTATCAAACTACGTACTATTCCGATCAGGGAAAAGTCGTTTTTCATTTCTCTGTGCTGTTCATCGAGAAAATGACGAGCCTGACCATCAATGGCGTTGATTACAGTAGCTACATTCCCGATACGAAGCAGGAAAAGCTCGACGCGTTTACGTATCAGCATACGGAGTTCGACGTTACCGTTTCGAGATCTAATACGTACGAGATTGCTACGTCAACCGTTCGCGATGATGACCCTGCAGTAGGCAATTTCCTCTGGTCGTACATGGATGTCGATGCTGGTACCGATGATTACATCGACCGTGGAACGCTGGAATTCGTGAGCGTTGAATATGATGGCGATACCTATACCGAAGCGGACTTGAAAGAGGGCTCGGCATTCGATTGGGTGGCCGATGAGAACGAGGGTGGAGCGGTATTCCCCGCGGGCTCTCTGCTCACTGTGAGGCTTGTGCCCAATCACGGCATGCAGCTCATTTCCTTTGGTGTGAACGGCGGCACGTTCGACACGGGCGAAAATGCGTCGGAGTACTCGTTCGAGGTTGCCAAGGGCAATTTCCACCTAGCGGCCCATTTTGACGAGGTCGATGATGCGGTAGTGTCTGATGATGATGCTATTTCGGGCGGGTCGATTGTGCTGTCCGATAAAGACGTCGATTCTGGTTCGGCTATCTTGTCCGTTGATAGCGCCAAGGTGAGCGACGATGAGCTTAATGCGCTGCAGACGGCTGCAACGGGGGCTGGGGAGTATACGGTGCAAAGTGTCGTTGACCTTTCTTTGAACCAGGTCATCTACAAGGGAGTGAACGATGCGTCGACTGCCTGGACGGCCTCTCTTGGATCTGATGAGCCCCTTGAGGAGAACGCCGTTGTTTCCCTGAAGCTGGCTGACGGCGATCAATACGGTTCGGTCGTGGTGGTTCATCAGGAGCATGACGGCACCTGCGTGGCAGTGCCGACGCAGTATGATTCCGCGACGCAAACGGCTACGTTCGAGACGGATGGTTTTTCGAATTACGCCATTGCTACGACGGAGGCCGCGGTAGAGTCTGCGGCGGTGTATCGCCTGTACAATCCGAATTCTGGTGAGCACTTCTTTACGATGAGCGAGTCGGAATACGCAAACGTGAAAGCGGCGGGCTGGAACGATGAGGGCGTTGCATGGCAGGCTCCGCTTGAGGGTGCTGAAGTGTATCGCTTGTACAACCCGAACGGGGGAGACCATCACTTCACGATGAGCGTCGAAGAGCGCGATATGCTGAAGAAGCTTGGCTGGAACGACGAGGGTGTTGCCTTCTGCAGCGCCGATGAGAGTGGCGTTCCCGTTCATCGCCTCTACAATCCCAATGCTCTTGCGGGGAACCACATGTTTACGGCAAGCCAGGACGAGAGCGATTTCGTTAAGGCGGCAGGCTGGAACTACGAAGGCATTGGCTGGTATGCCGTCGATGTTGAGGGCGAGCCTGTATAGATCTCGCTTGTGAATCGTTGCGGGCGCGGGGCGGGGTTGCCCTTCGGGGCACCCGCTCCGCTGCTCGCGTGGGCAAGGCCCCAGGCGGGCCTTGCCCTACGCTCGTGCGCTCGCTGGTTCATGCTTTCACTTGGCGCTGCCCGGACTTTCCTTGGCGTTTCGGAAACTGCGTTTCCGCCCCGCCTTCGGAAGGTCCGTATGCAACGCTTTTCTTATTGGCTTTCACAGTGCCCCTATGGGCAACCCCGCCCCGCGCTCCACGTAGTTCCGATCGGGTCAATTCTACCCACGCACCCCTACCCCTCGACAGCCTCCCATCCAAGTAGGACTTCTATAAATCGGGACGGGTTGTTGTTGCGCCGCTTATCGTGAAGATTATTATCTCGTTGC
Source organism: Denitrobacterium detoxificans (assembly GCF_015062615.1). Lineage (GTDB taxonomy): Bacteria > Actinomycetota > Coriobacteriia > Coriobacteriales > Eggerthellaceae > Denitrobacterium > Denitrobacterium detoxificans_A. The sequence goes on from NZ_SUUH01000005.1 coordinate 29,396, forward strand.
CTGCCTCAACTTCTCTGATGATGCGTAGTTTGACGAAGTCGCTTGCCTGTAATTCCGAAACTGTTGTTTGGTGTTTCATTACCTGTTAAGCACTATTCTGAATGCCTGATGGGGTTGTTTCCCGGGTTGGTTATTTACTCGGGAAGGGGTGAACAAGGAACGCAGGCGAAGCCGAACGTTCCGTAGTTCACCAGGGATGGAGCAAGCAGTGCCCGTGAACGGGGGACGGAGGCTTGTTCACGCGGAATCGGATGATTCCCGACCGGACGCGCCACCCGAAGAGCCTACCAGCGCTCTGCCATGCGAAGCGAGTGGAGCGCGATTAGGGCTGCCGCAGGTTGAGCGGCCAAGGATAGCGCCCAATCGGTCGGAGCCGGTAGCCCATAGGGGCACTGTGAGAGCAAGCTGGAAACACGCTACGTTTGGGATGCGGCGTGGAGGCGCAGCATCATGCATAATTGTAGGCAACGGTGTTTATGCCCTCGGTTCTGGCCTCGACTTAAAGAAGAGCCTACCAGCGCTCCGGCAGGTATCAGGGTAGGGGACAACGGGACCTGCTTCTGGACTGGCGATTGCTGCCCTGCCGGTGATGCTCGCAAGGTCACTGTGAAAACAAAAAAAGAAGTTGCTTGGCTTAGCCAAGCAACCCGATAAATGCATGAACCAGCGAGCGCACGAGCGGAGGTTTCGGCCCGTGCGGGGCCGAAACCACGCGAGCAGCGGAGCGGGTGACCTGAAGAGTATCACCGGCAGGGCAGCCGCGATCGGATAAAAAAGCAGGCCCCTTTCGGGACCTGCTCAAAATTCGTGGCGGAGAGCTGGGGATTCCGGCGTTCGCTTCGCGAACCCCGAACCCTCCCTCGCAGGCTCGGTCGGGCGAATTCCTAAAAGCCGTCCACTGGACGGCTTTCTTAACGGAATTCCACCTCATCGGTTCGAATCCCCAGTAACGGATCCCGAATAATAAAAAAACAGGTCCCATTCGGAACCTGCTAGGATTTCGTGGCGGAGAGCTGGGGATTCGAACCCCAGATACCCTTTTGGGGCATACTCGCTTAGCAGGCGAGCACCTTCGGCCTCTCGGTCAGCTCTCCGCGGATGCGTCTTAGACGCGGTACGCTATGATACCGTGACATTTCCAAACATGCAAGCATTCGCTTTGCGTAAAACATAGGGTCTGCGCTTTCGGGTATAATCAGGCCAAATTGAACCAAAATCGCACGTAGAGAGGGGAATTGGATGCTTTCGCGATTTATGTTGTCGCAAATGCGTCACAACGATGGGCCCGTATGCGCCAGCGCGGGGCGCACAGCGGCCACATGGGGGATGGGAACCCATGCGCTGCGCTCGCTTCTTCTTGCTACATGTCTCATGGCGGTGGTGCTCCTTGCGTGCGTGATCGCTCCTTCGCATGCCTACGCCAAGGACTACACCATTCCGAAGGTGGACATTACCGCCGATGCGCAAAGCGATGGCTCGCTGCATGTTGTCGAGCAGCGCACATTCAGCTTCGATGGCACGTTTTCCTGCATCTGGTGGAACATGCGCAGCGGCAGTTTCACGGTAAATAGCGTTCAGATTGGCCAGGTGGATAGCAACGGCGACGTTGCGCTGGTCGATATGCCCAGCGTGGGCTTCGATTTGTCATGGCGCGATGCGGGCGGCCCTGGCTATACCTCGTACTCGGTCGATACGGGCAAGAACACGGTCTACGCGTTCTTCGATGCCAGCGATTGCGATGTCGTCATCCAAATCGACTACACGGTGAAGGCGGGCGTTACGCCGTATAAGGACTGTGCCGACCTGTACTGGCAGTACATCGGCACCGATTGGGCGGTTGCGAACGAGAACGTTACCTGCACCATCACGATGCCCGTTCCCGCGGGCGCCGCTCCCGTTATTGGCTCGGACGTGTACGCCTGGGGCCATGGCCCACTTACGGGCACGCTGGCCTTCAACGACTCCGCCACGGCCGTAACGTACAAGGTCGACAAGGTGAAGCCGGGCGAATACGCCGAAGCGCGCGTGGTGTTCCCCCGCACGTGGCTTACGAACATCAGCTCCGACGCCCTGGAATCCACGGGTGACACGGCATTTCTCGATAGCATCCTGCAGTCGGAAGAGGAATGGGCCGACGCGGCGAATTACCAGCGCATGTACTCCCAGCTCTACATTCTGTTCTGGGCGTTGCTTTCGGTGGCGCTTATCGTGTGGGCTGTCGTGATGTACTTCCGACATGGCAAGGAGCACAAGCCCACGTTTACCGAAGACTACTGGCGTGACGTGCCTAATCGCGACGTTCATCCCGCCACCATTGGGCGCTTGTGGCGCTTCGGCAAGGAAAGCTCCAACGACTTCATGGCCACAATCATGCACCTGTCGCATGTGGGCGTGCTCACCATTGCGAAGGGAACGTATAACAAGGACAAGAAGGTCATCGAGGATTATTACATCACCATCAACGACGAAGAGGCCGATGCGCTCAGCGATCCTATCGACAAGGAAGCCATCAAGCTTCTTCGCAAGGTTTCGAAGGGAAAGAATCCCTTCTGGTTGGGGTCCATTCGCGATTACGGTAAGTCGAGCCCCTCGAAGTTCAACGACGCTGTGAAGGCATGGCAGGGCAAGGTGACCGCCGCCCAGAACAAGGCCGATTACTTCGAGGAGGATGGCAATAAGTGGCAGGGCCGCATCATTTGCGTGGCACTGGGATATCCCATCATCTGCTTCCTGATCACGTTCTTCATCGTGGAGAATTACATTCCGCTCGTGTTTTCCATCGTTACGGGTATTGCGCTGTTTGCGCTGTCCAACTTTATGACGCGACGCACGCAGAAGGGCCTCGACGACTACATGCGCTGCAAGGCGCTTCGTAGGTGGTTGTGCGAGTTCTCGGCGCTCGACGAGCGTCCGCCCACAGACGTAAAGGTGTGGGGCGAGTTCATGGTGTACGCCTACATCTTCGGTGTGGCCAAGGAAGCCCTTGCCCAGCTGCGTAAGGCTGTTCCCCAAATCTTCCAGGAGGACGACGACCTCATGGGTCAGAACAGCTGGTACGTGCCCTGGTACGCCATGTACGGCACGCGTCATGGTGATTCGTTTGCCAGCGTGTTCAATACTACGTGGTCGAATACGGAATCCATCGTCAGCTCGGCGCTTTCATCTAGCTCGTCGGGCGGCGGCTTCGGCGGCGGGTTCTCCGGTGGCGGGGGCGGCGGCTTCGGTGGCGGTGGCGGCGGCGCACGCTAGCCCCATTCAACGGCATGCAATTATGGGGAGCGAAGGAGACTTCGTTCCCTTTTTTTGTTGGGCACATTGCGGCCAGCGGTTTTGCCTGATTGTCGGGTGGCGAGTTCTGTGCAGGGCTTTCGCGCTTTTGCGTGCCGGTCTTTCGGTTTTGCTCCATTGCGCTATAGTGAGCTGAACATACCGATAGAGAGAGGAGCGCGCATGGTAAAGAAAGACAACGTGATTCTTATCGGCATGCCCGGCGCGGGCAAGAGCACGCTGGGTATCGTTGCGGCCAAGATCATCGGGTACGACTTCCTCGATGCCGACCTGCTCATCCAGAAGCAGAGCGATAAGACGCTGCAGAAGATCATCGACGCCATGGGTCCCGACGGGTTCATCCAGGTGGAAAACGAGGTACTGTGCGGCATCGACGTGCATCGCACGGTGGTTTCCCCGGGTGGTTCGGCAGTGTACTCCGAAGACGCCATGAAGCACCTTTCCGAAATCGGCACCGTTGTGTACCTGAAGGTGTCGCTTGACGAGCTCATGGGCCGTTTGGGTGGCCTGCACGAGCGCGGCGTCGTCATGAAGGACGGCATGGGCGGTCTGGCGGATATCTACGAAGAGCGCATTCCCCTGTACGAAAAGTACGCCGAAGTGACCATCGACATGGATGGCACGACGGTACGCGATGCGGCTGCCAAGCTGGTTGATACGCTTTCCATGAGGGGAGCCATTTAGCCTGCAGGGTAGCGCATCCTGCGCGTTCTCTGTGGTAGAATGCCTTGTGCGCCTCCGTAGCTCAGGGGATAGAGCACCGCTCTCCTAAAGCGGGTGTCGTACGTTCGAATCGTATCGGGGGCACCAGGAATACAAAGGCCGAGCGCTTTGCGCCCGGCCTTTTCTGTTGCGTGGTCCTGTTATGCTCGACGAGGAGTGTGTTCGATCGCTAGGGCGTGCGTTTTTCCGGAAAATGAAACACAGGATCGAGCAAAAGCCTCTCACGGAGCGATACGAATTTGTAAGAATCGGTTCAGCAGTGTTTAACGATAATGGATGAAGATGGTTTCAGGTCGACGTCGTGGGCCGAAGAGAAATCGGTCTGCGTGTTCGGATAGAAGGCTCCATTCGCAAACTCTAGGAGGTTCTTTCATGAAACAGTACCAGCTCTTCATCAATGGCGCGTTTGTGCCGAATGGCTCGCGCGAGATGGCCGATGTCATCAACCCGGCCACCGAAGAGGTTATCGGCCAGGTGCCGAAGGCTACCGAAGCCGATGTGGCCGCCGCCGTAGACGCCGCCTACGAAGCCCAGAAATCCTGGGGCAAGCTTCCCGCCGTGGAACGTGCGAACTATCTGTTCGAGCTTGCACAGCTGGTTGAGGATAACCAGGAGCTCTTTGCCCAGACGAACACCGCCGAAATGGGAAAGCGCATTTGCGAATCGCGCGATGAGGCTGGCTGGCTGGCGGAATATCTGCGCTTCTATGCACGTCAGGCGCGCCATATCAAGGGCGAGATCATCACGTCCGACCGCCCGAACGAGAACATCTTCCTGTACAAGAAGCCCATTGGCGTATGCGCGGGAATCATGCCGTGGAACTTCCCGTTGTTCCTCATTGGCCGCAAGGTGGCCCCTGCGCTGGTTGCGGGCGATACCGTGGTGCTGAAACCCTCCAGCGATTCGCCTATGGGCTGCTATGAATTTGCCAAGCTCGTTGAGCAAAGCTCGCTGCCGGCGGGCGTCATTAACGTGGTTTCGGGTGGCGGCGCCCTGGTGGGCAATGCCCTTTCCGGCAACGAAAAGGTTGCCCTGGTCACCATGACGGGTTCCACGCCCGTGGGCAAGCAGATCATGAAGAACGCCGCCGACCATGTGGCGCGCGTATCGCTGGAACTGGGCGGCAAGGCGCCGGTCATCGTCATGGCCGACTGCGATCTCGATGCCACGATCGAAAACATCTTCAACAGCCGCTTCCTGAACTGCGGCCAGGTTTGCAATGCTGCCGAGCGCGTGTACGTGCAGGCGCCCATTTACGATGAGTTCGTGGCGAAGATGACCGAGCGCATTGCGCGCGCCACGTATGGCGACCCGCTTGATGACAGCGTCGACATGGGCCCCATGGTGAACCGCCGTCAGGTGGAAATCGTTATGGACCTGGTGAATAGCGCCAAGGAAGAGGGCGCGAAGATCGTTGTGGGCGGCAATGCCCCCACCGACAAGAAGGGCTATTGGATGGAGCCCACGCTCATCGTCGACTGCAAGCACGAAATGCGCGTCATGACCGAGGAAATCTTCGGGCCGGTGTTGCCCGTTGCCAAGTTCGAGACGCTCGACGAGGCTATCGAAATGGCAAACGACAGCACGTATGGCCTAACCAGCTCTATTCACACCACCGACCACGATACGGTGATGCGTGCGCTGAACGAAATCAACTTCGGCGAGATTTACGTGAATCGTGAGCACTTCGAAGCGTTCCAGGGCTTCCATGCGGGCGTGCGTCAGTCGGGCCTGGGTGGCGATGACGGCGAGCACGGCCTTGAGGAGTTCCTCGAGACGCACGTTGCCTACGTCGACTGGAAGTAACGGCATAGCTTGCGCATAGCCCGCGAAGCGGTAGCGCTCGAGCGGCGATGCATATGAAGGCGAGGGCCAGCTGCGGTATGCGGCTGGCCCTTTCTATCGCCTCAGCGCGGCGAGTTCGTTTTTCATTTCCGGGGAAACGCGACGGCTTTCGCGAGCCTTCTGGATGGCTTTGTTGTGGGTCCAGGTGTCGAGAGCTCCTCGTTCCAGTACGTCATGTGCGTCGGCGGGCTGCTTCACGATTGCTTCGGCAACGTACCACGCACGCATCATGTCAATGTAGTATTCGCCTGGCTGAACGCCCACGACGGCATCCGTGAAGGCGGGGTCGTACTGTTCGTCGAGAAACCAGCGCATGAGCACGCCGATGCCGAAGCGCGTCATGTATGTCATGCCCTCGCGTTGCCCGCGTTCTATCCAGGAGAGGGCGAGCGCGGCCGTTTGCTCGGGGCGTTTTGCCAGCACGGGCGGGCGCATTTGGTCGCAGGTCGCCCAGTTGTCGACGTGGGGCAGGAAGGCCTCGAGCGCTTCGATAAGGGCGTCGTAGTCCTTCTGGCCGTTCAGCACGAATGCATGCAGCTGGTTTTCCTCGAAGGTGCGATGGGGAAGCGCGTTCAGGAACAGCTCGATGTCGTCGCGCTTGGCGAGCGTTTTTGCGAGCTTCTTGAGATCGGGCGTTCGCACGCCGATGATCCGATCGGGGGTAACGGTTGGCATGAGGGGCGCCATGAACTGGGCATATTTCTTGTCGCGCAGGCTCTGCAGGCTTGATTCGACGTCGTAGGCGATGTCGTTCTGGCGTACGTCGATGTCAAATGCCTCCGCAAGCAGCGCTTCGAAGGGCTGCTCGTTGGTAACCGCTTCGAGCATTCGTTCCTTTTCGGCGCGCGAAAGCTGCTTGAAGTGCCATTCCGCGCTCATGGCCGCATGCCTTGATGCGAAGCGTGCGTATGTTACAAGCTCTACGGGGCGACGGCATTTGGTGTACTTTGCGCCTTGTCCGGCGTTGTGCGTTGCGACGCGAGCGTCAACATCGGTGGAATAACCGCAGTACAGCGTGTCGTCGGCGCAGCGAAGCACGTAGGTAAAGTATGTTGGGGGCTGCTTGGTCATGTGGGTATTGTACCCCGCCGTGCTTGCGCTTCCGCGACGAGGGGCTGCCTGCGTGCAATTGCCGTTTTATTCCATTCCCAGAAATTTTCGAATCTCGGGGGAGTGGTCCTGGTCGAACAGCTCGTTTGCGGGAACAACGCACTGAAGCCGCCCGTTCAGGATGATGCCGACGCGATCGGCGAGCGTTTGCGCTTCGTGAAAGTCGTGCGTTACGAATACGATGGTGCACCCAAACTGGCTGTGAATGCAGCGGAGCATGCGATACATGGCCTGTTTCGTGGTGGGGTCGAGCGCGGAAAAGGGCTCGTCGAGGATGAGAATGTCAGGCTCTAGCACGAGTGCGCGGGCAAGCGCGCATCGCTGCGCTTCGCCGCCGCTGATGATTCCAGGAAGCCGTTCGGCAATGTGTTCAATTTCGAATAGTTCGAGCATTTGGCTCGCGCGTTTGGCTATTTCCTCGCGGGGCACCTTGTGGCGTTTCAGGCCGTATGCAATGTTGTCGCGCACGGTCATGTGCGGGAATAGCGCGTAATCTTGGTACAGGATGCCCAGATGGCGCTGCTGGATGGGCAGGCCATCAACGTCTTTGCCGTCAAGCAGGATGCTGCCGCGTTCGATGGGGTATGCCCCCGCGATGGATTCCATGAGCACGGTTTTCCCCGAGCCCGTTGTTCCCAGGATGGCAAATACCTCGCCTGGTTCAATATGCAGGTCGTCCACGTGCAATGTGAACTCGCCGCGTGTGACCATCAGGTTGTGCACGTCGATAAAGCCGGGCATCTAGTCGTCCTTTCGAGGGCGTTTGCGATTGCTTACGCGGGCGGCGCCAATGGGCTTGGTAAGAACGTTCGATATGACGAGCGTTGCCGCAGATACCACGAGCATGATCATGGCGGTGGCCATGGCCGTGTCGGTGTTGCCCGTGGAAATGGAAAGGTACACGCTGCCAGGCAGGGTTTCGGTGCGCATGCGCGTAACGCCCACCAGCATGAGCGTGGCGCCGAATTCGCCGATGCCGCGTGCCCAGGTGAGCACGAACGTGGAGATGACGGTGTTGCGGCAGAGGGGGAGCAGCACGGTGCGAAATGTCTGAAACGAGCTTGCGCCCAGCGTCTTCGCGATGAACTCCATGCGGGGGTTCACGTCCTTGAAAGCCGTGAGCATCATGCGAATGGAGAAGGGCAGGTTCACGATAAGCTGGGCGAACACAATGCCAACGGGTTGGAATACCACGGCGAACCCAAAGTCTTTCAGCGCTTTGCCCGCAGGGGAGGAAAACATGAGCAGCAGGGCGAAGCCGAGCACGATGTACGGAAGCGACATGGTGAGCTGCATGAGCGTTTCGGCAGCGCGCTTGCACGGCATGTTGGTGCGCGTGAATGCGTACGCCGTTGGCAGCGCGATGAGCAGGCAGAGCGCCGTGGAAATGGTCGATGTTGCAACGCTCATCTGCAGCGAGAAGAGAACTTCCGCCGAAGAGACGGCTTCGGAAAGGTGCGTTACGCCACCTGCGATGATGGTTAGGATGGCGCACCCGATGAAGAGGAGCGGAATGCAAGCGATGGCAATGCACACCGCACTGAAGCGGTCTTTCAGCCGCCCAGCATGCTTTATGGGAGGTTTGTTGCGTTGAATCATGGTTGTGTTTTGGCCGAGGCGCGAGTGGACGCCCCGGCCAAAGGGGAGGCCTATTTGCCGGCCAGTTCGTAGCCGTATTTCTGCCAAATGTCGTTGGCCGTGCTGGTCTGCAGGAATGCGTCAAATGCGTCGGCTGCGTCCTTGTTAGCAACGCTGGTAAGGCGTGCGGCGGGAACGGTTTTCACGTATTTGTCCATGTCGCTCGTTTCCAGGATGGAGGCGCCGTCGGCCTTCACGTTTTCCTTCCACACGATGCCTGCGTCGCCTTCGCCCGACGCCAGTGCCGTGGCGATTTGCGGAGCGGTGGTTGTGGTAGTGATGGCGTTCTTTTCCTGAAGGGCATCCCAGATACCGGCGTCGGTGAGCGCCTTCTGGGCGATCTTGCCGATGGGCGTGGATTCGGGGTCGCCAATGAGCAGCGTGTCGCAGTTCGCCAGGTCGCCCAGTGCGGTAATGCCCTTCGGGTTTGCGGTTGGCACGGCGATAACGGGGATATGCTTTACCAGGTCGGTACTGGTCTCTACGTAATCCGCCACGGGCTTCAATTCGTCGGCGGAGCCAGCGATGAAGTAGTCGCCCTCTTGCGTGGCGGTAATCTGCGTTTGGATCTGCGCAGCATTCGCGAAGGTGATGTTCATCTCGCAGCCCGTTTCGGCTTTGAACGCATCGGCGATTTCCTGGAACGGGTCGGTCATGCCGGCGCCGCAGTAGATGTTCAATGCGCTTCCCGCAAGCGATGCAGTAGTTGCAGCGTTGTCCGTGTTGGCGCTTGCCGTTTCGCTTTGCGTGGACTGCTTGGCGCAGCCAATGAATACGCCACCTGCGGCGAGCGTGAGGGCGGCGACGCCCGAGTATTTGAGTATGTCACGACGTGTGTACTGGTTTGCGAATGATTCTTCCATGTGTGCCTCTCCCAATGTTCAAATATACTCGTATGAGGTTATTCACATACGAGGTTAAACATGGATAAATATATCCCAATATGAGGATAAAATCAGTACGAAATTGATGAATGTGCGCCCTTTTCGGGATGCGCAGAATTGTGCCTGGTTGTAGCTCTATTTGGACTGCTGCGCGCCGATCCAGTTGCGCGTGCATTCAATGAATGCCTTTGCGGCGATGGAAGCCTTTTCGTAGCTGCGTACCGCGATGGCAACCTGGCGCTGCATGGGGATTTCCGGCTCGAGCATGGCTAGGTCGTACGGCATATCGCGCAGGAGCAGCTGGGGGAATAGCCCATAGCCCAGCCCCTGGTTCACCATGGCCATAACGGCATAGTCGTTGTCGATCTCCATTTTCACGTGCGGTTTTACGTTGTGGTTCTCGAAGAGCGCATCCATTTCGGTGTGCGTGTCGTTGCGGACCTTGATGTACGGTTCGCTTTCCATGGCTTCGGTGGGGAAGAAGTCGGCGTTGGCCAGCGGATGGTCCTTTGCCACCACGAAGTACATGGGGTCTTGCGCAAGGGGGATAGTGAAGAAGTGCTTCGACGTGGGCAGCACCAAAAAGCCGCAGTCGTATTCACCGTGCCAGAGGGTTGCTTCTTGCGCGTCCTGCTCCTCGTATACCGCAATGTCGAATTCCACGTTGGGATGGTCTTGCTGAAACTCGCGAATGATGTGGGGGAGCCAGTGAATTGCGATGCTGGCGAAGGCCGAGATGCGCACCGTGCCGCCCTCTACGTGGCGTACGTCGTCAAGGCGTGTCTGGAGGGCGCGTTCGGCGTTGCAGACGTCTTGAACCCAAGGGAGAAGCGCGCGTCCGTCAGGCGTAAGGCGTGCTCCGGCGTGGTCGCGGATGAACAGCGATGTTCCCATTTCGTTTTCGAGGGCGTTGATGATGTAGCTAATGCCAGCCTGGGTGTAGCCCAGTTCTTCCGCGGCCGCCTTGAAGCTGCCCGTTTCGGCTGCTTTTACAAACGCTTCATACTTCTGGTTCATTGTTTGCCCACTTCATATTGGTAAACAAGCACGTCAAGAGGTATATAAGATACTCTTGTATATGCTTAGAATACTCTCGATATACTTTTTTATGCAAGCGCGATAGTATGAGCGTAGCAAGTCGGCGTATAGCGCGTTGCGCGAGCCAAGCATCAGTTGCATATGCAGCAAGCGGGGTAGCCCCTGCTTAGGTTCGTGCGCGCAGGAAGGCAAAGCGGTGTTCAACAAGAGGTGGATATTCATTGGGCTCGTTGTCATGCAGACGGCCATCTACGGGATGGGTAACGTCGTCATGAAGATTGCCTACGAGGGTATTTCTCCCCTGTGGTGCGCTGCCTTGCGCTTTGGTATTGCATTCGCCGTGTTCATGCTCGTGTTTGGGCGCAAGGTTGTCCCTCTGCTGCGTGGTGTCCGCCTAGGCGCCTGGCTGCCTTCGAGCGCCTTCATGGCCGTGAGCTATCTTGCGTGCAGCTTGGCCGTCAACCTTACGAGCGCTACGAATGCTGGCTTCTTCATTGCTCTGCCCATGCTGTTTACGCCTGTGCTGTCGCTTCTCGTGACGGGAAGCAAATTCGGCAAGAGCACGGTGTTTCTGCAGGGCATGGTCATAGCGGGTTTGTATCTGCTGTGCTGCAATGGTGGTGCGCTCCAGTTCGGATGGGGCGAGCTGTTCGGCCTGTTCAGCTCTGCTACGTTTGCCGCTTCCCTGGTGTTTGGCGAACGAGGCCTGGGCGAAGTTGATCCCATTGCCCTTTCCACTGCCCAGATAGGCGTTACGTTCGTTGCCGCTTTGGGCGCTGCTATCGCTTTCGAGTCGATGCCCGTCTTCTCCGCGGTGCCTGTTGCCAGCTGGGCGTCCATCGTCTTCTTGGGGCTGTTCGGAACCTGTTTGGCGTTCTTCCTGCAGAACTTCGCGTTGGCTCATGTGCCTTCCGCGACCGTTTCCGTCATCCTGTGCGCCGAGCCCGTCTTCACCGCTGCTATCAGCGCCGTGGCTCTGGGGGAGGTGCTTACTGGCCTAGGGGTCGCCGGTGCCGCCCTCATCGTGGCCTCCACCGTTGTGGCTTCGCGCCTCGAATCCAAGCCCGCCGCTGAACAGGGGCAGCTTTCCGCCGCTGAAGCCTAGTTCGGTCCCGGGGCCGACCGGCATATGCCCTTCGGGGCACCCGCTCCGCTGCTCGCGTGGGCAAGGCCCCGCACGGGCCTTGCCCTACGCTCGTGCGCTCGCTGGTTCATGTTTTTACTTGCGCTGCCCGGGCCTTCCTTGGCGTTTCGGAAACTGCGTTTCCGCTCCGCCTTCGGAAGGCCCATTTGCAGCGCATTTGTTTGCTTTCACAGTGCCCCTGCGGGCATATCCCGGTCGGCCTAGCGTTCCGGGGTGCTTGTAGCGGATGTAAGCCTCTTGCGGGCGCCTCATGCTTGCTACGAGGTGCGAGGGCGTCATCGCCGTCCCGCAACGATGAGTGCGGCCCTTTGTAAATCTTTATTTGGCTTGCAACCCGTTGGGCTCGCATGTCTTCGTTGTGGTCAATCGGGTTTAAAGGTTTAAACCTTCTCAGCTTCGGCAGCGCGGGCTCCGTGCGGGGTCGTGGCCCTTTCGAGGGGTTGGTTTGCTAACGAGTGTGTACCGTCTCGTGTGGGCATACGCGTTCCAGCAAGACTCTTCGAGTTGCGACTGGCGTTTCGTGTGATGTTGAGGGGATAGCCAATCGTGGCGGGCCCACCCGAATCCGCGCTAGCGCCCGGGCGGCGCCCCTTCCCGAGGGCACTGTGAAAGCCAACCAGAAACGCGCTACGTTCGGGATGGGGCCGTAGAGGGCGGGAAGCGCAGCTTCACGCGTATCTACGCCCCATCCCGAACAGCGCGAAGTGAAAGCATGAACCAGCGAGCGCACGAGCGTAGGCTTCGGCCCGTGTGGGGCCGAAGCCACGCGAGCAGCGGAGCGGGTGCCTCGGGGAGGGACGCCGCCTGTCCGCCCGGGAGCGCATAGATATGAAAAAGGGCCAGCCCCGAAGGACTGACCCGAAAACGAACAAGCCAGAAGACTAGTTGGAACTCGATGAGCTCGAACTGGAAGAGTCGGAGCTACTGGAGTCGCTCGACGACGAGCTGGAACCGCTCGAAGAGGAGCTGGAAGAGCTTGCGGGGCCCGTGCTGACGTAGATGGAGATGGACCCATCGGAGTTCTTCTTCTGGTCGATGACGACGCCCTTGGCAACGGTGCTGCTGGACTGATCGACCACGTGTACGTCAAAGTCGCTCAGCTCGGAAAGCGCTTCCGACTGGGTGAGGCCAATTACGTTGGGGACGGACTGCTGTCCCAGCGATACCACGTAGGTGACCTTGGTGCCCTTTTCGACCTTCGTGCTCTTCGAGGGGTTCTGCGAGATGATGCAACCCTTGGCGACCGTGGTGGAATACTGGGAATCGCTTGCGCTACCCGTAAGGCCAACGGCTTCGAGTGCTTCCTTGGCTTCGGATTCCGTCATGCCGGAAAGATCGGGCACGGAAACGTTCTGAGAGCCCTTGGACAGGTAGTACGTAACGGTGGTGCCCGTGTCTACCTTCGTGCCGGCGGTAACGTCCTGACGGGCTACCGTGCCTTCGGCGGCACTATCGGAGTATTCGGAGGTGCCTTCCTTGGCGGTGAGCCCCAGCTTGCTAAGCGCGGCTTTTGCCTGGTCGGCCGTCATGCCGGAAAGGTCGGGAACTTCGATTTGCTCCTTGCCCTTGGAAACGTTCAGATTCACCGTGGTGCCTTCGGCGGCCTTGGTGCCAGCCGAGGGGTCGGTGGAGACCACGTTACCTGCAGCAACGGTATCGCTGTACACCTCGGTGGTGGTGCCCACTTCGTAGCCAGATGCCTTCAGCGTTACGGCGGCTGCCTGCGCGCTTTGGCCCGTTACGTCGGGAACCGTGCCCTCCTTGTTGCCGGTAATGAGGAACACGGCTGCGGCGATGACCGCAACGACAACAATGAGCAGCAAGGCTACCACGATGTTGCGATTGCGCTTCTTCTTGCGTAGCGCCTCTTCGTCGACCGCCTTCATGGTGCGCGCCGCCTGGGTGGGGGCGCCCGTAGCGCCGTCGACGGCAGGCATGACCTGCGTGCCGTCGGCCATGGGCGGCACGAATGCGCCTGCCATGACATGCGTTGCGTCGGCCATGTTCACCGGGCGACCGGCAAGGTAGTCGTTCAGCGCATGCTTCATGTCGCTTACGGTGGCGAAACGCGCCAGCGGATCCTTTTCCAGGGCGCGCATGATGATCTGCTCCAGGCCAGGGTCGACCTCGGGGTTGATTTCGCTCGGCGGAACGGGATATTCGCTCACCTGCTTCATGGCCACGCTTACGCTGTCGGGACCATCGAAGGGCAGCTTGCCCGTAACGGCCTCGTACATGACCACGCCAAGCGAGTAGATGTCGCTGGCGGGGGTGAGGTCTTTACCCTGTGCCTGTTCAGGCGAAATGTAATGCGCAGTGCCCAGCACGGCAGACGTCTGCTGCTTCATGGAGTTCTTCGCGCGTGCAATACCGAAGTCCATGACCTTCACGTTGCCGTCGGGCTGGACCATGATGTTTTGCGGCTTCACGTCGCGGTGAATGATGTCCTGGTTGTGTGCCACGGAAAGAGCCTGGCACACCTGGGAGCCAATTTCCGCGACCTTGCGCTGGCTAATGGCGCCACGCTGCGTGATGGCCGTCTTCAGGTCGCTGCCGCGCACGTATTCCATGACGATGAAGTACGTATCGCCGTCATGGCCCCAGTCGTACACATTTACGATGTAGGGACTCTGCAGGTTGGCTGCCGATGCAGCTTCCTGGCGGAAACGCTGCGTGAAATCGGCGTCGGCGGCGTATTGGGGGAGCATGACCTTCACCGCAACGACGCGACCGAGTACGCGGTCTTGCGCGCGGTATACTTCCGCCATGCCACCGATGCCAATGCGGTCGGTGAGCTGATAGCGGTTATTGAAGACTCTGCCTACCATGTTTCCGTTCACGTATAAACTCCTTTTGGGCACATGCTAGCGAGATATTACCTTAACGCTAGCATACTCCATTTACAGTGCTCCTTGTACTTTCAAAGCAGTGCTTAACACATTATTTGCTCGCGTTGCAGCATTCGTAGAGCCATCGTTTTCTTCGAGAACAATGGCGATGACGACTTTGCAATCCTCGGTGGGGCCCATGCCGACGAACCAGCTGTTGTCGAGTTCCTTGTCGGTTTGGGCCGTGCCCGTCTTGCCCGCGATGTTCACGCCCGAGATAGCGGCGCCCTTGCCGGTTCCGCTTTCCACAACGCCCTGCAGCACTTCCAGCACGCGATCGGCGGTGCTGGTGGACATGACGTTGGCGTATACGGTGGGCGAGGTTTCGCTCGCCTTCTCGCCTTCGGCGTTGTACACGCTATCTACCAGGTATGGCTGCATGATGGTGCCGCCGTTGGCAATGGCTGCACCCACCATGGCCATCTGCAGGACGGTTGCCTGCGGGCCAGCGGCGCTCTCGTGCTCGCCTACGGGCTGCCCAACTGCGGCCCATGCGGTTTCCCACGTGGTCATTTCGCTGGGGTCGGGCATGAGCGACATGGAGAGCGGAAGCTCGAAGGCGGTGGTGTTGTTGAACCCGTACTGTTCGGCGCTACGCACCAGCAATTCGGGGCCAATCTGAACACCTACCTGGCCAAATACGGTATTGCTGGAGACTTCGGTGGCGCGGGCGAGGGTAATTTCGCCGTAGCTGGTGTCATCGAAGTTGGTAACGGGCGCATTGCCGATGTCCATGCTGCCCGGGGCGTCGTACACGGTGTCCTCGCTGGCGATGCCATTTTGCAGGGCCGTGGCAAGCGTGAGCATCTTGAACGTGGAGCCGGGGGCGTACAACGCCTGGGTGGCACGGTTGTAGAGCGCATCGCTGGAAGACGAATCGGTGCTGTTGGAAAGCAGGCTCTCGAATTCCGCGGCGTCGTAGGTGGGTGAGGAGGCCAGTGCCAGCACGGCGCCCGTTTCGGGGTCGAGCACGACGCAGGCACCCGAATAGCCATCGAGCGCGTCTTGCGCGGCCTGCTGAATCTCGGAATTGATGGTGAGTTTCACATCGTTGCCGCTCGTGGAGATGCCTGCGTAGTTGTTGATGACATCGGTCCAGGTGGCAAAGTCGGTGCTGCCGGAAAGCGTGTCGTTGCAAGCGCTTTCGATGCCGCTCGTGCCGTATTTCGTGCTGGAATAGCCCACCACGTGCGAAGCCAGAACGCCAGCAGGGTAAATGCGCGTGTACGTGCCGTCTTCGTTCTGGATGCTCTGCGCCAGCACCACGCCATCGCTCGTGGAAATGGTGCCGCGTTCGCGCGTGGCTTCCTTGGCCGTGGTGTGGTTGTTCGTGGAAAGGTTCTGATAGTAGTCGGCATTGACTACCATGAGCAGCGTGAGGTTGGCGACCAGCACGGCGAACATGAGGCAGATGACGATCATGAGGCCCGTGAGGCGCTTGCCCAGGGCTACGCGACCCAGCACGCCCGTTTGCGCGTGAGCAGAACCGCCGATGGCGCCGGTCATTTCGCGACCCACGCCCGTGGCCTCGTCGCCGCATTTCAGAAGCATGCCTACGGCGATGAAGCTTGCCAGCAGCGAAGAGCCGCCCTGGCTGATGAAGGGGAGCGTAAGGCCCGTAAGCGGGATGAGACGCGTAACGCCGCTGACGATGATGAATGCCTGAAGCACGATGGAGGCGGTGAGGCCCGTGGCGATGAACGAGCTTACGTCGCTCTTGGCACGTGCGGCGGTCACGATGCCGCGTACGGCGAACGCCACGAATAGCAGCAGCACGCCAGCGGCGCCCAGAAGGCCCGCTTCCTCGCAGATGGCGGCAAAGATGTAGTCGCTTTCCACGACGGGGATCTTGTCGCACAGACCGTTGCCGATGCCCACGCCGAAGATGCCGCCGTCGGCCATGGAGTAGATGGCCTGGCAGAGCTGGTAGCCCGTGCCCTGCGCATCGGCGAAGGGATCGAGCCACGTGCTCACGCGAATCTGCACGTGCGAGAACGCGCTGTAGGCGAACACGCCGCCGATGGCCAGCAGGATGATGGCTACGGCAATGTAGACGCGCTTGCCCGTTGTTACGTAGAGCATGGTAAGGAACACGAAGAAGACGACCAGGGCGCTACCCAGGTCCTTCTCGAAGATGACGACGATGAGCGCCAGGCCCCATACCAATAGCATGGGCAGCAGCGTGCGGATGTCGGGTAGGCGCAGCGGCCCCAGGCGCAGCGTGAAGACGGAGAGCATCTCGCGGTTCGCCGCAAGGTAGCCCGCAAGGAACAAGACGATGAGGATCTTCGCTATTTCGCCAGGCTGGAAGCTGAACGAGCCCAGAGAGAGCCAGATGCGGCTACCGGAGATTTCGGTGCCGACGCCCGGCAGCATAGGCGAGAGCAGCAGTAGTATGCCGAAGATCATGAGCGTGTACTTGTAATTGGCTGTATGATCGATGTTCTTCATGAACACGAGCACGCCAATCATGCACACGATACCCAGGAACAGCCACATGACCTGGCGAATTGCCATATCGGGCGCCAGGCGCGTAATGAAGGCGATGCCAATGCCCGAAAGCGCGAACGCAATGGGCAGGATGGCCGGGTCGGCTGCGGGCGCCCACTTGCGCACGGCCAGATGGGCTATGGCAAAGGAGCCGAATATGCCCAGGGGAACGCCGAGCGTTTCCATGCTGAGCGTTTGGCCCTCGTTCATGACGATCATGGCGTAGAGCAGAATGACGATGGGCGCCGCAATGAGCAGCAGCAGGAGTTCGGTGTTGCGGCGCGTCATTAGGCAACACCCTCTTGGGAATCAGATGCGCTCGCGCTTGCAGTGCTGCTAGCTTCCTCGGTTTCGGAGGTGCCCTCAGCCGATTCGCTCGAGGTGTCTTCCGTGCTTTCGGAAGACTCGCTCGAGGCGCTTGCAGATGCCGCCTTCGATTCCTCGATGTACTCCTCGTAGGTATCGACCAGCTGATTTGCCTTGTCGAGGTTGTCGACGCGAATGACGCCTTCGGAAAGGCGATTGGCTACGCCGGGTTCCAGGTCACTTACTTCCACGCTGGTCACATGGTCGAGATGCGATAGGGAAACGCCCAATACGGAATCGGGCACGCCTTGGTAGACGGCGACCTTGCCGTCCTGCGATGCCAGATAGGCGCATGTTTGCGTGTAATGGTATGCGCCGTAGCAAATGCCCAGCACGGTGGCGAGGATGGCAAGCACGATGACGATCGCCCAGGCACGCCCGCGGCGACGCGTCTTTTTTACGCGCTGCTCTTCGTTGCCTTCCACGTCGACCACCACGACAGTGATGTTGTCTTGCCCGCCTGCGGCGATGGCTTCGTTCACCAAGATGCTGGCGCAACGTTGCGGGTCGCGCGTGCGCATGAGAATAGTCTCGATTTCGCTATCCTCGAGCATGCCCGTAAGGCCGTCGGAACATAGCAGCAGGCGATCGCCCGTGCAGACGTCGAGTTCGTATAGGTCGGGCTGCATGGAGGGGTCGCTGCCCAATGCGCGCGTGATGATGGAGCGCTTGGGGTGGACGCGGGCTTCCTCGGGGGTGATCTCGCCAGCTTCGATCATGTCGGCCATAAGGCTATGGTCGCGCGTGAGCTGTTGCATCTGCCCCTGGTGGAGCAGATATGCTCGGCTGTCGCCTACCTGGGCGATAGCAAGGCGTTCCCCGCGCAGTACGGCGGCTGTCATGGTGGTGCCCATGCCCGAGCGGCCCTTTTCTTGGGCTGCGTTGATGACAGCGTAGTTGGCGGTGATTACGGCGTTGCCCAGCGCTTCCGTGTCGGCTTCGCTGGGAGCCTGCCTGGCCAGCGTGCGAACGGCGATTTCGCTCGCCACTTCGCCAGCGGCATGGCCGCCCATTCCATCGGCCACAGCATAGAGGGGCGGGGCCACGATAAGGCTGTCTTCGTTGTGCTCGCGAACGCAGCCGATATCGGTGCGGCTGCCGAATTTCGCGGAAGGGGCGCGTCGTACCTGCGCCTGAGTGCGTGCGGCCGCCATTATGCGAACCTCGCCCTCATTACCACGTCGCCAATGGTGACCGTGTCCTTGTCGCGCAGGGCGGTGGGCTCGAAGATGCGGTGCCCGTTAACCGTGGTGCCGTTGGTGCTGCCAAGGTCTTCCACGAACAGGTTCTGGCCCATGAGGGTGAAGCGCGCGTGGCGCCCGGAAACGTATCCTGCGCCAATGACGATGTCGGCTCCGGGGTTGCGGCCTACGATAACGGGGCCGTGTACGGCGATTTGCACGCCGCGCAGTTCCTTCGGGCCGCGCTCGACGGCGATCGTCCAGGATTTTTCCTTCTTGCGCTGCCCGCGCACCAGGCCAATGCCCGTTTTCATGATGGCGAACAGGAACAGATACAGGAGCGCCACGAAAAGAAGGCGCCCGACGAGCAGAGTCACGTTGATCAAGGATGATCCCTTCGTTTAGTTCTGCGTGAACATGAGGTCGGTCATGCCCAGGGAAATGCGGTCGCCTTCGTAGAGCGGCTGCGAGGTGATGCGCTGGCCGTTCACGTAGGTGCCGTTGGTGCTGCCAAGGTCGGTAATGGTCCATACTCCGTTGCCATCGCAGGTGAATTCCGCGTGGCTGCGGCTGGCGTTGATGTCGTCGACTACGATGCCGCAGCCGCTGCTGCGGCCCATGACCATGCGCGATACGGTGAGCGCATAGGCGCGGCCGGTTGCCGTGTTCACCAGGCGTGCGGGGTAGACCGCCGCCGCGGGCGAGGCGTCGTTGAACGTGCGCGTTGCGGGAGCCTGCATGGGCTGCTGGCGCGCAGGTGCGGGAGCGGGCGTGGGGCGTGCTGGGGCGCCGAAGCCTGCGAACTGGTCTTCCTCGGGGAAGCCGCCTGCGTATGCGGGGTCGAGCGGCTGGGAGGTGCGACGGCCGTATCCTTCGCGACCCTGGGCGGAAGGCGTGTAGGCTGCGCCGTTTTCCTCGTAGTTTTCGAAATCCTGGCTATTGAAGGTGTACTCGCCGTAGTCGATGGAACGGTCGATTTCCTCTTCCGGCACGTAGGGAAGCGGTTCCTTGTGCGGAGGCTGCGCCATGGGCGGCTCTGCCGCATAGCCGCCACCAGCGGGAGCGTATGCTTGCTGCTGCTGGTAGGGGGCGTCGTAGCCCATCTGCGGGCCGCGCTGGGGAGCGTATGCCTGCTGCGGCGCGTAGCCTCCCATCTGGGGGCCACCTGCCAGGCCGTAACGCGCCATTTCCTCTTGGCGAAGCTGCGAGATGATGGGTGCCGAGACCATTTCGGCGATGACGTCGAACTTGCCGTGACGCAGCTCCTCGTCAACGATGAAGCGCACGAGCGGCTGGCCGTCCATGACCAGGCCGTTCTCGTTGGCCTTAGCGGCCAGGTACGTTTCGGTTTCGCCTGCCAGCGTGGGGTAGTACCCGAATAGGCGCTGGTCGTCGTCGGGGTTCACCAGGATGGTATACAGCGTGGGGGCGTATTGGCGGCCTGCGCCGACCATCTTTTCGCGGCGCATTGCCTTTTCGGCCTTTTTCGCTATCTGAACAGGAGAGATCGGGGCGTCGAACATCTTGTTCGCGGCGCCTTCCAGGCCGTCTTCCACATGGCCTTCGAATCGCGAGAATATGCCCATGAGTGCTCCTTGTATGCTTCGTTACTGGGTACTTAGTATACGGAGTCTATATTGCCACAAAAGGGTATCAGCGGGGCATTTTCAATGTAACTTACACGGGCGCGCGGCTGGCGAGACGAGACGGCCTCCGCTCGTCTCGCCAGCGTTGGCCCATTACGCGCCGTACCAGCCTATGCCCTCGTAGTTCCACCCGAGTTCGACGAGGTTGTTGGCTTCTGCCGCGCTCGTCGTGTAGTGGTGCGATCCGGTTTTGGCATTAGGGTTGTACAGGCGGTATAGGGGCGTCGTCTTATTTTCGTCGGAATACCAGCCTATGCCCTCGTAATTCCAGCCAAGGCTTACGAGCCAGTCCCGCTCCGATGCGCTCGCGGTGTAGTGGTGGTCTCCTCCGTTGGGGTTGTACAGGCGATAGACGGCGTTTCCGCTTTGGGGCGCTTGCCAGCCTATTCCTTCGTCCGTCCACCCCAGTTTCACGAGATGTGCCTGCTCTTCTGCGCTGGCAGTGTAGAAATGTTCGCCGGAATTGGGGTTGTACAGGCGATACATGGCAACGGTGCTCGTTGCGGAGCTCTGGTCGGAGTTCGTTTCCTCCGTGGTGCCGCCGGAGTTGCTTTCCCCGTCTGTCGCGTCTTGGCCCTGGGAGTCATTTCCGGTGCTTCCGGAGGACGTACCTTGGCTGGTGACGCTCGCGAGCGTGTAGTTCGTGCCGCTCGCTAGCTCGGGTGATGAGTAGATGAGGTAGCTTGCGGAGCCCTTTGCCGTGTAGGTGCTCAATGGCGTGGACGAATCATTCGCCGCATATATGCCAACGGTGTCGCCGGATGAAATACTCACGCTTCCCGAGCTCGTTCGTGGCGTGCTGCCCGAGGGCGTTTGCGCCGTTGCCGTTGCGTTGAGCGTGCTCGATTGGGTGCTGAGGGAAGAATCATCATCCGACGTGAAGGGCCTGAAGCCTCCGCCTGGAGTTCCCCCAGGGGTGCCGCCGGGAGTTCCGCCGCCGTTTCCGCCCCCGAACATCACGTAGGCTTGCGACCCGGACGTGGGCGTTACGGACATGCTGCTTCCGAATGCGGCAAGGGTACCGCCCGTTTGCGTCCAGCCATCGCTGTTCAGGTCGCCGTAATCGACTGCGCCGTTGTCGTTCGAACCTGCGTATACCTCGACGGTTCCTCCGCTCATGATGATGCTTCCGTTGGAATCGAGCCCGTCGCCGCCAGACGCCCGGTTTCCCTCGTCATCGGTTCCCGTAGCCGTGGCGTTAACGAGGATGCTTCCTCCCTCTATGGTGAGCAGGAAGGGGTATGCGTTGGAATTGCTTCCCAGCGTGGAATTGGCGGCGTTAATGCCATCGTCGCTGGTATATAGGTCGATGGCGCCCGAATAGACGGACACGGTGGCCCCTTCGAGCCCTTCAAGCGCATAGCCTATTGTGATGGCGGGCTCTTCGGTTGCCTGGTTGGTTGACCCTATGACGAGGTCAACGTCGGCGTGAATGCCGTCATCATCGGAGGATGCGTTTATGGAGCCGCCCGAAATGGTTACCATGCCGCTTCCGTCGGACGCGATGGTGGTGGAGGTTCCGCTGGTGATTTCGGTGGCATTCGCGTGTATGGCGTCGTCTGCGCAATTGAGCGTGATGTCGCCATCGTTTATGGTAATCGCATGGTCGCTCTTCAGGCCCTTGGCCGATTGCGTGTCCGACGCGTCATCGGGGTCCGCGGGCAAGTCGTTTCCAACTTTGTTCGATCCACCGAACGTGGTTATGTCGATGTTTCCTCCTGTGACGACGAGGTCTCCGGTGGCCTGAATGCCATCCCCGGTTGTGTCGCCTGTGCCCGTTTCTATGGAAATAGTGCCGCCGCTAATGGTAACGGTACCGTATGATTCGCCGTCTACGCTGTTCAGGCCATTGTAGGTGTCGGCCTGAATGCCGTCTCCCGCGCTCTGGATATCTATGTCGCCGCCATTGATGGTTATGGTGCCGCGGCTGCTTGTATCCGTTTCGTCGGGCGCCGCCTTTATACCGTCGTTGCCCGCTTCTATGCTTATGGTGCCGCCGTTGATGACGACGCTGCCGTCGCTCGCAATGCCGTTGTTTGCGGCTTCGATGGCGAGGGAGAAATTGTTCTCCGCGTTGGTGTCGCCGCCAATCGTGACCGTTGCGTCCGTGGCTCCCTTGATGGCGTTTTTACCCGCACTTGTTGCGGTAAGCGTATTGTCGTTTTCGCTTTGTCCCACGATGGTGAGGGACGAGCCCGATTTCGCCTTGATTGCCGCACTGCCGGTAACGGTGTCGTTATTGGCGATAGTACTCGCTCCGTCTGTCACGATGGTAACCGATGCGTTTTTGCCAATCGTAATGGTGTCGGTTCCATCGGCGCTGGTAGCCAGCGAGAGATCGTCTAAGATGAGCGTGACCTCAAGCCCTTTGGCAATGTTGACGGTGCCTTCGCTGCACGAACCCGATAGGGTGTACGTTCCGTCCTCCGTGATTTCCAAAGAGGAGTTTTCTTCGGAAAACGTAAAGGCCGTGCTGCTCGAGTCGAGTGCAAGAGCGTAGGAAGGTGCAATGCCCAGCGCTAATGCGCATGCGATTCCGAATGTGATGGGTGTCTTTGCACGCATGGTTGTCCCCTTTCCCTGTATGGATGAGGAGATTGTCCCATGCGAAGCTTAAATGAGACTTAAATGATGGCAAATGCGCTCGCTATTCTTTGATCCAGGCGGTGAAGAGAGCGACGGCGCATGCTGCCACCAGGCCGAGGACGTCGGTGAACATGGGTGCGACCGACGATTGGCTGCTTGCCATCCATGCTGCCAGGCAGGTTCCTGCGGCAAGGATAAGACTGGCGATGATGGTGCCCGCCATGTACCAGGCGCGCGTCCCGCGCAGCGAGAACCCCGAAGCGGCAAGCGCCGCCGTAAGCCAGGTTGCGCCGATAATCCAGGTGGCGGGGTTGGAGAGCATGAGCCCAAGCCTTCCCAAGTACCCACCATCGATGCCCATCCAGAATGCAATGGGGTTCCAGAATGATAGGCTCGAGCTTCCGAGCGCGCCTAGGAATAGGGCACATGCGAAGCAGAAGATTGTCGTGGAGATGGCGTCTCGTATGCGCAGGTTCAACCCGCATACCAGAGGAGCAAGTGGGGCGCAGCCGATGGCTCCGCCTGTGGGTACGCATGCTGCGGAAGCACCTGCTTCCAGGATGTGAGAGCGTTGCCCCTCTTCGCGGGGCTCGCCCAAGCGAGCATGTCCGCTGATGGCCCACCATGCGATGGAGATGCCCACGAGGAGCATGCCCGCCCCCGTGGCGTTGCCCGCGATGAGCGCGCAGCCGAATATGATGGCGGCAACGGCAATGCCCACACTGGGCAATGCGGCCCCCAGAGCGATGGTGAGTGCGACGAGGCCCCAGAAAGGCGGGGCGGTCATGTCGCCAATGGCTGGCATGTTTGCGAATGCCGCAAAGCCAAGAAGGCCGGAGCCAATGCCCGACCAGGCGCGATATGCGATGCGGCGCGTGCGTTCCTGCAGGCGCTCGGCAAGGGGCAGGCTGGGTGTGGCGGGTTGCTTCGCTTCGCCCGTATCTTCGCAAGCGGCGTCTACGATGCTTGCGAGCTGCTTGTGGCCCGCGCGGGGCGAACCCAGGTGGGGGAGGAATTCCTCGGCGAATTCCTCCACGGAGTCGTAACGTTCGTCGCGGTCGGGGTCGAGCGCGTAGAAGAGCACGTCGTCTGCTTCAGGCGACAGTCCGTCGAGGCAGAGCGATGGCAGTACCAGCTCCGCTTCCTCGATGGCCGTTTGCGCGCGTTTCAAGTCGGGGGCAAAGAAGGGGTTTTCGCCCGCGATCATTTCGTACGTGAGCGCGGCAAGCGCCCATTCGTCGCAGCGTTCGTCGAGGGGCTCCAGCCTCATTTGCTCGAGCGGCATGTAGCCGATGGTCCCGCCACCTGCCTTCGAGAAGCCTTCTGCGTCGGAAAGTTTCGAGAGGCCGAAGTCGGCCACTTTTACTTGCCCCTGATGGTTGATGAGCACGTTGTCGGGCTTGATATCCAGGTGAAGCACCTGGTTTTCGTGGGCCGTCTGCAGCGCGTGAGAAACGTCTTGGAAGATGGCCGCCATGACGTCGGGCGTGAGGTCTTGCGGGAACTCGTCAAGAAGGCGCGTGAGCGTGATGCCGTCTACGTACTCCATGATGAGGTAGGCGGTGCCGTTTTCGGCTTCGAAATCGATGATGCCCACGATGTTGGGGTCTTGAAGCATGGCTGCGGTGCGGGCTTCGTCGAGTCCGGGAATGTCGCTGGCGGAGATGGGCGATCCATCTGGGTCGAGCAGGGAGGAGGCATCGCCGTTTTCCGTGGCTGCCAGGATGCGCTCGTCGATCTGCATGCTCTTCACGGCAACGCGGCGCTTGATGCGCGTATCGAAAGCAACTTGCACGGTACCGAACCCGCCTCGGCCAGCTTCGCCCAGGGGTTTGTATCGGTTGAGTATGAGTTCGCCTTCGGCCACGTGGTTCCTTCGTTTGCGGTGCGTTTTAGTGGTGCATGCCAAGGCATGCGGGCTTTTCTTCGTGGTGTGGTCCACGATTTCGCCCGATAAACGCTGCGTTGGCGGCGAATCGTGCGAAAAATGTGTACCAGGCCATAATAACTTGTTTTTAGCGCTTGCCAAGGGCGACGGCGTACGCTAGTATTCTTTCCTGCCTGTTCGCGGCAAGCGAACGAAGCACCATGCGGGTGTGGCGGAATTGGCAGACGCGTACGGTTCAGGTCCGTATGGGGGCAACCCCATGAAGGTTCAAGTCCTTTCACCCGCACCAAAATGATCGGCGGCCTCCGGGTCGCCGTTTTTGTTTTTCGGGATGGCAAGGTGACAGGGGGACGTACCTACTGTCACCTGGTGATTTCCAAGGTGACAGTAGGTACGTCCCCCTGTCACCTGGGCGTGGGGCGGGGCGTGTTCGCGGGCCTTGTGGGCCCCATCGTGACCGAGCTTTCGTTTTCCGCTCGTCTTCCGTTCGCGCTCTCCGAAATGCAACAGGGGGCGCGAAGTCGAAGTTCCGCGCCCCCTGTTGCTAGCTTTGTGCTATCGGACTACTGCAGCAATTTGGCGATTTCGCCCAGCAGCGGCTCGAAGCTCACGCCGCGGTTTTGGAAATCGGGCTGGTGGCTGGTGACCTTCATGGCGCGTACCACGAAGTCGCTGGCGAAGCGCGTGGCCTCCGCAACGTCGCGGCCGGCCATAACGGCGGCCATCAGGCTGGAAGCAAACAGGTCGCCCGTGCCATGCAGCATGTAGGGGAGCAGTTCGTTTTCGGTGACGGTGAAGTCTACCGATTCGCCCTGCACGTAGTTGTGGATCTTGCCGTCACCGTGGTCGATGCCTTTCAACACGACGTTCTTGGCACCCTTCTCCAACAGGCCGTCGATCATGCTGTGGACGGTATCTTCGGAGATGTCGGCACCCGGCCATTCGATGCCCAGGATGATGGCGGCTTCGGTGAGGTTGGGCGTAAGAATGTCGGCGCCCGCGGCCAGTTCGCTCATGGCCTGGCACAACTCCGGCGTGTAGGTGGGGTATACCTTGCCATGGTCGGCCATAACGGGATCCACCACGCGAATGGCGTTTGGGTACGTTTCGTATACGTCGCGAATGCGGTCTACCTGTTCGGGTGCGCCCAAAAAGCCCGAGTACACGGCGTCGATATCCACGCCGATGCCCTTCCATGCGTTCAGGTAGTCTTCCATGATTTCGGTGGTGTCGTGCATGTACCATCCGGGGAAGGCCGTGTGGCTGCTGAACAGGCCCGTGGGGACGGGGCATACGTCGCAGCCTGCTGCCGAGAGAACGGGGATTGCCACGCCGAGCGAGCATTTACCGTATCCGCACAGATCGTGAATGGCGGCAATGCGAGGAATGTAGGCGCCTTCGCGCTGGTAGAGCGGCTTGTTCAAGGTAATTCCTTCCAGTTTGGTATGATTTCGGCACATTCTACGACTAGGGTACGTTGCAATCAATGCCAAATTGGCTTCGGTTGCGGTTATTTACGTAAATGACTTTATTCGGCTGTAGCGTGTGCGGGCCCGTCCGCGCTTCTCCTTCGGAGCGGGTGTCCCGAAGGGGGATGCGCGGGCGGGTCTCCGGGGCCTTCCGGCGACAAAAATGGGGCGCCCATCGGACGCCCCAAAAGTTCCAGCAGTGTGCGTTGGGAGGATTATTCCTCGTCGTCATCGTCGTCGTCGAAGAAGCTCCAGTCGTCTTCTGACTTCTCATGGTTCTTGTAGATCTGGCGCGTACGGCGTTCCATGATGACGCACGCAATGAGGCAGATGACGATGGTTGCGGCGAACAGTACGCCCAAGCCAGCGTACGATTCGAACAGAAAATGATATACAGCCTCGAAATCCATGCATGCCTCTTACGTTGTAGTTTCAAAGGATAGTTGCTGAATAGAGTATACTATTCCATCGCATTAGCCCAGCGGATTTCGCGGTGCTCTGCCGCAAAACACAACAACCGCGGGCATGTAGAACTATCAGCTCTAGCAGGAGGCATCATGCTCGACGCACGTTTCGTAAGAGAAAACCCAGAACTTGTCGCAACCGCGATGAAGAACCGCAACTTCCCCTGGGATTCTTCACGTTTCAGTGAGCTTGACGAAAAGCGTCGCGCTGTCATTACCGAAGAAGAGGCCCTGCAGGCCGAGCGCAACGCCATGTCGAAGAGCATTGGCGCGCTCATGGGCCAGGGCAAGAAGGACGAGGCCGAAGAGGCCAAGGCCAAGGTTCGCGCCATCAACGAGAAGCTCGACGAGCTCGCCGTTGCCCATCGCGAGGCCGAAGAGGCCATGCATACGCTGCTCATGAGCGTTCCGAACATTCCGCACGAGTCCACTCCCGTGGGCAAGGATGAAACGGAGAACCCCGAGGTGCGCCGCTGGGGCACCCCGCGTGAGTTCGACTTCGAATACAAGGCCCATTGGGATCTTGGCACCGACCTGGGCATAATCGACTTCGAGCGTGCCACGAAGCTTTCCGGCAGCCGTTTCGTGCTGCTGGGTGGCATGGGCGCTCGCCTGGAGCGCGCAATCATCAACTTCATGGCCAACACGCATGCCAGCCGTGGCTTCAAGGAATGGTGGTGCCCCAGCCTGGTGAACCGTGAGACCATGACGGGCACGGGCCAGCTCCCCAAGTTTGAAGAGGACCTGTTCAAGACCAAGGATGAAAGCCTGTACCTCATTCCCACGGCCGAGGTTCCGCTTACGAACATCCACGCCGGCGAAGTGTTGGAAGCCTCCGACCTTCCGCTGTACTATACCGCGTTCACGAATTGCTTCCGCGAGGAAGCCGGCAGTGCGGGCCGCGATACGCGTGGTCTCATTCGCCTGCATCAGTTCGACAAGGTCGAAATGGTGAAGTTCGCCAAGCCCGAAGAGGCCTACGACGAGCTGGAAAGCCTTACGGAAGAGGCGGAATACATTCTGCAGCAGCTGGGTCTGCCGTATCGCGTCATTACGCTGTGCACGGGCGACCTGGGCTTTTCCGCTGCCAAGACGTATGACCTGGAAGTGTGGCTCCCCAGCTACAACGACTACAAGGAAATCAGCTCCTGCAGTTGCTGTGGCGATTTCCAGGCGCGTCGCGCGCACATCAAGTACCGCGACCCCGAGAACTTCAAGGGCACGCGCTATGTGAACACGCTGAATGGCTCGGGTCTGGCTGTTGGCCGTACCATGGCCGCCATCATGGAAAACTATCAGAACGCCGACGGCACCATTACCGTGCCCGAGGTGCTCGTGCCCTACATGGGCGGGGTTACGGTCATTGAGCCGGAGTAATCCCAAAAAGCCCACGCCCCGCAAGCGTTCGAAGGCGAGCGAGGCCAAAGAGAAGAAGGTTCAGGCAAGCGCGCAGGAGGAAACTTCTGCGCGTGCGCATGCTAGGCCCAGCGTTCGCAAGTCCGTGGGCGAAGATGCCAAGCAGCAGGCGCGTCGCGCAACGGTGAACGCTCGGGAGCGTGCTGCGCAGATGCGCTCGCAGCATGAAGCGCGCGAGCAAAAGGCGCAGGCGGTGGCAGAGGCGAAGTCTCAGCAAACGCCCAAGGATGCCGCGCCCAAACGAGCGTCCAAGGTATCGAAGCGCACGAAGATCGTGCTCGCTTGCGTGTTGGCGGTGGTGCTTGCCGTAGGCGCAACAGTGGCGTATTGCGTGTGGGATATCTGGTATCGCTACGACGATGCCGCCGATATCCAAGGCGAATGGATTTCCCAGGAGGGCGCTGCTCTCATTATCGATGGCAGCCAGATGCAGCTTACCGATACCGTTTCATATGCCTATACGATTGATACGCAGGCGAAAACGATATCATTTACGTATGCTAACGCGCAGGGGCAGGCAGCCTACCATTTCAGTCCCGACCGGCAGCAACTGGTTATCGAAGACGGTGGTACGACGGACTGGCTGGTTATCCTGGGCGTTGCCAGCGACAACGCATTGACGGAAACGCCGGGGGCGGGCACAACGGTGCTTACCCGCGTGAACTAGAAAGAGGACCTATGGAAGAAGTGACGTCTCAGGCTCCCATGCAGGAGCAGGAAGGCAAACAGGCGGAGAATGCCCCGCGTGGAAAGCATTCCGTGGCGGGTTTGCCGCTTGTCATCGACCATATTACCGTGCGTTCCGATCGCATGGTGTGCCGCGTGCGCGTAAGCCCTGCGCTGCGTTATACCACGCCGGGCATGGCGCATCGCGCATTGGAGAAGATGCCCAGCCTGGCGCATCATTCTTGCGTGAATGAGAATGGCGATACCTTTGCAAGCGCCATTGAGCATACTCCTTTGCCTCATTTGCTGGAGCATGTCACAATCGACCTGCTTACGCAGCGAACGGAGCGTTCCGACTACGTATACGCGGGCGTGACCGAATGGCTCGACGAAGAGCGTGGCGTTGCGCGCGTGCAGGTATCCATGCTCAGCGACATTGAGTCGTTTGCCGCGTTCCGCGATGCCGCGAATTTCATCAATAACCTCATTGTGGGTGCGTAGCGCATTTGTCCAGATAGAGCGTAAAAAGAGCCACCGGCTTTGCTGGTGGCTCTTTTCGTTGCTATGGAAGACCCTGTTACTTCAGGAGCTTGATCTTTCCCACGAGGGGCAGTTCCGTGAGCTCGCCGTGGTAGGCCTGAACGGTGCCCATGATGCCGACAACGAGCAGGAAGATGGCGAGGATGCCGCCAATGAGGATGATGGACAGGAAAGCTGAAATAATCGAACCGATGAAGATGACGAGCGCCTGGTTCAGATGGTGCTTGATGAAGGGATCGGTGTCCTTGTCGGCCACGCATGCGGCAAAGATGAGGGGGAGCAGACCCCAGTAGACGCTCATGGCCAGGGCGCGCGAGGTGCCGGTGGTCTGGGCGTAGACCTTCTGATTGGCTGCAGGCTGGTAGTTGGGCTGCTGCGGTGCCTCGTAGGTGGCGTTTGCCTGCTGGGCGCTTTTCTGGTTGGGTACGGTCGTACCGCAGGAATCGCAGGTCGAGCTGCCTTCGGCAAGTTGCTTGCCGCAATTCGGACAAAACATAGTTACACTCCTTGCTTCGATGATGCGCTTTTGTCGCGCAAGCAGATAGGGTATCACAACCTGGGAAAATGCAACTTGTGAACGTAGATGGTTGCGAAGGGCGTACTGTTTCTTTTCAAAGGCTTGTATGGCGCACCGGGCGGTTGCGCACGGGTAGATGATTGCCCTTTTCGACCTTTTCCCTTGGGGTGGCAAGAATGAATATGTTTCGGCATAATATGCCCTTGACCAGGCAATGCAACTGCTGGTTGCCAGCTTTTGGCAGTTTGCCAAGCAGGGTGTATGGCCTTTTGCCGTTTGCAACCGCATTATTCTCGGTGCGCGCAACGAACGACAACGCAAAACCGCTAAGGAGTTAGAAATGAAGTTTAGGGACAACCTGTTGCACCTCCGTCAGCAGCGCAACATGACGCAGGAGCAGCTTGCCATGCTGCTGGGCGTTTCCCGCCAGTCGGTGGCGAAATGGGAAGCTGGCCAGTCGACGCCCGATGTCGATAAGCTCATGCGCATGGCCGACCTGTTTGATTGTACGCTCGATGAGCTGGTCTCTGGCGATCTCACGCAGCGTGAGGTCGACGCGCGGGAGGTCATTCCCGAGGGCACGCCCGTAGATGATGTGTGCGGCTACGATGCCCACATGCGTTCGTTCGCCCTGAAAGTCGCGACGGGCGTCGCCATTATCATTGTCGGCTTTGCCCTGGCTGCGCTGTTTGACGCGCTGGCGCTGGGCAGCGTGTCGGAGGCTGCCTCCCCGGCGGCGTTCTTGCTGTGCGTTGCTCTAGGCTTGGCGTTTATCTTGCCGGCGGGCATGGCTCATTCGTCGTTCGCCAAGTCCCATCCCTTCGTGGAGGACTTCTATACCGAGAAGCAGAAAGCTGCCGAGCAGCGTAGTTTCGCTCGCTCCATTACGATTGGCATCGTGCTCATCGTGCTGGGGGTGGCCACTGCTGCGGTTGCGGATGTCTCCTCGAACGATCTTCTGCGCGAGTCTGGTGGTGCGGTAATGCTCGCCTTTATTGCAGTGGGCGTATGGCTCATTGTTCATGGCGGCATCATTCATGGCCTGATGGACGTCGAGAACTACAATCGCGAGCGCGAGGGCGAAAAGAACGAGTACAACGACCCGCGTATCTCGCGTGCATGTGGAATCATCATGCTGGTCGCAACGGCGCTTGGCCTGCTGATGCTCTTCGGCTCCATGGCTGCTTCCGACATGGGTAATGCGACTCTCACTGCCGTCTGCTCGTACTTCTGGGCAGTGTGGCCGATTGGCGGTATTCTGTGCGCCATCGCGTCCGTAGCTATGAAAAGGCCTGAAGCAAAGTAGCCATTCGTTCTTTCAGCTGCCATAACGAAGAACCGCGCCTAGCCCACGGAAGCGCGGTTCTTTTTGGATATGCGAAGATAGCTTGCATCGATGCGCTCTGGCGAATAGCAAGAGAGAAAGGAAAAGCCAAGGCGCTTGTGGGCTTATGCGAAGCCTTTCGCATTGTTGGGATATTGTAGCCCGTTTCGCACTTCCGATTGTACGAAATTGGGGACAGTCATTATTTCCTGCTCGCGGTTTTCTCGTCCTTGTACTTGGCATCTATCTCTTCAAGTGAGAGGGGTTTTGCAAAGTAGTAGCCTTGTAGGATGTCGCAGCCTGCTTCGGCTAGACGCGTTGCCTGCTCCTCGGTTTCCACGCCTTCCGCAAGCGTGCGCATTCCCAGCTTTTGCACCATGAGCACGATGCCCGCAATTACATCCCACGTGCGCGGGTTTTTATCGTCGCGCAGGAATTCCATGTCTAGCTTTACGACATCGAAGTTGAAGTTCTTCAGCGAGTTCAGCGATGAGTATCCGCTTCCAAAGTCGTCCATCCACACTTCGAAACCCGCTGCCTTCAGTTCGTCGACGGCTTCCTGCAGCATTCCCGCATCGCTTATTGCCGCCGATTCGGTGAACTCGATATGTAGCAATGAACGCTCTACTCCCGCTTCATCCGCTCGTTTCGATATTTCGTGCGTAACGTCAAATTTTGCAAGGTCATCCATCGAAATGTTTACGGAAATGGGAACGACGGGGAGACCCTGGCTCTTTTTTCGTGCGAGGTCGGCTGTTACGCAGTCGATCATATGGAGGTCTACCTTGTGCAGAACCCCTGCCTCTTCGAGTACGGGAATGAATTGAGCGGGAGAGAGAAAGCCAACGTTGGGGTCGATCCAGCGAGCGAGTGCTTCTGCGCCGCAGATGCGATGCGTATGGGCATCTACTTCGGCCTGATAATATGGTCTAATCCAGCGATGCTCTATGGCTTCGTCTACCGTTTCCAATACGTATGAGCGCATTTTCACTTCAGCGCCGAGTTCATCATCGTACCAGAGTAATTCCGATTCCCACGACTTCGAATGGCTATCGCAGGCGGTTCTCGCTCGATTGATTCCCGTTGTTGCGATGTCGTCGTCGGGCTGGCATGGAAATACGCCTGCTTTGAGGGGGAGGCGCAATGATTCGTGATACGCGGAGCAAGCTTCGAAGACATTGAACGTTTTGGGTTCGACGTCTTCGAGTGGGGCGATTACGTAGAAATGTTCGTCTGACGCATGTGCGCAGTTTTCCCGTCCGAAAGCGGAGACGAGCTCCTTGCCAATTGCTCGCAGTATCTTGTTTCCGTTTTCATGGCCGTAATTCTCGATGTGGTTTTTGTAGCCCATCAAACGGAATGCTATAAGCGCCGGCGTACCGCCGTTTTCCCGGATGCGCTCGGCGACTTCCGGCGCCGTTTCCAAAAAGCGCATCATGGAGGGGAGCCCCGTTATGGGGTTGGTGTAGATGACAAGCCAGGTCTTGCCCAACTTATCGTCGCTTTCCCGGGCCCATCGTGACACGTGCGCGAAGTTCGTGATGAGCAGAATTGATGCAAGGGTAAAGAGCCCCGCTGCCATGAGCATGGTGATGAGCCTGCGCTTTTGAAGATCCTGGATTTGCTCATGCAGCATGGTCTTGTTCGAGGCAACGGTTTCGTTCGTTTCCGTATTGACGTCATACGACGAGGAAATGGCGGAATCGGCGGTTCGCTCGGATCCCATGAGCGTTTGATCCATCCAGGTAAACCCCACGAACATGACGAGCGACAAAAGGCCAACCCATACGATGGTGGAGCGCCCGAAGCGCTTTTTCTTGTCGTGTGCGAGCAGGATGCGGAACGCGGCAAACCCCAATAGCCCCCAGA
Source organism: Denitrobacterium detoxificans (assembly GCF_015062615.1). Taxonomy (GTDB): domain Bacteria; phylum Actinomycetota; class Coriobacteriia; order Coriobacteriales; family Eggerthellaceae; genus Denitrobacterium; species Denitrobacterium detoxificans_A. The sequence goes on from NZ_SUUH01000005.1 coordinate 62,376, forward strand.
TGGCAAAGAGGAAGTACGATTCGGGTTCCATGACGTCAGAGGAAATGAGGCCCGAAATGAGCAGGTAGCAGCCAAAAGCAATCATGATCGCCGCACCCAACACTCCTGTGGTGCGCTCGGTGCGCTCGCCGCGCGCACGCGCTATTTTAAAGGTGGAGGCGGAGACGATTGCGTAGATGATGATGGCACCAATAGTGGTTACATCCACGATCCACCCAATGGCCGTTCGGCCAATGAAGGGCACCACGAACGATACAGCTCCTATTGCCAGCAATGCGTTCTGCGGGCTGCCCTGTTTGTTTACGTAGGCTAAACGCCCTGGCAATATGTCATCTTTTGCCAGGGCGTATGCCATGCGGCTGAGCGCGATGACGTTGCCGATGAGGCTTGTGAGAACGAGTGCGAGCAGGGCGAGCATCAGCAAGGCGACTCCGCCATCGCCTAGGAGGGCGTAGGCGGCATAAAACGCGGGCAGTGCTTCGATGCCGCTTAGATTGCCTAGGTCGGAAATGTATTCCAGCCAGTTTGCGTATTGCGGAGGATGCACCATCGTGGACATCAGCATTACGGCGATGTAGAGAATGGTGGTGAACACAATGGACGCAAGGAGGATCTTGAAGAGCTGCGTATGCGGAAAATTGAACTCGGGCGCCGAGTGAGATACGTTTTCGAAGCCTATAAATGCCCAGGGGGAAATGGATGCAATTAGGGCGATTTGCGATAGTTCGGAAGCGTTGGGAACAAAGCCGGGGTCGATGGAGAACGCCGGTGATCCCAGGCGTGACGCACAGGCAATGAATGCCGCTAGGATGCTGATGGTGAACAGCGCCGACATGGCAACCATCGCTCGCATCGTCCACTTTCGCGAACGCATGCAAGCAAGCACGGTAAGGATGATTGCCAGAATCGAGAGTGCGGCTTCGCCCAGGTAGATGTCGTAATCGAAGAGAGTGTAGTGGAAGCCGATTTTCAGTATGTCGCCTGCGAAGTATTGCGTGAACAACGGCAGGGAGGTCACGTTCGCCCAGAATACGGCTATGTACGTTAGGAAGAGGAACCAGGCCGTAAGGAAGCCGTGGTCGTGGCCAAATACTTCTTTCGCGTAGGTGTAGGCGCCTCCTGCGTCGGGAAAGCAGTTCACCATGTAATGGTAGTTCCGCGCGATGACGATCATGATGAGCGCTCCGAGCAGAAGTCCCAGGATGCTTCCCCATGCGCCGGCTTGGCGTAGGTAGCTGCTGGAAGTCACGATGAACGAGCCCCAGCCAATGCTGCAGCCTATTGAGAACGCCCAGACCCCAAGTTTGGATAGGTAGGGCGATAAAGAGGTTTCTGTCGATTCGTCCCTTCCCATGGGAATAAGTGTAGTGCGTTTGTGCCATTTCGGATGCATTTGTGGTGCAAAGGTTATTTTGCGCGGGGAGTGCAATGTGGCTCGCCGGGGGCTTGGCTCATTGCATGCCGTAGAAATTGCTATTTATACACTCCGAGTTAATGAAACTGGCGTCTCGCAAGGTGAAACTTGGGACTGGCGTATGAAAACCACGTACAACAAAGGGGGACTTATGAAAAACGCCGTAAAGCCGCTTCTCATCATCTCGTTGATTCTGGGGGTTCTGAATTTGGTAGGGTTTGGAGTCTACTATGCGTATATCAGTGCTGGCGCCAGTACGGCGCTGAGCGCAACGGGATTGGGCGGGTTGTCGTCTATCGCTCAATACAGTATCGATTACGCGTTTTCGCGTCTTGTGCCGTGGGCGATTGTGTCGGCGGTTGCCCTTGCTATGAACATTGCAGCTTTGGCAAAGCGCGACATTGCGTTGCTCGCTCTCTTTGCGGGCATCCTCTACTTCGTGGCTGTCTTTATTGCGTATGGCGATTTTTGGATGGGCACCATCTTCGAAGCGGTTTTGTGCGTCGTTGCGTTCGTGATTCAGTTTATGGCTAGCAAAAAGTCGGAAGAGTAGACAGCTGGGGCGCAATGCCCCAACCTCCTGCTTTTGACCGTCAATTCCTATTATTACGACTTGTAAACCGCACGTCTCATCTGCGAAGAGTATTCTATAATGGCTGAAAGCCCTCGTGGCACTACATTGGCACTGCAACCGTAAACACGGTGAATAGGAGGCAGCAATGAGTGGAAAATTCGGATGGTTTGTAGCAGGTGCAGGCATCGGTGCGGCGCTCGCGCTGCTGTACGCTCCCCGCACGGGCGTGGAAACGCGCGCGCTGGTTGCAGATAAGGCCAACGATGCTTGGGGCAGCGCTCAGCAGTTCGGAGCCGAAGCTCAGTCTCGCGGCCAGCAGATCTATGCCAATATGAAGGTCAAGGGCCAGGAAGTGTACGATAGCGCCAGCGCGAGTGCTCGTACGGTATACGGCCAGGCTTCGGAAGCCGCCCAGGGCGCCATCAGCGACGTGTCCGATCGCATGCGTACGGCCACGGGCAACGTGAAGCCCGTCTTCACCGAGCGTAACGACGAGCTGCGTGAGAAGATCGATGCCGCGCGTGCGCGCATCGCTGCGCAGGTGGCCAAGAACGCCGAAGAGGCGAAGGAGGCAGAGGCTCCTGCCGAGCCCATTCAGGCAGAGGCCGAGGTTGCCGATGCTGCGGAAGAGCCGAAGGAAATTGCCGAAGGCGCTTCCGAAGAATAATATGTAGTGGTTCTTTTTGGGCGGCACCTCTACGGGGGTGCCGCTTTGTGATTATCTGGGGGTCCGCATGGCGGCAAGAACATACAGTACCAAGGCGCTTTCCGGTACGCGCGTAGTGGGCGGAAAGAGTGGCACCAAGCACATTGGCAAGGTGCGCTACTTCGTGTTTCATCCGTCCGAGAAACGTTGCGTTGGCTTTCTGGTAAAGCGCCCCGATTTGGCGCTCATGTTCCGCCGTAAGGACGAATTCGTTGCGCTCGATGGCTTCGAAATGGAAGACGGGCGCATTCGCATTCACGACGAAGACAAGTACGCGTGCGGCCGTCCGGCCATCAAGCGCCTGGGGCTCGACTGGGATCGTTGCACCATCTGGGAGCACATGCCCATCCTCACGGTAAGCGGCAAGGAATGCGGTACGGTGGGCGACATCGAGTTTCTGCAGTCCAGCGGCAAGATCGTGGCCGTTCGCCCCGACAAGGGCTCGCTCGACGCGGCGCTTCTGGGTCGCACGGTTATTCCCTCGAAGATGATTAAGGGGTTCCGCCTGGGCATTGGCGGTGTGGCGGTTGCCACACAGCAGCAGGTGGGCGAGCAGTTGGAAGACGACGACGTCCAAACGGGCGCCATTCTGGTTTCCGACGAGATCTTCAGCCTTCAGTCGGAGGGCGGCCTTGCGGAAAAAGCGGGCGCGAGTGCTGCGATTGCGCAGGAGAAGATCCGCGAGGTTGCCGAGTCCGCTAAGCCAGGCATGAAGAAGGCGGCGAAGGCCACGGGCGAGGCCGTCAACAAGGGCGCGTATCTTACGGGGCGCCAGCTCACGCGTGCCAAGGGCATGTTCTCGGCGTTCAAGGAAGAGTACGACAAGGCTGTTTCGGGTGACGACCAGCCGAAGTCGGGAAAATAGTGTGCAGGAGTTTTCGTGGGTGAGCAGATGGGGCAGAAGAAGCAGGAAGGCACGCGGAATGCGGAGGCCGTAAACGTCTTTGGGCATGTGGTTCCCAAGGCCGACCTGTTCAAGCTGTTGGGGCTCATTGCGTTTTTCGTCGTTTCTATTGCGGCGGTCGTGGCCGTGTGGCCGTTCATTGGCGAGCTTTTTGAAGAGGGTGGCGTGGAGCGCGTCATCGCCAAAGTGCAGGACGCCGGTGTGTTTGGCGTGTGCATTCTGCTTGCCATGCAATTGCTGCAGGTCATTGTTGCGTTCATTCCTGGTGAAGTCGTGCAAATCGCTGCGGGTATGTTGTATGGCCCTTGGTTTGGCGCGCTCATCATCCTTGTGGGCTGCCTTATCTCCAGCTTCATCATTTACCTGATCGTGCATCGTCTGGGTCAGCCATTCGTGGAGGACATGGTTCCCACGAAGCATCTCGAGCGCTTTCGGGCGTTCGAGAAAAGCGGCAAGCTCGACATCATGGTGATCATCCTGTTCCTTATTCCTGGTCTGCCGAAAGACGTATTCACGTATCTGGTGCCCCTTACTGAGATGCCCATGGGGCGCTATTTAGCCATTACCACGCTTGCGCGCATTCCGGGGGTCGTTATGTCAACCCTTGCCGCGTCGGGCCTGGCCGAGGGCAACTTTGCCATGGGCATTGCGGTGTTTGTCATCGTGGGTGTGCTTGCGGTTCTTGGCTTCGTCTTCCGCGAGCGCATTATGGCGCTGGGGACGCATGGGAAAGGCGGGGGAGATTCGCATGAGTGAGCAAACGTATGCGCCCCATCGGAGCCGCGTCGTGGCGGGGCTGCTTGCCTTGTTCTTCGGGTGCCTTGGCTTGCATAAGTTCTACCTTGGCTATTTTGGCGCGGGCCTTATGATGATGGGCATGTCTTTGGTGCTTGGCATTTTGAGCTTCGGCATTTCCGCAGGTGCCATGGCTGTTATTGGCATTGTCGAGGGCGTTATCTACCTTACGCGCACGCCCGAGGATTTCGAAATGCTGTACGTTCGCGATCGTCGCGAGTGGTTTTAAATTCCCCCTCTTCTTGTTTGCGCGTGCATTCTGGTTGCTTTCGCGTATTCGTATTGTTCCCCTTCCGTAACAATAGGGCTATAATTTCTCCGTTTTTAGAGTCTTGAAATGGAAGGTTGGGTAATGGACGAGTTCTTCAAGATTTCCGCTCGTGGATCGAGTGTGCGAACGGAGGTTATAGCCGGTCTGACGACGTTTCTTACCATGGCATATGTGGTCGCCGTCAATCCGGCTATGCTGCAATTGGTGGGCATGTCGTTTAACGCGGCGCTCACTGCCACGTGCTTCGGTGCGGCTATCATGACGCTGATCATGGGCCTAGTTGCCAACCGTCCTGTTGCTTTGGCCACGGGCATGGGCCTGAATGCTGTGGTCGTGTACAGCATCTGCCTGGGTACGGGCGTCGACTGGCGCGTAGCTATGGCGTGCGTGCTGTTGGAAGGCCTGGTCATTCTGCTGCTGGTTGCGTTTGGCCTGCGCGAGGCCATCCTGAACGCAATCCCCACCAGCCTGCAGCATGCCATCGGCATTGGTATTGGCCTGTTCATCGCTTTCATTGGCCTGAAGGGCGGCGGCCTTATCGTGGATAGCAGCGCTTCGCTGATTACTATGGGCAGCATTCGCCAGCCCGTGGCCGTGGTGTCCATCTTGTCGATTGTTCTGGCCATTGGGTTTACCGTGCTGAAGGTACGCGGTGCCCTCATGTGGTCCATTCTCATTTCCACGATCGTGGGCATTCCGCTGGGCGTTACCGTGCTGCCTACCGATTGGAATTTCGGCCTGGACTTCAGCGCTTTCGCCGCTCCCATTCAGACTACGCCTGAAGGCACCATTGCCATTCTGCAGGTGTTCCTGGAGCCCGTTCTGCTGATGTTCGTATTCAGTATGATCATGAGCGACTTCTTCGATACCATCGGCACCGTGTTCGCCGTGGGCGAGAAGGCTGGTTTCGCCGAGCATAACGGCCGCATCATCGGCCTGCGCAAGATCCTGGTTGTTGACTCCATCGCCGCTGCCGTTGGTGGCTGGATTGGCGCAAGCTCCATTACGAGCTACGCGGAATCCACTGCCGGCGCCGCCGCTGGTGCTCGTACGGGTCTTTCCAACGTGGTCGTTGCCGTTTGCTTCGTGCTGTGCGCGTTCCTGGCTCCCATCATTGGCATGATTTCCAGCTCTGCTACCTGCGGTGCCCTGGTGGTTGTTGGCTATCTGATGATGAGCTCGATTGCGGATATCGATTGGAAAGATCCTGCGATGGCCATCCCGTCGTTCCTGACGATCGCTGGCATCCCCATGACCTACTCCATCACCGATGGTATCGGTTTCGGCTTCATCTTCTACTGCTTCGTGATGTTCGCCATGGGCCGCTTCAAGGAAGTGCATCCGCTCATGTGGGGTACGTCGGCTGCGTTCCTGGTGGCATACTTCATGATTTAGTGTCCGCGCTGCGGGGTGGGGGATGCCCTTGGGGGCACCCGCTCCGCTGCTCGCGTGGTTTCGGCCCCGCACGGGCCGAAACCTACGCTCGTGCGCTCGCTGCTTCATGCATATACTTGGATTTTTCGCCCAAGGCGAAAAATCGGGCCCAGCTGAGCTGGGCCTTTTTGTTTGCTTTCAGAGTGCCCCCAAGGGCATCCCCCACCCCGCAGCGCTACCCAATCCGCTTGTGCCCCCAGAAGCGCGCGCTTTGGGGCGCGCTTTCCCGATCGGGAATCGCCTCACGGGCGCGGGCGCCCTGCTGCGCGCCCGTCCGACGACCCTTGCAGTTATGCAATAGGAACCCAGCCGCAGCAGGGCGCAAAGCGAAGCGAGCGCCCGTACGGCGACCTCACGACCCGGCGAGTGGAACCCAACCGCAGCAGGGCGCGCAGCGAAGCGCCCGCGCCCGTGAGGCGATTCCCGATCGGTCCCAGGTCCCCAAGAGGTCCCGCACGGATGGGACGGGCTGTGGCGCAACCACCGGTTGTAGGGCCGGCCCGCGTCCCCCTGCGGGGGCACTCTGAAAGCAAACCAGAAACGCGCTATGCCCGGGGCTTCCGGAGGCGGAGCGGAAACGCAGTTTCCGCAAACGCCTCGGAAGCCCCGGGCAGCGCGAAGTAAAAGCATGAAGCAGCGCAGCGCACGAGCGTAGGCCTGGGCCCGTGAGGGGCCCAGGCCACGCGAGCAGCGGAGCGGTGCCCCGCAGGGGGACGCGGGCCGGCCCCGGGACAGAACGAGGGGGTAAGGGCTACAGCCCGTACCAGCCGATGCCCTCGTACTTCCAGCCGAGTTTGCGCAGCCCGTCGCGTTCGCTCGCGCTCGTCGTGTAGTGGTGCGAGCCGGACTTGGCGTTCGGGTTGTACAGGCGGTAGAGCGGCGTCGTCTTGTTGTCGTCGGAGTACCAGCCGATGCCCTCGTACTTCCAGCCAAGGCCCCTCAGCCAGTCGCGCTCCTCGGCGCTCATGGTGTAGTGGTGGTCACCACCGTTGGGGTTGTACAGGCGGTACACGGGCGTGTTGCTCGTTGCGGGCGCCGTCCAGCCGATGCCCTCGTATTTCCACCCGAGCTTGCGCAGGCCGTCGCGCTCCTCGGCGCTGGCCGTGTAGAAGTGCTCGCCGCCGTTCGGGTTGTACAGGCGATACATGCTTTGCTTACTCGTGCCGCTGGAATCTACGATTTGGAACGCAGCGACGCGCGAGCCCTTGTAATAGTGGCCGGTTGCAATGACGTATACCGTTGCGGTGCCAGGGTTGATATTGTTGACGTACTGCAGGGTGTAGTCGACGTCCTTGCGCAGGGTTACGCCCTTCACGATGACCGAGGGGTTGGGCGTTACGGCCTTGCCCGTGTATGCCTGCGGGGAAACGACGTTGATGATCACGTCAGTTTCGGTGGTTAGATCCACAACGTTCGCGATGAAGACGGGGAAGTGGCCATTCACGTTGTTCGAGTCGAAATGGAAGGGCGTGCCCAGCGTGGTGTCGGCGAAGTCCACGCTCTGCATCACTTCGGACGTTTGTTTGGTGATGCCGTCCCCTGCCAGCCTTCCAGCCGCTTGCGTGCAGGAAAGCTCCAGGTAGTGGGTATTTTCGAAGGTTGCGTTCCCATTGGCAACGTCGCCGCAGATGGCGCCTGCCGCAGTTCCCGTAAGGTCTACTCCGTTGTACGTTACGAGCCCCGTGTTGTATGCGCGCTTTACGGTAAGCTGGCTCGTCGCCCAGCCCACCAGGCCGCCGGCATACGGTCCGTCGGCGGCAAGACCCGATACGGTAACGTATCCTGTGTTGTATGCACTTTCCACGCGTACGTTGTACCCGCAGCCTTCCAGGCCGCCTGCCATGCCGCGTGACGTGATGTTTCCACTGTTGTACGACGTCAGAAACTCGCTGCTGCTTGCGCAGGATTCGCCATTCGCACTGCCTGCAAAGCCCAGCAATCCGCCTACGCGCGTAGCGTTGGGCGCTTGGATGTTGCCGGTGTTGGCGCAGTCTTGGAACACGACGTGCGCGTTGGGGAGCGCGCGCCCCAACATGCCTCCCACGCCTTCGGTTTCCAGTCCGTCGGTGACGGAGCCCGATGTGAAGCAAGAATTGAACGTGAGCGAGCCTTCTTTCATGACGCCCACGAGTCCTCCCAGATCGGCCGCAGACGCGGAAACGGCTACGCTGCTACTGACGTTGTAGAACGTCGTCTCTCCGCCGTTCACCGTCTCTGCAAGGGCAGGTCGCGACATGGTGCCGGCAAGCACGAGGTCTTTCACTTCCGTTTGCTCGTGTGACCCGGAAATGGCATTGAACAGGGGCTGCGTGGTGCCTGCATGCATGGTGATGGTGTGTCCGCCGCCATCGAAGCTTCCCGCAAAGGGCGACGCAATGCCAATGGAGGGCACAAGGGGCGAAGTGTCGGTGTTTACCAGGTCGAGGTCGGCGGTCAGCTTGTAATGCGCCGAGCCATAGGCGGGGAAGTCGTTTTCGATGCAGTACTGCATGTAGGCAAGTGCGCCTACGGAGTCGATGACGTAGGGGTCGTTTTCGGTGCCCGTGCTTGCGTTGGCGAACGAATCGGGGCCTGCGGCAACGGCAAATTGAACTTGCATGCTGCCGCTGTAGTTGCCTCCGGGAACGGCTACCGCGTCAACGCTGCCAAGCGGTGCGGCGGTCTTCGTATTTCCGCTGTTCCAGTCCAGGGTGTAGTCGACGTTTTCCTGCAGCTGCTTGCCCGCGGCATTGGTAATGGTGATGGTGGGGCGCACCAGGTTGTTGCCGCCGAAGTTCCAGGTGCTGGTAGCGGTGTACGTGCAGTTGCTTGTGCCCAGGTTGGCTGGGTCGATGGTGAAAGCGTGCGGTCCGTTTTGCGTTCCCGCATAGGCGCCCGCACCCGTTACGGTGAACGTTGCGGGGCTCGTGCTCGTGGTGACATTGGTGTTGTTGCTGCCCGTAACCGTGTAGTCGGAATCGGGATTGAGCTCGGTGCCGTTCAGCACGACGCGGATGTCGGAAGGCAGAATTGCTTCGCCTGTATACGTTACCGTTTCGCTGTACGAGATAGTGGCGTCTTCCAGGTTGACCGAGGGCTCCTCCAGGCCCAGCTGCCAATAGAGCACGGGGTATCCGTAGTTGGGCTTTGAGCTTTCGTGGCCGTCGATGAAGTATGCCCCCAGTTTGCTTGCGCCCTGTCGCTTCAAATCGTCGAACGAGAGGGGCAGGGCGTTTGATTGGCTAACGGTGGGTGCCACGAGTCCGCCGGTATCGGTTTCTCGCGTGCCTGCCCAGCCTGCGGCTGCATCGCCGCGGAAGTAGCAGTTCCCAATGCGAATTTCGCTGCCTTCTTCGCCCACGCCTGCCAGGCCCACCATACCGCCTACGGAAGTGGATCCGTCGGCTTGGCTTTGCTTGCCCATGAGGCTTGCGCTATAGGTGTTCGTGATGGCCAGGCGGTATAGTCCGCCTTGCGCGCGTCCTACGATGCCTCCCAGGTACGCCGTTCCGCCTACGGGGGTTCCAATGACGGTGTATTCGCGATCGTTTTCCGCGGCGCTGAAGCAGTTGGAGATGGTCAGCTTGCAGCCGCTATTCGCGCCCACGAGGCCGCCGCCTGCGGCAGAGGCGGAAACGCTACCCGTGTTGCCACATGCGCTTATGGTTACCGTGGGTGGCGTGCTGGCGGATTCAGCTTCGCAGAGGCCTACGAGTCCGCCGGCGTTGCCAGCGTTTTCGCCCACGCTGCCCGCCCTAATGAGCCCCGTGTTGGTGCTTGCGGCGTTGAAGTCCAGGTAGTTGCGCGATGCGTGCAGCGAGAGGTCGCAATCGAGCGCGTATCCCACCATGCCGCCTGCGGCCTTCATACCGCTTACGGGCCCGCAGGTTTCGCATCCGTCGATGGTGAGAGTCCCCGTCGCCTTGCCAACCAGGCCGCCAGCGATGCTGCTACTGCCGTTTGCTGTGGCTGCAACGGAACACGTGACGCCTTCGAACGTAACGTTGCCATCCGCAACGCCCAGCACGCCCGCGGCGATTTGTCCCACGCCTGTGGCCGTGGTGGTGCCCGAAAGGTCGAAATCCCTGAATGTGGCGTCGTACCCCGCTGCCGTGGCGCCGAAGAGCGACGCCATCTTGTATTGCAGCGTCATGTCGGTGATGCCAATTTGGTTGAGCTTGATGGAGTGCCCGTTGCCGTCGAAGGTGCCGCAGAAGTACGCGTAATCGACTACGCGTTCGCCTTCTTCGCCGATGGTCGTATGCTCGCCCCAGCCAATGGGTGACCAGGCGGTTTCTCCTGATGCGTCGATATTGGCGGTAAGCGCATAGTGGGCCGTCTGCGCGGCAGTGGGCGTGTACGTGCTGCCCGAGAGCTCTCCGGGCTTGTTCACCTCGCTCATCATGTAGCGCAGCTGGGCCACGTTGGCAATCTGATATGGATCGCTTGCCGTGCCCGTGCCCCCTGCATACGAGGTAGCAGGTTCGGTATCCGCAAAGGCGGATGCGGGCAGGAGAATCATCGCGACCGCGAAGAGGGCGCAGAGTAGAGCGCCCAGGCCCGCTTTGGAACGTGCCGTTTTCCGTGACTTCAGACTACCCAAGTGCGACTGTACGTGCATAACGACCCCCATCGCCGCGCGTGAAATGTAATCTCAATTCTACCATTTTCTCAGTTCAGGTGCACTAAACAGCTGGTTTTCGTCTTCGCGACAGCTTGTTATTCAGGCTGTTTTAAGGCGTGGTTTGTAGAGTCGGGTACAGTCAACGAGAGGAATGACGATGACTGACGCAAGTAAACCAAGCCCGAAGCCAATTGCCATCTTCGAGCGCACGGAAAAGAAGTACGTGATCACGCGTCGTCAGTTCGACCTGTTCATGCAGGCGATTGGCGATAAGCTCCGTGACGACCAGTACGCGCGCAGCACGATTTCGAGCCTGTATTTCGACACGATGGAAGACACGCTCATCAATCGTTCCATGGAAAAGCCCTTCTACAAGGAGAAGCTGCGCATTCGGTCGTACGGTCCCGCAGCAGCGAGCGACCTGGTGTTCGTAGAGCTCAAGAAGAAGTTCGACGGCATCGTGTACAAGCGTCGCGTGCAGCTTCCGCGCGACTTGGCCATCGCCTATATGCAAGGTGATGTGTCGTACCAGGAGGCCGTGCGCGTGGCGGCAAGTTTTGGCGCGCTGGATGCCGAGGAGGCGCTGTCCGCCAGCAAGTTGCAGACGGTGCGCGAAATCGACGCCACCATTGCGCGCTACCCGAAGCTGCGTCCGCGCATCATGGTAGTGGTGAACCGCCTGTCCCTGAAGAGTATCGACGGTAGCAACATTCGCTTCACCTTCGACTTCAACGCGCGGTGGCGTCATCAGAACCTGACGTTTGACCAGGGTGAAGGCGGTCATCTCATCTATGGCGAAGATGAGCGCAACATCATCCTGGAAATCAAATGCCAGAAGGCGTACCCCCTGTGGCTGGTGCATGCGCTGTCCAACTTGCGGATGTATCCGCAGCCCTGTTCGAAGATTGCGGGCGCCTATACGGCCCTTGTGCCGGTGGCCCAGGTGGGTGGCAAGCGCGTTCCCATCTACCAGAAGCAGCCGCTTGAACGCATTCAGACGAAAGACCGATACGGCGCGCCTGTCGCGCGTCGCGTGAAAGGAGCTCATTGTGCTTGATTCCCTGTTCACCAGCGTGCTAACCGCTAGCACCGATTCGACGGCTGCGGCAATGTCCGGCGTCGACTTCTTCCTTTGCTCGGCCGTCTCGCTCGTGCTTGGCGTGGCGATCGCGTTCATCTACATGTTCAAGCACTCATATTCGAAGAGCTTCGTTGTGACGCTCGCTCTGCTGCCCATCATCGTGCAGATGGTAATCAGCCTGGTGAACGGCAACATTGGTGCCGGCATTGCCGTCATGGGCGTGTTCAATTTGGTGCGCTTCCGCAGTATTCCGGGTAGCGCAAAGGACATCGGTTCGGTGTTCCTGGCCATGGCAGTGGGCCTGGCTACGGGCATGGGCTACCTGGCGCTGGCGTGCGTGTTCACGGTCATCGTGGCCATCGCGAACATCGTATTCGTGCTTTCCCCGCTGGGCAGCCAGATGGGCGAACGCGTGGAGCGCGCCCTTACCGTTACCATCCCTGAGGACATCGACTATACGAATCTCTTTGACGACCTGTTTGAACGCTTTACTTCCAAGCACGAACTCGTCAATACCCGTACCACCAACATGGGCAGCCTGTACAAGTTGGAATACCTTGTCACGCTGAAGGATGCGCGCGCAGAGAAGACGCTGCTCGATGCCATCCGCACGCGTAACGGCAATCTGACCGTCCAATGCGGTAGGCCCACCATGTTTCAGGAAAGGCTCTAACAATGACTACACCCAAACACGCTCGCTCTGGGTATTCGATACCGAATACCAGTGCGCAGCCGCAGGACCGCTCGAGCGGCGCGTGGCATGAGCACGAATCGGCGGGTACGTACCCCACGGTGGATTCCCCGCAGTTTCATGCGATGGGCGCAAGCCGCCGGTTTGCAAACCGTACGGCGGCTGCGCGGAAGCGCACGGTGCGCGATCGTCTGAACGCGCTTGCGCACCCCGTGCGCGCCATGGCCGTGGCCGGTCTCACGTTGGCACTGGTCGGCGTGGTGGGATGCTCCGCTCTCTCGTCGCTTGCGTCGAGCAGCGATTCCGATTCTTCGACGAGCACGACCACCACGACGGAAAGCACGGCAACGCATGCTAAGGGAGCCGTTGCCGCCGATACCGCGTCGATGACGTTCGAGTATTCCAATCGCGATAGCGATGCCAGCTACGATGCGTCCAGCGCGACCACCATTACGCTGAGCGATTCTTCCGCCACGGTAAGCGGGTCGGGCGCCACGGCCGATGGCTCCACGGTAACCATCACCACTGCTGGTACGTACGTTATCTCGGGTAGCTCAAGCGACGCCCAGATCGTGGTGGCTGCGGCTGACGACGAAAAGGTGCAGCTGGTACTTGATGGCGTGACCATGAGTTGCTCCAGCGGGCCGTGCATTAACGTGCAAACCGCTGACAAGGTGTTCATCACGCTCGATAGCGGTTCCACCAACACGCTTTCCGATGGCAGCGGCTGGACTCTGACGGGTGAGGATGGCGAACCGAACGCGACCATTTACAGCGAATGCGACCTTACGATCAACGGCAGCGGATCGCTTACGGTGAATGCCACGGTGAACCATGGCATCTCCAGCAAGAACGACCTTACCATCACGGGTGGCACGATTGACGTTACCTCGGTGGGCGATGGCTTGCATGGCAAGGATAGCGTGCAGATTTCCGATGGCGACATCACTATCGATTCCCAGTCCGATGGCATCAAGTCCACGGAAACGGACGAAGATGACAAGGGCTATGTCTCCATCGATGGCGGCACGATTGCCATCACCGCGGTTGACGATGGTATTCAGGCGAGCAAGCTCGTGCGCATTGCCGGTGGCGAGCTGGAGATTGACGTCGAGGGCGATGCCATTCATGGCGACTACGACGTGCAGATTGCGGATGGCGAGCTGGTCATCAACGCAGGCGACGACGGCGTGCACGCCGAGTACAACCTGAGTATCGAGGGTGGCCAGACTACGGTTGAGACGAGCGTCGAGGGCCTGGAAGGCCAGTGCGTGGAAATTTCGGGCGGCGAGAACCTGGTGTACTCCAGCGACGACGGCATCAATGCCGCGGCTGTCACTACCGATACCGTGACGACCGATGTTGCCGCCACGAACGCAACGAGCACAGCCGCAACGTCGGATAGCACCCAGACGACGGGTGAGGCCCCCCAGGCGCCGAGCGGCGACGCAGCGGGTGGCACGGCTCCTTCGGGTGACATGCCGAGCGGCGAAGCCCCTAGTGGCGAGCTTCCCAGCGATGCGGGTGGTACGCCCCCCGACGCTTCCGGCTCTACCGGTGGCGGCATGGCTGGCGGAAATGCCGGAGGCGGCATGGCTGGCGCGTCGAGCGCCTGCAACATCACGATTTCCGGTGGCTCCACCACGCTTGTCTGCACTGCCGATGGCGACAGCATGGACTCCAACGGCAATATCGAAATGACCGCGGGCGAGCTGTATATCTCGGGCGTATCGGGTGGTGATAATGGCGCTATCGACTATGAGTCCACGGCTACGATTACGGGCGGAACGGCTTTCGTCGTGGGCAACTCGGGCATGGACGGTGCGTTCACCAGCGATAGTACGCAGCCCTTCATTGCGGTAAGCGCCAGCGGGCAGGCCGGCTCTACGGTTACCGTGGAAGATGCCTCGGGCAATGTGGTGGCTAGCTATACCTCGGTCAATGGATTTAGCTATGTGGTTGTTTCCAACGCGAGCCTGGTGGATGGCCAAGAGTACACCATCTTGGTGAATGGCCAGGAAGCTACCACGGCAACGGCCAGTACCGAGGCTGCTACGACGACCATGGGGTCTGGTGGCGGCATGGCTGGCGGTAATGGCGGCGGCGGATTTGGCGGTCGCGGTGGTGGCGACATGGCCAATGGCGATGCTTCTTCGGGGCAAAGCCAGCAGTCCGGCACGACGCAGACGACCACCGTATAGCTCTTCTTGCGTAATGCAGGGCGGGGAGGAGCGCCCCGCATGCTTGGGCGGTTGACCTTGGGGTCAACCGCCTTTTTGCGTCCTTTTTCGGCAAAAAGCCAGCCCGATATGCTGGCATCGCGTACAATAGTCTGGTTACATCGGTAACAGTATGACCTTTCCTTAAGGAGGAACCACATGCCAAGCATTACTCGTGATCAGGTGAAAGTCCCTGCCGACGTTATGCCTGAGGTCCGTGAAACCTACATCGACAACTATCTGAAGGCAACCCGCAACACCGGTCGCCTCATGCTGTTCGCCTGCGACCAGAAGATGGAGCACCTGAACGGCGACTTCTACGGCGAGGGCATCGATCCCTCCGATAACGATCCCGAGCATCTGTTCCAGATTGGCCAGGAAGGCGTCATTGGCGTTCTGGCTGGTCAGCGTGGCCTTATTGCTCGCTATGCTCCCGATTACCCGGAAATCAACTTCCTGGTGAAGATGAACTCCAAGACGAACCTGGTGAAGACGGCTCAGGACGATCCGTATTCTCCCCAGCTGCACGACCTCGAGGCCGTTCTGGCCATGCGCGAGGCTGGCGTCAACATCGTGGGCCTTGGCTACACCATCTACCTGGGCAGCGAATATGAATCCACCATGCTGGCCGAGGCTGGCGAACTCATCGCTCAGGCACATGCAAACGGCCTGATCGTGGTCCTGTGGATCTATCCTCGCGGCAAGGCCGTTGCCGACGAGAAGGCCCCCGCACTCATCGCTGGTGCTGCTGGTGCCGCCCTGTGCCTGGGTGCCGACTTCGTGAAGGTCAACCCTCCGAAAGACACCGAGGAAGCTACCAGCGCCCAGAGCCTGGCCATCGCTTCCCAGGCTGCTGGCCGCACCGGCCTGGTGTGCGCTGGCGGTTCCAAGGCCGACGCCAAGGAATTCCTGTCCAACCTGTACGATCAGATTCATGTGGGCGGTGCCTGCGGTAACGCCACGGGCCGCAACATCCACATGCGTTCGCTGGAAGAGGCCGTGCGCCTCACGAAGGCCATCAGCGCCATCACGCTGGCCGACTACGAGGTCGACGACGCTCTGGCCGTTTACAACGGCGAAGCCGACTTCGCGCTGTAGTTCAGCTTCATAGCGTATGGGGGGCAGCTAGCTCATGCTAGCTGCCCCTTCTTGTATTCAGGGGCGTTTCAGGTTCGTTGATACAATAGGGATGTATATGTATGAGGGGAAAGGACCGACATGCAAATACTGGTTGTAGAAGACGACATCCGCCTCGCTGATGCCCTTGCCACTATCCTGCGTAACAATGACTATCAGGTCGACGTGGTGAACGATGGCGAAGAGGGCCTGTATTACGCCCAGAGCGGCATCTACGACTGCATCGTGCTCGACGTGATGCTTCCCCATAAGGACGGGTTCGAGATCTCGCAGCAGCTGCGTCGCGAGAAGAATCCCGTGCCCATTCTCATGCTCACCGCCCGTAGCGCTATCGCCGATAAGGTGGGTGGCCTGGACAGCGGCGCCGACGATTACATGACCAAGCCCTTTGCCCCCGTGGAACTCCTTGCGCGCATTCGTTCGCTTACGCGCAGGCAGGGCGATGTGGTGTTCGAGTCGCTGGAGTTCGGCAACGTGAAGCTCGATCTGGATACGTGCGAGCTTTCGTGTGGCGCGAAGAGCATTCGCCTGTCGCAGAAGGAATTCGCCATCATGAAAATCCTGCTGGCAAATCCCTCGCGCGTAACTTCGAAGGAAACGCTCATAACCAAGGTATGGGGCTACGATTCCTCTGCGGAAGATAACAATGTGGAAGCGTACATTTCCTTTCTGCGCAAGAAGCTCGATTTCGTAGGTTCGTCCGTGCATATCGAAACGCTACGCAAGCTTGGCTATCGCCTAAGGGACGACAATGGTGAAGACGCATAAGAAACGCAAGGGGAACACGGCGTTCGAAGGCTTTCGCCGGAAGTTCGTCGTTACGAACATGGCGTTCGTACTCGTCGTTTTGGTGGCGGTGCTTTCTGCCGTGGGCGTGGCCAATTATTCGCAGCGTGTAAGCGAAGTGTACGATTCGTTGCAGCATCGCGTGGGCATGGATGTAGCGCAATCGAAGGCTTCGAACGCGGGTGGCGACGAAGTGAATTGGGGGAGCGTACCCCCTGCGTCCACTACTCCACTCTCTGGGTCGGATGAATCTATTTCCGCAGGAAATGCGGGGGAGGGTACCCCCTCTGAAGCGAATGCTGCAAATTCTTCCGAAGCGGAATCGGGCCAGAGCGAACAAGCACCCAATGCTGCGGAGGGTGATGCGTCCCAGCAACCTAGCGGGGATGGTATCGACGGTGCCCAGATGGGCCGCGACGGCATAGGCAGCCAGATGGTGGCAACGTCCTCGTTTTCCGTTGACGCCGATAGTGGCGAGATAACCGTTCTCTCCGATACGCTTGGCATGGATTCCGACGTGCTTGCCTCGGCTGCTTCCGTTGCGCAAGACGCCATTGCTGAGTCGGGCGAATCCATGGTCCAGGGGCATGCCGATGGTCTGGGGTACTACTACCGCATCGAAAAGACCGAATCGGGGTACATGCTTGCCTTTGCGTCCGATACGTACGTAAGCCAGGGAACGCTTTCTCTGCTGGGTCCCTTCCTGCTTGCGGGCTTGGGTGCCTTGGCGGCCTTCTTCGTTGTGAGCGTGCTGCTTTCCAAGTGGGCGGTGCGCCCTGTGGAGCGTGCGTGGCGTCAGCAACAGCAGTTCATTGCCGATGCCAGCCACGAGCTGAAGACTCCGCTTACCGTGATTATCGCCAACGATTCCATTCTTGCCTCCCAGCCCGATGCCACGGTGGCGTCTCAGATGCAGTGGATCGAAAGCACGGAAACCGAAGCGCGCCTCATGCAGGGCCTGGTAAACGACATGCTTTATTTGGCCCAGATGGAAGACGGGGAACGAGAGCATGTGCTCAGTCGCTTGGATTTCAGCGATGTGGTGCAAAATGTCGCCCTACAATTCGAGAGCGTGGCATTCGAGCGCGGCGTGCTCATCGAAAACAGCATCGCCCCCAACATGGAGGTCGAAGGCGATCAAATGCGCCTGATGCGCATGGTTGCCACGCTGGTCGACAACGCATGCAAGTACACGGAGTCGCATGGCTCGGTGCACCTGACGCTCGAAAAGCGCTCGCAGGTATGCCGTCTTTCGGTGCATAACAGCGGTGCACCCATTGCCCCCGACGACTTGCCGCATCTGTTCGACCGGTTCTATCGTGCCGACAAGGCGCGCACGTCGGGCAAGGGCGGATATGGCCTGGGTCTTTCCATTGCGAAGAGCATTGCCGAAGACCATGGCGGCACGATTCGCGTGGCCAGTAGCGCTGCGGAAGGCACGACGTTCACGGTGGAATTGCCGCTTGCATAGCAGTCTTGCTTACCTGTTGCAGGCGTCCTGTCCCGTGTGGTGGGATGGGACGCCGTTGCGTTTTCCCAGGTCATATCTGCCGTTTTAGGAGAGGCCGTTAATTGGTCCCTGTAGGGCGTCTTTTCGGGCTGTATTCGTTCATCCATTCTCCATTTGGAGCATGGATTCGCATGCTTTTTCCTAACTCGTTTTCTACCTGGGCAAATGAATTATTCTTTACGAAATGGCCACAAAACTTATTGTGCGTGCAGCCAGTCAGATACCTCACCACTAAAAGTTAGTGCTTCCTAATTACCGCGAGCTTCGCTATAGTACCGAGCTTGTGTGTGTCTAGGACGATTTTGCAACGCCCCCGCGACCGTGCACTTTTGTGTCGCGGGGGCGTTGTGAAGTTGCAAGGAAGGTTGATGTGCGTATGCAAGCTGTGCGAAAGGGAAGTGCGCGATTCGCGGCCGCTATTGCGGCAGCTGTCTGCGCAGTGGCTGTGTCGTTGGTGGTAAGCGCCGTTCCCGCGTTTGCTGTGGAGTACTCCAACGGAAATACTGCGTTTAGCTGGGCTAAGCAGATGACGGGGTTGGGCGATTCCTCGAAGTCGTCTTTCACGTCTACGACGGAGACGGCCCCTGCGCTCGATAACATCAGCGCACTCGCGAAGAAGGGAAGCGGCCTCGTCGCCTTCGGCACGATTACTTCCGCAACTGACTCGACGCTGGCACCCGCATCGGTGCTTGCCGCTCAGAGCACGACGGAGGATAGCGACGCGGGCGTCATTGTCTACGATGCCAGTCATGCGGAAGTTGCGCGCTACACCGTTGGTGGCTCGCAGGCTGACTCTTTCGTGGATGGCCTGGTTGATGCCAATGGCAACATTGTCGCAGTTGGCTCCACGCAGTCTGCTGATGGTGACTTTTCCGCTCGCGCAAGCGAAAAACATCAGGACGGCATGCTGTGCCGCATTGACGCGAACGGCAACAAGCAGGTTGTTCTTCTGGGAGGCGCCGATAAGGGCTGCTTCACGAGCGTCACCGAAGTGGACGACGGCTACATCGTGGTCGGTTTCGTTCAGGACGCAGGTGATTTGGCCGACACGCTGGGCAAGTCTGCTACGGATCGCGATGCGATTATCGCGAAGTACAGCAAGGATGACCTGAGCCTCGTGTGGATCAAGGCCTTTGGCGGTTCGAGTAAGACGGGTTATGACGACTTCCATGATGTCATGGCCACCGACGATGGCGGCATCATCGTGGTGGGCGAGGTTGCATCTACGGATGATTCTTATGATACGGCCACTAAGTATGGTAATGCGTTTCCTGTTTCCGCAGATGGATCACGCGACTCCATCGTCGTCAAGTTTGCCTTGAAGGACGTCAATTCCACTGTTGGCGGCGCTGATCCCGACTTGGCGATCGAATGGTCCGTGTGCGAGGGCATGAACGGCGCCAAGAACGATTGCCTCATTTCCGTTGCCTACGCTAATGGCCTTAACTCGGACGAAGGTTATGTGGTGTCGGGTCGTACTAAATCCGTTACCGATACGCATAATGACACCAAGGACAAATCTTACATTGCGAAGATTTCCGCTGCGGGCCAGCTGACTGCTTCGAACGTTCTGGGCGATGGCTCCGAGAGTGCTGCCGAAGAAGTGACGGCATGCAATGGCGGCTTCCTGGTTGCGGGCTTTTACAAGGCTGCTGCTGGCGATTTCGCGGGCTGCTCCGAATTCCAGGCAGGTGATCGCGATGTGTACGTTGTGTACCTGGACAATTCTCTGAATGTGCAGAAGATCTCGAGCTTTGGCGGCACGGGTAAGGATAGTGCTCTTGCCCTGCTTGCTACCGACAATGGCTATGTTGTAGGTGGTAACTACACCAGCCCCAATGGCGAATTTTTGGGCCTGCCTCTGGCAGGTGGCGCCGATGGCTTCCTAATGGGCATTGAATCTACGAGCGTTCAGCCTTCCGTGACGGGTACCTACACGATGGGTGTTGGCCTGTACAAGGCTTCCGACCCCACGTCGCTTTCCATGGCAGCACCTTCCCTGTACGAAGATGCCTACATCGAGGAAGCAGGCGATTCTCTGAGCGTGACGCTCTACTTCACGAACGCCGTTATCAACGGGTACAGCTTTGTGTCCCGTTCGCTGACCACCGCTACGTACGATCGCGCTGGCGACGGCACGATGGTGGCCATGTCGAGCACTTCGTACGACGAGTCCACGCAGGTGCGCTCCTACACCATGACCCTCAAGGAAAGCGACCTTACGCGTGAAGGCGGCATCAAGTTGCATGTGAACGGCATGATGACCGATGAGGGCCAGGACCTGGCTCTGAAGTTCGATCCCTCCACTCGCGAAGAGGGCGCCTCGGCGCCGGTGTTCCCCGAGATCACGGTGGAAGTAGATAACTTTGCCACGGGTTCCGTGCTTTCCATGGCGGGTACCAGCAGCGACGTTCCTGCCGACATGGCGGTGAACGAAGATGGCGACATTCTGGTTGCGGGCACCACGCAGTCGAATGACCATGATTTCGCTACGCGCGGTACGTCCACGCAGAGTGGCTTCGTTGAGAGCTTCACGTATGACGATCAGAAGCAGGAGCTGGTAAAGACTGCGTTGGTTGCGATGCTGGAAAACGCGAAGAGCGTGAGCGTGGCCGATATCGTGGTGGCCGAAGACGGCGGCTACTACGTTACGGGTCGCTACTCCGAATCCACGAGCGACCTTACGGGCATGTTCGCCGATGCGAAGACGTCGCTCATCTCTTCGGCTGATGGTCAGGCGAATGCCTTTGTCGCAAAGTTCGATAGTTCCAACAAGGTCGTTTGGGTCAATGGGCCCGTGTCTTCGGCTACGACCGACGGCAAGGCCGTTGCCCCTACGAGCGATGGTGGCTGCATCGTGGTCATGCAGGTAGTGGGCGCGGGCTTCACGGGCGATTATGCCGATGAGGCATCGGGTCCGGTATTCACCGTGGTGCAGCGTTACGCTGCCGACGGTTCCAAGGGCTGGAGCAAGGTGCTGGCAAAGCAGCTGGTGGCCGGCTA
Source organism: Denitrobacterium detoxificans (assembly GCF_015062615.1). Lineage (GTDB taxonomy): Bacteria > Actinomycetota > Coriobacteriia > Coriobacteriales > Eggerthellaceae > Denitrobacterium > Denitrobacterium detoxificans_A. The sequence continues at coordinate 83,504 of NZ_SUUH01000005.1, forward strand.
TGACATTGCCCAGCTTTCCGATGGCAGTTTCGCCGTGACAGGCATGGAGCATGCAAGCGCCACGGGTGAGGGTTGCCCGTTCGCTGGCTGCGAGTACTATGGCGGCCAGTACGATATCTTCGTAATGGACTTCGCCGATGTGAGCAGCACGGAATATGCTGTGAAGTGGGCTTCTACGTACGGCGGCACCTCCGATGGCAGCGACCAGGAAAGCCCCTCGCGTATCGTGGCCACTGAAGATGGCGGCTTCATCCTGGTGGGCAATACGGCTTCCACGGGTGGCACCTGGGGAGACAGCTCGCTCGGCAATAGCAATGCCTTCGTTCTCAAGTGCAATGCCGCAGGTTCTGTCGCGTGGTCGAACATTCTGCAGTCCACGGGTTGGGGATCTGCCAATGGCGCCGCCGAGACCGATGACTACTATGTCGTGGTGGGCGAAACCGAGGGCAATGACTACGTATTCAAGGGCCTGAACAAGGGCGATGCCGATGCCTTCGTTGCCTGGTACAGCAAGGACACGGGCGAGTGCGTGAACGTGAAGACGCTGGGTGGCTCGAACACCGATAGCGCCACTGCGGTTGCCTACGCGAACGGCACGACGTACATCCTCATGGACAGCAATTCCAACGATGGTGACATGGCCAATAAGAACGTGGGCGGCAAGGACGGCTATCTGATCAGCGTTGCTTCCAATGCCGACACGACGGCGCTTCAGGCGGCCATCGCCTCCGCACAGACTGCTTCCGCTGACGTGGTTGTTTCCTCTCAGGCGGGCGCCGACGTCGAGCCCACGGCGAAGTGGGTAAGCGCCGAGGCTCAGCAGGCGCTTGACGATGCCGTTGCTGCTGGCAAGGCGCTTATTGGCGTGCCCGGCGTTTCGCAGAGCGAAGTCGATGCGGCGACCCAGTCCATTACCGAGGCCGTTGCGGCATACGCCCCTGCTGCGGGCACCAAGGCACAGGAAGAGCCTGCTCAGGAAACCAATAGCATGTATCGCATGTACAACCCGAATTCGGGTGAGCATTTCTACACGGCCGTGGCTTCCGAGCGCGACCACTTGAAGCAGGTGGGCTGGACGTACGAGGGTGTTGCCTGGGAAGCTCCCGTGAAGAGCGAGCATCCGGTGTATCGCCTCTACAACCCCAATGGCGGCGATCATCACTACACCATGAGCGAGGAAGAGCGCGATGGCCTGATTGTGCTGGGCTGGAGGTACGAGGGCATCGGATGGTATTCAGACGATGACGAATCCGTTCCCCTGTACCGTCTGTACAACCCGAATGCCGATACCGGATCGCATCACTACACCATGAGCGCGGAAGAACGCGATGGCCTGACGAAGCTCGGCTGGCAATTCGAGGGAATTGGCTGGTATGGCGTTAATTAGGCAGGTTGCAAGGTAGATGAATCGAATGCCGACCAGGGGAGTGCGCCTCTGGTCGGCTTCGTCGTTGAATTGAGGCAATAGGAGGAAGTTCGTGGGAATGAAGTTTGGTCGATATGGAATGCGCTTCGCGTGCGTTCTGGCGCTCGCTGGCTCTCTTGCCATCCCCTCGCAGGCGGCCTTGGCGCAGGATGCCGCCGAGTCGCAGGCGTCGGGCAGCGCGGTGCTCTCTTCGGTGAGTGCTGACACGCTGCTTACCTACGCAGGTGGCGAAGAGGATTCCGCTGCCGAAGCCTCTTCGGAAGAGCAGGCTGAAGACGGCCTGGTCACGATAATCGTGCAGCTGTATCCGCAAGAGGAGAGCACGGGCTTTTTCGGCTTGTTCGCCCAGAGCGATTCCGACCGTCATGCTTCGGTGAAGGCTACCATTCGTTCGTTGGCTTCGGGTGGGGATACGGGCCTGTTCGGGTTCCTTACGACGCAGTCTGATGCGAGCGATTCCCTCATCGAGCTGTGGGACTACTACAACGTCATGGATGGCTTTGCCGTGAAGGCGCCCGCTTCTGTGCTCTCCGACATTCAGGCGCTTCCCGAGGTAAAGAACGCCTTCATCGAGCAGTCGTTTTCCGTTGAGGAAGACGCCGAAGGCGATAACGCCGTCGACCTTGCCGCTCAGAGCGACTCGCTGAGTGCGCAGGAGAGCACGTGGGTGCGCAATCAGGCTACGCTTGCCATGGGCAACGTGGATGGCGTAACCGAGTCAGGTGCGGGCCAGCTCATTGCCGTTATCGACTCGTCCATCCAGGATAGCCACATTGCGTTTTCTGGCGATATGGACGATGACTCCCTCGCATATTCGGAAGAGGGCATTGCCGCCGTTCGCAGTCAGCTTTCCCAGGGTGGCCAGGAAGCGCGCTACGTGAGCGAGAAGATTCCCTTCTGGTACAACTACGGCATGAAGACCAGCTCGTACGCTACGCCCATGTCGAGCCATGGCACGCACGTGGCGGGTATCGCCGCGGCGAATGCGGGTCAGACGCTGGGCGTTGCCCCCGGTGCGCAGATTGCCGCTATGGGTGTGGACACGAATGGAGCGATCTACGAATCGAATCTCCTTGCCGCGCTTGATGATTGCGCGGTGCTTGCCCCCGATGTGGTGAACATGTCGTTGGGTTCCGACGGTGGCTTTTCCGATGAGGCGTCGAGCACGTATGCCGACTGCTTGGAAACGCTGCGCTCGAAGGGTTGTACGGTGTGCGTTTCCCAGGGCAATGCGTATACGTCCATGGGCGAGGGCGGAACCATCTCGTCTTCCAACCCCGATTACGGCATCGTTTCCGACCCCGCTTCCCTTACGGCGTCGCTGGCCGTTGCCAGCGTCGACAACGCCGTGGGTGGTACGTATTTCACGCTCGACGATGGTATGCAGATTGAATATTGCCAGGCAACGGGCGGAACGAACACGACGGTGAAGGAATTCTCCGACCTGGCCAACGGCACCTATGCGCTGTTCGACGCCCACGAGGGCTCTACGTCGGATGTCGCCCAATTGGTGGAGGATGTTCAGCAGGCGGGTGTGAGCCCCGCGCAGATCTGCGTGCTGGTTGATGAGGGCAATATGTTCCTCGAGCCCACGCAGGAACGCGTTTCGCGCATTCGCGGCCAGCTTGGCGTGGCGGCCATTATCGTGCGCCAGTCGAGCGACACGCTTTCCGCTGTGAGCATCGGTACAGTGAACAATGTGCCGGTTATCAGCGTGAACGCCACGAGTGGCCAGGCCCTTACCGAGGCTGCCGCGGCTGGCCGTTCCATGAATTTGGTGCAGGGGCTTACGCTGCCCGTCTCGACTAACTACACGGCAAGCGATTATTCTAGCTGGGGCGTTACCCCCGAGCTGACGCTCAAGCCCGAGATCTCCGCTCCGGGTGGCAATATCTATTCTTCCGTGTCTTCTGCTTCCAGCGCCGAAGCGTATGGTCGCAAGTCGGGTACGTCCATGGCCTCGCCCTATATCGCGGGTGCTTCCGCCCTGGTGCAGCAGTATGTCGAGACCGACGCGAAGTTTGCCAGCCTCTCGAGCGAGGAGAAGGGCAGCCTGATAACGCAGCTGCTCATGGGCACGGCGCGCCCGTTGGTAGATGAATCGCAGGACAACAGCTACTATTCGCCGCGCAAACAGGGTGCGGGTATGGTTGACGTGGCGGCTGCTACCTCCACCGACGTGTACGTGACGGTGGATGGTGCCGCTGATGCTTCTCGTCCGAAGGCCGAGTTGGGCGATAGCGATGCGGGAGCGTGGACGTTCACGGTTACGCTGCACAACGTGGGCAGCGAAAGCAGGTCGTTTGGTCTTTCCACGGCGGCTCTGTCCGATGCGATGAGCGCCGACGACTCGTCGTTTGCTCTGTCCTCGATCAACTACGCGGGCAATGGCATAAACGTGACGTATGGTGGCGACGCCCATGAGGGATCCGTTACGGTGCCCGCAGGTGGCCAGGCAAGCGTTTCGGTGTCTCTGTCTTGTTCGCCCGAACTTCGTTCTCACCTGCTTTCCCTTGCCGAAAACGGCACGTATGTCGATGGCTTCGCAATGTTTACGTCTGCCGATGGTGGCGTGAACCTGTCGGTCCCGTTCCTGGCGTTTCTAGGTGATTGGGCTGCGGCGAGTGCGTTCGATGCTGCCGTTTCCGATGTGCAGAGCGGCACGGCGAGCGCCTCGCTTTCGGCAGGTTGCTTGCTGAATGCCAATACGCTCACTGCATTGGGCGTAAACCCCTTGCTTGATAGCGCGACGATTCAGAGTGCGCGCACGAACGTTTCCCTTATCGACGAGAGCAAGTACGTACTGTCCTCGTCTTCGGCCTCTTCGGCCCCCAATAAGGTGATGCCGGCAACGTCGCTGCTGCGTAATGCCTCGTCGATGGCGTATTCGTATGTCGATGCGTCGGGGAATGCGAAGACCTATGAGTACGCGTACGTGTCGAAGAGCAATACGAATGAGGGGCATACGTTCTGCGAGGAGGCGTTTTCCCAGCCGCCTGCGTATAGTGGCGTATCGGATAACGGCTTGGTGGCCCCCGAGGGAACGTGCACGCTTACCCAGACAGTTCAGATTGCCGCTCAAGGGTCGTCCGCTCAAACGCGTACGTATACGTTTACGTATGACACCACGGCGCCGGCTCTGTCCGTAGACTATGCGGCCGATTCCGTTACGGTTACGGCAAGCGATTCTACGTATCTTGCGGGCATTAGCTTCCACAATCCCACGGATGGCACGTATTTCTATCGCGTGCTGGAAAGCGATGCCACGTCGACTGAAGGCGGCACCTACACGTTTACCGTTTCGCGCGATGCCCTGAAGACTGCGTGGGCTGAAGCGGGCCTGCGCGAATCCGCTTTCCCCGCGGACCTTTCCGACTTGCCCGTATATGCATGGGATTATGGCTTGAACTACGCCACGTCGACCGCCACGGTTGAGCCCGACGATCAGGGCTTTGTGATTGAGGATGGCGTGCTCACGGGCTATGCGGGTACGAGTACGGTTGCCCAGATTCCCTCGGGCGTAACGGCTATTGCCGCACATGCGTTTGATGGCTCTGGCATTCAGGCGGTCGTCATTCCCGCAAGCGTGAGGACCATTGGCGAATCCGCTTTTGCGAACACCGCCTCTCTTACGTCGGTGACGTTTGCCGACGCAGCGCAAAGCGAGCTTGTGTCTCTGGGTGCCTCGGCATTCGAAAGTTCGGCGGTGGAGAAGATCGAGCTGCCCGCAAGCGTGCGGGAGCTTGGGTCGCGTGTGTTCGCTTCCTCAAGCTTGTCCACGGCATACATTCCCGGATCCATTACGGATCTCCCTGCAAGTGCGTTTGAGGGCTCGAGCCTCGCGACGCTCGTTCTGGGCGAGGGCGTGCAGAACATGGGCGCTTCGGCGCTTGCTAACTGCGAGGACCTTACCGTCGTGAAGACGGGCTCAAGCTTGTCCGACGACCATGTTTCCGAAGGCCTTCCGTCCTCCATGCGCTCTCTTGGCGAGGGTGCGTTTGCCGGTTGTACGGCGCTTACGTCTCTTACGCTCAATGAGGGTCTTGGCTCTATTGGCGGGGCGGCGTTTGCCAATGTGAACATCGATGCGCTGGTAGTTCCCGACTCCGTGAACGAGCTTGGGTTCACTTCGGCGGGCGAGGGTGCGTTTGCCCAGATGAACCATACGCGTAGCATCGTTGTGGGAGCTGGGTGCCCTGCGGAATCGCTCGTGGGCGCATTTGTGGGCGACACGGCGCTTGCGTCGATTGCCGTGGCCAATGGCTCTGCTACGTGCAATTCCGTGGATGGGGTGCTCTTCAGCGCCGACGGCACGCAGCTCATCGCCTATCCTGCCGCTCGCTATGGCGATGCGGGCGCGTATACCATTCCCCAGGGAGTGAAGACGTTGGCCGCCTCGTCGTTCCGCGATGCCTGTCTGGCGCGCGTTGATTTCGGCTCCGTGTCCTCCATTGGCGCTTATGCGTTCAAGGGCGCGCGTCTCAGCGCGGGCGTGGCTCTGCCCGAAGGTTCCGTTGCCGTGGGCGATCACGCCTTCGAGGAAGCTCAGATGCCCAGCGTGGATCTGGGTGGAGCAACCCAGGTGGGCGCCTCGGCGTTTGCCTCCTGCCCGAACCTTGCCAACGTGAACTTCCGTTGCGATCTGAATGCGCTGGATTCCATTGGCGAGAGCGCGTTTGGCGTGTGCCCGCCGGGCGTGGCGACGCCGCTTGCAAGCGTGGTGCTGCCCGATTCCGTTACGTTCGTTGGCGCGGGCGCCTTTGCGAATAATGGATCGCTGACGAGCGTTCACCTGGGCGCTGGTTTTCCCAGCTATGCAGCCGACGGTTCGTACACGTCGTACGACGAACTGTTCAGCGGCTGTGGCAACATTTCTGAGCTTACGGTTTCGTCGGGTAACGAAGTGTACGTGGCGAACGAAAACGTGCTCTACCGTGAGGCTTCCGATGGCATGCATCTGGAAAAGGCCCTGCCCAGCGTTGCTCTGCAGGAATACCGCGTGCTTGACGGTACGGTTTCCATCGAATCCGATGCATTCAAGGGCATGACCACGCTGCAGCGCCTGGTGCTTCCCGAGGGGCTGCTCGTCATCAATTCGAATGCGTTCTACGGTTGTACCGCGCTTTCCGACGTGGTGTTCCCCGACAGCCTGCGTGAGGTGAATGGCTTCGGCAATACGGCATTGCAGATCGCCGACTTCGGTACGAACATCACCGCGGTGTATCGTGCCGCCTTTACCAACGCGAATCCAGAACATGTGGTCATTCGCGGTGGCCAGAGCGGTGAGTATTCCAACTCGACGCCGGGTAGCGTTGCGCGCCCCATGCAGACGCTGTATCTGGGCGAGGGAATGACGAAGGCCACGCTCACGCGCGGATCTATGGTTCCGCCCCAGGTGATCGTGGTTCCTTCGACGCTTACGAGCCTCACGCTCACGAAGTGCCAGAATGGCAATTACGATGCCGATAGCGTGACGGTGTATGCGCAGGAGGGCACGAAGGGGTGGAATGCCGCTCGTACGGCCATGGTCAACGCGGGTATCGACCCCGCTACGCACCTAGTTGCGTATACGCCGCTTTCCGTTTCTGCCGTCTCCGATGCGGCATTCACCGCTGGTACGACGGTAACCGTTACGGCTACTGCTACGGGCGGCGTGGATGGCGCGAAGGATTACCGATTCGTGCAGGTTACCTCTGATGGAAGCGAAACGGTGGTTCAGGATTGGGGCAGCGCGTCGACGTGTTCGTGGAAGGTTGCGCAAGGCGCGACGCTTTCCGCGCAAGTGCGCGATGCGTCCTATTATTCCGCTTCCGCCACGGCAACGTATGAGGCTCCTAGCGAGCCTGTCGACGATCCGAGCGAAGAGCCCGTGGCAACGCAGGCTATGTATCGTCTGTACAACCCCAATGGCGGCGAGCACTTCTACACGGCGAGCGCGGAAGAGCGCGATTGGCTGAGTACCCTTGGTTGGAAGTACGAGGGCATCGGCTGGACGGCGCCCGCTACGAGCGACGCGCCCGTGTACCGACTGTACAACCCCAATGGCGGCGACCATCATTACACTTCCAGCGTCGAGGAGCGCGATTGGCTGCGAGGGCTCGGCTGGAAGTACGAGGGCATCGGTTGGTATTCGGAAGACAGCGATGGCCAGGCACTGTATCGCCTGTACAATCCCAACGCTGCTACGGGTTCCCATCACTACACCACGAGCGCCGAGGAACGCGACTTCCTGGCGAGCCTGGGATGGCAGAAGGAGGGCGTTGGCTGGTATGGCGTGAAATAGCGTACGTGCGCGGTACTCCTTTTCGGGTGCGGTTTTCCTTGATGGGGAGCATGCGTGTGATGTTGGGGTGTTCGTCCAATCGGGCTAGACAGCATGACCGATTGGGGTAGAATTACCCATTTAGTAAGGCTGGGCTAACTATAGTCATGTGTATATAAGAGCGGGGTTCACGCTCCGTTGTGCAATAGAAAGCAGGGTATGAACGAATGAATAACGAGTCGATGGTTATGCGCGGCGGTCGCGTTGCCTTTTCCGCCGTTTTGGCTGCAACGTTGGTTGCCGGTACGGCGGGCGTTGCTCCGGTAAGCGTTGCTTCAGCCGCTACGGTTTCCGATAGCACGTACGGCACGCTCGATACCGCCGATCTGCCGAATGGCACGTACACGGTCGACGTTGTCTTGAAGAGCGCTGACAATATCGCGAACGATTCCATGGCAAGCGCGGCGTTCAACGGCACGCAAACGCTCACGGTGAAGAACGGCTCGTACACGCTTACCCAGAAGCTGGGCACGGTGTCTGCCATGGGCATAACGGGTCACGTTACTGGCCTGAAGTATTACAAGAGCTTTAGCCAGTCGGGTTCTGCCGTGAAGGGTAGCAACGCTGTTTCCGTTTCCATAAGCGGTAGCCAGGCCGACATTCCCCTGGTGAAGCCCGAGAGCGATTATGCCCCCATCGCGCTGCAGAGCAGCGATAGCCCCATGGGCGAGACCTATGTCGATGCGGCGCTGTACATCGACTGGGAAAGCCTGCAGGTTGTTTCCATTGACGACCCTTCTGTCGTGGACGCTTCCGCTCTGGAAGCGGCCGTGGAAAAGGGTCAGGCGCTCGTGGATGCCGGTAATGCGTCCGACGAGCTTACTGCTGCCATGAGCGAAGCGGCTGCCGTGCTGGAAGATGCCAGCGCTACGCAGGATCAGGTGGATGCTGCGCTTTCCAAGCTGCAGGCGGCTCTGGGTGAAGACGAGTCCTCCGAGGATCCCTCGAACGAGGCCGCTACTTCTACCGATGCCAGCCAGAACAACAATGGCGATGGCAATGGCCTTTCCGCTCAGTCGGAAACCAACGATGAGGGCTTCCAGGTGGGCCATGTGTATGCAGTGCCCATCATGTTCGCCAAGGAGGGTACGTCGCAGACGTCCATGGCGAACCAGTACTTTGGCGACGTGGCGCTCGTGCGTCCGCAGAGCGATGGCACGTATACAGTGAGCTTCTCCACCAACCGCCCCGACTACATCGAGGGCCTTTCGAGCAGCGCGGGCAAGGTGTCCATTACCAACGAATCTTCCAGCAGCCGTCAGTACACCATGACGGTGCCCGCCACGGAAAGCGACACCGTGTATGGCGTGACCATGACCATCGTCCCCATGAAGGAACTGGGTGGCGGCCCCGTTTCCGCCGATCTGCATATTTACTATTCGCAGGCCGTTGACAAGGGTGGCGACACGGGCCAGATCGCAACGTCCGCCAAAGACTCTGGCGTGTCCACCAGCGGTAGCGTGCTTCCCAATACGGGCGACGAGCTGCCCGCGGGCGCCGTGCCTGCTGCGGCCGTTCTTGCGGTTGGCGCTGGTGCCGTTGCCGTTGCTGCGCGTAGGAAGATGAACGAGCAGTAAGCACGTGCTCGTTTTGCTAGATAGTTGCAAAGGAATCAAGCTATGACTCATCGAGTGAAACTCACTTCTCTTGCGGCATGCGCCTTCGCATGCGCTCTGGTTGCGCTTGCCGTTGTGTGCCCCCGTGCCGCTTGGGCAAACGCTGCGGTTTACACTGCTACTGCCACGCCCAGTTACACCAACCCCGTTACGGGCGCTGTAGAGGATAGCGCCGGCGAAAGCGGCCAGACCCTGGGCGCAACCATGGTAACCGGCATCGTGCAGCCTGAAGCGTTCGTGCAGGATCAGGGCAACGGCGAAGTGCTCGTATCCGTGCGTTTCTACGAGGCGGATCAGATTGGCGATGTTACCGTTGCCGCTAGCGTTGATGGCTCTTCGTATGGTGCGTCGCAGCAGGCGGAAAAGCTTTCCACCAATGCTGAGACCAATATGGTCGACCTGCAGCTTACGGCAGCTAACACCACGCCTACGCTGCGCTTTGAGATGTACGTTACGCCCATGGGCCGTTCGGTTACGTTCTTCGTGACGATTTCCGACTTGACCGAGGGCAATACCGCTGGCTTTGCCCAGGCCATCGATGTAGACGCGCTGAATGCGGCCTCCGCGGGCTCCTCCAGCGCTTCCACGGGTTCCGAATCTAACGCCTCTTCGGAGGGCAGCGTTTCCACCTCGGGCGATTCTGTTAAGGGCGTGTCCGAGTACAACGCCGATGGCAACCAGGTTAAGGACGGCGCTGCCGACAATGGCGCTTCCAGTTTGAACTACCCGCTTATCATTGGCATTATCCTGGCCGTGGTAGTCGTTGCGGGCGTTATTGTGTACGTTGCGGTGCTGAAGCCGAACCGTGCCAAGCAGGATGCCGCCGCAGCTGCTGCTGCCGCGGCAGCTCGTGGCCCCCATCAGGGTGATCAGGACTAATCTTGCGTTGCGTTTCTCGTAGGAAGTTCGTTGGCTGGGCGGCTGCGGCATGCGCCGCGGCTGCCTTGCCGGCGTCGTTGTGTGGGTGCGTGAACCAGCATCCGGAACTCGAAGAGGGTAGTAGCCCCAAGCTCGTTATGACGAGCCCCGCGGGCTTGCATATTGCCGATAGGCTCGAGCTCGATCTTATCGGCATCCCCACCACGACGTCCGACGTCCCCGAACGCTATGCGAACGTTACCCAAGTGGGCACGGCTATGGCTCCCGACCTAGAGCTTCTTGCCAGTATGCATCCCACGTGCGTTATCTCGCCGAATACGTTGCAGGCCGATCTGCAGCCGAAGTACGCGGGTATTCACGTAGGGTGCATATTCCTCGACCTTACCAGCGTTGCCGGTCTGTACGATTCCATCGATTACCTGGGTCGAAAATTCGACCGTGAAGAACAGGCGGCAGCGCAGCGCGCGGAATATGAGCAGTTCATGCGTGCGTACAATGCCACCATCAGCGATCGCACCGCACCGCGTGTGCTGGTGCTCATGGGCGTTCCCGGCTCGTACATGGTTGCCACGGAAAACTGCTATGCGGGCAGCTTGGTGCAGATGGCGGGCGCCGAAAACGTGTACGCCGGTACTACCGAGGAATTCCTCGATGCCAATACCGAGGACATGCTTTCGCGCGACCCCGACATCATCCTGCGTACCGCCCACGCTCTGCCCGACGACGTGCGTCAGATGTTCGCCCAGGAATTCGAGACGAACGACATCTGGAAGCACTTCAGGGCCGTGCAAGAGGGTAGGGTATACGACCTTACGTATTCGAACTTTGGCATGAGCGCCACGTTCTCGTACCCCGATGCGCTCAATGAATTGCGCACGTATCTCTATGAAAGCGCCTAGGCGCGGAAACCGGAAGGTAGTATGCATCATCTAGCGAAGAAGAGGCGCCCGCGCGCCGAGGTGCCCAGCACGGCGCGGCGTGTTACGGCGTTTGTCGTAACGGCGGTGGCGCTCATTGCGCTGTTTTTCGTGGCAGTGAACACGGGTAGCTTGAAAGTGTCGCCCGAGCAGCTTATCAACGGTCTGTTCGTATCGTACGACGATAGCGTAGCCACTGTCTACGATTTGCGCTTCCCGCGTATTTTCATTGCGCTGGTGGGCGGTGCTGCATTGGCGTGCAGCGGCGTGTTGTTGCAGGCGGTTATCCGCAACCCGCTGGCCGATCCAGGAATCATCGGCATTTCCGCAGGTGCGGAATGTTGCGCCGTGCTTATAACAGCGTTTTTCCCCATGCTGTTCTACTTCACGCCTATTTTGGCGTTTTGCGGTGGCCTTCTGGCATTCGGCATGGTGTATACGCTTTCGTGGCATGCGGGGCGCATCTCTCCTTTGCGCATCATTCTGGTGGGCGTTGCCGTGAGCGCCATGTTCACCGGCATTGCTGCTTGCCTAAGCGGCTCCACGGGTGGCGTTTCTTCGAGCGTTACGAGCATCGTCGAGTCGAGCATCACCATGAAGACGTGGGATGATTTTGCCACGTTGGCGGGGCACGCGGTTGTTGGCTTGGTGCTTTCCCTGCTTGTGTTCAAGCGCTGCGACCTGCTTTCCCTGGAAGACAAGACGGCGCGTTCTCTGGGCGTGAACGTTAATCTCAATCGCTTGGCCATTTCGGCTATCGCGGTGCTCCTGGCCTCTATTACCACGGCCATCATTGGCCCCATTAGCTTCCTGGGCCTGATCGTGCCTCATTGCGCGCGCTTGCTGGTGGGCACGAGCCACAAGGTGCTCATTCCGTACTCCATGCTCTTGGGTGCGTTTTGCCTGCTGCTTGCCGATACACTGGGACGCACTATCGTTGCCCCGTATGAAATTTCCGCTGCCGTGATTATGTCGATCGTCGGCGGTCCCGTGTTTATCTTCCTGCTGCGGAGGGCGCGTGATACCTATGGCGCATAACGTTTTCACCGTACAGGACCTTACGTTTGGATACACGCGCAACAACCTGTTGTTTGAGGATTTGTCGCTCACCATTCGCGAGGGGTGCATCACCACACTCATCGGCGCGAATGGCTCGGGTAAGTCGACGTTGTTCAATTTGCTTACGAAGAACCTTTCGCCCCTGTCCGGCCAGATCTTTCTGCGTGGCGGCAACGTAGCCGACCTGCGCTTGTTCGATTTCGCCAAGCTCGTGGCCATTGTGCATCAGACGAATACCGCTCCTTCCGACCTCACCGTCGAGGATCTGGTTTCCTTTGGCCGCTTCCCGCATCGTCATGGCACGTGCACGGCACATCGCGCCGAAGCCATCGAGGAAGACGAGTGCTGCGTGAACTGGGCTCTCGACGTAACCAACCTGCAAGATGTGCGTAAGCGTGCTGTTTCTGCCCTTTCGGGTGGCCAGCGTCAGCGCGTGTGGATCGCCATGAGCCTGGCCCAGGGTTCCAGCGTGCTCTTGCTCGATGAGCCTACGACATACTTGGATATTCGCTATCAGCTGGACATCTTGGAACTGGTGCGTACGCTGAATCGCGAATACGGCATGACTATCATCATGGTGCTGCACGACATGAACCAGGCGCTGCATTACAGTGACGAGGTCATCGCCCTGGCGCATGGGCGCATTGCCGCTCAAGGTGCGCCCGAGGAAATCGTCACGGGCGAGCTGTTGCGCGAAGTGTATGGCGTCGATCTGGACGTGGTGTCCGTGAACGGTAAGCCGTTCGTTTTGAATGTGGGTAAATAGGGCCGCGTCCTGCGTGCGCGGTTGTGCGAAGGCGGATACGAAATGATTAAGACCCGGCTGCTCAAATTGCTGGCAGATTCGAAGAAGTACATCGTTTACCAGGTAATTTGGAAGTGGATTTCGCTTATTGCGCAAATCGTCATCGTTTTTCAGGTGGCTGCGTTGTTGCAGGCGACGCTTGATGGCGTACTTTCTGCACAGGCGGTTGCGCTATGCGCGTTGGTGGTTGTTGTGGGCGTGGCCGTGCGCATCTTTGCGGGCCGTGCGGAAACCCGTGCGTCGTACCTGGCTAGCGTTGACGTGAAGCGCGTGCTGCGTGACAAGATCTATCGAAAGTTGCTGCGTCTGGGCGCTTCCTATCGAGCCGATGTGTCCACATCGAAGGTAGTGCAGCTGGCGGTAGAGGGCGTCGAGCAGTTGGAGACGTACTACGGGCTCTATCTTTCTCAGTTGTTTTACGCCCTGCTTGCGCCGCTTACGCTGTTTGCGGTGCTCTTCTTCGTAAGCCCCATGGCTGCAGGTGTGCTGCTGGTGTGTGTGCCGTTCATTCCGCTTTCCATCGTGTTGGTGCAAAAGATTGCGGGCCGCTTGTTCAAGCGCTATTGGGGGAGCTACACCCAGTTGGGCGATGGCTTTCTGGATAACCTGCAGGGCCTTACCACGCTGAAGATTTACCAGGCCGACGAAGCTGCCGCCCAGCGTATGGACGAAGAGGCCGAGGATTTTCGCAAGGCAACGATGCGCGTGCTTACGATGCAGCTCAACTCCACGTCGGTTATGGATATTGGTGCCTACGGCGGCGCTGCCCTGGGCATGGTGGTTGCGTTGTCGCAGCTGTTCGCTGGGGGCATTTCCGTGGCTAGTGCCACGGCCATCGTGCTTTTGGCTGCTGAGTTCTTCCTGCCCATGCGCCGCTTGGGGAGCTACTTTCACGTTGCCATGAACGGCATGACGGCGAGCGATGACATTTTCGCCTTGCTCGACCTGCCCGAACCTGAATCGAAGGGGGTGCAGGTACCTCAAGGCCCCGTGTCCTTCGAATTCCGCGATGTTTCGTTTTCCTACGTAAGCGAACGCCCCATTCTGCGCGGCGTCTCGCTGGACCTTCCCGCGGGTTCATTTGTGTCGCTGGTGGGTACGTCGGGGTGTGGCAAGAGCACCATTGCGGGCTTGCTGGCGGGGCGCAACCGTGGGTATTCCGGCAGCATTCGCGTGAATGGTGTAGAGCTCTCGCAGGTAGATGAAACGAGTCTCCATGAGAACATTACCTTGGTCAGCTGTGATGCGCATCTGTTCAAGGGTACTGTTCGCTCGAACCTCATGCTGGGGAACCCCCAGGCAACCGATGAACTCATGAATGCGGCTCTTGCTTCGGTGAACCTGCTGGAATTCTTGGAAGAGCAGCAGGGTCTTGCCACGCCTGTGGCGGAAGGTGGCAGCAACTTTTCTGGCGGCCAACGCCAGCGTTTGGCCTTGGCCCGCGCACTGCTTCACGATGCCCCTGTGTATGTGTTCGACGAAGCTACCAGCAGCATCGACGTGGAGAGCGAAGAGGACATCATGAGCGTTATCCACGAACTGGCAAAGACCAAGACGGTCCTGCTCATTTCTCATCGCCTGGCGAATGTGGTCGATTCCGAAGTCGTTTATCTGCTGCGCGATGGTCGGATTCTCGAACAGGGTACCCATACCCAACTGATGCAGTTCGACGGTGCATATGCGCATCTTTTCAACGCACAGCGAGAGCTCGAGGAGTATGCGACGGTTTCTACCGCGCGCATGGTCGTGGAAGAGGAGGGGGTGCTTGCATGAGCACGCAAGAAGTGTCTTCCAAGCGTTCTTCCGGCATAAGCATCATGGGCCGTCTTATCGGCCTCGTTGCACCTCTCATGCCCATAATGGTGCTTGCCATCGTGTTGGGCGTGCTGGGCTTCCTGTGCGCCATCTTCCTTACGATTCTGGCGGCGTTGGGCATTGGCGATGTGGCCGCGCAGGCGTTGGGGCAGCCCTCCTTGGGCGGGCCGTTCGTCGCAGATGCCGGCCGATTGTTTGCCGTCATTGTCGCCATCGCCGTGGCCAGGGGATTCCTGCATTACGGTGAGCAATACTGCAATCACTTTATTGCCTTCAAGATGCTTGCGCTCATCCGTCATAAGGTGTTTGCCCGGCTGCGCTTGCTGGCTCCGGCAAAGCTGGAGGGGCGCGATAAGGGCAACCTGGTTTCGATCATCACGAGTGACATTGAACTGCTCGAGGTGTTTTACGCGCATACCATTTCGCCCATCGCCATTGCCGTGCTCACGTCGCTTGTTATGGTGGGCTTCATGGCATGGGTGCATCTGCTTGCCGCTGTGGTCGCGCTGGTGGCCTACCTTGCCGTTGGCCTGGGAATTCCACTATGGAATGGGCGTCGTGGTGCGCAGCGCAGCTATCGTATGCGCAATGCGCTGGGCGACCTGAATAGCTTCGTGCTCGATTCGCTCTACGGACTCGACGAGACGATTCAATACGGCGGGGGCGCCCTTCGCGCATGTCGCATGGAAGAGCGTTCAAGGGAAATCGCGGGCATGAGCGGGGAGATGAACCGTGTTGTCGCGGGGCAGCTTTCGGTGACAAGCCTGTTCATTCAATTGTTCTCCTGGACGATGCTCTTCGTGATGCTGGCTGCCTTCGCGAATGGACAGGCGACGTTTGCCCAGGTTCTTGTGGCGACGGTGGCCATGATGAGCTCGTTTGGTCCGGTGACGGCCCTTTCGAACCTTTCGAGCACGCTGAATGCCACGCTTGCCGCTGGCCAGCGCGTGCTTGATCTGCTTGACGAAGAGCCCGAAGTGCGTGAGGTGTGCGACGCTGCGCCGGCAAGCGGGGAAGGGCGAGCCTTGCTCGAAGAGGCGGCGGTGCTGGAAAACGTTTCCTTCTCGTACGAGGGCGAGCGCGTGCTTGAAGGCTATTCGCTGCGTGTGCCCCGCGGTCGCGTGGTGGGCATCCATGGCCCCAGTGGTTCGGGTAAGAGCACCATCTTGAAGTTGCTCATGCGCTTCTGGGATGTCGATGCGGGCAAGGTGAACGTGTCGGGTCGTGATGTGCACGAGCTTAATACGGCTGACCTTCGCTCGTTCGAATCGTGCGTTACGCAGCAAACGTGGCTATTCCGCGACACCATTGCCAACAACATCGCCATTGGCAAGCCTGGCGCTACCCGTGAAGAGGTGGTGGAAGCCGCCAAGAAGGCGTCTTTGCACGAATTCGTGCAAACGCTTCCGCATGGGTACGATACGAACGTGGGCGAGATGGGCGACAACATGTCGGGCGGTGAAGCCCAGCGCATCGGCTTGGCGCGTGCGTTTTTGCATAATGCTCCGCTGCTGTTGCTCGACGAGCCTACAAGCAATCTCGACTCTTTGAACGAGGCCATTATCTTGAAGTCGCTTCGCGAGCAGTATGCGGGCGAAGCGGTGGTGCTTGTGTCGCATCGCCAATCCACTATGGGTCTGTGCGACGAGGTATACGAGATGCATCCTGCTCACCATTCGTAACGTTTTGGTCTCGTCCGCGAACGTTATACGGCTCTGGTTTGGTCCTTTCACTAAAATGGTGCCATTGGTCGTTCTGAGAAAGGGAGTTCAATATGTTCATCACCACTTGCGATTCCATTCCCGGCCGTCAGATGGAGGTCCTGGGCCTCGTACGCGGTAATGTTGTCACCTCGAAGCACATTGGTCGCGATGTTATGGCTGGCTTCAAGAGCATTGCAGGTGGCGAAATCAAGAGCTACACCGACATGATGAACGAGGGCCGCGCCATCGCAGAGCAGCGTATGATTCAAGAGGCGGAAGCCCTGGGCGCCAATGGCATCGTGGCCATGCGTTACGCTGGCTCGACTGTCATGGAGGGCACGCAGGAAATGCTCGCGTATGGCACCGCCGTGCGCCTTTCCTAGGCGTAACTCAGACATATCGCATGGCATAAGGCTCCGCACACAGCGGAGCCTTTTTCTGTCTATAAGCCTCTGAGCTGGTTATATTACCCTCGTTTATGCCTGCATAATCCATTGCAAATTGCTTCTGGCATAGGGCGAACCTACGCTAGTTCCATCCGGGGTCATACGGGAGGCCCGGTTTTGGAATGGAGGAAAGAATGGAACTTACTCGCAGGAATTTTCTTGCTGGCGCTATGGTTGCCGGGAGCGCTGTGGCCGCTGCCATGACGGGCTGCGCGCCTGCGAAGACCCAGAAGGACGAGAGCGCTTCGAGTGGCGATACGTCCTCTGCTGTGAAGAGCGAACACAATCCCTCGGAAACCCTCACGTGCGACCTAGTCGTCGTTGGTTCGGGTACGGCAGGTTGCTGCGCTGCCGTTCGCGCGGCTCAGCTGGGCCTCAAGGTGGTCATGCTCGAAAAGAATGCCGTGTATGGCGGTTCTTCGGGCTACGCCGAGGGCCTGGGTGCTGTGAATTCGTACATGCATCGTGAGCAGGGCCTGCAGTTTGACACGAACGAAGTGTTCCTGCGTACGCAGGAATACCATCACTGGGCAGCCAACAGCGCTGTGCTTCGTCGCTACATCGAGAATTCGGGTGCCACGATTGATTGGTTGCACGACGAATGTGGCATCAGCTTCTATCAGGCTACGGTAACGTCTCCGAATTCGTATCCTAGCTGGCATCTTCTGGCCGACGCACAGGGCAATGTGGAGCGTGTGCAGAAGGGCCTCATTAACCCTATGGTTGAACTCGCTCAGACCCTTGGCGTAGACGTGCGCAAGGAAGCTCCTGCTACGGGGCTTATCGTGGAAGATGGCGAGGTCGCTGGCGTGTACTTCCAGGAAGCCAAGAAGGAATACGCGTTGAAGGCGCAGAACGTCATTCTGGCCACGGGCGGCTATAGCAACAATAAGGACCTGGTGGAGGAATTCTGCCATACCGATTACGACAAGATCTGGAATTGGGGCGCTGCCGGCCGCGACGGCGACGGCATCACCATGGCTCAGCAGGTGGGCGGCGTACTGTGCAATCCATCCAACCTCATGTATGGCTCCACGCGCATTCCGGGCTGCTCGGAGTTTGAAGAGCCGGCTAACTGGGTGTTTTCCTGGCAGCCTGCAATGCGCGTGAACGAACAGGCCAAGCGCTTCTTCAATGAGGAAATGTGCGCCGACTTTTCCGCTGCGTCGAATGCCATCGTAGCTCAAGAAAAGTGCTACACGATTATGGACCAGGCGTATCTGGACCAGCTGTGCGATGTGGGCATGACCATTGGTCTTGTGTCTGTGGGTCATGTCGCGGGCGAGCCTATTCAGGGCGGTCGCCAGGCCGTAGAGGAAAACATTGCCGCTGGAAATGTGTTCCGCGCCGATACGATCGAAGAGCTGGCCCAGAAGCTCGAGCTTGATCCCGAGCAGCTGGCCGCAACGGTGAAGGAATACAACGATTGTGCTGCGGCAGGCGCCGACCCCGTGTACGGCACGACTCATTTCGCGCCGTTGGCTACGCCGCCGTTCTATGGCGCTCACATTCAGCGTGCCATCTTCACGAGCGTTGGTGGCTTGGATGTCGATGAGTACCTACGTGTGCTCGACGTCGACAAGCAGCCCATTCCTCATTTGTTCGCGCTGGGTACCGATGCAAGTAGCTATACGGGTTTTTGCTACGACGTTGACGTGATGTCCGGATCTGAACAGGGTTGGTGCGCCACGGGTGGCCGTTTGGCTGCGGAGTTCATCGCAAACGCATAGGGCCAATTTGGTATACCATCATATGCCGACCATCCCTCCCGGTTGGCTTGGTGATAGGGACGGTGGTGCTTTCTGCAGAGTGCCACCGTCTTGCTATAGAAAGGTGCTCTCATGGATATCTTTCGCATGCGATGCTTTGTGTCTGTCGCGCAGACCCAAAGTCTGTCGAAGGCGTCTCATGAACAGTTCATCACGCAGCCGGCTATGTCTGCCCAGATGAAGGCTTTGGAGTCGGAAATGGGTACGCAGTTGCTCCGAAGGGGGAGAACCATCTCGCTCACGCCTGCGGGGCAGGTTGCGTTTGAGCGTTTTTCGCGCATCGTTGATGAGTACGATGCCGCGCGACGCGCCATCGCTCTTGAGGGCGATCACATGGGTGGCCTGTTGCGTATTGGCTTTCATGGGCCTGTGAACTGGGCGGGCGTGCCCGACATGGTGCGTGCGTACCGTGGGCAGAATCCAAGCGTGGAAGTGGATATCGAAATTGACACGTGGAACAACCTGATGAAGCGTCTCGATAGCGGCAAGCTTGACGTGGCGTTCATGGAGCTTTCCGAAATCGAGGGTCAATCGACTATCGTAGCTGACCCCCTGTTCGAGGAGAGCGTGTGCGTAGTCATGCCGCCGTCGCATCCCCTTGCGGGCCGCGAATCGATTTCGGTTATGGACATCGTTCACGAACCCATGATGCTGTTTAGCCCCGAAACGTCTCCCCGCTTTTTTAGGAATCTCAACGCCGCATTTGAGCGCATCGGCATTCATGCCGATAAGGTGGTGCGTGGTAATCACCATGAAGCGACGATTTCGCTGGTGCATGCGGGGTGTGGCATTACGTGCATGCCGCAGACGTTTTGCCGCGAGTATACGGGCATCGCATCTGTTCCGTTTTCCGATTTGGCGACGCACATGCGCTACGGCGTGGCGTGGAACAAGGCGCGCGTGACCTCGGTGGGAAGCTCGTTCGTCGATTTCGCGCGCGGCTGGGTATGGCCGCAGCATGCTTAGCGAATGGTGATGGGCTTGCTTTGGTAGGCCACGTGTACGTTGGCGGGGTGGCTGGCGCGCGTCACAGCTGCACGCAGCGTTTCGCCGGGCATGCGGTAGTCGTTGGAATTTTGCGAGATGTGCAGGGCGGCAACATGCTCGAGCCTGTCGCTTAGCAACTCGGCAAGTTCGGCGGCCGATTGCTCGTTCGAAAGGTGTCCTCCGTCGCCCGCGATACGCGCCTTCACGTAGGCGGGATACGCGCAGGCTCGCAACATGGCCGGGTCGTGATTGCTTTCCAGCCCCAGCAGACGAACGTCGCACAGCGCTTCGTGCGCTTCTCCCGTCACGATGCCCGTATCGGTCATGAAGCCCAGCACGTCCGTTTCGGTTTCGAAGCGGAATCCGCATGATCCCATGGCGTCGTGCGAGGTGGGGAAGGGTGTGATGCGCATGCCGGCCAGGACAAAGTCATCTTCGGTCGCCTTGAACGTACGGAAGTCGTGGCTGTTTGCAAGTTCGCGCAGCGTGTTGCTACCGTCAATGGATGCCTGTTGCGCATATACCGTGGGGTTTACGCCGCTTTTTGCGAGTTTCCGCAGGCAGACGCCTAGTCCGCTGATATGGTCGGTATGTTCGTGCGTAATGAGGACCGCTTGAAGCTTGCATGGGTCGAATCCACATTGTTCGCTGCGCTCGATGAGCGCCTTGCCGCTAATGCCGCAATCGATGAGCACGCCCATGCCCGTTGAAGTGTCCTCTACGATGGCCGCGTTGCCCTTGCTTCCGCTGGCCAGAATATGCAGTGCGAATAAACTCATGCGGCATAGGGTATCATGACCCTGTGTGCAACCGTAAGAAGGGGAGTCCGGCTTGCTCGTTTTAATCGCAACTTTGCTTGCTCTTATTGTGGTCATCGGGGGTGTCATCTACGGCATTCGCGTGCTTGTGGTGCGTTCGGGTTTTGGCCGTACCATTCGCCACCTGGTGGAAGAGCAGCGTCTGAGCGACGACGTGCGTCAGGCCATCGACGATGCGCAGAAATGGCGTGATGAGCGCAAGCTCTCTATGCCTCACGTGAGCAAGAAGAAACCCCATCTTTCCCGCGTGCAGCGTGCGAAAGTGCGTGCTGCGCATATTGAACGTCGTGAAGACTTCCTCGACAAGCTGCACATTGGCTGGTATCAGATAGTCTTGCTGTTCTTTGTGGGCAGCGTGTTGGGTCTCTTTCTGGAAGAGACGTGGATGTTCGTCACGGCTGGGCTTACGCAAAGTCGCGTGGGCTTGGTGTGGGGTCCGTTCTCTCCCTTGTATGGCGTAGGCGCCACGTTGCTTACCGTTATCACGTTCTATATGCGCCGTAAGCACTGCGCTCCATGGCAGGTGTTTTTGGTGGCGCTGGTGGTGGGCGGAATGCTCGAGCAGATTACCGGTTGGTCTATGAGCACGTTCATGCACGCCTCTTCGTGGGATTACTCGAATGTACCGGGTGCCATAACGCAGTGGGTGGCCGTGCCGTTTCTAGTGTTCTGGGGTGCGTTGGGCCTGGTGTGGTATGTGTGCATCATGCCCGAATTGCTGTTCATTATTGGCGAGCCTACTACGCCCCGTCGCGTGATACTCGTGTCGCTGCTGGGCGTCTATTTGGCGCTCGACGTCTTCATGACGCTGTCGTGCTTCAACCGCGTTGCCGAACGCCATGATGGCATTCCGCCCGCAACGGGCTTCGACGTGTGGATCGATCAGAACTATACCGACGAGTTCATGTCCGATCGTTTCCAGAACATGAACTTTTCCTAGGCCATTTCCCCGATTTCTTCTGGTTCACTATCGCGCGCTAGAGTGCAATGCGCTAGGATATGCTCTATTCGAGTGGAGTGCCTGCATGGGCAGGCGCGAATTGGGCAAGGAAGGAATCGCATGTCCGAACAACAGGATATCCTGACGATGCCCCACGAAAAGATCGAACAGATTCAGATCGAGGGCATCAAGCAGACCGTCATCAACTGTTACGAGCACATTCCCTTTTATAAGCAGTCGTTTGACGACGCAGGCTTCGATCCGTATGCCGTGCAGTCGCTCGAGGACTTGCAGAAGGCTCCGTTTGTAACCAAGCAGGATCTGCGCGATGCCTATCCGTATGGCATGCTGGCCGTGCCCCAGAGCGAGGTGCGCGAGATTCACATGTCCAGCGGTACCACGGGCGTGGCGACCGTAGGCGCCTATACCGAGCACGACCTTCAGATTTGGGCCGATTGCTTTGCGCGTGGCATTCGTTATGCCGACGGCACGCCCGATGACGTATTCCACGTATGCTATGGCTATGGCCTGTTCACGGGTGGCTTGGGCGCTCATTATGGCGGCATCGCTGCGGGCTGCACCACCATCCCCATGTCGGCAGGGCAGACCGAGCGTCAGATTCGTATTTTGCGCGAGATGGGCTCTACCATTCTGGCGTGCACGCCCAGCTATGCCATGCACATTGCCGATACGGCTATTGAAATGGGTATCGACCCTGCCAAGGAATTCACGCTGCGTGCGGGCATCCATGGCGCCGAGCCCTTCAGTGATAACTTCCGCGCCGAGCTCGAGCGTAAGCTGAACTACAAGGTGCTTGACGTGTACGGTCTTACCGAGACGATGGGCCCGGGCGTGGCCGTTGAATGCCTCGAGCAGAACGGCCTGCACATTGCGGAAGACCACTTCTACTGCGAAATCATCAATCCTGAAACGGGCGAGGTTCTGCCCGATGGCGAATGGGGCGAGCTGGTCATCACCACGCTCGACCGCGAGGCATCGCCTGTGGTGCGCTATCGTACGCGCGACATCACGCGCATCATTCCGGGAGAGTGCGCCTGCGGTCGCACGCACCGCCGCATCGACCGCCTGCATGGTCGTACCGACGACATGCTCGTCATTCGCGGCGTGAACGTGTTCCCCAGCCAGATTGAAGACGTTATGCGCGAGTTCCCGCAGGTAAGCAGCTGGTACGTTATCGAGCTTACGCGCAAGGGCTCCATGGACGTGGTAACGTTGAAGGTGGAACCGGCAGCCGATTTCGACTTCGACGAGATTGCCGCGCTGGAACGCGTGCAGCGTAGCATTCAGTCCGAACTGAAGAAGGCCCTGGCCGTGGCCGTGCAGGTGCGCATCGTGGAGCCGAAGAGCATTCCGCGCAGCGAGGGCAAGGCCAAGCGTGTCATCGACAAACGAGAGGGGATTCGCTAATGATCGATCAACTTACCGTTTTCCTCGAGAACTCCGAGGGTCGCTTGGATGCTTTGGTGCGCACGCTGGGCGCCGCGGGTATCAACATGAGCGCGCTTACCATTGCCGATACGGCCGACTATGGTCTGGTGCGTATTATCTGCAACGAGCCCGAACGCGCGGCGAACGTGCTGCGCGAGAACGATTTCCGCGCGCTTGTCACCAAGGTGAGCGCCATCGAGGTGCCGAACCATCCCGGTGGACTGGCAAGCCTTCTCGACACGCTGGCGAAGATGGGCCTGAACATCGAGTACGGCTACTGCTTCTCCGTGAATGGCGACAAAGCCGTCGACGTGCTGAAGATTGCCGGTACGAAGGAAGCCGAACAGGCGGCTAAGGCGCTGGAAGAGGCGGGCTTCAAGCCGCTTACCCAGGAGGACCTGCTGTAGGTCGCGCGAACATTGCCTGCAGTGTTGTTCGCGCTGGTCCTGGGTGGCACACGCGCGGGGCTAGCTGGTTATGAGCGACGCACGTGCAGGTTTGAGGCGTTTGCAAGGGTGTGTCAGCTTCGGCTGGCGCACCCTTTTCGTTTTGGGATTTCCGGAAATCCCACGCGAGGCAAGGGCTGGTGACAAGCGTGCTGGCATTTCGGCGTCTTGAGCTATTCCGCGTTGGTTGAATCTTGCTTGGGGGACTCCGCTTCCGGAAGCTGAACGAACGCGTATTCGATCTCGTCGTGGAGTGCCTGCTTGGTTTCTTCCAGCTTGTCCTTCTTCAGCTCGCACTCCCAGATAACGACCACGTGCCAGCCCTCTTCTTCCAGCTGGGCGCGCACGCGTTCGTCGCGCTCGCGGTTGCGCGTGAACTTCGCGTTCCAGTAGTCGAGGTTCGACTTGGGCGTGGTGGCGTGCTTGCAGCCCTCGTGATGGTGCCAGAAGCAGCCGTGTACGAAGATGGCGATCTTGCGGCCAGGATAGGCGATGTCGGGGTGGCCCACGCATTTCTTCCAGTCGCAACGGTATCCCGACCAGCCCATTTCGCGCAGCATGCGGCGCACCAGCAGCTCGGGCTTGGTGTTTACGCGCTTGTTCGCGACCATGACGTTATGTACGGCTTCGGAAACCATGCGCGCCATAATAGCACGTTGGCTTGCGCATGTTGTGCCAGGCCGAAGCCCCCCACCCTCGATGCATTTTTCCGGAAAAGGACAGTTCTGGAGGCGTTTTCGGCCTTCATTTCGTCCCGAAAATCTTCCGACCTGGGGCAATGACACAAAGCAAGCCGCTCCCGATGCATTTTTCCGGAAAAGGCATTTCCGCAGGTAGTTGCATGACGATCGAGTGATGCGTTGCGTACTCCGAGAGCCAGGGATTATCGTCCCAGCTCAGAACGTTTTAGAAAACCTTTAAGATTCTTTTAAGGTAGCTTGGGCATACTGTAACCACAGACAGCGGGAGGCACCCCAGACCCCCTCATACCCCTCCTCTCGTTGCTGAATCTCAGCCTCGCGCACGCACACTCGCGAGGCTTCTTTTTTGCCCGAATAAAATGCGGAACTCCATAACTCCCACGCGTGGATTTCGCTTGCACTCCTCTTCCGGCTTGTAGCCACTAACCAAACCTCTTCTGCCGGGATGGAGCAGTTTGTTTCGGGCATGTCACGCTACGGCCCCAGGTGATATGCCATCAGCCCATACGTGTCGGGTGCGCTAAGGCTCCATCCGCTCTGTTCGATGAGTACGCTGAGTGCAGCTATAGGTATCGCTACGCGGCCACGATTGGCCTGCCGCTTGTCCTGCTCTTTCTGCAGCTGTTCTTGGCGAATAACAAGATTGCAAATGTTCTGTCGTTGGCGCATCGACAGGCGACGTATCCTTGCGAGCGCAAGGGCCCCGCAAACGCGCTAACGCGCGTTTCGTCCAT
Organism: Denitrobacterium detoxificans; assembly: GCF_015062615.1. GTDB lineage: Bacteria > Actinomycetota > Coriobacteriia > Coriobacteriales > Eggerthellaceae > Denitrobacterium > Denitrobacterium detoxificans_A. The sequence goes on from NZ_SUUH01000005.1 coordinate 108,336, forward strand.
TTGTGCATCCGCTCGCAGTTGCCCCGTAGGACACTGTGAAAGCCATAAATTTGCGCTATGCCTCGGTTGCCCTGAGGAGAGCGGGAGGCGAAGCCTCACGCAAATCATCAGGGCAACCGAGGCAGCGCAAGTAAAAGCATGAACCAGCGAGCGCACGAGCGTAGGTTTCGGCCCGTGCGGGGCCGAAACCACGCGAGCAGCGGAGCGGGTGTCCAGCGGGGCAACCGCGGGCGGATGCCCGATTGGGTGGCGCTGCGGGATGGTCCCCGCTAGTCGGAACCCCAGCGGGGCAACCGCGGGCGGATGTGCGATCGGGATAATTCATTTCGCAATCGCGGATGATTACGGCCCTCCGCATGCGAGTCGCACCAGCGCTTCTCGACATAGCGTGGAAACCTGAAAGCGGCTCCCCACCCGTGGGCGGCGGCTGCTAGAATGGCGTACGAGAAACAAGAAACGAAGCTACGCACGCAACGAAGAGGTTTGGTTATGGCGTTTGTTCACCTGCACAATCACACGGAATATTCCCTGCTCGACGGCGCCACGAAGGTAAAAGCCATGGTCAAGCGTGCGGCCGATCTGGGCATGCCAGCCGTTGCCATTACCGACCACGGCGTTATGAGTGGCGTGCCTGAACTCGAAGACGCGTGCATGGCCCTGGAAAAGGAAACGGGCCAGAAGGTTAAGCCCATCTTTGGCTGCGAAGTCTATTTCACCACCGACGACGAACTGAAGAAGGAAGGCAAGCCCAAGCTGTACCACATGGTGTTGCTTGCCAAGAACAACGAGGGCTACCACAATCTGGTGAACCTGGTCAGCGAATCGCACGTCGACAACTTCTACTACAAGCCGCGTACCACCTATGCCATGCTGCAGAAGTACGGCAAGGGCATCATCGGTACTACGGCCTGCATTGCAGGCATCGTTCCGCGTCTGCTCGATGTGAACCAGTACCAAGACGCCGTGGAATGGGTTCGCAAGCTGTCTGCGTGCTTCGAACCGGGTGACTTCTACATCGAACTGCAGAACCAGGGCATTACCACCGACCACGGCAAAACGCAGACGGAATTGAACCATCAGCTTGCCGGCATTGCGCGTGACCTGGGCCTGAAGACCATTGCCACGAACGACTTCCACTACCTTACGCGCGAAGATGCCGAAGCGCAGGACATCATGCTCTGCATCGGCACAGGCAGCAAGGTCGACGACGTCGATCGCATGCGCTTCTCGAACGACCAGTTCTACATGAAGACGGAAGAGGAAATGCGCGCCGCCATGGCCGAGTTCCCCGAAGCATGCGATAACACCGTCGAGCTGGCGGAAAAGTGCAACGTCGTGCTGGAGCGCGACTCCATTCTGCCGCGCTTCCCCGTGCCCGAAGGCGAAACCGAAGTCTCGTGGTTCCGCAAGGAATGCGAGAAGGGCCTGATCAATCGCTACGGCGAAGGCAAGGCCACCAACATGGAAGAGCTCGGCAAGATGCGCCCCGACGTTATCGAGCGTTACGAGCATGAAGCCGGCGTTATTATCCAGCAGGGCTTCCCCGCGTACTTCCTTATCGTGCAGGAATACATTATGTGGGCCAAGAACAACGGCATCGGCGTAGGTCCGGGCCGTGGTTCCGCTGCGGGCTCCATTGTTACGTATGCCATGGGCATTACCGACCTCGACCCGTTGCCGTATGGCCTGCTCTTCGAACGTTTCCTTTCCGTGGAACGTGTCGAGATGCCCGATATCGACGTCGACTTCGACGATCAGCATCGCCAGGACGTTATCGAGCACGTGCGCGAGTTCTACGGCGAAGACCACATCTCAGGCGTTATCACGTTCGGTAAGTTGCAGGCGAAAAACGCCGTGCGTGACGCCGCACGCGTACTCGACTACCCGTATGCCGTGGGCGACAAGATTTGCAAACTCATCGGCGGCGAAATCGGTATCACCATTCAGCAGGCGCTCGATACGAACCCCGACTTGAAGGATGTGTACGAGCACGACCCTGATTGCCAGGCAGTAATTGAAGCCGCCCAGTCCATCGAGGGCCAGGTACGCGGCGAGGGCGTGCATGCGTGTGCAACCATCATTTGCCGCGACCCGCTCTCCGACCACGTGCCTGTAAAGCGCGACACCAAGGGTGGCGGCATCATCACTCAGTACGACGGTCATTACACGCCCGAGCTGGGCCTACTGAAGATGGACTTCCTGGGCCTGCGTACTTTGGGCGTGATCAGTCGTGCATGCGCCAACGTGAAGAAGCGCCATGGCATTGAAATCGACCCCGGCAAGATTCCGCTGGATGACCCCGAGAGCTTCAAGCTCATGTGCGGCGGCAACATGGACGGCCTGTTCCAGGTGGAAGGCAACCTGTACGTTACGCTGTTCGCGCGCATGAAGCCGCGCCGCTTCTCCGACATCGTTGCATCGATTGCACTGAACCGCCCGGGTCCTCTGCAGAACGGCTTCGTCGACGACTACGTCGACCGCGTAAGCGGCAAGAAGCCCGTAAAGTACTACGACGATCGCCTGCGCCCCATTCTGGAGGAAACGTACGGCACCATCGTGTACCAGGAACAGTTGATGCAGATCTCCATGGCTATGAGTGGCTTCTCGGCGGGTAAGGCCGACAAGCTGCGTAAGGCAATGGGTAAGAAAAAGCTCGAGGTCATGAAGGCCTTGGAAGAGGACTGGAACAACGGCGCCGTGGAAAACGGCTACTCGTTGGAGGTCTCGAAGAAGATCTGGTCCGACGCCGAGAAGTTCGCACAGTACGCCTTCAACAAGTCGCACTCGGCTTGCTACGCCGTGCTGGTTATGCGTACCGCATACCTGAAGGCGCATTACCCGAATGAATTCATGGCCGCCGTGCTTTCCAGTTACCTGGGCAACAACGACAAGCTCATTCATTACATCGCCAGCTGCAACGGCAGTGGCATCAAGGTGCTGCCGCCCGACATCAACGAGTCGAACCTGGAATTCACCCCTGTCGACGAGGGTGTGCGCTTCGGCCTTGCTGGCGTGCGTGGCGTAGGCGAAAAGGTTGTAGAGGACATCATCGCCGAGCGCGAGAAGGGTGGCGCGTACACCAGTCTGCACGATTTTGTGCGCCGCATGGATGTGCGCAGCTACAACCGCAAGACGCTCGAAGCCCTGATCAAGGCAGGTGCGTTCGATAGCACGGGCTACACGCGCAAGCAGTGCATGCACTTTTTGGACGATACGCCGCTGCTGGAAAACGCTGCGCGTCGTCAGAAGGACCGCAATGCCGGTCAGATTTCCATGTTCGACATGTTTGCCGATGACGAGGATTCGGGTTTCCACGAGGAAGTACCCGAGCCCGATGGCATCGAATGGGACAAGCGCACGAAGCTGAAGTTCGAAAAGGACATTCTGAAGATCTACGTAAGCGACCATCCGCTGCGTCCGTACGAGAGCAAGCTGCGTAAGCTTTCCAAGTTCCGTATTGGCGATCTGGCTGAACGTGAGCGCGACATCAAGAATTCCACGTTTGTGGGCATGATTTCCGCCGCGTCCACGAAGCTCACCAAGAAGGGCACGCGCATGGCCACGTTCACGCTGGAAGACACCACGGGCCACGTGGAATGCGTTTGCTTCAAGTACGAAGACTATGCTGACGCCATCCGCGAAGATGCCATCGTGAAGATCAAGGGCAAGTACGAAGCCGGCGACCGCAACCAGCTTATGGCGTTCGAGGTCTCCTTGCTCGACCTGGGCGAAAGCGAAGAGGACGCACCGCCGAAAACGCTGGGCATCACCATTCAGCAAAGCGACTTCTCGCAGCAGAACATGCAGTTCCTCACGCAGATTTTGAAGAAGTACCCCGGTCGCGATGGCGCTGTGCTGTTTGTGCGCCAGAACAACGGCCAGAAGTTTCGCGCGGAATTGCCGCTCACGGTCGACGCGCGCAATAGCGGTTTGTACCGCGAGCTGTATTCGCTGTTCGGCCGCGAAGTCTGGAGCGCTGCATCGTAATGGCTACCATGGCGCTGCTGCTGCAGTACAACGGCGCGGGCTACCACGGATTCGCCACGCAGAAGCCGCATAATGGCCGCGACCTTGCCACGGTGCAGGGTGAGCTCAACCGCGCACTCGAGGTGTTGTATCGTCGTCCGGTCGACACCACGTGCGCGGGCCGCACCGATGCAGGCGTGCATGCGTTGGGCCAGGTCATTAGCTACGATGTCTCGGAAGAAGAGCTTGAAACGCGCACCCCGCGCGTTCTTCTGCGTTCGCTGAACGCGCTTACGCCGGAAGATATGGGCGTGCGCGATGTGTGGCAGGCGGCCGATGGCTTTTCGGCGCGCTTCGATGCGCAGTGGCGCGAGTATCGCTACTACCTTTCCGTGGGGCCCCTGCCCCCGCTCGTCATGGCCGATTTCTGCTGGCATTTGCGGTGCGAGCCGCTCGACATTCAGGCTATGAACGAAGCTGCGCAGTACCTTATCGGCGAGCATGATTTCAAGAGCTTCTGCCTGGCTGCCAGTGCGGTGGGGAAGCCCACGTGTCGTAACGTGCTCGACTTGAGTGTTGCTCCCGTTCAGATTGCCGGTCAGGATCTGGTTTGCATTCGCGTGGTGGGCAGTTCATTCTTGCATTCCATGGTGCGCACCATTGCTGGCACGCTTGTTGCCGTGGGGCGCGGTTTGCGCGAACCCGCGTGGGTGGGCCAGGTGTTGGAAGCGCGCTCGCGCGATGCCGCCGGAGAAAAAGCTCCTGCTCAAGGTTTGGTCTTTTGGCAGGTGGGATATGAGGGGTACAATAGGCACCTAGGGTAGAGATATCAAAGGAACGCCTATGCTATTCCGTAAGCGTAAGAAGAAGGACGCGAAAGAGGCGTCCGAAGTCGTGGAAAGTGCCGTCGTTTCCGCGAACAGTTCAGTGGTTGTATATGGGGGGGATGGCAACTCTGCGTCGGCGGGGGAACAAGCCACCGCGCAACAAACCGTAGATTCCAGTGCGCCAGAAACGGCTGCGTCTGTGTCCCAGGCGCCGGTTTCCGCTGCTGCGCCGCAGGCGCAGCCTGTTGCGGATCAGCCCGCTCAGGTGGCTCAGCCTGCAGCGGTCGAAGCCGTGCCTGCGTCCGCTTCCGCACAGGCGGCCCAACCCGCGGTCGCGGCCTCGCAGGGTGGTCAACCCGTTGCGGTGGATGCTCCTCAAGCGTCGCAGCCCGCAGCCGCCAATGCCGTACAACCCACGTCGCCTGTTGTGGTTCCCATGGGAGAGAAGGTGATTCCCCTTGCTTCGCCTGGCGAAACTGTGGTGGGCAGTATTGCTTCGGCGCTTGCCGCCGAAGCTTCCGCGGAGCCGGAACAGCCTCAGTCCACAGCTCCCCAGGGCGATGCACCCGTAGATGCGGCCTCGTGGGAACGCGTGGCTTCCATTGCGCAGAAGCTTGAGCACGCTCCGGCATCGAATGCCGAGTTGGCTGATCTTGCCGTCGAGCTCGAGCACATCGTTGCGCGTAATGTTCCTTCGGAAAGCACCTACGCGGCCCAGTCGAGCCGTGCGCAAGGTCATGACACCACGTATGCGGCGCAGGCCGCAACCGCCAAGTCGCTTGGCTCTACGTATCGAGCTCAGGTGGCCCATGCGGACGATCCGCAGGAAGAGCCCGTGGCGGGGCAGACCGAGGTAATCAAGCCTGTAGCCGCGGCAGAAGAGCCCGCGCCGCAGCCTTCGCTTGCCGCTGAAGAGGCTGCTGAACCGCAGAAACAAGACGCAAGCGCAGATGCTTCCGAGCAACAGCCCGCGGCTGCTCAAGCCGCTGCGGAATCCGCGTCTCCCGTTCAGGCTGTTGCGTCTGCCCAGCAGGGTGCAGAGGCAGAGGTTCCTGCGCAGCAAGCCGCGGTGGCGAATCAGTCCGGGGAAGCCGTAAAGCCTGCGGAGGCCGAGCCGGTGGCGCAGCAGCCCTCCGAGGGTAGTGCGCCTGCGCAGCAATCTGCGCCGCAAGAGGCGCAGTCTGCCGCGCACTCCGAGGGCGTGCTTCCCGATTGGGCTCCTTCCGACGACAAGGCCCAGGAATTGGTCGATAGTTTCTTCAATGCGCCCGTCGACGACGATGCTACGAGCCCGTTTGTCATTCCGCGTGGCCAGCATGTGCAGACGCAGGAACCTCTCGTGTTCCGCGGCGCCATGGCCGATGCGGCCTCCGGCGAACAAGCGCCTGCCGTCCAGCCGAGCGCTCCCGTTCAGGAAACCCTTGTTCCTACGGCGGAGTCCGAGCAGCCCTTTGCGGCGCCCCAGGCCCCTGCGGCCGAAGCACCTGATGCTGCTCCGAAGGCCGCTGAGGCGTTGAGCCCCATGGTCGAAGCCCCCGCGGCGAGCGAGCCTGCTGCCAAGGTGCCTGCAGAAGTCGAGTCGGTCGCGACCGCTGTCGAGCAGCCTGCGGCAAGCGAACCCGCGCCCGCTGCCGAGTCTCATGCTCCGTCGGGTCGCGTGATTAAGTTCGAGTCGTTGGGCTCTGCCGAAGTGGCTTCGCTGTCTTCGGTGCTTTCCGAAAAGCCTGTAGAGCCTGCTCCTGCTGAAGAGGCCATTCAGGACGTTCCGGTGGCCGAGGTGCCCATTCCCGACCAGGTGGTTCAGGAAGTGCTGGGGGCGTCCGCTCCTGCGCCTGCCGAACAGGAAACGCCCGAGCCGGAGATTTCCTTCCTGGAGGCCGAAAAGTCCATTGGCCTTTCGGTGTCCGAGATGGTCGAGCTTGAATCGCTTGGCGAAGCCTTGAAGAAGCAGCTGAACGTCGCTCCTGCGGATGAACCCCAGGAAGAGCCCGTTGCTCCCCATGCCGAAAAGACAATCGCGCTCGAATCGGTGTCGGGTTTGCAATTGGAGTCCGTTGCCGAGGCGCTGGGACGTAGTGCAGGTGAACAGGCTCCGTCTGAGCCCGCTCAAGCGGAGCAAGTTGCCGTATCGACGGAGCAGCCGGCAAAGCCGGCTCCCGCAGAGCCCGAGCCTCGCGTTATGCCCTCGTCGCTCGCTGCAGATTCTGCATCGACTGGGCGGGTGCAAGAAGAAGCCCAATCCACGGAAGAGCCTGTGCAGCAGGCCGATTCCGCATCGTCGTCAATTGCTGCGGCGTCTGCGGCTGCAGGCGTCTTTGCGCGAAGCATCTCCGAACCGCTTCCGCGTCCGCAGCTCAACGAAGATAATGTCGTTTCCGTTGCCCAGGACGAGCCTGCCTCTCAGGCTGCGGCTTCTGAAGCCCCGGTTGTCGAAGACGACGAGATCGTGAAGTCGCTCTTTGCCGCCGAGCGCGAAGCCGAGGCGAAGAAGGAGGCCGAGCGCGCTGCTCAGCAGGCTGCTGCGGCCGTTGCTACCGAGTACGAGCCCAAGGATGGGTCGTTTGCCATTTCCGCCGATCAGGCAGCACCTGCATTTGCGCCCGACGGAACGCTTGCAAGCGATGCCCTGGGTGAAGAGGTGTCCATCGTTTCCGAAGAGGAATCTCCCAAGCCCGAAGAGGTCGCCGAGAGCGTGGAACGCGAGCGTCGCAGGTATGCGGGTTTCCCTGAACAGGAAGCTGCGGGCGCCCTTGACAGCACCGAGCCGCGTGCGGCAAACATGCCTTCGTTCGTCTACGTAACGGCGCCCGCATTCGAACCCGAGCAGGGCACTGAACGCCCCTCGAATCCTTCGTACGAGCGCGATCGCCATGCTGCTGCCGATTACGAGGCAGAGCGCAAGGCCGCTGAGTTGCGTAATCGTGCGGTCGAGCGCCTCATCGCAGAGGGCTCCACCCTGTCTTATGACACTTCGTTCCCGCCCGTTGACTACGATGCCTTCGACGAGGCTCCCAAGAAGAAAAAGAAGAAGGGCAAGAAGGACAAGGATAAGAAGGGGAAGAAGAAAAAGGGCAAGAAAGGTAAGAAGATGAAGAAGGAAAAGGACAAGAAGCGCGACAAGCAGAATCGCGACGATGATGCTCCCGCAACCTTCCGTCAGCTGTATGCGTCCCGCGATGGCAAGCTGGCCATCTACGAAGATGCCGAAGGTCATATCATCTCGGTAGATACGAATCGCCTTTCCTAGCCGTTATCGTATAACCTTTCGCGCCCGTGCTGGCTTTCCGCCGCACGGGCGCTTTGCGTTTGTGGAAGTGGGGCGGCGTGAACAAGGGGTGGAAATTCGTTACATGGCGGCTGCTCCAAATCGCTATGGGGAATAGCCCGAAAGGACGCGATGAACGCCATTCTTCTATGGAAACCTCGTGAAGTAGTCAGGAGATAGGCCAGGTCAATAAAGAACGAAAAGTAAGCCTTACCTAACTTATGCTAGAAATGTTGCACTTGGTTAACAACAAAGTAACGCATAAGGAAAGGAAGTGTTTATGGAAGGTAGCGTAAAGGGCTGCCTGAGGGGCGCGTTGTCAGCGGTTATGGTGTGCACGCTGATGGTCCCGCAGACGGCTGCGTTCGCCGATACGATTGCACCCGTATCGGCGAGCGGAGGGGATAGCGTGCAGAATGCCTCTTGTGAGGCGAATGTTGATTCAAGTGACAGTGGGTCGTCTGGTGGGGTGGATGACGCATCTGGTTCGGATGATGGTGGACTCCAGTTTAGTACCATCATCGTCGAACTGGAGGATGGCGCGGGCGAAGAAGCGCCTTCTCTGTTTAACCTAATGGGAATCTTGTCGGATAACTCCGATTCTTCCCGTCACGATCGCGTGAAGAGCCAAATCCAGGCTTTGGCTGATACTGCTGTTGCCGAGGCCCAAGAAGAAGCCTCCTCGGAGGAGTCTGAGGGCGAAGGCGATGCGGGCCTTTCGCTCATGAGCGTGCAGGAAGCCGTTGACGAAAACGGCGGTTCCATGGAAACCGTTGCCGATTACTACACGGCTATCGACGGTTTTGCCATTTCCGCGCCCTCGTCTATCGTCGATGACATCAAGAATATGGATGGCGTCGCTAATGCGTTCGTAGAGTCTGTCTACGATGTTCCCGTTTCTCAAGAGGCGGAAACCGAAGCAACGGATGCGAATGATTCGAGCCTCATGAATCAGCCTGCGCTCGATATTACGGGTGCCGATGATGTCTCCTATACGGGTGCCGGGCAGCTTATCGCCATTATCGATACGGGCATCGACACGGATCATGAAGCGTTTTCTGGTGATATCGCAGATGAAACGGTTCGCTTTACGCAGAGCGCGGCGCAGCAAGCTGCTTCGACGCTCTCTTCGGGCGGCAATGGCATCTACGTAAGCGAGAAGATCGTTTTCGCCTATGACTATGCGGATGGCGATACCGATGTGAACCCGTCTATTGACGGCTTGGAGCACGGTACGCATGTTGCGGGCATTGCCGCTGCCAATGGCGGTACGACCATTCGAGGCAATGCGCCCGATGCCCAGCTGGCCATCATGAAAGTTGCAAGCGATAGCACGGGAGGCATTTCCGACAGCTCGCTTTTGGCTGCCATCGACGATGCTGCCACGCTCGGTGCTGATTCGGTGAACATTTCTATTGGCTCGGATGCGGGTTTTTCCGATGAGGGTTCGCCTACGTATGCCAACGCCATCAACGCGCTTGAGGCTACGGGTGCCACGGTGAACGTTGCCGCAGGTAATTCGTATTCTTCCGCGTATGGCAACACGTCGGGAAGCAATCTCCCTTACGCTTCCGACCCCGATGACAGCATCGTGTCCAACCCGGCAACCATCTCTGGTGCCTTTGCAGTGGCAAGTGAAGCTACCGCGGGCGTGAGTGCAGAAGTATCGGAGAGCGCGGATGCTTCCGCTGGTAATACGTTTGTGACGTCGGCGGGTTCAGAGGTATCGTACTATGACGCCCTCGACCCTGATGGGCTTGCGCGCGTTACACCGTTTTCGAGTCTGGCGGGCGGCGATTGTTCGGTAGTGTACGTGGGTACGGGTGCTCGTCAGGATTTTGGCGAGGTTGATTTCGAGGCTTCTGGGGCAACCCTCGATGGCAAAGTTGCTTTGATCGTGGGGCATCAGAATCCTACGGGCTATAGCACGGTTTCGTATGCTCGTGCGATTGCGGCGGCCGCCGAAAGGGGTGCCATTGGCGCAATCATTTACGACCCCGCCCTGGAAGACTGTTCCGCCGTTCGTATTGGCAGCACCGACGATAACGATTGGGGTGACAGCTATTATGCTGACGTTCCCGTCGATTTCCCTGTCGCCTTTGTCTCTTCTGCGGATGGCGCTGCTCTTGCTGCCATAAGCGCTTCCGACCGTTCGATTTCCGTGTCGGCTGCGGCGTCCTCAAACGATGATGCTTCAACTATTTACCCCGTAAATTCCTGGTCGAGCTGGGGCGTTACGTCCGACTTGAAGCTCAAGCCCGAAATTACGGCTCCTGGTGGAAACGTCTATTCCTCCGTTCTGAACAATCAATACGAGTACATGAGCGGAACGAGCATGGCCACTCCCCAGATTTCTGGCATTGCCGCCCAGGTGCATGAGTACATTGACGGTGATTCCAAGTTTGCCGGCATGTCCGATGACGAGAAGGCGGATGTAGTAACGCAGCTGCTCATGAGCACGGCAACTCCCATGGTTGATACGAGCGATCAAAGTTCGTATTACTCTCCGCGTCATACGGGTGCGGGTCAGGTGAATACGGTGGCTGCCACTACGAGTGACGTGTATCTCACGGTGGAGGGTGCCGAGGACGCTTCGCGCCCGAAAGCCGAACTGGGCGAAAGCGGCACGGGTTCCTGGTCGTTTACCGTGACGCTGCATAATCTGGGCTCTACCGAGCATACGTATACCGCGAATGCAGCTGCCCTTTCCGAAAAGGTGCAGGATGGCTTTTTCCAGCTGAGCTCAGCCAACTGGACGAACAGTGGCATTAGCGTCACGTATGGTGGCGATGCGTATAACAATGGCACGGTCACCGTTCCCGCAAACGGCACGGCGAGCTATATCGTTACCATCACATGCGAAGAGGCTTTCACTACGTGGGCCGCGGAAAACACGCCCAATGGCACGTTCGTGGATGGCTATGCCATGTTGGAAGCATCCGATGGTGGCGTGGACCTGTCGGTTCCGTTTCTGGGTTTCTACGGCGACTGGAGCGATGCCTCCGTGTTCGACGCGACCAGCGTCAATTCGGTGCATATGTATCCCAATGCGCTGTGCGATGCCGTTACCGGCCGCTACCTTGGTCAGAACCCTCTGAAGGACGGTGCGTACAACTTCGCTACGGTAGATGCGAGCAAGATGGTCATCTCCGATTCTGCGTTCTATGGTGCCAATCGTGGCATTCTTACCCAAACAAGCCTGCTTCGTAACGTGGATTCCATTACGTATAGTCTTACAGGCCCGAATGGCGAAGACGATGGCTCGTATGAGCTGAGCTACGTTTCGAAGACGTACTGCGCTTCAGGGGGTTATGCCCTCGTGGAAGCGGTTCGCAGCGACTACGCCCGATTCGTTCCTACTGCGGGCGAGGGCGCATATACCCTTACGGAGACGGCAAAGACGTCGGGTCCCACCAGCGAGGAGCAGTCGGCCGAGTTCACCGTATATTACGACACTACCGCGCCGACGGTGGATAGCGTTACGTACAATGCCGACGGCGACAATGGTCCTGAAATCGACGTGCAGGTGACCGATGCGACCTTTATTGCAAGCATCGACCTGTTCAAGAATGATGTCTCCGATATTACGCCGTGCTCGGGCTTTTACCGTGTGTATGGTGATGATGCGGTGAGCGTGGTTGATAATGCTGATGGCACGCACACGTATACGTTTGCCATTTCTATCGACGACGTGAAGAATGCCTGGGGCGATGTTTCTACCATTACCAACACGGTTCAGCTGCGCGCATGGGATTACGGCCTAAACTGCAGCAGTGCGCAGACGGCCGTCATTAATCCCGTTGCCGCAACCAAGATTTCGCTTTCAAGTGATGCGTATTCGGTTGCACCTGGTCAGTCGATTAGCGCAAGCGCCACGCTTGCCCCCGTTGATACGACACAGACTTCTCTCGTGTGGTCGAGCGGTGATCCTAGCGTCTGCACGGTGAATAGTGAGGGCGTTATTACTGGCGTTGCCGCAGGCACGACGTCGATTACCGTTTCCGTTGCCGACAATCCCAGCCTCACAGCTACCGCTTCCGTTACGGTTGCCGACGTAAGCGACGAAGCAGGAATTGCCCTGTCTGCCCAGACGGTTAATCTGGTGAAGGGCGATGCTAATGCGTCTAATGTCACTGCGTTGCTTTCGGGCAATCTTGCAGGAAAGACGGTCGAATGGACGCTCGAGGGCACCGATCAAGTGGCAACCGTGCAGGTTGACGCCTCCGATAGCCTACAGGCAGCGGTGAGCGCCGATTATCAAGTTGGCGACGTGACGCTTGTAGCCACGGTGGTTGATGGCGACAAGACGTACCGAGCCACTGCCATGGTGCGCATGCGTACGTCCGACTACGACGATTTCGTCATCGACGAGAACCATACCCTTACGGGATATGTGGGCACGAATAGCTCGATTGAGATTCCCAACGACGTTACCGCCATTGCCGATAAGGCCTTCTATGGCAATACTGCTGTGACCGACGTAATGATTCCCGCGAGCGTTCGCAGCATCGGATCGTATGCATTTGCTCTGATAGTAGATACCTCGAATGGTGGCTGGTCGCGCTCTGGTTCGTCGAAGAACTTTACGTTCGAGGACACGAGCGAGCATGCAAGCCAGCTTGTCTCAATTGGCGACCATGCCTTTAGCGAAGCGGGTGCCAAGGGGGATGTCGTTCTGCCTTCTTCGGTTGTTTCGCTTGGGGAGGCGGCGTTCGAGAATTGTACGAATTTGGGCAACGTCACCCTGCCGAGCTCTCTTACCGTAGTTCCCGCCAACGCCTTCCGCAACTCGTCGATTGAGACGGTCACCATGAGTGATAACGTGACGTCTATTGGGGCTTCGGCATTCAGCAACTGCCTGTTCTTCTCGCATATTTACCTGACCGATACGGCTGTGGGTGCGGCTACGACTGGCATTCCGTCCCATTTGCAGACGATAGGCGATTCCGCGTTTGCGGGTACGTACCTGGAGGACGATATCGTGCTCCCCGCGAGCTTGAAGCGCTTGGAATGCAGTGCGTTTGCGCTCGATCGCTTCATTCAGAACCTGGATCTTACCGAGGGTCTGGAGTCGATTGGCACAGGTGCCTTCAATCAGCTTTCGATTACGTCCATGACGTTCCCCGATAGCTTGCTCACCATCGACGACGGCATCTTTATCGACAATACGTACCTGACCGAAGTGACGCTGGGCCGCAACTTGGCTGACGGCGATTTTGCAAACAGCTTCAGCTGGTGCCCCAACGTGCAGCGTGTTAATGTGCCCGCCGACGCTTTGTACTACACCGGTATCGATGGGGTGGTGTTTAACAAGGACGCAACGTCGTTGGTGTATTACCCCGCAGGTCGTACGGGTAGCTATGAGGTGCCCGAGGGCGTAGAGACAATCGAGTCGTTTGCCTTCGAGGATACGAGCCTTTCGAGTGTGACCTTGCCCGAAAGCCTGAAGTACGTGAAGAGCAATGCGTTCGCCGATTGCAATTCTGGCGGCATGTACTACAACGTTGGCGGTTTTGACGTGCTGGAGTTCGGTGACAATATCGTCGAAATCGAGCAGAACGCGTTCCGCCAGAGCTTCTATGCCGATGACAGCTCCAATGATGGCACCACGCCGAACCACCTCATCGTTCGTGGCGGCAATAACGGCAAGTATTCTGACACGAAGGGTTCGTCGGGCCAGACTGCTTACTTCGGCTCCGGCATGACCAATCTTGACTTCTCTCTGTCGGGTGCGCCGAACACGCTGGTCGTGGCCGAGGATACGGCTCGATTGAATCTTGGTTCTGCGGACGCTTCTGCAATCATGGTGTATGCTCCCGCGGGTTCCGCCGGTTACGAGACCGCCAAGGCCGCACTAGAGGCAATCGGTGCCGACCCCGCAACCCAGCTGAAGGAGTACGAGGGTCTCACTGCTTCGCTGTCCATTACTGGCGTTGTCGATGGTGGCGCCGTGGTCTCCGTTCAGGCGGAGTCTGCCGGTGGCGTGGAAGGTGCCGTAAGCTATCGATTCGTGCAGGAAAATGCAGACGGTAGCGAGACGGTGCTTCAGGACTGGAGTAGCGACGATACCATCGACTGGAAGGTTCCCGCAGATGGAACCATTCTCCGCGCCGATGTCCGCGATGCAACCTACCTTGTTGCTTCTGCTGCGGTAGGCGAGCTTGACGAACCGGTGTTCTCTACCGATCTGAGTGCGTTGCCCGTAGAAATCGTTCAGGGTGGTGCGGATGTGACTCTGCACGTAGAGGCCGACTCTCTTTCGGCTGCTTCTTCGAATGCCCCGCAGATCTCCTACCAGTGGTACGAAGATGGCGTTGCCATTGCGGGCGCGAATTCTTCGAGCTATACCGTCGAAGCCGCAACGGTTGGGTCTCATGAGTACTATTGCGTGGCGACTGCCTCGCACGATGGCCTTTCCGCCACCTCGAAGAGCACGGTTGCTACGGTGGATGTACTTGCGCAGGCTTCTGCTCCGGTCATCCAGACCGATCTTCCCGCTGCGGCTGCGTACGCAGTGGGGCAGGGTGGTCTGCTTTCGGTCGCTGCGAATTCGCCCGATGGGGGCACACTCATGTATCAGTGGTACGAGGATGGCGTTGCCATCGATGGCGCCTGCTCGTCGAGCTATCTGGTTCCCGCTTCCGAAGAGGGAACGCATGAGTACAGCGTGGTCGTAACGAATGTCGTGGGGCTCCTTGCCAATGCGGCTTCGGTTGAATCGTCGAAATGCGAGGTCACCATTTTTTCTTCGGCTGCCACCGTTGCCATGAACCGCCTGTACAACCCCAACTCCGGCGAGCACTTCTACACGGCCAGCGACGAGGAGCGCGATGGCCTGGTAGCTCTTGGCTGGCAGTACGAGGGCACCGGCTGGGTGGCTCCCGAGACGAGCGACACGCCGGTCTACCGCCTGTACAACCCCAACGGCGGCGACCATCACTACACCACGAGCGCCGAGGAGCGCGATGGCCTGGTCGCACTTGGCTGGCAGTATGAGGGCATCGGATGGTACTCCGACGACGCCCAGACGGTAAAGCTCTACCGCGAGTACAACCCCAACGCCCAGTCGGGCTCGCACAACTACACCACCAGCCTCGAGGAGCATGAGTATCTTGTCTCTATTGGCTGGCAAGACGAGGGCACGGCCTGGTTCGGCCTGTAGTCGATCGTTTTTAGATGCGAGGGAAACGGGACACTGCTCCCGTTTCCCTCTGTTTTGTTTCCGATAAAGAAAGGGGAAGGATGAAATCGAAAGTGAAAACAGCGTTTCGCATGTTGTTGGCGATGTGCGCTGCCGTTGCATGCGCGTGCGTTTTTATGTGCGCGTTGCCTATTTCTGCGCATGCTGAAGAGGCGGGGTCGGGCGCTGCGTACGATCGCTCGAATTTACCTGATGGTTCATATGACGTATCCGTTTCGTTGAACCAGGCCAGCGCTGTGGACAGTGAATCCATGGCGGGGGTAGTTCTTGCCAAGGACGCGACGCTCAAAGTAACGAATGGAAGCTATTATTTGCGCTTTACGCTCGACCAGGGCGCGTCCGTGCAGGCGTTTGGGGCATCGTATGCTGCGTATGTCAGCAAGATGAGCTACTATCCCGACGGCTATACGCTTTCAGGTGGGGCCATGACCGCTCTGGGTAGCCCCTCTCGCGTGGACGAGTACGAGTACGTTACCGTTGACGGCGTCAACTACGTAACGAAGGTGGGAATGCCCCTTAATGCGCAGTCCGTTTCCGAGGGCTATGTGTGCATGTATGCCACGTTCTCCCAGATGGGCGGCAAGCTCGTCGCGATGAAGATTGATTGGGATGCGTTTGACGCTGCCTATGGCCCTGCCGAGGAAGAAGTCGAAGTCGATAGGTCGGCGCTTGCACAGCAAATTGCCGCTGCGCAAGCGGTGAGCGACGATGGGAGCATTGACTACGATGTGCTCGCTGCGGCCATTGCAGACGCTCAGAGCGTCTACGACGATGCCGAAGCAACGCAGGCGCAGGTCAACATGCAGACATCGAATCTTGCTGCTGCGGTGGATTCTTATACGGGGGCGTCGGCGTATTCCTTCAAGGACGGTGGTTCGTACAGGGCACCGCTTACGTTGCTGCAGGGCAACCTCAAGACGTTTGAGGGTCGCTATTTTCAGGACACCGTCGTTATCGAACGTTCTGGAGATACGTATAACGTTCAGCTGACGACCACGGCTGAAAACGATGCAATCGTGACTTCCGTTTCCTATGGCAGCGAGGGTCTTGTTGCCGATGTTTCGGTAAACGACGATGCCACGCACACCTATACCTTGCATGTGGCATCGGTGTTGCGTGCCATTCCTCTTTCTGTGGTAGTGCAGGTGGGAAATTTCAATCCTTCGACTACGACTGTATACGCCTCGATTGACGCCTCGCAGGTAACCGTGCTGAGCGAACCGAGCTCCGAGGTGGATGACCCGGATCAGCCCGAAGAACCTAGTAGTGATGACCCCACTCCCGAAGTGGCGACCGTTGCCATGAACCGCCTGTACAACCCCAACGGCGGCGAGCACTTCTACACGGCCAGCGACGAGGAGCGCGATGGCCTGGTAGCTCTTGGCTGGCAGTACGAGGGCACCGGCTGGGTAGCCCCCGAGACGAGCGACACGCCGGTCTACCGCCTGTACAACCCCAACGGCGGCGACCACCACTACACCACGAGCGCCGAGGAGCGCGACTGGCTGGTCTCGCTCGGCTGGAGCTACGAGGGCATCGGCTGGTACTCCGACGACGCCCAGACCGTCAAGCTCTACCGCGAGTACAACCCCAACGCCCAGTCGGGCTCCCACAACTACACCACCAGCCTCGAGGAGCACAAGAACCTCGTGAATCTGGGCTGGCACGACGAGGGCACTGCCTGGTATGGCGTAGCTGCAGGTTAACCCTCTCGGGCTGGGCTTTCCCATCCCGGGGAGCGGTCGGCGGGGCGCATGGCCCATCGGGGCACCGCTCCGCTGTTCGCTTGTCTTTCGCCCCCTCAACGGGGCGAAAGACGTCGCTCATGCGCTGCGCTGCTTCATGCGCTTACTTGGAATTCTCGCCCTTGGCGAGAATTCGGGCCCAGCTGAGCTGGGCCTTTTAAATTTTGCTTTCAGAGTGCCCCCGATGGGCCATGCGCCCCGCCGCCCGCCTCGCGGGTCGAGGGGAGCCATCCCGGGGCCGCGCCTGGCGCGGGGTGATGCCCCTTGCTCATCCTTCTGCATGCGAGAGGTGTATTGGGAAAGTGGTATATTCGGAGCGGTGAACTGCATAGGTTGGGGGAAGTATGCGTGTATGGGGTCGTTTTGTACGTTTCGTCGGAGCTGCGGCATTGTGTTTGGCCTGTTCGTTCGCGATTGCGCTTGCCTTCGAGCCGCATGTGGCGTTCGCGGCTGAGCAATATGCTCCCGAAGACGCCTACTCCTCCGACGGCGAAGACGTTTCTCTTGTCGACGAGGGCGACGACGGGCTTTCCCTTGCCATCCAATCTATTCCTACTTCGTATGGTAACGATCGTACGCTTATCGTGGCGCTCGACCCTGGCCATGGCGGCAGCGAAAATGGCGCGGTGTCGTACGTCGTGGAAAAGGACGTGAACTGGGAAATCGCCCAATACTGCAAGGAAAAGCTCGTGCAGTATCCGAATGTGCGCGTGGTGCTTACGCGTGGCAAGAACGAGACGGTTTCCCTGAACGAGCGTACGGCACGTGCCGTGGCGGCGGGGGCCGACGTAATCATTTGCCTGCACAACAACGCCCAGAGTGAAGACACGATAGGGGCTTCGGGCTATCAGGTGTATCACCAGTACGTGGAAAGCGGATACAGGCTTTCCCGTACGGCGACGCCTTCACGCGCCATTGCCGAGGAGATTGCCGCCCAGTTGCAGGCTGCGGGCGTGCATCCGCAAGATCCCGCGTACAACGGCTTGAAGATTCGCCTGTCGAGTGGCGATTACTACCCCGACGGATCGTTGACCGACTACTACGGCATGCTGCGTATCCCGCGTAAGAACAATTTGCCATCCGTGCTCGTGGAGCATATGTACGTAGATAGCCCCGAAGACGGGCCGCTTCTGCAGCAGAAGTCGTGGCTGAAGAAGCTAGGGTATGCCGATGCTATTGGCGTCATGGAATACTACGGTTATGATGCTCAATCTTGGGCGAATGACTACGATTCCAGTACTACCAACTGCATGTATCGACTGTATAACCCGAATTCGGGCGAACATTTCTATACGGCAAGCGAAAGCGAGCGCAATACGGTGGCGAAAGCCGGATGGGTGTACGAGGGTATTGGATGGGTGGCTCCGAAGGAAAGCTCCACGCCGGTCTATCGCCTCTATAACCCAAATGCGGGGGACCATCACTACACCACGAGCGAAGACGAGCGCGACCACCTGGTGAGCGTGGGTTGGAACTACGAGGGCATTGGTTGGTACTCCGACGATGCTCAGGCGGTGACCATCCTGCGTGAATACAATCCGAATGCCAAGTCGGGTGCCCACAACTTCACGGCAAGCGCCTCCGAACACAAAAATCTCGTACGCCTCGGTTGGCGCGACGAAAAGATTGCCTGGTACGCGGTGGGTGCCGCATAGCCCAACGCCTTCCATGAAAAGGCCCCGCTCCCAGGGGAAGCGAGGCCTGCAAGTCAGAAGAGCGCCGTTGCGTTACGCAACAACCTTTTCGGGTACCGTGCGGTCAACGAAGTAGATGCGGTACCACATGAGGAACATGAAGATAATCCAGATCTTGCGCGTGTTGTCGCGCGTTCCGGCCTTGTGCTCGTCGAGCAAGCGCACAAGCTCGTCGGTGTTGAAGAACTGCTGCGCTTCGGGACCGGTGAACCATTCCTTCACCTGGTTGTAGTAGGTGTCCTGACGCAGCCAGCCCACCACGGGAACGGGGAAGCCAAGCTTCTGCTTCTGCGCCCATGCCTGCGGGATGGCGCGCTCGGCGGCCTGGCGCAGCGTGAGCTTGCTCTGCTCGTTGCTTACCTTCAGGCGTGTGGGGATGGTGGCGGAGACGCCAAATACCTGCGTGTCCAGGAATGGCACGCGGCTTTCCAGCGAATGCGCCATAGCCATCTTGTCGGTCTTCAGCAGAATGTCGCCTACCAGCCAGAACTGCGTGTCCACGTACTGCATGCGCGTGGTTTCGTCCATGTTGGCGACTTCGGAGTAGGCCTTGGCCACCACTTGCTGCGGCGTGGGAAGGCCCTCGGGCAGGTGCTTCAGCAGCTTCGCGCGTTCGGCCTGGGAAAACGCGACGCCGTTTGCGTTCGTGTAATACCAGTCCTCTACGCTTTCGCTGGCGCGGCGCAGGTAGTTGGCTCCGCGAATGCCCAGCTTGCCCAGCACGGCGGCGCCAGCGCGCAGCAGCGGTTTGGGGCACCAGGACAAACGCGCGTTGGCGCACGGCGTTTCGTACACGCGGTATCCGCCAAAGAACTCGTCGGCGCCTTCGCCTGAAAGGACTGCCTTTACCTTCTTGGCGGCAATCTGGTCCACGAAGTACAGGGCTACGGCGCTGGGGTCGGCGGAGGGCTCGTCCATGTGCCACTGCACGCGCGGTAGGCTGGCCCAGTACTCTTCCTCGGTGATGTGCTTGCGGTCGTTGGCAATGTGCAGCTCATCGGCCAATTCGCTGGCCCACGAGATCTCGTCGCGCTCGCCCTCGTACTCGGCGAAGCCAACGGTGAACGTATGGATGTCAGGGTTTTCCTTGGCCAGCAGCGCAGCCATGTAGCTCGAGTCGATGCCCGAGGAAAGGAACGAGCCCACTTCCACGTCGGCGACGTTGTGGTAGCGCACGCTTTCGCGCATGGCCTCGTGGATGGCTTCCACCGTGTCGGCCTCGCTGCGACTTTCGTCGAAGTTGTACGTGGGGTGCCACCAGCGCTCGACCTCTACTTCGCCATTCGCGCGAACGGTGAGGCAGTGGCCCTGCGGCAGCTTGAAGATGCCCTTGAAGAACGTTTCGTCTAGGGCGCTGAACTGGAAGCACAGGTACTGTGCCAACGCCTCTTCGTTCAGCTGGCGCTCGTAAGCGGGGTGCTCCAGGATGCACTTGATTTCCGATGCGAAAATGAACTGGCCCTGTTGCTGCGTGTAGTAAAAGGGCTTGATGCCGAAGTAGTCGCGCGCGCAGAAAAGCTCGCCGGCGGCGCGATTCCAGATGGCGAATGCGAACATGCCGCGCAGGCGCGTGAGGGAGTCTTTGCCCCAGGCCAGATAGCTGGTCAGCAGAACTTCGGTGTCGGAATTGGTGCGGAACATCCAGCCGTCGGCTTCAAGTTCGGCACGCAGATCGCGGTAGTTGTAGATTTCGCCGTTGAACACGATGGCGAAATCGCCCGTGGCCAGCATGTCCTCTTCGGAACCGCACGGCGTGCCGTCGAGCTGGCGTGCGGGGGAGGTGATAGTGGCTTCGTGCTGGCCGGTGGAACGCACCATGGGCTGGTTGCCGCCCGCCAAGTCGATAAGCGAAAGGCGGCGGTGACCAAGTGCGATGTTCCCGTCGATGTACTGGCCTTCGCCGTCGGGGCCGCGATGCGCCATGATGTCGCACATGGCCTTTAGGGTTTCGGTGCTATCGGTACGCTTGTTTGCGCCGGTAAAACCGCAGATGCCGCACATAGGCAGAACTCCTTCGATTCGATTGCTGTGCGATATGGTACCGCGCTCGCGTTCACGAGTGGTTAAAACGGGGTAAAACTGCATATTACGCGCGGGTACCTTGTTATGTGTATTTCGGCTTTATTAATTCGCCGCGGAAAGGAATCGCATCGGCGTAGACGCATTACTCTGTTTATAATAACGGGATGCTTACATAGGAAAGGATTTTGTATGGTGCAGAACGCGAAGGAGCGCTCGTCTTGGTCGGGTAAATGGATGTTTATCCTCGCTGCCGCCGCAAGTGCCGTGGGCTTGGGAAACATGTGGCGCTTCCCGTACCTGGCAGCTAAGTATGGCGGAGGCATGTTCATTCTTACTTACGTCGTACTTGTCTTCACGTTCGGCGTTTCCATGCTTCTGCTCGAAATTGCTCTTGGTCGCAAGACAGGGCAGTCGGTTATTGGCGCATACAGTTCGTTCGGCAAAAAGTATTCGTTTATCGGCATACTTGCTGCTGCCGTGCCGTTTATCATTACGCCGTACTATTGCATCATTGGCGGTTGGGTTGCTAAGTACGCTACTAGCTACCTGGTGAATTCTCCTGCCGAAATCGCCGATGGTGGCACCTTCTTCGTGAACTTCATCACCAGCCCCGACAGTAGCTTTATGTTCATGTTGCTGTTCATGGTGGTGGTGTTCCTCATCGTTTCGCTGGGCGTGAAGGGTGGTATCGAAAAGGCGAATCTCGTCATGATGCCCCTGCTGCTGGTAGCGGCATTGGCCATTGCCATCTACGTGCTTACCTGGCCTGGTGCTACCGACGGTCTGGTGTATTATTTGCTGCCCGATTTCAGCAAGTTCTCGCCCGAGCTGCTTATTGGCGCGCTTGGCCAGATGTTCTACAGCCTCTCGCTGGCCATGGGCATTATGGTCACCTATGGTTCCTATCTGGATAAGAAGGAAAGCCTTACGCGTAGCGTTCCCTGGATTGGCGGTACCGACCTGGTCGTGTCTATCCTTGCTGGTCTTATGATCGTGCCCGCGGCTTTTATCGCCATGGGTTCCGCGGAAGCCGTTGCCGCAAAGAGCGGTCCTTCCCTCATGTTCATCACGCTGCCTACCGTGTTCGAGCAGATGGGCGGCATTGCCCCTGTTATTGGGTTTGCCTTCTTCGTGTTGGTGTTGTTTGCCGCGCTTACGAGTGCCATCTCCCTAGCCGAAGCTTGCGTTTCCATCGTTGCCGACGGCACGGGTTGGACGCGTCGTAAGTCGCTGATCGTCACTATTCTGGTTGTTGTTCTCGCCGGCATGTTTGTGAACCTGGGCTATAACGGCCTTTCCTTCCTGGAACCGCTGGGCGAGGGCAGCACATTGCTCGACTTGTTCGACTTCATTTCCAACTCGGTACTTATGCCCATCGTGGCCCTTTTGACCGTGATTTTCGTTGGTTGGATCGTAAAGCCGAAAGTCATCGTCGAAGAAGTGAAGCGTTCGAGCAGGTTCCGCCTCGAGGGCGTCTGGACTATCATGATCAAATATGTCAGTCCCGTTCTGCTCGTCATCATTCTGGTCGCTTACGTAGGCGCCCAGTTCGGGCTCTTCAGCATCTAACCCTTGACCTGCGAGTCGTCCCGGGCGGCGGGGCGCATAACCCGGCGGGGCACCCGCTCCGCTGCTCGTCCGGCGCGTGTTGCTGGAGCCATAGAGGAACGTGAGGTTTTCCCTCGCGTTCCTCTTTTGTTTACGGGTGGGTGCGCCGGACTCGTGCGCTCGTTGATTCATGCTTTTACTGGCGCTGTTCGGGGTTGGGCGCGGATTTGCGTGAAGCTTCGCTTCGCTTACGCCCTGCTACTGGCGTGTTGCTCTATGTATATCTAGGGTGATACAATGTATATGCATTGCCATTACAAAAGGAGTTGCATTATGGCTAAGTCTGCGACAATCAATATGCGCGTAAACCCCGAAGTGAAGGCCAACGCCGAATCGGTGTTTTCGAGCCTTGGCATGACGCTTACCGAGGCCATTAACATCTTTTTGCATAAGTCCGTCATGGAAGGCGGTCTTCCGTTCGACGTGCGTCAGCCTCGCTATAACGCTGAAACCGAAGCGGCTATTCAGGAATCGCGCGACATTATGAGTGGCAAGGCGCGCGGCGAGTCGTTCTCGTCGGTCGACGAGATGTTTTCAGCGCTTGAGCTCGATGACTAGGTGTAGCAATGTCTCTTAGGCTGGTCGTTACCACTCAATTCAAGAAAGACGTTAAGCGCATTAAGAAGCGTGGGTGCGACCTTCGCGAACTGCATTCGGTGCTCGATACGCTTCTTGCCTCCCTGTTACCGCGATTGGGGAAGGCGATTCTGTCGGATTCGTATAGTATGAAAGCGGGACGATATCATTTCCCCTGATAAAGTACGGTTTCTAGGAATTCTGTGAACTGAGCGACTATTTCTAAAATGACGGTTCCGTAACGAAAAAAATGTGCTAGCAAATCCACGAATTGGGACTTTTGCCACCTCAAATGATGCTACAATTGTGAAGTTGGTATGAAGGGGGCAGAGTGGGTCTGCGTCGCTCGCTCTATACCTGCATTCCATCGTTCATCGCCCTTACTTATGGGGGTTGGGTCCGTGCGATTGAGGAAGGTGATCGAATGAGTGGGTCTGCAAGCATACGCGACTCGCGTATGAAGTTCGCCAAGGGGGTGCTAAGCGCTTTCATGGCCGTCGTTACGGTGGTGGGTTTCACACCCATCGTCCCGTATCAGGCGCATGCCGACGAACTTGAAACCGCTTCGCCAGCCGCGGCTCAAGTGGTGGAAGGGGCTGCGCAACCTTCCGCTCAGGAATCAGTTGACACTGCGCAAACGCCAGCTTTGTCAGATGCTACAACGCAGGCAGATTCTGTCGGGGCTGCTACTCAGGGTAACGCCCAGCTTGCACCTGCGAGCGACGATTCTAGTCAGCTCGAACCTGCGGTGGGCGTTTCTTGTGTCTGGAATAACCAGTACTACGAAACGCTAACCGATGCGATTGAGGCTATCGAAGCGGATGATACCGTCTCAGAAGCCACCATCACCATGATTGGCAATTCGCAGGAATCCAAGGGAACCTCCATTTCGAAGAAGATCACGCTTTTGCTTGAAGGCAAGACGCTTGAGATGGGGGAAGACGTAATCTACGTTGTTGATGGCGCGAATGCCGCTGTTACCATTTCCGATTCTCAGGATAGTGCGGTGATTCGCGGTACCGATATGCCGGCGTTTATTATTCAGAGCGGCGTCCTCACCCTTGAATCTGGCAAGATTGTTTTCGACGCGGATTCATATGATTCATATGGTACCGCGGTTGTGGTCGCTCCGAATCCGAACGCCTCGTTCTACATGCATGGAGGCGAGGTGTCCGCGACGAATGGGAATGACGCCGTTATAACTGGTGGCATCTTCTCCATGGATGGCGGTGCGTTGAACGGAGGCATTCTGGCTCGGGAATCTGCTGACGTTGATATTGTGGGCACCTCTGCATGGCAAGCCAATGGCTCTGCTGCTGCGCCTACCATTTACTCTGAAGGCGTTGGGGTTACGGTGGAAGACAGCGCCAATGTGAGCCTTGTTCATGCTAGCGTTTCCGCGAAAGGTGCCGCCGTCGATGCATCTGGCGGCAACGTTATCGTTGATAACACGAGTCTAACTTCGACTGCCGGAGCCGGTATGCGTGTTACCGGCGGCTCGGTTGTTGTTCAAAATGCGTCGTTTGTGGCGGCGCTCGCAGAGGGCCTGGATGCCATCAATGTTTCAGACGCTGGTTTCGTGGAGGTGTACAGCGAGAGCGCGTCCCCGACGATCCTTCAAGCTTCTGAGGACCATGTGGTTGGAGGCGACCCCGATTGCGCATTAGTGCACGCAAACGTGCTGAGCTCTAACAAGGTTCCGTATCAAGCGGTCGAATCGGGATACGTATGCACGTATCTTGATTCTAAAGAGATGTGGACGATTAACAAGGCTCCGAACGCTCCCGTTGCGGTTGCCCCCGTGCTCGATTATGCCGACTGGCAGAACATCGTTGATCTGAAGGGCGGTCAAATCGTGGGTGACCCCACGGAGTACGACGGCAGGGTTGTTGCTGACACGGATGCTGGCTATACGCTTGAGTACGATAATTCCGCAAGCGCTCATGATGGGGACGAGTTCGTGCAGGCTAAACGCTTGGGTGAGTATCGCGTAATCGCTACGCTGCTTGATGGCTTTACGTGGGCTGACGGAACTACCAATCCGAAGGTCGTTCAAACGGCCATTGTCGCCGACATTGTCAATCCCGCTACCGCCGCCGAGAATGTCGTGTATTCTGGCGAAGCTCAAAGCTTGTATGACTTTGAAACGGGTACGAATCTTACCAATGGCGGCACTGTTACGCCCGACGATGGTGGGGTTACGTATAACGTAGTCAACACGAATAAGGGCTATACGATTTACTATCTCGATGGCGCTGGTATCACCGTCGATTTCGATGCCGATAAAATCACTGCGGTGAATGCAGGGGAATATGACATTCTGGTTCACCTGGACGAACCGGCTAACTACACGTGGCCCGATGGCACGACGGGTGAATTTACGGTTACGGGCACGATTCAGATGAAGTCTGTTCCGATACCTTCTGCTGTCAAGAATGTGGTGTATACGGGTTCGGCTCAGAAGATTATCGACTATGGCGAGGGCGTTACGTATGAGTCTGGTGCGTTCCCCGTCCATCCTATTGTCACGAGCGCGGGTTACTCAATCGAAAACACGGGGTCTGGCGTCGCTCCCGAGCGAGATAGCAATAATGATATTGCTGCCACCCTGGCCACTACCTATACTCTTACCGCCTCCCTTGCGCCTTTGAACACGGGCGCTACTCCCAATTACATGTGGGAAGATGAAACTACGGCTGACAAGGTTATCGAAGCTACCATCGACCGCGCTCCCGTTGAGGTGCCGGTGGCTATTGATGAGCTGGTGTATAACGGCAAGGCCCAGCAGATTATTGATTTGGGCGAAGAGGGTGAAATAACCAGCTGGAATTACGACGATCTCGATAGTCCTACCGAGATTACCGCATTAACTAATCTTGGTTATATCATCGAGTGCACTGATCTCGATGGATTCACTCTTTCTGAAGGAGATCATGGTCAGCTTGTTGGGGTAAATGCAGGTGAGTATGGTGCATTTACGGCTACGCTTGATGGCAATCATGTTTGGTCGGATGACAGCACCGAAGCTGTTAGCGTGACGGGCCTTATTGCTAGGCAGCCCGTGTCCGCGCCCGAGGCTCTTACGGGGCTCACGTATACGGGTGCGTACCAGCAGGTTATCGACTTGGGTGGCTATGAGGTTACGAATGTCACTCCCAGTAATGACCTTACCGAGACCAATAAGGCCGAGACGGATGGCGGGTATTATATCGTGTACCCGGAGGCCGAGAATGGCCTGAAAGTTTCGAGCAATCAGTTTACCGCAAAGGCAGCAGGCACGTATGCTAACGTGGTTGCCTATGTCGACGATAACCATGCGTGGAGCGAAGCTGATGAAGGCACGGAAACGAATCCCGTTACGCTGAACCCAACTATTGGCGAGGCCGTCATTACCGTTCCCACCGTTTCCGTTGAAGGCAACACTACGGAATGGACGGGCAAGCCTATCGAGCTGGTGGACCTCCAGGGCGCCGTTGTGCTGCGTTCTTATGAGCACGAGGGCGAAACGATTGCCTATACGAATAAGGGTTATTCCCTGGTCTATCCGCTTAATGTCACATACGACAATGGAAAGTTGTATGCAACGAGCGTTGGTAGTTATAACATCAAGGCGTATCGCGACTCCGAAAATAACTACGTGTGGTCCGACGAGGTCTTGACGTCGAATCCTGATCCGCGTGAATTCAACGTTTCCATCGTGAAGATCGAAACGCCTGCTCCTACGAAGGTCAATCATGAGGCATATGTCTATGATGGCACCGAAAAGCCGCTTGTCGACTTGGGCGATGCCACGATTGTCTCGCAAACGGTTGACCCCATAACGGGCCGTGTTACGTTGCTTACCGATTCTGGTTATTCGCTTGAGTATCCTGCCGGTGTAACGGTGGCCGTTGATGTAGAAACGGGCTGTCTGGTTGGTACGGCCGCTGGCGATTACGCCATTACCGCCGTGCTGGACGAGGGGCATGAATGGGCGTCTGGCGATGATCCCGATGCGCCTATTGTCTTTGGCGATTCCATTGCGCGTCAGCAGATTGAAAAGCCTATCCCCGATCCTTCTTCATTCGAGTACACGGGCGAGCCCCAGGTTCTCGTTGAGGGTGGCGAGGGCTATACGCTCACGTGCGACAACCCGAATGTGACCATCGATGCGGAGACGGGCGACGCGATTGCGAAGGAGATTGGCGACTACAAGATTACCGCTACGCTCGATAGCAACTATGCATGGGCGTCTGATCCCGACCTCGATCCCGATATCGACCCCTTTGTCGCTGAGGTGAGTATTGACCGCATCATTGTCGATAAGCCTGAGTATGAGCCGCTGATTACCTACACGGGCGAGCCCCAGGTTCTCGTTGCGGGCGGCGAGGGCTACACGCTTTCCACCGAGGACTCCGGCGTGACCATCGACGAGGAAACGGGCGATGCGCTTGCAACCGAGGTTGGCGATTATACGATTACTGCTACGCTTGATGAGCACTATGCTTGGGATGCCGATCCCGCTACTGATCCTATAAAGATGGAAGTTACCATCAGCGAATTCGAAGTTGCCGTTCCCGAGGCTGTCTCCAATTTGGAGTACACGGGAGAAGCTCAGGTAATCGTTCCTGGCAACGAGCATTATCAGCTGAAGATCAACAATGGCGAATGGCTTGAGCCTGGCGTGGATGCCACGGCCATCGAGAACCAGAACTATGTGGTCTACGCAAAGCTCGTCAATCCGGGAGATTATGTTTGGCCTGATGACACCACCGAGAACAAGACCATTAACGCCATGATTTCGAAGGGCAAGATCGCTGTTCCCGATGTCGTAAGCGAGCTAGTGTATAACGGCGATGCCCAGGTGATTGCCAAGGGCAGCTTGGGCAAGTATGGCCTCGTCCCCAGCGCTGAGGCACTTGCCGCTGGTGCGGAGCTCAATCAGCTCACGGGTGATATTTCCGCTACTAAGGCGGGAACGTATCGCATTTCCGCAACGTTGGCCGACCCCGATCACTACATGTGGTCTAACGGCGCCATCATTGATCAGGAGCTTGATGCCGTAATCGCCAAGAAGCCCATTGACGCTCCTGTGGACATGGTCGAGAAGGACTACGTCCCAGGTGGCCAGCTTGTGCTTGAGGCGAGCGATGACTACACGTTCGCTCCTGGCTCGGATGACCCGATCGCGGTGATTACCGAAGCGGGCGTTACGGTCGAAAATGCGGGCACCTACTCTGTGGTTGCTTCGCTCAACGACACGACCAACACCGAATGGGCTGACAAGGCAAGTGGCGTCAAGGTCAGCACCATCACGGTTAACCCGAAGCTCATTGAAGCTCCGGAGGTTGTCGCTGACGAGCTTGTTTACGACCCTGATGGCCAGGTGATGGTCGCCGGTGGCGAGGGCTACCAGCTGACCGTGAATGATGGCGAGCCCCTTGCCGAAGGGTCTGACGCTATCGGCACCGACGCGGGCGACTACAAGATAGTTGCTTCGCTCAGCTCAAGCAACTACCGCTGGGATCTCATCGGCAATCTCGATGGGATGGTTCATCTGGAATGCACCATAAACCCGGCTAAGGTCGAGAAGCCCACGGCGGCTGAGGGCCTGGTGTACAACCGCGCCGCTCAGACGCTCGTGAAGGGCGGCGAGGGCTATACGCTTGGCCTGTACAATGGCGGACTTCACATGTCGTCGGCCCTGCCTGATCCCGATGCAACCTTCCCCGAGGGTGAGGATGCTACCGCTATCAACGCTAATGAATACACCGTTATTGCTAAGCTGGTCAACACGAACAATTATGTTTGGGCTGATGGTTTGGAAGCGGGAATTCCTGGGTATGACACTGACCCGGTAGAGCTTGATACCGAAATCTCCGCGGCCCCGATTTCCCAGGCAACGGTGACGGCTTCCAACATGGCTTACACGGGTGCTCCGCTGGAGCCTGCGGCCACGGTGAAGATTGGCGACGCAACGCTTACTTATGGCACCGACTATACGGTCGAGTACTCCAACAACAAGGAAGTGGGCACTGCCACCATTACCGTAACGGGCAAGGGCAACTACACGGGCACGGCAACCGGCACGTTCAAGATCGTCGAGTCGGTACCGATGTTCCGCCTGTATAACCCGAATTCGGGTGAGCACTTCTACACGCAGAGCACCAACGAGCGTGATAATCTGAAGAAGGTTGGTTGGCAGTACGAGGGCATCGGCTGGTATGCGCCTTCCAGCAGCAATACGCCGGTCTATCGTCTGTACAACCCGAATGGCGGCGACCATCATTACACCGTCAGCGTCAACGAACGCGACATGCTGACGAAGGCTGGCTGGAAGTATGAGGGCATTGGCTGGTACTCCGATGACGCCATGGGCGTGAAAGTACTGCGCGAGTACAACCCGAATGCGACTTCTGGTTCGCATAACTTCACCACCAGCGAGACCGAGCACCAGAATCTCGTGAAGCTTGGTTGGCGCGACGAAGGCACTGCTTGGTACGCTGTTGCCGTAGTAAGCTAACCACCACTCGTTAATCGCACGAACGAGTACCTTCCTTGGAAAGGGCCCTCCGGGGCCCTTTCCTTATGCCCTCCGTCCCTTGTTCATGGCTGGGCGTTTTTCGCCGAAATCATAGGCATTGCATGATAGACATTATCTAGAAACAGGAATATACTGCGACGTGCATTATACGTAGCGATGAATAATGGACGAGAAATAGTATGGATGTTGTATCAAATCAGACGTATTTGGGCGTTATTTTGCACGATGCGTCGCAGGCGTTGTTGCTGCCCGATGTCGTTCTCTTGCTGGTGTTTATGGGGTATGCCCTGTTTTGCATCGGAAGCGTAGTGGTGGAGGGAATTACCGAACGGCGGCATTTCCACGTAACGATGCCCCAGTTCCTTGCAGCGCTCAACGATGCTGCCCCTAACGAAATAGAGCAGGTGGTTCGCACGTCGGGCCTTCTGAATCGTCAGAAGGATGCCCTACTCACCGTATACGAGTACCGCGCACTGCCGGGGGATAGCTTGCTGGCGCTTATTCGTCGCGCTGTCTCCGAAGAGGAAGCGCGCCGCGATAAGGTGGTGGGCCGTAACGATATCGCTTCGAAGGTTGCTCCCATGTTGGGCCTTATGGGTACGCTTATCCCGTTGGGTCCGGGCATTGCGGCGCTGGGAACGGGTGACGTCACGTCGCTTTCGCAGAGCATTATCGTTGCGTTCGATACGACGGTTGCGGGCTTGGCCACTGCTGTGGTTTGCCTGATCGTGGCGAAGGTCCGCCGTGGTTGGTACGAGAACTACATGACGGCGCTCGATTCCGCCATGGCCACCATGCTGCAGAAGATTGGCGATATGCGCGAAGCGGATTTTGGCCCCAGCGCTAAACAGCCCGGTGAAACGACCATGGATGCAAATCGTTCTGCTGCGTCCATCGTGTTCGCCAATGGTGCGGTGGGAGCGTCCAAGGTTCCCGATGCAGAGCCTCTGGCGCAGGAAATGGCGCACGATTCCGTAAAGGCGCAAGCATAATGGCCGGGTATTATGGTGATGCCGGTTCGTTCCGGCACACGCGCCGAATGCACGCGGAAAGCGATCCCCTTGCAGGCCTTGCCAACCTAAGCGACGCCATGCTCGTGTTTGCGTGCGGCATTCTGGTTGCGCTGGTGGTGGCGTACAACGTTAACATTTCCGCAGCTACGCAAGTCGAAATCGACGAATCCCAGGAAGTTTCCGATGCCGATATCGAGCAGCTGCAAGACCCCGATAGCAGCGGAAGCGGCTACATTCAGAAGGGCACGGTATACCAGGATCCGCATACGGGAAAGCTGTACTTGTTGGAAGACGGCGACGGTGCGAGTTCCAGCGATTCCTCTTCGAGCGAAGGTTCCTCTGAATGACGGAAGTAAGAGGAGAATCAGCAGCCGCGCAAGAGGAACGCATCATTGAAGAACATCTTGCCCAGGAGGCGGAGCGTGCTCTCAATCGCAAGCTCTCGCCGTGGGTGAAGCTGGGTATCGTTGCCGCGTTCGTGGTGGTGTTCTTTGGTAGCTTCATGCTGGGTAGGTACCCTGTCATGCCCGTGGAATGGTTCCAGGGCGTGATAGCTCATTTTGCGCAGCTTATCGATCCGAGTGCTCCCATCGATAACACGTTGGATAACGTGCTGTTCAAGATACGCTTTCCGCGCATTTGCGTGGTGCTCTTGGTGGGTGCCGCCCTGGCCGTTGCCGGTGCCAGCTATCAGGGCATGTTCAAGAATCCGCTGGTTTCGCCTGACATTTTGGGCGCTAGCGCGGGTGCTTCGTTCGGTGCGTGCCTGGCGCTGCTTCTGGATTTGCCGAATGCCTACGTTCAGCTCTTCGCCTTCTGTGGCGGCATGCTGGCCGTGGGGTTGGCGGTGTGGCTGAACAAGCTCGTGCGGTACGACCCCATTCTTGGCCTGGTGCTGGGCGGCATTCTGGTGAGCACCCTGTTCCAGAGCGGTACGAGCGTCGTGAAGCTGCTGGCCGACGCGAACGACAAGCTGCCTTCCATTACGTTTTGGCTGATGGGTAGTTTTGCGAGCGAAGACGCCGATCAGTTGGCCGTAATCATCCTTCCCATGCTGGGCGGCTTCGCATTGCTGTTGCTGGAAAGTTGGAAGCTCAACGTGCTTTCGTTCGGCGACGAGGAAGCGCGCAGCATGGGCATCAACACGCGCCTGGTGCGCCTGGTGGTCATCTTCGCAAGCACGTTGGTGGTAAGTTGCTCGGTTGCCGTTTCGGGCATTGTAGGCTGGGTAGGCCTGGTGGTGCCCCACGTGGCGCGTGCCGTGGTGGGGCCCAATTATCGGGTGCTTTTGCCTGCCAGCATGATTATCGGCTCCACGTTTTTGCTGATCGTGGACGATATCGCCCGATTGATGCTCTCCGTGGAAATCCCCATTGGCATCCTGACCGCCATTATGGGCGTCCCGTTCTTCGTGATCATCTTCCGCCACAACATGAGGGGGTGGAAGTAATGGCCCTGCTGGAAGTGAAGGACCTGCATGCGTCGTATGGCGCTACAGAAATACTGCACGGCGTGAGCTTCAGCGTGGAGGCGGGCGAATTTTGCTGCATCATCGGCGCAAACGGTTGCGGCAAGACCACGCTTCTGAAGAACACGATGGGGCTACTGCACCCCACGGCGGGATGCGTTTCCATGGATGGGGAAGACGTGCTCGCCATGGATGAGCGCGCGCTGGCGCGTCGATTCGCCTACATTCCGCAAGAGCATACGCCGCCGTTTCCCTTTGCCGTGCGCGACGTGGTCCTTATGGGGCGCACCCCCTACCTGAGCAGGCTTTCGTTCGTTTCCGCGAAGGACCGCCGCATTGCATTCGATGCCATGTGCCAGATGGGCATAGAGGGGCTGGCGGGCGAAGACTATACGGCTCTTTCGGGTGGCCAGCGCCAGCTGGTGCTCATTGCCCGCGCGCTGGCTCAGCAGCCGCGCTTGCTGGTTATGGACGAGCCCACCGCCAGTCTCGATTTCGGCAATCAGCAGCTGGTGCTTGCGCGCATGCGCAAGCTGGCGCGTGCCGGCATGGCGGTCGTTATGGTTACCCACGACCCCGATCATGCGCTGTACTGCGCAAACAAGGTGGTCGTTATGGATGCGGGGCAGAAGCTTTGCGAGGGCACGCCTGGCGAAACGATTACGACGGAGGTTCTGCAGCGCATCTACCAGACGAGGGTCGATGTGCTTGATGTGCGTTTGGAAGACGGTCGGTTTAAGCGCGTATGCGTGCCTGCCGACGAGGAGGAGTTCTGCAGTGCATAGGGGAAAGATGAGCGCGAACGCGTCTCTGGTTAGCGAAAACAGCGTGGGTGGGGGTACCCCCAACGCGTGCGGCATGTCGCGTCGCGGCTTCATTCAGTTTGGTGGTACGCTTGCGCTATCCATTGCTTTGCCGCTGGGTGGGCTTTCGGCGCTTACGGGGTGTCGCTCTGCTGCTGGCGACGAGCTGTTGCTGGGCGAGCGCACCATTACCGACCATGCGGGGCGTGAAGTGACGGTGCCGGTTGCCTCCTCGCTCGAGCGCGTCTACTTTACGAGCGCGTTGGCGCAGGTCTTCGTATTCAGCCTTATTCCGCAGCTTCAGGCGGGAACAGCAATCACGTTTTCGCAGCAGGAGCTTGCCATGATGCCCGATTACATGGCTGACCTGCCCAACTTGGGAAGTCTGTCTTCCAATGGGGAAATCGACCGCGAGGAGCTCATTGCGCGCGACGTGCAGGTGGTATTCAGCGTCTCGGGCACCGACCTTACGGCGTCGAATATCTCGGAAGCGGAAAAGCTGCAGGACCAGACGGGCATACCCGTGGTTCTGGTCGATGGCAGCTTCAGCCGCATTGCCGAAGCGTATCGCTTCCTGGGCGACATCCTGGGGTGCGCTGATCGCGCGGAGGAGCTGGCCACCTATCTGGAAGACGTTTACGAGAGCGTTTCTTCCGCCGTGGCTACGGTGCCGGAATCCCAGCGCGTGAGCGTGTATTACGCGGAAGGTCCGCTGGGCCTGCAAACGGAGCCCGACGAGAGCCAGCATGCGCTCGCGTTTGCGGTGGCAGGGGCAAAGAACGTAGCTGCGGTGGATGCCAACCAGGGCTTGGGTATGAGCAATGTGTCGCTCGAACAGGTCATAGCCTGGGACCCCGAGGTCATCGTGGCTTGGGACGATACCATTCGCGGCGGTGCCGACGAAATCATTCGCACGAAGGATACGTGGGCAGGCATTCGCGCGGTGAAGAATGAGCGCGTGTATACCATGCCCAATGCGCCCTTCGCGTGGCTCGATCGTCCGCCGGGAGTCAATCGCTTCATCGGCATTCAATGGCTGGCCAACATGCTGTATCCCGATGCCTACGATGTCGATATGGTAGATGTTACGCGCGACTTCTATAGTCGTATGTATTGGTGCGATATTACCGTCGACCAGGCGCTCGACCTGCTGGGGAACAGCTATCCTCCCGTGGGGCGCCAGGCGAAGTATACGTATTCGGGTGATGGCGCGCAGAGCGGCTCTTCCTCGAGTGGGTTGTCGAATGATGCGCTTACGCAACGTCAGGCAGGTGCCGACTAATGAGGGTTTCTTCCGTTTGCCGTATAGCCTTGTCGTTCGTGTTGGCGTTTTCTCTTACGTGGGGCGCGCAGGGAGCGTTCGCTGCTGGGTCTTCCGACGCGAGCGATGGTACTTCTTCGGGCGCATCGGGCTCGACGGGCGATTCCAGTGGCTCGTTGGATAATTCCGGTGGTTCGTCTACGCAGCCAACGACGCATTACGTCGAAGATATCGGCATCTACGATCATGACAGCCCGCGTACGGTGTATGCCTACGCCACGAGCAAGGCGGGGTCAGCCGAGATTAGCTCGCGCGGCGGTCAGATTGACTTTGACGCCCTTTCCGTTTGGGATGATGGCTCTTCCGAGGGCGGGTATTCCAATGTGACGTGGAGCGTGGACGACGCAAGCGTGGCAACGATCGATGCCCGTTCCGGCGAACTCACGGCGAAGTCCAACGGCACCGTTACGGTCACCTGTTCTACCACGAAGCCGGGCGAGACGAATGGCTCCACACTTGAAGCCCAGGTGAATGTAACCATTACGGGGCAAGACACCGCGCCGTTCGTTACGAAGATTGTGCTGTGCGGCGAAGACGGCGTCCCCATCGATGGATCGTATTCGTTTCCCAAGGGCTCCGAGTTGGCAACGGCCGAACTGGACCTGCAGGCTGCGGTAACGGTGTATGACCCCGTTGCGAGCTCGAGCACGGTGTATCAGGTTACGCCTGCGTCGGGGCTTGCTTCGCAAACGGGCGGCGAGCTTCCCGATCTTACGTGGAGCGTGACGGTGGGCGCGTTTGGCACCGTAAGCGAGGAGGGCATATACCGTCCGTCGGTGGCTGCTACGAATGAAGTCGTGGCGTCCTCTACGGCTGGTGAAAGCGGGGCGCTGGTGACCGGCAGCATTGCCGTTATCATGCCCGATGAAAACGATAACGGCCAGGGTAGCGACGCCCACCCGCAGGATACGCTCACTATCGAAGCCGAATGGGAGACCCAACCGGGCGTCATTGCCATTTCCAAGACCTTCACGGTAGACGATCTTGAGGCCCTTGGCACGAGCGTAAAGGCGTATACCGCCCTGGGTGGCGGCTCGTACATTACGCTTACCGGTCGTGGCCCGAACCTGTATGACGTGCTGGAGGCTGCGGGGGTGGATACCAGCGGCGGCGTGAAGAGCCTGCAGGTCAAGGCGTACGATAGCGATTTTACGATCAGCTGGTCATTGCTGGGTGAGACGGGCCGTTACTTCTACCCGAATATTGACATCGGCAGCTATGCCGAGGCGGAGCCCGTGTGGCCGATGATTGCCATCGATTCGAAGGAAGCGGTCAATTCGTGCACCGTGTATTCCGCCGACGAGCTTTCCGACGCAACGCGTTTCCGTCTGCTGTTCGGCGCCACGCAGGATGGTGGCACTACCACGAGCAAGCAGATCAAGTGGATTCATACGATTCATATCGTCTTGGCGGGGTCCCCACCGGCAACGAATGGTTCCTCGGAAGGAACGGGGAGCGGAAGCGACGACGCCGATTCTGGCTCATCGCAAGGGGGGAGTACCTCGGCAAATGCGACAAGCGGTTCGGGTAGCGATTCCGCCAACGCTACGGTAGCGGGCGAGGCGTCTGGGCAAGATGACGCTTCGGATGTCACCGAGCAAGCTGATAGCGGCGCGCAGGGAACCGCCGACGATACCACCCCCGCTTCCACTTCCGAAGAGGAAGCGGAGACGCAGGATGGAAGCGCCAACGAGCGTGCCTGGTCGGTGCTCCAGGCGGTAAGCAATAACCAGTCGATTGCCGATCAGTTGGATGTTGAGAACCCGTTCGAGCCCTTTGCGCTGCCTAGTGCGGCGGGGCTTGTTGCCGCGGGTGGCGTGGAGTCGTTCGTGCGATTCCGCATGCAGGTGCGCAGCCCAAAGGGCGTTGCAGGCAAATAGCGTATCGAAGGCGGAAGGGTCCGTGGGAAGGATGCATGTCTGATGAGCGTAGTGAAACGAGGGATGGCAGCCGTTTTGGCGTTGGCCTTGGCTGCGGCGTGCCTGGTGGTGGGCGTGGGCGTAGCGCGCGCCTTGTCGACCGACCCCACGTATGATTGGTATACGCCAGGCCAGAGCTCCTACGTGCTGAGCACGGTGGGCGACATTTGCGGCTTTGCCAATTTGGTAAATGGCACGGCCGACGTGGATGGCGACGGCGTAGCCGATGAGGCGGTTACGTTCCAGGGGGTTACGGTTACGGTGGCCGAGTCTTGGAACGGGTCGTATAGCTTTGGTGGCATGTCGTGGACGCCCATCGGTAGCGCCGAGCATCCCTTCCTTGGGTCGTTCGATGGCGGGGGAAGCACCTTCGACAACTTCCGCATCTGCGTGGGCACCAGCGATGCCGACGCTATCGACCGTACACGTTACCTGGGCTTCTTTGGGTATGTGGGTGGCGACGTGAGCAACGTTGCCATTGGCTCGAATGCAAGCCTCGTGGCGGAAAGCGACACGCTTGTGTTCGATCACGTGGGCATGGTTGCCGGGTATTGTGGCGGCTCGCTGTCCAACTGCTCGAATGCAGCTTCCGTGCAGGTGTCTTCAAATGCGGTGCAGACCAAGGGTGCCCTTCAGATGGTGGGCTATGTGGGCGGCGTGGCGGGCACGTGCGCCGGTAGTGTAACCAACTGCTCGAATGCGGGGGCGCTTACCGTGTCGTCGGGTACCACGCCGGAAACCGACCTGGAGACTTCGCGCATCGTGCAGTACGTAGGCGGTGTCGTGGGCTTCTGCGGTGATGAGACGCGTGTGGGAACGTCGACGGAGGCGGTTGAATCAGAAGCGTCGCAGCATGGCAGCATATCGGGTTGCACGAACGTGGCCCAGATCACCGTCGATACGCCAAGCACCTCGGGCGTCGATCGCTTTGGCAGCACCGCGTATGCCCGCAGCGAAGCTGTGGGTGGCATCGTGGGGTATAGCCAGGGTTCCGTTTCGAACTGCGTGAATGGCGAGCAGGCCTCGAATGACAGCGTGTCTAATGTTGGGTACATTCGCGCCGAGCACGGCACGAGCGTGGGCGGTATTGTGGGGTCTTTGCGCTACTTCATGCAGCAAGACAACGTCACCACTATTGCTTCGGGCGACGACGGCAACGAAAAAGACGCCCTTGTACTCTCCAATTGCGTGAACTACGGCGATTTGTATGGCCTGAATTCCGTGGGTGGCATTGCCGGCGCCACGGGTAGCTACACCACCATCTCGGGTTGCATGAACATGTACAAGACGTATACCTCGGGTGATACCACCACCGAAGTGCGTTCGTTTGTGGTGGCCACGCGTTGGAACAAGCCTGCCCCCGCGGGCATCGTGGGCAATGCGCATGGTGATGTGTGCTACTGCGCGAACTTTGCAACCATCATGAGCGGTACGTGGAAAGACGAATCCACGCGTTCGGTAGATGTGGCGAGCGGTTATTACGCATCGGGCATCGCGGGCTTTCTGGTGCATTACGAAAAGAAGGACGAGACCACGAACGTCTACGAGCCGTCTTCTCCCATCCCCGAGTGCTATGGCTGCTATAACGAGGGCACCATTCTGGCCAAGAGCGGCATGCGCCAGCGTAGTATCGTTGGCCAGAACGATGGGTATACGCACGACAACATCTCGCTGAAGGGTGTGGTCGAAAACGACAACTGCGTTTACGGCGATGAAGAGGACGAGACGGAGGCTTCGGGTTCCGTGTCGAATAATGTCGTGTACACGGCTGAGCAGCTGCGCTCTTCCGATGCTGTGGCCCTTCTGAATACGATGGCCAACAAGGGCGGTTGGAGCACGTACTGGGTTTCCTCCGATGGTGATGCGGAAAGCTTCGATTCGAATATGGGTTACCCCATGATTTCGTGGAATTCGCCCTGGACCTCCGCGAATGACCTTTCTGCGGGTACGGCCGTCGTAACGGAGAACGCTATTTACACAGGTGGCGAAAGCGTACCTTCCGTGAGCGTAACGTTGGCGGGTCAACAGCTCGTGCAGAACGTCGATTTCTACGTCGAGCCACAAGCGGGCGCCGTGGAGTTGGGCGATGGCTATTTGGCTACCATACATGGCATGGGCGCGTATTCGGGGACCATTTCGGGTGTGTCGTATAGCATCGTTGCGGGCAGCATCGCGTCGTGTACGGTTACCGCCACCGCAGTGAGTTTCAATTACGAGTCTCAGATGCCCACCGAGGCGTCTCTGAAGGTGACGTCTGGAACCGTTACGCTTGATCCTTCCGAGTATCGCATCGTGAGCGTGAAGGATTCCAAGGGCAATGAAACCGATGCGCCTACGAACGCGGGAGCGTACACCGTGACCATCGAGCCCGTCGAAGGTTCCACCCGCTTTGCCGCAGGCACTCAGGCTACGGGCACGTATCGCATTAAGCCCGTGGATTTGCTTCGCGAGTGCAGCTACGACAACGTCGTGTTGACGTATGCCGGTCAAACGTATCCGTGGGTGAAGTCCACCTCTAATAGTGAAGAAGCGTCCAATCCTTCTACCACGCTTCCGTATGCCGGCGGAACGCCTGTTGAGCCCACTGTTTCCGGGGTTACATATACGGTGAATGGCGTAACGCACACGTTGGAAGAGGGCGTGGATTACAGGCTCGTATATGGCAATGCGAATTCCGATGACGGCAATTCGGCTTCGTCGGACAAGAACAATGTTGGCGTTGCGGGTGGAAGCACGATTGGCTCCGTAACGGTGCGTTACGTTTCGAACTCCAACTTCATCAACTACGCGAACATGTTCTTCAATATCACCGACTCGGGCGAAGCGCTCGATCTGGCGTATGCCACCTACAGCGCCCCCGATCAGGTGTACGACGGAACGGCATTTACGCCGGTGACCCTGTATTACGGTGGTGCCGAGCTTACGTGTGGAACCGATTACGACATCGAGTACCAGAACAACGTGGAAGCGGGCACGGCAACGTTTACCGCCACGGGCAAGGGCGCCTATACGGGCACGATTTCCGGGTCATTCCAGATTGCCGATGCCCCCGTGTATGAATTGCTCTATAGCTATGACACTGAGACGGCTACGGCTGCCGTTACGGGCGTGGAAGTATATTCGCAGCGCGATTACGTGGATATTGCCATTCCCGCTGCAGTCGAGCACGATGGCGTTGCCTACGAGGTGACGTCTATTGCCAGCAACGCTTTCGGTGGCGAGCTGCAGACCGACTACGAGGGCAGCCTTGCCAATACGTCGAAGCTGAAGGTTCGTGCCGTGTCTATTCCCGCTACGGTAACGACCATCGGAAACTACGCCTTTGGCTCGGCGAATACCAGCTACGGCGGTACGTTGAGCGAGGTGACGTTTGCCGAGAGCTCGAAGCTCACCACTATTGGCGATCACGCATTTGCCTACTGCACGAACATTACGAGTATTACGTTGCCCGAATACGTTGACGTGCTTGATTCTTCGGCGTTCAAGGGGTGTACGGGCCTTACGTCGCTTACGTTCCTGACGCAGGATCCTTCTTTGCCGTCGTCTATTGCGACGAGTAGGACCAAGGGAGCGTTTGCGGGTTGCGCTGGCGTTTCGGTTACGTGTTATCCGAGTGCGACTGCTGTGCGTGAGCTTGTTGCGGCGAATAGTGACGATGTAGCTGGCACGAATGGTGGCGCGCGCTTTACATTGGTGCCGTTTAGCCTGGAAGACGCGCAGATTTCCTTCGATGCGTCTACGTACGACTATACGGGCAGCGCCATCGAACCCACGGTTTCGGTAAGTGTGGGTAACGCGGTTCTTGCCGAAGGTACGGATTATACGCTTGCCTATTCCAATAACGTGAACGTGGGAACCGCCACGGTTACCGTTACGGGCGTGGGGTCGTGGACGGGAAGCGCCACGGCGCAGTTCACCATCGTGGCGGAAGCAGTGCCCATGAATCGTCTGTACAACCCCAATGGCGGCGAGCACTTCTATACGGCAAGCGCGTCCGAGCGCGATTACTTGGTGAAGCTGGGCTGGGTCTACGAGGGCATTGGATGGACGGCGCCCTCGAGTAGCAACACGCCCGTGTATCGTTTGTACAACCCGAATGGGGGAGACCATCACTACACGGCAAGCGTGGAGGAGCGCGACGGCTTGGTGAAGGTTGGCTGGGTCTACGAGGGCATTGGCTGGTATTCCGACGACGCCAAGACCGTTGCATTGTACAGGCAGTACAACCCCAACGCCCAGTCTGGTTCTCATAACTACACCACGAGTAAGGAAGAGAATGACATGCTCGTGAAGGTTGGCTGGCGTGCCGAGGGTATTGGCTGGTACGGCCTGTAGTGGTGTGGCTTGGTGGGTTGCGCAGGGTTTGCCGTCCAACGGTTGGGCTTTGACGCCGTTTCCCATGCTCCCGCGTACCTTTTCCGGAAAAGGACGGTTTTCGGGGGGCATGGGCCATAAGCGGAAGAAGCGACCTGGGGAAATGCGTTCGTAGAGCGCGAGAAGGCGTCCTTTTCCGGAAAAGGACATGCCCATAGGGTCTCATTGGCGGGCATGAGGGCATCCGTGCATTGGTAATTATCCGCAACAAAGAAGAAATGCGGATGAGAATAAAGGAAGGAGTTGCAGGATGGGAGAACGCGTGCAAAGTGCGTTGCTTAAATCGAGCAAAATACGAAAGGTGGTGGGACTGTTTGCGGCGAGTGTGTTTGCGCTTGCCGTGGCGGGCGCGGTTGCGCAGCCTGCTCAGGCGTATGCAGATAGTGCGTCGCTGATTTCCGTTTATCAGAAGACGGGCAATCACGATGCGACGCTGGCCAAGAGCTATACCCAAGAAGAATTCGAGGCGCTGCAGAGCAGCGGTTCGCCTGTTTCGGGCCTGTATTACAAGGGTGGCGTTTGGAACGTGACGACGGCAGCGACGTACGTATCGCTAACCGATCTGCTGAGCGACGCGGGCGTGGCGTGGGGCAGCGGCGACTACGTTAGCTGGGGTGGCGATGCCTCCCAGGGCAAGGCGACCAACGAGTTGACGTACGAGGCGAATTCGCAGCTGAAGTTCTTCCCCAGCACGACGTCTTCGGAAACGGATGCTACGAGCTATATTGCTGCTCCCATGGTGCTTTCCATTACGGAATGCACGTCGGCGGTTCAGACGACCGCTACCGATGCGGTTGCGTACAACGTTGCCAACGCTTCGACCACCAACGAAGTGCGCACGGTAATGGGTTCCCTTACCGATGAATACCTGGCTGGTTCTGGTACCACGATTGCCGGCAAGCGTCTGTGGAATCAGACCGATTCGTTGCTCGTTGTTCATAAGGGTGACCTCTCGGAGTGCACTATTTCTGCGATTGCGAACCAGGTCTTCACGGGCGAGGCTATCGAGCCTGAAGTAACGGTGACCGACGGCGATATCACGCTCGAGGAGAACGTTGACTACTCGGTGGAATACAAGAACAATACCGAGCTTGGCACCGCTACGGTGACCATTACCGGAATGGGCAGCTACGAGGGCGAGCAGAGCACTACGTTCCTAATCGTTTCCGATCCTGCTTCGGCTCAGGCGCTGTTCCGTCTGTACAACCCCAATTCGGGTGAGCACTTCTACACGGCTTCCGAGGAAGAGCGTGATGGCCTTACGGTTCTGGGCTGGACGTATGAGGGCATTGGCTGGTATGCGCCTTCCAGCTCCGCGACGCCGGTCTATCGCCTGTACAACCCCAATGGCGGCGATCATCATTACACGATGAGCACCGAGGAGCGTGATTGGCTGAGTGGGCTCGGTTGGAAGTACGAGGGCATCGGTTGGTATTCCGATGACGCTCAGTCCGTGGAAGTGCTGCGCGAATACAATCCGAATGCCATCTCGGGTGCGCATAACTTCACCACGAGCGCAAGCGAGCACAAGAACCTCGTTTCGCTTGGCTGGAATGACGAGGGTACCGCCTGGTATGGCGTTGCCGTAAACGGCTAGTCCTGCTTGCTTGTTGCGCAAGCGGCATCTACTTGGAAAGGGCCCTCCGGGGCCCTTTCCTTATGCCCTGCGTGAACAAGCGACGGAGGTATGTTTGCGGTTGTCGCTCGCGACACGCGAGTTGTTCGCGTGAACGAACCTCCCTTGTTCGTGGTTAGACGCTATTAGCCGAAACCTACGCTTGTGCGTTACGCATGGATGAACTCTTCGATTTCCTTCACGTATTCCTTGGTGTGCGCGGCAACGTATCCGCAATGCGGGTAGCCTTTGCGAATGGTAATGCCAACGTTT
The DNA here is from genome assembly GCF_015062615.1 of Denitrobacterium detoxificans. Taxonomy (GTDB): domain Bacteria; phylum Actinomycetota; class Coriobacteriia; order Coriobacteriales; family Eggerthellaceae; genus Denitrobacterium; species Denitrobacterium detoxificans_A. Next base: position 150,549 of record NZ_SUUH01000005.1, read on the forward strand.
GGCATGCACGTGGCGATGCCGCGGCGGGATTGGCGGAATGTGGGGTCCTTGCTGCCGTAGTCAAGGTGCAAGCGTGCTTGCTGTTCGGGCGTGAGCTTCGCAAGGGGGTAATTGCAGCAGGTGTGACAGATGGCATCGATATCGCTGTCGGTGATGCGGTTGAAGTTCCTGGTCATCATCACGGCACGCTCGTGTCCGTATTTGTCTTCGAGTCCCTTCGATGCCTCAACGGAGTGCTTGGAGAGCGAGCGCTTCTTCTGCTTGAACATGGTTTTGAAGGCGAACTCGAAGAAGGGCGCGCTTTCGCGGAAGAGCACGCCATCGAACCAGGCGTGATGGATGTTGAAGCCGTTGTCCAGAAAGAGGCGCCAGCCAACGGCGACGCCCAGCGAGGAACCGTACACCAGCTCGATATCCGTTATGCCTTGTTTTACCAGGTAGTGCTTCAGCTGCGCGCATTCGTCATCGGCGCTTACGTATGCACCAGCATCGCCGTGACCGCCCTGGTCGGGCGCGATGATGTGATACGAGTTCGCGAAGTGGGGGCTCATCATGCGATAGATATCTTCCCCCGACATCATCATGGGTGCGAGCAGGATAACAGTGGGGTCGTCTGGGTTTCCGTATTCGTGTACGAACATAGTGCAGGTCCAATCAGTTTGGTATGTCTAACTCTCTCCTTGCCGAGGATACTCCTACTCCCACCGCCTTGACCAGCAATTTCCCCGTTAGCCTCGAACGACATCCAAGCGTCACAATCGCTTCATGCAGCGCGCCCCTCAGGTGGTCTTTTTTGGCGATTCGCGAAAGCCCGCGACAAATCGGCGTCTCGGAACTGACCCAGAAAGCTTGCGAGAAAGAATGCTCCATTCCCGCTCACCAGCGCAGTATTGAAAACTGGGCGCAAGACCCGCGGTCGAATCCCACTTCCTCCGCCCCGCGCGCTAGCAGGGAAAGGGCCTGTTTTTTGCAAACAGGGATAACATGCGTCGGGCGGGGTTGCCCCTTCGGGGCACTGTGAAAGCAGAAATTGAAGTTGCTTGGCTTAGCCAAGCAACCGTGTAAATACATGAACCAGCGAGCGCATGAGCGATGTTTTTGCCCCGTTGAGGGCAAAAACAAGCGAACAGCGGAGCGGGTGCCCCGAAGGGGCAACCCCGCCCGACGCGCGGGATGGTGGAGGGAAAACAAAAAATCAGGTCCATTTCTGAACCTGATCGACATTCATGGCGGAGGAAGTAGGATTCGAACCCACGGAACCTTTCAGCTCAACAGTTTTCAAGACTGCCGCCTTAAACCACTCGGCCATTCCTCCGTATTCGATGGACATGTGCGAATGCGCATACCGCTCGCGTTAGCTTACCATATAATTCTGAGCGTTATGGAAGAACGCGATATCGAATACATGCAGCTTGCCTTGGAACAGGCGCGTTTGGCGGGCGCAGCGGGCGAGGTGCCCATTGGCGCGGTGGTCGTGTACCATCCTATCGACAAGGGTACGCGCAAGCCGCTTGCGGAGCCGCGCGTTATCGCGCAGGCGTGCAATCGGCGCGAACGCGACATGGATCCTTCGGGGCATGCCGAATTTTTGGCCATGTTGCAGGCGTCGCGCGAACTGGAAGCGTGGCGTCTTTCCGATTGCACGGTGTACGTCACGCTGGAACCGTGCATCATGTGTGCGGGCCTCATGCACCAGGCGCGTATTGCGCGGTGCGTGTATGGCGCCAGCGATCCGAAGGCCGGCGCGCTGGGCACGTTGTATCGCATCAACGAAGACGAGCGCCTGAACCATGCGTTCCCCGTTACGGCGGGCGTATGCGAACAGGAATGCTCGCAGCTGCTGAAGGATTTCTTTGCGGCGCGACGTTCCGCGCGCAAGGCGGCGAAGGCCGAGGCTGCTGCCTCGAATAATGAACTATCAACCAAGTAACCCGACCACGAACGAAGGATTACCGTGAAGACCATCAATCTTATCGCTCCCGCGAAAGTGAACCTTTACCTGGGCATTGGCGAACGCCAGGAAGACGGCTACCACAATGCGCTTACCGTTATGCATGCGCTGTCTATGCACGATGGCGTGCGTATGACGCATGTGGGTGCGGGCGAGCACGTTACGCTGCTGGAGCCCTGCGATGCTGCTCAGCCGTTGCGCGAAGTGAAGGTAGACGTAGATGCGGGCAGCGGCCTGCAGGTTGAGGCCACGGTCATCTGGCGTGAGGGCATCGAGCCTCTCGACATTCCCTCGCAGGACAACCTGGCGTGCAAGGCGGTGCGTGCGTTGGCGCAGGAACTGGGGCGCGAAGAGGACGAATGCATTCGCCTGGTCATTGAAAAGCATATCCCGCATCAGACGGGGCTAGGTGGCGGCAGCGCCGATGCTGCGGCTGCGCTGCTGGGTGCTGCGCATTTGTGGGGTATTCCCGCCGACCACGAGGCGGTCGCTCGTGTGGCGCAGCAGCTGGGCGCCGATGTGCGCTTCTTCCTGCATGGCGGCTGCATGCTGCTGCAGGGCCGTGGTGACGAGCCGGTGGCTACGCTGGCTCCGCGTCGCGATTCCGTGGTCATCATTCGTCCCGAAGGCGGCGTGTCCACGGCGGAGGCGTATCGTGCGTTCGACGAGAACCCGGTGTATCCCGAGCCCGCTCAGCTGGAATCCGTGCGTGCGGCAACGGAGGCCACGCAGGTTCCGCTGTTCAACAACCTGGAAGCCCCGGCGCAGCAGTTGTTGCCCGAGCTAGCAGAAATCGCACAGTTCGCTTCCCAGGCGCCGGGCGTTACCGACGTGCTGCTGTGCGGCAGCGGGTCGGGCACGTTTGCCGTGTGCGAGTCACATCAGGCGGCCGCTGCGCTCTCTTCGGCTGCGCAGGTGAAGGGCTATTGGACGCGCACCACGTCGTTCTCGCCGGTCCGCGCCGCGCTTCTGCCGCAGCGCTAGGCGAAGCTACATATCGCATCATGCGCCGCGCCCTTTGGGTGCGGCGCTTTCTGTTTTCGCGGGTATGCATCCTTTGTTTCTTGATGCCTGAATTAAGCAAGGTTGAATCTAGCTTTGGTTCCTTCGTGCAAACATCGGTAAAAGTGCTGCATGCAGCATAAATACCGAATATGCATGCGAGTGTGCATGCTTGTCCGTAAGGCTGGACACCGAATCGTCTCTTTCGATTTACGATACGAAGTCTGACGAGTGTGCTTGCTGGCCTATAATCGTTCGAAGCTCGTCACTCTTCTGCGTTTGCTTGCCGGGGCTTTCTGGCGCGGAAGAAAGGGTAACTAGCTTGAATTTAGAGCTATTCGCGCTAAGGAGAATAAGGGATGAACAAACAACAATTGGCTGCCAAGATTTGGGAATCCGCCAATAAGATGCGGTCTACTATCGAGGCTAGTCAGTACAAAGATTATATTCTCGGGTTCATCTTTTATAAGTTTCTCTCTGAAACGGAGATTGCTCGCCTGAAGGCGAATGATTTTACCGAGGCTGATTTACCTACTCTTACCGAGGAAGATCAGGGCACGGTTGATTTCGTTAAAGACGAGTGCGGCTACTTCATTGCGTATGACAACCTATTCCAAACGTGGATTGCAAAGGGCAAGGATTTCGAGATAGCCGATGTGCGTGACGCGCTCTCTGCGTTCGAACGCAACATAAGCCCCGCTCATAAGAAAGTTTTTGATGGCATTTTCGAAACGCTCCAAACGGGCTTGTCGAAACTGGGAACCGATGCGCGTAGTCAGTCGAAGGCGGCGCGCGACCTAATCCACCTTATCAAGGATATCCCCATGGATGGGCGCCAGGATTACGACGTGCTGGGATATATCTACGAGTATCTCATCGAGAACTTTGCTGCGAATGCCGGAAAGAAGGCTGGCGAGTTCTATACGCCTCACGAAGTAAGCAAGCTCATGAGCGAGATCGTTGCTTGGCATCTTTCCGGGCGCGGGGAAATCAAAATCTACGACCCGACGAGTGGGTCAGGCTCCTTGCTCATCAACATCGGCAAAGCCGTGGCTCGTCGAAATGGCGACCCCGATGGCATCAAGTATTACGCGCAGGAGCTAAAGGAGAATACGTACAATCTCACGCGTATGAACTTGGTAATGCGCGGCATCCTGCCGGATAACATAGTCGTGCGCAACGGCGATACGCTCGAGGATGACTGGCCATGGTTCGATTCTCTCGAGAATAAGGAAGAGACCTATGACCCCCTCTTCGTTGATGCTGTTGTTTCCAATCCTCCCTATTCGCAAAACTGGGATTCGGATGGAAAAGACATCGACCCTCGTTTTGATTACGGTGTAGCGCCTAAGTCGAAAGCGGATTATGCCTTCCTGCTTCACGATTTGTTCCATCTGCGCAACGACGGCATTATGTGTATCGTTCTGCCCCATGGAGTGCTATTCCGCGGGGGCGAGGAGGGTGCGATCCGCAAGAATTTGGTAGAGCATCGCCATATCCAGGCGATTATTGGTTTGCCTGCCAACATTTTCTTTGGTACAGGTATTCCCACCATCATTATGGTGTTGCGCAAACAGCGCACTGCTGAGGATAGCAATGTGCTGATTGTTGACGCGAGCAAGCATTTTGTTAAAGAGGGCAAGAACAACAAGCTGCAGTCCAGCGATATCAAGCGCATTGTCGATGCCGTTACGTCTAACGCCAACGTTGAGGGATTCAGTCGTTCGGTTTCTATCGAAGAGATTCGCCAAAACGACTACAACCTCAATATTCCCAGGTACGTTGATTCATCTGAGCCGACCGAGAGCTGGGATATCTTTGCGACCATGTTCGGCGGCGTTCCGCGGGGTGAAATCGAGACGTTGCATTCGTATTGGACTGCTTGGCCTAGTTTGAAAGCCCAGCTCTTCCGCGACGATGGCGAATCGTGTCTTCGACTTGCTGTTTCCGATATCGCATCATCGGTTCGCGCGAATGATGACGTTCGTTCGTATCTTGACCGTTATAAGCAGCGAGTCTCTTCCTTCCCTCGGGAGATGAGCGTGCGTTTAATCGAACGGCCCGAAAGCGTTGATGCCTTGTCGGAGGAAGGGGAGCTTGCCGATGTCATCGCGGGCATGTTGAAAGACGTCCCCCTTGTTGATGCGTACGTTGCGTATCAGAAGCTGGATGATGCCTGGCAGGGGATTGCCATTGACTTGGAAGTTATCCAAACCGAAGGTTTCGACGCTGTTCGTAGGGTCGACCCTAACATGGTCGTGAAAAGCAAAAAGGGCAAAGACGTTGAAGTTCAAGATGGATGGGTGGGCCGCGTGCTGCCCTTTGAGCTTGTGCAACAGCGTTTGCTTGCAGGCGAAATCGAGGCAATGAGAGCTAAGGAGCAGCGCATTTCTGCTATCGACCAGGAAGTGGCCGAAATCCTCGAGAGCATGGACGAGGATGAAAAGGGTTCCTCAAAGGCGATTAACGATGCGGGCGATGCGTTTGTGGCTGCGGAGTTGAAGCGCGTGGTTAAGTCTATCGGACAGTCTCCCCAGACGGATTTCGAGAAGTCGTTGGTTGGGGCACAGCTGCTGCTTGACGAGGAAAAGGGTCTGAAAAAGGAGTTGAAGGCACTTATTCCGGCTGTTCAGGAGAAGACAAAGGGGGTTATCGAAGGCATGGATGATGCGCAGTGCCGCAACATGCTTGCCGCAAAATGGGTTGAGCCTCTCTATGCCGAATTGCTGTCTCTTCCTGAAGGGGCTATTAAGGATTTCACCGCCAAACTTCAGGCGCTTTGCTCTAAATACGAAACGACGTACGCAGATGTTTGCAATCAGATTTCGTCTGCCGAAGACGAGCTCGTAACGATGCTTGGTCAGCTGACAGGTAATGAGTCGGATATGGCGGGTATTGCTGAGCTTCAAAAGCTGCTTGGTGGTGAGTAGCATGTCGAATGCAAATGTGCCATCTATCCGATTCAAGGGTTTCACTGACCCTTGGGAACAGCGTAAGTTGGGTGACATCACCGATAGATATAAAGAGCTGGTGCCGACTCCACGTGATGGATACACTCGCATGGGCGTGCGCAGCCATGCAAAGGGGACCTTTCTTACAGAAGTCGAACCGGGTCAACAAATCGAGGAACAGGAGCTCTCAAAGGTCCGTGCAGACAACCTTGTCGTAAACATCGTTTTCGCGTGGGAGCACGCAGTCGCAATCACGTCTGAGGACGATGCAAAGGCGCTGGTATCACACCGTTTTCCTCAGTTCAGTTTCCATGACGACATGGAGCCGGGATTCTTTCGTTACGCAACTCTGGACGAAAACTTTAGGCGCTACCTTTGGCTGGCCTCTCCAAGTGGTGCTGGGCGCAACAAAACGTTGAACATTGGCACCATGCTCGAATACGAATTCACCCTGCCGTCTCGTAAGGAGCAGACTGAGATCTCAAAGCTCTTTGACAGCCTCGACAATCTTATCACTCTTCATCAGCGTAAGCGTTACATGCTTACGCAAACCAAGAAGGCTCTTCTCGATAAGATGTTCCCGAAGCCGGGTGAATCGGTTCCCGAAATTCGTTTCAAGGGTTTCACTGACCCTTGGGAACAGCGTAAGTTGGGCGAGCTCGCTGATTTTTCCAAGGGACAAGGCTATTCAAAGTCTGACTTGACGGAAAAGGGAACACCCATAATCTTGTACGGTCGCCTCTATACGAACTACGAAACGGTCATTTCAAATGTTGATACGTTTGCAGTCGAGCGAGAGGGTTCTGTCAGAAGTCAAGGTAACGAGGTGATAGTGCCTGGTTCGGGAGAGACCGCGGAGGATATATCAGTAGCCTCCGCCGTAGCTCAACCTGGGGTTATGCTGGGCGGTGACCTCAATATCATACGTCCGTCATCTGAATTGGAGCAGGTGTTTCTTGCGTTCGCCATCACTGGCGCAAGCCCCCACGAACAGATGGCCAGGCGCGCACAGGGCAAGACGATTGTTCATCTTCATAACGACGACCTCAAAGAAGTTGACATCGTGTTCCCTTCGATTTCGGAGCAAACCAAAATCGGTTCGTTATTACACGGCATCGAAAACCTCATCACTCTTCATCAGCGTAAGCTCGAATTGCTGCAAAACGTCAAGCGTTCCATGCTCGATAAGATGTTCGTATAGGAGCTGAGATGTTCTACGACAAGGAGTCCGACTTCGAAGAGGCTGTTATTGCTGTTTTGAAGCAGCATGGATGGGATGATGCGGGTGGCGTGTTGAAATATCCCGCCGAAGCCGATTTGATCCAAAATTGGGCCGACATCCTCTTCCAGAACAATGCCGACATCGATCGTCTGAATGGGTGCCCGCTTACCAAAGGTGAGATGGACCAGGTTATCGAGCAGGTCGAAGCGCTGAAGACGCCACTTGCTCTAAATGGTTTTATCAATGGGAAAACGGTCGCCATTAAGCGCGACAATCCCTCTGACGCGCTTCACTTCGGCAAGGAAGTGAGTCTGAAGATATACGACCGCCGAGAGATTGCCGGTGGTAAAAGTCGTTACCAGATTGCGCAACAGCCCGTATACGCTGCCAAGCATAAACTTATTAGTGATAGGCGTGGCGACATCTGCCTGCTCATCAATGGTATGCCCGTTATCCATATCGAACTGAAAAAGAGCGGCGTCCCCATTAGCTACGCATGCAATCAAATTGAAAAGTATGCTCATGAAGGCGTATTTACGGGGATATTCCGCTTGGTTCAAATTTTTGTCGCCATGAATCCTGATGACGCGGTTTACTTCGCTAATCCCGGGTCGGCCAAATTTAACGATAGTTATTTCTTTCATTGGGCCGACTTCAATAACGAACCGTTTTGCGCTAACGAACACCCCGGGGCGGATGATTGGAAGCGCTTTACGGCGCAGTTGCTTTCCATCCCCATGGCCCATCAGCTTATTGGATTCTACACGGTTGCCGATTCTGGGGATGGCTGTTTGAAGGTCATGCGCAGCTATCAGTATCTTGCCGCAAGTGCTATATCGGACAGGGTTCGCAAATGCGATTGGGATGCGCCTACTCCTGCTGGGGCTCCCGGACGTCCCGGTGGCTACGTTTGGCATACCACCGGTTCGGGCAAGACGATGACGAGCTTTAAGTCGGCGCAGCTCATTGCTGACTCGAAAGACGCCGATAAGGTCGTGTTCCTCATGGATCGCATCGAGTTGGGAACGCAGTCCCTTAAGGAGTATCGGGCGTTTGCCGATGACGAGGATGACGTTCAGGCGACGGAGAACACGGATGTTCTTCGCCATAAGCTTGTGCAGAGCAGCGATCCCAAAGATACGCTTATCGTTACGTCTATCCAGAAGATGAGCAGGGTAAAAGCGGGTGAGGGCGGTATCACTCAGGCCGAATTAGACCGCATGGCAAAAAAGCGAGTAGTTTTTATTCTTGACGAGTGTCACAGGTCTACGTTTGGCGACATGCTGCAGGATATTCGCCGCAGTTTCCCTAATGCGCTCTATTTCGGGTTCACGGGTACGCCAATCCAAGTTGAGAACCAGAAGAAGGGCGCAACTACCGCAATGGTGTTTGGCGATTGCCTGCATCGCTATAGCATTGCTGATGGTATTCGTGATGGTAATGTGCTTGGCTTCGACCCGTATATGGTGACGACGTATCGCGATAAAGACGTTCGTGAGGCTGTTGCTTTGGAGCAATCTAAAGCGGAAAGTGTTGATGACGCCGTAAGCGACCCCAGGAAAAGTGAGATTTTCTATTACTACATGGAGTCGGCGCCGATGGGCCCCATGGTTGACAGTGCGGGGGAGCGTATTAAGGGCGTGGAGGACTTCCTGAAGTCTTCCCAATATGATGAGGATACGCCGCATGAGGGTCAGGTTATAGCCGATATCATTGAGCAATTCCCCGTTTTGTCTCGCAGCAATAGGTTTCATGCGATTCTTGCAACAAACTCAATTCCCGAGGCGATCAGCTACTATCGGCGCATCAAGGAGAGCGCTCCCCAGTTGAAAATCACTGCATTGTTCGACCCGAGCATAGATAACAACGGCGGTGCAACCGTAAAAGAAGACGCGCTGGTAGAGATAATCAGTGATTACAATGCCGCATATGACAAGGAATACTCCATTCCCACCTGGGCGAATATGAAAAAAGACATTTCCGCTCGCCTTGCGCATAAAACGCCCTATACCGCGGTTGATTCGAAACGCGATCAGCGAATCGACTTGCTTATTGTCGTCGATCAAATGCTTACGGGCTTCGACTCGAAATGGGTGAACACGCTCTATTTGGATAAGGTTATCGACTACGAGAACATTATCCAGGCCTTCAGTCGAACGAATCGATTGTTTGGGCCCGAAAAGCGTTTCGGAATAATTCGCTACTATCGCAAACCTCATACGATGAAGGGGTTTATCGATGCTGCTGTGAAGCTGTATTCAGGCGATAAGCCACTCGATCTTTTCGTTCAGAAGCTTCCTGAGAATATCGCCTTGATGAACGCTCGCTTGTTGGAAATTACGAGCCTGTTCGAGGCCAATGGCGTACATGACCTTGATAGGCTGCCTGAATCGCGCGAGGCGCGACGAAAATTCGCAAAGGATTTCGTTGAGATGAGCCGTTTTCTTGAGTCTGCTCAGATTCAGGGGTTCCAATGGGGTCGTGACGCGTACGAGTTTGAGCGTGATGACGGCATAGTTGAAATTGCAAAGCCCGATTTAGACGAGCGCACGTATCTTATTCTCGCGCAACGTTATAAAGAGCTATTCGAGAGGAAGCCGGGAGGCAGCGTTCCCAGTGTGCCTTACGATTTGGACGGGCATCTTACCGAAATTGATACGGGGCGTATTGACACCGACTATATGAATTCTAATTTCGTCAAATGGCTCAAGGCATTGCATGATGACGGGGATGTAGAGGCGGCATCGAAGGAATTGCATCGATCGTTTGCAACTTTATCTCAAGAAGATCAGAAGCTTGCTGAGCTCTTTCTACACGACGTTGAGCGTGGCGATGTGGTTCCGGAGGAGGGCAAGACGCTTAGGGATTACATCACCGCGTACGCTCATCGCGCGAAAAACCAGCAGCTTGATGGCATCGTCGAGGCACTTGGGGTTGATCCTGGTTTGCTGTCTGACTTGATGTCGCTTGATTTGACGGAAGCCAATCTCAATGAGTATGGAAGATTCGACAGGTTGAAGGATAGCGTCGATAAAGTGCGTGCCAAAGCGTTTTTTGAATCGATTGAGGGTGGTTCAGTGCCTTTGTTTAGGGTGAACGTAAAGGCGGCTGACTTATTGAAGCGCTTTGTACTAGAGGGTGGATTCGATATCGAAATCGCCAACGAGTGACGGTTTTTGTCTGGGTCGCGGTAAATGCCGCGGCCCTTTTGCTTTAGCTTGGGAACAGCGTAAGTTAGGAGATATTGCGACATCCTTTGAGTATGGGCTGAACGCAGCTGCTGAAGAATTCGA
>NZ_SUUH01000006.1 GCF_015062615.1 Denitrobacterium detoxificans
AGGAAGGGCCTGGCCCCTCGAATTGGGGGTCAGGCCCGGTTTTGCCTCTTGACAATGTCCTGCTCATATTAAAAAGGCGCGCGCCACCCGAGCAGCGAGAGGAATCCGCCGCTCGTTTCGAGCACGAGCACGCTGGCCCCCGAAGCGGCGCTTTGCCAGCTGAAGACCTTTGCGCGCATCTCTTCGTCGTAGTATTCAGACGCGAGTGCAGCCGAAGTGGTAGCAATGCCCGCGATGGCAATGCCAAGCACGAAACGGCCTACGAGCAGCGTCTCGAGCGTGGGAGCGGCAAGTCCCCAGAGGCCCGCTGCCGTGAATGCCGCCAGCGAGATAACGAGCGTGCGCGCCTTGCCAACGCGGTCAGCCAGTACGCCCACGAACAAGCCCGAAAGCGCTACCGCCAATGAAGGCAGTGTAATCACGAGGGAAACAATTGCTTCGGAGGCTTCGGGGTAGGCTTCGCTTATGGCGGGAAGCGCCGGTGCAACCGCGGCACCGCCCATCACGTTGAGCATAGCCACAAGCACCAGCGTGATGAGCGCGCCCCTTCCGGGCGCGAAGCGTTCCTTGCCATCGTTCTCCTGGGTGGGCGGTGAATGCGGTTGTCGTTCAGACGCAACAAAGGAGCGTCCCTGGTAAGAGGGATTCTCCTTAGTTGCGATTACATTATAGGTTGCGCAGTAGCGCGGCGAGTGCAACTCGCGGTGCGTTCCCCTCTAGAGGATCCTGGGGTTGTTGCCCGGATTCTGTGCGTCACCCTCGTTGGTGGGATTGGTGGGGATGGGGTTGCCGCAATACGGGCACGTGCCGGATGTGGTGCCGGCGTCTGCCGCCACGGGCTGCCCGCAGCTTGGGCACGTCCCCGTTTCGATCTGCGACCCTGATGCGTTTAGCGCGCTAGGCCTGAAGCACATGATGAACCTCCTGTCGGTTTGCCGAGCGTTCGGTCTCGGCTATCTTATGTGACCCTTCGTGGGAAATTGAAACTACCAGGTGCTGCCGCACTTGCCGCAACGCGATTTCCCAGTGCCGGGGCAATACATAGTGCCCGTATGCCCGCACGTGGGGCAGGCTTCGTTTTTCCACTCGCCGCCACCGACGACGCTTTCAAGCTCTTCGTCCGAAAGCGCGTAGCCTTCTCCCTTTGCGGCTTCCAGTATCTCCTCGGGGGTCAATTTCTTGCCCTGTTCTGTCATTCGCGATCCTTCCCCTCGTTTCGGTATCGTTAGCGAATGAAACTGCTTGTGCGTGCTTATTATCGCGTGGGGTCGTGTTGCGCATCTTCGTTTCCGGCCTTTGTTGCGTTCCCATTTCGTAATTGATACTGCTTTGTTGCCATTCGTTGGAATCTACGAGATGTTTTCCGTTGGGCGAAGGGGTCTGGTTGCTGCCTGATGGGGCGCGTGTTTTCGGGGTCTGCGGTATACGTCGAGTACAATTGTGAGTAGTCGAAAGGCGCATGGCGCATGCCGCTTGCGGAATGAAAGGAGGTCCCATGGCAAAACGAACGACGCTTCGCGATAGCGTTCTTCCTGCGCTGGAGCATACGTACGAATTGCGACAAGACGACCTGGGGGCAGATGCCCGCATGTCCGCGAAGGGAATGACATTCGAAACCGAGAGTTGGGATGTTTCGGGGGTTGGCCATCTTTGCATCATGCGGATGAAAGCGTTTTTCGGATTGATGCGCATGGAGACGGCGATCATTGCCCCCACCTGCGTTGACGCTCCGCTTTTCAATCTCGATTGGGTGAAGGCCTTTGGCACTGAGACTCAGATTGCGGAAGTGTACGACACGCAGCTTCAGCCTTGGCCAGCGGAATGCCTGGAGGCGCTTGAGTCTGTTCGCGCTCAATACGAGGATGTTCCCGATGCGCCTGCGGGGGATCCCCGTTGGTACGACGATGTGCTGTATCCCTGTTCGTTTCACAAGAAGGCAAAGGGGATGACGGAGCGGATGTCGCAAGCCTCCGTGGATTTCCTGGCGGGCTATGTGGCGTCGCTTGCTTCCGCCCTGGCCTGCGACAAGGCGCAGAAGGTTGCGAAGGTGCAGGCGTTCGCCGAAAGGCTGTTCGATGAGGGTGGCCCTGCGGTTGACCAGGTCACCAAGCTGTTTGGCAATCGCACGGCGAAGCGTCTCATTTTGCGTCATATGTACGGAGTTCGGGTGCCTGAGTAACGCAATCTTGTTCGGAGGATTGAAATGCTATTGTTTGTAGCGATGCTGGCTGTCGCGCTCGTGTTTAGCGCCGTCGGTTTCAAGAAGTACGTCTGGTTTATCTCGATTGGCTACGGTCTTTCGATTGCGGCCATTGGCGCGGCATTGCTTATTGCGGCGCGCGAGCAGCTGACTGCGGGCGTAGTGTGCGCCTGCATTCTGTTCATTGCGTACGGTATCAGGCTTGGTGGGTACCTTATCTTCCGAGAGCTGCGTTCGTCGAGCTACAACTCCAAGATGAAGACCGAAATCAAAAGCGGAGACGGCATGAGCATGGTCGCCAAGTGCGCCATCTGGATTACCGCGGCGCTTCTGTATGCGTGCCAGACGTCCCCGGTTATCTTCCGAATTGCCAATGGCGCGGGCGGCGATGCCCTGCTGGTGGTCGGGATGGTCATTAGTCTCGTGGGCCTGGTGGTGGAGTCTATGGCTGACCTGCAGAAGAATGCCGCGAAGAAGGTAAATCCCGGCCGCTTCGTCGATACCGGCCTGTTCCGCATCGTTCGCTGCCCGAACTACTTCGGCGAGATGCTGTTCTGGACGGGCGTGTTTGTTGGCGGCATTTCGATTTATGCCGATCCGCTGCAATGGATCGTGGCGCTTCTGGGCTACCTGGGCATTATCTACGTCATGTTCGGCGGCGCCCGCAGGCTGGAGATTCGCCAGAACAAGTCATATGGCGATGACCCGGAATACCAGCGCTACGTGAAGACGACACCCATTATGATTCCGCTCATTCCGCTGTATAGCGTCGAGAAATACAAGTGGCTGGTAGCGTAGTTGCGGAGTAGCCCTTGCGCGCCAAGGCGCTTCGAGGTGAAGCTAGTATTCCTCGCCCGCTACGATCTTGCTGACGTAATCGCGTTGCGAGACGAACAGGTGGGAGATGAGCTCCGCGAACCCTAGGGGAAGCCCCTGGCAGGAGGAGTATGCCTTCATGATGGTGTCCTCGAAGCCGTCGAGCACGTGCGGGTCGCACCACGACCAGTCCCAAGACGATTTGAGGAATGCGAAACGGTGCGCGCAGAGCAGCTGAACGAACATGGGGTTTTCGCATAGGGAGGCAATCGAAATGCCGTTGAACGGGAAGCCGAACGAGCCGTCGTAGTCGAAGAGGGGCGCCACGCGCCATTCGTTCGAGCCGACTGCGCGGATGGCGCCGAAATTACCCGAGGTGTAATCTAGAAGCAGCGAGAGGCTGAAGAAGCAGGCGCGTCGCGCCACCTGCGCCGAGGCATCCTGCACCCCGATGGCGGTATAGGCGTCTATGAGCTCGTCGCATGCTTCCGTCGTGACGCTGCCCTTTCCCAGGTGGGGGCTATCCCACATGTCGGCCATTGCGTAAACCTGGTTGCCGTCGGCGAACTCCTCGTTGGAGTTCAGCATGAGCGGGCTTACCGAACATGGTTTGCCATGGCGTTCCGTCATCTCCATGGGTATGCAGTGATCCTTGCCAAGGAGGAGGGAACAGAGGATGAATCCGAGTTTGGCGCCGATGAGTTCGGCTCCGTTGGGGAATTCGCCCGTCTTGATGAGGTAGATGCCCTTGCTGGTGCGTTCCCATGCCTTGATGGCGTGCCCGGGCGTCGTGACTTCGGGCACGTCAAGCGCGCAATCTGGTAGGTGGGCGTAATCGCCCCGCAGGATGGTCGAGCCGAATTGCGGATCCCATTCGTTGTCGAAGAAGTTGATGTCGGCCCAGCGCTCGGTTGAATGGGGCTCGCGATACCAGAATTGGTCGGATAGGGAGAGGCCGTGTCCCTTGAATGCGAGTTCGAGGAGCGACTTTGCCCTGAATGCCGCCAGGATTTTGCTTTTGTCCCTGCGCATGCGCGACATGGACCGCCGCTGGATGAGGGCGGTTAGCATTTCGTCCCTGTTTTTTGTGCCGAGCCCGATGGCGGTGCAGAGCTCGTTGTTGTGTGTTTCAACGACGTGAGCCGTGCCCGTTGCCGGATCTATCTCGAAATCGACCAATTCCTGGTCGCGTTGCATGAGCGTGCGCCTGATCAAGGTCTCTCCTCTTGCTTCTTTGGCGAGCGCCAATACCTCTTCGGGCGTCTTGCACTTGCGCGCCTTGTCTTGCAATTCGGGTGATAGACCCTTGAAGTCCATGGTGGCCTCCTTGGTCGAGTTGCACACGCGCCAGTGTATGTCGCGAGGGAATGGTGGGCGATTCCCCTTGCGCGTTCGTCAACGTAACGTGAACAAGAGGTGGAGGTTTGTCCGGACGCGTTCTTTGACTTTCGGAAGGCTGAACGCTTCCTTGCCAAGCTTGATGCTCTTGATGAGGAACGCCATGTTGCGCGCAACGACGCGCATTCGCGACGAGAAGGCGTCTGAAATCATTCGTTCGCTTGGCGTTGATGTGAGTAAGTACGACCACTTCATGTCGCATGAAGGTGTTGTGGCGCGAACCATCATGTTTGCCGACACGCTGCGTAGGCTTATCGTACGGTACCCCGATGCCATATGCGTGAACCTGGGGTGTGGCTTCGACGACAAGTTCACCTAGGTCGACAACCAGCGCATTAATTGGTTCGACGTCGACCTGCCCGACCAGATCGAGGTTCGGCGCAAGGTGTTTACCGATCGCCCGCGATGCGTCATGGTAAGCGGCAGCGCGCTCGACGATGCATGGACAAAGCAGCTGCCGAAGGGTCGCATGTGCATAGTGGTGGTGGAGGGCGTATTCCAGTACTTCACCAAGGGGGAAACCGCGCAGTGCCTGTGCATGCTCTGCGACAGCTTCGATCATGGTTTTCTGCTGGCGGAAATGAACTCTCCGAAGCTGGCGAAGTATACCGACCATCACGACACTGTGAAGAACACGAACGCCAAGTTCAAGTGGGGTACCGACAGTGGTCAGGCATTTGTTGCGCTGGAGCCTCGCTTGCACTTGGAGTCCGAAACGAGCTTCAATGCCGAAATGAGCAAGTACACGCTGCGAGGCAAATTGTTTGCCGCTACCGTTGGGAAGAACCTGAACAACCGCTTGGCAGTGTTCAGCTGGTAGCTGTCGCCTCCGCCTCGTGCATTAATCCGGAAAAGGACGGGTTTTCGCGCGGCTTGGGGCGATCTTCCGTTCGCAAAATCTCGCGACCTGGGTAAATGTAATGGTATAAGCGCGGTGTCACAACATTAATCCGGAAAAGGCATCTTCCCAGGTTGGGGGCAGATGCGAGGACGTGGAGGGGTGCGAACTGGGGAAATGCGCGGGTGGACGTACCCCTGGAATGAAAAAGGGAAGCGGAACTTCCTGTCGTTGTCGCTGTACGCTATGCATTGACGGGGTGTTAACGGGTGGCGGGGCTCTGAAACCACCCCCTTGTCACCCTTTATCGAATGAAGTTGGTGCGCACCCGCTGCTCTGGCTTTGGCAAACCGAACGCGTCCTTGCCGAGTTTGATGCTCTTGATGAGGAATGACATGTTGCGCGCAACGACGCGCATTTGCTGGAGGCCCTCTTCGTCCTGAGAGCCTTCGCCTTGGGCGCGTCCGTGCAGCCCGTTCCAATACTGGCCGGTCGCGATGGGCATGCCGGTAAGGGCGAAGAACTTGTTGAGCTCATCATAGGTGGCCGACGTGCCGCCGCGGCGTGCCACGGAAAAGCCTGCGCCCACCTTCATGGTCTTGTCGAAATGCGTGCTGTAGAACAGGCGATCGAGCAGGGCGACAAGCGTGGGGTTGGCGCTGCCGAAGTACACGGGCGTGCCAACCACCAGGCCATCTGCCTTTTCGAACTCGTCGGCGATTTCGTTCACGATGTCGTCGAACGTGCACTTCCCCGTCTTTCCGCATGCATCGCATGCGATGCAGCCGCGTATGTCCATCTGTCCAACTTGGCGGATGGTGCAGGAGATGCCCTCTTCCTGGAATACGCGTTCCATTTCGTCGAGGGCCAGTGCGGTGTTGCTGTGCGAACGGGGGCTTCCGTTAAGCATGAGGACGTTCATATGCTTCTCGCTTCTATTTTCTTGCGGTCTGACTTCGCGCCGCGCTGGGCTGCCACAATCTGAGCTGACTTTGCTCCGCGCTGGGCTGTCGTGACCTGGGCTGACTTTGTGCGGGGCTGGGTTGCCATGACCCGCTGGCTTCGCGCGAGGCCAGGCTGCCGCGACCTGCGCGCATGGCAGCAGCCTCGCCAGAGGTGGCTATTCGTGCAGCGCGTCGAGAATCTCGCCAACGCTTCGACACACTTCGGCCTTTGCCTTCTCGATGTCGATGGTCTTGTATTCGCCATTCTCGTAGAGCACCTTGCCATCGCACATGGTCAGCAGCACGTCTGCGCCGTTTGCGCTGTACAGCAGGTTCGTCGCCATGTCGTAGACGGGACACATCCAGGGCGTATCGACATCGATGACCACCAGGTCGGCTTTCTTGTCTACGGCAAGGACGCCGCAATCGGAGCGCCCCTGCGCGCGTGCGCCGTTGATCGTGAGCATTTGCAGCGCTTGCTTTGGCGTGATGACGGTTGGGTCGAGCGCGTTGCCCTTCTGCGAGCAGGCAAGCAGGTATGCGCTCTGCAGGATGTTGTGCGTGTTGTTCGAGGCCATGCCGTCGGTGCCCAGGCTGCAGTTCACGCCGGCGTCGATCATGGCTTGCACGGGCGCAAACCCGCTGGCCAGCTTCATGTTGCTGGCGGGATTCAGGCTTACGTTCACGCCCTTGCGCGCCATGAGTTCGATGTCGCTGGGCTCGACCCACACGCAGTGGGCGGCGGTAACGGGAACGTCGAACGCGCCGAGTGAATCGAACCAGGCGGCCGGGGTCATGCCGTCGTGCCGCTGCTTGCATTCTTCGTGCTCGGTCTGCGTTTCCGACATGTGGATATGCAGGCCGGCGTTGTTCGCCTTGGCTTCCGCCACGCAGCGCTCGATCATGCCCTGCGGCGTGGTGTATTCGGCGTGCACGCACATGTCGATGCGAATGCGCCCGTCGGCCGCCAGATGGTATTCGTCGAAGAGCTGCTTGTTCAGCGCGGCAACGGGAAGCGTGTCGTAGTCGGTTTCCACGAAGCACATGGTGCCGCCGTCGCAATGGTTCGCCTTCATGCCCGCTTCGATGGCGGCCTTGCAGCGATCGATGGTCCCGAAGTACATGTCGGTGTAGCCCACGATGCCGTAGCGCAGCATTTCGGCTTGCGCGAGCATGCAGCCCCAATAATGGTGGCCGTGTTCCACGCTCATCTTTCCCTCGAAGGGCCAAACGGTATCGTTGAGCCATTGCTGTAGGGGCTGGTTTTCCGCGTAGCCACGCAGGAGCGTCATGGGAGTGTGGGCATGCGTGTTGTAGAAGGCGCTCATGAGGAGCTTGCCGTGTCCGTCGTAGCGCTCTCCAAAGCGTTCGGGATCGGTGGGCTCGGTGGCGCCTACGTAGGTGATGGTGCTGCCTTCAACTCCTACGAACTGATCTTTCTGCCAGTCGAGGTTTTCATCGAGAACATTGATGTGGGTGAATAGCATCATCGGCCCCCTTCGCTGCGCCCTTCGTTATGTAAGGATGATACCCACGCGATATCCTTTTCGCAAGGGAACGCCAGTTGATGCGATAGACCAGATCTTCGGTGACGTAGCAAATGCAATCGCCGGCGATCTCGTCGATGGCTACGTCGGCCCTACGCGTGTTGGCTAGGATTTGCTGCCTGGTTCGCTTTGGGAGAGCCGTTCGGCCACCCAGGCGCCCTGTTCGCCTTGCCACATGTTCGTGAGGTTGGCGAACACCCGTGACCAGTCGATGCGCATGTCGAATGCCACTTCCAGGTAATTCAGGCTGCCTATGCCATTCCATCGTGCGTTACCTTCCTGCGCCTGCATCCATCGTTCGAAGGCGTAGGTATACGCGCAGGTGGGGCACACGGTAACGAGCGTATGCGCGCCTGCTTGCTCGCAGAGGCGGAAGGACCGGCAGGTGCGGCTGCGAGCCAGGTTGGGATCGTAGGCGTTCACGGCGCCGCCTGCACCGCAGCACCAAGCGTCTTCGTCCGTACAGGGGAAGGGCTTGGCGTTTGTGCGCTCGAAGAGAGCGCGCACCGCAGGGCCATGAATGCTTGCGCGGTCGTTGCAGGAGGTCACAACAGACAAGGGGAGCGTGCAATCGGGCAGGCTCTCGTCGTCCATGCGCACTCCCGCATCAAAAAGAAGCTGGGCAAGGGGTACGAATTCCATGCCGGGGGCAACCGCTGCGGCTGCGGCTTCCAGCTGCCTATCGCAACCAGGGCATACGCCCACGATGCGGCGAACGCCTTGGTCCTTTGCGGCTGCGATGACGCGCTCTCGCCAGGTCTGCGCTCGCTCAACTTCGCCCGCGCATTCCAGGGGCCATGCGCAGCACTGCGTAGCGAGTAGGGTGGGCCCAACGTGCTCGTTGAGCCATGCGTATGCTGCGCGCGTGAGCTCGGGTGCGTAGGTACAGAGCGTGCATCCGGGGAAGAACAGCGTCTCGGCATGCGCTTTGCGCGCGGCCGCTTCCTGAATGGTGGCGCCTTCGGTTTCGTCGATGCTGGGAACTTCCAGGAGCGATAGGTCGCTATAGTCGATGTTCCAAACGTGGCGGTATACGCTGAACGTGTTCCACGTGCAATCGGTCTTGATCATGCCCACGTCGGAATCGGGGATGTATTGCGCCCCTCGCAGCAAGGCGCGCCAGGGCTGCCACAGGTCGCTCATGCTCAGCTGCTGAGGGCAGTGGACGGTGCAGCGATTGCATGATTCGCACGAACGGAGGAACTGGTAGAGCGAGGGGTGGCCATCGATTCCTTCGCGTGTGCTCTGTACGTCGCGGGCGTCGCCTATCGCGTCGTTGCTTTCCTTGCAGATGGCGCGAATGTTCCACGTGCGCGATTCCAGCAGGTCGCATCGTGTGGTGCAGGTGCCGCACGCGATGCATTGGTCTTCCAGGTTGGCAATGGCGTCCCTAGTGCGTTCAAGCAGCGTGGTGAAATCAGCCATGCGTTGCCTCCAGCGTGAGAATGAACGCGACGGGCTGGCATGCTGCACGGTCGGCGCAATGCTCGCAATCTTCTTCCAGGTCGCCCGATATTTCGTCGAATGAAATCTCGGTGCCGCCCAGCGCACGGTAGAACCCCGCCGCATCGCCGCGGGAAACCAGCTTGAGAGCGTGATGCTGTTCCAGTTCCGCCTGCATGAGCGCGCGTCCTACGCCGTGGCCTTGCCAGGCGGGCATAACGGCAACGGGGGCGACATGAGGCCCCTTGCTGGTTTCTTGAATGCGAATGTACCCGATGAGCGTTCCGTTGCTATCCACCGCAACCGTGGCGTTTTGCCAATCGGCGGCCAAGCCCATGCCCCCTAGTTGCATGAGGGCGCGTACGGCTTGCTCGTCTGTGGCAATGGCCTTGCGGAGTGAGTACTCGTTTGCCTGTTGACGGTCGTGCGTTGAATCGTTCATGACGCCTCCCGGTTTTAGGGCAGGTAGACCTTGGCGCGCGATTGGGGAATGGCCCGCTTCGATAGCTCCCGCAGCCCCTTTACCACCGTGGGCATCATGCTGCGGGGAATGCCCATGAACAGGTGGTCACGGGGAACGTCGGTGGCCGCGCGGTTGCCGTAGCAGCCAAGCGACAGGTTCATGACGCCCTCTTCGCGTGGGATGAGCACGGCTTCGACGCACATGCTGTTGTATCCGGAAACGCGGTAGTTGAAGCGCTTGCCTGTATAGTACGAAGCGCTCATGGTGAGCCACATCATCTGCTCGGCGTCGCCGGTGACCACCACCACGTCGGGGGTGGTTGCCGCCTTGGCGAGCGGCGTTGCCACGGTGGCATCGGTGCTGCGCTGCGGCAGGCGCGGGCGCTCGGCCACCATTTGGGAGGCGGCCTCCATGGTGTCGAGCTTATGGAACAGGATGTAGAGCTCTCCGCTGGCCAGCTTCGGGGGCACGTCAGTCATGCCCAGGATGGAGGTGCCGTCGGGGCATGAATGCCGGTTGGGTGGCAGCATGATGGAGCGCCCCAAGCGCGCGTACGCGAGCTGCTGGCAGAAGCGCATGCGCGTGGTGGGTACGGGAACGTCGGGCAGGGGCGCGCCGGCGGGAATGAGCGTGAGCGCAACGGGCTCGGCCTGCAGTTGCAGTACGTCCTTTAGCACCGCTGCCCATTCGACGTAGAGGTCTTGTTCCTTTTGCGGTAGCGGGGCGGCCTTTTCCCTGTTTTGGAAGGGGTCGTATGCGATCCCGTCGCCCTCAATGCGAATGGCGCTTACGGGGCATTGCCCCTCGCACGTCTTGCAGCCGACGCATCGTTCCGGCTGCACGGCAACGGGAGTGTCGGTGGCGTCTTCTTGCCCCTCGCGGACGATGGACTGCATCTCGTAGACGTCCATGGGGCAGAAGGCCGCGCAGAGCCCGCAGCCTACGCAGAGGCTGGCGTCGTGCTTGATGCGATACGTTACCTTGGGGCCGTCATCGGCGCCGGTGTCCCAATCCTTCACTGGGAACCGCCCTCCTTTCGGCCGAGCGATGGGTAGATGCGGTTGCCTTGCGCGTCGTTGAGTTCGCTGCTGCAGAACGGGATGAGCCTGTCGTCGACGGTGGCGTGGAACATCGAGCATTGCTCCAGGCGCTCCAGGTCGATGTTGCTGCGGTCCATGTAGTCCATGATGATGAGCGACAGCCCGCCTTCGAACTGGGGAATCGTACGCGCGGCGATGTCCCAGAGCACCGCGCCCTGAGGCGAGTGCGGGTCGTAGTACGACAGGTAGTCTTCATGCGAAAGCCCACGCGTGATGGGCGTGTAGCCATCGGGCGTGCGCGCCAGGTACGTGCCTGCGTCGCAGAGCGGATGCGAGGAACCCAATGGCACCATGTCGTCCGCGAGGATAAGGCCGTCGGTCTGCTCTTCCAGCAGTGCGAATGTGTCGCCCATGGTGAGGGGCTTGCTGCGTTTCACGTCGAAGCGGCCGCTTTCGAAGGCCGGCTGCAATGCCACGCCCACGACCACGTCGTTGTTCTGAATCGCGAATCGAATGACATTGCCCACTTGTTCTTCGTTCACGCCGCCGACGATGGTCATGGCTAGCACGACCTGCACGCCGCATTCGCGGCAGTTCTGAATGGCGCGCAGCTTCACATCGAGCAGGTCGGCGCCGCGCGTGGCCAGGTAGGGCTCGGGCGTCGTGCCGTCGAATTGCAGGTAGATGCCCGAAATGCCCGCTTCGCGTAGCTCGAGCAGGTAGTCCTTGCTTCGTGCGATGGCAAGGCCATTGGTGCTGATCTCGATTGCCTGAATGCCCACTTCGCGGCCAATGCGCACGATGTCCGGCAGGTCGTCGCGCACGGTGGGTTCGCCGCCCGTAAGGTTCACGCCGCAATCGCAGCCCGCGGTATCGCGGATCGTCTGGAAGATGGCGCGGAAGTCTTCCGTGGGAAGCTCGTTGTCGTCTCCGTGCGCGGCCATGAAGCATACGGGGCACCTCAGGTTGCAACGCTGGGTGAGCTCGATGCCCACTTGCGTGGGACGCCGCACGTGATGCGTGCAGATGCCGCACGAAAACGGGCAGGGTGCCGTCATGGGCCTGGTCACCGCTGGGGCGGTGGCGGGCAGCGCCCGTGCGCAGTAGCGTTCGTATTGTTCCGCATCGGGCCAGCGATATGCTTGGAAGAAGCCATGTTCGGGGCAGGTGCGCTCCATCCATACGGTGCCATCGTCGTGCTCTACCACGCGCGCGGGCAATTGCTTCAGGCATTCGGGGCAGATGCTGCGGGTTGTGCTAATGAGCCGCGACATGGGAGTCCCTACTCGTCGATTTCTTCGCGGCTGTCGAAATTGCGATTGGGCGGAGTGGTGACCTTCAGACCGAATGCGCGGATGAATTCGAGCGTGCGATGGGGCACGAATACATCTTGGAACTGGCTGGCGTACTCCAGCGCGTTGATGACGGAGATGACGTGGGCGAAATCTTCGATGTTGTCCACGTCGCCCACGGGCTCGAGCAGCGCCATGGGCATGTCGCCAGCTTCGCGGCCCTTGTCCAGGTACGCCTGCAGGGCAGGACGCCCGTCGAGGTTGTAATAGACCGTCTGATGGTTCATGCCGCAGTTGTGCGTGTAGCCCACCAGCGAGGTTCCGCCCGCCTGGCAGGGTGCGAGAACCATGCCGCCCGTTGGGTAGCGCTTCTGGAATTCGTGCAGGTAGTTGTAGGCGTCGATGATGTGATCGCGCGGAATGATGGGGATGTCGCCGCCAACCGAAATGCACGTTTCGTAACCCAGGTCGAAGATCTGCTGGAATGCGTCATCGAAGTGGTCGTCGAACACTTTCCCGTGGTCTTCGATGAGGTGAATCTCGCGCGGCCAGCTTTGCCCCTTTTCGAAGATCTCGCGCATCTTCTCGACGTGCTTATGAGGGGTGGTGCTTACGAAGACGTCGTATACCCGTTCCGGAACGGTGGGGTCCGCTTCGCGTTCGCGCTTGTTTTGCTCTTCCAGGCGATCGAGCGCCTGCATGGTGCATTCGAGCACGTCAAACATCATGCGATGGAACAGCGTGGAAGCCTGCAAGGGCGTGAACGGCCCATCGTGCATGGTGGTAAGCCGCGTCTTCACCAGGCCGGGAATGGGCGGCTTCGAGAACATAAGGAATGCGTTCTTCTGAACGGTCATGGTATCCCCCTCACTACGCGTTGCTTGATGACGCGCTGTCGAACTCGATGGGACGCGAAGTCTTTTCCACGAGTGCCTCTATGCCATTATAGGTCCAGGTGCCGATGAGCGGCTCGCAGCCTTCGATGCCGTTGTCGGTGAGCATGTTGATATTGCTGGTCAGCGAGCCCGAGAAACCCGGTGCGCCTGGGGGCGTTTCGGGAAGCCACCAGCCGTATTCGGCGCTTGCCACCCCTTCGGGCATGTCCTGGAATGCGACGTTGAACACGGCACTGCCATTCTTGTTGCTCAGGCGTGCCCAGTCTCCTTCGGCAAGCCCCAACGCCCGTGCCGTGGTGGGCGCCATGGTTACCCGAGGGTACGGCCTGCGTTGCCTGAAGTCCTGGTTGTGGAAGTACGACGACCCCCAGAAGGGCTGGGAGCGGGCGCCTGTGATGAGCACCACCTTGCCCGTGGCAAGGTCTGCCCGTGGGATGCTCTGGGAAATGGGTTGCGGGTACGCCGAACCGCCCAGCTGCTCGATGAGCGACGAGGCGAGTTCCACCTTTCCCGACGGCGTGGCAAATCCCCGGGGCTTTCCCTGCCCGTTTCGCTGCTCGTGCTTGCGGAAGGTGGGGGCAGGCGCGAACATGCCCTCGTTGGCGAACTGCTCGAACGTGATGCCCACCGGCTCGAAGAGGTAATCAAGCTCCTCTTCGAGCGTGGCATGGGGCCATTCTGCTCCCATGCCAAGCCGTAGGGCAAGCTCGCGCATGATGTCGTAGTCGTTGCGTCGCTCGTGCAGGGGCGGAATGACCGCGGCGCCTCCGTAGGCGAAGTCGGCGACGCCGCCATGAATCTGGCAGTTGGGGCGCTCCAGCGCGCCTGCGGCGGGGAGCACGTAGTCGGCCAGCTGAGCCGTGGGCGTAAGACGATAGTCGACCACGACGCATAGGTCGAGCGATTGGAGCGCCTCCAGCACGAGTTTCGTATTCGCGTAGGTGAGCACGGGGTTTGCCCCCATGACGAAGAGCGCACGGATGGGGTAGGGCTCTCCCGTGACCATGGCGCGCATGACCATGCCCGGATGCGCGGACGACAGGTAGCGTTCGGGCAGCGAACTTCCGAATTGCTTTGCGTAGTCGTTTATCAGGTTGTATCCGCTGTAGCTTTGAAGCGGCGTGGTGTTCAGCTGCCACGCTCGGTCTTCCTGCGAAAGCAGGTCGGGGCGTTCCATGGCCGCTTCGGCCCTAAATGAGCTGCGCTGGTGCAGGAAGCATGCGCCGGGGCGGTCGACGTTGCCCGTGAGGGCGCGCAGCAGGCAGAGCGAACGTACGGTGGGTTCCGCATTCGGTCCCAGCTGGTCGATGCCGCGACCCGAAAGCAGCACGCCGGGAGTGTGGGTGGCATAGAGACGCGCGGCCTTGCGTATGTTCTCGGCGGGGACGCCGCAGAGTTCCTGCGCGCGTTCGGGCTCATATGAACGCACATGCTCGCGCAGCCCGCTGAAGCCCACGCACCAGGTGCTCACAAATTCGCGGTCGAAGAGCCCTTCTTCGATGATGACGTTGAGCAGCGAAAGGGCTAGCACGGGGTCGGTGCCGGGCCAGGGGGCAAGGTGCACGTCGGCCTGGCGTGCGGTTGCGGTGGCGCGGCAATCTACGACCACCAGCGGAACGCCCGCTGCGTGCCGCTCTTTGATCTGGCTCCAGAATAGCGAGTTGTCGCTGATGGCTGGATTGGTTGCCCAGAGCATGATGCATTGGGTGTGGTCGTTGAGGTCGGGGTCGGTGGGCCATCCGAAGGTGATGGCATCCATGAAGATGCGCGGGTCCCAGCAGATTTGCCCAATGCCCATGTTGTTGGGGCTTCCGAATTGGTTCATGAAGCGGTGCAGGGGCCAGTAGGTGGTGTGAGGCCCCGCGATGGCGCTTGCCAGCGTTCGCGCGCCATATTCGCCCCGTAGGCCTTCGAGCCTGCTTGCGATATCGTCGAGCGCTTCGTCCCAGGTGACGCGCTCGAATTTGCCGCTGCCACGTTCCCCAACGCGGCGAAGCGGGTAGTTCAGGCGGTCGGGGGCATCCAGGTCGTCGAGGTTCATGCGCCATCTGCGGCAGCGCGAGGAGATGGATGCGTCGTAGGGATAGCGCGTGGGGTCGGGGGCGATGTCTGTGATGCGGCCGTCTTCGACGGTCGCAGTTAGGCCACACAGATACCCGCAGTAGCTGCAATTGCCCTTGCGCATCTCGATCGTCATGGGACCCCCTCGGCTCAGGATTCCATTGTATGCCTAGCTCGTGGCGTATTCTCCTTACGGCTTGTTGCCGTTTTCGTTCTAGGTGCGCCGTGCTGGGCGCACGTCGTGCTGCGTTGGGCGCTTGCCGTGCGGTGTTAGGGGAGTATTGGGTCGTTCAGCCCGGCGGGCATGCCGTTGCGTTCGTCGCTTTGCGCGAGTTCGATGCTTGCGGCCCGGTGAGCTTCCCAGCGTATGGGGGTGTCGAAGAGCAGCTCCAGATAATGGTGCGCGGAAACGGGGGTGCCCGAGCGAAGCATGGAATTCGTGCAGCTCACGCATGCGGTAACGAGGCAATCGGCGTTGGTTTCCTGGAACTCGCCCACGCAGCGCGTGCGCCGCGTTTGGCATACGCTCACATCGTAGAAGGAGACCATGCCGCCCGAGCCGCAGCAGAGCGCATCTTCTCCCGCGTGTTGCATTTCGCGCCATGACCCTGGGGGGAGCAGCTCTCGGACGGCGCTGCCGAATGCACGCGTTGCGCGATCGGAGCATGAATCGTAAACGCAGAACGTTTCGGCGTCGGGCGCGACGGAGCGTTCGGCGGTAATGCGCGCGCCTGCGTCGACGAGCACCTGGGGAAGGGCGCTTATTTCAATGTTTGCGGCGATGAGGCCGTTAACCTGCCTTTGCCGCAGTGCGCGGTAGCAGTTGGGGCATCCGGCGATGATGCGTTGCGTGTCCAGCATGGCAAGGCGTTCGCTCAATGCGCTCGCATATGCGTCGCCGCGTTCTTTCAGCCCAAGACCCCAGAGGGGGTTCCCGCAGCAAAGGGCGGTCATACCATCGGCAAGGTGCTTGCTGGCCAGGTAGTCAAATGTGGCCATGGTGAGCTCGGGGCCATACGTGCTGAGCGTGCAGCCCGGGAAGAATAGCGATTCGCAAGGCTGACGTGGGTCGAGTGCTGCGTCGTCGTAGGATATGCCGCGCCACGCGCGTAAGCGCGCGAAGGAGTTGCCCGCAAGGTCGACCATCATGGGGCGCCAGCGTTCGCGTGCGGATGGGTGCTGGCCGTGGAAGACGCGTCTGCCCTCGCGCACTACGGCGGCAGCGCTGATGTCAACGGGGCATGCTTGTGTGCAGCCATCGCAGAGCGAACAGGTGAACAGCAGGCGTTCGGTGGCGGGGTCGATGGACCCGCGCGAGGCCCCTTCGGCGATGTGATGGGCAAACGGCCCCCACATGCCCGGCGTGCAGCCGCAGCCTTCGTCTTGCACCGTTTCGCAGATGCCGCACTCTATGCAACGCGCTGCTGCGTCGCGGATGGCTGTTAGTTCGCATTCGTTCATGTACGCGCCTTCGGTCGTTTTGCCCAGTTTCCCATAATCGCCATTCGGGGACAATACGCGCCCAATCTGGGTGCATGTGCATGGGTATCGTTGTAATATGTGCTGTAGCTGCGCATGTTTCCGACATGGAAGGGGCCTTGTCATGGGGCGGGAAGATATGCGGGGGCAAGGCACGTCCAGACTGTCTTCTCCCGAACAGCTCAACGATTATCTTCGAGTCACGAATCCCAAGATCTGGGTTTTGCTCATTGCGGTTGTCTTGCTGTTTGCCGGTTTCATGCTGTGGAGCAGCGTAACCTCCTTCGAAAGCTACGTTTCCGCGCATGTCACTGCTGAAAAGGGCGAGCTAACCGTCGTGCCCGATAGCATTCCCACGGGAAGCATCGAAACGGGCATGAAGCTGGAAATTGGCGATGTTGAAACAGAGATCCTTGCCGTGGGCGTTGACGAGAATGGCAAGGTCACGGCATCGGCGAAGGCCGATGTTCCCGATGGAAGCTATTCGGCGCGCATAGAGTACAAGACCACACAGCTCATATCCATGTTAATGAACTAGCGGGGCCGCCGTGGAACGAACCAAGCGTCCAATTACCTCGGGCATTGCGAAAGTGCCCATGATCATGCAGATGGAAGCGCTCGAGTGTGGCGCGGCCTCGCTTGCCATGATCATGGCGTACTACGGGAAATGGATGCCGCTCGAGCAGGTTCGCGCCGACTGCGGTGTTTCGCGCGATGGCACGAGCTTGGAAAACCTGGCCAAGGCAGCTCGCAGCTATGGCTTGAACATCGAAGGCTACCAATACGACATCGAGCATCTTAAAGCGGAGGGCACCCTGCCTTGCATCGTGCTTTGGAACGTGAATCGCTACGTTGTCCTGCGGGGCTTCAGGGGTGGCAAGGCCCACCTGAACGACCCTGCCCGAGGGTCCATCAAGGTCCCGATGTCCGAATTCGAGCGTTCGTATGGCGGCATCTGCCTGTTCTTCGAGCCAACCGATTCGTTCGAACGCGGGGGCAAGCGCAAGAGCACGCTGGAATTTGCGCGCAATCGCTTGCGCGGCGCGCATGCGGCCGTTGCCTTCGTGGCCATAACGACGCTTATCGGCTACCTCTTCGAGATGACGACCCCTGCATTCAGCAGGTTCTTCATGGACCATCTGCTCACGGGTGAAAACAAGGAACTCCTCATGCCCTTCATTGGACTGCTGGCCGCCGTTGGCGTGATGCAGGTGCTGGTAAGCGCCGTGCAGTCCATCTACTCGCTCAAGATCAACGGCAAGATGGCCATCGTGGGCAGCAGTGCGTTCATGTGGAAGGTGCTGCGTATGCCCATGGAGTTCTTCTCGCAGCGTATGGCGGGCGATATCCAGCAGCGCAAGACGACCAACAGCGTTATCGCCAGGTCGCTCGTAAACACGTTCACCCCGCTTGTCCTCAACGTGGCCATGATGCTGTTCTACCTGCTGATTATGGTGCGCTATTCGATTGTTCTCACCGCCGTTGGCATACTCGCCATCGTCATCAATTCGTTTTTGGCCAGCTACATTTCCCGCAAGCGCGTGAACATCACGCGCGTTCAGATGCGCGATACGGGCAGGCTCGACTCGAGCACCGTTTCGGGCATTCAGATGATCGAAACGATCAAGTCGTCGGGCGCGGAAAATGGCTTCTTTGCGAAGTGGGCTGGGTATCAGGCTTCCGTGAATGCCGCCACTACGCGTTTCGCGAACCTCAACTTGTACCTGGGCATGGTTCCCAACTTCTTGGCGAGCCTGGCGAATTATACGGTGCTCGTGGTGGGCGTCTTCCTGGTTATTCAGGGGAACTTCTCCCTTGGTATGGTCATGGCCTTCCAGGGGTACATCCAGTTGTTCATGAACCCTGCTATGCTCACCATCCGAGCTGGCCAGACGCTACAAGAGATGCGCACGCAGATGGAGCGCATCGACGACGTTATGGATTATCCTTCCGACCCTAACTATCGCGACGATCCCATCGACGAACAGGCTGATTACGACAAGCTCATGGGCAAGGTGGAACTGCGGAACATCACGTTTGGCTACTCGCGCTTGGGCGATCCGCTTATCGAAGACTTTTCCATGAGCGTTGAACCGGGGCATAGCGTTGCGTTCGTGGGTGCTTCCGGATGCGGCAAGTCCACGCTTTCCAAGATCATCGCCGGTTTGTATAGGCCTTGGGAAGGCGAGGTCCTGTTCGACGGCAAGCCCATGGCGGAAATCGACCGCAGCGTGTTTACCAGTTCGGTGGCCGTTGTCGACCAGGACATCATCCTGTTCGAGGACACCATCGCCAACAACATTCGCATGTGGGACAACTCAATCGAGAATTTCGAGGTCATTATGGCGGCGCGCGATGCGCAGATTCACGATGACATCGTTTCGAGGCCCGGTGGTTACAGCGGCATGATTCTGGAAGGCGGTCGCGATCTTTCTGGTGGCCAGCGCCAGCGGCTGGAGATCGCGCGCGTGCTCGCGCAAGATCCGCGCGTCGTCATCATGGACGAAGCTACGAGTGCGCTCGATGCGAAAACCGAGCATGAATTGGTGGAAGCGGTGAAGGAGCGCGGCGTTACCTGCATCGTCATCGCGCATCGCCTTTCCACCATTCGCGATTGCGACGAGATTATCGTGCTTGACCATGGGCATGTGGTCGAGCGTGGAACGCATGACGAGCTGTACGCCAAGGGCGGCGCGTACGCGGAACTGGTTATCAACGATTAGCAGAGGAGGCGACCATGGGATTATTTGACGAGCAGATACGTCAGCGCAAACAAGGCGACCAGGCGGTTTTCGAAGACTCCATCCTGCGTATGGCCTCCGCTGTGGTGGGAACCGCTACCGCGGGGTCGTTCGCCACCTCGCGCATCGTAACGAAGGAAGCCGTCGACGACATCCTGAAGTACTACGGCATCAATCCTGTGGAGATTCCTCCCGAGATAACCGACCCCGACGAACAGCTGGAATACGCGCTGCGCCCGCATGGCATCATGCATCGCATGGTGGGCCTTGGCGAAGACTGGTACAAGGATGCCATTGGCCCCATGATTGCGTATCGTGAGTCCGACGGGACCCCCGTGCCGGTGTTTCCAAAGCCACATACGGGCTATTGGTTCCGCGATGAGCGAGGGCGCAAGACCGATGTAAATGCCCAGACGATTGGCGAGTTTGCCCACGAGGCGCGCTGCTTTTACCGCCCACTTCCCCTGGGGGAGATCGGCATTACCGACCTGTTCGCGTACATGCGGCAATGCGTGAATGCAGTTGATGTGGGCTTGCTCGTGATCCTTGCGTTGGGCGTGACGCTTACGGGTATGGTGCTGCCCATCATCGCGAAGATGCTTACGGGTTTCGTGGTGGATACGCGAAGCTATCCCATTCTCTGGTCGTCCGCTGCGTTCCTGCTGTGCGCCGCTTTTTCTCAGCAGCTCATATCGGCAACGCGCGACGTTGCCATAGCGCGCATACGTACGAAGGTGGCAACGTCCGTTTCGGCGGCGGTCATGATGCGCGTGCTTAGCTTGCCCACTGCGTTTTTCCGCAAGTACAGTGCGGGCGAGTTGGCGAGCAGATGCTCGGCCGCGAATAGCCTGGTAGATCTGCTCATTACGAACGTTGTTTCGCTGGGCATAACGGCTTTGTTCTCGTTGCTGTATGTCGTGCAGATTGGGCAGTTTGCTCCTGCGCTCATGCTGCCCGCCGTTCTAATCATCGTGGCTACGGTTGCGGTGAATCTTGCCACGTCGCTCGTTCAGATGCGCGTTACGCGCCAGCAGATGAAATACTCTGCCAAGGAAAACGGTAAGAGCTTCGCGCTCATCAATGGCGTGCAGAAGATCAAGCTTGCCGGTGCCGAAAAGCGCGCGTTTGCTCAGTGGGCTCGTGCTTATACGAAGAGCGCCGAACTGGAGTACAATCCGCCGATGTTCCTGAAGCTGAGCGGGGCCATTACTTCGGCCGTTTCGCTTGCTGGCGCTATCGTGCTGTATTACCTCGCGGTGGTTTCAGGCATGAGCCCGTCCGATTACGTTGCCTTCTTCGCGGCGTACGGCATGGTTATGGCTGCCTTTGCTTCGCTGTCCGAGGTCGTGCGCGCGACCGCGCAGATTCGCCCGTACTTGGAAATGGTCGAGCCGATCTTGCGCGCCGAACCCGAGGTGTCTCAGGGCAAGGAAATCCTCACCAGGCTTTCGGGCCGCATCGAGCTGAATGACGTCTACTTCCGCTACAACGAGCAGTCGCCCTACATGGCGAAGGGGCTCAATCTGCGCATCCGCCCGGGCGAGTACCTGGCAATCGTGGGTAAGTCGGGGTGTGGCAAGTCCACGCTCGTGCGCTTGCTGCTGGGTTTCGAAACGCCGGAAAAGGGCGCCATCTACTACGATGGCAGGGACATGGCGAATTTGGATTTACGTTCCCTGCGTCGTCGCATTGGTACGGTTACCCAAGATGGCATGCTGTTTTCGGGTGATATCTACTCGAACATCACCATTTCCGCGCCGCAGCTTTCCGTGGAGGATGCTTGGCGCGCGGCGGAAATCGCCGATATCGCTGACGACATTCGCGCCATGCCCCAGGGCATGAGCACCATGATCTCGGAAGGGTCGGGCGGTATTTCGGGTGGTCAGAAGCAGCGCCTTATGATTGCGCGCGCCGTGGCGCCCCGCCCCCACGTTCTCATTTTCGACGAAGCCACGAGCGCCCTGGACAATCGCACGCAGCAGCAAGTTTCCAATGCACTCGACGAGCTGAATTGCACGCGCATCGTGATTGCCCATCGCCTTTCCACCATCAAGAATTGCGACCGTATCCTGTACCTGGAAGACGGTTGCATCGTGGAAGACGGTACCTACGAAGAGCTCGTCGCGAAGGGCGGCCTGTTCGCCGAGTTGGTGGAGCGTCAACGCCTCGACATCTAGCGTGAGCAAGAGGCGGAGA
Source organism: Denitrobacterium detoxificans (assembly GCF_015062615.1). Classification (GTDB taxonomy): domain Bacteria; phylum Actinomycetota; class Coriobacteriia; order Coriobacteriales; family Eggerthellaceae; genus Denitrobacterium; species Denitrobacterium detoxificans_A. The sequence goes on from NZ_SUUH01000006.1 coordinate 21,355, forward strand.
TTTGATTGCGCCTAGGATTACAATGACGCATATGCGGCGTATGCTCTGTGGCGGCTAGGCGGTTTTCGCTAAGCATGGGTGAGAGCGTGTGTCGCGAAAGAGGGAGACGGTACGAAGGGGGTTGTTGTGAGTCCGAAAGTCGAAACCGGTGAGCCGAAGAAGACAATGAGTCTCACCACGTGGATTCTCATTTCACTCGCAGCGGGCATTGTGGTTGGCATTATCTGCTCTGTTGCGGTTCCGGAGGGTTCGCCAGTTGATACGTACGTAATCGAGGGCGTGTTCTACGTCTGCGGCCAATGGTTTATTCGCCTTATGCAGATGCTGGTCGTGCCGCTCGTGTTCTGCTCCATTGTGTGCGGCGCGGCGTCCATGAGCGACCCGAAGCTGCTGGGCAAGGTTGGCCTGGGTACCATCCTCATGTACCTGTGCACTACGGCTCTGGCCGTTATCATCGCCATCCTGCTTGCGCAGCTCACCAGTCCGGGCGTTGGCCTTGACATGGCCTCCATCGTGCAGGTCGAGCCGAAGGCAACTTCCACCGACCAGACCATGGCCGATATGCTCATTAACATCGTTCCCACGAACATCGTTGCGGCCATGAACAGCGGCGCCATGCTGCAGATCATCTTCTTCGCGCTCATCCTGGGCTTCATCCTGGGTCGCCTGGGCAAGAAGGTCGCCACGGTCAATCGCTTCTTCACGCAGTTCAACGCCGTCATGATGTACATGATTGGCCTCATTTTGAAGGTAGCGCCGCTGGGTATTTTCTGCCTGATTGCGCGCACGTTCGCGAATCTGGGCCTTACGGGCATCCTGCCCATGGTGAAGTTCATCGGCACGGTGTACCTTGGCCTGTTCGTTCAGCTGCTCATCGTGTACATGGTCATCCTGTTCCTGTTCACGCGCCTGAACCCGTTCCACTTCCTGCGCAAGATGCTGCCGGTTATGCTGTTCGCGTTTTCTACCAGTTCTTCCAACGCCACCATCCCGCTGAACATGGAAACGCTCGAGAAGAAGATTGGCGTCGACGAGAAGGTCGCGTCGTTCACCATTCCGCTGGGCGCCACCATCAACATGGACGGCACGGCCATCATGCAGGGCGCCGCGGTTATCTTCATCTCGCAGGCGTTTGGCATCGACCTTTCGTTCACCGCGCTGCTCACGGTTGTCATAACGGCTGTTACGGCCTCCATTGGCACGGCGGGCGTGCCTGGCGTTGGTACCATCATGCTGGCCATGGTGTTCGAGTCTGTTGGCCTGCCTGCTGAAGGCGTTGCCATGATCATGGGCATCGACCGCTTGCTCGACATGGGCCGCACTGCCATCAACGTCACGGGCGATGCGGTGGTTACCACGTGCATGGCGAAGGTGTCGGGCATGCTGGATGCGGGCGTGTTTCGCAACAACGATTACGCTGCCGTAAGCGAGGAAGACCTGGTGGAGTCCGAGACCGACGAGCCCGCGGGCATTGCCGACTTCACCGCCGAAGGCGATCCCACCGAAATCGGCGAGCAAGGCGACCCCGACAAGTTCACCGATATCGAGGTGCCCCATAAGCAGAAGTAGCGTGAACGAGGGCGAAGGTTTCTTCGCCGTCTACCGCCCCGTTTGCAAAACTGTTCAACCTCTTAGGAGCTGCGTTACCGCGCAGCTCCTTTTTGCGCGGCGCGGATTTCCGTGCTTTGGCTCACTCTATCTGAGCCATCCTGCAAGTATCTTATCCTCGCGTGGCTCGATTTGGATAAGATGCTGCCCCTCGTTTCTCTGGCGCATCGCATGGCTCGGGCGTACACTTTGCCATGTGATTGCATATAGCGTCGAGAAGATGCAACATCGTGCATTAATTGAAGAGCGTACGAATTCGGAGGGGCCAGCATGCGTAGGGAGGCGGTTGCGAACATAGCGGCGTTCGTTGCTACGGTGGCCGTATGCACCGCCCTCGCCCTGTTGTTTTCGGTTGCCGTCGACCTTTCGTTCTGGGTTTTCTCGCACGTCGACCACGTGGCCATCTTGCTTCCCGCGGTAGGGTATGCCACGGTGCTCTATTACGACCTGGCGCGCGTGCCGTTCGGCACGGCAACGGGCTCCGTTATCGAGTCACTGCGCCAGGCGACCGCAAAGGCCCGTGCTGCCAATGGGGAAGAAGGTGCCGAATACGAAGTTCCCCCAGCCCTCATTCCCATGATCTTCCTTGGCACGTGCCTGACCATCCTCTGCGGCGGATCGGTGGGGAAGGAAGCGGGCGCGCTGCAGATGAGCATGTCTGCTGCTGCCGTAATTCGCCGGCTGTTTCACGTGAAAACCCGGCATCTCACGTTCCTAGCCTCATGTGGCATGGCCTCCGCCCTGGCGGTGCTTCTGGGTATGCCCCTCGCCTCGGCGGCGCTTGCAATAGAGCTCATGCGGGGATTCGACTGTCGTGTTCGTGATCTGGCTGGCGTGCTTCTGGCTGCCCTTGCGGGTTCGGCGTGCGCGCAGGCGCTTGGCGTGCAGGGCCTTGTTCCCGTGAGCAATGTGGTGCTGCCTGCTCTTGCGCAGGCTCCGCAGTTCTTCCTGCTTGTCGCGGCGTGCGCGGCGGCGGGCGCGTTGTTCTGCTTTGTGGTGGTCCGGGGCAAGCAGCTTATCGCGAAGTACGTGGCCCCCATCTGGGTGGCCCCCGTCGTAGGCGGAGTGCTCGCCGCGGCGCTCTTGCTGCTGGTGCCCGATGCCGCCAGCCTGTCGGGTACGGGCATGAACTACGTGTCCGCGGCGCTTCAAGGCTCGGTCGCAAGCCCCTATTTCCTGGGAAAACTCCTGTTCACGGCCTTCTTGCTCGTTCATGGATTCAAGGGCGGGGAAATCATGCCCACGATGTGCATCGGCGCCACGTGCGGATGCTGGGTGGCAACGCTGGTGGGGCTCGATCCTTCCTTTGGCGCGGTCGTTGGTATTGTGGCGGGGCTCGCTTCTGCGGCGAATTGCCCCCTTGCGGCAGCTTTGCTGGGAGTCGAGCTGCTGGGCGTGGCAGGCGTTCCCTGGATTGTCGGCGGCGCGCTCGTGGCGTTTGCATGCACCATGCGGCTGAGCCTCTACGGAAACACGTATTCGCTTGCGGCGCTCTTTCCGCGTCTGCGGCGCGTTCGTTAAGGAATTGTGGAGGCGTTTACCGCTCATCCGGGCGGTTGCGACGCTCACCGCCCGTCGCTTTGCCAATGTTAACAGCAGGTTAACCAGACGCCTTTGAGACCAATTCGGTGTCTATACTCGACCCATGGTTCGATTGGGGTTAGGTCGAACCCACCATCTTTGTTCGGTAGAAGAGAAGAGGCATGTATGTTCGATTTTTCTGGCAAAGTAGTAGCGGTTACCGGCGCGTCTTCCGGTCTTGGCAAGCAGATGGCAGAAGGCTATGCGCAGCAGGGTGCCAACTTGGTTCTTCTTGCTCGTCGCGTTGAGCGTCTTGAGGCCAGCGCCAAGGAATTCTCCCAGAAGTACGGCGTCGAGGTACTGCCTGTTGCCTGTGACGTTACCGACGAAGCTTCCATCGATGCTGCCGTGGCTGCGGCTGACGAGAAGTTTGGCCATATCGAGGTGCTGGTGAACTCTGCTGGCGGCGAGAAGGGCACGGGCACGAAGCTCGTCGACTTCGATCGTGGCGACTGGGATTTCACGATGAACCTGGACCTCACCTCCATCTTTACGATGTGCAAGAAGGTTGGCGGCTACATGGTGAAGAACATTGAAGCCGGCAAGCAGGGCTATGGCCGCATCATCAACATCGCTTCTATCTATGGTCTGGTTGGCAATACCGCCATCCCCACCATTGCCTATCACGCTTCCAAGGGTGCTGTGGTGAACTTCACGCGCGGCGCTGCCGCAGAGCTTGCTCCGCAGGGCGTTACCGTGAATGCCATTTGCCCGGGCTACTTCTACACCGAGCTCACCACCGAAACGCTCGACACCGAGTACTTCCAGAACTTCGCGAAGAGCACGGTGCCGATGCAGCGCTATGGTCAGTCGGGTGAGCTGAATGCAGCCGCCATCTTCCTGGGCTCCGAAGAGGCCAGCTACGTCACCGGTCAGATGATCGCCGTCGACGGCGGCTACACTGCCGTGTAAATTCGCAGAGCAACATGTGCTTGCAGCGGGCTCGTGCCAGATGGCGCGAGCCCGTTTTCATTGCATGTTGTTCCTTGCGTGGGTCCGGGGATACTCCGCGTGGTGAACGTCTATACTAGCGGGCTATGTTGAACACCATTCGCACATTCGTACATAACCACGCCATGCTGTGCGTGGCTGCGGTTGCTGCGCTCGTTACAAGCGTGTTTGCCATGCCGTCGTGGGAAGAGCTGGGCGCCTCGATTGACGTGCGCGTTATCGCGCTGCTCTTCTGCCTGATGGTGGCTGTCGCTGGATTAGTGGCGCATGGCGCGCTGTCGCGTATTGCGCGTCGCCTTATCGCCCATGCCTCCAACGTGCGTAAGCTGTACACGCTGCTCGTGTTCGCACCGTTCTTCGTGTCGATGCTCGTCACCAACGATGTGGCGTTGCTCGCGTTCGTTCCTCTTACGGTGACCACGCTGCTCATGGCGGATCGTCGCGGCGACATCGCGCATGTGGCGGTCGCCCAGGCGGTGGCCGCGAACCTGGGCAGCATGGTCACGCCGTTCGGCAACCCGCAAAACCTGTTCATCTACCTTACGTACGATGTGAGCGCGTGGGAGTTCGCGTGCGCAATCGCCCCGTACTGCGCCCTGTCGTTCGTGCTCATCGCTCTGCGCTGCGTGGCGTGGCCGAAGACGCCGGTTGCCATCGCGGTGAGCGAGGGCAAACGTGCGCCCGTTGCCGCCGAGGCGCCTGACGCAACCCGGCCCGCATCGCGCAGCCGCGTCTTTGCCAGCGAGCGCTCGTGGTGCGCGTTCTACCTGGCGCTCTTCGTGTTTGGCGTGCTTGCGGTCGTGCGGCTTGTTCCCTGGCAAGTTGCGTGCGTGGTAGTTGCGCTTTGCGTGGCGCTGCTTGATCGCGCAACGCTGAAGCGCGTTGACTGGTCGCTGCTCGCGACGTTCGTATGCTTCTTCGTGTTCTCGGGCAATATGGCGCGCATTCCCGCCATCGAAGGTGCTCTTACCTGGGCGGTGGGTCAGGCACCCTTTGCAACCTCGCTACTGGCCAGCCAGGTAATCAGCAACGTGCCCAGTGCGGTCTTGCTCTCGCATTTCACGGTGGATTGGCATGCGTTGCTGCTGGGCGTAGACCTAGGTGGGCTGGGCACGCCCGTCGCCTCGCTTGCGAGCCTTATTGCGCTTCGAGCGTTTCGTCTGGTACCCGGTTCGACCACACGCGAATTCATGGTGCCGTTCCTGAAGGTGAACGCGGCGTTCCTTGCGTGCCTGGTTATCGCGTATGCGCTGGTGGGCTAGCTGATTGGTCTATCCCCAGTCGAGCCCGAGCCGAATGTAGTGGCCTTCTTGAATTACCGCGAAGGTGGCCGCAATGCAGGCGGGTATGGCGGGGATGACCGCGCCGAAGATAGGGATGACGAACGGTACTAGGAATACCAAGACGCCCGCTATCTTGTTTGCCGTGGTGTGTGGCGCGATGAGGCGTCGGTACATGAGCAGGCCGCCGGCCAGGTTGGCAACCTTTTCGACGGCGATTACGGCAATCCAAATGAGCAGCCAGAGCGGAAGCGAGACGGCTGGCAGGATGGTTACCAGGCAGATTGCGGCAAGAACGACGTCGGCAATGCTGTCGAGTTTTTCTCCGAATTCGGTTTCCGAGCCAGTGGCGCGGGCGATGGCGCCGTCGATCATGTCGGTGATGCCCGCTGCTGCGAGCAGTGCGAGAAATGTGGGAGAAAGGGGCGTTTGGGTGAGAAGTGCAACGCTGAGCGCGATGCGGGAAAAGGTGAGCACGTTTGCCACGGTGGCGTACCGCGACGTGGCGAAGATGTTGGTGCGGGCGTAACCCGGAGTGCTATTCCAGGCCATATGCGCCGTCCCTCGCATGTGCACGGATGGGGTTCGTTTGTGCTGCGTTTACCGTGGGCATACGTTTCAAGCTGGAATGATTCCCCATGAATCCCTCCATTCCGCCGCCGCGCTGGGCGGCTTGGCCGCTACCGACGGCCAGTGAAACGAAAAGCTCACAACATGTGCAATATTACCTCCTTTGAGGCAACAATATGTAGGGTACTTCATAAATGAAAGTAATTGTTTCCCAATTGTTGCCAATCTAGGGGTTGTGGTTGAGATGCGGCGATGTCCACAGCTGGTGGTGTTGAATGGGTCGCAACGCAAAAATCCCCCGGCAGGATGTGGGCTCTCTGCCGGGGGATTTCGTCTGGCTAAACGCTTGCTAACGGAATGCGGTGCTACTACGAGGTGGTCTTCAATCCGTACCAGCCAATGCCTTCAGCCTGCCAGCCAAGGGCAATGAGCGAATCGTTCTCTTCCTTGCTGGTGGTGTAGTTGTGGGAGCCTGAGGTCGCATTGGGGTTGTACTGGCGGTACAGCGGCGTTCCCTCTTCGGGGTCGCTATACCAGCCTACGCCCTCGTAGGTCCATCCAAGCTTCACAAGGCCGGTCATTTCCTCTTCGCTCATCGTGTAGTGATGGTCTCCGCCATTGGGGTTGTACAGACGATATACGGGTACGGTGCTGGAAATCGGTGCGGTCCAGCCAACGCCTTCGTACTGCCACCCAAGTTCGACGAGGCCGTCGCGCTCAGATTCGCTGGCAGTGTAGAAGTGCTCGCCGCCGTTGGGGTTGTACAGACGGTACATTTCGGTGGTGGTAGCAGCGGGGGCCGCTTCGGCATATGCCTTGATCGAGAAGTTGTCAACGGGCGCGCCACCGATTTCGGCGGAAGTCGCTTCCAGGTAATCGCTCCAGTCTTGCCATGCCCCATCGGCATACAGGTAGCTTTCGCCCTTGTTTACAACGGCTTCGCTCCAAGCCGGCGCGCCCTGTTCCTGGGCGGCCTGCTTCGACAAGCCCTTGTTGGCCGATGCGTTGTAGATGCGCTGCCCGCTGTCGTCCAGGCGGGAAGACGTGGCAACGACCGAGAACTTGGTGCCGGCGGGGATGGTGACGGTCTGGTCCAGGTCGATGCGATGGAACCCGGCGTATAGGAAGTTGGTCGACGTGCGTGCGACCAGCTCGCCATCAGTGGGGTTTTGCGCGTTGTCGTTCAGCAGGTATACCGCAAACGTCACGCGCATGTTTTCCTGCGAGGTGCGCGTGGACACGCTCTTAAGGACGGTCGGATCGACTTCCTCGAACACGTTCGCGGAGCTCACCACGCTCGAAGAGTCGGGCGTATCGTAGAAACCCCTGACGGCGGGCATGTAGTCATACTGCATGGTGTAGAAGCCGCCCGAAGAGGCGAGATTGGTCGAGAACTCCATCGTCTCCGCTTGGATGACCGTCTTATCGTAGTACGACAGGTAGAAGTACCCCGTGTATTCGTCCTTGTCATTCAAAAGGCCATATTCGTTGCGGTTGAATCCGTCGGCTGTGGCGTCGGCGGTTGAGCCCCAGCTGTTCTTGACGATCCAGGCGCCATCGCCGGGTGCTGCGGTCTTGAAATTGTCTTTGGAGTAGGAATCATCCCAGCCCACGATGCATACGGCATGGGTGGGGTTCAGGATGTCGGAGGTGTACTGGTTGTACATAGAGCCATGCACGCCATCGCTCAGGGTGTAGGTTCCGCTCTGGTCTGCGTGGTATACGAGGCTGACGCCGCGCCCGTTCAGCAGCTCTTGCTTAATGGCGGTCTGCGCCGATTCGTTGAGCGTTGTCCTCGTTTCGTAATCGGTCCAGTAGTCGGGCATGATATTGCCGTTTTTCAAGAGGAACCCCGAGGTGAGGAGGCGGTTGGACTGTCCCTCGCTATTGGTTTCGGGGATGGTCCAGTCGTCGTACCTCGAATAGGTCCTATCTATCTTGGACTTTTCGAGCATGCTGTTTACGTAGAATTCGAACAGCTCATCTACGGTTTTGCCTGTGGATGCCGCCTGGGCTTGCATGAATTCGTCGTACGTCATTTTCCGGGATGCCGCAAGGAGCTCGAGCTGGCTCTTGGTGTCTGCGGCAAGTACATCGGGATGCGCTTCGTAGTACTCATCCGTGGCGATTCCTTCGGCACCCTGGAAGGGGAACGCCGATTCTGGCAGGGGGCCTACGCCCTGGGAGAAGAGCGTGGTGACGTAAATGGGCAAACCACCCGCATCGTATGCCGCGGTGTCGGCATCGCTGAAGAGGTGCAAGCCTTCGCCCACCTGGGTCGAGTCAACGGCTTCCGTTACCGGATGCAGCGAGAACCAGGTGAGGTGCTTTTCGGAAAGGTCGAGTCCCGAAGACGTATAGGTTGAGCCGTACGAAGAGAGAATGGAGGTTTCAGCGGCTGCGATTCCGCCGAAGGACCAGCAGTTTTGCCAGGGATTCTGCAGTTTGACGGAGGTGACGAGATCGTCGCTACGTAGGTCGTACGTGGTTGGCAGCGAAGCTTGGGCGGTGAGTTCGCTCGATGCGTCTTGCCCGTCGTCGATGGCCCAAGCGGGTACATCGCTGGCCTGCGCGTCGCTTGGCGCGGCGAATGCGCTTGCGACGCCTGGCGCGAAAGCCAGCGAGAATGTCATCGCTACGGATGCGATGACGGAAACGGTTGATCGTTTCCACTTCGGATTGTGTCCCATAAACCCTCCATTCCGTCGTCGTTGCAGGAAGCACGTTTCGTGCCGGTAACGTGATTGATAGGAATGCCCCCACACGAGTGAAGTATACGTGCGGGCGGTTGGAGGGTGATGGGCGTTATTGGGGTATGTTTCCAAGTCGTAGCGGGCGACATGGGCAAATGCATGCCGGCCCGCAAGTAGGCTGGAGCTCGTTTATGCCCGCGTCCTTTGCGCGTCTAGTGCCTTGTTGCGAGCGAAGATGATCCAGTTCGCTGCCAGCGCTGCCAGATTCAGGAAGTAGACGATAAGGACCCAGTTCACGGTGCCGCCGACGAATTTGGCGGCAATGCCGGCAACATAGCCGAGCGTGATGAGCGCTAGGAACATCCACGAAGTGCCTGCAGCGGTGCGCGCCTTCCAGGCTTTCATTGCGTTGATGGGCCAGGAAAGGCCGAAGCATACCAACATAATCGCTTCGAGAACTGCAGCCATGAACAAACTCCTAATCATGAAATGGACCTATGACGGTATAGACCCCCGACAATGGCGCGTCCATGCGTGGGGCGATTTCTCACAGGAACGATATGCGCAGGCGCGCCCGTTCTGGGACGGCGAGGGGTGGGGCTTGGACTGGCACGCTGGCTGCAATTCATATGTCAATCGCCGCGAGGGCGGCATGCTACGATTGCCGGTTTCATGGGTATATTGTGCTTGGCTTCCATGTAGGCATACTGCATATAGTGCCTGATGGGGCACTTTGTTCTCTCGTGTGCCATATTGGTATCAGAAATGTGCCAATAACCTTTTGTGGCGTAAAATGTGCTCGGGGGTATGGTGTGCATAGGGGTTGGTTTCCATGGCGAAAATGAGAATCCTTTGGGGGCTTGTTGCGGCTCTCATTTTCGCGTTCGCGATCACCTGGCTTGTTGCCCTCGCCCCTGCTTCTGCATGCGCCGATGACGCCAACGAAGTTCTTGTGGTGGGCGTACCCACCGATCGATGCCCCATGATCTACCGGGACGCCGAAGACGGGGCCCCCGTGGGAATTGGCGTTGACCTTCTGACGGCTGCGGCTGAAGACGCAGGTTATACGGTCGTATTCAAGGAAATCAAGGAAGGCAACCTGAAAGAGGCCCTGGATGGTGCTGGCTACGACGTGCTCATGCCATTCGGTAGCGCTATCAAGAGCGCTTCGGGGCAGGAAATCGTGGTAACCGACAATCTCATCCAAACGCCGTTTACCCTGGTGACCGAGGAGGAGCGCACCATGCCGTCGCTTGGTGGCATGTGCGTGGGCATGCTCGAGTCCCAAAGCGGCGTGGCGGATACTGTTCGGGACCTATACCCTGGCGTGGAAATCAAGATGTATGCGACCACGGACGACGGCGTGAGAGCTCTCCGCACGGGTGAAGTGAATGCGCTGCTTCATAATTCGTACTTCTGGAGTTACATGCTGCAGAAGCCCGCGTATGCGGACTTGCAGGTGCAGCCTGCCACGATGTTTGCCATGGACTTTCGCGTGGGGGCTTTGGACACTCCCAGGGGACGAGAGATTATCAGCCGCCTGAACGGGGGCATTGGGTCGCTTTCGGATACACAGCGCCAGGCGATCGTCCTCGACTATACGTCCCGGCGTCTCTATCATTACGACTTCTTTGATTATGTGCATCAATACGGTGCAATTGCATTGGCGATCGTTTCGCTGTTCGTCATGTTGGTGGCAATCTTCCTACTGCGTCGTCGTGCGTTGCGCTTGCAGCAGAAAGAGGAGGTCCGCCGCCTTATCGATACCGATCCTCTCACCGGCGCATTGAGCATGGAAGGGTTTCGCAAGCGGGTAACGGAGTTGCTGAAAGAGCATCCTGACACCCCCTATTTGCTGTCGTACAACAACATAAAGAACTTCAAGTACATCAATGACAGCCTTGGCATGGAGGCGGGCGATGAGTTCCTCAAGTTCTGGGTGAATACCTCCAAGAAGGTGCTTGGCGATGACGAGGCGATAGGGCGCGTCGAAGGAGACAAGTTCGCCGTGCTTCGCAGCATTGCCAAGGAGGGTCAGCTTCTCCAGGACGATTCGGACGTGTACGAGCCCCTGCGCAACTACTTCATTAACCAGGGACTGGGAAACCAGGTGCGCATCTGCAGCGGTATCTACGTCTTGACTCCAACCGACCACAAGAATATCGACGTCGATCGCATGCTCGACTTTGCGCGCGTAGCGGAAGAGCGTGCGAACAAGGCGGGGAAGGGCGGCTACGAGTTCTACAACGCCGATCAATGGCGCAAGGAGAGGCGTGACGCCGACATTAGCAGCCATCTTTCCGTTGCCCTTCAGTTAGGGGAAATCCAAGTGTGGTATCAACCGCAGGTCAATTTCGAGACGGGCGAGCTCGTAGGTGCCGAAGCGCTCTGCCGCTGGAAGCATGCGACGTTTGGGTGGCTGAGCCCCGCGGAGTTCATCCCCGTGCTTGAAGAAGCGGGGTTAATCTACGATTTGGACTGCTACGTGTGGGAGCAGGTGTGCCGCGACCTGCAAAGATGGAATAAACAGGGAAGGCGTCTGACCGTTTCGGTGAACGTTGCGCGCAACGACGTTCGTGACGACAAGAATCTGCTCGAGCATTTCATGAGCCTTGTGCAGCGCTATGGCGTGGACCCAGGTCAGCTTCACATCGAGATTACCGAGACGGTGTACATGAGCGATCCCGAATTGCTCATTCGCACGGTTTCCCGGTTGCGGGAGCATGGCTTCCAGGTGGAAATGGATGACTTCGGCAGTGGCTATTCGTCGCTGAACATGCTCAAGGAGATGCCCGTCGACCGCATTAAGCTTGATCTTCGCTTCCTCACCGAAACAGGGGACCAGGTGAAGGGAGGCATCATCGTGAACCATGTGGTCAAGATGGTGCGCGCGTTGGGGATGGACATCCTTGCCGAGGGCGTAGAGACCGTCGATCAGGCTGCTAACCTGCTGGAATGCGGCTGCCTTGAGATGCAGGGCTTCTATTTTTACAAGCCCATGAACGTACGCGAGTTCGAGCGTATTGCCTAGACGCGTCGTAGTGGGGCGTAAAAATGCCGCTTGCCGATATTCCGCTCATTCATAGTGTAAATGTGATACCAGCGCGCTTTGCCCATGATACCAGCGCGTCATTGCTACCATGTGCGTTTGGCCGTATTCGACTGCGCTCGTGTTTGCGAGGCAGCAGTGCGAGTGCTGCCGTATCGGGAGTCTGTGGGGCAGGGCCACATTTGAAATGGGACTAAACCAATAGACTTACGATGGTTTTGTTCGTATGATGGACCAGGGGTTTGCCCGGGGAAAGGTGACGCCGTGATTTACACGATTACGTTCAATCCAGCCATAGATTGCGTAATGCACGTGGATGATCTTGCCTTTGGGCACATCAACAGGGCCGCTTCTCAGGAATTCTTTTTCGGTGGCAAGGGCGTCAACGTTTCCTACGTTCTCAGCCATTTGGGCCGCACGAGCACGGCCTGGGGTTTCATTGCCGGTTGGACGGGTGCAGCGCTCGAAGCTGCGCTCCAGGAAGACGGCATTCCCACGGGGTTCATTCATCTTCCCGCAGGTAATACGCGTATCAACGCGAAGCTGAAGGGAACCGTTGCCGGTGGCGCTTCCGATGAGGAAACGGCTGTCAATGCTGCGGGCCCCGTCATCGACGAAGCTTCCTTGCAATGCTTTTTCGACCAGCTCAGCGAAGTGCAGCCGGGCGATTTTGTCATCCTTTCGGGTGGCATTCCCAAGGGCACGCCGAAGGACATCTACGCGCGTGTCATGCAAGAGCTCGAAGGGCGTGATGTGCGCGTAGTGGTGGATGCCACCCAGGACGTGCTCATGCTTTCGCTTCCGTACCGCCCCTTCCTGGTGAAGCCCAACGACGAGGAGCTTGCGGAAATCACGGGTTGCGACCCCCTGGATGAGCAGGCGCTCGCCGACGGCGCGCGTATGCTGCAGGAGCGTGGAGCCCAAAACGTGCTGGTCAGTCGTGGCGGACATGGCAGCTTGCTGCTTGATGCTACGGGTCGCCTGCAGTATGCCCCCGTTATCGTGGGCACGTTGGTGAATAGCGTGGGTGCTGGAGACAGCACCGTGGCCGGTTTCGTAGAGGGTTTCCTGCGTGGAACCGAGGCGGGCCTTCCCGAGACCCAGGTGTACGACGAGGCCTACAAACTTGCGCAGGCATGCGGAAGCGCAACGGCGTTTTCGCCGGGCCTTGCGCCTGCCGAATTGGTGAACGAGCTGCTCGCGCGGCTTGAGTCATAGTGTTGAGCGCCGCCGCAGCGCTTGATGCGGCAGAGATTCTTGTGAGAAAGGAGACTCCTCCATGAGAATCATCGATTTGCTGGCGCCCGAAGCCATCGAGCTTGGCGCGTCGGCCGCATCGAAGTCCGATGCGATTGACAAGTTGATTGGTCTGCATGAGGCTGCCGGCAACCTGAGCGATGTTGCCGCATATCGCGAGGCCATCCTGGCTCGCGAGGCCACGGGCACGACCGCCATTGGCGAGGGAATGGCCATTCCCCACGCAAAGACCGATGCCGTGGCGAAGCCCGCACTTGCGGCCATCACCGTTCCCGAGGGCGTGGATTACGACGCTCCCGACGGCAAGGATTCCACCCTTCTCTTCATGATCGCGGCTCCCTCTGACGGCGAAGTGCACCTGGAGGTTCTCAGCCGACTCATGACCATGCTCATGGACCTCGACTTCCGCGAAGCCCTCATGGGCGCGGGTAGCGCGCAGGAATTCCTGCAGCTCATCGACGCGAAAGAGCGAGAGAAGTTTGGCGAGCCCGAGCAGGCCGCTGCTCCCGTGGTCGTAGAGGAAGCGACCGACGATCGCATTCGCGTGCTTGCCGTGACGGCATGCCCCACGGGCATCGCCCACACGTACATGGCTGCCGAGGCGCTCGACCAGCAGGCCAAGAAGATGGGCGTTTCCATCAAGGTCGAGACGAACGGTTCGGGCGGTGCGAAGAACATTCTCACCGCCGACGAGATCGCCGCATGCGACGGAATCATCGTGGCTGCCGACAAGAACGTGTCCATGGCTCGCTTCGATGGCAAGCCCGTGTACATCACGAAGGTTGCCAATGGCATCAACAAGCCCGAAGAGCTCATCAACAAGGTCCTGAACGGCGAGGCTCCCGTGTACCACCATTCGGGTGCCGCTGAGGCTACCGCCGATAGCGCGGAAGGCGAAAGCGCTGGCCGTCGCGTGTACAAGCACCTTATGGAGGGCGTTTCCCACATGCTTCCCTTCGTGGTTGCCGGTGGTATCTTCATTGCGCTCGCGTTCCTCATCGACACCATCATGGGTGCTCCGCAGGACGGCTCCTTCGGCTCTGCCACGCCTGTCGCCGCTTGGTTCAAGGGCGTTGGCGGCATCAGCTTCAACTTCATGCTCGCCATTCTGGCTGGCTATATTGGCCGCTCCATCGCCGACCGCCCCGGTTTGCTGGTAGGCTTCGTGGGCGGCGCCATGGCTGCCGCGGGCTGCACGTTTGCCGCTCCCGCTGGCACGGAAGTCTCCGCTGGCTTCCTGGGCGCCCTGCTCGCTGGTTTCGCTGGCGGCTACTTCATGAAGTGGATCGAGCATATTAGCGAGCATATCCCGCAGGCGCTCGACGGCATGAAGCCCGTTCTCATCTTCCCGCTCATTGGCCTGGCCTTCATCGGCCTGGTCATGTGCGCCGTGAACCCTGCTATGATCGTCCTGAACCAGGCCATCAGCGACTTCCTGAATAGTCTGGGTCATGCGAAGATCCTGCTGGGCATTCTGCTGGGTGGCATGATGGCCATCGACATGGGTGGCCCCATCAACAAGGCCGCGTACCTGTTCGGCACCGCCTCCATCGCCAACGGCGACTACGATATGATGGCTGCCGTTATGATTGGCGGTATGGTTCCGCCGCTGGCCATTGCTCTGGCCTGTACGTTCTTCAAGGACCGTTGGACGGAAACCGAGCTGAAGAGCGCTCCCGTGAACTACGTTCTGGGCCTTTCGTTCATCACCGAAGGTGCCATTCCCTATGCCGCTGCCGACCCGCTGCGTGTCATTCCCGCCTGCGTCGTGGGCTCCGCCGTTGCCGGTGCCATCTCCATGGCCTTTGGCTGCACGCTGATGGCCCCGCATGGTGGTATCTTTGTATTTGCCGTAGTTGGCAATTGGCCCATGTATTTGGTTGCTCTCGCAGCCGGCGCGATTGTTGGCGCCCTTATGCTGCGCATTCTGAAGAAAAAGGTTTCGAAGGAAGGATAGGACATGTTCTCCGAGAAGGTTACGCTCGTTAATCCCCAGGGCTTTCATATGCGTCCCGCCAGCCTCATCGTGGCCGAGGTGGGCAAGCATGACGCCACCGTTACCATTGTGCGCGATGGCAACGAGATTCCCGGCAACAGCCTGATGGCCATGATGGCCGCTGGCATCAAGTGCGGCGAGGAAATCGAGATTCGCGCTGAAGGCCCCGAAGAGGAGGCCGCCGGTCGCGCCATCGTCGACTTCATCGCATCAGGAATGGGCGACTAATGGAGCTGAAGGGCATCGCTGCCAGCGCCGGACTGGGCATTGGCACTGTCGTAATTATCGAGGAGCCTTCTCTGGAGTACGCCAGTCATGCCGTGGATGACACGGCGGCAGAAGCCGAGCGCCTGAAGGCTGCCATTGCGAGCTACATCGAGTACACGAACGCGCAGGCCGACGCCGTGCGCGAATCGGTGGGCGCCAAGGAGGCCGAAATCCTTACGGGTCATGTTGCCATGATCAACGACCCGTATATGCAGGGCGAAATGGTGAAGCTGGTTGATGGCGGTTCGTGTGCCGAAGACGCTCTCGTGCAGATCTGCGACATGTTCGCAAATATGTTCGAGGCCACGGGCGACGAGCTGACCATGCAGCGTGCGACTGACGTACGCGACGTGAAGACGGGCGTTCTCGCCGAGTTGCTGGGGCAGCGTCCCGTGGACATGGGCGCGCTTCCCACCGGCAGCGTCGTCGTGACGCACGACCTCACGCCTTCCATGACGGCGGGCATTCGCCCGGGCACCGTTGTGGGATTCGTTACCGAAACGGGTGGCCTTACCAGCCATTCCGCCATTCTGGCACGCGCCATGGAAATCCCCGCCGTGCTTTCGGTGCCTGATGCATGCAGTCAGCTTGCCGCGGGTATGCAGGTTATCGTCGATGGCGGTGCGGGCTCGGTTGCCGTGTCGCCTTCCGCGGAAGAGCTGGAAGCGGCCCGTGCCGAGCAGGAGCGCCTCCTGGCGGAGCGCGCCGAGCTTGCGAAGTTTATCGGCGTGTCCACGGTTGCGGCTTCGGGCGAGCAGTTCGAGCTGTTCGCCAACATCGGCAAGCCCGACGATGCCACGCAGGCTATGGAGCGCGATGCCGAGGGCATTGGCCTCTTTCGCACGGAATTCCTGTTCATGGACGCTATGTCCATGCCCACCGAAGACGAGCAGTTCGAGGCGTACAAGAAGGTTGCGCTCATCTGCAAGGGCAAGCCGGTCATCGTGCGCACGCTCGACGTGGGCGGCGACAAGGAAATCGGTTACCTGGGCTTCGAGCGCGAGGACAACCCGTTCATGGGCTATCGCGCCATTCGCTATTGCCTGTCCAACGAGGACATGTATCGCGCCCAGCTGCGCGCCATCCTGCGCGCCAGCGCGTTTGGCGAAGTGCGCATCATGGTGCCCTTCGTGACGTGCGTCGACGAGATTGTCGCCGTGAAGGCGCTCGTGAAGCGTTACATGCAAGAGCTCGACGCCGAGGGCGTTGCCTACGATGCCAACATTCAGGTGGGCGTCATGGTGGAGACCCCTGCTGCGGCGCTTGTGGCCGACCTGCTTGCGCAGGAGGCCGACTTCTTCAGCATTGGCACGAACGACCTTACGGGGTATACCATGTGTGCCGATCGGGGCAACGACAAGGTGCGCTACCTGTACTCCACGTACAACCCGGCCGTGCTGCGCAGTATTCGTCGCGTCATCGAGTGCGGCAATGCGGCGGGCATTCAAGTGGGCATGTGCGGCGAAGCCGCTGCCGACCCGTTGCTCGTTCCCCTGTGGATCGCCTTTGGCCTGGGCGAGTACTCTGTCTCCGCCACCAGCGTACTTGCCACGCGCAAGAGCATTTCGTTGTGGAGCAAGGAAGACGCATGTGCGTTGGCTGAAAAGGCCATGCAGTTGAAAACCGCTACCGAGGTCTACGACCTGCTGAGGGAATCGGCTCGATAGCCGCTGCACCCAATTGCCTTCAAGGGGTTCGCATGGCATTGCGCCATGCGAACCCTTTGTTTTGCCCTTGCGGCGACACCAGTGGGTCGCTCGTCGTCATGCGCCAAGGGTCGAAGGCGGCCGACGTGCTCGTTGAGGGAAGTGGCTACCGGGACGTGCATGTGAATGGCGATAAGGTTGCGTTATGCGTCGCCCTCGTTTTGGCCTTCCTCGTCTTTGCCGATGCGAGCCTGAAGAGCTAGCACGTAACCCTCGGGATCGTTTTTGAATGGAATGCACTTTCGCTCTTCGAAGAGGCGCCTGTAGGGGCACCCGCCTACGCAGGTGGGCAGCCAGACGCATTCTCGGCATTCCTCGTCGGGAACGGGACAGGCGGTATTCAGGAACTTCGTGAGATTGTCGGCGTTGGAGGCCGATTTGATGGGGTCTGCCGGGTCCCAGTCGTGTGCGGTGCCGAAGCTAATGTCAGGCTTGTCCACGGCCTCCCAGCACTTATGCAGGTTGCCCGCATCATCGATGCCAGTCGACCATAGGGTATGCGCGCCGCAGTAGTGGCCGCGCCCCTGGCTGAAGCGCTCGGATTCCTGACGGATGCTCACCTCGGATTCCGAACTGGAGCAAAGCAGGCCCACCTGTCTGCCCCGTTCTTCCGCGGTCGAACTGTCCGATACGGGGGCGGGGTAGTAGTGGAGCTTGTTTCCTGACTCGCTTGCGAGCTGGTTGATGAACGCCTCGAGCTCGTTTACCTCGTCTCGATTTCCCTCGTGGACGTTGTGGCGTATGTGTACTTGGAAAGGCAGATGCAATTCGCGCAGATTTGCGATGATCCGATCGAACGTGGGGCCTCCTCCGCGCAGGTAGCGTGTGGCGTTGTGGGTGTGCCCCAGCCCGTCGATGGTGATTTGGGCCGATTCCACCTTGTAGCGGTGGAGCATGTCGGCGATGTCCTGGGTGAGTAGGTACCCGTTCGTGATGATGGCCGCTCGGTAGGAAGCGCCATGCTTCTCGGCGAGGGCGATGAGCTGCTTGGAGAGCGATTCGATGATGTCGGGGGCCAGCAGAGGTTCGCCGCCGAACCAGTTTACGTGCAACGCCTTGGCCGATGACGTGCTGAGCATGCGTTCCGCCAGGGCGATCACGTCATCTTGCACTTCCTTCGTCATATGGCCGCGGCCATGATCCTGGAAGCAATACGGGCAGTCGAAGTTGCATCCCATGGTGGGGCAGATGGTGAGCCCTACCATGGGGGCGTTACCGCATGCGCCGCGCCCCATGCATTCGAGCGCCGCGCGTTCGTCGAAATTGGCGATGATGCCCCGCTTGGCAAAGCGCTCGATGATGGGGTGGTTCTCGTCGAGCTCTTCCAATACGGAAAGAAGGTAGAGTTCGATGGGGGTGTATTTGGCGCAGTTACCCTTGAACAGGTTTGCGATGGCCGTCATATTCGTATCGGGAATGGGCGCGCTGATGTTGTAGCGCGATACGTGCCATCCTGCTTCGCCCGCGGTGCGCGACGGCGCTGCCTGGCCTTTCTCCTCCGCCTTTTCTGCGTCGAGGTTCATGTTGCCCCTCCCTCGATATCCACTTCGGCCATTGTACCGTGCTCATCGATCGATTCGCGTGCTTGGATACCATTTTGAAACGCGGAAGCCGCGGCCCTAGAAACGGGAGAGTGACACTTCCAAATAAGTGATATTGTTTGTTTTGGCCTGCCATTACTCTGTACAATAGGCTCATGTTCTGAGGGGGCGGAATGGCTGAAACGGGTAGCTCCATATTTAATAACCGGGCTGTCGAGCGCTTGCGCAGCCCCGATGATTTGGAAAAGTACGTCCGCATAACTAGCCCCAGCGTCTGGGTGTTCCTGGGCGCCTGCATTGCGCTTCTTGCCGGGTTGCTCGTATGGGGCATTTTCGGTTCGGTATCCACCAGCGTTTCCTCTACGGGCGTGGTAGTAGATGGCCAGGCCATGTGCTTCCTCGATGCCGGAGATGTGGCAAAGGTCCATGAAGGCGATATCGTCAACATCGGCGGCGAGCTCATGGAAGTCAAGAGCGTCGCTCCTATCCCCGCTTCCCGCGATGAGGCGAACCAGATACTATCCAACGACTATCTGGTGCATGCGTTGCTGAAGGGCGATTGGGCATACCAGGTCATCTTCGAGGGTGATTCCTCGAATCTTCCTTCCAGCGTCCCCCTTACGGTAAACATTACGGTCGAACGCGTTGCCCCCATTTCCCTTATCCTTGGGAGGCAGTAGCGTATGGCGCGCCGCATTGTCAAAGTTCCGCAGGTCATGCAAATGGAGGCCTTGGAATGTGGGGCCGCCTGCCTAGCTATGATCTTGGCGTATTACGGGAAATGGGTCGCCCTGGAGCAAGTGCGCGCCGATTGCGGTGTTTCTCGAGACGGTTCGCGTGCGTCCAACATCCTCAAGGCGGCTCGGTCGTACGGCCTTTCCGCCAAGGGTATGTCGTATTCCGCTTCCGCCCTTCGTTCTTCGGGATCGTTTCCCTGCATTCTGTTCTGGAACTTCAACCATTTTGTGGTGCTGCGTGGGTTTAGGGGCAAGTTTGCCTACATCAACGATCCGGCGCGAGGGCAGGTGAAGATTCCTATCGAGCAGTTCGAGGATTCCTTTACGGGCATTGCGCTCGTGTTTGAGAAGACCGACGCGTTTCAGAAGGGCGGGAAGAAGCCCGATACCACTGCCTATGCGCGCGAGCGCCTGCGGGGGCTTGGCCCCGCGGTGGCGTTCGTGATGATCACCGCCGCCATCGTTTCCATCGCCACGATCGTTGATACGTCCATGGGTCAGGTGTTCCTGGACCGCATCCTTTCCGGCAGCAACCCCGATTGGCTTGTTCCCGTAACGATAGTGATGTTCGTGCTTGCCATGATTATCGGCATCGTTTCCATTATGAACGCTGCGTGGCTCATGCGCATCCAGGGCAAAATTGCCGTGGTGAGCTCCTCGCGCTTCATGCGTCATTTGCTGCATTTGCCGGCGGGCTTCTACGCCCAACGCATGGTGGGCGATCTGCAGCAGAGGCAATTGGCCAACGAGACGATTGCCTTTGCCCTCATCGGACAGCTCGCGCCTGTGCTCATCAACGTGGTCATGTTGGTGCTGTACCTGATCATCATGCTGAACTACAGCATTTTGCTTACGGTCGTGGGCGTGCTCACGGTTGTCTGCAATGCGTTCCTGGCGCGCTATATTTCAAAGAAGCGCATCAACATTTCGCGTTCGGGCGCCATGTCTGCCGGCAAGCTCTACGCGTCAACCGTAAGCGGCATCGAGATGATTGAGACCATCAAGGCTGCTGGTGCGGAAGACGGATTCTTCGGACGTTGGGCAGGCTATCAGGCTGCGGTGAACGAGAGCCATGCCCGTTCGGCCAAACTGAACGAGTACCTGGGCATGGTACCCCAGCTCGTTACGCAGATTGCCAACATTGCCGTGCTGGTGCTGGGCATTTGGCTCATCGTTGAGGAACAGTTCACGCCTGGCATGCTGTTGGCCTTCACGGGCTTCCTCAATGCCTTCATGCAGCCGGTGGGGCAGATAGTCGTGCTGGGACAGTCCATTCAGGAAATGCAGACGCAGATGGAGCGCATCGAGGACGTCATGCGGTATCCCGTAGATGTTCCCGAAGATGGTGACGAGGCCGTTGACGCGCAGAGCCTGGATCGAGAGAAGCTTCAGGGCTACGTCGATTTGAATGGAATCACGTTTGGCTATTCGCCGTTGGAGCCGCCACTCATCGACGGCTTCGATTTGCATATGAAGCCCGGTCAGTGGGTTGCGCTCGTAGGCGGTTCCGGATGCGGAAAGAGCACGATTGCGAAGCTGGTGAGCGGCTTGTATTCGCCTTGGAGCGGAGAGGTTTCAATCGACGGCACGCCCATTGCCGATATTCCTCGCCCGGTGTTGCGTGGGTCGCTTGCCGTAGTGGACCAGGACATCGTTTCCTTCGACGACACCGTTTCGGAAAACGTGAAGCTGTGGGATGCCTCCATCGAGGATTACGAAGTGGTGCTGGCTTGCCGTGATGCGGGTATCCACGATGTCATCCTAGAGCGCGAAGGTGGTTACTCTTCGCCTGTTCAGCCTGGTGGTGGAAACTTTTCGGGCGGGCAGTTGCAGCGCTTGGAAATTGCCCGCGTTCTAGCCCAAGACCCTACCATCATCATTTTGGATGAGGCAACGAGCGCCTTGGATGCCAAGACGGAAGAGGAAATCATCCGATGCATCCGCGAACGCGATATCACCTGCATCGTTGTGGCCCATCGCCTGTCGACTATACGCGATTGCGACGAAATCGTCGTGATGGAGGATGGCAAGATAGTGGAGCGTGGCACGCACGACGAGCTCGTGGCAAAAGACG
The DNA here is from genome assembly GCF_015062615.1 of Denitrobacterium detoxificans. Classification (GTDB taxonomy): domain Bacteria; phylum Actinomycetota; class Coriobacteriia; order Coriobacteriales; family Eggerthellaceae; genus Denitrobacterium; species Denitrobacterium detoxificans_A. The sequence goes on from NZ_SUUH01000006.1 coordinate 42,665, forward strand.
GCGCATATGCGGAGTTGGTGCGCAATGACTAGGTGGATCGAATCTCAAATAGAAACGCGTGCGAAGCTCGACAGCGAGATGACCGAGCGTGCGTACGCCGAGCTTGCCGCCAGCGTGAGCAACCCTCAGAACGCTCCGCACTTTTCCGTGAACGACGTTGAGCAGGTTGATGGCGCTTCGCGCGCGTGCCTGCGGTTTCTGGGCATTCATGCGGGTCACGTGCCCGACGATATTACCGATGTCGAAGAGCGACTCGATTGGCTTTGCCGCCCCACGGGCACGATGCGTCGTCGCGTTCAGCTCACGGATGGCTGGCAAGACGAGGCGTTTGGCGCAATGCTCGGCCGTCTGGATACGGGCGAAGCGGTGGCCTTACTGCCTCGGGGCGTGCATGGATATTGCTATCTCGAGCCGGGTACGGGCATAAAGCGAAAGATTACCGCGAAGAATGCCAAGCACTTTGAAACCGATGCCATCTTGTTCTACAAGGGCTTGCCCAACAGGCCTCTTGCCGTACGCGACTTGATGATGTTCATCATAGGCGCGTTTAGGTTCAACGATTACATGCTTGTGTGCGCGGCTGCTCTCGCCGTTGCACTCATGGGCTTTCTTCCCGCGTGGGCCAACAAGGTTGCCTTTGGCGTGGTTGCGCCATCGGGGCAGTCCGAGCTCATTTTGCCCATTGCGGCGTTTTTACTGGGCATGACCATTTCCACGGTGCTCATAACCGCCTGTCGTAATTTGATAATGCAGCGCATATCGTTGAAGCTCGACATACTTGCCGAGTCGGCTGCCTTTGCGCGCGTTCTCTCGTTGCCGAATGCCTTCTTCAGGAAATACTCGTCGGGCGATCTGGCGAGCCGCGTTGCGAATGTCACGCTTTTCACGCAGCATTTTACGTCGGTCATGCTGGGCAGCGCGCTTACGACGCTCATTTCGCTTGTGTACGTGCTCCAGATTGGGGCATTTGCCCCGGCGCTCACCTTCCCCGCCCTTATCACGATGGCGCTGCAGGTGCTTGCGGTGGTGTTCATCACGTCACTTACGGCGCGTTTCGAAGTTGCCACCGTCGAAGCGTCGGCTCATTTGTCGGGCGAGGTAACCGCCCTGCTCAATGGCGTGCGCAAGATCAAGCTCGCAGGTGCCGAGGACCGTGCGTTCTCCAAGTGGGCGCATAGCTATTCGGAGTATGCTCGTTCGGCGTACAACCGCCCCGCCGTTACGCGCGCGGTTGTGCCCATCGTCACCTTCATTGGGCTTCTTGGCCTTATCGCCATGTACTATCTGGCGGGCGCCTCTGGCGTGACGGTCGACAACTACATGGCGTTCAATGCCGCGTATGGTCAGATGAGCGCGGCCGTCCTTACGCTTGCGCAGATTAGCGACGAAATGGCCCGCATCAAGCCCATGCTCAATTCCATTTCGCCCATTCTCGAGGCGCAGCCCGAGATATCCGAGGGCAAGCCTTCGGTGGAGTCGATCACAGGTAGCGTCGAAGTGGCCGACGTGTCCTTCCGCTATGGCGATACCCAGCCCTACGTGCTCAAGAACCTCTCGTTTAGCGTGAAGCCGGGGGAATATGTGGCTCTGGTTGGGGCTAGCGGCTGCGGGAAGTCCACGGTGATGCGTTTGCTGCTGGGGTTCGAGATGCCCGAACGCGGGCGTATCTCGTATGGTCCATACGACGTGCGCCGCGTCGACTTGAAGTCGCTGCGCCGTCACATTGGCGCCGTTATGCAGGATGGCAGCTTGTTCATGGGCGACATCGCTTCGAACATTTCCATTTCCACTCCGTCCGCTACGCTCGACGATGTGTGGAATGCCGCCGAAATCGCGGGCATTGCCGAAGACATTCGCAAGATGCCCATGGGCATGCAGACGCTCGTGAGCGAGGGTGCGGGTGGCGTTTCGGGTGGCCAGCGCCAGCGCATCATGATTGCGCGCGCCGTATGCGGAGGGCATAGGATTCTCCTGTTCGACGAAGCCACGAGCGCGCTCGACAACGTAACACAGCGCCATGTCGTCGATTCTCTTGCGTCGTTGAAGTGCACGCGCATCGTGATTGCCCACCGACTTTCTACCGTGCGCTATTGCGATCGCATCCTCGTTTTGAACGAGGGGCGCGTTGCCGAGGAGGGGACGTACGAAGAGCTCATCCAGAAGCACGGGCTCTTCGCTGGCTTAGTTGAAAGGCAGCGCCTCGATACCTAGCGTACGCCGAGGCCGCGTGGAAAGGGGCGTGCAGGCCACATGGATAGGCTTATTCTCTTCAACATACTGTATGCCCTGATGGCAAGCGAGGGCCGCGAGGCTGTGCTCTTTGGGCAGTCTGCGCCTGCGATGAATGCGGCGTTTTCGCGCAGCTTGGGCGTTCCCTCGGCATTTCCCGAGGTGTGGTTCGAGATTCCCCTGCTGGGCGATCCCTGGTGCGATGTGCATGCGCTTACTTCGATTGACGATGCGCGGCAGGGTCTCACGCTGGGCGAAGGGGTTCGTGGCGCGAGTGCGGATGCATTCACGTGGTTTGCCCAGCAGGGCGATTCCGTGCGTCAGCTTGCGCTGAGCTGGGACACGGGTTCGGGCAATGCCGACGTCCCAGCCATTCAGCTACTCATGCGAAAGAATGATGTGCCTGCTACATGCGATTTCCTTTCCGCGGTGGGCAGATCCGATGCCGTGGATGCCTATCGTTCGTTTGCGCGGTCCCTGCCCGACGAGTGGTTTGCCTGCTATGCGGGGGTCTTTCCCGAGCGACCGGGCCACAACCTGCGCGTCGAATGCGTTCCCTCCTATGGCATGCAGCGCGCCTATGCCGAAGATGCCGCATTGCTGGGACGCCACCTGCGCCAAGTGGGGCCGTCTTGGGTGGACGATTCCCTTGTTGCGCTGTGCCAGGAGCTGGCCGCTTCGCCGTTCCAGCTGGAATTCCAGTTCGACGTTGATGCTCGTGGCTGTGCGGAAGGCGCCCTGAGCGCGAGCGTGCGCTTTGCGTGCCCGCCGGGAGAGCCGGGTTACGAATCGTTTGGCATGGACGGCGCGGCTGCCGAACTCATGACGAAGCTGCAGGATAGGGGTCTTGTCGATGGGCGATGGCAGGCATTGGCGGACGCTGCGTTCGCAAAGCGCGTTGCCCGCGGGGATGGCGGCGTCTTGCTGTCGGCGTATCCTGCGTTCGTGAAGCTCAGGTGGCGCGATGGCGCGTTGCTTGATGCGAAGGCCTACGTGATAGGAGGCGCGCAATGAGAGCCCTATCGTACGAGGATGTCTATCAGGTCCTCTTGCTTCAGGCTGCCGACGAGGGGCGAGGGCCCGCCTTGTTTGGTGACTGCCTCGATCGCGCGCGCATGGTGCCGCTGCCGTTTTTGGTGGGCGAATCGTTCCCCGACGTCTATCTGGAGTTCCCCCTTCTGGGAGAGCCGTATCTCGATGTGACGCTGCTTTATAGCGAGGTGCAGCCTGGAACGCGCGTCGATTCGCCTCTTGCGGGCGATCATGGGGCGATGTTCGACTGGTTTGCCCAGGCATCCAAGGCGCAGTCGGGGATGTCCTTCGGGTTCGAGCTCGATACCGGGAATCCCCAGATGCCCGAGGCGGCCGTGCATTTTCAGCCGCGTGAGGCCATGTCGTTTGTGCGACCGTTCTTCGATGCCCTGGGAGAACCCGAGCGGGGCATGCTGTACGAGCGGCAGGCGGCGCGCATGCCTGAGGGTTGGTCGCTGGCGTTTTGCGGCATGTTTCGCAGGCGGGAGAATGCCCCGCTACGCGTATGCGGCTACATGGACAAAGCGCAGCAGAATGCATGTGCTTCGAGCGGCAAATGCCTTGATCAGGCATTTCGTTGCGTCGGGTTCACGGCGTACACCAGCTCGATGCTCGAGCAGGTTCAGCGTCTCCTTGCCCTGGCGCCAGGGGGCGTTGACTTTCAATTCGACGTGTATCCCGATGGGTCGCTTGGCGACGTGTTCGCCATTGATGCGCAGTTCCAGATCAAACAGCCGCATGTGGTGAACGAGATGTTCGAATCGGGAGCTCCGGGGCGCGTTATGCACCAGTTGGAAGAGTGGGGCATTGCAGATGGCAGGTGGCGCCAGGGCATTCAGGCGACATTCGCCCGTGCATTGCCCATCGAGCTTCCGCAGGGTGGAATGGGGCGCTATGCCCTTACGGTCATGCCCCAGTGGGTGAAGGTACGCTGGACGAAGGGCGTATTGCAGCCCTCCAAGTTGTACCTGTGCGCGCAGGGTACGGTTCTGGATTAGGTGCGCTCGCGTTTGCTTGGCGCGCCTAGCTCTGGAACACGCAGTGCGCGATGATGACGATGATCGTGGTGAGGATGCCCGACACGGCCAGGGCCACGCCCGACATTGCGCCTTCGAGTTCGCCCATTTCGATTGCCTTGGTGGTGCCCACGGCGTGAGAGCATGCGCCGATGGCCACGCCCTTGGCGATGCTGCTATTCACATGGAAGACCTTCGCCATAACGGGCGAGAAGATGGCGCCCAGTATGCCGGTGATGATCACGGCGGCAACGGTGATGGACGTGATGCCGCCCAGTTCCTGCGATGCCGCGATGGCGATGGGCGTCGTTACCGACTTGGGGATGAAGGAAAGGGCCATGTCATTGCCTAGGCCGAGCAGCTTGCACAGGCCATACGCGCTTGCCATCGATACGACCGAGCCTACGAAGCAGCCTGCCACGATGGGGATGAAGTGCTCTTTCAGGATCTGGCGCTGCTTGTATACGGAATACGCGAGCGCTACGGTAGCCGGCCCCAGCAGGAACGAGAAGATCGACACGCTTTGTTCGTACGAGTCGAGCGAGATATGGAAGAACGTCAGCGCGAAGATGAGTCCGATGAGCGTGATGAGCAGCGGGTTCAGCAGCGGCGTCTTCACTTTCTTGTAGAGCAGCACGCAGAGTTCGAATACCGCTATGGACGCAAACGATCCAACGAGGAGCAGGATGGCGAAGCTGAAGTCGGGCAGCGCGATATCGAGCACGCCGTTGGGTGCCAGGAAGAAAGGAATCTGCATGGCCTTATGCCTCCTGGCTTACGCGGGCGCCGCTCTTGCGCTTTGCCTGGTGGTTTTCCATAAGGCGCGATACGAGCCGCACGGTAAGCGAGGTGGCCAGAAACACGATGACCGTCGTGACGATGCAGACGAATGCGAACTTTAGCGCGGCGTCCTGCAGGAGCGTAAAACATCCCATGATGCCCACGCCAGCGGGAATGAAGAATATGGACATGTTGTCCACCATGTAGTCGCACGCATCGCCCACGTGCTTTGCCTTCACGATGCCCGTCGCCAGGAGCGTGAGCAAGAGGGCCATGCCTACGATGTTGCCGGGAATGGAGATGGGCAGGTACTGCGAGATGAGGCAGCCGAGCTCGTAGACGGCGATGAGCAGCGCGAGCTGCATGGCCAGCGTTGCTATGCGCTTGACTTTACCCTTGGGGGTGCTGGCTTGTTGTTCGGGATCTTCTTTGCGGGCGCTGCACGCAATCTGTTCCGTGGAGTCGCTGCCCTTCGCTGCCTCCTGGCTTTCAGGATGGTGGCTGATGGTGGATTCGTGCGTTTGGGGCTGTGTTTTTCTACTCCGGAACATGTTTTTGTGACGCTCTCGATTCATTTTCGTCCGTTTACCGATTTCTCAACGTTGCGTGACTATACACCCATTAGGGATTCGTGTGGCATTTTCAACGTTTCACCACGTAGATATGCGAGAGCGTACAAACTACGACCAGATAACGCTCATGCGGCGATATAATGGGCGGAGAAGTTAGCGCAGCCGCCATACGAAGGGGTGTGTCATGGATTTGAATACGAACATCGAGGGAACGAGCGCAGTAATTGCCATCGACGGCAAGCTTACCGTTGCCACGGCCCCCGAACTAGAGGCGGCCCTTGCCGATCTTCCCGAAACCGCTACCGACGTCGCGCTCGACATGACGAATCTCGTGTACGTCGCCTCTGCTGGCCTGCGCGTCTTGGTTGCTGCGGAAAAGCGCATGCTGCGTCAGAATGGCACGCTTCGCCTGCTGCATCCGAACGACGAGGTCATGGAAGTATTCGAAATGACGGGCCTGGTCGACATCTTCACCATCGAGCGCTAGAGCAAGCCTGCCAGAGCGCGAAGAGCCGCGCGCGGAGCACGGTTCGGTATGGGTAAAGCTAATCCCGCTACCTTAGGGTGGCGGGATTTTTTTGCCCAAAACATAATGATGCCGGGCCGATAGGGGGTCGGCCCGGCATTTACTCTGCGCCCGTGGGAGGATGGGCGTGTGGCGGAGCGCTCTTCAGCTGCAGAATTGAATCACGCTGCCGCCGTGCCCGTGGGCGTCGAAGAGCTATAGGGTTGCGGCGCTTTCGCCGGCCACGTACCCATGGGTAGAGGCCAGGCCGTTAGAGCCGCCGTGGAGAAGCGATTCGTAGCTGGCGCCGAAGCGGTAGCCAACCGTGTTGCCGCCTGCATACAGGCCGGGGATGGGATCCCAGTTCTCGTCGAGTACCTGCATCTTGTCGTTGCAGCGTACGCCGCCCAGCGTGCAGTAGAACAGGTACTGCATCTTCCAGGCCTGGTATGGACCATCGTCGATGGGGTCCAGGTAGCGCTTGGACTTGCGGAAATCCAGGTCTTCGCCGGCTTCGCACAGCTCGTTGTAGCGCTTAACCGTTGCGGCCAGGGTGTCGGCGGGAACGTCGATCTTCTTGGCCAGCTCTTCGATGGTATCGGCCTCGTAGTGCTCGGTCTTCTCGATGTCGAACATCTTCGCGGCGGCTTCCTTGTCGTAGCCGAAGGAAGAGGGCATCTGGAAGTCGTTCGTGGGGATGATCTGCCATACGTAGCCTTCGTGGCCGGGCAGGTCGGCAACGATGTGCGCCGAGGTCAGAAGCGAGGTGCACTCGTTCATGAAGCGCTCGCCCTTGGTGTCTACCAGCAGGTAGGGGAAGGAACGCCATGCGGTGGTCTGCCATGCAGCGTAGCCGCAGATCTCTTCCATTTCCGCGCCAGCCCAGCAGAGCATGCGATGGCCCAGGCCGTCGTCCATCTGCTTGTCGGTAACGGGGTCGCTGCCCATGTAGGCCTCGTAGGAGTTGTACTTCAGCGCCCAGTCGGCGAAGTGCTTGGGGAAGAACTTCTTCATCATGGCTTCGTTCTTGCCGAACGAGCCGGTGCACATGACTACGCCCTTGGCGGCCTTGAAGTGGATGTGGTCGCCATTTTCGTCGGTGGCGATGACGCCGGTCACGCGACCGCTGTCGTCCTGAACCAGCACTTCGGCCTTGGTCTTGTAGTAGGTCTCAACACCCTTGTCCTCCAGGAACTTATGGATGTTGTGGGTGAAGTCGGTCAGGATGTCCGTTTCGGAGAACGCCACGCCCGTGCTGATGTAGGAGGTGATCTCCTGGTCGGGGTCGGGGAAGATGCCCTCCAGGCTCAGGGGCAGGTAATACTGGTTGTAGGGTTCCAGGAAGTCCTTGCGCAGGTTGTCCATCAGTTCGCCGGAGCGGTTGATCCACAGCGTGTTCAGGCGCATGTCGGAACGATACTGCGTGAGGTTGAACATGTCGTTGGCGGTCTTTACCGGATCGTACATGGGAAGGCCAGCTTCCTTCTGCGTATCCGAGTTGAAGAACGAGATGGTCATGCCGCCAATGTGCGGAGCGGCATTTCGCTCGAGCACGGTAACCTGGGCGCCGTTCTTCATGGCGCCATAAGCGGCCATGGAGCCAGCGAGTGCGGAGCCGACGACGATGACCTCGGTCTCGACGGTCTTCGAGCAGTCGTTCGGCGTCAGGTTGGGGGCTTCGCCCAGCCAGTCTTCGCTGCTTGCGGCAGCGCTCTTGTCGGCTTCCTTCTTGGCGGAAGATCCGCTCGGGGATGCGCAACCCGCCAGGCCTGCTCCCATGCCCAGCGCGCCGGCTACTGCGCCGACTTTCAGAAAATTACGACGAGAAAGTTCCATCATTCCCTCCTAGATGAGTCCTTGCTTTTCTCGGCATCAAAAATTCTGCGGAAGCGCAATGCGAATGTGAATCTGCAAGATATTGGCGAATTGAAACAAAATGCGAAAGGCAATGCGTTTACGGGTGAAGCACGACCCAGTATGATGGGGCGAATGGCATGGGGGTGCCAGTATGAGGGAGGGACATAATGGATATGAAGGTATTCGAGTACTTCGTTGCGCTTGCGCGCACGAAGAGCTACTCGCGCGCCGCACATGAGCTGTACATCACTCCGCAGGGGCTATCGAGCGCCATCAAGCGCTTGGAATCGTCCATGGGAGTTTCCCTGGTGAATCCTTCAAACGGTGGTTTCGAGCTTACCGAGTACGGTCGCATTTTTCACCGTTACGCTCAAACGTTCGTGCTCGATCAGACGTCGATGATGAATGAAATCAACGACCTGGCACGCAGGAAGACGGGCAACATTTTCGTTTCCATCACCGTGGGGCTCATGAATAGCTTTCCGCGTAACGCCATTCAGGATTTCAACGAAACCTCTACCACGGGCGCGCACGTTATGGTGTCGCGCACCGTGTTCGACGAGGCATGCGAGCGCAGCTTGCTCGAACGGCGATGCGATTTCGCACTCATGAACGACCCGGTAGACCATAAGGTGTTTTCGTCGTTGCCGCTGTTCCGCGACACGATGTATGTGTGCGTGCGGCCCGATTCGCCGCTCGCGCAGCGTACCGAGCTGAAGAAGTGCGATTTGGCGGGGCAAACGGTGTCGTGCCTTACGCCCACGGAGTTCAAGAACGTGCGCGAAGAGCTGCGTCCGCTTGAAGAGGGCGAATCGTGTTGCACGCTGCTCTACGGCGACGAGATGATTGAGGTGCTCGAGCTTGCCATGCAGAATGATTGCTGCGCTATTACCCTGCGCCCGCATATTCCCATTTTCGCAAAAGAAGATTTCGTCGCCATTCCCATTACCGATGCGTTCTGGGGCTTTTCCCTGGCGTGGCGCGCCGATCGTGTGCTCAGCCCTGCCGATCAAGAATTCATTTCGGCCATGGAGGTCCATCGCGTAATGTATTGCTAACGATAGCGTCCCTGTTCAACTGTCTGTTTGACGCCTGCGCAAAAAGGGGGAGGCGATGTGCTCGCCTCCCCTCTTCCGAGTTTTACATGTGGTGGTAAAGCCTACAGGGCGTACCAGGCAATGCCTTCGCCCGACCAGCCCAATTTGACCAGACCGGCGTGCTCTTCCCAACTCGTCGTGAAGTTATGGGCGCCAGATTTGGCGTTGGGGTTGTACTCGCGCCAGACAGGCGTGGCGTCGTGACCAGCGGAATACCAGCCAATGCCCTCATCGCGCCATCCGAGCGAGACCAGGATGTCGCGCTCTTCCATGCTCGTCGTGTAATGGTGGTCGCCACCGTTGGGGTTGTACACACGGTAGACGGGCTCGTCAGACTCCACGGGAGCAACCCAGCCTTCGCCTTCGTCGGTCCAACCAGCGGCAATAACGTCCTGACGCTCCGAAGCGCTTGCCGTGTAGAAGTGCTCGCCCGAATTCGGGTTGTACAGACGGTACATCGTTTCGCCTTCAACTTCGTCGCCTTGCGCGTACTGGGTCATCTCGGACGCATAGGTTACGGGGTCGACAAGTTCGCCCTGGGCGTCCAGGCCAGCCGAAGCGAACGGCGTGGAGAAATCACCTGCGCTCAGATATTCACGCAGCTCGGTGAGCAGGGCATGCGCATGGTCGTAGACCTCGCGCGCAGCGACGGCATTTGCCTTGTTCGCGAAATCGGTGCGTGCGTCGTCACCTTGCACGGCCTGCATCAGCTCGTCGACGGAATCCTGTTGCTCGACGATTTCGGCCTGCAGTGCGTCTAGGTATGCACGCACGCCGTCGGCGGCATCGGTACGATGGTTGTATGCCAGGGTATTCAGGTCCATGAATACGTAGGCGAGTGCCTTGGAATCGGCGTCTTGCATGGCCAGCGCCTCGTTGGTGGCCACCTTTTCGGCGTCATTGCGCTCGTTTTCGTAGCCTACGTGATCGGTGCCGGCTTCGAGCGCTTCGACGGAAGGATAGTAATCGGCATCCGTCTCGGTAAGGAGTGCGGAATAGCTGGGCACGAACACGCTGAACTCGCCACGCGAAAGAGCCGTCCACTGTACGGTTGCCAGCTGGTCGTCCAGGCCCTCGCGGCACTGGAAGATGTGGCCCTCGACGGTGCGGTTATTGCCGATGGCGTACAGATTCGGGTTTGCGTTCGCGTCGACGTCGGTGCCCTCGCCACGAGCGGCAATCGCACGAAGTACGTTGGTGAGCGTGTAGTTGTCGCTGCCCGGCTGGAAGAACAGCTGCGGGTTGGCGATGGATTCCACCTGGCCCTGGCCGTTCAGCGTGTAGTCAGTACCAGCGGCCAGGTCATCGTCGAAGTACTTATGCCCCTGCACGTAGCGGGTGTTCTGACCCACGCCATCGTTTTCGACGCCATAGCTCTTGGCCACGTTGATGGAGCCGTCTTCGAAGGTGACAATCGTGTTGGCTGCGGTGGGGACGGCCACCAGATCCGCGGAATGCAGGCACGTCGTGGTGTCGTTGATGTCGACCTTGTATTGCAGGCACGACATATTCGGATTGACGGACGCGACATCGGAGTCCATGCGAATGGCGATCCACTGATGGCCGGAGAGCTGCTGGAAGTTCCATACCTCATCCGGATCGCCGATCCAGATCTGGTTGCAATCCTGCGATCCCTGAGCATCGATGATGGAGCCAAGGAGCTGTACGCCCTCGCGTGCCGTGGAAGCCTCGGAGAGCACGACGTCGGCGATGTTGTATTCGCCGATGCCATTATCGAGCAGCGGGTCGACGGCGCTCACCGCATCGTTCACGTTGGTCGTGAGCGTGGAGTCGACGGTGACGCCCTTTTCGTTGATGCCCGCCTCGGAATAGGGGCTGGCCGCGCCGTCCCAATCGGAGGGCAGGTCGCGTACGTAGGTATAGCGGAACGTGGCGCCCGGGGACGTACGCGTGAAGTTCTCGGCAGGATCCTGATTGGAGCTGTTTTCGCCGCTCCAGTACGTCTTGCCCGCAGTAGCCTGCTCAACACCAAACTGCTTGATGTAGCGGTTTGCGGCGTCTTCCGAGCGACCGTAGAGGGTATCGCCCGAGCTCGTGAGGTCGGAGCCCACGTAGACCTGCGTGCAGGCCAGTGCGGTGGCGGGCGCTATCACCAATGACAGCGATAACGCGCCCGCGGCGAACGCTCTCGACATTCTGGAGAATTTGAAATGCACACTCATGTTTTCATCCCTTTCGTTGCCCTTGCGATGGGGCGTGCCTTCTCGTCTATGCCATTCGAAGACGCGACAGTTGGATTGCGCGATACCCCAAATGTGCCCCATCGAAGTCGGCCATGACATCTCCCTAGCCATGGCCGGCATTCCCAAACGGGCTGCATTATACCTTCATAATTCGTTCGCAAACCCCACAAACCATGGGAGCGCAGCCAGATTTTTTGCGAATGAAAAGTGCTAATCTACCTGGGATTATGCATGCAAGTGCATATAATCAGCAATGTTTTCACTACGTCCAGGCATTGCCCCAGTGGAGGCAATGATGCCATGCGGAAAACTGTTGCACACGGCGGCTAGAAACGTTGGGGCGGCGAAGGTCGGCGCGGCTCGTTACGTGGGCGCGCATAAGGCGATGATGGGGTGAGTTAGCTTCGAGAGTTGGCGCGCTATCGCGCTAAAGAGCGCTAGGGGCGTGGCGCTTCTTCTAGCAGTGCAAGCGTCATGCGCATGGCGTCTTCGATGCAGCCGGGGCACGAGCGCAACACGGGGCCGCCGGTGAGGCCCTTCAGCTCCTCGCAGATTGTCGAGGTGTTCTTCTGCTTGAATTGCTGGGCAAGCTGGCTTACGAGCATGTACGTTTGCGTCTTCGTGTGGGGGTCGTGCGGTCCGTGGCTTATGGCGTATCCCAGCACAACGGCGCCTCCCGAAATGGCGCCGCACGTTTCCGTGGCACCGCCCATTCCGCCACCCAGGCCCTCGGTGGCCTTGAATGCGGTTGCCTCGTCGATCCCAACCAGGTCGGCGCATGCGCAAGCAACCGATTGCGCACAGTTGTATCCGCGTTCGTGCAGTTCGTGAGCGTGCATGACGCGTTTTTCGATGTCGGGTTGATTCATGGGATTCCTTCGAGCTCCAAGACTATCTGGCGCGACGCAGCCCCGTCACGCCAGTGCGAAGGTTTTGAGTTTGCGGGTGGAATTATCGCATGGTCGATTTTGCGCGGTCGTTTTTGAATGCATTTCGTAACGTTTGGGGCGAGTGGCCCGACCGGGTGAAAAGGTCCTATGAAGAAAATTGACAATGTGTCAGTAGGAATGTACCATTTCGATTGTCTTATTGGTGACAAGCTGTCAGTATTAGCGAAAGCGAGGAACCATGATTCTTGAAGAGACGTATACCCTCAACAACGGCGTTGCCATTCCCAAGCTGGCGCTGGGCACGTGGCTCATTGACGATGCCCAGGTGGGCGATGCCGTGCGTTCGGCCGTGAAAATCGGCTATCGTCACATCGATACGGCGCAGGCGTATGCCAACGAGCGGGGCGTAGGCGAGGCCGTGCGTTCGTGCGGCGTTGCGCGTGAGGACCTGTTTGTGGTGTCGAAGGTTGCTGCCGAACATAAGACCTACCAGGAAGCCGCGGCGGGCATCGACCGCACGCTGGCTACCATGGGGCTCGACTACCTGGACATGATGATCATCCATTCGCCGCAGCCTTGGGTCGAGGTCAATCAGTCGAGCGACCGCCATTTCCAGGGCAACGTGGAAGCATACCGTGCGCTTGAAGACGCGCTTTCCGCAGGCAAGCTGCGCGCGATTGGCGTGTCGAACTTCCTGGTGGACGACCTGCAGAACATTTTGGATTCGTGCTCGGTAGTGCCGGCCGTGAACCAGGTGCTGGCGCATGTGGGCAACGTGCCCGTGGAAGTCGCTCAGTTTTGCGCCGACCACGGCATTGCGGTGGAAGCATATTCGCCCATTGCCCATGGCGAGGCGGGTCGCATTGAGGGCATTGCCGATATGGCTGCGAAGTACGGCGTATCGGTTGCGCAGCTGTGCATTCGCTATGTGCTGCAGCTGGGCATGATCGCCCTGCCGAAGACGGCGAACCCGGCGCGCATGAAGGAAAATGCGTCGGTCGATTTCCAAATTTCCGACGAAGACATGGCTGTGCTCAATGGCCTTGCGGGTCTGCCCGATTACGGCGCGAGCTCGTTCTTCCCCGTGTACGGTGGGAAGCTGTAGGTCACGCATGGGCATTGGGTTTTTGTGGGCGGTGAAGCTTCGTGCCTAGGATCACGCAGGAAGAATCGGAAGCGCGACGCGAGGAGATCGTGGACTCGTGCGAGCGGCTGTACGCGTCGCTTAGCTATCGCGACATTACGATGACGCAGATCGCGGCTGGTGTGTCGTTTGGCCGCGCGAACATGTACAACTACTTCCGCTGTGCCGATGAGGTGCTGCTTGCTCTGCTTCAGCGCGAACATGCGCGCTGGGCGGCGGCTCTGGAAGAGCTTGCCGGCAGGTGCGCGGGCATGGCCGACGCGGAGTTGGCGCAGGCGCTGGCGCATACGGTCGAACAGCGAACGACGATGCTGAAGATGCTTGCCATGAACCTCTACGACATGGAGCAGAACAGCCGCTTGGAACGCTTGGTGGAATTCAAGCGTACGTATGCCCAGACGATGGAAGCGCTACGTTGTGTCATTGGCACGGCAAAGCCCGCATGGAGTGAAGAGCGCGTGAGCGCATTCGCGTTCGCGTTCATGCCGTTTCTGCATGGGGCGTATCCGTATGCGCATCACACCGAAAAGCAAGAGGAAGCCATGCGCGAGGTTGGGGTTGACGCGTATTCGCAGGGTTTGTTCGAAATCGTTCGCTCCTGTGCGTTTTCCCTGCTGCAGGGTGAATAAGATAACTAGCTAGCGTGCGCATGTGCGCGCAGAATGATTGGAGAGCATATGAGCAAGGCATTGGTGGCGTATTTCAGCGCGTCGGGCACGACGGCGGTAGTGGCTCGAACGCTGGCGCAGGCGGTTGGCGCGGATGTCGCGGAAATCGTGCCGGAGCAGCCGTATAGCACGGCCGATTTGAATTGGCGCGATTCCAAGAGCCGCAGCAGCGTCGAGATGAACGACGAGTCGAGTCGTCCGGCCATCGTGGATGATGGCCTGAACGTTTCCGCATATGACGTGGTGTATGTGGGCTTTCCCGTATGGTGGTACGTGGAGCCGCGCATTATCGATACGTTTTTGGAGGCGCACGACTTCGCGGGAAAGAAGATCGTTCCCTTTGCCACGAGCGGCGGGAGCGGGCTGGGCAAGGCGCCGCAGCGCATGCAGGCGATTGCGGCTGGTGCTACGGTCGTAAGCGGCGGGTTGCTGAATGGCAATCCCGGTATCGAGGAATTGCGCGATTGGGCTAACGCTCAGTAGATTGGCGTAGCTAGAACGTTCCCAGGTGCGGGTCGCTTGCCGGAAGGGCAGGCGACCCGCTTTTTTGCGCCTGTGGCGTTTGCTCGCTCGCAAGAAAAGTTTTCTAACTTCCCTCTTGCAAAAGGTAACATTTGTCTCTAATATGTAGACAAATGTTACTGATGTAACAGGAAAGGAAGAACAATGCATAGCACCAAGGGCCCTTCGCCCGAACCTCCCATTTCGTTGCAGCAGCAAGGTGTTTCGTCATACCCGGCAGGGGCCGCCGTGCCGATGCCGCAGCCGCAAACTCATGCGGTATCCGCGCCCGTCCCCCCGCAGGCCGCAGCGCCAGCGTATGGTGCCCCCGCTCAGGCGCACGTTGCGTCGGCCCCCGTTCCTCCTGCGCCGATGCCGTTTGCTCCGAGCGCGGGGCAGTACGCCCCCGCAGCTGCAGCTCCGGCACCTGCTTCGTTTGCCCCGGCGCCAGCGATGACCCCGCCGGCTCCTTCCGCCGGCGCGGAAGAGGTGCTTGGTCGCAACGTTACGGCCATTCTGGCCTCCGTCTTGGTGTTCGCTGGCCTGCTCCTGCTTGGCGTGACCATGATCCCGCTCTTCGATGATGTGATGAAGGTCGCGTTCATGTTCACGTTGTCGGGCACCTTGGCGGTTGCGGGCAGCCTGCTTGCCATCTTCAAGCGCAACCCCTTCTCGTCGGCGCTCATGGGGTGCGGCATGGGGTCGCTGTTCATCTCGATCTTCGCAACGCACGTGTATTTCGGCATGCTCAGCGAGCTGCCGGCATATGCGCTTCTGCTGCTCTGGATGGCCGTGTGCATGGTGCTCATCTGGAAGACCGACTCTCTGCTTTTGGCAATTACGCTGCAGGTGGGTCTGGCGTTGTCGGTGTGCGCGGCCTGCGGCTCCAATTTCTCCGGCGAGAAGGTTGCCCTGCTGGTTGGCTATCAGGCCATTGCGAGCGTCATTGTCGTTGGCGGCAACATGCTGTTCTATCGCAAGATGTTCCGCACGAGCTTGTTCATCGCCGTATGCTTGAGCCTGATGGTGAGCTCGGCCCTCTGGTTGGAATATGGGTCTGGTATCGATGGCTGGTCAATCGATGGCGTGCAGGGTTGGGTTGCCGTTGCGTTCATCGTGCAGTTCCTTACCACGCTGGCCCTGTGCGCGCTGCTCGTGGCTTCCATCTGGAAGCAGGCCAAGGGACTTGACGCCCGCGCGCGCCGAAGCGAGCTTACGACCTGGCGCCTTCAGATTGTCGCTGGCGCCCTGCTGCTGGCGTATGCCGTACGCATTGACATCTACGATGCCCTACGTGATGGGTCCCACGTGGCGGCCTTTGGTTCTGCTGGCTACGTTGATGCTGCATTCCTGCGCGTCGACGCAATGGCGATGTGCGCGACCGTGCTAACGCTGTTCCTAATCGTGGTGGCTCTTGTGGTGTTCGGCCGTTGCGCTTCCGGCGCCCATGTTGCATCCGATGCGCAGGCTTCTCTTGCGGGCGAGAGCGCGGGCCTGCCGCTTTCCGAATGCGCATGGCGCATCGTCAATCCTGCCTTGTACGTTCTGTTCGTTATCCTTGCTCTGTTCGTAGCCTCCTTCGCGAATGATTTGCTTTGGGCTACCGGCGTGCCGCCGCTGGGCTTCCTGTGGGTTGCGGCTCTGTGTGCCATGGGTCTGCGCTGGGCTGCCGGCCTGCGAGGGTTCGATGTCGTGGCGCTGTCGCTGTTGGCCATGGATGCGCTGTACATGGCGTGTATCGGGTTCCCGCGTTTCCTCCCTGCGTTCCCCCTGTCCACCTCCATTGCGCTGGGCGTGGTCTACACCGTTGGTCTGTGCCTTGCGGCTGGCCTGCTCGTGCGCTCCATGGGCGCAGGTTCGGCGGGCATCGTGTCCTACGCGGTGGCGTGCACGTTCCTGGTTATGTCGTGCCTGTGCTTCTGCACGCCGTGGATTGGCTGGGGCTATCAGGCGAGCGTCTGCTGCATGGTTTGCGCGCTTGTGTGCGTCATCGTAGGGTTCGCCCTTCGCGTGGGTGGCCTGCGTCTGTACGGTCTCATCCTGGTGCTTGCGTGCACGTTGAAGCTGGTGACCATCGACATGTTCGACTTCGACCCCATCGCCCGCGTGGGTGCCCTTATCGCGGGTGGCGTCATCTGCTTCGTGATCAGCGCGCTCTACAGCTTCGCGGTAAAGAGGCTGCAGGAGGAGCGCAAGTAGCTGGTTGCGGGTGGGCGCCAGATTGGATCGGCGTTGCTTTAACTACAAGGGAGCCTGTGCAAATAGCGCACGGGTTCCCTTTTCTTGTTTCGAGTGGTTGACGCCCTTCCTATTGCAAAGCCCGTTCGACCTGGGTTTTCGTCTCGGTCGAGCGGGCCTTGTTGCAGTCAATGGGCTGGGGCTATGCTTGCCTGCGAGCCTTACCCCTTGGCCAAAACCCCGCCGGCGTACGCGGCAGCTACGCACAAAACGCAGGTGAGCACCGCGTACCCTAGGGCAGCCAGCCAGGCGTCGCGCGTTGCCAGATTCACTACTTCCAGGCTGAACGTCGACATGGTGGTGAAGCCGCCGCACAGGCCCACGCGCAACATGAGCGAAACGCTCTCGTTGTCGATCGTTCCGCGAAATACTAGGCCAGCGATGAGGGCCAGGGCAAACGACCCCACTACGTTAATGGTCAGCGTTCCCCAGGGGAACATATCGCTGGGAATGCCGCTGCCTACGAGGTAGCGCAGAATCGACCCAATGAATCCTCCCGCGCCCACGGCGAGACAGTTGATAAACATGTTGCTCCTTCGTTTGCTTGCGCGCTCTACAATAAGCCCCGGCAGACGATCGACCTCCCAGGAGGCCCCATGAACAACCTAAGTCCATTTTGCACGTGCACCGATTTGGAATGCCCCATGCATCCCACCAACCAGGAGCGTGGATGCGGCCCCTGCATTGCAAAGAACCTGAAACTGCGCGAGATTCCCTCGTGCTTCTTCAATTCGCTCGATTTGCCAGAAAAGCCGAGGTCGTACTTCTACGAGGACTTCGCGCGCGCTGTGCTCAGCCAGGAGCGGCCGGCCGAATAGCCTATCCCGTAAATGCGACCGACCGATGCGGGTCGGCTACGTGCAGCAGCGTAGCGGTGCGCTGCGTGATCTCCTGGCAGGAAAGCTGCGGGTGGTCCATGAGCCAATGGCGTACGATGCCGAACAGGCCCGACACCACGAAATGGAAGAGAAACTCAACGTCCGAGGCCGAAAGCTTCGGATTTGCAGCCTCCCAGGCTGCGCGGTAGCGCTCGAAGAGATCCGCGAGAACGCGATCAACGAAATTGCCCTTGCCGCGATTCGCGAACGCCGCTTTTACGAGCACGCGGTTCTGGTCCACGAATGCAACCAGTTCAGGCGTGAGTGTGGTGATGTCCGCCGGCTTGCCATCCAGCAGGTCCTTGTAGTCCTCGAACAGGTCGTTCTGCATGGCCAGAAGCAGGGCGAACTGGTCGGAATAGTACTTGTAGAACGTCTTGCGTGAAACGCCTGCTCGCTCGCATACCTCGATGACGGTGATGTCGTTCACGGGCTTTTCCGCTAGAAACTGCAGGAACGAATCGTATAGGCAGTCTTTCGTATAGCGAAGGCGTGAGTCTCGAGGATGGCGTTCGATAGCGGGCATGGGCTCTCCTTCTACAGATGTAACCTAGTACCCATTATAGAGCGTTAGCGGCGTTTGCGCTGCAAAACGCCATAAAACTTGAGAGCGGCATAGACAATCCCGAGAGTGGCATATATGCATGCCGTTATTACGTATGTGGCAAAGTCTTCCGAGGTCGGGCCCACGTAGAGCGCGTGCCCGATGGCGAGCAGCAGGCCTTGCGCGACCAGCAGGGCCATGAAGGGGTACGCCAGGCGTTGAACTTTCTTCCAGGTCTTGCCATTCATGCGGCGACGAATGCGCTTGAACGAGGTAATCCAGGGTGCCAGGAAGCAGATGAGCAGCGGCACGCCCACGAACGAGGTTGCGGCCAGCATGTACGGGGCGGCATCTCCCCAGATGTTGCTCCATACGGGCATGAACGAGACGGGCACCATGAATATCACGCGCGCGGAATGGGCCAGGATGATGAAGCCCGCCAAGATGGAAAGCTCGCTGCGGATGGAAAGCAGGCGTCGCGTTACCTCCCATCTCCGGGGGAGCGCACCTGCGAACATCACGAGCAGGTAGAACGCTACGCCCGTGTAGGCGCTTGCCATGATGCGCACCAGCGTGGCGTCCTTCACGGCGGGAACGAACGTGAGCGCTGAAGCCACGATGAACGCCAGGTAGAACGGCAGCGGATGCTTGTGTAGCGGCTTGGCGCAGAGCAGCGCGAAGACCGTGGTAACGACAAGCGCCTGCAGGATGTTCGGTACGATGGTGGGCATGAAGGGAAAGAGCGGGTTGAGTGACATGGGTGTGTCCTGTTCTGGTGGTATGTGTAGGCGGGCGTAGTCATTGCGTCCGCGTGAATTGTACTGGTTGCGTTGCGCCCCTTCCGTTGTCCAGCCAACAGAAGGGGCGTAATAATGGGATTTGCTGCGTGCATCCCGCCGAACGTAGTTGTGCTAGGCAAGCATCGTGCGTATGAATTCGAATCCAAGGCGCGGAACGGTCAATACGGGCACCCCAGCCGATTTGACGATGGGCTCGAGCCCCGTCATGGAAGGCTGGGCAAGCGCAATCGCATCAACCTTCGTGGCGATATCGCCAATTTCCGCCATCACGGCATCCGCGTTGGAGGGGCAACTGAGAACGAGCTGCTCAAGAGAAATCTCTTGGTTGCGCTGCGTTGCTATGGAGCGGAACAAAGAGCAACTCGGCTCAATGGAGCCAGGGGTCGTCCCGACGATGGCGATACGAGACGCAAAGTCCAATGCCGCCCGCGCCATGCCTTCGTCAATGCGTACGATGGGCGTGTTGAAAAAGGGCTGTGCCTCGTATGCGAAGTCGCCCGCTACTACGCATGTATGAACAATTGCGCTGACTCCTAGCGATTCGGCTTGCTGGTAATAGGCGAACATGCGCTGGCGCGCTTGCGTGGTGAGGCCTCCCGCTTTGATGATCTCGGGCAAGAGACTGTCGTCGATGATCTGGTAGGCGTGAATGTCAGGCATGATTTCCGCGCAAAGGTCTGCAAATGCAGACGAGGAACCAATTCCGGTTTGGATGAGACAGATGGATTTGCTCATTGCATGCTCCTAACTAGGCAGTTGATAACGGAAGCATGCTAGGCAATAAGCTGATGAGGGGAAACGGGCAGAATTACCGCAATTGATACGGGCAGATGAAGCTACTTGCGCTCGCCTTCAGCCTGCAGCCAAGCGCTTGCCAATGCAGCGACGCCTGGCGCGATGTCTTCATCTGCGATGGCCGAAAACCCCATGATGATTTTGTTTTCGGGGGCTGGTTGGCTAAACCACATGCGTGATGTGCCGTAGACCTGCACGCCGACCGCGTATGCACTGGAAAGGAGCTCTGCTTGCGACATGCCGTTATGCACGGTGAGGTAGAGATGCATTCCCGTGTCCTTACCAGCGATGTCTATCATCCCGCCAAATTGTCTTTCCAGGCAGTCGATGAGCTCGTCATGGCGCCGGTGGTTTCCCCGTGCGGTTTTCCGCACATGGGCATCCCAGTGACCTGCCTCTATGAAGCGGGCAAGAACTTCTTGTTCGAGCCATGATACGGTTTGGTGAGCGTAGTTGAAGACATCCCAGTAGCGAGAGAGCAGCGTGGGCGGAAGCACCATGTATGCGATGCGTAAGGCGGGGGAAAGGACTTTTGAAACGTTGCACAGGTAGATAACGCGACCGTACGCATCAAGCGACTGCAGCGACGGGATGGGTCGCGTAGAATAGCGGAATTCATTGCAGGAATCGTCCTCGATGATGTAAGAGTTGTTTTCCTCCGCCCATTTGAGAAGCCTTGTCCGAGCATTGAGGGAAAGAAGCTTTCCCGTGGGAAATTGATGAGATGGCGTGGTGAAGACAATGCTGGGCCGGTGTTTGCGCAGTGCGGCAAGGAATGCCTCCGTGCCTTGGTCGCTGGGTAATGGAACCATCCGAAACCCCAGGCGGCGAGCCGTTTCGTGCATGGTCGCATAGCCAGGCTCTTCCATGCCGATAACATCGGTATCACGGTCGAAGAGCTGCAATATTGTCGTGAGGGCGCTGTCGGTTCCCGCTTGTATGATGACCTGTTCGGGTAGGCAGTGAACGTCGCGTGTGCAGGCCGCGTTCTTGGCGAGCACTCGATTGATGGCGTTTGTCTCGTTGGTGTTTCCGTAACGTGCCATTTCGGGGCAATGCGTCTGGTAGAGGACTTCGTTCATTAGTTTGCGCCATGTGTTTGCGGGGAAGGAGTCGGGTTGCAAGTTGGCGTATGAAAAGTTGTACCGTACGCGACCTCCACTTTCGTTCTCTGCGAAAAACGCATCATGATTTCGGGCGTTGCGAGCCTGTGCGATCGCGGAGGCATCGACGTTGCGGTCGAGCGCCATGAACTCGGCGTCGATGCGGCAGACGCGATAGCCCGACCTGGGAATATTGGAGACGAAGCCTTCGGTGGCAAGCTGCAAATAGGCCTGCTCGATGGTTGTGTGAGATACGCCCAGCTCGTGGGCGAGGTTGCGAATTGACGTAAGGCGGTCGCCTTCGGAAAGGGCTCCCGAGATGATCGCGTTACGTATTTGGTCGTAAATCTGCTTGTAGAGTGGCGTGGATGATTCTGCCTCTAGCGTAACTTGCAGCACTGCTTTTCTTCTTTTTGTCATATTGCGTGCCTCATTGATCTGTCCGTATTGATTCGCATGCATCTGACCATTTCGATTATGACAAAACCTCGATACATTTGAAATGCCTTTTTAGGAGACGAAGATGGGAGAGCAATGCGAGAAGAAGCATCGAATCGTTCGGGTGGTGTGAGTCGTCGCGAGTTCCTGAGGGGGTTGGGGCTTTCGGGAATCGCCCTTGGCGCCATCGGAGGGCTGACCGGCTGCTCATCCGTCACCCAGACCGGGAGTACGTTTACCGCTCCTGGCGTGCAAAAAACGGGGTATCAGTATGCAAGCGAAGCCGAAGGCGGCGAATGGCATCACTGCGCTTGTCAGAGGAATTGCTTTGATACCTGCATGATGAAGGTGCGTACGGTGGGCGGACGCGTGGTGGAAGTGCGTGGCGATGAAAACAGCCCATATACGGCTGGTGGCCTTTGCGTGAAGACCCAAAGCTACGTTGACTGGTGCTATCGCGAGGACCGCATCCTGTACCCGCTTCGGCGTACGGGGGAGAAAGGGCCTGGCTGTACCTTCGAGCGCATAAGCTGGGATGAGGCCATAGAGGAAATAACGACGAAGTGGCACGACATCATCGATACGTATGGCGGCGAGGCGATTACGTATTCGCGCTACCAGGGCAATCAGGGCTCGGTTATGCGTCGTTGCCTGGAGCCGCTGTTCTTCAAGATGGGCGCGACGTTCTGCGAGGGCTCGATGTGCAACAACGGCTACGTCTATTCGCTGCCGTATACCACTGCCGGCGTGCCGGTCATGGCGGCGGAGGATATCGCAAACAAGAGCCTGTACATCTCGTGGGCGCACAATCCTGCCGCAACGTCCCTTCATACCATGAAGTTCATCAAACAGATGAACAAGAAGGGCGGCAAGATCGTCGTCATCAATCCGGTCGCCGTTCCCGAGACGATGTGGGCGGATTTGTATATCCAGCTGAAGCCTGGTACCGACCTGGCATTTGCTCTGGGCGTCGGAAAGTACCTTATTGATCACGGCATGTACGATTCGGAGTGGATCGCCCAGTGGTCGCAGGGCTTCGATGACTATAAGGCCGAATGCGATCAATGGCCGCAGGACAAGGTTGCGGAAACGTGTGGCATTCCCGCCGAGCAGGTTGCGCAGTTTGCCGAGCTACTTTGGGACCATCGTGACAACGCATGCTTGAAAACGGGTCTTTGCCTGGGGCGTCGTCGCACGGGAGGCATGAGCCACATTTCCGTCAAGTGCCTCAGTGGCTTGGTGGGTCACCCCGAGATGTACTTCAATATGACGTCGTCGGGTGGTCTCCAGTGGTTCTCCAATGCCCTGCCCGCAATGCAATCATCGATGCTGCAGGGCACGCTTCCCAGCGAGGCGAATCCTGTTGGCACGATTCGCAATTACTCATCGCCCGACCTGGGCAAGGTTCTTACCGGGCAGAATTTTGGGGAAGATCACGATTTCTCGAAGAACCCCATTCGCTCTCTTATGATTTTCGGCAATAACCCCCTCGTTTCGCACCCCAATTTGAATTTGGTTCGTGAGGGATTGTCGCGTGAGGACCTGTTTACGGTGGTTCACGAGATGTTCTACACGCCCACGTGTGATTACGCGGACATCATTCTTCCGGCGCCTTCGAGTTTCGAGTACGAGGAATTCAACGGAGGCTATGGCCATAACTACGCTGTTTTCAACAACAAGGTCATTGAGCCGCTGGGTGAGTGCGTTGACAACCTGCAGCTTTGCAATATGCTGGGGCAGGCTATGGGATACGATGACGAGGCGTTTCATCGCACCATGAAGACGTATTACGATGCGTATTTGGCCAATCGCGATTTTACGATCGACGAGTTCAAGGAAAAGGGCTGGTATTACGTTCCTCCCAAGACGTGGGATGAGGCTGTGTATGGGCCGGGTGCGTTCCCCACTAAGTCGGGCAAGTTCCAGTTTGCCAGCGACGAGCTCGAGCATGACCATGGCACGCGCGCTCCGCACTATACCGACGACCCCGAGAGCCCCCAGGGCGATGCCGAGCTTATTGCCAAGTATCCGCTTGCGTTGATTTCCGCGAGCGCCAAGGAATACCTCAATGGGTGCTTTGGCAACATGCCCGATAACAATATCCTCTTCGGCGAAGACTTCCTGTATATCGATGCCGACGAGGCGGATGCGCGTGGCATAGCCGATGGGGACGCGGTTCTCGTGTACAACGACCGTGGCACGCTGCACCGTACGGCAAGGGTGCTCGAGGGGCGTTGCGCGGAGCATACGGTTTACACGTATCCGAGCCGATGGACCAATTACACCGATGTCGAAACGGTAAATGATGTCACATCCGATGCTCGGGCCGATATCGGACGAGGCGTAACGTTCCAGAGCTGCATGGTAGAAGTGGCCAAGGCGTAGGCGCGGTTGCGGAGAGGAGAGAATCATGTCCAAGCAGATGGGTTTTTTGCTTGATCAGAAGTATTGCATTGGGTGCCAGACGTGCCAGCATGCATGCCGCGTGCGTCATGGCGTCGAACCGGGCACGTATCCGCGCAAGGCGACGAGTTCTCAGGTGCAAGTGACGGGGCCGTTTATCTCCCTGGCATGCAATCATTGCGAGAATCCGGCGTGCGTAGCGGCATGTCCCACCACCGCCCTGCAGAAGCGCGAGGACGGCATTGTTGTTCACGACCCGAATCAGTGCATTGGCTGCTTTATGTGCAAGATGGCCTGCCCCTATGACGCTCCCCAGATTAACGAGGAGACAGGGCTCATGGTGAAGTGCGATATGTGCGCTGCTCGACAGGACCGTGGCGATACGCCTGCCTGCGTGCTTGCCTGCCCTGTGAAGGTGCTGACCATCGGCACGATTGAGGATTTGGAGCAACAGGGCGGCGTGAAAGAGGGCGTTGGTTTCACGGTGCGTGAAACGGGCCCCAATGTGCGCTTCATTCCGATTGAGTAGGTGAGTCCCATGACTGGAACGTATGGAACTCGTTGCCTTGGTGCCGATTTGGCTGCCTGCGAAAGCGAAGCCCGGCAGCGGGGTGCGACGTACGCGAATCTTGCCGTGCTGTTTGCGGATTCCCCGAGTGAGGTGGTTCTATCTACGCTCGTGGGCGTCGTGGGCTCAACGGAAGGGGACGCGGCAGGTATGGAGGGGCTGCGGGCGTATTTTGATGGCCAGCGCGATGGCATCGACGAGAGCTTGCGTTGTGCTGTGGCATCCGAATACGCGGATTTGTTCGTAGGGCCGCGTCCACCGCAGGCCCCAATGTACGAATCGGTGTATCTGGGAACGCCCAAGAGGCTTTTTACCGAGCAGACCATGCTGGTGCGACACTTCTATGCCAGGTGCGGTTTGGCGGTGGTCAAGAGCGATAAGGTTCCTGATGATTACTTGCCGTACGAGCTGGAGCTCATTTCGTCGTTGGCGTTGCGCGAGGCGGATGCGGCTGGCCGGGGTGATGTGCGGGGTGCCGATGAGGCTCGTGAGCTGCAGCTCGAATTTCTTCGTGCTCATTTGGGCCGCTGGATGGAACCGTTTTCCTGTCGCGTCATCCAAGCCGAGAGCTCGGATTTCTACGCTGCCCTTGTTGCGTTTGCCCGTGACTTCATTGCTGACGATGAGACATATTTGGCGCATTCCGTCGATGAGGCTGGAATGTCCGTTACCGAAGGAGCATTGAGATGATTTCCGAATTTCCCTTGTTCGTTTTCACGACGTGCGCTGGCCTTGCGGCGGGAGCGTGCGTCTTTTCGGCGGCATTTCCTCGCAAGGAAGCCGGGAAGATGCCTGCTTGGGTCTTCCCTCTTGCCATGCTGGTCTTGCTGGGCGTTGGGCTGCTTGGGTGCATGGGGCATTTGCATCATCCCGAGCGATTCATCAATGCCCTTTGGAATCCCATGGCTGGTATCACGCAAGAAGCGTATTTCTCCATCCTGTTTGGCATTGCCCTGGTGATTGATGCGGTCGTTTGTGCGGTGAAAGGTCGTTCTCTTCGCGCGTTGCGCATCGTGGAGGCCGTGTTTGGTTTCCTTCTGGCATGCGTGATGGGACTGGCTTATTTCAACACGCTGGGCGTGACGGCCTGGGCATGCCTTCCGACGATCCCCATGTTCGTCGCCGGTGATCTTGCCGTGGGCGCGGCTTTGTGGGGGCTGCTTGAGCGTCCCGCAACGCGCAAGGCGAGCTTTGCGTATTCGGTCATTGTGGTCGAGCTGATTTTTGCGTGCGCGCTTGCCCTTCTTGCAGTTCACTTTAATGGCCTGGGGCTGAGCCCTCTTCCGTTTGTGGTGGCCATCGTTCTTGCGCCATGCGCTCATATCGCCCTTGCTTGGGCGACCAAGGCGAATGGATTGGCATGGGGTCCCACGCTCGCCTGCGCATGCGTGCTTGTCGGCTGCATTGTGGCGCGCTATGCGTTTTACGCAGCCTATGCATTGTAGGGGTATCTCGGCGATGCGAATTGCTCGATAGGTTGTTTTCGTTTGCGGCGAGGGGTGGCATCCCCTCGCCGTTTTTACGTGCTGGGCGTGGGGTCACCAATCTGCGCCCCCCTTCAATGTTGCCCCTTTTTCGTTCGGCCCACTACATAGTTTCTAGTTGAAAATAGACTCCATCAAGAATAGACTTCATCGGCAGAGTCTCATGAAGCATGTAGTAGACGGGAGAGCGAGCATGGGCAAGTGCGAAGGTGGGCACAGGATACCAGGTTGGAAGGAATTGCAGCAGCTGCCTGCGCAGTGGGATCTGTACAAGCGCCTGGTGGAGGGCGTGCCCGAGGGGATTGCGGTGAAGGACGTACTGGTGGGCAACCATTGGGCATACGTTGAGGCCGAAAGCGGATGCGGCATGGCCATGGTCGTGCATGGCGGGCGCGGGCTGTATGGGCTTTACCCCAAAGCTCGCTGCGTGGAGCTGCGCGACCTTGCGGCGCAGTGCGTCAGCTGGAACTTCCTGGAAGCCAGCGTGGGCGTTGCCGCGCTGAACGCATGGTATTCCACGCCGGAAAACGCAGCTGCCGCGGGCATGAAGATCGAGGAAAAGGGCAGCAACGACGGGTTCGAGCTGTATCGCAGCCAGTGCGCGGGCAAGCGCGTGACCGTCGTGGGCCATTTCCCACTCATCGAGCGCCTTGCCGACGAATGCGAGCTCACGGTACTCGAGCGCAACCCTTCGGGCGACGACGTACCCGATCCAGGTTGCGAATACATCATTCCCCATCAGGACGTTACGTTCATGACGGGCATTACCCTCACCAACAAGACGATGCCGCGCTTGCTGCAGCTATCTCGCGAATCGGGTGGCAGTGCCATCCTCGTGGGGCCCAGTGTGGTTCCGGCTCCCGTGCTCTACGAGTATGGCGTCGACTGCATGGCTGGTTCGGTCATCGTGGACCCCGAGTGTGCAAAGGCGGCCGTCATGCAGGCGGCCACCTCGGGAATCTTCAAGCATGGTGTGCAAAAGATGCGCGTTGAGAGGCCAGGCTGGCTTTCGTAGGTTTTGCGGACCAAAGTTGCTATCATCGGGTAAGAAATTTGCGCCCGACCTCAACCGTGAAGGTTTTCGTTCATGAAGTACAAGTTGCTCCTCGTTATGGTGACCGTTGTATGGGGCAGCTCGTTCGTGATCATGAAGGACCTGGTGGACGATGTGAACCCCGCCTGGTTGCTGGCGGTGCGCTTCGCCTTGGCCGCGGTGGCTCTTGCCCTGCTTTCCCTGAAGTACCGCAAGCTGTTCTTCCAGCGCGAGTACGTGAAGTACGGCATCATCATTGGGTTGCCGCTGTTCGTGGGCTATTTGCTGCAGACCATCGGGCTCACCGACACCACGCCCG
Source organism: Denitrobacterium detoxificans (assembly GCF_015062615.1). Lineage (GTDB taxonomy): Bacteria > Actinomycetota > Coriobacteriia > Coriobacteriales > Eggerthellaceae > Denitrobacterium > Denitrobacterium detoxificans_A. The sequence continues at coordinate 69,763 of NZ_SUUH01000006.1, forward strand.
GCAAGAACGCATTCCTCACGGCGTCGTATTGCGTCATGATTCCGTTTCTGAATTGGGCGGCCTTGCGCAGGAAGCCCAATCGATTCCACGTGGTCGCGGCCTTCATGTGCTTGTTTGGCATTGGCCTCATCAGCCTGAACGAGGGCTTTAGCGTGAGCTTTGGCGATGCTGCCACCCTGTCTTGCGCCTTCTTCTACGCTTTGCAGCTGATTTTCATGGTGAAGTTTGGGCGCGGCCGCAATCCGGCCGTGCTCACGATATGGCAACTGGCCGTCATCTCGGTGGGAAGCGCGCTGGTGGCCTTGGCAACGGGTGCTTCCTTCGACTTCTCCATGCTCGGCGGCGAGGCCTGGCTGGCGCTTGCCTACTTGGCCGTGGTCGTTACCGCCTTGGCGATCCTCTTTCAAAACGTGGGCATTGCCAACGTGGAACCCGCGACGGCGGGCTTACTCCTTTCGCTGGAATCGGTGTTTGGCGTAGCGTTCAGCATCGCTCTGGGCTACGAGGCCCTTACGCCGCGCGTTCTGGTGGGCTTTCTCGTGGTGTTTGCCGCAATCGTAATGTCGGAATACGTTCCCCAAATACTGAACCGTAAGCGTATGTCGCGCTAGGGCAAATCCGTCGGGTTCCGCGTGCTTGCTGGCTGCGTCGTCGGTTGGCTGGCGTGCGCATAGGTTTGCCTCATCCCGAACTCGGGTACAATCGCAGGGGAGGGATGTGTATGAAATTCAAGATAGGGACGGTGGCGAAGCTCACGGGCTTTTCGCCGAGTGGTGTGCGCTACCTGGAAAGTCGCGGCGTGGCGGTGCCTTCGGGCGGCCGTGAGGGCACGTACCGCATGTATACCATGGACGACGTGGCGCGCCTGCTCGAATGCCGTAATTATCGCGAGTGCGGGTTCGACATCGAGGATACGGCCGAGCTGTTTCACGCCGATGATGTCGCCGATGTTTCGGAAAGCCTGAAGGCGCGCGCGGAAGGCATGCGCGACCAGATTCGGCACTTGGAAAATCTCGAGGCATTCCTGGAAAGTCGCGCGAAGGACCTTGATGCTATCGGGGCCGGCACGCCGCCTGTGGTAACGACTTCGCCTTCGCTGTACTGGGCTCCCTTGTGGATGCCCAGCGAGAAGGGCGCGGCGGCACCCATTCCCAGCGGCAACGACGGCTTCGACATTCCCTTTGCCGACTCCAGCTTCATTCTGGAAGGCGGAGTGGAGGGTCTTACGAACGTACGCGTGGGGTATGCCGTCATGCGTCGCTTCACCACGCGCGTGCCTGATAATCCCGATGCGCGTTTTGTGCCCGCTTCGAAGGCGGTGAAGTCAATCGTGCGTATTGGCAAGGACTTTCAGCCCAATGCCGACGACCTTGCGCGCGTGGCGTCGTTCATTCGGGAAAACAGCCTGCTGCCCAAGGGCGATGCGCACACGCAGCGGCTCTGCTCCATCCACGTTCCGCACGAGGTGCGCTATGACGTGCTGTGGCAGCCGGTAAGCGAGTAACAAAACTCTACAGCCGCTGAAGAGTTTGCGCGCGTTTTCCCTGCGTGCGCATTGGCTCATTCCCAGATAATCCGCGCTTGACTTTGCAGTGGCTGCAGCATCGATGATGCTCCCGGCGGACCGAAAGGGAGGTCCGAATCAATGGGAGGATTCAATATGGCTACTATCGATGTAAGCAGGCGTTCGTTTATCAAGGGAGGCCTGGCCGGCGCAATGGGCATCGTGGCTGCCGGTTCTCTGGCCGCGTGTGCGGGCTCTGGTTCCAAGAAGGAGTCCAGCGCCGATTCCGCCAAGGAGCAGATTACGGTCGAGGAAACCCGCGAAGCCGATGTCGTGGTTGTCGGTCTGGGTGCTTCGGGCCTGATGGCGGCTCTGGCCGCGGCGGATAAGGGTGCGAACGTCATCGCCATCGACTCGGCCCAGAACTTTGAGGGCACCACGAACACTCACACCACCGGCGCATGGATGATTGGCAGCAAAGAGCAGTTGAAGCATGCCGATTATCTGACCGAGCAGGAAGCGTTCGAGTGGATTGAACCCGGCACGCATTACCAGAGCAACGGCAAGGTGCTGCGCAACATCATTCGTTCCAGCGCTCAGGCTGCGAATTACCTCATCGACGGCGGCGTTCAGCTCATGTACGCCTTCGAGGGCTCCACGAAGGATGCGCCCATGCTTTCCCGCGGCGGCCACATCTACCTGGAAGAGGGCGAGGGTCGCGCAAACAACTTCCGTGACATGTGCGCTCAGCGCTCCAACCTGGAGACCATCTTCAACTGCAAGGCCCAGCAGCTGGTCACGGACGATTCCGGTAACGTAACGGGCATTATCTGCAAGAATGGCAAGACGGAAACGCAAATCAATGCCAAGGCCATCATCATGTGCTCGGGTGGCTTCCTGGCCAACCCCGATATGATCAAGGAACTGTTCGCGGGCGCCGTGCTCGTGAACCAGGGCATGGGCCAGAACGACGGATCGGGCATCAAGATGTGCCAGGAAGCGGGCGCGCAGATTGGCAAGAACTTCTCGGTTTCCATCAACGAGATGGGCGCCGCAAACCTGAAGGCCTCGCCCGCCTATTCCTGGGCACCTGGCCGCGGCACGAATCCGTGCTTCTACCTGCCGCTGTTTGGCAATATCCTGGTGGACAAGCGTGGCGAGCGCTTCATGAACGAGCAGCAGATGTGCGAGCTCACGATGTTCTCGGGCGAGCCCCTGCTGCGCGATCCGTATTACTACACCATTATCGACCAGGCATATGTTGACCGCGTAAAGTCGAGCCCCGTGTTTGACTTCCTCACGGCTGGCACGAGGCAGAACATGGGCCCGGCGCTGCTCATGGGCTTCCAGGACGTAACGCTGTCCGATTTCGACAAGAGCATCGACGAGGCCATCAGCCAGGGTTGGGCTGCGAAGGCCGACAGCATCGAGGAGCTTGCGAAGAAGTTCGACCTTACCGACCTGCCCGAAACCATCAAGGCATATAACGATGCGTGCTCCAAGGGCTATGATGACGAGTTCTTCTTGCCTGCCGATTACATGCACGCCATCAATCAGGGGCCGTACTACGTGTTTGAGTACAACCCCGGCGCATGGGTTACGCTGGGCGGCATCAAGACCGATGGCTTCTGCCGTGCGGTAAATGCCGACAACGACGTCATCAAGGGCCTGTATGTGGCTGGCGTTGATGGCGACTTCTGGAGCGTCCCGTATTTCCAGGGCGGTTCCTGCAATGGCTTCTCCCTGGCCAGCGGCGTACTCGCCGGCAACACGGCCAGCGCCGACATCTAGCATACGAGCGGCCACGCGCCATCCCCCTCCCGGCGCGATAGGCATTTTGGACCCCGCATGTCTGCAGCATGCGGGGTCGTTTTGGTAGCTTGTTTTTCTATTCGTCGCCGAATTATCGCATTTGTCGCGTCTTCTGAATTCGGGTGGTGCTATCATGCCCATGTTACATATTTAGAATCCGTAACATGGGAGGAAAGAGTATGGGAAAGCATTTGAAGGTGGCGGTGGCCCTTGCTTTCGCGGCTTGCTTGGCCGTGTTCGCGTTGGCGGGGTGCTCTACGTCGAGTGGGTCGTCTAACTCGTCGGGCGATTCTTCCGCAACTACGGAAAGCGCTACGAAGACGGTCGTAGACGCGTATGGCCGCAGCGTGGAAGTGCCTGCGAATGCCCAGACCGCTGCGACGGTTGGCAGCGGTGCGCGCTTCGTGGTGTACGCCGGCGCTCAGGACAAGCTGATTGCGGTCACGGAAATGGAAACCGACCCTGCTATGAACCGCCCGTATGCCATCGTGTACAAGGATCTGTTCGCCAATTTGCCCGCTACCAGCAATGGCAATCACCTTATGGAAACGAACGTGAACGAGGAGCAGCTCATGGAGCTGAACCCCGACGTCATCATCTCCAGCCGCAGCGCCGAGGAATGTGATGCCCTGCAGGAAGCCACGGGCATTCCCGTCATTGGCATTAGCTATCAGAACCAGCTGTTCACCGAGAACGTGTACAAGTCTATTACCTGCGTAGCCCAGGCTCTGGGCACGGAAGACCATGCTGCCGAGGTAGTGGCGAAGCTGAAGGAATGGGACGCTGATCTTACGAGCCGCACGGCTAACATCCCCAACGACCAGAAGCCTACCGTATACGTGGGCGCGGTGAATTACAAGGGCGCGAAGAGTTTTACGGGCACCTACGCCAACTATGCTCCGTTGGTAGAGCTGAATGCCATCAACGTGGCTGACTCTACGGGGCAGGATGGTGCCGTAGATGTGGACCTGGAGCAGATTGCCAACTGGGACCCTGACTACATGTTCCTGAATGCCGGCAACATGGATCTCATGAAGGAAGACTACGCCAACAACCAGGCATTGTTCGATAGTCTGAAGGCTTTCCAGAACGGCAATCTCTACACGCAGCCGTTCTTCAACTTCAACGGCACGAATATCGACACGGGCATCTGCGATACCTACTTCATCGGTGCTACTATTTACCCCGACGCTTTTGCCGACGTGGACTTGGAGGCCAAGTACTCCGAGATCTACACGACGCTGCTGGGCGCCGACTTCTATCAGACGATGAAAGAGAACAAGATGGGATTCAAGAGCCTGTCGTTCTCGTAGTAAGGGTTGCTAGCGCATAGGTCATGGAAGAGGAGAAGCTTACCAATACGGGGCTTGCCGCTCGAACCGAAGCAACGCGAGGCGTTTACGTGGGGTACATCCGGCGTAAGCGCCTCGTCATGGTTGTGCTTGCGGTCGTGGTGCTGGTCATTGCCACCCTTTCCATGGGCATGGGCTCGCTGGGCCTATCTCCTTCGGAAGTGGTGATGGCAGTATTCGGGCAGGGCTCCACGCGTGCCGTCGCCGCAGTTCAGAACCTGCGTCTGCCGCGCGTGCTCACGGCTATCGTGGCGGGCATCGCCCTGTCGCTTGCGGGATGCGCGTACCAAAGCGTGTTGCGTAACCCGCTGGCTTCGGCAAGCACCCTGGGCATTTCCCAAGGTGCGGCATTCGGCGCATCCGTGGCCATCATCCTGCTTGCGGGTGGCGCTTCGTCTTCCGCCGCCTACGAGGGCGTTTCCACGGCCGAGCCGATTAGCACCGCCCTTTGCGCCTTTGCGGGTGCCATGCTTTCCACGGTGGTCATTTTGCTGCTTTCGCGCGTGCGAGAAATGACGCCCGAAAGCATCGTGCTCCTTGGCGTGGCCCTTTCGGCGGCGTTTACCGCGGGTACCACGCTTATTCAGTACTTTGCGGAAGATTCCCAGGTGGCGGCAGTGGTCTTCTGGACGTTTGGCGACCTGAGCCGCGTGAGCAAGAGCCAGCTTGCCATTATGGCGGGCGTGACGGCCGTAAGCGCCGTGTTCTTCTTCCTGCAGCGCTGGAAGCTCAACGCCATGGAATCGGGTGAGGTGCTGGCTCATGGCCTGGGCGTTTCGGTGAATCGCGTGCGCTTGGCGAATATGCTCTTTGCCAGTGCGGCGGCTTCCACGGTTATCGCGTTCTGCGGCATCATCAACTTCGTTGGCTTGGTGGCCCCGCATATCATGCGTCGTCTGCTGGGTTCCGACTATCGGTTTCTGCTGCCGGCTTCCGCCCTTGCGGGTGCGGGCTTGCTTCTCGTTTCCGACATTCTTTGCCACGTGGTGGTATCGCCGCTCATTTTGCCCATTTCGGCGATCACGTCGTTCGTGGGTGCGCCCATCTTCATCTACCTGCTGTTCAAGGGGGTCAATCGCTAATGCTCGAAGCGCGTGACCTCCACTTTTCGTATCGCCCTGATAGGCCTTTGCTGCAGGGCATTTCCATCGATGTTGCGCCTGGTTCGTTCCTGGCGATTTTGGGCGTGAATGGATGCGGCAAGTCCACGTTGCTTTCCTGTCTTTCCGCCATGCACAAGCCCGATAGCGGGGACGTGCTGCTTGATGGTGCGCCCATCGCCACGGTGAAGCGAATCGAACGAGCGCGCAAGATCGCGCTGGTCGCGCAGCATAGCCATGCGAATCGGCTCACGGTGTACGATGCGGTGCTTCTGGGGCGTCATCCACGTATGTCAGGCGCGCCTTCCGCTGAAGACTACGATGTGGTCGACGACGTGCTCGCACGTTTGGAGCTTTCCGATTATGCGTTGCGCTACACCGACGAGCTTTCGGGTGGCGAATACCAGAAGATGGCGCTGGCCCGCGCGTTCGTGCAGCAGGCGGAAACGCTGCTGCTCGACGAGCCCACGAACAACTTGGACCCCGCGAATCAGCAGGAGGTCATGCAGGCTACGCGTGACGAGGTGGATGGTCGCGGCATTGCGGCTGCAGCCGTCATGCACGATGTCAATTTGTCGCTGCGCTATTGCGATCGATTCCTGTTTTTGAAGGATGGCAAGGTCGACGCGCTGGGCGGACGCGAGGTCGTTACGCCCGAGCGCATGAAGAGCGTGTATGGCATGGAGTGCGACGTTATCGATTACGGCGGAAGGCCTGTGGTCATTCCGCGTTAAGGAGCTTGAGGGCATGGGTATCGTAGACAATATCGCGACCTATTTCGACGATCGCGCCGAGGCATGGGACCAGATGGAATACACCACGAGGAGTCGCGTGCAGGGTGCCGTTCTGTCGCTGGCTGGCATTGGGCAGGGCAGTCGCGTGCTCGACGTCGCCTGCGGCACGGGCGTGATGACGCCGCATTACGTGCAGGCGGGCGTATCTTCGGTGCTGGGCGTGGACCTTTCCGAGAAGATGATCGCCATCGCTCGTGGGAAATTTGCCGACGAGCCTACGGTGTCGTTTCTTGCGGGCGATGTGAACGAGCTTCCCGAGGGCGACCCGTTCGACGCGGTGGTCATCTACAATGCCTACCCGCATTTCATGGACAAGGATGCCCTGGTGGAGAAGACGTACAAGCTGCTCAAGCCAGGTGGGCGCTTCGTCGTGGCGCATGGGAGCGGCAAGGACGTCATTAATGCGCATCACGATGCAGTTGCCGCGGGCGTGAGCATGGGCTTGCGGTCTGCTGCCGAGGAAAGCGCCCTTTGGGCGAAGCGATTCACGCTGGAATCGCAGGTTGATACGCCGGGGTTTTACGCATTTTCGGGCGTGAAGGAAGCATAATCCACGGGGCGAAAAAGATGGGGTCCCTTGGGACCCCATCTTGTGATTCTGCGGCGAATCTTATCCGTTGAACGCTTGCTCGAGGATTTGCTTCGATTCGCTGTACGTGACCCAGCCGGAAGGTAGATCCACGTTTTCGTGTTCGTGGCAACCTGTGCAAACCACGGTGGATGCGCGATGCCCCTTGTGACAATCGGTGCATTCCAGCGAGAGGTTCTCGTGGTATTGCTGGTGCGGGTTGAACGAACGGCTCTGCGTGGAGGCTTCCAGCTTGTCGTACGACACTTCGCCGTTGTCTCCCAGCAGGTAGACGTGGCAGTTCTGGTTTGCGCAGAAGCTTTCTGACGTTTTGCCGTCCCACTTCTGCAGGGCCTGGGCCGAACGCTCGTCGCGGGGGATGGTGTAATTGCCGGATACGAAGCTCACGCCGTCGTGTGCAAGTTCCGCTACGTTGGGCTTGTGGCAATCGACGCATACGATCTGCGACTTGGCAGTTGCCTGCGTATGGCTGTGCAGAACGGCCATCATGGCGTTGGTATCGGAGACGGTATTGCCGTACTTGTCGGTGCCTTGAACTCCCTGCTCCTGCGAGAAATTCTGCACGTAGGTGTTCTCGATGTGGCATAGGGTCGAGCAGAAGCTGGGTTGCTCGTGCCATACCATCATGCCCACGCCCACGGCTACGAGCACGACCACGATGACGCCCAGGATGATGAGCTTCTTGCTACGCTTCTTTGCCGGCTGCGTTTCGTTTGTCATGTTCTCTTCGTTCATGATGCGCTCCCTTCTAGCGAGATGAAGCGCTTACGCGACTGAGGACATGCCGAGCAGGGCATCGCCCTCGTCGAGGATCTGATTGCCCAGGTCGAGCGTGTGGCGGTAGTACGTGGGGTTGTGGGCGCCCTCGCTATTTTCCGCTGCGGCTAGGTTCCAGTAGTAGCAGGACTCGCGCTGAATCTGCTGCAAGCGCGCCAGCGTATCGGCGTCGATACCATTGGATGCTGCGAATGCCTCGTCGAGCTTCAGCACCTTCTGGCCTGGGTTGGCCTCGTCGTCCTGCTCGGTGGCTACCTTGCTCTCGAAGTTCTTGATGAACTTCTCGCAGCGCTCGCCCAGCGTGGTGGTTGCCGGGTCAATCTCGTTCTGCCACGCGCGCACTTCGGCGCGGATGTCAGCATGGCACGTGCTGCAGTCGCGGTCGATGAGCTCCTGGTTGTCCAGCGGGCTGGTCCACTCGTGGTCGGCGTAGACCGTGCCGTCCTCGGCCTTGGTGGTGGCCATGTGGCAGTCGTTGCAGTCGTAGCCAAGCTGGGCCATGTGCGAGCCCTGCGGCAGGATCTCGTTGTCGCCGCCGTAGATGAACTCGTATTCCGCGTGGCGGATGGCGAGCATCTTGGCACCGGTGGACGCGTACGTCCAATCGACGTAGTTGTGGTCGTTGTACCACTTGATGGCCTTTTCGGGCACCATGTCGGAACGGCCGTTGTCATACGGGCTCGTGGGAATGCTGGTGCCGGGCGCCATGGAGTAGTCGCAGTGGCACTGGCCGCAGACCTGGCCTTCCATAGATGCAACCTGATGGTCGGCGCCCATGGCGCGCACCCATTCGGCGCGGTCAACTTCCAGGTAGACCTCGCCATCCTTCATGGGAGTGTTGCCATGGCAACTGGCGCAGCTGATGTTCTCGTCCAGCTGGCCAATAATGTCATTGAAGGGCTGGGAATGCACTTCTTCGCCTTCCTGGTCTACCAGGTTGGAATACTGCGGGCTCTTGCAGGTGATGCAAGCAGCCTTGGTCTTCGTGCCATCTCCCACGCGGCCGTTGTGGGCAACGGTCCAGAGCGAGAACACGTGGCTGGCGGGCTCGGTGTAGTACTTGGCGTAGCCGTAGCCCTTGCCGAGCGTCTTGATTTCGGGGTTGGTTTCCAGGTAGTCCTGCTTGTTGGCGTCGGTGTATTCGTAGCCATCGGGCAGGGCCGAGGTAGTGTCCTCGCTGGAAGTGTACCCTTCGGCGCAGTAGCTGCCTTCCAGGTAGTCTTCCGCGGGAGGCGTGTTCGTGGCGTTGGCCAGGTACGAATCGTATTCGTACGGGTAGGCGTTGGCCCACTGGTCCGCCTTCACGACGCCGAATTGGTCGGGCGTTGGCGTTTCTGATGATTGTTGTACGTTTGGCGTCGGATTACCGACTGGATTTGTCGTTGCCTTGGGCGCGCATGCTGCAGTGCCGGCGACTATGGCGACAACCGCAAGCGTGCCCATGGTAACGGCAAGCTTCTTGCTAAACATAGCAGGCCCCTCCTATATCCCTTTGTGTCCCATTTGTGGCGGCTTTCGCACACAATTCGCCACCTTCTCGAATCTAATCGTACGAGCAACCGCCCAAAAGGTGAATGCACACTTCAGTGTTGGTTTTTAGGTACACTTCGCGAATTGGTGTACAGTTATTTCAAGGTAGGTAGGGCATGTAAGGCACGCTTGCGCATGTGGGGGACGGAGGGTTGATGCAGCTCGTAGATAAGTGCAGTACGGAGCCGTTTTACCAGCAGATATACCGCAAAATCGCCAGCGATATCGAAGGCGGGGCCCTTGCAGAGGGTACTCGTCTTCCTTCCATTCGTGCGTGCGCGAAGGATTTGGATGTTTCTGTTACAACAATCGAAATTGCCTATCGCGAGTTGGTTGCTGAGGGCTACGTGGAAGCGCGGCAGGGAAGCGGCCATGTGGTGTGCCGCGTGCGCGATTCTTCAGGCGCGAGGCTGCAACGGAGCGAGGGCTATCGCCAGGCCTTGGAGCGGCTGCATGCCCATACGCACGAGCCCAAGCGCACGTGGCGTTTCGATTTCGCGTACGATGCCATCGACCCGAGTGTCTTTCCCCTGGCTGCGTGGGCCCGTACCTCGCGCGACGTGTTCTTCGGCGAAAGTTCCGGCCGTTCTTTCTTCTACGACGATTCGCAGGGGCTGCGCCAGCTGCGCACGGAAATTGCCGCGCATGTGAACGAGGAACTGGGGCTCGACTGGAACCCCGACCAGGTGCTCATCATGCCCACCACGCGAGATCTGCTCAACGAGATTCTCATGCTGTTCGATGCGTCGAGCACGGTGGTGGGGTTGGAAAACCCTGGCTACGACGAGGCGTATGCGGCTTTCGCGCGTATGGGGTTCCGCACGCGCGCCATTCCCGTGTATCCAACGCCTACGGCGCAGGAATATCTGCAGTCGGTCGACGGCCTGGATATCGTGTTCGCCACACCGTCGTGCCAGTTCCCCACGAACATCGTGATGCCGCCTGACGTGCGCAAGGCGCTGGTGAAATGGGCTAACGATACGGGCGCGTACATCGTAGCCGATGAGTATGGCTGGGAGCTAAGCCCCGGCGTGGGGCGCGTTGTGCCCATGGCGGCAATCGACGATGCGGGTAGCGTGATCATGACGGGAACGTTCTCGAACTGCTTTTCGCCGGCGGTATGCCTGAGCTACGCCCTGCTTCCGCCGGAGCTCATGCTGAAGTGGCGTGGTCGTTCGGCGCGCTTGCATCCACGCGTGCCTTGGCAAACGCAGGCGGCGATGGCGGCATTCATGCGTGAGGGACAGTGGAATTCGCACGTGCGCAAGATGCGCCAGGCGGTGCTCAAGAAACGCGAGCTTCTCATGGAGTCGCTGCATGCGTGCATGGGCGATGCGGTCGAGATCGTTATGGGCCGCCAGTTCGCGCTCGTTCGCACGAAGGATGCGCGTGGGGAAGCTGAGCTTATCGAGGCTGCGGAACGGGAGGACGTGCGCGTGTATCCCACCTCGCGCTACTGGGTGGGCTATCCTAATCCGGCCTGGGATTACGTGCTCGTGGGGTATGCGGGGCTCCCTGCCGATGAAATCGCTCCCGGTGTGGAAGCCCTGGCACGTGCCTGGGGTTTTGCCTCGTAGAAGCCTCGCGAGTGTGGCGCGGTAATCACGCGTTCGATTCAGATTGAAATACTTTATGGCGGGTATGTTGTGCTTACAACATACCCGCTTTCCTTGTCTCGGTACGGTGGCTCCAGTTCGATTTGTACAACGCTCAGATAAGAGACGAGGAGCAAGGCATGGATAACCAGATGTTCTGTTTTCAATGCGAGCAGACGGCGGGATGCGAAGCGTGCACGGGGCATGCGGGCGTCTGCGGTAAGCCGGTGGAGGTGGCGGTTGCCCAGGACGAGCTGACGGGCGCGCTCATTGGTCTTGCCGGCACCTGCAAGGCGGCGGGCGCGGCGAGCGAGAATGCGCTGCAGCTGATCGTGGATGGCCTGTTCGCGTGCGTGACCAACGTGAACTTCGACGAGGAATCGCTGAAGCGGCAGACCGCGCACGTGCGCGCCGAGAAGGCGGCGATTGCCCAGAGTGCTGGCGTAGCCGAGCGTCCCGATTACGCAATGGGCCAAATCTGGAACGCCGACGAGGACATTCGCTCGCTGAAATCGCTTGTGCTGTTCGGCGTGCGCGGTACCGCGGCGTATGCCTATCACGCGCGTGCGCTGGGCAAGCGCGACGGCGCGATCGATGCATTCTTCGTGGATGCCCTGGCCCAGCTGGCCGAGCCCGGTTCCGTAGACACGCTGCTTCCGCTGGCGCTGAAGGTGGGAGAGATGAACCTGAGCTGTATGGCGCTGCTCGATGAGGCGAATACCAGCACGTTCGGCGTTCCCGCGCCTGCGAGCGTCACGATGGACGTGGAGCCTGGCCCGTTTATCGTGGTGACCGGCCATGATTTGCTTGACCTGAAGCTGCTGCTCGAGCAGACGGAGGGTCGTGGCGTGAACGTGTACACTCATGGCGAGATGTTGCCTGCGCATGCGTACCCGGAGTTGAGCAAGTACGAGCACCTGAAGGGCAATTTTGGCACGGCGTGGCAGAACCAGAAGAGGGAATTCGATGACATTCCGGGCGCGCTGCTGTATACCACGAACTGCCTGATGCCGCCGAAGGGCAGCTATTCCGACCGCGTATTCACTACGGGCACCGTGGCGTATCCCGATTGTCCCGTTATCGGCGAGGACAAGGACTTCACGCCTGTTATCGAACGCGCTATTGAACTGGGGGGATATGCCGAGACTCAGCACTTCACGGGTATCAATGGCGGCTCCGTGCTTACTACGGGTTTCGCCCAGGGTACCGTGCTTTCGGTGGCCGATAAGGTGATCGATGCTGTGAAGCAGGGCGCTATCAAGCATTTCTTCCTGGTCGCGGGCTGCGATGGCGCGCGTTCGAGCCGTAGCTACTACACCGACTTCGTAAAGGCCACGCCCAGCGACACGGTGGTGCTTACGCTTGCGTGCGGCAAGTATCGCTTCAATGACCTGGAGCTGGGTACGATTGACGGCCTGCCGCGCCTGATGGACATGGGTCAGTGCAACGACGCGTATAGCGCCATTCAAGTTGCCGTGGCGTTGGCCGAGGCCTTTGAGTGTGGCGTGAACGACCTGCCGCTTTCCATGGTGCTTTCCTGGTACGAGCAGAAGGCGGTGTGCATTCTTCTTACGCTGCTGTACTTGGGTATCAAGAACATCAAGCTTGGACCCACGTTGCCTGCGTTCATTAGCCCGAACGTTCTGAACGTGCTGGTCGAAAACTACGGCATCGCCCCATCACCACGCCCGAGGCCGACTTGGCCGAGCTGCTGGGGGAGTAGGCGACAAGGGTGACAGAGGGACGGTTCTTCTGTCACCTTTTTCTGCCGTGAAAGGGTGACAGAGGGACGGTTCTGCTGTCACCCCCCCGTTTTTGGTTCAGCGGTGGCAAAGCGTCGCCAAGCCGACGGGGTGACAGCAGAACCGTCCCCCTGTCACCCGACGGTTTCCGGGGCTTTGTTTTCCCAAGGGAAATGCCCCTTCTTCTTCCAGCGGGTCCTCATGAAGGCGCGGTCCCATGCGTGCACTAAAAAGTTAGGCTATACTAACTGCTTGTGAACAATACATCTGCGAAACGATATCAATTCGTAACGAGATGCGCACGGGGATATCGAATCCCTGTGGAAGTGCAGGTAGCGAAGGGAAAGCGTATGGCGAAATCGATGCGCGGCGGCGCAAGCTGGCTTCTGGTCTTCTGCATGGCATGCGTGATGCTGTGCGAAGGATTCGACATCATCGTGTATAGCAGCCTCATTCCCACGCTCATTGCCGATGGTGGCATGGGCATGGACAGTGCCGCGGCTGGCCTGGTGGGGAGTATGACGTTCTTGGGCATGTTCGCTGGTGGGTTGCTTGCGGGTGTGGTCCAGCGAAAGCTGGGGTACGTGCGCGCGATCGCCCTTGGCGTCATGTGGTTCAGCGTGGCGATAGCGCTGTCGTCGTTTGCGGCGAATGCGTACATGCTAGGCGCCTTCCGCGCGCTTGCGGGTCTGGGCTTGGGGTGCGTGCTGCCCATCGCCATGTCCCTTGCGCGCGATCATTCGAGCAAACGCATGGCTCCGCTCGTCATCAGCTTGGTCATGACGGGCATCCCCTTTGGTGGACTTCTGGCGGCCTTTGCCTGCTCGTCGTTGCTTTCCCTGGTGGGGTGGCGTGCTCTCATGTTTCTAGCGGGGCTGATCGGCGTGCTGCCCGTATCGATCGTCGTCCCTGTTGCGTCACGCGTGGTCGCGAAGTTGGAGGGGACGCAGCCTGGTGCCGCGGCTCGTTCCGCGCAGCAAACACTACGTCAGTTGAGTGCGAGGTCGAAGGCCCTTTTGGGAATGCTCTGTGCCATGACGTTTCTGTTCCTCATGGCGTATTACGGCATGAGCACCTGGCTTGCGCAGCTCATGCGCGTGTTCAACTTGCCGTTGGAGAATTCGCTGCAGATGATGGTGGTGCTGAATTTTGGCTGCGTTATGGGGTCGCTGCTCACAGCATGGCTTGCCACGCGCATGAGCGTGAAGGTAGTTGCCATGGGCAGCGGGTTGCTTGCCTCGTTGTGCCTTATCGGCATAGCCATGCATCCGAGTAGCGGAGCGCTGTTGATGGCGTTCGTCTTCTTTGCTGGCGTGGGCGCCATTAGCGCGCAGAACCTTACGAATGCGCTGGTCTCGAATGCGTTCCCCGAGGAGTTGCGTCCTACGGCCCTGGGTATGTCGCTGGGCATTGGGCGCTTGGGTGCGGTGGTGTCGCCTGCGGTGGGTGGCCTGATCCTGCAATCGGGTTTCGATGCTGGCTGGGTGCTGGTGATGCTGGCTACCGCGGAAGTGGTTGGCGTGGGGCTGCTTCTGCCGTACGCGCCGTACCGCCGCGCCGAAGCTGCGGAAGCGTAGGGCCGAAGGGTGACAAGGGGACGGTTCTTCTGTCACCCCCCCCATTTGGCAGCTGGTGACTCTTTGCTGCTGGCGACCAGAGTGGGGTGACAGCGGAACCGTCCCCCTGTCACCTTTATTTGGCAGCTGGTGACTCTTTGCTGCTGGCGGCCAGAGTGGGGTGACAGAAGAACCGTCCCTCTGTCACCTTGTCTCCCTGGGGAAATAAAAAGCCGCGCGAAGGCGGCTTTACATGCAATGGAGCGGACAACGGGGTTCGAACCCGCGACCCCCACCTTGGCAAGGTGGTGCTCTACCAACTGAGCCATGTCCGCGTAGGAATTAGTATTCTATCCAGATTCCCCGCGAGTGCAAGGGAAAATGGCAAATGAGGACGTGAATCCACATTTCCTCTTGAAGTGCACGTGTGGGACGTGTTTGCTAGCCTCGCGCCTCGTCGTGCGTACCGATGAATTTCTCCATCCAGACCATGTTGTACCAGCGGTCGAATTTCCGGCCGCACTTGTGAAACGTGCCAACCTTCTGAAATCCCAGATGCGCATGGAAATGCTCGCTGTTGCGCGTAAGGTATTCGTCCTCCTCGATGGGGTCGCCGATGCAGGCGTAGAGGTTCAGGATGCCCTTCGCCTTCAGGCGCTGCTCGAGAGCTTCGTAGAGCGCGCGGCCATAGCCCCGCTTGCGTGCGTCGTGATGCAGGTAGATGGAAAGCTCGCAGGAATGACGGTAGGCTTCGCGCCCCACGAAGGGGCCGGCGTAGGCGTAGCCCTGAATCGCACCCTCGTCTTCGACCACTAGATAGGGGTATCCGCCGGTCAGCGTCTTTTGGATGCGCCTGCCGAAATCCGCAACGGAGGGCGTCTCGCATTCGAAGGTGATGGCGGTGTTTTCGACGTAGTGGGCGTAAATGGCCAGAAGGTATTCCGCGTCGTCGACGGTGGCGGTTCGGATAATCATGGGTTCCCTCCTCGCTCGCTCCTTGGTTAGTGGGCATTATAGGCGAGTTGTGCGTGGCCTGGGGGAATGCGCTGGGGATTTCAACGGCTGTTAACATGCGAAAAGCGCCGCCCGGGGTGCAAAGGACGGCGCTTTTCGAGGAGAGGAGGCGACTATTTGGCGAGGGAAGTCCTCAGGACGTGCTTGGGATCCTTCGCTACCAGGTAGATTGCCCATGCCGCCAGGCCTACGGCCACGACGACCAGGCCAAGAATGGCATCGTCGATCATTGCGGCGGTGTCGGTGATTTCGATGAAGCCTTCGCCTTCGATAAGGCCGTTAATGCCGTCGACGCACCACATAAGGGCGGCGCCCCAGTACATAAGGGCAAGCGTACCGAAGCGCATGCTCGAGTTCGGCGTGGTGGCATACCAAATGGCCGTGACAATGGCTGCAGCCAGGAACGTGATGACGAGCGTCATGTTATGCCCCCTCTACAACGGTAGACGGGCTACGCTTCACGGCGGCGTCGGCCGCGAAGGTAACAACCAGCCAGGTAACGGTAACGAGTATCGCCATGCCAACGCCAACGGTTCCCATTTCGCCGAGCATTACGGGGATTTCAGTGGGGTCTTCCATGGCCGTGAGGAATGGCGGGAACGGAACGACCTCGCCATGCCACATGTGCTCGATGCAGAGCAGGATTACGCCGCCCCAGAGCATATTCATGAGCCAGCTGAGCTTGCGCGTCCAGCAAATGCCGTGCGTTGCGGGGTCGGTGAGCTGATTGCCCTGCTCGTCGACGATTCCCTTCTCAACTTCGCTCTTCTTGACGGCTGCACGGACCGCCGTTACGACAATCGCTTCGCCACCACCTACCAGAAAACAGGCCATGGTATTCCTTTCTTGCCGATAACACCTTTTCGAGAATAGTAACACCATTTGCCTATGTACGGGTGAAGAATTTGGTAATCGTAACACTCGCAGACGATACTTTTAGTTGCGCGGTCCGATGGGATGGTTTCGCAGCCGCGTGGCAGGCGAGGCGCGCGGTTTCTAGCGCGAAATGAGATAGTCGTTCGCGTTGTAGCCCAGCATGAAATCGCGCACGCGTTTCCCCTGTTCGCCTGCCGGTATGCGGAAGAGCGGGAAGCAGGCGGCGCCTTCGGTGTCGGGGTTCATGGGCCGTAGCTCGCAGAGGTTGTCGAGCGCACCATTGAGCGTGACGCCTTGCTCGATCTTGTCGTAGTCGATGCGGCAGCCCTGCTTCCAGTTCGGCGGCGTTTCGAGTACGCCCATGCCCGTTGCGGCGCTGGTCGACCGTTCGGCAAGGACGCTTTCCCAGTCGGGCTTCTGGTTGGCAAGGTAGTACGCATACGTGCGAATGCCGAAGGCGTAATAGCCCACATCGGTACCGCATAGCCCTGCAAATCGTAGCGGGTTCAACTCGATGACGTGCACGTTTGCGGGGTCTGCAAACGCTTCGATAGGGTCTTGCTGTGGCGCGTGCCTAACGCGGATCTCGGCATGCAGGCAGTAATTCCGAAAGCGGAAGGTCTCGTTCGCGTGTTGAAACCAGCGGCGCAGCGCGGGCGCTGCGGAGCGGATGATGTGCGGGCTGGTGAAGTACAGATGGTCCGACGTATCGGCGGCGTCGCGGAAGTCGTGCTGCAGCACGTTGAGGATCACGGGCTCGCCTTCGCCGTTGAAATACAGATCGACGGCGTATTCCTGGCCGCTCAGATACCCCTCGATGATGAATCGGTTTGCGGTGACTACGCTGCTGGGGTGTACGTTGCGGCTGGTCATTTCCTCGCGCAGAAGGTTGATGGTGGCGTCCCAATCGCTTGCCTTGCGCACCACGTGTACGCCGAAGCTGATGAAGCCAGCGGCAGGCTTCACGACAAGGGGAAATGGAAGCTCGCCCGGGTCGATCGCCAGGAGCTCTTCCATGGTGCATTCGCGGAAGAAGAACGTGGGGTCTACCGTTGCGAGGGCGCGTCGCGTCTCGGCCTTGTCCTTGCAGAGCCGAATGCAGCGCAGCAGGTGTTCGTCGTGAACGTTGGCGAGCACCCATTCCAGGGCGCTTTCCGAGCTGCTGTATACGCGTTCGCCTGCATCAATGCGTGCGGCGGCGTCTGCGGGGTCTACCAGGTTGAGCGTACGTCCCTTGGCGGTGACCTCTCGCGCAAATGCGTTGCCGAGCGTGGGGTGCTGTGATGCTTCGAGCCAGTCGAGCATGATGTCCGATGCGTAGGGCCCTTCGAGTATGAACATATTCCGTCCGTTCTATCGTGTGGGCCGCGCACTCCCAGTGATTGACGAGTTTTTATTCTACCCCTCGCAGCAGGCGGGGGTTGCGTGCGTGTTCTTCAGTATCGAGGCTTCCTTGCGCAGGCATTTCAGGTATGCGTTCTCGTGCGCCGCAAGATGGCGGCCTTCGGGCCATGAAAAGCAAATTTGCCAGGTTATCCCTTCAAGGGGTAGGGCCACGATGTCGCTGGAGTGGGTGAAGACGTCGAGCGCAACTAGATGGGGAAGGCAGAACCCAAGCCCCTTGCCCGAAAGCGCGAAGTTGTAGATCCAGAATATCTCGGCGTAGGAGATGACATCAACAGCGACATCGCGTTGGATGCATTCCCTGGTGAACGCTTCGAAGATGCGGAAGTCCTTGCCCGGCATAGCGACCTTGCGGCCCGCGAGGTCCTCGAACGTTAGGCGCTTTCGCTTGCTGAGCGGATCGTCCTTGCGCACCCACAGCATAACGGGGCTGCTCGTGAGATTCACGGTGGTAAGTCCGCGTGCTGCTGGTTGAATGGTTATGCCCACGTCGAAGAATCCGTCGCGGACGAGCGAATCGCAGAGCGCATCGGGGAGCTCGGAGAAGGAGACTTTTACGCTGGGATTCAGCGATTCGTAGCGCTGCAGGGCATCGACACCGAACAGACCAGGGATGCCCAGGGCGCAGGCGACCTTGATTTCGAGCTTGCTTTCGCTGGAAATGCGTTCAAACGCCGTACCCAGCTGGTGCTGGGCTGCCTGAACGTACTTTGCGTATTGGTAGTATTCGTCGGCGTAGCGCGTGGGTTTCCGCACGCCGCGCTCATCGGTTTCGAAGAGGGGTACGCCCAGGTCACGTTCGAGGTTCCTAATGATTTTGGTGAAACCCTGGGGCGTCATGGGCACCTGTGCCGCTGCGGCGCTGAAGTTGGGCGAATCGTAGGCAAGTATGAAATAGCGACTGCGGTCTTCCACTGTGTAATCCCCCTTGCAATGCAGGCACGGCCTGCCATCCCTCCACATTGAATTTTCGCCTCTCTCAGGCGATGTCACCAATGGTAGTTCCTGTAACGGTTCGTTACAACGCTCAACTTCTGGCTACAGTTCTGGGCCGTACGCAGGCGTTTTAGCGTGGAAGAATGAGGGCATCGAAGAACGGCGTAAGGGACCGCAGCGAGGGAAGCTTGCGGGCGCCGTTTATCTCAACCAAAGGAGAGGGAAATGGCTATGAACAAACAGGGCATGTCTCGTCGTTCGTTCCTTACCGGTGCCGGCATCATCGCCGCGGGCGTCGCGGGCACTTCGCTCGTAGGCTGCGGAGGCAGTAAGTCTCGCAGCGAATCGGCTGTCAATACCGCAACGGATGCGGCAAGCACGAGCGCGGGTTCCACCGAGAACAGCGCAATCTGGGACATCAAGGAGCTGGGCGAGCCCAAGCAGACCGTCCAGGCCGATGTGTGCATCGTTGGTGCTGGCGGCACGGGCACGGCTGCGGCCATTCAGGCAATCGACCTGGGCTTGAAGCCCGTTATCATCGAGCGCATGAGCGGTTACGGCGGATCGTTCGTGGGCACCGAGGGTATGACGGCATTCGGCACCAAGTACATCGAGGCAGACGGTGGCGTTATGTTTGCCGGCGCGTACGACCCCACGCAGGAGTATGGCGTTGAAAACGCAACGAACACCTGTCTGAACTACCATCACTGGATTCCGCAACACAAGCTGTATATGAACTACTTCAATCAGACCGCCGAGACGATCGAATGGCTTGAGAGCCATGGCGTGAAGTTCGAGGGCAACATCTCCATTGGCTCCGGCCCGAAGGTCTGGCATGTTTACGATAAGGGCGAAGAGCTTTCCCCGGGCGGTTATTTCATGAAGTGCTTTGGTGCCGAGGCGGAAAAGCTGGGCGTAGAGGCTCACTTCGGCTACTACGGTCGCAAGCTTGTCATGGAAGACGGTAAGGTTGCTGGCGTGCTCGCCGAGAGCGAGAAGGGCGATGTCCTGAAGGTGGAGGCCCCTGTCGTCATGATTGCCACGGGCGGCTATGCCAACAACGCGGACTTCCTGTACGAGGTTTCCGAAACCAAGAACAAGAACATCCAGGCCATGGGCATGAACTGCCGCGAGGCCGACGGCATCAAGATGGCCAAGGACGCGGGCGCGGCTATGGCCGAGGGCCTGGGCACGGTTATGTGGTGCGGCCCCGTTACGCTGGGTGCTGTTACCTCCACGTGGACCACGGACGCTTATTCCGTGGGCGTGCAGCCCACGCTGTGGCTCAACCAGGATGGCGAGCGCTTCTGCAAGGAAGACCTCTGGATCGATGACTTCTCTGGCGCGGGCATGTGCGTACGCAACCAGGATCGTACGTTCGTCCTGTTTACCGAAGCGGATATGGCTCGCTGGGAGGCGGATGGCCCCGATGGTCAGGTCTTCTCGTTCGGCCAGCCTGGTAAGCCGCTGTCCACGGCGCGTGAAACCCTGCAGAAGTCCGAAGGCTGCCATGTGGGCAACGACCTTGCGGCTCTATGCCAGGAAGTTGGCCTCGACGCTGCGGCTGTTCAGGCTACGGTGGATGCCTACAACCAGCAGTGTGCTGTTGCCGCTGGTCTGGACGGGGAAGACACCTCTGCTGACAAGGAATTCGGCAAGCGCGCCAAGTACATGCATGCTGTTGATGCTGGTCCTTACTGGCTGTGCGAAGTGGCCGACGGCTACTACACGACGTGCGGTGGCATCAAGGTCAACGAGAAGATTCAGGTCATTAGCGAGGAAGGCGAAGTGATCCCCGGTCTGTATGCGGGCGGTTCCGACGCTGGCGGACTGTATGGCGACTCGTATGACGTGAAGTTCGCCCCTGGTTCCCAGGCTGGCTGGGCCGTCAACTCTGGTCGTCTTGCCATGAAGGATGCCGCGAAGTACCTGAATAGGTAAGCCCCTCCCTGCCGGGCGCACTCCCTCCCATCGCCCGGCACTCCCATATCGACTACGGGGCTGCAGCCCTCGTAATCCGACGAAGCCGCCTATCCTGGGCGGCTTCGTCGTGTTGAGGTGGCCGCGTGGGGGTGCTGTGCCTTGTTCGCGTTTGCAATTTGTCGGTTGCGTTAGGTTTGCCTATCTATGAGGTTTGAGCAGGTTATTGGCGGTATGCTGCAGCAAAATCAATCGAGGGAGATGCTGAATGCGATTCGAAGAGCGCGGATTGGAACACGGGAAGACGTTGCTCTTGCTGCCGGGGACGTGCTGCACGTGGCGCGTGAACTTCTCGACGGTGATGGGGCATTTCGAACAGCGGTACCATGTCATTGCCGTTGACTACGATGGGTTCGATGGCGACTCTGCTTCCGAATTCCCCGACATGATATCCGTGACCGAAAAGATCGAGCGCTACATTATGGAACGCCATGGCGGTCGCGTCGATGGAGCGTATGGTTCATCGCTGGGCGGTAGCTTCGTGGGCTTACTCGTGCAGCGCGAGCGCATTCACATCGACCACGCGTTCATTGGCAGCTCCGACTTGGACCAGGCGGGACGCATGGGCGCGGCGCTGCAAACGTTCGTTATTGGCCGCCTTGTGTATGCTGCCGGCCATTCTGCGAAGAAGCGCGAGCGTCTTATCAACTGGATCTATCCACCCAAGAAGGACGGCGAATCCGTGGGCATGCGCGCGTTCATGGAAGTCTGGGCCGAAAGCCTGGCAAGCGTGTCGAAGGCGACGGCGATGAACCAGTATAAAAGCGATGTGCTTACGCCGCTCGACACGCCCATCCACGTGGCAGGAACGACCTTCCACGTGATATACGCGCTGAAGATGGGACCGAAGTACGAGAGGCGCTATCGGCAGCACTTCAAGAGCCTCGACCTTATGCGCTACGACATGCAGCACGAGGAGTGGCTGTTCGATGCGGGTTCGAGCTTGCATGGCAGCGTACTTGCCGATATTGATGCACGTATGGGGCTGGTGTAGCAACAGCTCCATACGTGCATCTCTATACTTTGGCCTTTGTACGACCAGCTCGTTCCTTTTTCAGAAAAGGTAGTCCAGTGGCCTTCTGCGGGCGTCGTTTCGGCTTCTAAAGTGCTATCGAACTGGGAAAATGCAGTTAGGTTTTAAACGTCCGCTTTCCTTTTCTGAAAAAGGCGCAAGAGCGAAAGGAGCGAGAGGGGTTAGCCGATAGCCAACATGATGCGTGCTGCCAGCTCAACCAGGTGGACGTAATAGCCCTTGGGGGCAGCTTCGGCGACCGCAGTTGCAAATGCGTCTATCCAGGCCAGAGGATGTTCCTGAAAGAATTCGGACAGCACCTGTTCGTTTGCGCTCCCTACGGCAATGCGCTCGCAGAGCGTGGAGACATACAGCAGCTCTATGCCGATGTGGTCGGCATATTGGTTGCTTGCGCCCGAGGCATTGAGTCCGCTTTCCGCAAGGAGATGGCGCATTTGAATGGTGGCTTCGCCGAATCCCACCGAGCTCGTGCTGCGCCATGCGGTTTCCCATGGGGCGACCGCAGGTTTGGGCGGGCCAACAAACAGCTTGGCATATTCCACGGAGATAGCCTGCCGTACGTTTTCGCCCTGTTCCTGACGTTTCGACGCTGCCTGAGCGTATGCCGTGCATGCGCTTACGGCTTCGGCGACGGCGTCGTCGTTGAACGTGGGGAAGATGCTCCAAAAGGAGGGATCGAGCCCCAGGTCACTCGTTTGGCTTATTGGGGCAAGCAGGGAATTCCCCAGGAAGGCAAAGGCATCGGCCAGGTCGGGAAAGTTGGCGTTGGTAGGCATGGTGGTGGCCTTTCTGCGGAGGGAGAGAGCGGCTGGCCGTGGTGACCAGCCGCCCAAAGGTAAGAAAAGAAGGCGATTTACTCAGCCGTAGTGCTTTGCGTGTCGGCTGCGGGTTCGGCGGAATTGCGCTTCAGCATCTTGTTGGAGAGGATGATGAATGCGAGCGCGCCGAGCGAGATAACGCCCACGATTACGAGAATCTCAATGACAGTCGGGGCGTACGAGCCCGTTTGCGCCCACATGTTGGCTGCGTCTGCCTGAGCGGCGAACGTGCCGAGCGAAATGCCATTTGCGCCCTCAACGTTCGGCGTGATGAAGCTCGTGAGCAGGAGCCATACGCGCTTGGCGAATACGCCCAGCACCACCAACGCGCTTGCACCGATGACCAGCCCGCGCTTCTCGCGATTCTTGGAGAACACCAGAATCAGGAACGGAATGAGCAGGCCGCAGATGATCTCGAACCAGAAGAACGGCGCAGTTGCTCCCTGGAGCATGTGTCCCAGCTCCACGGCTTCGCCAGCACCGGGGTATGCCATGGTCAGCAGTTCGCAGCCAATGAAGAAGGCGTCCACGGCAATGAACACTGCGAGCAAGCCCGAAAGGCCCTTGAAGAGCTTGGCGCCTGTGGTGAAGATGCCCGCACGCTCGAGTGCGGCTAGGGCGATGATCAGCAGCGCAAGGCCAGAGTCCATGGCCGACGCCACGAAGATGGGTGCCATGATAGCCGAGTACCAGGCGCGTGCGATCTGCAGGCCGAAGATCCATGCGGTAACGGAATGGACGAGGATGGCAACGGGCAGGGCTATGCGCGAAAGAACTTCGACCTTGTGCTCATGCCCACGGATGATCAAAACCAGATCGAGGATGTTGATTACCAGGTAGATCGTGATGATCGTCATGTCCCATACCAACACCGACGAGGGGTTGGGGCCGGTCAGGATGCGCCACACACGCTGAATGCCGCCCAGGTCGAGCAGGATGAACAGGCCGGCGCAGCAGATGCACACCGTAGAGGTAATGACGGCGGGCAGTGCAACCTTCTTGAATTGTTCGATATTGAATACGTGAGCCGAGCTGGCTACGATCAGGCCGCCCGCGGAAAGACCCACGAACAGCATGAACATGATGATGTAGGCGCCCCACGAATTGATGTTGGACATGCCCGTCACGGCAAGGCCGTTTGCTAGCTGGTAGACCCAGGCTGAAATACCTGCAATGACGAGGATGGTCAGCGCCACCACGGCGCTTTTTGCCTTTGAAGAAGTAAACATCAGCGCGCTCCTATTCGAAGTAGTGAACTTTGGGACGCGTGCCCTTGTCCTCGAGGAGCACGTAAGCGTTGTTCTCGCGAATGGCGCGCGAGATGTCCGAATCGGGGTCGTCCAGGTCGCCGTAGATGCGCGCGTCGGTGGGGCAATTCTGCACGCACATGGGCTCGTCACCGCGGTCGGTGCGCTCCTTGCACAGCGTGCACTTCTCCATCACGCCGCGCGGACGTTCGGGAACGGAGGCCTCGCCGTAGTTAAAGCCCGTATCGCGTTTGGGCTCGGCCCAGTTGAACGTGCGTGCATTGTACGGGCATGCGGCCATGCACATGCGGCAGCCGATGCACTTGTCGTAGTCGATTTCCACGCGGCCCTTCTCGTCGGTGTACGTTGCGCCCGTGGGGCAAACGCGCTGGCAGGCGGGGTTGTCGCAGTGCTGGCAAGCCAGGGGTAGGTAGCGGCGGGAAAGGTGGGGAAAGGAACCCTGGGCTCCGTCGTACGTGTCAACGCCCTC
The DNA here is from genome assembly GCF_015062615.1 of Denitrobacterium detoxificans. Classification (GTDB taxonomy): domain Bacteria; phylum Actinomycetota; class Coriobacteriia; order Coriobacteriales; family Eggerthellaceae; genus Denitrobacterium; species Denitrobacterium detoxificans_A. The sequence goes on from NZ_SUUH01000006.1 coordinate 93,912, forward strand.
GTTGAGCACGCGGTTCCACAGCATGCCGTCGGGTACGTTATTGCTCATCTTGCACGAAAGCGCGCAGGTTGAGCACCCGATGCAGCGATGGCGGTTAATCGCAATGGCGAGTCTCGTCATGGTCTATGCACCTACTTTCTTGATTTCGATGAGCGTGTCGTTGTACGGGATCATGGGGCCGAAGAGCAGGTCGTAGCCGCGTTCGGTCAGCTGGTCGTTGCTCACCGACTGCATGAGGGTGCCGTTCATGTACTGCGCGTACGTCGATTCCGCCATATATGCCATATCGGGCTGAATAGCGTCGCTGATCAGTACCTTCGTGCGGAAGCTACCGCGGCCGTTGAACACTTCAACGTCGTCGCCGTTGGACAGGCCGCGCGCGGCAGCGTCTACGGGGTTTAGCTCGATATGGGGCTCGTAGAACTGCTGGATCCACTTCGCACCCGAATAGCAGCTGTGCACGCGGAAGCGCGTACGGCTTTGCGTGAACATGAGCGGGTACTTTTCGCGGAGCGGATTGTCCACGTAGGCCTCCACGGGGCTTTCCCATGCGGGAAATGCCTGGCCCCAGCTCAGCATGTTCTCGTAGTAGGGCTCCTGCTTGCCGGAGGGGGTGTGGTAGTCCATGCCCACTTCGGGCCCCAGCGGGTCTTCGGTGCCCAGCAGCTTCAGCGCGCCGTTGGCCGCGGACAGCGCCTCGAGGCTGAAGCCCTCCACCATGGGGTCATCGCTCTTCAGCGTGGCGGCAGCGTATTCCTCGGCGGTGGCGGGGTAGAGTTCGCCGTAGCCCATGGCCTCGGCGATGCCCTTCTCGATGTAGAAGTCCTGCTTAGACTCGAAGAGCGGATCGATGATCTTCTGGTTTTGCAGGATGTAGCCGTTGGCGCACTTCACGCCACCTACGGAATCGGCGCTCTCGAATTTCGAGCAACTGGGGAGAATCATGTCAACGTAGTCGCATACCGAGCTGTGGTAGATGTCGGCAACGCAGATAAAGTCGAGCGAATTAATCCATTCCAGCGTCTTGTTCCAGTTCGCGGCCTTCTGCGTGGGGATGTCACCGAAGAACATGGCCGCATGCACCTTGTCGGTGCGCACCATGTCGTAGAAGCCAAGCGGACTGGGGCTGGGCGCCGCATCTTCGGGAAGCTTCCAACCTCCCAATTCAGCTTCGTAGGGTGTTACGTGGTAGCAGTAGATGCCGCATCCCGTGCCGCGCTTGCCGTAGTTGCCCGTGAGCGAGGCGATGAGCGCGTAGCAGTGACCTGCAATGTCGCTGGAGCCGTACTTGTCGATGCCGCCCACGCCGTTGCAGATGATCGAGGGGCCCTCGGCGTACTGCTCGGCAACGCTGGCGATCTGGCTAGCGGGAACGTTCGTGATCTTCTCGGCCCATTCCAGCGTGTATTCGGCCATTTCCTCGCGCAGGCGCGTGAATAGCGTACAGGCTTTGCGGCCGTTTACGGTAAACGTGCCCTCGAGTGCGGGGGTGGTGGCTTCCGAGAAGCGAACGGCGGCATTTTGCGCGCCATCCCAGACCATGAATTTCTTGGCGGGCTTTACGATATCCTCCGGCAATTCCGTTCCAGCGGCTTTGGCCTCTGCCGCAGCCTGCTCGTAGGCTGCCATGGCTTCTGCGGTGCCTGCCGGATCGGCGTCGAGCAGCTCACCCGTTTCAGCGTCGATGAGGAAGGGCAGGTGGGTGTTCGCCATGATGTGGTCGGTGTCGTACAGGCCTGCCTCCAGGATGTGATGCGTCATGCCCAGGAACAGCGCCGGGTCGGTGCCGGGGCGCAGTGCCACCCACTCGTCGGCTTTGGAAGCCGTGGTGGAGAAACGCGGGTCGCATACGATCATCTTGGTGCCGGCTTCCTGTGCTTGGAAGAAGCCGCGTGACCACATCATGCCCGTTTCTAGCACGTTGCAGTTCACCATGAGCACGGTTTTTGCCTGCGGCCATTCCCACATGGTGTTTAGCGCGAACATGCCCGAGAAGGCGAACGCCTGGTTCAGGCCATTGCCCTGGCCCATGTCGTAGCCGTTCATGCCGCCTGCCTGTGCATGCAGGATGGATGCGATGAGCGGCTTCAGACGCTGCTGGGCTTCAGTGGAGTACTGGATCCAGAGGGCGTCTTCCCCGTAGGTGTCCTGGCATTTCTTGAATTCCCGCGCGATAGTTTCGAACGCCTCGTCCCAGGTGATGACCTCGAATTCGCCGCTCCCTCGTTCGCCTACGCGGCGCATGGGCGACTGAATGCGCGCGTCGCCGTAGATGTGCTGAATCTCGGAAATGCCCTTCAGGCATACGTTGTGGAAACGATTGTCCTCGTTGGGTCGTGGCTCGATCATGCTCAGGCGTCCATCACGTACCGTGCACTTGAGCATGCAGTTACACAGGCAATGCTCGTTGTGGTAGGTGTACGCAACGCGCTCATCTGCGCTTTGGGCTACGGCCTTCGCTGGCGAAAGCCAGGTTTCGGCCGTGGCCATACCTCCGGCGCTGGCGGCGATGGCGCCCGTAGCGAGCGCTGTCTTCAAGAAGCCACGACGCGTGACTCCCTGACTACGATTCTGTAGTCCGTCCATTGCTTCCCTTCCTCTTCCAATTGCTTAGAGCTTGGGGCTCCTTCTCGATACCGGTTGCCCCAGGCAAACGGTATCGAGGGCGCAAACGTGCAACAATTGCCAGAATTGGGTTATGGTGCTTATGCCACGTTTTCGAAGAAGTGGTAATGGAATGCCGTGACGGATTTGATGCACAATGCCAGATATCGCGGCTGAGCAAGAGGGAGGGCACATGACCGCACGCCTAGATCCCAGATCGCTTAGAACGCGTGCGGCAATTCGCCGTGCGTTCGAAGACTTGATGGTCGAAAAGAATGCCGACCGCATCAAGGTAAAGGAGCTCACCGATAGGGCGGGCATCAACCGGAAGACCTTCTATCTGCATTACGAGACCATCGAGTCACTCTTTGACGAAGTGGTGACCGAGCTTATGGATGAGTTCTTCGAGCATTACGAAACGACCCCCGATAAGCCCAAGGATATCGACGGACATGCTCGTCGATTCTTCCTGTTTCTTGTCTCTCAGGGCGATCGTGCAGAGCGGCTGGTATGCCATGCGGGCAGCTACGATTTTGGTGGGCGCGTGTATGCCGAGCAGATGAATCGGTATCGACGGTTGGGCAAAGACCCGTTTGGTTGGTTGCCCGAGCCCGAGGAAGAGCTCGTGCTGAATTTCATCCGCACGACGGCACTCGACTTTTATCGGCAATGGGTGCGCGGCGGGCGTCTCGTGCCTCAAGAGCGCGCCGCTCAGTTGCTTGCTCATCTTACGTGCCAGGGCGTCGACGATCTTATGGAATAGCCTTCCTTGGTAACGTTGTGGAAGCATCTTCGCAGGTGCATGGCCAATTATGCGCGAACGGAGTATTGTTGCACGCAATGGCGCGTTTAGTCGTTTCGGGCGTATGGGTGGCAAGAGTGGCCAGCGTCGAAGAGCGGCAAGCGCCGTCCGGCCGTTTGAAGGGGTGCACATGAACGAAAACCTGCAGCGCGATGCCGCACGCGAAGACCAGCTCATCCTCGTCGATGCGCTCGATCGGCAGGTCGACATCGCAACGAAGGAGCGTGCGCACCGCGAAGGGCTTCTCCATCGTGCCTTTTCCGTCGTGCTGGTACGCCAGCCTGGGAACGATTCCGTGGATTGGGGTCGCCCCGCCGAGGTGGAACTCCTGCTTACCAAGCGTGCTGCCTGCAAGTACCATTCAGGCGGATTGTGGACGAACTCCTGTTGCTCGCATCCTCGTGCGGGGGAAACGCTTGAAGAGGCCTTGCCGCGCCGCGTTCGCGAAGAGCTAGGCGCGGGCATTGCGAACGTGCAGGAAATCGATTCCTTCATGTATCGCGCGCCGTTTCCCGATGGGCTGTGCGAGTACGAATACGACCACGTGTTTCTTGCCGAATGCGTGGGTGGCCTTACCCCCGACCCTACCGAGGTGGACGAAATGCGCTGGGTTGCATCGGGCGACCTGGCCGCCGAGCTTACCGATCATCCCGAGCGCTTCACGGCTTGGGCGTACACCGTATTGGCCAAGGCCCTGGCGCATGTGGAGCGTACCCTTCAGCGTATGCCCTAGCTAAAGGGCTAGCTGTTCTTTTTCTCCCCACGCGTGCGGAGCTTGTTGCGCAACGCCTCGAGCTGCGACGTGGCGGCGTCGGCACCTTTCACGCGGAAGCCCTTCACGCGCGTAACGCTGGTGCGCGCAAGCACGCCCACCTGCTCGGCGATTTCCCGGCGCGTAAGGCTGGTAAGGCGTTCGCGCTGTTCGGAGATGTTTTGGCCGGTCGCCACGGCCGATTCCACCCACTGGGTCATGCGCTCGTCGACGGTCGTCTCGATGCGTTTTGCCGCCTGCGCGAATTGCGTGAGCGCGGAAATGGTGAGCGTTGCGTCGACGGAAAGAAGCGCAACGAATACCAGGGCCATGATGTCCATGGCCATGCTTGGGATGTGGGCATTCACGCTCTGCGCGAACGGGAACAGCACGAAGTAGACGAGCAGGCCGCCAGCGCCGAACAGCAGCGATGCGGGTAGGCAGATGCGCCCATTCAGGTTGAGCGGCATGTTCGAATAATCCCACCAATAGGCATCGAAGATGGCCTCAAGCGCCCAGTGCGTGCCGTATTCCAGGGGCATGCTCCCCAGGCACGTGATCAGGAAGACGTGCCACCACTCAAGCTGAATGCCAGCTTGGTTCAGCAGCGAGCACGTGAGGATGGCCGCCATGGCGCCCGCGCCATAGATGGGGCAGATGGGGCCGTACAGGAAGCCGCGGTTTTGCCAGCTCTGCTCCTTGATGGTGCAGTAGATGGTTTCGTAAACCCAGCCCAGCAGGCTAAACGCCATGAACCAGACAACGCAGGCGCTTACCGACACAGGCTCTTCGCCTCCTTGCGCAAAAGCAGCGTTTCCAGAAGCGCGCAATACTTATCGGCAATGCAGAGCACCAGGGCTTCGCGGGTGCGCGGCGGGCGCGTGATGCCGATGGGCCACATGTGCGATTCGATGGCGCTGGCCGTGCGCTCGTTAATGCCGAAGCGGGCCTGGGCGTTGCGGCTTGCGCAGAGCGGATGCCGATACGAATGGCGCCAGCCGCTGCCGTGCCAGTCGTACAGGTAGAAGTCGTGGAGCAGTGCCGCGGTGGCAAGCGTGCGCTCGTCGGCGTGAAACCCCAGGTGACGGTTGATCCAGAAGCTTGCGTCGGTGACGTTGCGGCAATGCGCGTACGTCGATACGGCCCCGTGCTGCACGAAGTCGTTCATGCTCTGCACCTGCTCGTCGGCGTAGAGCGGTTCGAGCAAGGCGTCTAGCTCGCGTATTTCATCTGCGGAAAGCTTCATGGCGGCTAAGTATAGCGTTGCTTTGTGTAGGCCCTGCGGGGAATGGGCGTGGGGTGGGAGGCTCCCTAGTCGTCCTTGCTGCTGAAGGTCTTCGGGTTGAACGTTTCCACCAAGTCCACGAGCTGCTGCTTCTTATGCACGCCCAGCTTGCGGTACATGCGCTTCACGTGCGTGTTCACCGTGTTCTCGGAAACGAGCAGCTCTTCGGCTACGCGCTTGGCGGAATGGCCATGCACGAACATGTTCAGGATCTCGGCTTCGCGCTTCGAAAGCTCGTAATGCTCGGCCGCAAGGGCCACCTGCTTCGAAAGACGGTCCTGCACCTCGGCTTGCTTGCCTTCGCGATTGCCCGCAGAAGCGCGCTTGCGGGTTTCGGGCGTGGCCGACGTGGATACGAATTCCACGTGGTCGGCGCGCGGTTCGCCCGAGGCGGTGGGGGCGGATGCGTTGTGCGCCAGGTACATGGCGAAGGCCAGCACGTACGCCATGACGAAGGCACTGGCAATGGGCACGTCGGCGCCAGCGAATACCAGCTCCGAGGCGAATTGCCCGGTGATGAAACCGAAGTCGTGCATGGCGTAGATGATGGCGCCCGTAAATCCGTATACGAAGGCTACGGTAACGCCGCGCACGCGCGCCGCCTTCTCACATTGCATCATCATGATGATGATCGCGCAGCCGTAGATGGCGTAGGTAATGGCCGCGAAATATTGCAGGTACGCTTCGCCGAACAGGGGCATGAGCGCAATGAGCGCCATGAGGGCGGGGAAGATGATGCGGAAGAGCGTGACCGTGTTGATCTTCATGGGCCTGTTCGACCAGATTGCAAATAGGAGCAGGGACGATATGAGAACACCCACCATGGAGGCCATGTTCACCAGCTCGCCATTGGCGGGCGTGGACACGGCGATGGAGCGCATGACGCCGCTGGCGAAGCCCACCGATCCAATGCACACGGCGGCTTTCCAGTAGTCGCGGATGACCTGGCGATAGCTATTCTGCCTGGCGGCTTCGTTCTCGAAGCGCTCGAAGTGCTCGATTTCCTTCTCGTGGCCCTTACGTGCTTGCTTCATCGCCAGCGTGAACAGCGGCATGAACACCAGGGGCACCAGGTATACCGTCATGGCGATGGGGATGAGATACAGCGCGAAGTACACCAGCGGTGCATACGCCATGCCACGCAGCAGTTCCACCGAGCTCTTGCGTTCCTTGTCGGCGGCGAAGATGACGTTCCATCGCACGAAGAAGCCTGCCGTGTTGAAGCCAATGAGCACGCCGCCCAGCAGCGTGAGCTCCAAGACATGGTCGTTGACGTATGTTGCGGCGATAAGCGCAATCCAGCCGAGCGCGTAGCCAATGGAGTTGTGCTCGAGGAAACGATGCACGGGCCGGATGGTGTTGAAGCGTGTACAGAGGGTGCAGAGCACGAAGTAGAGCATGAAGGCAATCGACTGCGTGAGGAAGAACGAAACGGTGATCTCGCGCGCCTGAAAGCTCATGGGCAGGAAGGGGAAGACGCCACCCCAAATGACCGTTGCGTTAACGGCAACGAAGAGCGCGTAGCCTAGGCTGACATAGGTGGGCTTGATGCCCTTGAGGGTGGTTTTGATGGCCGCTTTCGTCATGCTCTCCCTTTTGATTCTTCCGTTGTGCCCATTCTTATCCGAAACGGCTTGCAATACAACGCCATACGCTTAAGTCACGTATTTTTGGTGACACATTGAACTGCGCGAATGCCTATAGTGGGCAACGAAATCGTCTGTTGCGCAACAGAGAGACGAGAAGCAACTCAAGCTGAAAGCAGACAGTTAGAGGAGGAAATTGATGAACGACGTCACTATGAATCGCCGGTCGTTCGTGAAGACTGCGGGTGCGCTTGGCGCGCTTGCAGCAGCCGGCGGGGCAATTAGTGCGGAAGGCTCCCTCTTTGGAGAGTCGTCTATCGCTCATGCAGACACAGAAGAGCAGACGGTATGGCAGCATTGCGGCGTTAACTGCGGTGGCGCGTGCGCGTTGCAGTGCCATGTGAAAGATGGCGCCATCGAATACGTGGAATCCGACAACACCGGTTCCAGCGACATGAATTCCGTTCAGGTGCGTGCATGCCTGCGCGGTCGTTCCATTCGCCGTTGGCTCCAGTCGCCCGACCGCCTGAACTACCCCATGAAGCGCGTGGCGGGCACCAAGCGCGGCGAGGGCAAGTACGAGCGCATCTCCTGGGATGAGGCTCTGGACACTATCGCCAGCGAGATGAAGCGTATCCGCAGCACGTATGGCGACACCGCCATGTACATCCACTACGCATCGGGCGTGTCCTCAGGCATCATCGCCGGCACCCCGGTCAACCGCCTCTTCAACCTTACCGGCGGTTACCTGAAGACCTACGGCTCCTACAGCTCCGCGCAGATCTCTGCCGCAGGCACCTACACCTACGGCGGCGGCAGCTATGGCAGCTCGTTCCTGACGCTGCAGGACAACGAGCTCGTGGTCATGTTCGGCAACAGCCCCGCCGATACCCGCATGGGTGGCGGCGGCCACACGTGGGACTTCGCTCGCATGCGCGAGGCGAAGAACCTGCGCGTCATCTGCATCGACCCCCGCATGAGCGACACGGTGTGCGGCCAGGGCGGCGAGTGGATCCCCATCGTTCCCGGCACCGACGGCGCGCTGTGCGCTGCGCTTGCTTACCAGTGGATCACCAACGACCAGGTGGACACCGAGTTCCTGCATAAGTACTGCGTGGGCTACGACGAGGAGACCCTGCCCGAGGACGCAAAGGGCAAGAACGCGTCCTACAAGGATTACATCCTGGGCAATGGCTCCGACAAGACGGCGAAGACCCCTGCCTGGGCTTCCGCCATCACGAAGATTCCCGAGCAGCGTATCATCGAGCTGGCCGATGAAATGGCCAAGGCCGATCCCGTGTACATCTGCCAGGGTTATGGCGTCGAGCGTCATTCCAATGGCGAAAACGCCGCTCGCTGCATCATGGTGCTGCCCCAGCTGCTGGGCCAGATTGGCAAGCCCGGCACGAACGACGGCCGTCGCGAAGGCTGCAACAGCATTCAGGCCATCGCAACGTTCCCCGCGGGCAAGAATCCCGTTCCCGATACCATCTCGTTCTACACGTGGCCCGATGCCATCGACCACGGCGAGCAGATGACCGCCACCAACGCGGGCGTCCAGGGCGTCGAGAAGCTTTCGAACTCCATTAAGTTCCTGTTCAACTATGGCGGCAATGCGCTCACCAACCAGCATTCCGACATCAATGCCACGCACGAACTGCTGCAGGACGAAAGCAAGTGCGAGTTCATCGTCACGTCGGAAGTGTTCATGACCGACTCCGCGAAGTACTCCGACATCATCATCCCCGACCTGGCCGTGCAGGAGCAGCTGGACATCTCGAAGGGCGGCTATGCCGACAACGACGAGGTCCTGTTCTTCTGCGACCCCGTGTACGAGCCCGTGGGCGAGCGTCGTGGCATCTACGAGGTGTGCACCGACCTGGCCGAGCGCCTGGGCGTGAAGGAGCAGTTCACCGAGGGCAAGACGCGCGAGGAATGGCTGCGCTCCCTGTACGAGCAGGCTCGCGAAAAGGACAGCACGCTCCCCACGTGGGAAGAGGGCTTCAAGATGGGCGTGTACAAGCGCGACACGAAGCCGAAGCTGTCGCTCGAGAAGTTCGTTGCCGACCCCGAGGCGAACCCCCTGCCCACCGAGTCCGGCAAGATTCAGATCTACTCCGAGAAGCTGGCCAAGTTCGCCCAGACCTGGGAGCTGAACGACGGCGACAAGATCACGGCTCTGCCTGAGTTCGACCCCGCGTTCGATAGCTACCTGGACGTAAGCGACGAGTACCCGCTGCTGCTGATGGGCTTCCACTACAAGGCGCACGTGCATTCCTCCTACAGCAACAACAGCGTTCTGCAGACCGCTGCCCTTCACCAGCTGTGGATCAACCCCGAAGATGCCCAGACGCGTGGCATCTCCACGGGCGACATGGTGAGCGTGAAGACCGAGCGTGGCGAAGTTCGCATCATGGCGAAGGTCACCAACCGCATCATCCCCGGCACGGTCGTCATGCCCCAGGGCATGTGGCACGATGCCGACATGGATGGCGACCGCATCGACAAGGGCGGCTGCATCAATACGCTTACCCGCTACCGTCCCACGGCCCTTGCGAAGGCTAACCCCCAGCATTCCAACGTGGCGCAGGTCGAGAAAGTGAGTGAGTAACGATGACCCAGTACGGCTTTCATTTCAATGCCAAGCGCTGCACGGGTTGCAAGACCTGCCAGCTCGCTTGCAAGGACTACAAGAACCTGGCGGACGACGTTTCCTTCCGCAAGGTGTACGAATACGGCGGAGGCGCTTGCGCGACTAACGCCGATGGCACGGTAAGCCCCACCACGTTCACCTACTACGTGTCGGTTTCCTGCCAGCACTGCGACAACCCCGCCTGCACGAAGGTGTGCCCCACGGGCGCTATGCACAAGGATGCCGAGACCGGCCTGGTCTCCGTTGACGAGAGCAAGTGCATTGGTTGCGGTTACTGCCATATGGCCTGCCCCTACAACGCTCCCAAGGTGGATCGTTCCGTGGGTCATTCGGTGAAGTGCGACGGCTGCAAGGACCGCGTGGCCGAGGGCAAGAACCCCATCTGCGTCGAGGCCTGCCCGCTGCGCGCTCTGGAGTTCGGCTCCGTCAGCGAGATTTCCTCCAATGGCGACCGCGCCGACATCGCGCCGCTGCCCCGCAAGTCCATCACGGACCCCAACCTGTACATCGTCGAACCGAATCATGCGCAGCCTTCGGACGCCAACAATGGCCTGCGCAGCGCCGACGGCATGGTTCAGAACTACCTGGAGGTGCTCTAAATGCAAACGGCTATCTCTGAACTGCCTCTGGCGCTGTTCACCACGTTCGTGCTGATTGGCGCGGGTGCCTTCGCGTTCCAGTCTCTGGTTGCGCTGGTTTCCGCCCCCGAGCAGGGTAAGGACGCCAAGGGCTTCTCGGCTGCCACGATTGCGCCGCTGGCTCTGGTGATCGTTGGCTTCATCTGCGCCTTCGCGCATCTTGCCAACCCGCTGAACGCCCCGTTCGCCCTTATGGGCGTTGGCTCTTCGCCCATGTCCAACGAGATCGCCATGGGCAGCCTGTTCACCGTGGTCGCCCTGGTCTTCGTGATCCTGGACGCCATGGGCAAGCTGCAGGGCGCCGCTCGTAAGGTGTTCAACGTGGCGCTTCTCGTGCTGGGCGTGCTGTTCGCCCTGTTCACGGGTCTTGCCTACTACGTGGAAACCATCATTTCCTGGGGTATGGCCTACACGGTGCTCGAGACGGTCGGCTTGTCGCTGTTCGCCGGTGGCGTGCTGGGCGCGTTCCTCGTGAAGTACCAGAGCGACGAAGCCCTTTCCGCTGGTTCCGCTCGCGCCATTGCGTTCGTGTTCGTGATTGGCGGTGCCGTCGTTGCCCTCGCCGCGCTCATGCTGCATGCATCTGCGGTATCTGGCTTCGAGACCGTGCTCTTCTCGGGCGCTGCGATCGTGTCCGCTGCCACGCCGGCGTTTGCATGTGCTGTGGTGTGTGGCGTCGTCGCCGTGGTGTGCGCTTGCGTGGGAATCGCGAAGGATGCAAAATGGGCTCTCCCGGCAGCGTGCGTCTTCGCGCTCGTAGCTGTGTTCTTCGCCCGCCTCGCGTTCTACGCGATTCAGCTCTCCGTGGCGCTGTAAGGGCGTATTGTACGTAACAACGCCGTAAGGGGGTGGATGCCGTGAACGACTTCGTATCGCTTGGCGCGCAATTTGCGTGGAACGAGGTATCGCTTGCGCTGTTCACGGCCCTGTCCCCCTCGGGCGTTTTCGCCGCCATCATCGTCGTTTGCTGGGCGATGAGCGGGGCGCTTTCGGAAAAGCAAAAGCGGAATATCGAGCGCAAGCTCTTTATTCCGCTTGTCGTTTCCATGGTGGGGCTCATTGCCTCGGCTTCCCATCTGGGCACGCCCAGCAACGCGCTCTATGCGCTGGCGGGCGTGGGCCGCAGCCCCCTTTCCAACGAGGTCGTTTCCGGCGTGGTCTTCCTGGGTCTGCTTGGCCCGTTCTGGTACTTCACGTTCAACGATGCTCCACGCGAGCGTCTGAAGCGCATATGGCGCATTCTTATCGTGATCACGGGCTTCGTCTTCGTTCTTTTCATTTCCCTGGCCTACTCGGTCGATTCCATCCCTTCCTGGAATCTGCCCCTGGTGCCCGTTGCCATTTGGCTGAATGCCTTGGTAGGTGGTCCGTTGCTCGCGCTGCTCACCATTGGCGTTGCGGGCGGCATCCGCCCCGAGCTGAAGTGCCGCGCAACGCTGCTGCCTATGGTTTCCGCCGTTGCCACCGTGTGCAACGTGGGCGTGTATGCCCTGTACGGTGCGCAATTACAGGATGTTGGCAACTTCACCATCATGGCGTCCGACCTGGTGCCCTTCTTTTGGCAGGCGGTGTGCCTGTTCGCCTTGCTTGCGGCCATGGGCGTCTTTCTTTCCTGGGCGTATCTGTTGCGTCTGCAGGGCAAGGCGTCGCCGCGCGCCGTCGTTTTGCCCGTTGCGGGTTGCGTGCTTTCGCTGTCCGGCATCTTTTTCATGCGCTTCGTCTTCTACATGCTGCATCTTACGTACGGTCTTGGGCTGTAGTACTGCCGCTTGGCAAAAACGCGCCACATTTTGTAAAAAATTCTTCGCTGTACAGGTCGCAAAGGCGCACGTGCGCGCGTGAAGCCGCGTTATGCCTGCATAGGATTACGTTCGCTTGAGCCATAAGGGCGCGCACGCGTGTTTCGCGTCTCGTTGGTGCTCATTTACCTGTACGGCGACGAATTTTTTCGTTTTGAGGCACGATTCTTGCCAGCGAGCCCCGTATTCTCCTTCGCGTATATACTACGGGGCGAGAAACGAAAGGAGCTTCCATGAGGAATGCCCGTATTGCCATTTTGCTTGCCCTGCTTGCCGCGGTGTTCTATGCCGTGAGCGCTCCGTTGTCGAAGATTCTGCTCGCGCACGTGCCGTCGACGTTCATGGCCTCGTTTTTGTATGCGGGCGCCGGCGTGGGCGTGGGCGTGATGTATGCGTTCCACTGGCAGCATGAAGCACCCGAAGAGCGCCTGACCCGTTCTGATTTTCCCTACGCCGTGGCCATGGTCGTTCTTGATATTCTGGCCCCCATCTTGCTCATGGCGGGCATTGCGTTTGGTACGGCTTCGAATGCCTCGTTGCTGGGCAATTTCGAAATCGTAGCCACGACGTTCATCGCGTTCCTGGCGTTTCGCGAGCCCGTGTCGAAGCGACTCTGGGTAGCCATCGCATTTATCGTGGTGGCGAGCATCGTGCTTTCATGGGGAGGAAGCGACTCGCTTACGTTTTCGCCTGGGTCGCTGCTCGTGCTGCTTGCCACGGTGTGCTGGGGTCTGGAAAACAACTGCACGCGCAAGATTGCAGATCGCAGCACGTATCAGATCGTGGTGCTCAAGGGGGTCTTTTCCGGCGGAGGCGCCTTTCTGGTCGCCTTGGCGCTGGGCGAGGCGATTCCCCCGCTTGCCTACGTGCTGCCGGCGATGGCGCTGGGCTTCGTGTCGTATGGCCTGAGCATTTTCGTGTACATTCGCGCGCAACGAACCCTAGGGGCCGCCAAGACGAGCGCGTATTACGCCATCGCCCCCTTTGTGGGCGCGTTGCTTTCGCTTGCCCTGCTGGGCGAGCCCCTTACGCCTACGTTTCTTGCTGCGCTTGCCATCATGGCTGCGGGCGCTGCCCTTGTGGTGGTGGATACGCTCGCGCATCGCCATTCGCATGAGCATACCCACGTAGTGGTGCACATGCACGATGGTGCTGTGCATACTCACGTAATTACGCATGCGCATGGGCACGTGCACTACGGCCTGGCGCGCGTGCATGGCCATCATCACAGCGGGGAAGAACTGCTTGGCGAGGGGCATGCGCGCAGTTAGCCCGCATCCTATCGGTCGCCGCGGTATCTAGTCATCGTGAAATAGCGAAAACGCCGTTGACGCGTCGCTTCTCTATGCTAGTATTTCTAAAACCTAGCAATGTACTAGGAATTAGAAACACAGGAGGAGAAGCGTATGTTGGAAGGTACGGCCAGCGTTACGGCAAAGCTGTGCTCGTTCGTGCGTGCCTATCATTGCGGGCACGACAGGCAGCGCGTATTCGATGATTTCCTTGCGCGCGACCTGATGGGCGATGCCGATTATCGGGAAATGCAACGTCTCGTTCAGGGCGAGTTTTCAATCGATTGTCCCGAAGGGCCCTGTAGCACCTACGATACCTGTCCGGCTGCGCGCTATTACCTTTCGCCTATCTTGCTGGGACGCGCTGCGTTTGCCGAGGACCTGCTTCAGCAATTTGCCCAGTCGAATGGCACATGCCAGTACGTTATCTGCGGTGCGGGGCTCGACACGTTCTTCCTGCGCAATGCCGATAGCAACATCCGCGTGTTCGAAATCGACCATCCCGATACGGGTAATTACAAGATGGATCGCCTAGAAACGCTGGGGTGGGGTACCCAGGCGAATGCAACGTTCGTTTCGGTGGACTTCAATAGGGAAAGCCTGAGCGAGCGCCTGCTCGAAAGCGGGTTCGACCCTTCGGTGCCTTCGTTTTTCGCGCTGTTGGGCGTCACGTATTACTTGGATCTCCCCGTGTTCGAACGCACGTGCCGCGACATCGCGGGGCTGCAGTGCCCGGGGAGCGTGCTCTGCTTCGACTTCCCCGACCAGAGCAGCCTGACAAGCGGGTATTCCGACCGCATCGAGCGACTGGCACATTTCGCGGAAAAGCTGGGCGAGCCCATGGCGGGCGGCTACCAGCTGGCCGATGTGGCAGCGCTGCTGAAGCGATGCGACATGAGCATTGATACCTACATGGCTCCCGCTGCCATTCAGAGCAAGTATTTCGAAGGAAGCCCTTCGAATCTGAAGGCATACGAGAGCATCCATTTCATTTCTACGGTTAAAGACGGCGTTCGCGCCTACGGTATGCAATAGCAAGGAGAAGTACATGAGCGCATACGAGCATTTTGATTCGGCGTTGATCCACGGAGGGGCCGGCATCGATGACCCCACGCATTCGGTGAACGTGCCGATTTACCAGACGTCTACGTTTGGCCAGCATCTACCAGGCGATTTCTATGGGTATGAGTATTCGCGCACGGGTAACCCCACGCGTGCGGCGCTCGAGTCTCTGGTTGCCGAGCTGGAGGGCGGCGAACGGGGCTTTGCCTTCGCATCTGGCATGGCGGCTCTTACGGCCGTGCTCTCGTTGTTCAAGACGGGCGACAAGGTAATCACCTCGAGCAACGTGTATGGCGGCACGTTCCGCGTGCTCGATAAGGTATTCAGCAACTTCGGCATCGACTACGTCATGGTTGACACGTCGGACGTTGCGGCGGTGGAGGAGGCGATCGACGAGCGCACGGTGGCGCTGCTGGTGGAAACGCCCGCAAACCCCCTGCTCACCATTACCGATCTGCGTGCGATTGCCCAGGTGGCGAAGAAGCACGGCTTGCTGGCAATAGCGGACAATACCTTCATGACGCCGTACCTGCAGCGTCCACTTGACTTTGGATTCGATATCGTTGTGCATTCGGCCACGAAATATCTGGGCGGGCATAGCGACGTTGTGGCCGGCTTGGCGGTCGTTGCCAACGCCGAGCTGGGCGAGCGCATCGCGTTCCTTCAGAATTCTACGGGCGGTGTGCTGGGGCCCTTCGATTCCTTCCTGCTGCAGCGCGGCATCAAGACGTTGGGCGTGCGCATGGATAGGCATGTGCGCAACGCTCAGGCCGTGGCCGCGTTCCTGCAGGGCCATCCGGGTGTGCGCGCGGTGTACTACCCCGGCCTGGAAGGCCATCCTGGGCATGACGTCAATGCGGCGCAAGCCAAGAACGGCGGCGTCATGATGTCGTTCGAGCTTGCCCAGGGCGCCGACATCAATGCCTTCTTCCTGGGCCTGGATCTGGTCGTGTTGGCGGAGAGCCTGGGCGGCGTCGAGTCGCTCGTGTGCCATCCGGCTACGATGACCCATGCGGCAATCCCCGCCGAGATTCGCAAGAAGGTGGGCATTTCCGACGAGCTCATTCGCCTGTCGGTGGGCATCGAGGACGAGCGCGACATCATTGCCGACCTGGGTCGCGCCATTGCGGCGGCGACGGGGAAGGAGGCCTAAGGTGGCTCGCTTCGAATCGACGCGCCAGCTCATTGGCAATACCCCTATTGTTCGACTGAACAACGTCGACGTCCCCGAAGGCGTCCAGCTCTACGCGAAGCTCGAGCTGTGGAACCCGAGCGGTTCCACGAAGGACCGCATTGGTCTGGCCATGTTGGACAATGCCGAGCGCGAGGGGCGCATTGCCCCTGGTGCGGCCATCGTGGAGGCTACGGCGGGCAATACTGGCCTGGGCATTGCATATGCGGCGCTCAATCGCGGATACAAGGTAATTCTGGTCATTCCCACGAAGTTTTCCCTGGAAAAGCAGGTGCTTTGCCGTGCGCTCGGTGCCGAAATCGTATCTACGCCGCGCGAAGAGGGCATGCTCGGCGCGGAAAAGCGCGCCCGCGAGCTGCGTGACAGCATCCCTGGGGCCATCTCGCTGGAGCAGTTCCGCAACATGAGCAACCCCCGTGCGCACTACGAGACGACGGGCCCCGAGATCTGGCGCGACATGGAAGGCCAGATTGACTACGTCGTGGCTGGTGCGGGCAGCGGCGGCACGTATTCGGGCGTACTGCGCTACCTGAAGGAGCAGAACCCGAACATCAAGGGCGTGCTGGCTGACCCCATTGGCTCCACGATTGGCGGCGGCGAGCATGGCGACTACGACATCGAGGGCATCGGCAACGACTTCGTGGCCGACACCATGGACATGAGCCTGGTCGACGAGGTGGTGAAGGTATCGGACGACGATGCCTTCAGGGCTACGAGGATTCTGGCGGCTCGCGAGGGCATCTTCGCAGGGTCGTCCTCGGGCGCGGCGCTGGCTGCCTCTCTGGCATTCGCGAAGCGCGGCGTGTCGGGCAACATCGTTACGATCTTCCCCGACCGCGGCGATCGGTACTTCACCTCGAACTTGTACGCGCCGTTTGAATAAGGCATGTGGCGCGTGCGTTTGAAGGCCCTGGAGCAGGTTGCTCCAGGGCCTTTTGTGCTGTTCGTGGCGGACGTTTTGCAGTCCCTATCTCCGATTGGCCATTTGGTTTTTGCCGCTCTCCATGCGGTTCTGACCTACGTCGAGGCTTGGGGCCGACGCTGGCCTTCGGCCGGTTTGAAAGAGCGCTTTGCGCTGGCTATGCGCGGGCACAAGAAGGGCCGCCTGCTGGAAGGAGACGAGAAGACTTTTGCAGGCGGCCTGTATGGAGAAGGCGATATGGAATAGGGGGCGAGGGTTCGCCCCCTAAGCGAGAGACTAGAAGTTGAAGAGTGCGGTGGAGAGGTAGCGTTCGCCCGTGTCAGGCAGAATGGCCACGATGAGCTTTCCGGCGTTTTCGGGGCGCTCCGCGAGTTTGCGAGCGGCCGCCACGGCTGCGCCGGAAGAAATGCCTACGAGCAGGCCGTCTTTGGCGGCCAGTTCGCGGCCCGCCTCGAAGGCCTCTTCGTCTTCGATGGCGATAACCTCATCGTAGATGGCAGTATCAAGCGTTTCGGGAACGAAGCCCGCGCCAATGCCCTGGATCTTATGAGCGCCTGCATGGCCCTCGGAAAGGACGGGGGAACCCGCGGGCTCTACGGCTACGACCTGCACGTTGGGGTTCTGCTCCTTCAGGAACGCGCCCGTACCGGAAACGGTACCGCCCGTGCCCACGCCTGCAACCAGGATGTCGACCTTGCCCTCGGTGGCTTCCCAGATTTCGGGGCCCGTCGTGGCCTTGTGGATGGCGGGGTTAGCGGGGTTGGTGAACTGGCTGGGGATGAGGGAGTTCTCGATTTCCTCGGCGAGCTCCTTCGCCTTGGCGATAGCGCCCTTCATGCCGTCAGCACCCTTGGTGAGCACCAGCTCGGCGCCGTAGGTCTTCATGAGGTTGCGGCGCTCGACCGACATGGTCTCGGGCATGGTGATGATGATGCGATTGCCGCGTGCGGCAGCCAGGGCGGATAGGCCGATGCCGGTGTTGCCGCTGGTGGGCTCAATAATAACGGTATCGCTATTCAGCTTGCCTGCTTCTTCGGCGGCGTCGAGCATGGCCTTGGCGATGCGGTCCTTCACGGAGCCTGCGGGGTTGAAGGCCTCTACCTTGCCCACGATGCGCGCGTTCAGGTCGTGGTTTGCCTCGTAGTGGGTGAGCTCTACGAGAGGGGTCTGGCCGATGAGTTCGGATACGCTTGCGTGAATGGTCATTTCAGCTTCTCTCTTTGTCCAATGGAGCAGGTGAATGTCGTGCTCCGTAACCTGTTTGCACAAATCCTAGCGAAACACTAGGAATAAAGCAATACGTAAATTATCGATAACGGGTCATGGGTTTTCGCGATGCCGTGCTTTTTGGGGTCATCGAAGCTGCCAAATAGCCGCGCTGTGGCTATAAGTCCTGGTAGATTGCTAGGAATAATCATGTTTGGAAAAACCGATAGCCAACTGCCTAAAACGGGTGGAATCAAATCCCTTGATGGCTGCATGCCGTGCAGCGTAATATGCCGCACCAACACAAAACGCCGCTCCGTTCAGGGCGGTGGACGGGAGGTTGGCCTGCGGGGTTAGCTCTACGGGCAAGCGAAAAACGAAGGAGATATACCATGGCACAGGAAAAGAAATTCAAACGTCTGGGGGCTGCTATTGCGGTGCTCTCCCTTGCGGCGGTAGCGGCATTTGGCCTTGCGAGCTGCGCTGGTTCCAGCCAGGCGAGCACGACGGACGCGCAGAGCGAAGCGGGCGATTGCTGCGGATCGGGCGCTGAAGCGGAATCGACCACCATCACGGTTGCTGCAAGCCCCACGCCTCACGCCGAGATTCTCAATGACGTGGTTGCGCCCCTGCTGGCCAAGGAAGGCATCGAGCTGAAGGTTATCGAGTTTAACGATTACGTGCAGCTCAACACGGCTACTGAAAACAAGGAAGTCAATGCGAACTTCTTCCAGCATCAGCCGTACCTCGATTCGTTCAACGAGGAAAATGGCACGCATCTCGCGAGCGTGGTTGCCGTTCACTACGAGCCCTTCGGCCTGTATGCTGGCAAGACCGCATCGCTTGCCGACCTGCCTGATGGCGCAACGGTGGCCATCCCCAATGACACCACCAACGAGGCCCGCGCCTTGCTGCTCCTCGAGCAGGAGGGCTTGATCGAAGTCAGCGATTCCGCTGGCATCGCCGCAACGCCGAACGACATCGTATCTAACCCCAAGAACCTCCAGTTCGTTGAGCTCGAAGCGGCTCTAATCCCGCGATCCCTCCAGGATGTCAACATTGCGGCCATCAATGCAAACTACGCAGTTGAAGCGGGCCTTACTCCCTCCAAGGATGCTCTTGCTCTGGAAGACGCGAGCGGCGACGCTGCCAAGACCTACGCCAACGTTCTGGTGACCAAGGAATGCTGCACGAATAGCGAATCCATCCAGAAGCTGGCTGCGGCCCTCACTTCCCAGGAAGTAAAGGATTACATCGAAACGCACTATCAGGGCGCGGTCGAGGCAATCTTCTAAGCAAGTCGGCAAGCCTAGTCGAGCGGGGTGCCTTCGGGTGTCCCGCTCTTGCGTTGAAAGGCGGAAACGATGATTGAACTGCGTGGCGTGTCGAAGACGTACGAGGCGCGCGGAGAATCGCATACGGCGCTGAGCGATATCAGCCTTACGATAGAAGAGGGCGATATCTTCGGCATTATCGGCGAGTCCGGGGCGGGGAAGTCGACGCTCGTGCGCTGCATAAACTTGCTGGAGCGCCCCACGAGCGGAAGCGTCGTGGTGAATGGCAAGGACGTGACCTCGTTTCGGGGGTCCGACTTGCGGGTGCTTCGTTCGCAGGTGGGGATGATCTTTCAGAATTTCGGCTTGTTCCAGCAGCGTACGGCCTTGCATAACATCACGTTTCCCCTGGAATTACGCGGGGTCTCGAAGGGTGACGCCCTTGCGCGTGCGCATGAGCTGCTGAGCGTGGTGGGCCTTTCTGACAAGGGGCATCGCTATCCGAGCGAGCTTTCCGGTGGACAGCAGCAGCGCGTGGCCATCGCGCGTGCGTTGGCGAACGAGCCGCGCGTGATCCTATGCGACGAGGCCACGAGCGCTCTCGATTCGCGAACCACCGTGCAGATTTTGGACCTGCTGCGTGACATCAAGGGCCGACTGGGAGTGACCATCGTGCTCATTACGCATTCTTTGCAGGTCGCCCAGCATATTTGCAACAAGGTAGCTGTTCTCGATAGCGGTCGCGTCGTGGAGCAGGGCGAAACGGCGCAGGTATTCGAGCATCCCCAGAGCGAGGTAACGCGCGAGTTGCTGTCCCATGGAGCGAGCATTCGGCGTGCTCAGGCGGCAGACGGCCAGAATGGGGAGGTGGCCTAATGGATTGGCTAACGAGCTTCTTCTCGCAATATGGCGCGCTACTTGCGCAGGGCACGTGGGACACGATTGTCATGACGGTCGCGTCATGCGCGTTTGCCTACCTCATCGGCCTGCCCATGGGCGTGGCGTTCTGCGTAACCGCGCAGAATGGCCTGCATCCTCATCGAAGCGTGAATGCGGTCCTTGGTTGCATCATCAATATCGGCCGTTCGATTCCTTTCATTATCTTGCTGGTGGCCATCATTCCCTTCACGCGCTTCGTGGCGGGTACGTCCCTGGGTGTCCCGGGCGCAATCGTCCCGCTTACGCTTTCGGCGGCACCCTTCGTGGCGCGCATCGTGGAACAGAGTCTGGCGGAAGTTGATGCGAGTCTCATCGAGGCCGCTCAGGCGTTCGGGGCGAGTACGTTCCAGATTATCGTGAAGGTGTTGCTGCGGGAATCGCTGCCCTCATTGGTGCGCGGCGTGTCCATTACGCTCGTTAACCTGTTTGGCTATTCCGCAATTGCCGGCACGGTTGGCGCTGGTGGGCTGGGCGATATCGCCATTCGCTATGGCTACCAGCGATGGCAGGCGGATGTCATGGTCGTCGCAGTTGTGCTGTGCGTCGTGCTTGTGCAGATTGCGCAGTCGGCGGGCGATCATCTGGCCAAGCGCATCGATCATCGATAGCGTATTCGAGTGGGCCTGCATGGGGAGGGCGTGTGATTCCTGCGTTTGGTGGGTATCGAACAGGTTTCAAGTCGTTGTACCCCCACGTTGACCATCTATGCTTCTCTTTGCGCAATGAGCGGCGAGTCGCTTGAAGCGTAACGCGCATGTGCAATAGTGAATGGTGGGCCATCCGTTGACGGGTCCTCGCCGGCATCTATAATGGCGAAATACCAATTCCTAGTGCGAGGGTGGAATTTAATCCGCGTTTGAGGTGGAACCGTTGGAGAGCAAGATAGATTTTCGTAAGGTGAATCGCGACAAGCTCGTCGCATTCTTCAAGTCGGGCGAGAAGTTCAGCCAGAACATGGGCTTCGAGCTCGAGCATATTGTCGTCCGTCGCGACGGTTCGCCGGTGTCGTATTCCGAACCGGGCGGCATTCGCGACGTGCTTTCCCGCATGGCCCCGCAGTACGACCACGTGTCGTACGAGGGCGATAACATCGTGGGACTGCAGCGTGCGGGCGTGGCCATTAGCACCGAACCGGCGGGTCAGATCGAGATTTCCGCGGGCCCGTTTAGCCATGTTACGGAAATCGACCGCGCGTATTTGGACTTCCGCAACGACCTAGACCCCATCTTGAAGGAATTTGGCCTGGTAACGCCCATGCTGGGCTACCATCCTACGGCTCGGGCACGCGACTTGGAACTCATTCCGAAGTTCCGCTATAGCTGCATGACCGACTTCCTGGGGAAGCAGTCGCCCGATGCCATCTGCATGATGCGCGGGTCTTCCTCGCTGCAGATCTCCATCGACTTCGAAAGCGAAGGCGATGCCATGCGCAAGCTGCGCCTGGCGGAAATCATCAGCCCTATTCTTGCGCTCATCTGCGACAACTCGCCTGTCTACGAGGGCCAGGAAGCCAAGGGCAATATGGCGCGCACGCGCATGTGGGGCTCCATGAAGGAAGACCGAGTGGGCGTCATTCCCGGCTCACTGAAGCGCGGGTACTCTTTCGGTGACTATGCCGACTACATCCTTTCCCGCCAGGCCATTCTTGCTCCTGGCGAGACGGAGGGCGAGCCGTGGCGCTACGTGGGCGAAACGACGTTCGACGAGCTGTACGCCGACCGCGAGATGACCGATGCGGAAATGGAGCACGCGCTTTCCATGGTGTGGCCCGATGTGCGCCTGAAGAACTTCGTCGAAATTCGCCCCGCCGACGCCATGCCCATCGAATATGCGCTGGCCTACGCCGTGCTCGTGCGCTCGCTGTTCTATAGCCGTCGCACGCTCGACGTGCTCGACGCCCTGTTCGAAAGCGTGGACGAGGGGCACGTTGCCGCGGCGAAGCGCGATCTGATCGAGTTTGGCTACGGTGCGGAAATCTACGGGCGCTCCGCGGAATACTGGGCCGACCTGTTGCTGGTGCTTGCTTCGGGTACGTTGCGTCCGGGCGAAGCCGAATACCTGGAGCCCATCGCCTCCATGGTGAAGCACCGTTTCACGCTCGCCGAAGTGTGGCCGCGTCTGATGGAAAAGCGCAACGGCATGCCTGCCGGCTCGCCGAATGCGCCGGTCATTGGCGTGGTTCCCCGGTACGATTTCGAATGGACGGGTCTGGCCGTTTCCGATGGGTATCTAAGCGGCTTGCTGGAAATGGGCGCCATTCCCATCGTGCTTCCCGCAACGGCCGATCCTGCGAATATCGCGCGGCTCGTGGATTCGTGCGATGGATTCCTCATTCCCGGTGGCCAGGATATCGATCCTGCCAGGTATGGGCGCCGTCGCGAAGTACATACGCACCGTTCGGCTACGGCGCGCGACGCCATGGAAGATGCCCTGGTGCGCGCCATCATTGCGGCCGACAAGCCCCTTCTGGGCATTTGCCGCGGCATGCAGTCGATCAACGTGGCGCTCGGTGGTACCTTGCGCCAGGACGTGCGCGACGAGAGCGCGCGTTGCGAGCCTTCGCACGTGCAACATCGTCCGTATACGCTTCCCGCCCATATGGTGGAACTTGCGGAAGACTCGCAGCTGGCCGAATACGTGGGAGCCACGCGCTTGGGCGTAAACACCATTCATCACCAGAGCGTCGACGAAGTGGGCGAGGGTTTGGTCGTGAATGCGGTTTCCCCCGAAGATGGCATCGTCGAGGGCATCGAGATGCCGGGCAAGCGCTTTGTGGTGGGCGTGCAGTGGCATCCCGAGCACATGTGGCGCGAGCGCCCGCACTCCAAGCGTCTCTTCAAGGCCTTCGTAGACGCAGCCGCCGAAGTCCGTGCGGAACGCGGTTAAGGGGTCTTCACTCATCGAAAATGAAGAAATCTTGCGCGGAGTGGCGTGAAATAGCCGGCTAGCGTGATTATCGATAACGCTCTGACCTGGGGGTTTCCCGAGCCCGGGTCAGAGCTTTTTCTATGCCCTAGAGCGCATTGTATGCGTGTCATCTGGGCAAATGCCGACTTTGACAGCTTATATCGCTTTCGGCGATAACGCGCCATCGCTGCAATGCGTCGCAAAATACCTGTTCGGCGCCTTCCGATGATGCTGTAATAGCGCCCAGCAACAGACACATCTCAAGGGAGGCTACTATGGCACAGGAAGCAACGGCGTATAGCCGACGCTCGTTTCTCAAGGGTTCGCTGATTGGCGCAGGCGCGCTCGCCGCGTTTGGCGTGGTGGGCTGCTCTTCTGGCTCGCAGGAATCTTCGTCGGGCAAGGAAATCAAGTACGACATCACGGTTGGCCACCTTAATTCGACGGCCCATTTGCTGGCATTCGTCGCCAAGGAGGAGGGCTTCTTCGCGGAAGAGGGCATCAACGCCACGCTCACGCAGTTCTCCAGCCAGAGCGAGCTGGTGAGCGGCCTGGAATCGAACAAGCTGCAATTCGTTTTCCTGGGTAGCGTTCCCACGCTGGTGAATCAGTCTTCGGGCCACGACATCTCGATCTTCGGTGGCGCCATGTCCAATGGTCACGGCTACGTGATCAAGAGCAAGTACACGGAAGGCCTTTCCAGCTGGGACGTAACCATCCTGAAGGGGAAGAACGTCGCCGTTCCCCGCACCACCGTACAGGAGCTCGAGCTGTATCAGCTGCTTGCATCCAAGGGCCTCACGTATGGTGAGGGCGATGGCTACGATGTGCACATCGTGCTCTTCGATAGCCAGAAGGATGCCTACAACGCATTCTCCAACGATACGATCGACGCGGTTTCGTGCTATTCGCCCTACACGTCGGTTGCCGTGGCGGCGGGCCATTCTATCGTGTTCAAGTGCTCCGATGAAGAGCTGTTCAAGAATCAGCCGTGCTGCCGCCAGGTGGCGCTCACGAGCGCGCTGAAGGAAAACCACGACCTGTACGTCGCTTCCGAGCGTGCCCTCATCAAGGCGTATGCGTTCTACAAAAACGAAGCTAACAAGCAGAAGACGATCGCGGACGTAAAGACGTACATCGACATTCCCGAGGACGAAATCGAGTACGAGGTGTTCACGCCCGACTACTGCGATTCGAACCCCGACCCCGACTACCAGGCCACGCTGGAGCTGAAGAACAGCGCTGCTGACTTTGGCTACCTGCAGGACTTCGACCTTGAAGAGCTCTATAACCTGGACATTTACGATCAGGCGCTGGGCGAACTCGAGAAGGAAGACCCGGACAACACGTACTACAAGTCCCTGCGTGAGCATTTCGATAAGTATCAATAGGAGGATCTGATGTCCAAGCGCATCGACGTTTCAGACCTGACGGTCACGTACTCCGGTCGCGGAGAGGCTTTTACGGCGCTCGACAGGGTAAGTTTTTCCGTCGAGCCAGGCGAGTTCGTGAGCGTCATCGGCGCGAGCGGCTGCGGCAAGTCGACGTTGCTTTCCGTGCTTGAGGGGCTTCTTCGGCCCACGTCCGGTAGCGTGTCGGTTGGCGGCCAGGTCGTGACCGGTCCTGGTCCCGAACGTAGCGTCGTATTCCAGCAGTATTCCCTGTTCCCCTGGATGACGGCACGCGGCAACGTGGAATTCGCCCTCGAGCAGGCGCGTCCCGAGATGAAGCGCGCGGAGCGGGGTGCCATCGCGGAGGAATTCCTAGACAAGG
The DNA here is from genome assembly GCF_015062615.1 of Denitrobacterium detoxificans. Classification (GTDB taxonomy): domain Bacteria; phylum Actinomycetota; class Coriobacteriia; order Coriobacteriales; family Eggerthellaceae; genus Denitrobacterium; species Denitrobacterium detoxificans_A. The sequence continues at coordinate 118,597 of NZ_SUUH01000006.1, forward strand.
TGGCGCTTGGTGGGTTTGGGCATCGCTTCCCGAAAGAGCTTTCCGGCGGTCAGCAGCAGCGCGTGGCAATCGCCCGCGCGCTGGCCGTGGGTGGCGAAGTGCTGCTCATGGACGAGCCGTTCGGCGCGCTCGACGCGCGCAATCGCGCCATCCTGCAGGACCTGCTGCTCGAGCTGTGGGAGGGCGAGGCTGGCGAGGCGCGCAAGACGGTCATCTTCGTTACGCACGACCTGGAAGAGGCCATCCTCCTTTCCGACCGCATCATCATGATGGAACCGGGTCGCGTGCGTGCGGAATTCGAAGTGCCGCTGCCGCGCCCCCGACATCGCTTGGAGCTTCTGGGCAACCCCGAATATGTGAAGTTCCGCAGCGAACTTTCTCAGATCTTCTTTCAGCATGAGTACCAGGAGGTGCATTCGGCATGAGCGCGGAAATCCAGGGAACGGTCGTAGCGGGTTCCTTGCCCGTGGCCAAGCAACGCAAGGTTAAGGCCAAGAAGGCCGAAGCGTTCGTCGAGGTCAATGGCCTTACGTGGCGCGAGCGTCTGGTGACGCCCGCTACTATCGCCTTTGCCTTGTTCGCCGTAGTTCTGGCGCTGCCCACCAAGGCATCTGCCGATCCGCAGGTGCTCTACACGCTTGCCGTAGGCGCGTTTGCGTGGGTCGTGAGCGTCGTGGGTTGCGTAGCCGCCCGTAAGCGCTCCACGCGCAATACGTTCGCCGATGTGCCCGCCGTGGTGCTGGCGGTCATTGCCGCATGGCAGCTGGCGGCTTCCACGCTCGCCGTGCTGCCCGAGAAGATGTTTCCGGCGCCTGGCATTGTGTTCGCCCAGATCGTGGCTGACGCCGCGAAGATCGGGCAGGGCATTGCCAGTTCGCTGGGCATCGTGGCCGAAGGCTTCCTGCTGGGCACTGCCGTGGCGCTGGTGCTGGGCCTTGCGTTGGGCTATCGTGCGCGTTCCTCCCAGGCGACGGAGAAGGTCGTTTCCTTCCTGTCGGCCATCCCTCCCATCGTGTACATTCCCTACGGCATCGCCTTGCTGCCCACGTTCCGTTCGGCAAGCGTGCTGGTCATTTTCCTGGCTACGCTCTGGCCCGTGCTCACGGGCACGCTGGCTGGCGTGGCGGGCGTTGACAAGCGCATCCTCGATTCCGCGCGCGTTCTGAACGTGAGTGCCCCCAAGACGCTCTTCCGCGTTATCCTCCCCGCGGCGCTCCCGCTCATCTTCAATGGCCTGAACATCGCGTTGTGCCTGTCGTTCATCCTTCTTACCTCGGCGGAGATGATTGGCGGCAGCGTGGGCATGGGCTACTACGTGAAGTACTACAGCGACTTCGGCGACTACACGCGCATCCTTGCCGGCATCATCGTTATCGGCGTCGTTATTACCATCATTAGCGTGCTTCTGGGCAAGCTGCAGAAGTACCTGACGCGCTGGAAGTAACAAGAAATCAGCTTTGCAAACTCGGCTTGTGAGGAGGGTTCCTGGTGAACCCTCCTCCTTGTATTGCGCGTGGGGGAGTGCTTCGTTTATAGTTAGGCGCATCTAATTAGGTAGACCATACAGCGCCTCACGGCGTATCGATAGGACGAGACATGGAACCCGTTGCAACGCCCCTGCTTCATGAGACCGCTCCCGCTATGGAGGGTGCAGATTCGCTGTCTTCGGCGGCCGTGAATTCCGTGTCGTCTGCGCCAGTTAAGCACGTTCGCTTCCGCGCCTTGTGGCTTGCGCTGGGGTGCCTGTGCCTGGCCTTGGGCACCATCGGCATCGTGCTGCCCATTCTGCCTACCACGCCGCTCTACCTGGCCACGCTCTTCTGTTTCGCGAAGGGCTCCCAGCGTCTGCATAGCTGGTTCCTGGGTACGAAGCTCTACAAGAAGCACCTGGAGTCGTACGTGAAGAAGGAGGGCATGCTCATGAAGACCAAGCTCTCCATTATCGGCTCCGTAACGCTGATCATGGGAATTGCCTTCGTGCTCATGGCGAACGTACTGGTGGGACGCATTGTCCTTGCGGTCGTGTGGGTGGGCCACCTGGTGTACTTCTTCGGCTTCGTGAAAACGCTGCCTGCCAAGTAGGCGACCGAACGCACGTTGGGCGCGTGGTCGCGCGGCGCCGAGAGCGGGCGCGCTTGCGTCATGCGTAGCGCGCGAGCGGCTCGTGTGTCGCTCGCTTCGCTCGTCTACTTTTCCGCGCAGTAGGCCGCCACGGCTTTCGCTGCGAATGCTCCCGCCCCTGGGCCTGCGGCTGCATCGATGTTCTGCGTGAATTCGCCACCCGCTCCATACGAGGCTCCCAGCTGGGAAAATACTTCGTCAGAGCAGGTATAGTAGTTGTCGGTGATGAACTGCTGGATGCGCGCTGCTTGCGCCTTTGCTTCGCTTGATGCCGGGTCGGCTCCTTCGGCGGCCATACGGCCGAAGGGCGTAAACAGGTCCATGAGGTTCTTTGCCATGGCTTTCTCGTCCTGCGCGGTGCGATGCGCGCTCTTCTTCTCGTATTCGGCCCATTGCGGCGTAGCGCCCCAGGCCTCCTTTGCCTTCTGCGTGTATGCGTCAATCTTGCTCGTGTCGAATGCGTCGAAGCTCATGTTCGTCGCTCCTTTCCTTAGGGTCTTCGTCGCCAGTTCGATGAGGCCGTCGATGTGAGCGCGTTTGAGCTTCAGTAGCTGAATCTGCTGCTGAAGGGCTTGCGAGCGGTCGAAGGTGGGACTGTCGATGATGCCGCGGATGTCATCGAGCGGAAACTCCAGCTCACGGAACAGCAGAATCTGCTGCAGGCGCGCAAGGTCACCTTCGCTGTACAGGCGGTACCCCGCGTTGGTGCGTGCCGCAGGCGTAAGCAGGCCGATCTTGTCGTAGTGATGCAGCGTGCGCACGCTTATGCCGGCGAGCTTGCTTACTTCGTGTACGGTGAGCGCTTCCATGAGTCCTCCTCTTCCTGGCGTGCCCTCACTGTAAACTATGACGTTACGTCAGGGTCAAGGGTACAGTTCAGCCTATTTCGAAGTGTTCGATGATGGTACTACAGCGGGTTGCCGAAGAGGGCGTAGATGCTGGTGGCGAAATCGGGGTTGGTGCTGATGAATGTCCAGTAGTGGCCTGCGGAAAAGCCCGTGAGAACGCCTAGCAGGATGGATATGCCCACCAGGATGCCGCATACGGCGCAGAAGGCACGGCGTTTGAGGGGTGCCTCGTCGAATTTCTGGCGCATCGCGAACATGGCAAGCAGCGCAATGAGCGTGATGTACCAACCGAAGTCGCTGAAGTAGCGTTCGGTGATGCCCGCAACGCGCGTGTCCACGAACAGCACCACCAAGGCCAGCGCGGCGGAGCAGATGACGATGGGCGCAAAGCTCGATGCCTTCAGCTTCTTCCAGCAGAAGGGCAGCGCAACCACTACGAGCATGATGGGCTTGATGAAGAAATAGCCTGCATAGAAGGGCTCGTTCGGTGCCCATTCGCACCATTCGGGCAGCGTGGTGATCTCGGCAAGGAATGGGAAGGCCGCCGAGGGGTCGGGCAGGGCAAAGAGGTATTCCGCCATCAGGTAGAGCGTTACCTTCTTGCTCTGCACGTAGGTGGTCATGTCGAAGCCGGTTAGGTTGTAGTTGCTGCCGAAGTCGGTAAGCGAGCCAAAGCGCGCGTAGTTATAGGCCAGCAGGGGCGCGAATACCAACACGTAGGGAAGGATGGCGGCGATGGTTTGGCGCAGCCCGGAACGCGAGAACAGGGTGCGTTCGCGGAAGATTTCCTTGCGGAACAGTACGAGCGCCAGTAGTGATACCAGGATGAATTGCGGGCGGCACCCCAGGTTCAGCGCCATGAAGAACGAGCCGGTCGCAATGCAGGCAGCGCTCAGCGTGCCGTCGCTGCGACGGGCCTTCAGCCAAAAGCCCATGCCAAGGGCGGTTGCTGCCAGCGAAAACAGGATGGGCATGGAATAGAACCACGGCACGATCAGGTGGTACGTGATGTTCGACCCCACGAAGTACGTGCCCAGCGCCAGCGTGAGCATGCCGATGCCAGGCAGCCCGCTAAAGAAGCGACGCCCCAGCTGCCACACCATGAACGCGCCGGCGAGCAGCGCAACGATGCTTGCCAGGAGAACGGCCGCGGGCGTGCTCAGCCAAGTGCCCGTTACGAGCTGGAAGGGCGCGTAGAGGGCCACGGCGGGGATAACGCCGAAGTAGCTGTAGTAATTCCCCTGGTAGAACGCATGGTCCCAGAAGATGGGGTGGTTGATGTCGCCAATCTCGTAGCGCGGCGTGAACGCATAGGGGTTGTCGAGCTGCGCAAGCTGTTCGTCCACGGGCAGATCGAGCGTAACGCGCCCGTGCAGCAGCGCGTCGCCCAGGCGCGCGTACTGGTCGTCGTCTACGTAATGGTGGTTCCATTCGGTGTAGCTGACGCCCGTGGTCTCGTCGCAGGGCTGCAGCGGAAGGTGCCCGCCCATGGCAAACGTGGCCAGAATGGCAAAGACGAAGCAGAGCGTGATGGCCGCGTATTGGGCCAGCAGGCGGCGTGCGGGCGAGGGGGTGCCCATGGCGTTGTCGTCACTCGGAAAAGATGTGGGCATGTGTTCCCCCGGAAATGCGATGTACAGGTTTCAACGTAGCTGCACAACTATACCATACGCGTTCTACCTGGCCTTTTTCCAAAAAGTATTCTCCTAGTACCAAACTGGGAAATATATTCCTAGCAATTGGGTGGTATTTAGGGTATAACTACCGAGAGAAGGAATGCGGGATTTCCCGCTGAAGGAACGCGCAAGCGCGAGGAGAACGATATGACGCAGCCACTGCTAAGCATTTCCGGCTTGCATGCCGGTACCGAAGACAAGACCATCCTGCATGACATCAACCTTGCGTTGAACGCAGGCGAAACCCATGTGCTCATGGGGCCGAATGGCGCGGGCAAATCCACGCTGGGCCATGTGATCATGGGCAATCCCGCCTACCAGGTAACGGAAGGCTCCATCGTGTTCGATGGGCAGGACATTACCAACGAGCCCGCCGACAAGCGCTCGCTCGCGGGCATCTTCCTGAGCTTCCAGGCTCCCGTCGAGGTGCCGGGCGTGCCGCTGCATTCGTTTTTGCGCGCCATCACGCGTAAGCGTCCCGAACTGAAGATGACCGCACGTCAGTTCCGCGACCGCATCGACGAGATCGCGGAGCAGCTCGACATGGACAGCTCGTTCCTTACGCGCGAGCTGAACGTTGGGTTTTCCGGCGGCGAGAAGAAGAAGCTCGAGATGCTGCAGCTTCTGCTTCTGAAGCCGAAGCTGGCCATCCTCGACGAGACCGATTCGGGTCTGGACGTGGATGCCCTGGCCGTTGTGAGCCGCGGCATCGAAGCGTATCGCGAAACGTGTAATGGCGCCCTGCTCGTGGTGACGCATAACGCGCGTATTCTCGAGCGCCTTACGGTCGACCACACGCACGTTATGGCGCGCGGCCGTCTGGTTGCGGAAGGTGGCGCCGAACTCATTGGAAAGATCGACCGCGACGGCTTCGAGCAGTTCGCTCGCGTTGAAGAGGCGGTGTGTGCCTAATGACCGAACTGGTGAAGGAGCGTACCTACGTCGCCGACGTAGATCGCTCGATGTACGACTTCGTCTTCTCGGAAGAGGGGTACGAACGCTACGAGGACGGGCTGACGCCCGAAATCGTGCGCGCCATTAGCGCGAAGAAGGACGAGCCCGACTGGATGCTCAAGATGCGCCTCGATGCGCTTCAGACGTATCACGCCAAGGATATGGCTTCCAACTGGGGCCCCAGCATTGCCGGCCTCGACCTGGATCACATTTCTACGTACGTGAACCCGCGTGCGAAGCAGTCGAAGAGTTGGGATGACGTACCCGAGGAGATCAAGGATACGTTCGAGCGCCTGGGTATTCCCGAAGCCGAGCGCAAGAGCCTGGCGGGCGTGGGCGCCCAGTACGATTCCGAAATCGTGTATCACAACATGCGCGAGGACGTGGCGAAGCAGGGCGTCGTGTACACCACCGTGGAAGATGCGCTGCATGATCCCGAGCTCGAGCCCATCGTGCGCGAGCACTTCGGCAAGCTCATTCCCCCGGGTGACCACAAGTTCGCGGCCCTGCATTACGCCGTGTGGTCGGGCGGTTCGTTCGTGTACGTTCCCAAGGGCGTAACCGTTCCCTATCCGCTGCAGAGTTACTTCCGCCTGAACGCGGAAGGTGCCGGTCAGTTTGAACACACCCTGATCGTGGTCGATGAAGGCGCCGACTTGCACTTCATCGAGGGCTGCTCGGCCCCGAAGTACTACGAGGCCAACCTGCATGCCGGTGCGGTGGAGCTGTTCGTGAAGGATGGCGCGCGCCTGCGCTATTCCACCATCGAGAACTGGTCGAAGAACATGTACAACCTGAACACGAAGCGCGCCACGGTGGGCAAGGATGCCACCATGGAATGGGTTTCGGGTTCGTTCGGCAGCCACGTAAGCTATCTGTATCCCACCACCATCCTGCAGGGCGAGCGCTCGAACTGCGAGTTCACGGGCATTACCTTTGCAGGCGCCACGCAGGATCTGGACACGGGCTGCAAGGTGGTGCTGAATGGCGCCGACACCACGGCAAGCGTCGATACGAAGTCCATCTCCAAGGATGGCGGCGTGAACACGTTCCGCAGCTCGGTCATCGTGGGGCGCCGCGCGAGCAACGCGCGCGCAACGGTAAGCTGCCAGTCGCTCATGCTCGACGACATCTCCCGTTCCGACACCATTCCCGCCATGGACGTGCGCAATGCCACGGCTAGCGTGGGACATGAGGCCACCATTGGCCGCATTTCCGACGAGACGGTGCTCTATCTCATGAGCCGCGGCATCCCCGAGGGCGAAGCCCGCGCCATGGCGGTCAGTGGATTCGCCAATCCCGTTTCCAAAGAGCTTCCGCTGGAATACGCCGTGGAAATGAACAACCTTGTCAAACTCGAAATGGAAGGGGCGATTGGGTAATGAGCGAGCAGACGCAAGAGCCAACCATTACGCTCGACCGCGTAAACACCCCTCCCGCGCAGACGTGGAACTACCTGCGCGCCAATGACATTTCCCTTACCGTGCCGAACCGCCCGCGTCAGGGAACGACGCGCGCGGACCTGCCGCGCCTGTTCGGTAGCGTGGAATGTGGCATGGGCCAAGCGGTTACCCAGTGGGTCGAATCCCAGGCTGGCGACGCCCTGTACTGGGAAGTGCGTTCGGGCGAAGATGCCGAACCCATCGTCATCGACGTCGATGCGGTGAAGGGCGACATCGTCGACGCGGGCGTTATCGTGCGTGCAGGCGCCCAGGCAAACATTCTCATTCATCATCATGGCAGCACGCCCATCGGCGGTACGAGTGCCGTGCTGCTGCGCGTGATTGCCGAGCGTGGCTCTCAGGTGCGCCTGCGCGAAATCGTGGTGGGCGATGGCGTGGGCCAGCGCATCGAATCGGTGGGCATTACGTGCGGAAGCGGAGCCCAGGTGGATGCCCGCCAGTTCTTCCTGGCGGCGGGAACTACGGCTGCTGGCTTTGCCGCTGCGCTCGATGGCGACGCATCGCGCATCGATCTTACGGCCCGCTACCTGGGCGTGAACCACGATACGCTCGATATCAACCATGTGGTGCGTCAGCGCGGTCAGCGTACGAAGAGCAACGTGCTGGAATCCGGCGTGCTGGACGATGCGGCGCGCAAGTCGCTGCGCGCAACCATCGACCTCATTCATGGTGCCCATGGCGCCGAAGGCTCCGAATTGGAAAGCGTGCTGGTGCTCGGCGACGACGTGGTGAACAAGACCATGCCCGTCATCCTGTGCGACGAAGACAACGTCGCGGGTAATCATGGTGCCTCCATTGGTTCGGTTGGCCCCGACCAAATTCGCTATCTGCGCAATCGTGGCCTTTCCGAGCGTGAAGCCGAGGACCTGTACGTGCGGGCCCTGTTCGACGATGCGCTCATTGCGGCAGAAATGGACGACGTGCGCTCCCGCGTAGTCGCTCGTGCGAAGACCGTCCTGGGCGAGGGCATCGTGGAAGGCCTCATCGACTTCGATGACGCGCAAGCGAAGGAGGCATAGGATGGAAACGCTGCAGGTGAAAGAGTCGTGCTCCATTCAGGAGTCACCGTACAAGGCCGATTTCCCGCTGCTCGCCAAGAGCCCCGATCTCGTGTTTCTGGATAGCGCTGCCACGGCCCAGCGTCCTGCCTCGGTGCTCGATGCCCAGCGCGATTTCTACGAGACCATGAATGCGAACCCCTTACGCGGCCTGTATGGCCTGTCGGTAAGGGCCACGCAGTCCATTGAAGATGCCCGTATGCACATTGCGCGTTTCATTGGCGCGCTCGACGAGACGGGTGAGCCCCTTGCGAATTCCGTGGTGTTCACGCGCAACGCCAGCGAATCGCTGAACCTGTTGGCCCATACGTTACCCCAGGTAGTGAACTTGCAGCAGGGTGACGAAGTGGTCATATCCATCATGGAGCATCACTCGAACCTCATTCCCTGGCAGCAGGTGTGCGCGGCCACGGGCGCCAAGCTCGTGTATCTGCGCTTGAACGAAGAGGGCTGCATCACGCAGCAGGAAATCGAGGATAAGATTGGCCCGTGTGCCAAGATTGTTTCGGTTACGCATGTGTCCAACGTGCTGGGCGTGGAAAACGACATTCCGGCCATTGCGCGCCGCGCGCATGAAATGGGCGCCCTCTGCGCAGTCGACGGCGCTCAATCGGTGCCGCACCTGCGGGTGGACGTGCGTGCGCTCGGTTGTGACTTCCTGGCGTTTTCGGCTCACAAGCTGGGCGGCCCCATGGGCATTGGCGTGTTGTGGGGCAAGCCCGAACTGCTCGATGCCATGCCGCCCTTCCTTACGGGTGGCGAAATGATCGACTCCGTTACCGAAGAGGGCGCGGTATGGGCGCCCGTTCCCCAGAAGTTCGAGGCGGGCACGCAAGACGCCGCGGGGGCGTACGCCACCGATGCCGCCATTACCTATCTGGAACAGGTTGGCATGGAACAGGTGGAAGAACGCGAACGCGCCCTTGCCGAATACCTGTGCCGTCGTTTGCAAGAGCTCGAGTACGTAACGGTTATCGGGCCCGCCGATGGTGCGAAGCACGTGGGTTCGGTGGCGTTCGACGTGCGTGGCATTCATCCGCATGACGTGGCTTCCATTTTGGATGCGCAGGGCGTTTGCATTCGCGCGGGCCATCACTGCGCCCAGCCGCTTCTTTCCTATTTGGGCTGGTCGAGCACGTGTCGTGCAAGCGTTGGCTTCTACAATGACGCAGCCGATATCGATCGGCTTATCGAGGGTCTCCAAAAAGTCTGGGTGGTTTTCAATGGACGTAACTAATCTGTACAATGCGCAATTCATCGACCATGTGAACCATCCCGATTATAATTACGAACTTGAGGATGCTACTTGCGAGCACGACGGCATCAATCCTTCGTGCGGCGATGAACTGCATATTGCCGTGCGCCTTGATGGCCAGGGCCGCATTGAAGAGGCTTCCTACACCGGCCATGGGTGCGCGGTTTCGATGGCTTCGGCCGACATCATGAGCGATCTCATGATTGGCAAGACGAAAGAAGAGGCCATCGCGCTGTGCGACCTATTTGGGGGTATGCTCACGGGGGTCGAGCAAGACGAGTCCAAGCTCGCTGGCCAGCTCGATGAGGCCATGCTCCTAAGCGATATTCGCCATATGCCCGCGCGCGTGAAATGCGCCGAGCTGTCGTGGCGTACGTTGGCCGAAATGCTTCGGGCTGCTGGCCTGGAGTAACTGCTGAGAACGAATGCGTGCGCGGGGTTCGCCCCGCGCGCATGCAAAAGGGGAGAACATGTCTGGCATGTATTCGACAAAAGGACGTTATGCGCTGCGCGCCATGGCCGATTTGGCCATGCACGAGGGCTGGGTCTCGCTGGGCGATGTCTCCAAGCGTCAGAATATTTCGCGTAAGTACCTGGAACAGGTCATTGCGCTCATGGGCAAGGCTGGCTACGTGAAGAGTACGCGTGGCAAAGGCGGCGGCTATCAGCTTGCCGTGAAGCCCGAGGAACTTTCCGTAGGGCAGATCCTGCGCGCGGCCGAGGGGTCGCTGGCCCCCGTGGAGTGTCTCGACTGCACCAATGGCGAAGTGTGTCCCATCATGGACACGTGTCCGACCATCTCTATGTGGCGCGATCTGGGCAAGATTACTTCCGAGTATTTGAACGACAAAACGCTCGCCGACATTATTTCAGCCGCCGAATAAAATTGCTCTTTGCGGGCCCATTGGCTTGTGCGTTGTTTTCGTCAAGCTGCGTTTACCTACCCGTGCACTAGCCTTTTCCCCTGTACATGTGCGAGAATAGGCACATTATTGATATCAAACGTACCGCTGGCATCGCAAGGGTTATTGGGGCCGTTGGGGTTGGAGCGAAAGGCTTAGGTCGTGTTCTCATTTGTCGCGGAATATCTCGCCTTGGTCATCCTGGGCGTCATTATTGCCGTGGTGGGACGTCGTGAGTACCTGAACACGCAAGACCAGTTCCGGTTCTTTACAAGCGTTATCCTGGCCATCGTTTCCATCATTATCGACTCGCTTTGCGTATTCACGATCGAACATTCCCACGAGCTGCCGCTTTGGATTAACTACATAGACAACGCGGCGTATTACATCGTCTGCTTCGTCATGGTCTCCAGCTTCACCGACTACGTGTTCAGCTTCATGCTGCGTCGCTCGGGTCGCAGGCGCTTTCTAGCCATTGCAGGCCATTTGAACCACTACATGTGCCTGCTATGCGTGGTGCTTACGCTGTTCAACCCCATCACCCAATGGATGTTCTACATTGCGGCCGACTTCACCTACATCCACGGGCCGTTGTGGGTTATTGGATATGCCCAGGTAGTGTTCATGCTCCTGCTTTCGGGGCTGTGTACGGCGCTGTATCGCCGCGAGGTGAGCCGCGCCATGATGCGCGTCGTGCGCATCTCTATCCCGGCGCTTGCCGCGCTCATTGGCTTCCAGTTGGCATATCCGGGCACCATGATGAACGGCATCATGGCTGCCATTTTCTCGCTTATTTTGCTGCTTGTGCTGCAATCCAGCAGTATCGAGACCGATGCCCTTACGGGGCTGGGAAATCGCTTCGCGTTTGTTGCCGCCGCCGGTACGTGGACGGAGGCGCGTCACCCAAAGCGCATTTTGGTGCTGCTCGTGCATGGGCTCGAGGACATCAACTCCACGTATGGCATGGACGCGGGCGATCGCGTGATCATCGACATTGCCGAGCATGCCCGTGAGATATGCGCAGGTGGCGATGTGTTCCGCATCAACGCTACGTCAATTGCGCTTGTGTTCAGCCATAGGGAGAATCGCACGGGCGAGGAAATCGCTGCGTTCGTGAACGCGAACCTGCCGAACGAAATCATCGTGGAAGGCGATAAGCTGCGCATTCAGATGAGCGTTATCGACTATGCCGCCAATATGGTGGGCGGAGCTCCCAAGGTCGTTGAGCGCATCGAGTACGCGCGCGACGAAGCGCGCCGCAATCGGCTTTCCTTCATTCGCGTCGACGACGCTCTCATCTCCGAAGTGGAAAGCAAGAAGCGCCTGACGCGCTACCTGGAAGAATCGGTGGACCTGAATCGCTTCGAGGTGTGGCTGCAGCCGGTATACAACGTGAAGGATAGCTGCCTCTGCTCTGCCGAGGCGCTTGTGCGCCTTAAGGGGCCCAAGGGCGATTTTATTCCGCCAGCGCAGTTCGTGGGCATTGCGGAAGACAGCGCGCTCATTATGGCCATTGGCGAGCAGGTCATTCGCAAGCTGTGTGCCTTCGCGCAATCGCATCCTGCGTTGCCCCTGAAGATGATTTCGATAAACCTCTCGCTGCGTCAGCTTTCCGATAGCCGATTCCCCGATTTGCTTGATGGGGCCATCGACTCCGCGGGCATTTCGCGCAACCTCATTGCCCTCGAGATCACCGAGCGCATGTTTGCGGCCGACGATCGAGTCGCTGCTACGCTTGCCGAGCTGGTGAATCGCGGATACCGTTTCCTCATGGACGACTTTGGCACGGGGTTCTCGAACTTCGCGTCCATGCTTGACTTCCCGTTTAGCTTCATCAAGCTCGACCGCATCCTGCTGGCCGCAGCTCAGGAAGACGGGTACGACACCATCCGCACGCTCACGCGTCTGTTCCACCATGGCGGCTACGAGGTGGTTATCGAGGGCGTGGAAACCGCCGAGCAAGCGCGACAGGTTATCGATTGCGGCGTCGATTACATTCAGGGCTTCTACTACGCTCGGCCCATGCCGCTCTACCAGGTGCCGGAATTCCTCAACGAGACCGATTTTAGCTGTCGTGTTTCTGTCGTGAAGCATTATGGTATGAAGGCGCTCCGATAAAAAGCAGGGGCTATTCGTTAGAAGGGAAACGTGGTGGCTAGTTCTCAGAAGCTGAAGTTGCTGTACCTCATGGATATCCTCCGCACCGAAACCGATCCCGACCACGGCGTTTCCATGGCGGATATCCTCCAGAAGCTGGAGGAGCGCGGCATTTCGGCCGAGCGTAAGGGTATTTACTCCGACATCGAGACGCTGCGGGAATTCGGGCTCGACATCCGCAAATACCAGCGTCAGCCCGTGGAATACGCCCTGGCAGAACGCGATTTCGAGCTTTCCGAGCTCATGCTGCTCGTGGATGCGGTGCAGTCGAGTCGCTTCCTTTCCGAAGGTAGCTGCAAGGCTCTGGTGAAGAGCATTCGCGGCCTGGCTTCCACTCCCGTGCGCGACGCCTTGCACAAGCAGGTGCACGTACATGGCCGCCCGCGCGTGCAAACGCAGTCCGATTTCATCGTGGTCGACAAGCTACAGGAGGCCATGGCGGCACGCAGGAAGATCTCGTTTGGCTATTTCCGCTACGACATCCATAAGAACAAGGTCGCCACCAGGGATGGCGCTACGCACGTGGTTACGCCCGTCAACCTCACGTATTCTGATGGCAATTACTATTTGGTGGCGTTTAGCGATGCCGACCAGGAGATTCGCAATTATCGCGTCGACCGCATGGAGCGCATCGAGCAGCTGGACGAACGTGCGGAACGCAACGACGCCATCTCCTCGTACGACCCCGATGAAGTGGGCAAGTGCGTGTTCGGCATGTACCATGGCGAGCGCGTTACCGCGACGCTGAGGGCTACCGAAAACGTGATGAACGTCATCGTCGATCGCTTCGGTCGCGACGTGCATGCCGTGCCCATCGAGGGCGAGAACGCTGCGCGCGTTACCGTTACGGTGAAGGAAAGCCCCGTGTTCTATGGCTGGCTTGCGCAGTTGGGAAGCGAAATCCAGATCGAGGCTCCTGCGTCTTTGCGTGAGGGGTACCTCGCGTTTCTGCGCGATATCCTGCAGTCGTACTAGCCCCTTCGTGCGTGACAGGGGGCAAGTCCGCTGGTGTAAGGCCGTTTCCCCTGGTTTTTGCTATTATCTAGTGCGTATATTCCAAGGGAAGGAACCTGTATGGGAACTCGATACAACGATGTATGGGTGACTGGCTCCACGGGGTACTTGGGACGCGAAATCGCACATCGTCTGGCCAATCGAGGCTATACGGTATACGGTACCGACCAAGACGTGGACATCACCGATTTCGACCAGGTGAAGGAGTTCGTGCGGCGCAATCGTCCGCAGGTGGTTGTGAACTGCGCGGGCATGCGCCGCACCCTGGTTACGCCCCAGAACAAGAACGAGGCCATCAAGGTCAACGGCCTGGGACCGCGCAATCTCGCCATCGCCACGGCCAGTATCGATTCGCTGCTCGTGCAGTTCTCCAGCGATGACGTGTTTTCCCGCATCATGGACGAACCCGTCGACGAGTTCGACGCGCCTGTGCCCGATACCACGTATGGCAAGTCGAAGCTGGTGGGCGAGAACTTCATTCGCGAGCTGAACCCGCGTCACATTATCATCCGTTCGTCGTGGCTCTATCACGCCGACGGTGGCGACATGGGCGAAATGGTGGTTTCGGCCATGGAGGGGCGTCCCCTCTCGCGCCGCGTCGACCAGATTGCCTGCCCCACCTCGGTACGCACGGTGTGCCATTTCCTCATGCGTGCCATCCAGGCGCATGAATACGGCCTGTTCCACGTAGTTAGCTCGGGGGCGTGCACGCGTCTGGAGTTCGCGCGCGAAGTGTACCGCCTTCTGGGCGCCGACCCGCAGCTGGTTACGGCTGCCGAAAGCGACGAGGCTACCGCGCAGAACATCATCCTCGAGCCGCTCATGGTTCAGATGACGGGCGTTACGGAGCTCCCCACGTGGCAGCAGGATCTCGAAGGCTACCTGAAGCGCGTTGGGCTTATTCCGGAAGGAGGAGCTCGATGAGCAAAAAGCCAGAGCAGCTTTCCGCCGTCGACACGCTTGAGGGCAAGAAGGCTCATCGCGTAGGGCTCACGGGCCAGATTCTCATCGCGCTCGCGCTTGGCATCGTATGCGGTATCGTGTTCCACTACCTCATTCCCGATAGCCCCATCAAGACCGATGTCTTCGTGAACGGCATCTTCTACTTCGTGGGCCAGGCGTTCATTCGCCTCATGCAGATGCTCGTCGTGCCCCTGGTGCTGTGCTCGATCGTGTGCGGCGCGGCGGCCATCGGCGACGTGAAGACGCTGGGCAAGGTGGGCATCAAGACGTTGCTCTTCTACATCTGCACCACGGCGTTGGCCATCTCGATCGCCCTTGCCGTGGGCACGCTCATTAGCCCGGGCCTGGGCGTCGATACGTCGGCCATTCAGGCGAATGCGTCCACGTCCACGGTTGCCACCACGGAAACCAGCATCATGGACACGCTTCTGGGCATCATCCCGAAGAACCCGTTCAACGCCATCGCCGAAGGCGATATGCTGCCGGTCATCTTCTTCGCCTTGTTCGTGGGCATTCTGCTTGCCGTCATGGGCAGCAAGGTGGAAAACCTGCATCGCCTGTTCGAGCAGGGTAACGAGCTCATGATGAAGATGACGGAAGTCGTCATGAAGGTCGCGCCGCTTGGCGTGTTCTGCCTGCTGGCGAATACGTTTGCGAAGCTGGGCTTCGACATGTTCGTTCCCATGTTGAAGTACATGGGCGGCGTTATTGGCGCGCTGGCCATTCAGTGCTTCGTGGTGTACGCGGTGCTGTTCGTGGTGTTCACGCGCCTGAACCCCATCACCTTCTTCAAGAAGTTCGGCCGCGTGATGCTCTTCGCGTTCTCCACCAGCTCGTCGAACGCCACCATCCCCCTGAACATCGAAACGCTTTCCGAGCGCGTAGGCGTGAAGCGTCGCATTTCGTCGTTCACCATTCCGTTGGGCGCTACCATCAACATGGATGGCACGTCTATCATGCAGGGCGTTGCGGTTGTGTTCACCGCCCAGCTGTTCGGCGTGAACCTGGGGCCTGCGGAAATCGCCACCGTCATCGCCACGGCCACGCTGGCCTCCATTGGCACGGCGGGCGTTCCCTCGGTGGGCCTGGTCACGCTTTCCATGGTGTTCAATTCCGTAGGCTTGCCGCTGGAGGGCATTGCCATGATCATGGGCATCGACCGCATTCTCGATATGCTGCGCACGGCCGTGAACATTACGGGCGACGCCGTGGTCACCACCATCGTGGCGAAGCAGGCTGGCGAGTTCGATCGCGCGGTCTTCGACGACCCCGAAGCGGGCGTGGCCGTTGGCCATCTGCAGGATTCGTACGAGGAAGACGAGGACTTCTAGTCGTTTCGTTTTTCAAAAGCCCCGTAACGCAACGTGCCCCGACTCCGTAAGGAGCCGGGGCACGTTGTTGGAGGGATGCGAACTCAGCTACATGGCCATGCGATAGCGGTCGAGCATGTTGGCGCGCTGCTCTTGCAGCCACGCGGCCACGCCATCGACGCCATCGCCCGTGCGGGCCGAGGTCACGAAGATCTTGATGTTCGGGTTCAGCGTACGCGCCTGCTTTACCAGGGCGTCCATGTCGAAGTCGGGGTTAACCGGCAGATAGTCGCTCTTCGTTACGATGAGCGCGTCGACGATGCTGAACATGGGAGGATATTTGTACACCTTGTCATATCCCTCGGGCACGGAAAGCAGCATCACGCGAGCGTGGGCTCCCGTGTCGAAATCTGCGGGGCATACCAGGTTGCCGATGTTCTCCAGGAAGAGGTAGTCGTAAACGGCGTCACCGAATGCCTGATTGGCCTGTTCGACCATGTTCATCTCCACGTGGCACACGCCGCGCGTGTTGAGCTCCACCGAGGGGACATTCGCTTCCTTGATCTTCAAGGCGTCGACGTCAGATTCCAGGTCGGCTTCGATGACCGCCATGCTCTCTTCGCCTGCGCTGCGGAGGGAATTGATCAGCGCCAGCAGCAGCGTGGTCTTGCCTGCGCCGGGGGAGGCCATGATGTCTAGGAAAAAGGTGCCGTCGGCGGCTTTCTGTTCGCGGAACCTCTCGGCGGCAAGATCGTTCTTCGCCAGAACGTCTTTGCGTACTTCGATGATGCGCGTCTTTTCCATTGCCTCTCCTTTGAATGATGCCGCAGATGCGGCGGGTAAAACAAAATAGGGCGTGGCGCGCGAGGGGTTCGCAGCGCCACGCGCTCGCTATAGGCCAGTCGCCGTTTCGGCTAGAGCAGGTGAGATGCTCTCTTCCTCGTCATCGTCCACGGCTGCCTCGATGCTGCTGATGGAAAACTCCATGCCGCGTAGGAACGTGCAGTCGTCGGCAGATCCGCAGCAGGGGCAAACGCGTGGTTCGCGACGGATGTACTCCGCATGGAACGGAGTTCCGCATCTGTTGCAGCGCATGGTGTAGGGGACGCGATGGATGACGATTTCGGCGTTTTCGGCGACCGTTCCTCGTGCAAGATGGCGGAAGAGCCCTTCGAAGTAGTCTTCGACGATATCGCGGCCTTCGCCAATAGCCAGGTAGACGGCCTGCACGCGTTTCACGCCCGAAGCGGCTGCTTCTTCCGTGACAATATCTACGACGTTGCGGACGTATGACATTTCGTGCATGGCCGTCTCCTGTTCTCGTTTGGGTGCCTAATTAGCCGACGTAGTCGACGAGCTGGCCGCGGGCCATGCGGTCCTTGGCGAAGTACTTGTTGCAGTCGACGTAGTCGATCGGCAGGTCGGGGTACGTGGGGTTCTCGGTGAGCACGCGTGCGGATGCGGGGCATACGCGAGCGCACTGGCCGCAGCGGACGCAGGCCTTGTCCATGACGCACGTGCCGTCGGAATCCTGCGTGATGGACTGCATGGGGCAGATCTCGACGCACTTGCCGCACTTCATGCACTTGTCCTTGTCGTACTTCAGCAGGTAAGCGCTGTAGTACGTGGAGCAGGCGGCTTCGCCGTTGATGCCGCGGTAGGCCATGAGGTTGCCGCAGCTCTTGGAGTGGCAGCAGCAGATGATATCGGCGTCCTTGGCGCAGACGGACTCAACGACCATGTGGTGGTCGATGGCGTCTTCCACGATGGCGATGGCCTCGTCCTGGGTGATCTGCTCTCCGATGTCATTCTCGATGAAGTACTCGGCCATTTCGCCCAGCGACAGGCAGGTGCGCGTGGGGTGGGATTCGTCCCAGGGCACGCCCAGGGCCTTCCACATGGTGCGGCACTGGCACTCGGAAACGGTGATCTTGGGGTTGCGCTTGATGAGGGCGCGCCAATCGTGGCCATCGGCCAGCTTGTCGCCCTGAACGACGTCAACGCTCACGGGATAGCTGCGGAACAGGGGGAACGTGTTGTCGAAGCCCGACTCGCCGTTCGGGTCGACGCCCTTGATGCCCAGCATGTCGAACTCGGCAACCTTGCCCATGTCCTTGTGATACAGGGCGTCGAGCTCGTTGAACTCCCAGAAGCCGTTGATATACGGCATCAGGATGAACAGGGGAAGGCCGCCACGGCGCACGCGCCAGATGAGGTTGCGCTTCGCCTGGTCTTCCAGAATCGCCAGGGCCTTGTCCTCGTCGATGTCTGCTGCGTGAGCGTAGTCACCGGCGGTGAAGTACTCGTGCAGGGGCATCTTCAGGTAGTTTTCGGCGTCTTCCTCCGACCACAGGTACATGATCATGTCCCAAGAGTGCGAATCGTTGGGGATGGAGCCGATGCCGCGGCCGATGCGGTTGATGCGGTTGCGCATGCGCACGTACACGGCGGGAATGACCGTGCCATCGTCGCATACCAGGTCGCTCGTAACTTCCGTCTCGGTGAGGACCTTCTGCATGAGCTCGTCGCTCTTGCTGGGGTCGACCCACTCGCCCGACGTGCCCGTTTCGGCAGCCTGTGCGGCTTCGGGCTTCTCCGACTTGGCTTCCTGGCTTTTCGGGCTGCTGCAACCCAGCAGTTCGAAGATGGGCATCATGCCCATGGCGCCCAGGGCGGCGCCGCGCACGAAGTCGCGACGGTCGAGGCCGAGCCTCTTCTTCTCGCTTTCTTCCATTCTTCCTCCTCGTTATTCGAATGAATAAACTCCCTGAGCAAAGAGTACTTGGAGGAACTGTGGAGGAACAACAGACGATATGACGCGTTTTGTCTTGTAAGGAATGGCTAACTAGAGTCTATGGGGAGCGGCCTGGGCATATGCAGCTAGGCTGCTGGCGGTGGCAGGCTGTTTTGGCGCACGCGTAGAACGGACGTGATGCGTGCGAAGGTGGGGGCGAGTGCTTACGCTTCCAGGGCAAACGCGCCGTGGTGCGCGCAATAATCGGGTAGGGGGTCTTCGGTCATGAAGGGCGGCTTCATGCTGAAGATGACGGCCGAGATCCATTG
Source organism: Denitrobacterium detoxificans (assembly GCF_015062615.1). Lineage (GTDB taxonomy): Bacteria > Actinomycetota > Coriobacteriia > Coriobacteriales > Eggerthellaceae > Denitrobacterium > Denitrobacterium detoxificans_A. The sequence goes on from NZ_SUUH01000006.1 coordinate 137,381, forward strand.
CGGATCGTCTTGCATGCCAGAGGCGCACCATTCCATGAATAGGTCGACCACGCCATAGATGTATGCGTCTATCTGGGCTTTCTGCGCGGCGATTTCGCAGGGCGAGCCGTGGAATACCGAATGGTAGTAGATTTCCTTCAGCTTCTTCAGGTAGCTATCGCGGAAGCAGTTCTGCCCGGTGTGGTGGGGGAGCTGCTCGAAATAGCCGCGTTCCTGGCGTGCCATGCAGAAGAGAGCGGTGCAAGCGTCTTGCGTGTACAGGCCCTCGTCGCATGTTTCCGCTAGCGCGAATGGTACGTCCAGTATGAGGTCGTTGATGTCGCGATAGCAGTTGTAGAACGTCTGGCGAGCCGCGCCCGATTCCTCGAGCACGTCGCGGACGGATATCTTGTTGATGTCTTTATTCTCGCAAAGTACGAGTATGGCCCGTACAAAGCGATCCCTTGCAGCTGGGGTGCCTCTCCTCATGCGCCCTCCTCTGTTCCCTCTCGAGGGGGATTCTAGCACGCGTATACGTAACTGTGTTTCTCACGCGTAAAGGTGTTACGAATTGCGAATCCGTCTTACGTAAACGGGAATTCGTATTGCGTGAAGCTCCTGGACAACGTGCTTTTGCGCCGTTCGCGGGAATTTTGGGAAACGGCTTGCATCGTCAGTTAGGTTCGACTAACATCCGCACAAGTTAGGAATGGCTAACCAAAGCGGAAGCGAAGCGAGGTCGAATGGGCAGCGAAAATACGAACGCAAAACTGGCGAAGAAGATCGTCCACAATTGTGCTCCCACGTTGGCTGCCTTGAAGCCCGCAAACCTCTTCACCGTGCACTTCATGGATGCGCGCAGCAGCAATGCCTGCGCGCAGGAGCGCGCGAGTCGCATCGTGCGCGAGGGGTTTGCCACGGCACTGCGTTCGGCGCGCGAGCAGCTGGGGTCGGGCGGCGTGAGCGTGCGCGTGCTCGCCGTGCGTCCGGGGAATGCGCTCGTGCTGGTGTTTCGTCCGGAATTGGTTGCTCGTGCGTTTGCAAACTCGCGCGCGAGCGCATACCTGCGGTCGCTTGGCTACGACGTGGACTCGCTTGATGCGTGCATCGCCGAGCTTGCGCGACGCGTGCGGGCGAGCGATGCGCTTGCGGGCGCCAATCGCAGCAGGGCGTTTCCGCATGAGGTTGGCTTCTTCCTGGGCTATCCGCCCGAAGACGTCATCGCCTTCATCGAAGGCGGTTCGGAATGCCTGTGCACGGGATGCTGGAAGGCGTACGGCGATGCCTGTTCTGCGCAGGCGTGCTTCGAGGCCTATCGGCGGTGCGTGCGCATGATGGACCAGCTGCACGAGCAGGGTGCGCCCCTGCATTATCTTGCGCAGCTCGAAGCGGCGTCGTAATTGCAATGGTTTCTATAATCCCCAACAGAAGGAGATTCTCATGAGCAAAGTGGCAGTAGTGTTCTGGAGCGGCACGGGCAACACCGAGGCCATGGCAAACCTGGTGGCCGAAGGCGCCAAGGATGCCGGCGCGGAAGTCGACGTCATTCAGGCTTCCGATTTCGATTCCGCGAAGCTTGCCGAATACGATGCGGTGGCGTTTGGCTGCCCCGCCATGGGCGACGAAGAACTGGAGGATACGGAATTCGAGCCCATGTACGACGAAGTCGAGCCTGCGCTCGACAGCAAGAAGGTCGTGCTGTTCGGCAGCTACGACTGGAACGATGGCGAGTGGATGGACCTGTGGCGCGAGCGTGCCGAGGGCAATGGCGTGAACGTGGTCGATTCCGTTATCGCGAAGGATTATCCCGACGACGATGCCGAAACTGCCTGCAAGGCAGCAGGTGCGGCTCTGGCGTAGAGCGGCGGGACATCGTGCGATCAGCGAGCGGCGAGGTGCGGCCTCGTCGCTCGTTTTATGTCGAGTGCGTTTTCTAGTCGTTGGAAGTTGAGCACATAAAGCTCATTCCTCTCCCGTATACTGCGGTCGAATAAGACGAGAAACGACAAGGAGACGACATGATTGAAAAGGATTTCGTGACGCGCGGTACGTGTTCGCGCATGATTCACGTGAAGATCGACGACGAGGGCATTGTGCGTGACGTGCAGTTCGTAAAGGGCTGCTCGGGCAATACGCAGGGCGTGGCGCGTCTTGCCATTGGGCGCCCCGCTACGGAAGTTGCCCAGACGCTGCGCGGCATTCAGTGCGGCCCGCGTCCCACCTCGTGTCCCGACCAGCTGGCCCAGGCCATCGACCAGGCCCTGCAGGAAAACGCCTAAGCGTTTCGCGTATTGCATATCCGTTTGAAGGCCCACGCCCGACCGCGTGGGCTTTTTTATGCCGTTTCGCCTGCGTATTGGCGTTTCACGGCGTGTAGTCATTGCACATGCGTGCTTTCGGGTTTATGCTTACCGCCGTAAGGCAAGCCTAACTAGGCATGAACCGAAAGGAATAGTATGTCAAAGAGGGGAATGGGGGACTCTCAGCCTCGGAAAAAGAAGAAGGGGGAAATAGCTCAGCTGCTGGAATTCGCGGGGAACCGCAAGTGGTTTACCATTGCGGGCTGCGTTCTTACGGCTTTGGCGATGGTCGCCGATATGGTGCCCTACGTGTGCATTTGGTTGGTCGTGCGTGACCTGGTGATGGTCGCGCCCAACTGGTCGCAGGCGGGTGACGTTGCCATGTACGGCTGGGTTGCGTTGGCGTTCGCGTTCATCGGCATCGTTCTGTATTTCACGGGCCTGCTGCTTACGCACTTGGCGGCGTTCCGCCTAGCTTCGAACATCCAGAAGCGTGGGGCCGAACATATGATGCGCGTGCCGCTGGGGTACTTCGACGACCATGCAAGTGGTCTCATCCGTCGACGCATCGATGGTGCAGCTGCGGAAACGCATTCGCTTGTGGCGCATAACCTGGCCGATATTGCTGGCACCGTTGTGATGTTCGTTGGCGTGGTCGTGATCCTGTTCGTATTCGACTGGCGCATGGGTCTTGCGTGCTTCGCGGCTGCGGTTATTTCGGTTGTCGCCATGTGCTCCATGATGGCGGGCAAGAACGCAAATCTCATGACCGAGTATCAGACGGCACTCGACAAGATGAGCAAGGCTGGCACGGAATACGTGCGAGGCATTCCCGTGGTGAAGGTGTTTCAGCAGACCATCTATTCGTTCAAGGCGTTCAAGAGTGCTATCGACGAGTACAGCGAAAAGGGCGCGTATTACGAAGGCCACGTGTGCAAGGTTCCGCAAAGTATCAACCTTACCGTTCTCGAGGGTGTGTTCGCGCTCATGGTTCCGGTGGCGTTGCTGCTGGCTCCTGCGGCTCTTGAGAGTGACTTTGCGCAGTTTATCGTTGACTTTGCGTTCTACGCCATCTTTTCGGCAATCGTTTCCACGGCGCTTTCGCGCGTGATGTTCGCTTCGGCTGGTTTCATGATGGCCAGCGATTCGCTTTCGCGCATCAACAGCGTGCTCGACGCTCCGCTGCTTTCCGTTGCCGAAAACCCGCAGAACCCGCGCGATGCGAGCGTTGAGTTCCAGGACGTGACCTTCACGTATGCGGGCGCCGACGTGCCCGCGGTGAAGGGGGTTTCCTTCCGCGTGGAAGCTGGGAGTACGGTTGCCCTGGTGGGGCCCAGCGGTGGCGGCAAGACTACGGTCGCAAGCTTGGTTCCCCGGTTCTGGGATGCGCAGGAAGGCCGCGTGTTGGTGGGCGGTGTGGACGTGCGTGAAGCCGACCCGCATGCGCTCATGGACCACATTGCCTTCGTGTTCCAGAACAGCCGCCTGTTCAAGATGAGCATCATGGAAAACGTGCGCATGTCGCGCCCCGAAGCCAGTGACGAGGAGGTCATGGCTGCGCTTTCCGCAGCTCAGTGCGACGATATTCTTGCCAAGATGCCCGACGGGGCCCAAACGTTAGTGGGTAGCAAGGGCGTGTACCTTTCCGGCGGCGAGCAGCAGCGCGTTGCCTTGGCGCGCGCCATCCTGAAGGATGCGCCCATCGTGGTTCTCGACGAGGCCACTGCCTTCGCCGATGCGGAAAACGAGGCGCTCATTCAAAAGGCGCTCGGTACGCTCATGCATGGGCGTACCGTCATCATGATTGCCCATCGCCTTTCCACCGTGATTCATGCCGACAACATCGTGGTGCTGAACCGCGGCGAAATCGTGGAAAGCGGCACGCATGACCAGCTGGTAGACGCAGGTGGGTTGTACGCCCGCATGTGGTCCGATTACCAGCAGGCTGTGCAGTGGAAGATTGGCGGGGAGGTAGCCTAATGTTTGGAGAGAAATTCAAGCGCAAGTACGCCCTCACCGATCGGGGCGTACGCAATGCGAAGCGCGGTACCGTGTGGACGGTCATCGTGAATTTGGTCGTCATGGGCGGCGTTGGCATTCTGTACATGCTTATGAAGCAGTTCATGGCAACGTATACCGATGGTGCGGAGCTGCCTTCCGTGGCGCTGTATGCGGGACTGCTCGTTGTGTTCTTGGTGCTGTCGTTCATCGCGCATTATCAGCAGTATGAAAACACCTATGGTGTCGTATTTGACGAGGTTGCCACGTTGCGTTTGGGGCTGGCGGAGCGCTTGCGCAAGCTGCCGCTCGGCTTCTTCGGCAAGCGCGACTTGGCGGACCTCACGGAAACGATCATGACCGACGTGAAGCGCATGGAAAAGGTCTGGTCGCACGTCATTGGCTACCTGTATGGCGGTTATATCTCCACGGCGATTATTGCCATCTGCTTGTTTGCGATGGACTGGCGCATGGCGCTTGCCTGCTTGTGGGCGGTGCCCGTAGCGTTCGCCCTGCTCTTCGGGTCGCATAATTCGACTACGCGCACGAGCGCCGAAGCGCGCGAGGCTGCGGTGGAAATCAGCGATGGCATTCAGGAGCTGCTGGAGAACGCACGCGAGCTGCGCGCCACCAATCAGGAGGAACGCTATCTTGCGCGCCTGAACAAGACCATCGACGATGGTGAGAAGATTGCCATTCATGGCGAGATCTTCACGGGCCTGTTCGTGAATGGTGCCCAGGCCATCATGCGCCTGGGCGTGGCAACGACCGTGCTCACGGGTGCGTGGCTTATTGCCACGGGGCAGACGGATTTCATGATGCTCTTTATGTTCTTGCTGGTCATCACGCGTATTTATGCGCCGTTCGACCAATCTTTGGCCCTTATTGCGGAACTGTTCGTTTCTCAGGCTTGCGCCGAGCGCCTGCAGCATATTTACGACGAGCCGCTGGCCGAGGGTAGCAAGACGTTCGAGCCGAATGGCTATGACATCGAGTTCCATGATGTTGCGTTTGGCTATGGCGATGAGCGCGTGTTGCATGGCGTGAGTTTTATCGCACGTCAGGGTGAGATTACGGCTTTGGTGGGCCCCAGCGGTTCGGGCAAGAGCACGTGCGCGCGTTTGGCGGCGCGTCTGTGGGATGCGCAGGCTGGTTCGGTGACCGTGGGTGGCGTGGATATCAGCGCGATTGATCCCGAAGTGCTGTTGGGCGACTACTCGATGGTGTTCCAGGATGTCGTGCTATTCGACGATACGGTGATGGAGAACATTCGCCTGGGCAGGCGCGGCGCGAGCGACGCCGAGGTGTTGGCTGCCGCGGCCGCGGCGAACTGCGACGAGTTCGTTTCGCTGCTGCCCCATGGGTATGACACGCGTATCGGTGAGGACGGCAGCCGCCTGTCCGGCGGCGAGCGCCAGCGCATTTCCATTGCGCGTGCGTTGCTGAAAGATGCGCCCATCGTGCTGTTGGACGAGGCCACGGCGTCGCTTGACGTCGAGAACGAGACGCAGGTGCAGGGCGCGCTTTCGCGCCTGCTCGTCGGCAAGACGGTGCTCGTCATCGCGCATCGCATGCGCACCGTGGAAAATGCCGATCACCTGGTCGTCTTGAAGGATGGCAAGGTGGTTGAGGACGGCTCGCCCAGCCAGTTACTCTCCATCGAGGGTGGCGTGTATCGCCATATGCTGCAGCTGCAAAAGGAAAACGCCGCCTGGGCGGTGTAGCGTGCTCGCGTTTGCATGACGAGCGCGCTCTATGCCGTTCTACGAAATGGCTACGAGGCTTTCGCTTCGTAGCCATTTTGTGTTGAGTAACAAATGTCTCCCAAATGCCCGATGACGCATCTATCCTGATAGATGCGTTATATGCTTTGCAATAACGGTCAGTTTGGGTGCCTCATTGCGATTCGGTGGGGCAAGATGAGGTGCCGCGCAACGCTGTGCGGTTGTGGTGAGTGGGGTAGAGAATGGCGTTGGAGTTGCAGGAAAAGCCCGTGTACGAGTACGCGACATTTCCTCGGCAGTTTCTGTCGTACAAGTGGTACAAGCCCATATTGGTGTTCGTGCTGGCTTTCGTGTTCATGACCGTTTTCCAGGTCGTAATCCTTCTCGCGGCAATTCTTTGGCAGGGCGATTTGTCCCTGCTCGACAGCATGACTGCGGGCTACGACGGCATGGATGCATTTTCGGGGCCGGGCGCGTTTGCCGAGTTCGGCTCGATTGCCGTTATGCTGCCCTCGATTGCGCTTGCGGCGCTTATCGTGCGCGATCGCCCGTATTCCTCGTATACGTCTTCGCGCGGCGGCTGGAACTGGGGCGCGTTTGGCAAGAGCCTTGTGGTCGCCGTGGTGGTCATGGGCATCAGCACGTTCGTGGGCGCCTTTATACCATCCGATGTCCCTGAACCCGATCATGTGATTCAGTTTACGGTGGTGGGCTTTATCGTGTGCACGGCGCTGCTGCCGCTTCAGTGCATTGCCGAGGAGTACGTCTTTCGCGGCTTCTTCCTGCAGACGTTTGGCTCGTGGTTCAAGCTGCCCGTAGTGGGCATCATCGTTTCGGCTGTTGCGTTTGCGGCGGGGCATCCCTACAACGACATCGGGGTCGTTCTCATCTTTGCGGGTGGCATTATTTGGGGCGTTGTTGCGTGGCAGACGAAGGGCCTTGAGGCATCGAGTGCCGCGCATATCGTTAACAACTACATTGCGTTCTACTCGATGGGCTTTGGCCTTCAGGCGCAGACGAGTCAGGTGGATGTCGCCTCGCTTGTCATTGGCGTAGTGACGGACGCCGTGTTTGCCGCGGCTGTGATCTACCTTGGCAAGAAAGGCCACTGGTTCTTTTCGAAGGGCGACGGCGCTGCGGCGTTCAATGCCCGCGTGAGCGCCAGGCTGCAGGCGAAAGCCGCTCGCAAGCAGGCAGGCCGCGGCTACGTTCCCGAGCCTCCGCAAGCTGCTTGCGACGTTGCGAACTCGCAGGCCGCAGGTGCCTCTACGGCTCCGCAGATCGTAGGCGCTCCCGTAGCTCCGCAGGCTGCTGGAGTCCCTACGGTTCCGCAGGCTGTTGGCGCTCCTGCGATGCCGGGCGGTGGCTCTCTCTCGGCCCCGCAGGCCGTTCGCCAACCTTCGAACGACGGCGACTAGGCTTTTACTCTGGTTGCTCGCAATTTCGTCAGGCGGTCGCGATGTCTTTTGGCTTCGCGGCCGCCTGCCTTGCGTCGATAGCGGATGCCGTTCCTTGCGATCTGGCTCTGTCCCAAATAATGTACACCTGTCCCATCTCATTTCCTTACATTGGCAGTTGTACGCGAAGGCGTCGTCCTGGCGCATGCGTGCACTCATTCGTATATGCAGGGGGAAGGATAGAAATGGAAAACCAGGGACAACCAGAATCAGAGTTCACTACGCAAACGTCTGCGCAGGCGGGCGCATCGTCTGCGCAGCCGGCGGCTTCAGCCTCGAGCGCTGCTTCGGGCCCGCAATCTGTCGCGGCGTCGAGCGCCGTACCGGGCCCGCAGGGGTCTATGGCCTCGGGCGCCGCTTCATCTTCGCAGGGGGCTGCGGCGTACGCTCCGTCCATGCCTTCGGCGTACGCTGTACCTATTACTTCGGTGAAGGAGCCATTCTATCGACGCACGTGGTTTCTCGTGTTGCTGACTATTGTGTGTCCCGTGGCGGGTATCCCTCTTATGTGGGTCTTCGGCAGGCCCAAGAGCACGCCCGCGCGCATCGCGCTTACCGTCTTTGCCGTGCTTGTGGTGCTCGCGTCGTTGGGCAGCCTAGGAAGCCAGTCGGGTTCCGGCACGTACTCGCAGAGCAGCGCTCCTCAGGCGAGCGCTACGGAAGGCGACTCGGGTTCCGGCAATGCGGCGGCTCCTGCAGCCTCTGCTCCTGCGCCTACGCTTACCGCTATCGAGGCCAAGTACACAGGCTCGACCGAGGCGGGCACCATGATCAAGCAGGGCACTTCGGGCTTGGTGGTAACGGGAACGTACTCCGACAACACCACGAAGGCCATTAGTGATTACGTAGTCGACAATCCTGCAGCGCTCGTTGCGGGCGAAACGTCTACGTTCACCATCACGGTCGACGACAAGAGTTGCCCGCTCGAGATCACCTGCACCACGCTCACTCCCGAGCAATACAAGGAGGCGTGCGCCTGGGTTGAGTACGAGGATCTCGCGCGGTACGAAGCGGATTGGCTGGCGAAGGACATTGCCATTACGGGCAAGGTATTCCAAGTTCAGGAAAGCAAGAACGGCACGGTGTATCTCATGCACGTAACGGAGGGCTCGTATGGCATCTGGGACGACATCGTTCTGGTTTCTGCTTCGTCTTCAGCGGTAAGCACGCGCGTGCTCGAGGATGATGTTGTAACGGTGTATGGCATGTCGACGGGTCTTTATACCTACACGACGGTGCTTGGCGCAGCGTCAACGGTGCCTTCCATTTCGGCAAGCTACATCGACATTAATTAATCTAGGGGGCGGCGCTGGCGGACAGCGCATGCCGTAGGCCGACATTGCCCCCTAAGAGCGTGCTCGATTGACCGGGCGCGCTCTTTTCTTGCATGGGCCGCATTGGGTCCTAAGGGCAAGGCGGGTCCTCGTTTTGGGGCGGGCTTGCGAGCGGTCTGCCCCTGTTGCGAGCGAATGGCGCGGGTGTGTGCTGGCGCGCTTCTGGCGTTTAAACTCGGAACATGCGCTGACTTCTGTATGGGTTGTTTGTCTCGACCTTGATTGGGCGCCTACTCGGGTAAGGAGCATTGAAGGTTCGCTTTCGAGCGCCGTCGCTAGGCTAGGGTGCCCTAAATCGATGGCGTCCAAGAAGCGCGGAACCGAACATATATAAGTAAGCACCCCGCGCAGCCGTACATGGACCGCGCGGGGTGCAGCTGTGCACTATGCGGAAGCGGGATACGCCAACGACGTAAGCGTCATGACATCCTGTGGGGAAATGCGCGCACTGCGGCCATTCTGAAACAGTATCCAGAGCGCGTCCTGTTCGCCTAGCGTATCCAGCGTGAAGCTGACGATGCTCGAGCCAATGAACGATTTCAAGCCCACGTATTGTTTCCAGCGCAAATGCGCGGCGGGGGCCTGCTGGTAATCGCACACGGGTTCCGTGCTTACTTCTAGATGAATGCCGTCGGGCCACCAAAGCGTGATGTCGCGTAACTCGGTGCGTATGACGATCGATGCGCCGGGGAGCCAATCGCGGAGCTCGTGGTCCCAGGCACAGAGAACGTCGGCCAGGTACCGCGCCCGACTATCTTTCGTGAGGTAGTCGGTAAGTTCTTGTACGGCTGTATTGAGGGTGTTTTCATTGCTGTTCACTCCTACCTCCTTTGCTATGGGGCGGATGATGCCTTTAGACTACGCGGGCAGAGGGAAGGGGCTGTCCAAGAATGCGGACAGATGTTCGATGGATGCAAGCCGCCCATTCAAGATGCGGAATGGAAGCCCCCAGAAGTGGATGGAATGTGTGCGCGGAAATGGGCCATACGGCTCTCTAGCAGGCGTTTTCACGTGTAAAACCGCCTGTCTGTGGGTGGTTTGTGAAGCCTTCCGAATACGCTTGAACGGCACCCTCGAGGGAGGTACTATGCACAAGCTGCATTTGCAGCGGGGAGTTGCTTCCGAGGGCCCAGAGGGCCCGTCCGGCGGCGGCG
>NZ_SUUH01000007.1 GCF_015062615.1 Denitrobacterium detoxificans
CTGCGGTGTAGTCCGTGGGAGGATAGGGCGTCGCGCTCATGGGGGGCATTTCCATGCCATGGGGCCGCCCGGCTGGCACTCTCGCGCCGCCGGGCGGCCCCTTTGAGTTGTCGGGGGCTTGCGCATCGGAATTGGGTCTTGGGGCCTGTCGTGGCCAGCCGCTTCCGGGTCGCGCGCCGGAATGCGACTCGCGCGTGCGGAATCTCGCGCCCGAGCCGCGTCGTGCGTTCGGGCGGAGCTGCTTGCTCGGCCCAGGGCTCTCGCCTTGCGCCTCCCTGCTTGACTGCGATTCGTTACGGAACGTTCTCAGCAAGGGCGTTCTGGCTCTGCACTGCGTACAATGGGCGTTGGGGTTTGTTGCCGGCAGATGGGGAGCTCTGGCTATGTTGACCAACGTGGAAATGTTCGATGCTCTATACGCGCTCATGACGAACGATGTGCGTTCCGAGGCCTTGTTGGGTGCTTCCGTGGGCAAGGACGTCCATGCGTGTCCCGCCTCGGCGGGTGCGTCTCTGGCGCGGGAGGCAATTTTGCGCGCTCCGAACACGCAGCAGATGCCCGTTCTCTGGTTCGAAATACCGCTTTTGGGCGAAGCTCGTTTTGATTTGCACATGGCGTATTCGCATTGGGCACTGCGTGATTTGAAGGCCGAGGAAATCGACTTGAGGAGCCCCTACGGCGAATTATTCAGGTGGTATGCCAATGAGGAGCCAGGCGGCAATGGCTTGGCGTTGGCGTTTGACATCTCGCGAGGTCGTTTGAATGATCCAGCGGTGCATGTGAACATCAACGGGAGTCCCCTGCGCGATATCAAGCGATTCTTTGACATTGCGGCAGGTGAGGATGCGTACGACCTCTATCGTGAATTCTCCGACTCCCTGCCAGCTGGCTGGAAGATTTGGTATACCGGCGTGCATCCGGGGCGGCCGGGGGCGCACCTTCGCGTCGACTGCTTCGCCGACCGTAAAACAGCTGCTCGATACGAAGAAGACTGCTCGTTGCTCGTCGATGATCTGTGTGCGTGCGGCTTTTATACGGCTGGTTCGTTGCTGCAAGATTGCGTACGTCCCATCCTGGAATCGCCTTTCGGGCTGGAATTGCAGTTCGACTTGATGCGTGATGGCTCCGTGGGCTCTACGATTGGCCTTTCGGCTGCGTTTCCCTTTGGCTCGGCAGCGCATGTGCGTGAGCTGTTCGAGGAAGGCGGCGATGCAGCCGCGTACATGCATACGCTCGAGGACATGGGCCTTGCCGACGATCGGTGGCGCTGCGTACTGCCCGCAACGTTTTCCAAGGTGGTCCCTCAGGGCGAGGGTCAGCTTGCGCTCTACTGCGTCCCTACGTTCGTGAAGCTGCGCATGCGCAATGGCGATCCATTCGATGCGAAGCTCTATATGCAAACGGGGGCGGCAGAGCTGTAGGTACGAAAGGCATGATGACCCGCCGCGCGTTGTCGAAGCAGCCGCTCTCTATCGCAATAATCGGGCGCAGAGCGCCCCGTTCTCGCTTGCGAAGCGGCGTATAGCGCTCGCGCGAGCCAAGAGCGGATCCGCCTACTGCATGTCCAGCGGACGCGTGGACAAACCTCCATCCCTTGTTCATGTGGAAGTACTCTCTATCGTACACGCGAGGGTGATATCCCTGGTAGCATGGCGAGCAAGCTCGTTTATCGTCCAGGAGGAACCATGCGCACAATTGGAAACATCATTTGGATTCTCACCGGCGGGTGGATTACGGCTCTGGGCTTCTGCCTTGCGGGCTGCATCTTCTACATCTCCATCATTGGCATTCCGCTGGGGCGCATCTCGTTTCGCATGGCGGCGCTTACGCTCGCGCCGTTCGGGAAGGATATCGTATACGGCGGCGGCGCGCCGTCGTTGTTGGCCAACATCGTGTGGTTCCTGGTCATTGGGTTTTGGACGGCCGTGGCTTACGCCGTAATGGGGATACTGTTTTGCGTAACGGTCGTGGGGATTCCCTTCGGCATGCAGCTCTTCAAGATGGCTCGTCTGGCCATTGCACCCTTTGGGTCTTCTCTCGTTGAGGCGTAACGCCCGCTGTGGGTACATGATGACGCCTTGGTGACGGGTGCGTCATTTTTCTCCATATCGGGATACCTTTAAAGCCCCTGGTGAGCACTGCGTAAGCGGTGCGTGGCCAGGGGCTTTTCTCGTGCGTATACTACGAGTGTTGTATTGTGTACAATTAGATTGCGTGATACCATTCCATCCGTAATACTGGATTACATGGGGTGTTATGCATATGGATCGTCTTTTGGACATTGTCGTTCGCGTGCTTGTGCGAATTTCTGCATGGGCGAAGCCGCTTTCGAAGTTGGGCCTTGTTCGCTATAGCGAAATGCAACCCAATGCTCCCATTCGCTTTCTACTTGTGGGGTATAACGGTGCGGGAAATACGGGGGCCGATGTGCGTACGGCCGAAATCGCCCGTATCGTTCAGGGGCGTTTCGCCGAGCGCGCTCAGGTGACGGTCATGACCCTCGACCGCAATGCGACCGATTGCTATTTCCCCAACGGTATCGAGTCTCTGCAGTTCAGTTCTTTGTATCCCTTCGTCACGCTTCGTGCCTGCACGGCTCACGACGTGGTGATCCTCTGCGAGGGTTCTACCTTGAAGAGCAAGTTCGCCAATGCCCTCACGTTGTTCTTCGCGGAAGCGGCGGGCATCATGAAGGCCCAGGGAAAGCCTTGCATCGCCCTGGGTTCGGAAGCAGGCGACATGGATGCGTTCCTGGAGCGTACCGTGCGCAAGGAGTTTTCCGAGGTACAGTTCATCGCGCGCAGCAAGGCGTCGTACGAACGCGTGCTCGAACTGGGCTTGAACGCGTTTGAGGGAACTGATGCGGCCTGGGATTTCCAGGTTGCGGAAAGCGATAGGGCGGTCGTAAATGCGCAGCTGCATTCCGATGGCTGGGACGGCTCTGCCCCTCTTCTGGGCGTCGCTGCCATCAATCCGTTCTGCTGGCCCGTGAAGCCGTCGCTTGCGAAGACGGTACGTGCGGCCGTGACCCGCGACTGGTCTCAGAACTTCGCGAAATGGTACTTCTTCAGCGAGTCGCCCGAGCGCGATCGGGCGTTCGATGCGTACATCAATGCGCTTGCCGAGGCCGTGAATGCTCGCTACGAGCAGACGGGTTGTCATGTGGTGCTGCTGGGCATGGAACGCCTTGACGAGCGCGCGTGCCTCAAGCTGTCGGGGCTCATTCGTGCCCCGCATTCCATCTTCCTGGCGCGCGAGCACAATGCGTATCGCATGACGGCGGTCTTGCGCAGCCTGTCGCTGCTCATTACCTCGCGCTATCACGCGAACGTGCTGAGCATGCCTGCCGGCGTGCCCACGGTTGCCGTTTCCATGGACGAACGCCTTCAGAATACGATGGACGAGGTGGGCTTGTCGGAGCACCTGCTGCTGCGCACCGACGATACGCAGCTGGCGGAGCATCTTCGCCGTTCGATTGCCTATATCGACGCGAACGGGGAATCTATTCGACGCAGGCTCGTGAAGTCGGCGGAACAGTACCGCAGCGACATGTTCGACATGATGGCCCTTATGGAGCGCATGGTTCGCGAGAGCGAAGCGGCTCGCTTCCAGGCTTCCGCGGTGGTTGGCGAAGCGGCTACGCGACTTGCGGCACCATCGGCGTCCCTGCATGAGCGACCGGCGTATGCGTCGGAAGCGGCGGACGTTTCCTCCTCTGCCTCGAGAGCCAATCCTTCGCGGTTGCGCGAAGCGTGTGCGGCAGTGTGCGGCCCCCTTGGGAAGTAGGCGTGCGATGGCCGAAAAACGTATGGGTATATTCCTGACGGGTGCCACGGGTTTTCTGGGCACGTTTATTGTTAGGGAACTCTTGGGCGCGACCGACGCGCCCATTTATGCGCTGGTGAGGGCGCGCGACGAGCGCGAAGCGGGCATTCGCCTGCGCAATCTTTGGTGGGAGCTGCCGGAATTGCGCGAAGCCGTGGGGCGCCGCGTATTCCCGGTGGTAGGAAGCCTGACAGAGCCGGGCATGGGGCTCTCTTCGTCCGACCGTGTGCGCGTAATCGAAGCGTGCGGGTTCGTCGTGCATGCGGCTGCCCAGGTGGAGATCATGAAGTCCCGCGCCGAGATGCAGCAGGTAAATCTGGGCGGTACGCGCGAGGCCTTGGAGCTTGCGCGGGATATGCGGGCTTCCGGCGGCATGGAGCGATTCGCCTTCGTGTCGACGGCGTATGTCGCTGGCGCGCTCGATGGGCGTATTCCTGCCGACGAACTGCCCGAGCACGCTTTCAATAGCGCGTACGAGGAGAGCAAGTGGCAAGCCGAGTGCCTGGTGCGGCAAAGCGGTTTGCCGTTTACCGTATTTCGTCCCGGCATGATAGTGGGCGACAGCGAAACGGGGCGCATCGCCACGTTCAATACGGTGTACTACGTGCTGAAGCTTCTGCTTACGCAGGGCGTTCGCTTCCTTCCCGTATCGCGTCGCCAAAGGGTCAACATCGTCCCCGTGGATTATGTTGCCCGCACCCTGGTGGGTCTCTTGTTTGAGGGCGATGCCCAGGGCAAGACGTTTCACCTGGTAACTCCCAAGGAGCAGCAACCGCAGGTGGGCGAGCTTGTCGACTACGTTCGTGCGTGGGCGAAGCGCGAGCTTGGGGTGACTGTTCCCCGGATGCTTTGCATGCCCATACCGGGTCTGGCGAATCGCGGCGCGGCGCGGAACATGCAGGGGGAGGAGCGCGCTCATGGTCGCGCGGCGAACCTTATGGCGCTCACGCCGTATTTCTACGATAGGCGTGACTTCGACACGGAAAACCTTGGTCCGCGTAGGCGCGAGCTTCCCCTCTGGCGTGACTACATCGATTCGATGCTGGCGTATGCGTGCCGCAAGAACTTCCTGCATCACAGCAGTCGAACGGTGTTCGAGCAAGCTGCGTTTCGGCGGAAGAGCGCAAGCGCGCCCATTGTCTATCATGATGTGAGCGCTCAGGGCATAAGCAACATGCCTGCGAAAGAGATGGACGATCTTATTGCGCGCATCCATGCGGCGCTTGATGCGTGGGGCGTACAGCCAGGCGATCGCATTGCCGTGGCCGGGGCGAATAGTACGACGTACTTTGCCCTTGACATGGCGTTGGGCCTTGCGGGCGCGGTGAGCGTTCCCGTGTACTATACGACCCCGCCCAAGGAAATCGATGCGCTGCTGCGCGTGCGACGTGCGTCGATGCTCTTCGTGGGAGATGCTCGCATCATGTCGCGCATTGACCAGATGGAAGCCGACGTTCCCATCGTCGCCTTTGGTGGCGTGGAGGTTCCGGCGCCTGCGGATGACGTGGTGCGTTGGGATGCGTTCCTAGAGCGCGGCGTGGGTAGGACGCCTTCACCGGCGGTCGTTGACTATGGGGAGCTAGCCACGATTCGCTCTACGTCGGGCACGACGGGCATGCCGAAGGGCGTACTGTTCAACCATTACCAGCTGCGCTGGATGGGCGAGGTTCTTGCGGCCCTGCTGGGCTGGCGCGGGCGGACGACTGAGATGCGCTACCTGTCGTTTCTGCCGATGAGCCACGTGGTCGAGGGCATCTTGGCAACGTATGCCCCCTATTACATGCGCGCCAAGACCGACCTCTATTACCTCAACGACTTTGCGGCCCTTGCCGAGGCATTGCCCAAGATTCGCCCGACGGTGTTCTTTTCCGTGCCGCGTTTCTACGAGAAGGTATGGGACCAATTTGCCGCGAACCCTGCTGGTCAGCGCTACCTAGCCATGAAGGATGGCCCCGTGAAGCGCGCCTTTGCGCGCGTTGCGCGTCGCAAGCTGCTGAAATTGGCGGGGCTTGATGCGTGCGAGCAGTTGCTGGTGGGCTCGGCTCCCGTAAGCCGGAAGCTGCTGGAGAGCTATCGCGCGCTGGGGATCGAAATCCACAACGCCTATGGGCAGACGGAAGCGCCCCTCATCACGCTCAGCCGCCTGGGCGATAACCAGCTGGGCAGCGTGGGCGCGGCGCTTCCTGATACGCAGATCCGCATTGCCGAGGACGGAGAAATCGTTGTGTACGGCCCACAGGTGGCGCTCGGCTACGATGGCCTTCAGTCGCAAAGCGTTGGCGGGGGTGTGCTGCGCACGGGTGACATCGGGGCGCTCGACGCCGAGGGACATCTTTCCCTCGTGGGGCGCCAGAAGGAGATGCTCGTCACGTCGTATGGCAAGAACGTCAATATGCAGAAGGTAGAAACTGCGCTGAAGGGCATTCCCGGCGTTGACGAGGCGGTAATCGTGGGCGAGGGCAGGCCATTCTGCAGTGCACTGCTTTGGCTGAGCCAGGATCGCGACGAAGAGGGCCTGGAGGACGATATCGCGCGCGTCAATGCGGAATTGTCCCATCCCGAGCAGGTGAAGCGATGGGTCGTGAAACGCGAGCCCCTCTCTATTGCAAAAGGCGAATTAACGCCTAATCTAAAGGTGCGTCATGCCGTGGTGGAGGAGCATTATCGCGCCGACATCGAAGCCCTGTACGAGGGCCATGGCAGTGCCGCTTCTCGGGGTTCGGCGAAGGGGGCGTAGGGTGTCCATTCCGGTTCGCGTGTTCCATCTGGCTCATCGTCGCATGCCGACCTTGTTTGGCAAGGTTGTGTTGCGCGTGCTGATGCGTGCGACCGCCCGTGGGTTCAGCGGGCGACCGAAGCGTCTGGATGGGTCGCATGCCGAACGGCTGCATGCCTATGCCGCGTATACGCTGCGCATGGCCCGGGCGCGCTCGTGGGGTATGGAAGAGCGTGGCGCTCCTCTTGCCCCCAACGAGCTGGATGCCATTCGGAATACGGAATTGGCTCTGCGTCTGCGCGAGGAAATGCGCTCGACGGCATGCGCCCTGCGTCGCGTGCTTCGACCGACGGACCAGCACGAGGCATGGGAAGTGGTACGCGTGCTCTATCGGGTAATCGGCATTGCCCTGGAAGCCCAGCCTGCACAAGCTGCGAGCGCGTCCCCGCAGGGCGCGAGCGCTGGCGGGCAAATTGCAAAGGGCGACGTGGCTTGCTCTTGCTCTTCTTCCGATACTGCTTGCGAAGGGAATTGCGGCCCATCCGCGTCTGTTCGCATGCGCAGTTGCTATTTTTCGAGCGTATACGGCCCCGCGACGTGCGCCTTGATGTCGCGCATGGACGAGGGCCTTATGGCGGGGCTTGTGGGCGATGGCGAACTCGTCTTTTCCTCGCGCGTAACCCAGGGCGCAGATGCGTGTTGCGCATGCTTTGAAATGAAAGGGGCCGCACGATGAAGACGGCTATCGTTGTTGGGTCGGGTGCGGGTGGTGCCATGATGGCCCGCGAGCTGCAGGGGTCCTACCAGGTTACCGTGTTGGAAAGCGGCGGCACGTTTTCTCCGTTCGGCATGAACATCGGCCGCCTGGCCTCCTGGCGCAAGACGGGGGCCTTCTTCGACGACCGCATGATCCAGCTGCTGTTTCCGCAGATGAGGATTGCGCACGTTCCCGAAATGACGCTCGTGACGGGGCGCTCCGTGGGCGGCACGACCACCCTGGCTACGGCCAATGCGATACGCCAGGATGGCGCCTTGCGTGGCATGGGGATATGCCTCGACGACGAGTTCGACGCCCTGCAGGGTGAGCTTCCCATAACGACAGGCCATCGTGGTGGTTGGTCGCAGCGTACGGAGGAGATCTGGGGCATATTCGAGGAAATGGGCCTGCAGCCAAGGGTTATGCCGAAATTCATGCAACCCCACGTGCGATGCGTTGCGTGCGGGCGCTGCGTTTTGGGTTGCCCTGCGGGCGCGAAATGGGATGCCCGTTCGCTGCTTGACGAGGCAGTGCGTCGGGGCGCCCAGATCATCGATCGGTGCCGTGTGATGCGGCTGGAGATATCGTGCGACCAGGTGCAGGGCGTATGGGCCATTCATCGGGGCCGTAAGCAGCTGTTCCGCGCCGATTTGGTCGTCCTCGCGGCTGGCGGGCAGGGAACCCCTCTCATCCTGGAGTCGTCGGGCATCGTTTCGGAACAGGCATTCTTCGCCGACCCGGTGCTATGCGTGGCGGGTCGCCTTCCCGGGGCGTCCCTGCATCGGCAGCTTCCCATGCCGTTCGCGAGCCAGCAGGACGGGTACATTCTCTCGCCGTACATGGACTGGCTGAGCTTCTTCTTCAACCGGGGCTGGCGCATGCCCGCGCGCGACATTGCGAGCATTATGATCAAGTACGCCGATACGCAAGAGGGGTCGGTGGGCCGCCGCGGCATTGCCAAGCGCCTGACCGATCGCGACTACGAGCGCATGGCGTATGGCGTCGATCAGTGCAAGGAGATTCTTGGGCGCATGGGCGTACGAGAGGACGAGATGGTCTTGGGGACCATGAACGCCGGGCATCCGGGCGGCACGTTTCCCCTTACGAAGGCCGAGGCTCAAACGTTGCACAGCCGTCTTTTGCCCGCCAATTGCTATGTTGCCGACGCGTCATTGCTGCCTGTGGCAATGGGCAATCCGCCCATGCTCACCATCATGGCCCTGGCGAAGCGCATCGCGCGCATCGTTCGCTAGTGCTGTTGCCTTCATGCGGCTAGGCAACGAGGTGGGGTTCCCTTGCTCCCGTCTGGTACGATAGGGTTCCTCAAAGCGTATGAAGGGGGTACACATGGATCTTGCAATCTTGCATGGCATCCAGAATACGATTGGATGCGACTTTCTCGACATGGTCATGCCTGCCATTACCATGCTAGGCGAAAAGGGCGCTATTTGGCTTATTACGGGCATCGTGCTTATCTGCATGAAGCGCTATCGTCGTTGGGGCATTACGCTCATCTGCGGCGTTGCGCTTGTTTGGGTCGTGGGCGACCTCATCATCAAGCCCATCGTCGCTAGGCCGCGTCCGTTCGTGGTCGACCCCACGTTGCTTCCCCTGCTGGTGGAGGCCCCGACCGACTACTCGTTCCCTTCGGGGCATACGTCGGCAAGCTTCGCGGCGGCAACGGTGCTCCTGTTCAGCAACGTAAAGAAGCCCTGGAAGGTGCTGGGCCTTGTCGTGGCGATTCTCATCGCCTTCTCGCGCCTGTACGTATGCGTGCACAATCTCACCGACGTGCTGGCCGGCCTGATCATGGGTGTTGCAGCGGGCATTCTCGTGTCGCTGATATCGAATGCGCTTGCGCAACGCTTTGGCTGGGGCGAGGCGGCTGCGATGCCACGGGGCAAGCATTCTCGATAGGTTTTGCGCCCCATGGCAGGAAGCCATGGGGCGTTTCGTTTTCAAGGGGAGTTCATGAATCAGCTGGTAATTGGCCCGCATCTTTCGGTGGCCAAAGGCTATGCGAGGGCCGCTGACGAAGCGGCGAAGCTGGGCGCGACCACGTTTCAGTTCTTTACGCGCAACCCGCGCGGCGGCAAGGCGAAGGCGCTCGACCCGAAGGACATCGAACAGTATCGCGTGCGGGCGCGCGAACAGGGCATCGTGTGCATGCTCGCCCATGCTCCCTATACGCTGAACGCCGCTGCGGCCAAGCCCGAGGTGCAGGATTTCGCGCGTCAGACGTTTGCCGATGACCTGCAGCGCATGGAGACGTTCCCCGGTTCGTGCTACAACTTCCATCCTGGCAGTCATGTGGGGCAGGGCGTCGAAGTGGGCATTCAGAAGATCGTTGCCGTCTTGAACGACGTGCTGCGCCCCGAGCAGACGACCACCGTGCTGCTGGAGACCATGGCGGGCAAGGGAACGGAAATCGGGCGTACGTTTCAAGAGCTGGCGACCATCATCGATGGCGTAGATCTGGATGACCATATGGGGGTCACGCTCGATACCTGCCATGTGTGGGATGCGGGCTACGATATTCGCGACAACCTAGATGGCGTGCTCGAGGAATTCGACCGCGTCATTGGGCTCGATCGGCTGAAGGCCATTCACCTGAACGACTCGAAGAACCCCTGCGGGTCGCATAAGGATCGCCACGAGTGCATTGGCAAGGGGGAAATCGGCTTCGAGGCCCTTTCCGCCGTTACCCGCCATCCCGCGTTGCGCCACCTGCCGTTCTACCTGGAAACGCCCCAGGAATCGCTTGTGGGGTATGCGGAGGAAATCGCCGCATTACGCGCAATTTGGCAATAAGCTGCATATCCTCGTTCCATCGGGTACCATAGGACGGAACAACCAACACGAAAGGACGCCCATGGACCGCGAAGAGGAAATCAAGAAGATATCCGCTGAACTGAATGCCCTGAAAACGCCCGAGTACTTCGTTTCCGATGTGCATGGCGAATACGGCGCGTTCGTGCATATCCTGCGTAATGGGTGCGGCATGGTGCGCGTGGCCATCGACGACGTGCTGGGCGATCAGCTGGAAGAGAGCGAGGCCGATGCCCTGGCAACGCTCGTGTACTATCCGCATCGCAAGCTTCCCCTGCTGGTGGAGGCAGCCGACGATGCCGATCTGTGGCGCATCCACACTATGAAGAACCTGCTTGCGGTTCTTCGCCATGTGGCTGCCGACCGTTCGCCTCGCTCCGTTGCCGATGCGCTTTCCAGCGACGTTGCCCGCGAGGTGTACGTCATCCTGGGCCTGGAAGACAAGGCTCCCGCACAGGCCCCCGAGCTCTCGAACGATCCCGATGTGCAGATCATTGCGCTGTGCCAGGCCATTCAGCACCTGGTCATTGGCCATGTGCACATGGTGGGCGACATCTACGACCGCGGCCCCGCGCCGCATCTGATCATGGACGAGCTGGCCAAGCTGCCCTCTCTCGACATCCAGTGGGGCAACCACGACATGGTGTGGATGGGCGCCTCCCTGGGCCAGCGCGGCTGCATCGCGCACGTGGTGCGCAACTGCGCGCGCTATGGCAACCTCGACATCCTTACCGATGCCTACGGCATGGACCTTGCGCCCCTGGTGGACTTCGCGCTGAAGGCGTACGAGGGCGACCCGTGCGAGGCCTTCGCCCTGAAGGTGAACCCGGGCCTTTCTCCGCAGGAGCTCGACGCTGCCATAAAGGTGCAGAAGGCCATGGCCATCTTGCAGTTCAAGGTGGAAGCCCAGCTTATCGATGAGAACCCGAGCTTTGGGCTGGAAAGCCGCAAGCTGCTGCACCTTATCGACTACGAGCGTGGCATCGTGCCGGTGGATGGCGTGGAATACGAAGTCACCGATACGTACCTGCCCACGGTCGACCGCGAGCATCCCTACGAGCTCACGCCGGAAGAGGAAGCGGTCATGCGCCATCTGGAGCATGAGTTCATGACGTGCGAAACGCTGCAGAAGCACATGCGCGTTCTGCTCGACCGCGGCAGTCTGTATGCTCTTTCCAACGGAAACCTGCTGCTCCATGCCTGCGTGCCGCTGAACGAGGATGGCAGCCTGAAGGAAGTCGACATCTTTGGGAAGACGTGCTCGGGCCTGGCTCTGTACGACGAGCTGCAGGAATGGGTGTATCGCGGCTTCCGCGCCGAAGACGAGGAAACGCGCAAGCGCGGTCGGGACATCATGTGGTACCTGTGGCTGGGCGAAGGCTCGCCCCTGTTCGCGAAGAGCAAGATGGCCACGTTCGAAATATACATGTGCCGCGAAAAGGAAGCGCGCAAGGAAGTCAAGAATGCGTTCTACCAGCTCTTCGATTCGGAAGAGCCCTACAACAACATCTTCCGCGACTTCGGCCTCGACCCCCATACCGCCCATTTGGTGTGCGGTCACGTGCCCGTGAAGGTGAAGGACGGGGAAGACCCGGTGAAGGCTGGCGGCAAGGTGATCTGCATCGACGGCGGCTTTTCCGCGGCGTACCAGAAGACCACGGGCATTGCCGGCTTCACGCTGGTGAGCGGCCCGAACGACCTGGTCCTCTATAGCCACGAGCCCCTGCCCAGCGTGGATGACGCCATCCGCGATAATCTGGATATCCACTCTAC
This sequence comes from Denitrobacterium detoxificans, assembly GCF_015062615.1. Lineage (GTDB taxonomy): Bacteria > Actinomycetota > Coriobacteriia > Coriobacteriales > Eggerthellaceae > Denitrobacterium > Denitrobacterium detoxificans_A. The sequence goes on from NZ_SUUH01000007.1 coordinate 11,901, forward strand.
GGCGCGCATCATCGAGGAATATGCAACGCCTCGTTTGATCGCCGACACCGACGAGGGCCTGTTCCTGCATGCCCGCTTGCGGAAAATGCAAGCCTCCTAAGCCATGTGGCCCGCTGGCGCTACGCCAGCGGGCCTTATTATTCTCGGGGGTTTTATTACTCTGGGGCCGGTAGCACCCAACTAAACTGGTATAACAGTCTCTCATTGAGGGAGAACGTAACATGCGGGAAGGGACCTGCATGGAAAGGAGCTTTAATGCCCGAGTATCATCAGCTCACGCCCGAGCTGGTTTCCCAGCTTGCGGAAATCGTGGGCACCGACAACTGCCTTACCGGCGAGGACATCGCCGAAGATTACGCGCATGACGAGATGCCCATTTACGGCACGCGCATGCCCGAGGCGGTTTGCCTTCCCGCTACCACCGAGGAAGTGGCGGCCATCATGAAGCTGTGCTACGAGAACAGCATTCCCGTTACGGTGCGCGGCGCAGGTACGGGCCTGGTTGGCGGCAGCACGCCGTTGTATGGCGGCGTCGTTTTGTGCACGATGCGCATGGACAAGATCATTGCGTACGATATGGACAACCTGAATGTGCGCGTTCAGCCGGGCGTGCGCCTGTGCGATCTGGCTGCCGACGCTCTGGACCACGATCTTATGTATCCGCCCGACCCTGGTGAGAAGACCGGTTCTCTGGGTGGCAACGTGAGCACCAACGCCGGTGGCATGCGTGCCGTAAAGTACGGCACGACGCGCGATTACGTGCTGGCCATGACCGTGGTGCTTCCCACGGGCGAAATTCAGCATATTGGCCGCGCGGTCACGAAGACCAGCTCGGGGTATAGCCTGCTGCACCTGATGATTGGCTCGGAAGGCACGCTCGGCGTCATCTGCGAGCTCACGCTGAAGCTCGTTCCCAATCCGCGTGAGGACATGAGCTTCATCCTGCCGTTCGAGAACATCGAGTCGGCCATCGAGTCTGTTCCCAAAATCAAGCTTGCTGGTCTGAATCCGCAGTCCATCGAGTTCATGGAGCGCGACATCGTGGATACCTCGGCCGAGGCCACGGGTAACCACGTGTTCCCCACGGAAGTGAATGGTTGCGAAGCGGGCGCGTACATTCTGGTCACGCTCGACGGAAACGATGAGGACGAGATCTTCATGCGTGCCGAGCGCCTGGCTGAAATCGCCGATGAACAGGGCGCGTTCGATACGCTCGTGGTGCAGGATCCGTCTCAGAAGGAAAGCGTCTGGGCGGCCCGCAGCTCGTTCTTGACCGTCATCGAATCGGATACCGACCTCATCGACGAGATGGACGTGGTCGTGCCCGTGAACGTGATTGCCGACTTCCTGAAGTACGTCCATGAAGTGGGCGAGCAGAATGGCACGCGCATTCGCTCGTTCGGTCATGCGGGCGATGGCAACCTGCACATTTATTGCTGCGCGAACGACGCCGACCAGGACGAGTTCCTGCAGCAGTCCGCCAAGGTCATGGAAGCTGCGTACGCCAAGTGCGCCGAGTTGGGCGGCCAGATTTCCGGCGAGCACGGCATCGGCCATGCGAAGAAGGATTACCTGCGCGCTTCGCTGGGCGAGACGCCCATCAACCTCATGGCGGGTATCAAGGCCGTCTTCGACCCGAAGTGCATTTTGAACCCGGGCAAGATCTGCAGCTAGACATTTTCCGCCATATGAGCAACGGGCTGGTCGAGTGATGATCGACCAGCCCGTTTTCTATGCCTTGTGGGCGACGCTTTCGATGTCCTGTAGCTCGAATCGGTACTTCTGCGGGCAATCGGGATACTTTTCATGGTCGACTTCGGAAAGGAACATGGTCTTGGGGCGGATCCACAGCGAGCCGTCGCCGTAGAGCTTGCGGTATACCACGTATTCCTCGTTGGTCTCGGAATGGCGGGCAATGTCTTCCACGAGATAGTGGTCGCCCTTAAAATGCCGGTATACGCGTTTCAGCTCGATGTCTCGCATGGGTGTCCTTTCGTGGCGCTTCTGTGACAACGGAAGAGATTCTACCAGCCGGGCGGGCGGTGCGCGTTGCGTGTCGAGGGAGTGTGGAGCGCTTGGCGCCTTGCGCGGCGTGCGTGCTATCATGTGCCCCTGTTTTTCGAACGTAAGGAGTGCCCGTGAAGGCTAGGGATAGGATATCGGTTGCAGTCATGCTGTTCGGCATGCTGTTTGGTGCGGGAAACCTCATTTTCCCCGTTCACCTGGGCCAGCTTGCCGCGGGCAATGTGTGGGTTGCCACTCTTGGCTTCGTGATTACCGCTGTGGGCCTGCCGTTGCTTGGCGTTGCCGCGCTGGGTGCGAGCCGTGCTTCGGGCGGCCTTGAGCTTGCGCAAAAGGTTGGCGGCACGTGGGGCATTGCGTTTATGAGCGTGCTCTACCTGACCATTGGGCCCTTCTTCGCCATTCCCCGCTGCGCGTCGGTTACCTACACCGTGGGCATCGAGCCGCTCGTGGGCTCTTCGTGGCTGCCCGCGTGTACGGTCGTATTCTTCGCAATCGCCGTCTTGTTGGCCATGCGCCCTGGTCAGATTCTCACGTGGATCGGCAAGGTCATTACGCCGTTGTTCTTGGTGTTCCTGGCCGTGCTGCTCATTACCGCGTTGGTGAACCCGCTGTCGTCCGTGGATGCGGCGGCTGCTTCCGCCAACTACCAGACGAATGCCTTCTCGAACGGGTTCTTCGAGGGGTACAACACCATGGACGTTCTTGCCGCCCTGGCCTTTGGCGGTGTGGTCGTTGATGTCATTCGCCGCCTGGGCGTTTCCGATGGCGGTGCCGTGGCGGGTGAGGTTGTGCGCTGTGGTGCGGTGAGCTGCGCCATCATGGTGGTCATCTATGGCGCGCTTGCCCTGGTGGGCGCTCAGAGCGTAGGGGCGTTGGGCGTTTCGGAAAATGGCGGCATCGCCCTTACCCAGATCGCCACGGCCTACTTTGGCCCTGCCGGTTTGGTCATCCTGGCCGTCACCGTTGCGCTGGCTTGCCTGAAGGTGGCCGTTGGCCTGCTGGTGAGCTGTGCGGAGTTCTTCCGCGAAGTGCTTCCGAAAGGTCCTTCGTATCGGGTGTGGGTGCTGCTGTTTGCGGTGTTTTCCCTGATAATCGCTAATGCTGGCCTTACGCGCGTCATTGAGTACGCGGTTCCCGTGCTCATGTTCCTGTATCCGCTTGCCATCGTGCTCATTGGTCTGGCCTTGGCTGGGCGTTGGGTTTCGGTTCCTCGCCAGGTGTATGTGGCGGTCGTGGCATGCGTTACCGTGACGTGCGTGCTCGATTTTCTGAATGGATTGCCCGAGGTGGCGCGTGCTCCCTTCGAGGGGCTGCTGGCGGGTGCTTCTGCGTATGTGCCCCTGTTCGACATGGGGTTGTCGTGGTTGCTTCCCGCTGTCTTGGGCGTGGCCATTGGGCTGGCCGCTCATGCCGTAGCGACCAGGAAGGCCGCTTAGCTGCATCTTCCATCATGCGAGAAGCCGGGTTGGGGCATTGCCTCAACCCGGCCTCTCTTTATGGGGTATGCGCGGCGCTCGTTAGCGCGCGAGCGTCGCTTTCACAAGGCGCTTGCTTACCAGGTACGTGATGAGCATGTACCCTCCGTAAATGATGGTCATGAGGACGGCGGTGAGCGCAATCGAGTTTGCGGGGTTTACGCCCAGCGCCGCCGTGAGCGATCCGTTCATGACGTTGATGCTCCAGGCCGTGTGGCAGATGGCTACGACCAGCGGTGCGAGGAAGTACAGTTCCACCTGATGGCGCAGCGAGCGCTGGATGTCGTGCTCGTCGGTGCCGATGCGCGAGAGCGTGCAGTAGCGCGGAAGGGATACGGAGACATCGGATAGCTGGCGAATTGCGAGCAAGGCCGTCACCGCAATGAGGAACACGAAGCCGATGTATACCGCGAGGTACGTTACGAGCATGCGCAGGAACAGTGCCTGAGAGAGCATCTCCTGCTGGGTGAGCGTGGCTTCAAGGGGCCACGATTCGGAATACGCGTCCTCGCAGCGTTGGCTGGTGCGGGAGAGTGCTTGGTCATTCGCGTCGGCGTCATTGGTGACGAACATGAAGTTCAGATAGCTGCTGCTGTATATTGCCTGATCGTTCGCAGCGAGTTCATCCACGATATCGTCGTTGGCGATGATGACGAGCCCCACGCTGCCCATTGCCGTGTTCGACTCTTCCACGGAGGTTCCGCATGCAACGGTTAGCTCGTATCCCCCGTAGGAGACGTGCGCATGGCTGCTCACCAGATCGTCGGCTTGGGCTTGGGCGAAGTCGATTGTATTGGCGATGGCCACTTCGTCATGTCCGAGCGTAAGGCCGGTCTGCCCGATCATGCGCATAGTCGCATTGTATTGAGAGAGCTTCTGCATGGTGACCGGGGTCTCATTGTTGGTTATCGACGCAAGCGCTTCGCTCATGGGCACATTCGAGTTGGAAAGTAGGTCGTCATACGTGTATGCAGCGCCCTCTCCCGATTTGCTGACAAGCAAATACGAGTCAAGCTGTACGGCTTCTCGCACGTACGTATCCCAATCGGGGTCGGCAAGCCGGATGGCGGCTACGCGGTCGCCTTCGTTCGACTGGTACGCGGCCAGCGCATTCCCGCCCTCTTCTTCGAGCGTCTGGTCAATGCGCTGGAATAGTGGGGCCGAGCAATCATAGGGGGTGAGCTTCTCGGCGTTGCTCGTGAGCGCGTCTGCGATGCCCATGCCCGTGGAGAAGACGGTCATGGCGAAGAAGAGAATGACGCTGATGGCCCAGAGCGAAACGAATGCCGTGTTGATGCGCGAGGCGACTTGGCGCATCGTGAAGGCCGTAAGGCCGCGATGGTAGGCTTTGAGCCTGCTTACGATGGCAATGACGATTCCCGCGGCCGACCAGAACAGCAGGAGCGTGCCAATGAGCATGGCGATGGTGGCCTGCATGAACTTGGGGTCATCGAGCATGAGGAGCCCGTTTTCCGCCAGTCGATTGTAGGCAAAGGCCAGAATGGCGATGGATACAACGAAGACGATGGCGCTTGCGATAGGGTTGCGCATGATGACGCGCTGCTGGCGAGAGGCGTTGTCGAGAAGCTTGATGATGCTGGTGCGACCAATGATCACGACGTTAAACAGGGCGACGACGGCAAAGATGATGCCAAGGCATAGGACCGTGTTCTTGAGCGCGCCCATCGAGAAGACGAATTGGTAATGCTGGATGATGGTGCCCAGGAGCTTGGCCGTGGCAAACGAAAGCAGCTGGCTGAGCAGGAAGCCTGCGGCAATGCCTAGAACAAGCGCGACAAGGCCGATGAGCAGCGTTTCTATGAGCATGACGAGGGTAACGCCGCGTGTGCTCATGCCAAGGGTAAGGTACGTGCCGAATTCTCGGTGCCGCCTGCGGACGATGAAGCCGTTGGCGTAGATGACGAGAAATCCAAGGACGAACGCGACGACGTATGAGAAGAGGCCCATGAACTCCGATACGCTCTTGAAGACGTCGTCGTCCTGCTGAATGTCGAAGAGGATTTGCTGGGCTTCGATGGAATTGAACGCGTAGAAGACGGCAACGCCCGCAAAAAGCGTGATGAAGTAGATGGCGTAGTCTCCCAGCGATTTGCGCACGTTGCGCAAGGCGAGTTTCAAATACATGGCTACGCCTCCCCACCCAGGAAGCCCATGACGTCCATGATCTGGCTGAAGTATTCCTTGCGGGAAAGGTCGCCGCGGCGAATCTCGTTGAAGAGCTTGCCGTCGCGAATGAACAGGATGCGGTGCGTCCAGCTTGCCGCGAAGGGGTCGTGAGTGACCATGATGATGGTGGTCTTCGTGACGCGATTCATGGTGTCGAGCAGTTCCATCATGTGCGTTGAGCTGCGCGAATCAAGCGCGCCGGTGGGCTCGTCGGCCAGTACGAGGGTGGGGTTGCCCACGAAGGCGCGCGCAGCGGCCACGCGCTGACGTTGGCCGCCCGACATCTGATGGGGCATCTTGTCGAGTACGCTGGTAATTTCCAGGCGTTCGGCGATGTCTTCGACTTCGGTGCGGATGAGGCGCGGCGATTTGCGCTGAATGGTAAGCGCCAGCTCGATGTTCTCGCGTGCGGTGAGCGTGTCGACCAGGTTCGAATCCTGGAAGACGAAGCCCAGGTCTTCGCGGCGGAAGCGGGCGAGGGCGCCTCCGCGCAGGCGGGATAGCTGCACGCCATTCACCGTGACTTCGCCCGCCGAGGGCCTGTCGATGGTGGAAATGCAGTTCAGCAGCGTGCTCTTGCCCGAGCCCGAGGGGCCCATGATGCCCACGAACTCGCCGTTCTCGACCTCGAACGAAATGCCCGCCAAGGCGCGCGTGATGATGTCCTTGCCGCCAAAGCTCTTTTCCAGATTCTGAACCGAAAGCGCGGGGCGATCTTGCTGCCCGGTGCTTCCGATGCGTGCTTGCGCGATGGTTTCTGCCATAGCGATCTCCTTTCGTATGTGGCGATTACCATGCTAGAAACCCATGCGAAGCGTCGCCATCGATTGGGCTTACAGGTCTCTTTCGTTTTTGTCACATAGCTGTTCGTTTGCGCAATTTAGCGGAAAGCCAATGATCACGCGCGTGCCGACGCCCTCTTCGGAAGCGACGGTGAGCTTCATGCCCATGCGGTCGCACATGACGGCACAGAGGTAGAGCCCCATGCCCGTGGAACTGCCCGCGCGGTGGCCGTTTTGCCCGGTGAACGCACGGTTGAAGACGCGCGGCACGTCGGCCGCGGGGATGCCCCATCCGTCGTCGGCCACGGTAAGGTCAACGTGACCCGCGCTCGTGTTCTCGTTGTGCTGGCGCGCGGAAAACGTGAGCGTGCTCGCCCCGTATTTCGCCGCATTCGTGATGAGCTGGCCCAACATGAACAGGAGCCATTGCTCGTCGGCGAGGACCTCGAGCTCCTCGGGAATGTCGAGCTTGGGCTGCACCTCGCTTGCGATGAGCAGGTTCGCGTGCCGCTTGCATGCCTCGCGCACGGTACCGGCCAGGTGGATGCTGGTGATGTGGTAGTCGTTCGTGAGGTCCGAGCAGCGTGCGTAGTAGAGCGCCTGCTCCACCTGATGCTCGATGTTCTCCATTTCCAGGCGCAGCTTGTCGGCCTCGGCGCCGTGCATGCCCGCGACAAGGAGCTTCGCGGCGGCGATGGGCGTTTTCACCTCGTGAATCCACAGGTCAACGTAGGTGCGATAGTCGCTCGTTGCCTTCCGCTCGTCGCTGATCTCGCGCGTTGCGGCAAGGGCGCATAGTTCGATTGAGCTATGCGCCGTTTGCGCTTCGAGGGAGTGGGGAAGGGGCAGCAGCCCCGCCAGCTCGCTTGCGCGCTCGATGCGTTCCGCGGCTTGTTCGAGCGCGCGGAAGTAGCGCGCTTGACGCAGGTAGCCAAGCGCAAGGGCCCCTGCGTCGCAGAGGGCCAGAATGGCGATGCAAAGTGCGATTCCCTGCACCGATATGCCAAATGCCGAAAGCGCTAGCGTGAGAATGCACAGCGCGAGCGCGAGGAGGGCGATGATGGGCGCACGATCGGCGAGGTACGCAGCGGGCGTATAGCGCGCGTCACTGGATGGCATAGCCCTGGCCTCGCTTTGTTTCCAGGAATGATTCCGGCACGCCGATGGAGGCGAGCTTGCGGCGCACGCGGTTCACGTTCACCGTGAGGGTGTTGTCGTCTACGAATGCGTCGGATTCCCAGAGCTCGCAGAGCAGTTCATGGCGCGTGACGATGGCGCCTGGGTTTTCCATGAGCATGGCCAGGATGCGCTGCTCGTTGCGCGTGAGCTCGACGCTGCGTTCCTGGGTTGCCACGGTGCCCGACGTAAGGTCGAGCGTGACGCCCGCGTGTTCTATGAGGTTCGACTTCGCGTTCGATCTGCGCAGGATGGCGTCGATACGTGCGAGCAGCACGGCGGGGCGGTAGGGCTTGGTAACGTAGTCGTTGGCGCCCAGCTGCAGGGCCATGACCTCGTCGAACTCCACGTCTGACGAGGTGAGCACCACGATGGGCACGCTGCTGCGCTCGCGGATGGCGCGGCAGATGGCATGCCCGCTGGTGCCGGGCAGTTTCAAATCGAGCACGACGAGGTCGGGTGCCTGTTCCAGTGCCTCGTTTGCCGCGTTCGCGAAATTCGAGCATGGTGTGGGGTTGTACCCTTGCAGGCGAAGCAGGCTGGAAAGCCCCTCGCACAGCGTGGCGTCGTCTTCGACGATGTATATGTTGGCCTGCGTATCCATGGCCTCCATCATACCCGTTGGCTCGAATTTGAACATGACACTTTCGTAAGCAATAGAGCTTATGCGCAGGGAAGCTCTTCCCAGGTGACGGCGCATTGGCGGGTATAATATGCGCAAAGCAAGGGCAGGAGCGTTCTCATGTTCAAATATGGCCTCATACGTGCGGTAATGCAGCATTCCGGATTGAACCGGGCTGTTGTTGGGTTCGCCGTGATTTTTCTCCTTTGTTCGGTGCTAGTGTGGCTGTTCGAGCCCGCCATTCCCACGCTGGGCGATTCCATGTGGTATTGCTTCGAAATCGTGAGCACCATTGGCTTTGGGGACATAACCGTCTCCTCCCCTCTGGCACGTATCGTGTCGGTGCTTCTGAGCATCACGAGCGTCTTTGTCGTCGCCGTTCTCACGGGTGCGGTGGTCAGCTATAGCCAAGAGCTCATGCGCGCCCGCAAGGGGGAAAGCGTGGCGGTGTTCATCGATCGCCTCGAGCATCTTCCCGATCTGTCCAAGGCCGAACTGAAGGAGCTTTCCGACCAGGTAAAGCGCTTGCATAAGCGGGGCGGCCATGGCCGATAGCCGTCCTTTGGTGGGGGAATACGGGGGTTTTCCGGAAGGCGCCCCGCGCATAGCGGGCGTATGCGGCTTGGTGGCGGTATCGCTAGGCATGGGCCTGGTGGTGGGCGTGTTGGTTTCGCTGCTGCTGCGCGCTATGAACATCGGCGTCGCCTTCATGTGGGAGGCCCTGCCCCGCGCGGTGGGCGCTTGGTGGCTTCCCCTGCTCGTATGCCCTGCAGGGGGTGCGCTCATCGGTTACATCTCGAAGCGCACGCATGCCGCCCCGCAAGAGCTGAACGAGGTTTTCGCCCAGGTCAAGAAAGAGGGTGGATACGCCCTGGAGCGCCCGTTCGCTACGGTCGTGCTGTTTCTTCTGCCCCTGGTGTTCGGCGGTTCCATTGGCCCTGAAGCGGGGCTTACGGGCATCATTGCCGCGCTCGTCACGTGGATTGGCGATTCCCTGCGCCGTGCGGGCTTGGGTACGAAATCCCTGGCAGACGTCACGGTTTCGGCCACGCTCACCGCGGTGTTCGGCGCTCCCTTCGCGGGCATCGTTGCTGCGCGCGAGGCCATGTCTGGCGAGCCGAATCCGCGCCTGTTCACGTTTCGACGCGTCGTGAAGGTCGTTTTGTACGTCGCCGCGGCAGCGGGTGCGTTCCTGGGGCTGTGGCTTGCGTCTCTCATGCTGGGCCAGATGGGAGGCCTGCCCCGATTCGATTCCTTCGCGTTCGATGTTGCCCAGTTGCCCTGGGCGCTGCTGTTCGTGGCGGTGGGGTACGCGCTGGGCGTGGAATCGCATCTGGCAACGCGGCTCGCCCATCGCGTTGGCGCGCATGCCGAAGAACGGCCCGTGCTGTTCGCTGCACTCTGTGGCCTGGTATTGGGCGCGCTCTACCTGGTCTTGCCGCTAACGCTTTTTTCGGGTGAAGAGCAGTGTCGTGAAATCGTGCAGACGTGGGTGGGCCTACCCGCGTGCGTGCTTGCCGCAACGGCCGTTTTGAAGTGTGCGGCAACGCCGCTGTGCATTGGCGCGGGCTGGCGTGGCGGCACCATCTTCCCGAACATCTTCACGGGCGTCGTGGCGGGCTTTGCCCTGGCGGCTCTTACGGGGGTGGACCCCCTGTTCGCGGTTACCGCCACGGCTTCGGCGTTCATCGGCGCCACCACGCGCAAGCCCCTGCTCGCGGTCTGCCTGCTGCTTCTCTGCTTCCCGCTTCAGAGCCTGCCCCTGGTTGTGGTGGCGGCGCTCCTGGGCGCGAAGATCCCCATGCCTCTGCGCGCTGAATAGGCTCCATTCGCGTCCTGCGGTGATGCTTTGTTGCCGCGTGCGCAGGACGCCGTCGCCCCATGTGCGTGCGGTATACTTGCGAAATGGATTAAGGAGTGTATGGTGCCCGATTTCTCTTCGCATAGTCTTTCGCGTCGCAGGTTCGTTTCCCTGTGCGCTGGCGCGGCGGTTGCCGGGTCGGCTGCGCTTGCCCTGCCAGGCTGCGTGGCGAAGTCGGGGTCGAGCAGCAATAGCTCGCGTGCGTCCAAGAGCGCGAATCTCTCGCGCTACATCAGCCTTACGGTGTGGCGTGGCGCGAACAAGCTCGACCAGGGCACGTTCAGCGGCCTCACGCTCGATGCCGCGGGGCATGCCGTGCTCGATTCCTCGGCAGTGCTCGACGTGCGCACGCTTTCCGACGACTACGCGAAGAAGCCCGTCGACGTCGATTACGAAGTGGGCACGTGGATTTCCCCCGAATTGGAGCTTTCCTTCGGCGCGACCGAACTCATGGCCTCGTGGGGCGCTACCATCCCCGCGGGTTGCTGGCTCGAGATCGAGGTGCGTGGGCGTCGCAAGGATGGCACGCTCAGCGATTGGCTTGCGCTTGCTCGTTGGGGCGGCGCGGCCGAAGGCGAGGATGGCGCGCTGAGCAGCTATTCGGTTCAGCAGTCTTCCGAGGCCGGAAGCACGTCCGCCTGCGTGTTCGAGGCGGCGGAAGAGCGCCGGCTCTATAACGTGCAGATGCGCGCAACGCTCATGCGCCCCTTGGGCGAAGACGCCGCGCCCTCCCTGAATATGGCCAGCTTGGTGGCCACCCTGTTCGATGAGGATGCCGAGCTGTCCGAGTATGCGGGCGAAGGCGGCGTCGACCCCATCGACGTGCCCCAGTATTCCCAGGTGCGTTCAAGCGCGAGTGCGGCGGTGGAAGGCCCCGAGTATAGCGCCCCTGCTGCGTGCGCCATGCTTCTGGACTGGTGGAATGCCGGTCCGTCCGAGGACGAGCTTTCGGCCTTGGGGCTTGCGTCCGATCAGCGGGTTGCATGGGCTGCCGCCCATATGCTCGACGCTCAGACGCAGTCGTACGATACTTCCGCGTTCGCCACGTCGCTGTGTGCCTCGCGGGGCTTGGTGGCCTACGCTACCCGCCTTTCGGGTTTGGCTCAGCTGGAACAGGTACTCGAGCTGGGTGTGCCCGTTGCCGTTCAGCTGAACGTTACGTCGGGCAACGTACCCGACGCCGGCTACGAAGCGGCGGCGCACGCCATGGTTGTGTGCGGCATCGACGATGAGGGCAACGTTGTCGTGAACGACCCGGCGGGCGTTGCCCCCGCGCTTTCAACCGTTGCTGCCCAGCAGGTGGCTTCCGCTGCCGACCAGGACGTTGCCGCCAGCGAAGAAGCGGCGGTCGAGGATGGCACCGAGCAAGATGCAGGTGAGTCCGCGCCTTCGGGCGAAGCCGCCCGGGAAGCCGCGACCGCTTCGAATCAGGCGGGGGATGTGCGTCGCACGTATCCGCGCGCCGACTTCGAGAGCGCATGGCTCAACGATTCCGCAGGCGTGGCGTGGATTGTGCATTCCGCGGGCATCGCCGTGAACGTTGGGTAGCCATGGAACGGGGTTTCAATCCCTCGCAGCACGATCGCATACGCGCTTTGCGCGATGAGCTTTCCGCTCGGCTGGGGGAACGCTCGGCGTTTAGCGATACCGTCTATTCCGATCAGCCCATACTCATGACTGCGAACCAGCTTTCGCAGTTTGTTCCCAGCGAGGTGCGCCAGGTGCGCGAAATGGCGAAGGACCCCGCCTTTCGCAGGCTCACGGTTACGGAGCGCTTTGTGCGCGAGGCTGAAGTGCTCGCTGCGTGTTCCGACGAGTTTACGGGTAAGGCGGAATTTAGCCACTACTACCCAACGTACGACGATATGAACAACGACCAGCTTCGCACGTATCTTACGTGGCGCGCGCGGGTTCGTGCAGGAGATGTACAGCCGACGTCATTGTCGTATGCGTTCGTGTACCTCTACGAGCTCATTAACCAAGTGGGCGTGAATGATGCGCGCGCCGGCTTCGACCAGCTTGTCGCATTTGGCGATGAGTATCGTGCGCTTGACCCCGCCATTGGGCGCTATGTGGACGAATGGGCCGACGCATACGTTGTCTACTACGATTTGCCATCGAGCCTGCTGCGCAAGCTTCCGATGCGCTTGGAGGACGAGGCGCGGCTTACGGTGATGCAGTGGGAGGGCGCTTCCGATGACGAACTGTATGCGGCCCTTACGCGCTTCTCGGCGTATCGCGTGTCCGCGTCGGCGTTCGTTACCGAGCATGGGGACGATTATCGCAAGGTTGCGGTTTCGGTGTTTCGTGTGGTAGCTCAGCATCATACGAAGCTTTCGCGCACCTTGCCCGACCGCTTGTTCGGGAATCGCAAGCCCGTTATATACCAGCCGTTCAATCGCGCCATTTTCTCCGACCCGCTGAAGCGTGGGGACTATCGTTATCGCATTGGGCCCATCGACCATGTGTATTGCCGTGCGGGCGCGTGGACGCGCGTGCGCTATCCCGCTCCGCGCAAGGCGAAGACGTGGGTGGGCGATTTCCTGAAGACGGTGGATGCCATCATGCGCCAGGAGTATGGCGATACGCGCGAGCTGGCGGCACCCATGAGCACGAAGTACATCGTCGAGGCGATTCGCAGCAAAGCGCGCGAACTGCTTCGCGCTCGTCGCGAGGCGCAGGCGCGCGCGGTTCACATTGATCTGGGCAGGTTGGATGCCATCCGTGCGGCGGCGGATGTCACGCGGGACCGTCTGATCGTGGAGGAAGAGGAGCTTGATGCCCTCGATGTGCGTGCTGCGGGCGCTCGCGCGGCGGTGGAGCTGCAGGCGCAGAGCCCCGCAACCCAGGTTGCCGTCCATCCCGCGGAACCCATGCAAGAGCGTGCTTCCGGACAGGCTCCCGAGCCAGAGGATGCGGCGCAAGGCACGCTATATGGCCTTTCTTCCGACGAACAATCCTTCTTGCGCGTGCTCTTGGAAGGTGGCTCGGTGCGCGACTTCCAACGCGAGCATGGCGTCATGGCTTCGCTTCTGGCCGAATCGGTGAACGAGAAGCTCTTCGACGAGTTTGGGGACATCGTGGTGGATGCGGCGGCGGAACCGCCCGAGCTTATCGAGGATTACGTGGATGGCGTCCGGGAGCTGCTGGGCTAGCGCTGCCTAGTGCCCGCCGATGGCCAGGCGCTCTACGTGCCGATAGCTTGCCGCGTCGAGCATCATCTCGTTGTTCGTGCAGCTGATGAGGTCCACGACGCGCGCGATCTTTTCAACCCCGTTTACTTCCACTACCACGAGGCAGCCCTTGGTGGCGGGCAGGCCATCGCAGAGGTAATCGTATGTCTTGCCACCGCGCGTGAATTCCACGCGTGCGAAGGTGTGGCGCCGCGCGTTCCAGGCGCCCTTCCAGTCCACGCGGAAGCGATAGCTCTTGCAGGCAATGCGGGCGATAACGCGCCCTTCGTGCAGGAACTCGTAGCATGGCGCACCGTTCTTCTTGCCGCAGGGGCGCAGCGCGTCGGCATGGAAGTGGCTGCCCTCCCGAAGCTGCAGGAACCGTATGTCGCGGCCCTCCTCCTCGATGGTGGCGTGCAACTTGCAGTACCCATGGCAGGGGTGCGTGACCAGCACGAAGTGCGCTCGTTCCTCGTCGGCTTTCGGTATGCGCTTCGCGGTGAGCGCGATGCCCTTCTTGGTGCGCTCGATAACCACGCTCACCACGTATCCGTTTTCGAACGTTTGCAGGAGGTGGTCGGGATGGCGGCTCTTCAGGAATTTCGTGGGCGCCGCATCGGGAAACTCCATGCGCAGTTCGGCGAGCTCGTAGTCGATGTTCGCCGCCACGATAGCGTCGCCGTAGTGCGACCCGTTGCGTGCGCGCTCGCGCAATGCGCATGCCGCCTGGGTGATGAGCTCGTAGGCGTGGAAGCGGTCTTGCGCCACGTGCAAGCCGTCGCGGTAGGCGTTGCTCATGCGCAGGGCCGCGTCAGCGAAGTTGTTATCGGGGTTGCCCGCCGTGAAGTCTTCCATATTGCGCGAGAACGCCCAGGTAAGCAGGTTGTATGCGGCAAGGTGGTTTTCGGGAACGCCCTTGCCGTTCATGTACATGTCGGCTAGCTTGTATGCCGATTCGCGCACCATGCCGAAGAAGCCGATGCAGTAGTAGCGAAATGCCAGGTCGTATTGGGGCACGCCGTCGTTGCAGCGACCGTAGTAGAACAGGTAGCCCAGCGTATTGGCGAAGAAGCGCTTCTTCTCGTCGGAGACGTCCTTGCGGTCCATGAGTTCGAGAAGCAGGTCGCGCGCCGTAACCCAGTCGCATTCGTACGCGGGGCTGCCTCCGTAGCATGAGTAGGCCTTGCGCTCCATGGCTCCGGCATGGCCCTCCATACAGAGCTCTTCCAGGATGCGGCGGTATTCTTCGTGATGCAGCTTGTCCATGCTGGCTAGCTGCGCATCGGTGAGGCCCATGACGTATGCGGTGCGCGCGGCGCGCGACCACAGGTAGGGCTTTACGCGGTCACCCTTTCCGCTGCGGAAGTTGTGGCAGTCGGAAAGGATGCGGTCGTAGTCCAGGAATGAGGTGTCGTTGTCAGCGATCTCTCCCGTGGTTACCGCGTAGACGATGTCGTCGTAGCACGTGCGCAGCAAGTAGAGCATGTCCGCCTCGGAATGGGGCGGCAGTTCGCCCTTGCGCTCTAGGGCGCGTTCGTGCTCGCGTTCCGAAATGAAGACGATGGCATCGCGTAGCTGGCTTTTCTTGGCATAAGGATCGACCCATCGAGCGAAGCTGGCGGCGTCGAGCGCGCAGTCGCGCATGTTGAAGAGCGCGCGCATGGCATCATCGAGGGTTACGTAGCAGGGCTCGCTAACCTTGTATCCAGCAAGCGGATTGCTGCCGGGAGCGATGTCCTCAAGGGGTATTTCGAAGCGGTAGTACGCACGGAGGCTCTTCGTGGTTACGCTGAGTGGCTTCACGTACGCGATCTCGTCGATTGCGAAGAGCTTTGGGGCGTCGGGTCTGCCATTTTCGTTGTAGAGCAGGACTTTTACGGTTCGCTTGTCGGGAAAACCGCGCACGACGCCATGACGCCCGCCAGGCGTGGACACCGCGTCTCCAATGCGGATCTTCCTCATATGCCAAACCCCTTTTGGCCCCCATTACTACATGCGTTGTATCAATTATATCTTTTGCCGTGGGGGCAATGCAAAGCCCCCACATGCGGTGGGCTGGGCGTGGGCTTTACGCTACAGCTGGGTGGCAACGCGCAACGGGGCCATTAGCGTTGCGCGTAGGCGAAGCATGGTGTTCTTTCGCACGCGAATGTTCCATGGTATGATGCAGAAAACTAGAACACTTGTTCGGAAGGAACGCTCGGCATGAAGAAGGCGCCCAAGCGCATTGCCAATACCATCATCAACGCGCTGAAGGGCGGCGTAGTGCCGCGCGTGGGCCTGCCGTACATTGCCGTGGGCCGCGATGCCGAAATCGACGCCCTTTTGCATGACGTCGAAATCATTCAAGATGGCGGTGCTACGTTCCGCTTCGTTGTGGGCAAGTACGGCAGCGGCAAGAGCTTCCTGCTGCAGACCATTCGCTCCTACGCCATGGACCGCAATTTCGTAGTCATCGACGCCGACCTTTCCCCGGAACGCCGCTTGCATGGTGGTCAGGGGCAGGGGCTGGCCACGTACAAGGAGCTCATCCGCAACATGTCCACGAAGACGCGTCCCGAAGGCGGCGCGCTCACGCTCATTCTCGACCGTTGGATTTCGGGCGTGCAAAGCGCCGTGGCCGCGGAATCGTCCCAGGCTGTGGGCTCGCCCGAATTTGCCGCCGCGGTGGAAGCGCGCATTCACGAAACGGTGGGCGCCCTTTCCGAAATGGTTCACGGGTTCGATTTCGCGCAATTGCTCGTTATGTACTATCGCTCGTACGTGGAAGATAACGACGAAATGAAGGCTCGCGTGGTGAAGTGGTTCCGCGGCGAATACGCCAACAAGACGGAAGCGCGTCGCGAACTGGGCGTGGGCATTTGCATTACCGACGACGATTGGTACGAGTACGTGAAGCTCTTCGCCTGCTTTCTGAAGCAGGCGGGGTATGCAGGCATGCTCGTGCTCATCGACGAGCTGGTGAACATCTACAAGATTCCCAACGCCATATCGCGTCAGTACAACTACGAGAAGATTCTCACCATGTATAACGACACGTTGCAGGGCAAGGCTCGCTACCTGGGCATCATCATGGGTGGTACGCCCCAGGCGGTGGAAGATCGTCGTCGTGGCGTATATAGTTACGAAGCCTTGCGAAGCCGTTTGGCGGAAGGCCGCTTTGCCGGCGCCCAGTACAAGGACATGCTTGCTCCCGTCATCCAGCTCGTGCCGCTTTCGTACGAAGAGCTGCTTGTGCTGGCGGGGCGCCTGCAAGACATTCATGCGGGCCTGTTTGGCTACGAGCCCACCCTTTCCGACGAAGACTTGGCCTTGTTCATAAAGACGGAATTCGAGCGCGTGGGCGCCCATACGCACATCACCCCGCGCGAGGTCATTCGCGATTTCATCGAGCTGCTCGACATCTTGCACCAGAATCCGGGCATGACGCTGCAGGGGCTCATGGAATCCGATGCATTTGCCGCTCCCACGACGGTTGCGCCCGCGTCCCCTGCTGCTGGGGTGGCCGCTGGCGAACGCACGGCGTCCGATTTCGCGGAGTTTAGCTTGTAGCATGGACGCATTCTCTCGATATGCCCCGTTCATTCAGGATTTCATCTATCGCAATGGATGGGATTCTCTGCGTGGCGTTCAGGTGGCTGCCGCCGATGCCATCTTCAATACCGATCAGAATGTGCTGCTGGCGGCGTCTACGGCGTCGGGCAAGACCGAGGCCGCCTTCTTTCCCATGCTCACGTTGCTTCAGGAGCAGCCGTCCTCGTCGGTTGGCATTATCTATATCGCTCCGCTGAAGGCGCTCATCAACGATCAATTCGGTCGCCTGAATGAGCTATGCGAAGAAGCGGGCATTCCCGTATGGCGCTGGCATGGCGATGTGTCTAGTTCGCGCAAGGCGAAGCTGCTGAAGCATCCCGGCGGCGTGCTGCAAATCACGCCTGAATCGCTGGAGTCCCTGCTACTGCATAAGCACAACGCCATTCCCCATCTGTTTGGCGATCTGCGCTTCGTGGTCATCGACGAAATCCATTCGCTCATGCGCGGCGATCGAGGTGGACAGACCATGTGCCTGGTGGAGCGCCTGGCACGTACGGCCGGCGTGCAGCCGCGTCGCATTGGCCTTTCGGCCACCGTGGGCGATCTGCAGCAGGCGGGTCGGTTCCTGGCCGCGGGTTCGGGTCGCAGTACGGTGGTTCCGCGCATTAGCGACCAGGGGCAACGCTGGCGGCTTTCCATGGAGCATTTCTACACGAGCGACCGCCAGGCGGTCGACGACGATGTGGTGGGTCCCGACATTTCCATGGCCCCTGCATTCGACCTGGAACTGCCATCGGGTGACCAGGCTCACCTCGCTGTTTCCAGTGCTCCCGCTGCTCAGGCTGCGGGCTATGTGTTCGAGGCTCCTTCCGACGTTGCCCCGGCTGCGGCAGATCCGGGCGTTGGCTACGTGTTCGAGCATACGCGCGGGCGCAAATGCCTGGTCTTCGCGAATTCTCGCGAGGAAGCCGAAGCGGTCACTACTACGCTGCGCTCGTATTGCGAGGCTCAAGGCGAGCCCGACCGATTCCTCATCCACCATGGCAACCTGTCTACGTCGTATCGGGAAACGGCAGAAGATGCCATGCGCGACGAGAGCCTGCAGCTCACCACCGTTACCACCGCCACGCTCGAGCTGGGTATCGATATCGGCCGGCTGGAACGTGCCTTTCAGATCGACGCCCCGTTTACCGTGTCGGCGTTCTTGCAGCGCATGGGCCGTACGGGCCGCCGGGGGCAGCCTAGCGAAATGTGGTTCGTTATGCGCGAAGACCGCCCCGAGCCTCGTGCGCTGCTGGGTGAAACCATTCCTTGGAAGTTGCTGCAGGGCATTGCCCTCGTTCAGCTGTATTTGGAAGAGCGCTGGGTGGAGCCTCCGCGTCCCCATGCCCTGCCCTTCAGCCTGCTCTACCATCAAACGCTTTCCACGCTTGCTTCGGGTGGGGAAATGACGCCCGCCGAACTGGCGGGTCGCGTGCTTACGCTCTCGCCGTTTCGCAACGTTTCCGCCGAAGACTATCGCATCTTGCTACGTCATTTGGTGGAAACCGACCAGGTGCAAGTCACCGAACTGGGCGGCCTTATCGTGGGGTTGGCGGGCGAGCGCGTGGTGAACAACTTCCGCTTCTATGGCGTGTTCCAGGAAAGCGAGGAATACACCGTGCGCAGCGAGTCGCAAGAGCTGGGTACCATCGTGCAGCCGCCGCCCATGGGCGAAAAGATTGCCATTGCGGGGCGCACGTGGTTGGTGGAAGAAGTCGACCATCATCGTCACCTGGTGTATTGCACGCTCGTGAAAGGGCAGGTTCCCGCGTACTTTGGGGAATGCCCGGGCGATATCCACACGCGCATCCTGGAGCGCATGCGCCAGGTGCTCCAGGAAGATGCCATGTATCCCTACGTTATGGGGAATGCCCAGGCGCGCTTGCGTCAAGCGCGCGCCACGGCTCATGCCGCTGGCATGCTCGAGCATCCGCTTGTGAATCTAGGCGGAAACATGTGGGGGCTCTTCCCCTGGCTGGGTAGCTATGCGTTTCTGGCGCTCGAACGCTTTCTGAAGCGCATTTGCGCCGATGAGCTGCATTTGAAGGGCCTCGATTCCTCGCGTCCTTATTTTCTGCAGTTCCGCATGGACGCTTCGGAAGAGGAATTCTGGCAGGTGTTGGCGCGTCATGTAAGTGCGGGCTTTTCGCCTATGGACCTGCTGTATAGCGGGGAAGTGCCGGTATTTGAAAAGTACGACACGTACGTGCCCGACGAGCTCATTCGCAAGGGCTTTGCCTATGGCGTGCTCGACGTACAGGGCATGGTTGCGCGCGTGTGCGAATGGACGGGCGCTGTGCCGCATTCCACGTTTGGCTTGCCGGGTTGGACGGGGCAGCTGCCCCAGGGGTCCGAATAATCGCTTCTTGCCGTCCCATGCGCGTGGGGCGATATACAAAAAGCGGCCTCCTTCATGGAGACCGCTTTGCTGTTTGGTTGCGCACCGAGCTAGCGGAGGGTAATACCTTCGGGCAGGTCGATGGTGCGCCAGTCTTCCGTGTCGCGTTCCTCTTCCTCCGTGGCGGCGTGCGGCTCTTCTTCTGCGGGTTGAGGTGCCCCGAATGCCGCCTCGAACGCTTCGATGGCCGTGCGCGGCACGGCGAAGACGACTTCCTTGAACGTGCCAGGGTGCGCATCGATCCAGGCGCGATACGTCTGCGCCACGAATGCGGGGTCGTTGCCGAATGCGCCGCAGCCGAATGCGCCGCATACGAGGGTCTCGATGCCCTGTGCAACGGCTATGCGCAACTGCGCTTCGATGCGATTGGCCAAGTTGGCATCGCATTCGCGCTCCGAACGGTGGTTTTCCAGGGCGCGCGTGCGGTTGGGCGCCGCAATGGCCACGACTGAGGCCTTCTTCATGACGCCATTGCGCACGAACATCACGTCGGGCAGGAACAGCGCGCGATCGGTGAAGAGCATGCTGCATTCGTAGCCGCGATTGCCGTCGAAGAACGTCTTCTTACACCCCTGCAGAATGGGGTAGAGGTTGCTATCGGCGCAAAGCGCTTGCTCGGGGCCGAAGGCGCCGTCTTCGTAGTTGCCGCCCGGACGCGTGAATGAGCATGCGTCGATAACGCCCGTCTTGCTCTGCGAGTCGAATACGACTGTTGCGGGGAAGGCGCTGCTTACGCGCGTCGCAGTGGCTTCGAATGCGGGCTCGGGCAATTCGAGCTCGCGTCCTTCGCCGTCTTCGTACACCACGGCGTTGGCGATGCTTTTCTTCGTCTCGCTGCCGAAGACCGTCTTCACGAATGCTATGTGCTTGGCTGCTTCTTGCTGGCGTTGTTCTCTGGTGGGCATAGCAACCTCGTTTCTTCCCAGGTCAAACGTGTTTTACGGGCATTATATCACTCGATTTCGATGGCGAAGGATATAGGCTATGCGCCGTACCAGCAAATTCCCTCGTCATGCCAGCCAATGCTTGCCAGGTATGAATGCTCGCTCAGCGATGAAGTGTAGTTGTGCGCGCCGGAACGGGCGTTTGGATTGTATTCGCGGTAAATGGCAACGGTCTCGAGGGTGCTCGACCGCCATCCTATGCCTTCGTAGATCCATCCTAGGCGTTTTAGCCAGTCGCGTTCCTTTGCTGAAATCGTGTAATGGTGGTCTCCGCCGTTGGGATTGTATAGGCGGTATACGTCATCTCCCTCGAGAGGAGCGGTCCATCCAATTCCCTCATAGCGCCATCCCAGGCTTTTCAAATGATCTCGCTCCTGTTCGACGGCCGTGTAGAAATGCTCTCCTGAATTTGGATTGTACAAGCGGAACATGGGCTGGGTTGTAGTGGAGGGAGGGTCGACGCTCGGCGGCAGTGGCTCTTCTGCTGTATGCGGGGCGGGGTCTTCGACGCTGATCACGGTTGCGAGCGTGTTTCCCGTTGTGGTGCTTGTGGCGAAAACGATTGCATCACCAGCAGCTAGGGCGCGTATTTCTCCGTCGTCGCTTACGGAGACTACGTTTGGAGCGGTGCTCGACCACGTGTACGCGCCGCTCTCGTTGGGGGCAAGCGCCGAAAGATGTGCACTGTCGCCGGTCGCGAGCATCGAGGGCCCGTCAATGAAGCTGAATGCGTTCCGCACGACGCCGTTTGCATCAACGTTTCCGAATCCCGTATATGCGTCGTACCCAATGGTAACGGGGTCGGTGTTGCGCTCGCTGGGCGCGATATCGTTGGCGCTGGAATAGAGTACGCTTTTAAGTTGGTTAACGTTCAGGCTTGGGTTAACGGAAAGCGCAAGGGCCGCTACGCCGGAAACGCATGGCGCGGCCATAGACGTTCCGTTCAGGCGACGATAGCGGTTGCCCGGTGTGGTGCTTAGCACGTCGTCGCCCAACGCGGAGAGTTGTTTGTTCACGGTGCCCGCCATGTTGTAGTTTGAGTAACTGGCTCGGGAAAGCGAAAGCGATAGGCCAAGCGTGTCGTATGGCCCCTCGTCGTCTTCTTGGACACCCGTGACGGCGCAGTCTATGACGCCTATGGCACTTGGTGCAAAGTCACTGGGAAAATCTGAATAGGCGCCTCCCATGACATCTGCGTCATTGCCCGCGGAAATGACCGTTAGGATGTTTGCCTTGCTTGCCCGCTCGATTGCGTCAAGCAAGGCTTTGTCATCGGCATCGGTTGTCTCGGTGGTGGATCCAAGGCTCAGATTCACTACGCGGATGTTGTCTTCGCTTGCGCGCGTGAGAACGTATTCGTAGCCAGCTAGGATATCGAGCGAATCGGCAAGGACGGAGCCGTTGATGCTTTTGAATACCCTTACGGGCACGAGCTTCGCATCGAACGATATGCCCACGATGCCAACGCCGTTATTCGTGCCAGCTGCGGCGATGCCGCAAACGTGCGTGCCGTGATAGTCGATGTCGCTGAAATCGGAGCGTGCGGGTTTTGCTCGTTCAACGGCGTCGTAGAAGTCGATGACGTTTTCGGCCAGGTCTTCGTGGGCGATGTCGCATCCCGTGTCGAGCACGGCAATGGCGGGACGCGCGTCGCTGGCGTTCCATTTCGTGGGATTGCCGTTTTCGTCATGCGTGTATTCATATGCTTCGCGTGCGTGTTCGGTGAGCAGGAGCATCTGGTTGTTAGCTTGCGGGTCGTTCACGAACGCGTAGTATTCGTTCGTGTCGTAGGAGTTGCCGCCCTCCGCGATGGTGGGCAGGTTGCTTGGCTCTCCTTCGATCAGGCTTTCGGGGGTTGCGTTATCCGCCAGGTGGTACACGTAGTTTGGCTGCGCGTGCGCAACGCTCTGCGTGCTATTGAGCGCGTCAATTGCCTCGGGAACCGAGACGCCATTGGAAAGCGGTAGTGCCGCCCAGCCTCCAATGGCTGCGTCAAGCGCTTCCGAAAGGCTTGACGTATCGAACAATCCAAGGTCGGAGAGGCCGTCCAAGAGGTCTTCGATATCCGTTTCCTCAATGCGCACGAGTACGGTTTGCGTTTGATGCTCTTGCGCGATGCCATCTTCGGTCGTGGTCTCGTACGTGGTATGCGCCGAGGGCTCCGTTTCGTTTGCCGCGTTGGGTTCGTCACTTGCGGTGAGTTGCTCGGCGGGTTTGTCCTCCAGGTTGGAAAGCTGTGGTTCGCCCTCAGCCCGTTCCGATAATGCGCTTTCGGAAATGAGCGCCATGGGCGTGGGGTCGGGGAGCGCGACGGGCGTGCTGGAGCCTATCGCGAAATGCGCGATGGCCGTGCCGCCAACGAATACGGCCAGCACGAAGCTTGCGGCAGTGATGCGATTGCGCCAGCGCTTCATGCGACCTCCTAATAACACCACGGGAGTAACATATTACGCGATTCAAATGGAGGCAGCAAACGCAGGGGTTCTTCTGTTCAAGAACCGTTTACCTGCGATTTTGCCTGGTATTGTCAGGCTTTCCTTATTTTCTAAAAATCTCGTTGTACTTTAGCGTGCGATAGTCTATAGTGACCTCACCATCTTTCCGGTGAAGCCTTTGGAATCGCACGAAACCGAAGGTCGAGGAAACTCTGGAGAATCTCTTTATGAGTGCCGAAGGTGCAAGGCTGGAAACGGCTCAATCTCTCAGGCAAACGGACAGAGCGTACACAAAGATGGCGGTTACGGGGTGAACTCTAACCGCTTCTTCGGTGCACATAAGGACCTTCTCGGTGGCGCAAGGTGTCGCGAAAGAAAGAAGGTTCATCTCTTATGGAAGCCGTGCTGCTCCCAATCGTGGAAACGATTAATTCGTATCTCTCGAATTACATCCTGATCATCATGCTCATTGGCGCGGGCTTGTTCTTCACCGTGAAAACTCACGCCGTGCAGTTCCGCTGCTTTGGCGAGGGTTGGCGTCGCGTGTTCGGTGGCTTTAGCTTGCGTGGCGGTAAGGCCAAGAGCGGCATCAGCTCGTTCCAGGCGTTGGCTACTGCCGTTGCCGCCCAGGTAGGCACGGGCAACATCGTGGGCGCATGTGGCGCCATCCTCATCGGTGGCCCGGGCGCTATCTTCTGGATGTGGATCATCGCCCTGCTGGGCATGGCCACCAACTACGCCGAAGCCGTGCTTGCCCAGAAGACCCGTCGCGTCGACGAAGACGGTACCGTGCATGGCGGCCCTGCGTACTACATCACCACGGCGTTCAAGGGCAATGGTGGCAAGATCCTGGCTGGCTTCTTCGCCGTGGCCATCATCCTGGCGCTTGGCTTCATGGGCTCCATGGTACAGTCGAACTCCATCGCCAGCACCATGAGCACGGCATTCGCCATCCCCACCTGGGCCGTTGGCGTTGTCATCGTGATCGTTGCCGGCGTTATCCTCATTGGTGGCCTTTCGCGCATCGCCTCCGTCACGGAAAAGCTCGTGCCCATCATGGCCGTGCTCTACCTGCTGGGCGGCCTGGTCGTGCTCATCATGAATGCGGGCAACATCATCCCCGCCTTCCAGCTTATCTTCGAATGCGCGTTCAACCCGCAGGCGAGCATGGGTGGCGTGACGTTCGGCATCATCGCTGCGCTTTCGCAGGGCGCCAAGCGCGGCCTGTTCAGCAATGAGGCTGGCATGGGCTCCACGCCTCATGCGCATGCCATGGCAAACGTGAGCGATCCCCACGAACAGGGTGTCGTTGCCATGATCGGCGTATTCGTTGACACGATCATCGTGGTTAGCATGACGGCCCTGGTTGTTATCAGCACGCTGTACGTGGGCGATGGCGCGCTGGCTCAGGCATTCGCCTCCGCCGCCGCTGGCAGCGATCCGGCCGACGTTGCTGCGTTGGTGGGCCTCGATAAGACGAACATGGCCCAGGCTGCGTTCAGCTCGTTCTTCGGCTCCGGCTTCGGCAATGCGTTCGTGGCCATCTGCCTGCTGTTCTTCGCGTTCTCCACGATTCTGTCTTGGAATCTGTTTGCTCGCCTGAACGTGGAATACCTGTTCGGCAAGAAGGGCGTCATCCCGTTCTTCGTTATCGCCCTCGTGTTCATCTTCATGGGTTCCATCCTCTCGAACGACCTGGTGTGGGAGCTGGCCGACATGTTTAACCAGCTGATGGTTATCCCCAACGTCATCGCGCTCATCGCGCTTTCCGGTGCCGTTAGCGCATGCGCCCTTGCCCACAGCAAGAAGAAGGACGCCAACCAGGATTAATCGCCATCATTGCGTGCGTTTCTAGCCTGAAAGTCAAGCGGCCCGCTCAATCGAGCGGGCCGCTTTCGTTATGCCTTGTAACCGAGTTCCGGCGTGTGCGCTGGCCGCTAGTAGCCCAGTTCCTCACCTACGAGCACCACGGTAATGCGATGGGGCTCGCGACTGTGGCGCGTGATGACCTCTTGGCAGCAGATGGTGTTTGCGCCATGGCAATCGCCGCAGGCGCCCGTTGCCGCACACGGCGTGGGAATGTTCAGGCGTACGCAGTTCGGGGGCGTAGCCTGATCGTGGATGCGCTGCAGCGCGGAAGGCACGTCACGCGTCATCTTGTTCATACTGGCGACCACGATAACGTGTGCGGGACCCGCCACCAAGAAGCACAGACGTGTCCCCATGCCGTCGATGTTCACCAGTTCGCCGTCGCGTGTGAACGCGTTGGTGCTCATGAGGAAGTAGTCGGCCATCATCTGCTTGCTGAGCATGATGCGCGGGTCTTCGCCGGGGCCCTTGTCCGAGCGGTCGATAATGTTGTAGTTTCCTTCGCGAACGGCGTCGAGAATGCCCGCCTCTTCGATGGACATCGAGCCGCCCCACGTGACGGACGAGCCGCTGGGCATGAGCTCTAGAACGGCGTTTTTCGCTTCGGCGGCGGTGTCGCAGTAGAGCGCGTCGATGCCGCGTCGGGCGAATTTCTTAACGAGGGTTTGCGAGAGGTTTCGATAGTACGAACGCTTGTGGTCGTCCATGGGTTTCCTTCCGTTGGAATGTCTGCTCGCCCATGCTAGCACGGGGCCGTATGGGGAATGCAAGTGCTACCCAGAGGTTATTTTTCCCCGAGGAGCGTGCTCTTTTTCGTACGTTGCCGAAAGAGAGACGAATTTGGTCAAAATGTCTATTGACGGTATGCGAACAGCGTGAATAATACGTGTTACGGATTAGTGTTATGTAACACGTACACACAAGGGAGTGGATATGGGGAACGGCAGTGCGTTTATTTCCAGAAGGGGTTTTCTGAAGGGGGCCGCTGCGGCCAGCGCCCTTGCAGCCATGGGTGGAGCGACGGGAATCCTTGCGGGTTGCAGCCGCGAGGAGGCGCCGGTTTCTTCGGAGTCGCTTCCCGATACTCTTACCATTTACGTGGGGTCCGAGCCCGAAGATGGCTTCGATCCGCTTACGGGGTGGGGCTATAACGGCTCGTACATCCTGTTCCAGTCGCGTCTGCTGAAATTCGATACCGATATGCAGCTTAACCCCGATCTCGCCACGGGGTGGAGCGTTTCCAGCGACGGCCTGGAATATACGTTCACGCTGCGCGAGAACGCCCGTTTTTCCGATGGCAGCGACCTTACTGCTGGTGATGTAGCCTTCTCGTACCTAACGGCGCGCGATAACGGAGCTTCCACGATCGACCTTTCGAAGGTTGCCGAGGTTAACGTTGAGGACGACTATACGGTCGTGTTCCGCTTAAGCGAGCCGTATTCTAGCTTCCCTCAGGTTACGGCGAAGCTGGGTATCGTTCCCGAGAGACTCTATAACGAGCAGACGTATCGTAGCGATCCCATCGGCAGTGGTCCCTTCAAGCTCGATCAGTGGGATGCGGGCCAGCAGATCATCATCTCGCCGAACGAGTTTTACTACGGTACGATTTCGCCGTTCCGCCGCATTACGCTGCTGTTCTTGGATGGCGAGACCTCGCTCGCGCATGCGCAGTCGGGCGAGCTCGACGTTGCCATGGTGCAACCCGAATACGCCACCAGCTCGGTAAACGGCATGACGCTTCGCACGTTCGATACCATGGACACGCGCGGCTTCAATTTGCCCACGGCTGCGGAATCTCAGAAGGATGGTAAGACGGTTGGCAACAACGTCACGTGCGACAAGGCCATTCGAAAGGCGCTGAACATTGGCGTCGATCGCTCGGCTATCGTGGAGGGTGCCCTTAACGGCATTGGCACGCCTACCACGGCGCTCATCACGGGTGTCCCCTGGGCCAACAGTGCGTGCAGCTACAAGGATGGCCGCCTTGACGAGGCGAAGAAGCTTCTGGATGATGCGGGCTGGAAGGAAGGGTCCGACGGCATCCGGGAAAAGGATGGTGTGCGCGCCGAGTTCTCCATTACGGGTCGTACCGACGACATGCAGCGTTACAACATCGCCGAGGCATTTGCCCAGCAGGCGCAGAAGCTCGGCATCAAGATTAACGCAACGTCTGCGCTTTGGTCGGATTGCAAGGCCCAGTCTGAAAACGTACCTACGTGCTGGGGTACGGGCGATTGGGATCCCTCGGGTGACCTGGTTGGATACTACAGCTCCACGGGCTCCTACAACCATGCCCAGTATGCTAACTCTGCTGTGGATCAGCATATTCATAGCGCGCTTGCCACGACAGACGATGCCGTCGCGCTAAGCGAATGGCAGAAGGTGCAGTGGGATGGAACCACTGGCCCCGAAGGCGAAAACGGCGACATGCCCTTCATCTGGCTCGTCTCCATCGACCATACCTACTTCGTGCGTAATGGGTTGTACTTGGGCGAGCAGCCCGTGCATCCCCACGGTCACGGTTGGCCCATTGTGGGCAACTTGGAAGAGTGGATGTGGGAAGAGCAGCGCCTGGAAGAGGAAGAGGCCGAGTCTGGCTCCTCTTCGGATGATGCTGGCAAGGAGAAGTAGTGTCCCCAAGAGCGAAGTTCGTCGCTGGGAATACCGTAAGGCTCATGACACTGCTGCTCGCGGTGAGCGTCGTGAGCTTTGCCTTGGCCAATGCCGCTCCCATCGACCCCGTGGAGGCCTATGCGGGCTCCGAGAATCATTTGTCCCAAGAACAGCTCGACGCCATAGCGGCGCACTGGGGGTTCAACGACCCTCCCGTTGAACGGTACTTGCGCTGGATCGGCGGCGTGCTCACGGGTGACTGGGGCGTTTCCGTAATCTATCAGCGCCCCGTTCTTGACGTGTTGGCCGAGCGTTCCCTTACATCGCTGGCGCTTATGGGCACGGCCTGGGTCTTTTCTGGCGTGCTGGGGTTCGCCCTGGGCATGGTGTGCGGCATGCGCCGCGATGGCGCGCTTGACCGCCTGGTAAAGGGATTCTGCCTCACCATGGCGGCGGCTCCCACGTTCTGGCTTGCCCTGCTGGCCCTTGTGGTCTTCTCGGTGAAGCTGGGCTGGTTCCCCATGGGTCTCGCGAGCTCGGCGGGCGTGTTGGCCCAGGACGTTACCATCGGCGATCGTCTTTGGCATCTGTTCTTGCCGGCGCTCGTGCTTTCCGTTACGGGCATTGCGTCCATCACCCTGCAGACGCGCGAAAAGGCCATCGAGGCGTGCGAGAGCGACTATGCCCTGTTCGCGCGTGCGCGTGGTGAGTCTCGTACCCAGTTTGCGCGCCGTCATGTGCTGCGCAACATCGCGCTGCCGGCCATTACGCTGCAATGCGCGTCCATTTCCGAGATTTTCGGTGGGTCCATTCTTGCCGAGCAGGTATTTTCCTACCCCGGACTGGGCAATGCCGCTGTCGAGGCGGCGCTTGCGGGCGATGTGCCGCTGCTGTTGGGCGTGGCGCTGGTGGCCGCCCTGTTCGTGTTCTTCGGCAACTTGTTGGCGAACGTGCTCTACGGCGTGGTAGATCCGCGCATCAGGCGGGGAAGCGAGGCCATCGATGGCTAGCGAATGCGCTATCTCTCGACCTACCGCTCCCGTTATCGTGCGTGCTCGTACGCGGGGCAACCGTCGTAGGCGCGCCATTGCGCTTGCGTGCGTTCTGGGCTGCATCCTGCTGGGCGTCTTGGTCGCAGGCCTTGCCATGCCCGATGCGGCGTATGCGCCCGATTACGCGCAGAAGTCCCTGCTGCCTAGCATGGAGCATTGGTTTGGCACCGATTATCTGGGGCGCGATATGTTCTGCCGCACCATTCGCGGTTTGGCCATTTCCATTCTCATTGGCATTGCCGCCTCGGTTGTTTCCGGTGGCATTGGCTTGGTGCTGGGCTCGCTTTCCGCCATTTATGGCGGCGTAATCGATCGTACGGTGCTGTGGCTCTGCGACCTGTTCATGGCGGTGCCTCACCTGGTGCTCCTCATTCTCATCTCGTTTGCCCTGGGCGGCGGGGCATGGGGCGTCATCGTAGCTGTGGCCATTTCGCACTGGCCATCGCTTACGCGTCTCATTCGCGCCGAGGTGCTGCGCATTCGCACGTCCGACTACGTGCATGCTTCGCGTGCAATGGGCAAGAGCGGTACGTGGATTGCCGTGCATCATGTGTTCCCCAGCGTTATGCCCCAGTTCATCGTGGGCACCATCTTGCTGTTCCCCCATGCGATTCTGCATGAGAGCGCGCTGACGTTTCTGGGCTTTGGCCTTCCGCTCGATTCGCCCGCCATTGGCGCGGTGCTTTCCGAGTCGATGAAGTACATCGTTACGGGTGCGTGGTGGCTTGCGTTTTTCCCTGGCCTCATGATGGTTCTCATCGTGCTGCTCGTGTACGCCCTGGGTGACGACGTGAAGCGCCTTATCGACCCGCATACGGCGCAAGGATAGGACCATGATGAAGGGGACAGCTGAAGCTCGCATGGGGTGTTTGGAATCGCAGTGGGACGAAAACGCCCCCATGCTGGAAGTGCGCGACCTGAGCATTCGCTTTGAACGGTATGGGCGCGGGTTGCATCGCACGTCGTTGCAGACGATCAGCGATTTGTCGCTTACGGCCCATGCGGGGCAGATCGTGGCCGTGGTTGGTTCCTCAGGTTCGGGGAAGAGCTTGCTCGCGCACGCCATTCTTGGCCTGCTCCCGGAAAACGCCACGGTTGCCGGCACGCTCCGCTATCGAGGCGTGGATATGACGCCTGAAGTGCAGGAACAGCTACGTGGCACGCATATCGCCTTTGTCCCCCAGTCGGTCGAGTGCCTTGATCCGCTTATGCGCGCGGGCGCTCAGGTACGGGGTACGCGTGGAACGCGGGAAGGCCAGCGCGCGCTGTTCAAGCGTTATCGCTTGCCCGAACGGGCCGAGCGAATGTACCCCTTCGAGCTTTCGGGAGGCATGTCCCGTCGCGTGCTGCTTTCAACGGCGCTTATCGAGGACGCCGAGATCGTGATAGCCGATGAGCCTACGCCGGGCCTTACGCATGACATGGCCGTGCAGGCCATGTCGGAGTTCCGAGCCTTGGCCGATAGCGGAAAAGCCGTGGTGGTCATCACGCACGACTTGGATCTTGCTTACGACGTGGCCGACAGCGTGGTGGTCTTTTATGCGGGCTCTACGTTGGAAGTGGCGCCGGCGGCTGATTTTCGCGAGCATTCCGAAGCGCTTCGCCATCCGTATAGCAAGGCGTTGTGGCGTGCCCTTCCGCAGAACGGATTCACGCCCGTGCCTGGTACGCAGCCGTATGCGGGTAACTTGCCCGCGGGCTGTTTGTATGCGGATCGATGCCCCCAGGCCACGTCGGAATGCTTGCGGGGCGCCGTTCCCTTGCGTCCCCTGCGTGGCGGGGAAGTGAGGTGCCATCATGCTTCTTAGTGCGCATGACGTTTCGTTCGCCTACCATGCGAGCGAGCCCATCCTAAGCCATGTCGATTTTCAGATTGCCGAAGGCGAGAAGGTTGCCCTCTTTGGCCCTAGCGGTTGCGGGAAGAGCACGCTTGCCCGCGTGCTATGTGGCTTGCTCAAGCCCGACAGTGGTCGTGTGACGTGGGATAACGCGGATGCATTGCCGAACGAGGCGCGTCTCTTGCCCTCGACTGGGTTTCTGCCCGTGCAGATGGTCCACCAGCATCCGGAACGGGCGGTGAACCCGCGCTGGCGCCTGGGCAAGACGCTGCTCGAGTCGTGGGATCCCCCTGCGGAGCTGCGCAAGCGTTTCGGAATCGAGCCTGCGTGGGAAGGGCGTTTCCCCAACGAGCTTTCCGGTGGCGAGCTGCAACGTTTCTGCGTGATGCGCGCGCTTGCGCCTCAGACGCGCATTCTCGTCTGCGACGAGATCACCACGATGCTCGATGTGGTTACGCAGGCGCAGATATGGGAGGCCATCATGGATTTGGCCGAAGAGCGCGGCATGGGCGTGCTGGTTATTACGCACAACGCGTACCTAGCCGAGCGCCTGTGCGATCGCGTGGTTGCCTTCGAAGGCGCGGCTTCCTAGCCGATGCCGCCCAAAATGGAGCCGGCGATAAGCACGAAGAGCGTCACGAAGCAGTAGACGTATTTCCCCAGCTGGAAGAACAGGGGCGAGAGGAGCTTTTTCCTGCCCTTGTTCATCTGGCTCTTTACGAAGTCGCCGCCCAGCAGCCAGAAGAACATGATGCCTGCCATGGCGGCGCCGATGGGGCACAGGTAGACCGAGCAGACGTCCATCCAGGGCGAGACGATCTGCTGGATGGCCAGGCTCACGACGAGGCCCAAGATGCCAATGATGAGGCACGCTGCCGTACGCTTCAGGTTGAAGCGTTCTTGCAGCGTGGCAATGGGTGCCTCGTAGAGGTTGATGAGCGAGCTGAGGCCGCCGAAGAGGACGGCCACGAAGAACACCACCATTACCACGTTGCCCATGGGCATGCTGGCGAAGAGCGTGGGCAGGTAGATGAACAGCAGGCCCGGGCCGCCCGAAGAGAGCGTCTGTCCCGCCGAT
Source organism: Denitrobacterium detoxificans (assembly GCF_015062615.1). GTDB lineage: Bacteria > Actinomycetota > Coriobacteriia > Coriobacteriales > Eggerthellaceae > Denitrobacterium > Denitrobacterium detoxificans_A. The sequence goes on from NZ_SUUH01000007.1 coordinate 43,005, forward strand.
GCCATGGCCGGAATGATTACGAGGGAGGCCAGGATGGCCGCCAGGGTGTCGAAGATGGCGACGTACTTGGCGCTGTTGGGGATGTCCTCCTTGTCGCTGAGGTACGAACCATAGATGAGCGTGCCGCTGCCCGCCACCGAAAGGCTGAAGAATGCCTGTCCCAGTGCAAATACCCATACCATGGGGTCGGCCAAGCCAGCGGGGTCGAGCGTGAAGAGGTACGCATAGCCCGCCGAAGAGCCGGGCTGCGCTGCAGCGTAGATGGCCAGCACCACGAAGAGCAGGAAGAACAGGGGCATCATGACCTTGTTGGCCGATTCGATGCCGCGTCCAATGCCGAAGGACACGATGCCAAACGCAATGACGAGCGCCGCGACTTGCCACGGGGTGTTGTCGGTTGCCACGCCTTCGAAGAGGCCGGCAAAATCCTGCGCGCTTTGCATGCTCGCCATGCCGCCCGTAATGGATTGCACGGCGTAGAACAGGATCCAGCCCACCACAACGGTGTATCCAATGGCCATGGCCAGCGACGAGATGACGGGGAACAGCCCCAGCGCGCGGCCGTACTTTTCGCGCGCGGCTCCGAAGCGCTCGCGGATGGCGAAGCCGAATGCCCCTGCCGGCCCGCTATGCGTGGCGCGGCCGAAGGCCATTTCCCCCATGACGCCCGTGGAGGCAATCAGCACGACGAAGATGAGGTACGGCACGAGGAACGTTCCGCCGCCGTAGGCGGAAACGCGCGTGGGGAACAGCCAGATGTTACCCATGCCCACAGCCGAGCCAATGCATGCCAGGATGAAGCCCCAACGCGAGCGGAAGCTGTCGCGCTTCGCGGGGGATTCGTTGTGCGTTAACCCTTCGGTTACAGGTGCTTGCTTGGCCATAGATGTCCTTCGTCGCGTATACAGTGGTTAGCAGACTATCACAAGCTTCGCCTCCGTTTGCTGCTCGGGCTTCCAATTGGGGAAATGTGAGCATGCGGTGGTTGGGCTTCGTGGGGCTTTTGGTTCGTGCGGTACACTGTGTGGCCTTGCATGGTGTTTGGGGTTTGAAAGGCGGTCACCATGGCTCGTTCGCAGTCGGTTACCAGGAGAACGCTTCATTACTATTGGCTCGCCACGCGCAAGCATATGGGATTTTTCCTTACGCTTGTGCTGGCTACTATTGGCTTCCACGCCTTGCTTTCCTATGGCAATCCCTTCGTGATGAGCCTTATCGTCGACCGCGTAAGCGCTGGCGCCGTTGCGGCGGAGGACTTGGTTTCCGTGTTTGGCCCCTACGTGCTGGCCCTCATTGCCATAAACCTGGTGGGTCAGGCTTGCAGCAAGCTGCAGGACTATGCGCTGTGGAAGCTCGAGATTGCCGTGAGCTACGACTTGGCCACCGTGTGCTTCGACGCGCTCTGTCATCAGAGCATGTCGTTCCATTCCAATCGGTTTGGCGGAACGCTCGTGTCTCAGACTACCAAGTTCATGAACGCATATAACCAGCTCCTTGAAGCGCTCATGTTCCCCTTCATGCCCGTCATTATTTCCATCGTCATGACGTGCGTCATCCTGATTCCGCGCGTCCCCCTGTATGTGGCGATTCTCATGGTGCTGCTCGTGGCGTACGCGCTCATTTCGTACTACATGTACAAGCGCATTCTTCATTTGAACGCCGAGGCCGCTGGTGCGCAGAACCAGCTTTCGGGCGAGCTTTCCGATTCGGTGGCGAACATCCTGGCTGTGAAGACGTACGGGCGTGAGGAGTACGAGCGCGGCCTGTTCGATCGCTACAACAGGGAAGTGGTGGCGCGCGATAGCAAGCGCATGCATTCGTCGCTGATGCGCGGCATCATCACGGCGGCCATTACGGTGGTCATCATGAGCGTGGTTACCGTGTTCATCGCCGGCGGAAACGCCTGGTTTGGCATTTCCGCTGGTACGCTCGTCATGATGTTCACCTATACGAATACGGTGACGAACCAGTTCAACTTCATCAATACGGGTCTGCAGCGCCTGAACCGCGCATTGGGCGACGCAAGCGGCATGACGGCGGTGCTCGACGAGCCTCGCCTGGTAGACGACGTGCCCAATGCCCAACCGCTCGTGGTTACGGAAGGGGCTATCGACTTCGAGGGCATCGACTTCTTCTACGAGGACGGCGGCGTGCGCACGCAGGTGTTCGATCAGTTCGAGCTGCATATCAAGCCTGGCGAGCGCGTTGGTTTGGTGGGTGTGAGCGGCGCGGGCAAGACCACGCTCACGAAACTGCTGCTGCGTCTTTCCGACATCCAGGAGGGTCGTATTCTGGTGGACGGGCAGAACGTGGCATGCACGACGCAGCAGAGTCTACGCAGGCAGATTGCCTACGTGCCCCAGGAATCGCTGTTGTTCCACCGCAGCGTGGCAGAAAACATTGCCTATGGGCGCCCCGATGCCACCACCGAGGAGATTCGCGAGGCGGCGCGTCGCGCCAATGCGCTCGAATTCATCGAAAAGCTGCCCCAGGGCTTCGATACCGTTACGGGCGAGCGTGGCGTGAAGCTTTCCGGCGGCCAACGTCAGCGCATTGCCATCGCGCGTGCCATCCTGGCCGATTGCCCTATTTTGGTGCTCGACGAAGCCACGAGCGCGCTCGATAGCGAAAGCGAGGCGGCGGTGCAGGATGCCCTGGAAACCCTTATGGCAGGGCGCACCGCCATCGTGGTGGCGCATCGCCTTTCCACGGTGGCCAGTCTCGACCGCATTGTCGTGCTGGAAAGCGGCCGCATTGTGGAAGACGGCCCGCACGACCAGCTCATTGCGGCGAACGGCCAATACGCCAACCTGTGGAACCGCCAGACGGGCGCGTTTTTGGAATAAGTTCCTACCTGCCTAAATATCGTTTCAAGACGGCTAGCCTGGGCTTGGAGTTTTCAACGATGCGTGCAAGCATGCGCTGCGTCGCTTCGCTTTCTCCTTCGGTTGCAGGCGTTTCGAATCCCCTTATGATCTCCTCTATGGCTTTGTCGAATGCACCCAGATTCACGTCGGCATTGAGCGCGATGGACATGATGTCCCGCTCGTCGATGTCGTCCATGGCGCGATGCGCCCCGAAATCGAAGGGCATTTGCGTCGAGTAACCGCTGAGCGGGATGCACGTGACGTCGTACATCGGTGCCAGTCGCCTCTTTTTCCACTCCCGATCGTATAGCAGCGAGCTGTTCTTCAGGTGCGCATCTGCATTGCCCACTGCGTAATTGAATGCCAGTCGTTTCGCGAATTCGATTGCGTCTTCAACGGGTTGCTCGACCGTGTCCCTTAGGAGGTCGGAAGCATGCACGATGTAATCCGCATCAACGCCTTCGGGCTGGTATTTGTATATGGGCGGAAGCCCAAGTGCCTGGCAGAGGTCCTCCTGGTGGAGTCGCAGTAGACGACCTTCTTCGATCCATTCTCTGTCGTATCGCCTCACGGCGATGGCGCCGGGGATGTCGGGGAGAAGACTTACCTCGGCCGTTTCTATTCCGCACGACGTTGAAAGAATAGAGCAGGCCAACTCGTTCAGGGCGAGCTCTTCTTCGCCGCTGCGCGAGATCTTGACGATGTGAGTTGATGGTGCCGTGCCTTTCGGGACGAGCCAATCGTCCGTTTCCGCTTCGTTGGGGTTGATGCCCTCGGGCAGGTACCATGCGACTTTTGACTGTGCGCCAGCAAGTGACAGGCGCGTTTCGCTCGCTACGGTGGTGGCGAAACGTATGGGGTCTTCCGAGGCTTCGGAGATGGCGTGCTCGGTGACGGGTTGATAGTCGGGTGCGTAATCGCTTGCGTCCGCTGTCTCGGCAATGAACGTGAGCGCCCCGATGCTTTCGCAGCCGAGCTTTTCGAGCAACGTGAGGTAATCGTTTCTCGCAACTTGGTATGCGCTTGCGAGGTTGGCGAGGACCTCTCCTTCGGGCAGTAGCCCCTGGAAGAAAGGCGCTATCTCGATGTCTTCGTAGGGTTTGCCGGAGAGGGGGAGGCGCTCGGAAATGCCGATCTCTCCTCTTTCGCGTGCCTTCGTAGCGTATGATGCGTCGTATTCAAAACGCGAGTGCGCGCTTCGTTCGAAAGCGATGCATCCGACTAGCTCTTTCCCGTCTTCCTTGTCTCGATACACGGCAAGCTTCATTACTCGCCCCTTACTTTCGCAAAGAGGTCAATGCCAATTTCCTTGCACACGCGGATGACCTGCTTTATGTTTCCTCCGGCTTCGCCGCGTTCGAGCTCGCTGATGAAGCGCACGGAGCAGTGGCATGCGGCAGCTAGCTCTCCCTGCGTGAGTCCTATTGACTTGCGGCGTTTCCTGATAATCTCGCCAAGGTCTTGCGCGTCGCGGAGCTTTCCATCGACGTTTCGTGGCTTTGGAGGCAGAACAAAATCCATCGCGGGTCCCTTTGTCTCATCTTCGAGCAGGCTGGTCGGCAATATCCCATTTGGGATAATTATAGCAGGATGGAGTATTTTATTCCCATTTGGGAAAAATACCATCAGCCTATAATAATTTTCCCAAATGGGAAAATGTTGACATTGCAGGAATAAAAAAGCGGCTGACCCTTACGCTTACGGGGTCAGCCGCTTCGTTTGTTGCGTTGTCGCAGTGACCTAGTGGCCTTCGCCTGCCATCATGGAGACGGCGTGGGGTAGGGCGGCCTTGATGCCGTCCCAGTTCTCGCGGGCTGCCTTTTCGCTGCCCGGCAGGTTTATCACCAGATGACGGCCGCGCTGCATGCATACGGCGCGCGAGAGCATGGCGTGGGGCGTGATGGCGATGCTGTGGGCGCGCATGGCCTCCACGATGCCGGGAACGTAGCGGTCGCACACGTCGGCCGTTGCTTCGGGCGTTACGTCGCGCAGCGAAAGGCCGCTGCCACCGCAGGTGAGGACGACGTCGGCGTTCAGCTGGTCGGTGGCGTTCACGATGGCCTCGCCGATCTTCTGGCGGTCGTCGGGAACGACCACGCGGCTTACGACCGACCAGCCCTCTGCGCTCACGAGCTCGATGAGCGCCTTGCCGGCCGTGTCCTGGTCGAGCGTGCGCGTGTCGGAGCACGTCACGATGGCCACGCGCGGAATGTGCGCATGCGGCGCCTTGCCATGGGCCGCGTCGTGTTCGTGGCCCGCATGACCAGCTCATCGCCGCGAACGGTCAATACACCAACCTGTGGAACCGCCAGACGGGCGCGTTCCTGGAGTAGCATCTGCCAAGACGCGCGGTTGCATCGGGGTCTGGATTGCCCCCTCCGGCGGTGGGTGCGAATGGCTGTGAATTTTACCGATGAGGTGAATCGCTTTGACGCGCTAAAGTGATACTATTCGGCATTATTGCGTAAATGACTTTTAATTAGTTCGCTCGCAGTCGGGGCCATTGCTCTCATGCTTGCATCGGATGCGAACTTACCGTGCCGTTGGGAGGTCTGGCGTTGGGCGAAAAGTCTAGCATGGTCGAAGCGTCTTCGGGTGAAGGTGCCGTGAGCGCTGGAATGTCACCAGGGAAATTAACTCAGGGAAGCACCACGTGGCACCTTACCAATATCGATTTTTCGCGCATCGCTGTCGGCTCGTTTTCCCTAGGGTCGATTCTTGCCTGGTTCTGGATCGTCGTTGGTAGCGGCCGCATTCTTCTTATTGGGGATATTGGCCCCTACTTCGAATTGACTGCCGGTTCCGTTGCATTGTTCGCGATTGGTTTGTTTCTGGCTCCTAGGCTTCTAGGCGGAAGGCTGGCGAACAAGCCGAAGGCGTGCGCGATGATTCTAGGCGCCTTGTTGGCTGTGTTTACGGGGATAGCCTTTGCTCCGCAAATCGGCATTCCGATCGATGGGCTCCTCGTAATGATTTCGATGTGGGCTCTCGGTTTGCTTCTCGCCTTTCTCGTTTGCGGTTGCGCCGCAGTATTCGGGGACCTCCCAACCAGTCAGGGGCTTATCTCAACCGTGCTCTCTCTGCTGGCCATGCTCTTTGTCTATTTCTTCATGGATTCCATGCCTCCACTCGGCGTGTACGCTTGTTGCGTGCTGCTTTTGCCGGCTGTGACATACGTGGTTTTCTATGGCATGCGCTTTTCGGGCGATGATGCTGCGCCAGCGGAGGAGGGCGCGCTTGGGTCGAGCCGCGACCAATATGCTCTGCCGCCCCGAAAGCCATTTGCGATGTATGCAAGCTTTATGGCGTACATATTCAGCATTAGCTTTGTTCGGGGCGCAGTTGCTATTGTGTTCAACGACGTAAACGTCTCTCGCGGATCAAATGGGAGCATCGTCTTTGCTGGCGCTCTGGCTGTGCTGATTCTCTTTTTGTACTTAACCCGCAAGGCGGGCCTGCCCGCTTTGCTGGGCGGCTGCTATGTATACGGCGTGCTCGGAACGGCTACTGCCGTGTCAATTCTCACGCTCATTGGGCAGGCGGGTTTCGTGGTGAGAATGCTTTCGCAGGCGGCATTTCTTTTCATTGTGATTCTTGCCTGGTGTTGCATGCTGGCGCTCGCGGGGGAGGGCGATCGGGCTTCGTCTAGGAGGGCGGGAGCCTTCCTTGGATGCATGGCCCTTGCTGCGGCGCTTGGTTGGTCTTTGCCTTTCTTGCTCTCTTTGTTCGATGCCGATTCGTCGGCGATGACGACGTCGCTTGTTTTGTTGGGAACGGTAAATGTCGTTTTCTTCTTCTTCGCTTTCACTGAGAAGGATTTCAAGGAATCGGTAGTGGGTAATGTCGCACAGCCCGATCTGCGTGTGATCGTCGTTGACGATAATCTGTTTGGTGCCTTGAGCGCTTCGGCTGCTGGTGGCGGCGAGCGGGAATCTAATTGGGAGGACGGAAAGCAGACGAAGGCAAAGCGCGGCGCTTTTGTCTCCGCCTGCTTGGAGATCGCCGAAGAGGGCCGGCTCAGTGAGCGGGAGCGCGAGGTTCTCCTGCTGCTTGCAAAGGGCTACGACGCAAATTCAATCGCCGATCAGCTCGTTCTTTCGTATAACACGATTCGCTCGCATATTCGAAAGATATACACGAAGACGGATATCCATACCCATCAAGAGTTGATTGCGGTCATAGAGGCTCGCGCAAAGGAGAAGAAGAGGCAGACAAAGTAGCGCGTTATTCTGCGCAAGCGCGCGTGTCGAAGACGAATTGGCTGCCATCGTCTGCGTGTAGACGCCAGTAGCGGTAATCGACGGACGCGGAAAGGATGGCGGCAATCTCTTCTGCGCTTGGACCTGTGCTGTCGAGCCGGGAGTCCGGCATCTCTTCGGTGGCTTCTTCGATGCTGGCAGGGGCATCGCCCTCCGATTTGTCTTCCTCCTCTGCTTCGTTGGCGGGCGCCTTGAGGTCTATCTGCGATTCCTCCTCGGCCTTCTCGCGCTCCTCGCGCTCCTCGCGCTCGCTTTTCGCAAGCGCCTCCAGCTCCTCATCGGTGAGAATGCGCGGCATGTCAATTTGAGTGATTCGGCCTTCAGGCAGCTTGCCATCATGCAGCAGCTTGCGGAATCGTTCGATTTGCTCGAACGATGCGGTGTCGAGCCTATTGCCCGATACAAGGGGGAACGTAAATACGTAGGGGTCAATTTGCAGGTGGAACCGTTTCATGTGCAAATCCTCTATGCTTACCTGTCGTGCGTACGAGGGGCGGTTGATGGTCCTAAGCTCCTCGCTTACATCGCGGAGAATCCTTCGGGCGGCTGGCGCAAGTACGTCATGCCAGTTGGCGTTGGCCTCATTGGTGTCGTCCCAGAGGGGCCTATGCAGAAGGGAGGCGCGTAGGGTAATGCGAAGTGTTTCCCTCGGCTCCTGCTTACGTTGCTCCTTCAAGGCTGCGTACGTGCGTGCATCGTCGTTGGAGTACATCCTTACGAAGGCTTCGTCCTCTTCTCGCTTGGCGGCGGCCATTCGCTCCTGTTCTTCGCGATAGAGTGCGACGGGGTAGGTTCCGGTCGTTTCCGCAACCTGTACAAGCTGGTCATGCCATGCCTGCTGCTTGAGTTCTTCGTTCGTTTCTTCTAATGGCAACTCGCCGCCAGTCGTTATGCCTTCCTTCGAATCGAAGCCGATTTCCTCGGTGCCGTCGGAGGGCTTCTTCTTGGGGGTATTCTCGGGGTCGTTGGCATCGTCCGTTTGGCCTGGCCCCTCTACGGCAATAAAATCGCTTTCGGTCTTGTGGGCGTCATCGGTTTCCTCGTCCAGCTGCGAATTGGTTGGGGGCTCAAGGCATTCGACTGATCGGAATTCGAACGGCGCGCTCTTGAATACGTTCTGGAGGGTGACCTTTGCTCCCTCGTCCAAATTCGCCTCTTCGGCTAGCGTTGCAATCACCTTAAATCGAGCTCGAAACATGCTTGCTCCTCACCTGTGTCTTCTTGCCCGACCGGGGCGTCGGGGCTCTTTCCACCGCCATTGTAGGTACTTCCTCCAGGGTCTCGAAACGTCCAATAAGCAGGTATTTCTCAAAAGTGCACGTGAGCGCATAACTCAATTTGAGTGAGGTTCGATTTCATGCAATTCGGACGATTCGCGGAGTGGGTAATCATTCACCTGGAAAGTTTCGGCCCGAAAGTCTGCATACTACGATTTTTCGCGTGGAGAAGTAGATGGCGGTACGTCAAGAATCGGGCTGGCTTCCCATGTGCCCCGATATGCCTGACGCCAAGCTAGAGAGGAGAGGCTCATGGTGGCGAATGCCGTTGACGTTGAGGTCCGCATGCCCCTGGATGCCGGCACGTCGATATCAGACACGGAGAAGGCGCCTGTCGATCCGGTGCTTATTGCGAAGGAAAGGGATTTTGCCCGTAAATACACTGATGTCTCCAGCAATGAGGTGCAAGCCGATGGGGATGACGAGGCGGAATTCGAAAAGCGTTGCGCGGATTTGCGCAAGCTCATACATGGCAATCCCGCGCATCGCGAGATTATGTACAAGACGCTTCGCTATTGCAGCCAACGTCGCGATTTCGCCGACGTTGAGGACATGATAACCACGAGTGATGAATTTCGTAGCGCACAGCAATCCCCGTTTCGGATCATCACGTATCTAGTTGACGCCAAGGGGCTCGAGCAATATGCCGTCGATGCCGAGGGGGAGGACGTCACTTCCGAGCGGTGCGAAGGCCTGACTGAGGATGAGGTCGACGAACTTATTGCCTCCTATCAGTTTGTTGCTACGGATGCGGGTAATGCCGTTGCGCAGGAAGCCGCTCCATCCAATCGACTGTCCAAGCTCGCGACGACCATGCCTGATCGTAAGAAGGCGTTTATGGACGTTCTTGGCTTCTGCCAGGAATCTCGATCGATTCAGGAAATTGTAAATCTCTTTGACGCTGCCGATCTTGCCGGCATCAAGTCTCTTAACACCGCTTCCTCGGTTCCCGTGAAGGCGAGCTCGATCGTTGAAAAGCTCGAACGTGCGGGTGGCCTCGTATGGAACGACGGCTGGAGGACGACAAGAGAGGGGGCGGCTTTCCTTGGCGAGATGATGAAGTAACAAGGCGACAACTGTCGTCCCCAGAAAGCAGAAAGCAAGAGAAAGAAGGAGGAGGATTAATGGCAGCAAACAACATGACACGACGCAGCTTCGTGAAAGCGTCAACGCTTGCGACTGCGGCGACCGCAATGGGCGTCACGATGTCGGGGTGTCTTGCCGAAAGCGAAGAAGACCAGGTCGCGGAAGAGAAGGAACGCATTGCCGTTCACACGGCGTGCCACGGTTGCATCCAGCTGTGTCCTTGTATTGCCTATCTTGAAGATGGCATCGTGGTTAAGCTCGAAGGCGACCCTCGTGCTCCCGAGAGCAAGGGGAGCATGTGCCTGAAGGGCATGAGCCAGCTTCATACGGTTTACAGCCCCCGACACGTGTTGCATCCCATGAAGCGAGTGGGGCCGCGTGGTACCAACGAATGGGAGGTTATCTCCTGGGATGAGGCGATTGACTACGCGGGCGAGCAGATTGCCTTGGCCATGCAGAAATACGGCCCGTATGCCTACATGGGTGGCACGGGTGGCGGTGGTTTCTACAATAGCCACGTCATCAGCCCGTTTTCGCATGCCCTTGGTGCACCGAATGGCGCCATCTCGCCGGGTGCGTGCCAATGCTGGCTTCCTCGCGTTACCATTGCCGATAACGTATACGGTGGCGGTATGCAGGGCAATCAATCCATTGCCGACCATGCGAACAACGAGCCGTTCAACGAGTATTCGCCCAAGATTGAGCTGCAGGTGCTCTGGGGAGCGCAGCCGAGCACGAGTCAGGTCGCTCAATCTGGCCGTGGCATGGCCGATCTACGCGTTGGCCGTGGCGTGAAGACTATCGTCATTGACCCAGTGTTCACTCCCGATGCGGCAAAGGCTGATATCTGGCTGCCCGTTCGCCCTGGTTACGATACGGGCCTCATTCTCTCGTGGTTCCGCTATATCATCGAGAACAACCTGTGGGATGAGGATTTCTGCAAGTATTGGACGAACTTGCCGTTCATCATCAATCCCGATACCGAATTGCCGTACAAGGCGGAAGAAATCTGGCCCGATTACGTCAATCCCGCGCTCGATCCCAATGATGTTATTTCCACTCCCGCGTACGTTTGCTTCGATGAGATCACCGGCGAACTGCAGCCCCTGCCGTATACGGCGCCGGAGGATTGCCCTGTCAATCCGCGCCTGCTCGCTACGGTGGAAATCAATGGAAAGACGTGCAAGTCCGCCGCTCAGCTCTACTGGGAAGAGGCGGAACCTTGGACGCTCGAACATGTCGAGGAGGTCTGCTGGACTCCGGCAGATCGCAATAAGGAGGCAATCGAGCTCTACGCGAAGACCGAGTATGCGAATATCTGCCATGGCGTTTTCTCGGATATGATGAACTGCTCATCTCAGGTACCCTTGGGCACGCTGGGCCTCGAAGTCATTACTGGCCGCGTGTATAAGCCAGGCTCGTCGATGACGATGACCGGTGCGCGACCTACCGAACGCCAGTGCGGGTGGATTAACTACTCTGGCGGAATGTACGGCGTGGGCTGGAATATCGGTTGGACGAAGGCTCAGAACGATCGTGCACTTGACGCGCAGGTCCAGGCGCTGAACGAACGTGGTGTCGACGGGGAGGCCATGCGCGAGCAGTGGCATCAAATCACCATCGACCGTATGGGTGGCCTTGAATATCGTGGCATGCTCGACTGGGGCCAGGCTGCAAATGGCCCTTCGCGCATTGCCATGACTACGGGCGATCCCTACCCCATCAAGTGCTGGTTCGATTGCTCTGGCAATAAGCTTGCCATGTTCGGAGATGTTAACAAGTGGATCGAAGTTCGTGAAACTCAGGATTTCATCGTGCATGAATATCCGAACATGACGAGTTTCGACATCGAACTTAGCGACCTGTTCTTGCCCGTGTACGAATGGCTTGAGTGGGAAGGCGGTAGCGGCGCGGACATGATTGCCACGATGAACTACATGTGGCTTCGCCAGCGCGTTATCCACCTTGGCGAGACGGCTCATAACAAGGTTGTTATCGGCAAGGTCCTCGATAGCATTTGCGAGCACCTCGGAGGCGAGGACAAGGTGTACGACCGTGAGCGCATGCGAGGCGTATGCTTCTCCTCGACGGAGGAAATGCACGAGAATTGGGCTCCTCAGTGGGGGTGTAAGACGTGGGATGAAGTCCTTGAGCGTCAGGACGAGCTCAATCCGCGCGTTATTCCGCCCGAGGCGTATTGGCAGTATTACCAGCATGAGGATATCGCGCCAGATGGTCTGCCTGTTGGTTTCAAGACGCTGTCGCGCAAGGTTGAGCCGTACGCTACGGTGCACATCCATTCTTCAATCGACGGATTCCCCTATACGTATCCGTTCACGATGCCTGAAATCGAACATCGTGATGCTATCTGCAAGTTCATTGAGCCTGTTGAAACGCCCGAGAATACGCCAGAGTATCCTCTTACGCTCACATCGGGCCGCGTTCCCCACTTCCACCATGGAACCATGCGCCATGCTCCGTTTACCCGCGAGCTCTACCCTGCTCCCGAGGTCCTCATCAACCCGGCAACTGCCAAGGGCTATGGCATCGAGTCGGGAGATTGGGTGAAGGTCTTTAATTCTCGTGGCGACGCTCACGGCATTGCGAATGTCTGTGAAGCCGTGGCGCCGGGCGTCATCTTCATGGAGCGCTTTTGGAATCCCGAGTGCTTCGACGACTCCCAGGAAACCATTAGCGGCGGCTGGCAGGAATGCAATGTGAACTGTCTGACGCTTGAAGGCCCTGGTAATGAGTTCTTTAGTTCGCAAACGTATCGCGCATTCCAGGTGGACATCGAGAAGTCTACGAGGCCCGATCGCATCTGGGTTGAACCGGAGGAGTTCGAGCCGTTCATGCCCACGCTCATGAACGAGCCTCAGACAGAGGTGGTGTTTTAAATGAGGAACTGCATCGTTGTTAATCTGGACCGTTGCTCGGGATGCGATAGCTGCATCGTGGCATGCAAGCTCGAGAACGGCATTCCCCTGGGTGAGTACTGGAACAGGGTTGATGATATCGGCCCATTCGGATCGTATCCCGAAATTGAGAAATACTGGTTGCCGGTGATGTGCCAGCAATGCGAGAACCCTGCATGTGTGGCGGTGTGCCCTACGGGCGCTTCGTACAAGGACGCGGAAACGGGCGTTGTTCGCATTACGCGTGACGCATGCATCGGATGCAAGAGCTGCATGATGGCATGCCCCTATGGTGCGCGTACATTTCACGGAGAGGACAAGACCGTATACAAATGCGAGCTATGCCCGAGCGTGACGAAGAAGGGCGATGTTCCAGCGTGCGTGCACAATTGCCCCACGGCCGCGCGTTTTTACGGTGATTTGGACGATCCCGAAAGCGACGTTTCGAAGGAGCTTGCCAAGTACGAGGAGTCTGCCATTTTCAAGCTTACGGATACGGTGGGCGTTGGCCCCACTACAAGCTACATCCTGAGTCCCTCGATAGCGACCTGGCAGGGATAGCTCCCCGGGACGAGCCCATCTTGTCCGTTCTCATGGCATCCGCGCTAGAGTCTCCCTCGATCTAGCGCGGATGGGCGCAAGGCGTCGAGTCGTCATCCAATCCTCCCATCGGCTCAACGTCTTGCGCCTTGCCGGAGACTGCGAAAGGCGGCGCCGGTCTGCGCGATTCACGCGAGGGAGAGCCAAGAAGGAGAAGGTAGAAATGATGACGAATGAGACGACGGAATCCACCATTGATATGCTTAGGGCGCGCTCGAGTTTCTATCGCGTGCTCGAAAGCTTCTATTACAAGAAGCTGACCGAAGACCAGATAGATTCGATGAGTGCCACGGACTATTCTGCGTTCGGGGAAGTAAGTCCAATCATCAAAGAGGGCTTCGATGATATCAGGCATTATCTAGCGCGTAATCGCTGGGGCGCTCGCGAGCGCCTGGCTGTTGACTTCACGGCTGCGTGGGTTGGGACGAGCACGTACGAGGGCCGCTATGCCGAACCTTTCGAATCTCTATTTCGTGGCGAGGAATCGCGTTTGGCGGGGGAGCCCGCAGCGGAGGTGTATCGGGCGCTCAAGCGGGCTTCGCTGAAGGTGGACGAATATATCCATCTGCCCTCCGACCATCTCTCCTTCGAGATGGAATACCTTGCCATCATGGGGCTTCGTGCTGCTGACCAGCTTGAAGCGGGCGATTTGAACCTTGCGCGCGAGAATCTGGAAACGCAGCGAGCCTTTCTCAATGATCACGTGCTGAGTTGGTTCGATGATTTCAAGGCCCTTAGCGAGAAGATTTTGAAGACGCGTCTGTATTGCGGCGTGCTCAAGGTGACGAAAGGCTTTATCGAGTTAGACGATGAACTCCTCGCCGATGCGATAGACCTGCTTGGGGAAGCAGCGTAGCGCAGAATCTGAGGAGCTCTTGGATTTGTTTCGCTTGCGCTATCAATGGAGGTTATCGCGCTATGACGTTTTTGCTAACTCTCGTCGTGACCATCGCGGTGGTCCTTTGCCTGAGGAAGCCGATGATGTCGGCCCCATGGGCGTTTTACGTTGTGGGCGTCTTGCTTGATGTTCTGCTGCTTGCGCAGTGTCTGGGGATGCTGCCGAACGAATTAGACCTTGTAGTAATGCCGCTTCTCCGTCGCGGTTTTGTGGCGTTGTCGCTGTTCGTGGTCGTCATGTATATTGGTGTCTTCCCGTACAATGGCAAGGTGCGCAATTACCTCGCGCCCGTCCGCGCGGTGCTTTCCATCGTGGCCTGTATCTTGGCCCTTGGGCACATAGTCGTTTATTTTTCGCCTTACGTCACCGGCCTTTTCGCGGGGGCTCATTTTCAAGCGCCCATTGTCGCTTCGATGATTGCGGGCGTGGTGCTGCTCATTCTTTTGCTTCTCCTGGGCGTTACGTCTTTTCGCTTCGTGCGAAAGCGCATGCGTGGAAAAACCTGGATTAGGCTTCAGAAGCTGGCTTACTTGTTTTACGCGCTCATTTACGTGCACTCGATGTGCCTGCTCATGCCGCCCGCAATTAACGGAGGGTTAGCGGCTCGTGTCAGCGTCGTGGTGTATTCCGTCGTATTCGGCGCATACGCTATCGCTCGTACTGCCAGGATGGTCATTGACCATCGTGCGTCGCAGGCTGCGAATCGCAATCTCAATAAAGACCGACAGCGAGAGCTCGACGGTCAGGCTTTATAGCCCACATGCTGGCGCTCCGCGTGTTGGAGGTCCGTAGGCGGCTGCTTCCTCAAAGCGCTGGGCGCTTCCCGTTTATTCATAATGAAAGGATAGACAAAAATGATTTCCGAATTTCCCCTGTTCGTCTATACGGTTCTAGCTGGCATTGCGGCCGGTGGCTACGTAACCAGGGCAATGGTACCGCTCAAGGCGGAGCGTAAGGCGCCGTGGGCGTTTGCCCTTGCGTGCTTGATCATGCTCGCGATTGGCGGGGTGGCGCTTCTTTGCCATCTTGGTCAGCCGCTTCGTGTGCTATACGCCTTCAGTAACCCGACTGCCGGCATTGCTCAGGAAGGCGTCACGACTGTGCTTTTTGGCGTTGCCGTGCTTGGTGACATGATTTTCTGCATCACCAAGAAGGAATCCCCGCGCTGGCTCATCGTCGTGGCGGCTGCGTTTGGTGTTGCTCTGACGATTGCGATGGGTTTGGCATACACCGCGTTTCTGGGTACGCCTGCTTGGGCAAATCCCGCCACCGTTCCGTTTTTCGTCGTGCCCGACCTTGCCATGGGTGTTGGCTTCTACCTGATGTTCAATAATGAAGCCCTTTCCAGCAAGCTTATTTCCTCCTACGGTATTGTCATGCAGATTCTCTCCGCTGTCTGCGTGGCTGCGGTTGGTGCCCACTTTGCGGGGCTGGGTTTGAACGTGGTGCCGTTTGTGGTCGGCATCGTATGTCTTGTCTGTGCTTGCGCTTTGACCGTCGTTGCTCGTAAGGGCGAAAAACCTTGGGCTGCCTCGGCCATTTGCGCGCTCGCGATAATCGGAGTCGCGATTGCCCGCTATTCCTTTTATACGGCGAGCATCGTGTAGCGTTGCCTTGCCGTCCGCCTGGGTGCGGCGGATTGCATATACGAAAAGGGCTCTGGTCTTATGGTGACCAGAGCCCTTTGCTTGCTCGATATGCGTTCCGTGGCCTAGTGGCCTTCGCCCGCCATCATGGAGACGGCATGGGGCAGGGCGGCTTTGATGCCCGCCCAGTTTTCGCGGGCTGCCTTTTCGCTGCCCGGAAGGTTCACGACTAGGTGGCGTCCGCGCTGCATGCACACGGCGCGCGAGAGCATGGCGTGCGGCGTGATGGCAACGCTGTAGGCGCGCATGGCCTCCACGATGCCGGGAACGTAGCGGTCGCATACGTCGGCCGTTGCCTCGGGCGTTACGTCGCGTAGCGAAAGGCCGCTGCCGCCGCAGGTGAGGACGATGTCGGCATCGAGTTCGTCGGTGGCGTTCACGATGGCCTGGCCAATCTTCTGGCGGTCGTCGGGAACGATGACGCGGCTTGCCACGTGCCAACCTTCGGCAAGGACGAGCTCGATGAGCGCCTTGCCCGCCGTGTCCTGATCGATCGTGCGGGTATCGGAGCACGTCACGATGGCTACGCGCGGAATGTGCTTGTGCGGCGCCTTTCCATGCGCGGCGTCGTGCTCGTGGGCCGCCTTGGCTGCGGCTTGCGGGTCGAACTGCTCTGCGTTCGTCATTACAGCACCAACTCCTCGGGGATGTCCAAAAGCAGGCATTCTACCAGGTCGCCTGCGTGCTTGCTTTCCAGGCCTTCGGGCATGATGGCCATGCAGTTGCTTCGCTGAATGGGCCCGAACAGTCCGCTGCTCTGGTTCTTTGCGGGCGTTACCACGTAGTCGTCGCCTTCGCGCACGATGGTGGAGCGCGTGTAGATGCGACGCGGGTCCTTCTTCTTCATGTCGCGGGAAAGGCGCGCCATGACCTTGGTGTGCTCGAAGTGCGTGTAGCCCTGCATCTTGCGCAGGGCGGGGCGGATGAGCACGTGGAAGCCAATGTAGGCGGCTGCGGGGTTGCCTGGCAGGCCGAATACTGGCACGCCGTCTACCAGGCCAAACGTCTGGGCTTTGCCGGGGCGCATGTTTACGGTGGTCATGCGCAGGTCGCCGAGTGTATCCACGACGGGCTTGATGAAGTCGTAGTCGCCGTTGGCGGCGCCGCCCGTGGTAATCACGAAATCGCAGGTCTTCACTGCTTCCTGCACGGCCTTTGCAAGCGCCTCGTAGGTGTCTTCCACGATGGGGAGCACCTGGGGGATGCCGCCGGCCTGCTGCACGCAGGCGGCCATGGCGTAGCTGTTCGAGTTGCGAATCTTGCCGGGCGTGGGCACTTCGCTGGGTGGTACGAGCTCGCTGCCCGTTGCGATGATGGCAACGCGGGGGCGACGGTACGTGGCCACTTCCATGGCGCCGCAGCTTGCCAGGAAGCCAATGCCCGCGGCGCTGATGACTTCGCCCACCTGCACGACCGTTTCGCCTGCCTTGGCCTCTTCGCCCGCTTCGCGAATGTTGTTGCGTGGCTTGGTGGGGGCAGTAAACGAAACGACGCTGCCCGTCTTGCCGTCGCCTTCCACGATGCCGACGATTTCGTACTTCACGACGGCATCGGCGCTTTCGGGCAGGGGCGCGCCCGTCATGATGCGGATGCACTCGCCTGCGCCGATGGTGCCCTCGAATACGCTGCCCGCGCCCTCTTCGGCGATGACGCGCAGCGTGACGGGGTTTTCTTCCGTGGCACCTTCGAGCTCTGCCGCATGCAGGGCGTAGCCGTCCATGGCGGAATGGGCGAAGGGCGAGATGTCGATGTCGCTCGTTACGGGCTCGGCCGCAACGCGACCGACTGCGTCGAGCAGGGGAACGCGCTCGACGTCGAGCGCATGTACGCCCGCAAGCACCAGTTCGCGAGCCTCTTCGGGGGAAATCATTTCAGGCATGGCAATCCTTTCGCGTGAATGCGCCTGTGGTTGATTGTGTGGGGTGATTTACCAGGAAAGCAGCTCGTAGCCGTCTTCGGTGACGACGATCTGCACCTCCCACTGGGCGGAGTCGCTGCCATCGGCGGTGCGTACCGTCCAGCCATTCGGGTCGGTCATGTCGATGGCCGCGCCGCCCATGTTCACCATGGGCTCGATGGTGAAGCACATGCCCGGCACCAGGATGGGGCCCGTGCCCGCTTCGGCCACGAAGCTCACGAACGGATCCTCGTGGAATTCCAGGCCAATGCCGTGTCCGCCGAATTCGGCCACGACCGAGTAGCCGGCTTCCGTGGCCACCTTGTTTACGGCAGCGCTTACGTCGCCCAGGTGACCCCAGGGTTTCACGGCGGCAAGGCCCGCTTCCACCGAGGCCTTCGTGACTTCCACCAGGCGCTTGCGCTCGGGGCTTACCTCGCCAATGCAGAACATGCGCGACGAATCGCTGAAGTAGCCGTTGCGGATGGTGGACATGTCCACGTTTACGATGTCGCCTTCCTGCAGTACGTCGTCTTCCGAGGGAATGCCATGGCAGACCACGCTGTTGATGGAGGTGCAGACGCTCTTCGGGAAGCCTTCGTAGTCCAGGTCGGCGGGGATGGCATCGTGTTCGATGCAGTAGTCGTAGACCCACTTGTCGATTTCGGCGGTGGTGACGCCGGGGCCGATGTGCTCGGCCACGTAGTCGAGCGAGCCCACGTTGACCTCGGCCGAGTACTTGATGCCCTCGATTTCCTCGGGCGTCTTCAGCAGGCTGCGGTAGAGCATTTCGTTGCCCTGGTCGTAGAGTTCCTGCATGCGCTCGTCGTTGCGCAGGTGGCACTTCTTGTATTTCTTTCCGCTACCGCACCAGCATTCGTCGTTGCGGTTCGGGGAGATGAGTCCGTCGAACATGGGATTCCTTTCGTTGGCGACAGGTGCCGCTCCTTTGTATCCGTGCAATCATAATCCAAATACGGGAATAATGCTCGCGTTTGACGGAGTGCGGTAACTCACGTGTTGCTCACGTGTGGGCGCGGCTTGTCGCACGCGTCGAGCGCTATACTGAAACCTCCATATGAAAGAAAGGCATGTTGTGGCGCACGAAGAACCGTTGAATGGATTTACCGGCTTCAACCGGAAGAAGAGCAGCTTCCAGTATTCTCGTTCGGCCGAAGCGAGCAGTCCCCATGGGGAAGTGCCCTTCGATTTGGAGAAACTCGACGAAATGCCCTCGTCCGACCGTCGTTGGGCGTGGGTCGAGATCGACCTTTCCGCCATTCGCAATAATGTGCTCGAGGCGAAGCGTCGTCTGCGCCCGGGCTGCCGCCTTATGGCGGTCGTGAAGGCCGACGCCTACGGCCATGGTGCCGTGCGCGTGGCGCGTACCGCGCTGAACAGCGGTGCCGACGAACTGGCGGTGGCCACCGTCGACGAAGGCGTCGAACTGCGCAAGGCGGGCATCCATGCGCCCATCCTGGTGCTGGCCGAGCCTCCCGCTTCTTCCATCCCGCTGCTGCTGGGCTATCACATCATGCCGGCGGTCTACACGCCGGAATTCGCCCTGGCGTATGCCGAAATGGCCGACGCGCATGGCATGAAGGCCCCATTCCACCTGGCCGTGAATACGGGCATGAACCGCATTGGCGTGCGTGCCGAGGAGATCATCGAATTCGAGCGCACGGTGAGCTTCCATCGCGCGTTGGAGCAGGTGGGCACGTTTACCCATTTCGCCACGGCAGACATGCCGGAAAACATCGACTTCACCATTCAGGTGCATCGCTTCACCGAGGCCATCGACGCGCTGCGCGTTGCGGGCATCGACCCCGGCACCGTGCACGCGGCCAATTCCGCCGCACTGTTGCGCTATCCCCAAACGCATTTCGACATGGCACGTCTGGGCATTTCCCTGTATGGCTTCCATCCGTGCAACGAAACGCGTGGTACGGTGAACCTGAAGCCCGCCATGAGCGTGTACGCGCGCATTACCGAATGCAAGCAGGTGCCCATGAGCGAGGGCGTGAGCTACGGCCTGAATTACCGCAGTACCGGCAGCGTGAAGATCTGCACGCTGCCCATTGGCTATGCCGACGGCCTGAACCGCGCGCTTTCCAGCCGCGTGAACTTCATCCTCGACGGCACCTACGTGCCGCAGGTGGGCAACATCTGCATGGACCAGTGCATGTTCGAGGTGGACATGCGCACGTACGGCACGCGTCGCCGTCTCGATCCGCAAATTGGCGACGTGGTCACCGTCGTGGGTCAGCAGGGCGATGCCGTTACCACCATCACCGAGATGGCGTATACCCTGCATACCATCGAGCACGAGCTTGCCATCGCGTTCAGCCATAGGCTGCCGCGCGTGTACGTGTAGGTTGCGGCAATGAGCTCTTCCGCACGTCACGAGGGCATTTCGCTCGAGGAAATTCGCACTCAGGTGCAGGCTTGCCACGCTTGCCCCTTGGCCGACGGCCGCACGAACGTGGTCTTCGGCGATGGCGACCCGCATGCGCGCGTCCTCATCATCGGCGAGGCTCCGGGCAAGAACGAAGATGCCCAGGGAGTTCCTTTCGTGGGCGCCGCCGGCAAGTCGCTTTCCAAGCTGCTGGCCATCGCAGGCCTTACGCGCGAAGAGGTGTTCATTGCGAACGTGCTGAAGTGCCGTCCTCCGGGAAACCGGAACCCGCGCGCCGAGGAAATCGAGCAGTGCACGCCGTTTTTGCGTGACCAAACGCGTGCCATCGACCCGGAATACATCGTTACGCTGGGGAACTTCGCAACGAAGTACATCTTGAAGACCCAGGTGGGCATTACGCAGCTGCATGGCCAGCTTCAGCAGATTGGCAGGTTCAAGGTGTTCCCCATCTATCACCCCGCTGCCGCCATCTACGACAGGAAGAAGCAGGCTGCGCTCGAAGAGGATTTCGCCACGCTGGGCGAACTGTTGAAGAACTAGCCTTCTCGGCTACGAATACGGATTGGGATGCGCATGGCAGAGGAAGCGCTTGCCGGCTTCGACCCGGTTGAATATATCAATACCCCGCGCTGGCAGGAAAGCCGCATGGGGCTCGATCGCATCACGCAGCTCATGGAGCGCCTGGGAAATCCTCAGGATTCCCTGCGCGTGGTTCACGTTGCGGGCACGAATGGCAAGGGCTCTACCTGCGCGTACATTTCCGGCGTGCTGCAGGCGGCTGGGTATCGCACGGGGCTGTTCACCAGCCCGTACATCATCGAGTTCTCCGATCGCATCCGCATCGACGGGTGCAACATTTCGCCCGAGGCCCTTATGCGCGCCACGTTGGAGGTGCGCGCCGTGGCCGAGGCCATGAGCGACCATCCGACGGAGTTCGAGCTGATGACGGCCGTGGCGTTCGTCGCCTTCAAACAGGCGGGTTGCGAATGCGCGGTCATCGAGGTTGGCCTGGGAGGCCGCCTGGATTCCACGAACGTGCTTTCCCATCCCGAGGTGTGCGTGCTTGCGCCCATCGCCCTTGACCACACCCATTTGTTGGGGGATACCGTCGAGGCCATCGCCCGCGAGAAGGCGGGGATCATCAAGCCTGGCGCCTCGGTTGTGAGCGCGCGTCAGGCGGAAGGGGCGAAGTGCGTGATCGAGCAGGCTGCGGCTGCGCTCGACGCGCCCATCACCTGGGTGGATGCCGATGCCCTTTCCGAATCGCGCCTGGAAGAGGCCGTGCAGGATGGTCATGCCATTCCCATGCGTGTCTTCTCGTACGCGGGCTTTTCGCGCCTTGCAACGCGCCTGCTGGGAACGTATCAGCCGCAGAATGCGGCGCTTGCCATCGAGGCGTGCCTGGCCCTGCGTGCGCGTGGTTTCAACGTATCCGATGAGGCCATCTGCCAGGGCATTTCCAGCGCGCGTTGGCCGGGGCGCTTCGAGATTGTGGCCCACGAGCCCACGTTCATCGTGGATGGTGGTCACAATCCACAGGGCGCACGCGTGCTCGTGGAATCGCTGAAGAGCGTCTTCCCCGGTCGCAAGGTCACGTTCTTGGTGGGCGTGCTTGCCGACAAGGATTATTCCGCCATGCTGCGCCAGGTTGTTCCGCTGGGCAGCGCATTCGTGTGCGTCCAGCCGCCCAACCCCCGTGCTCTTTCCGCGCAGGATCTTGCCGAGGCCATTGCGGGTATTGCGCGCGAGATGCCTGCTGGCGAAGGCGATGTGAAACTGCACGTCGCAGGCGATATTGCCAGCGGCGTGGCGCGTGCGCGTGACATTGCCAGGGCAGATGGCCTGGTGTGCGCATTCGGCAGCCTGTATTCCATCGCCGACATCATGGTCGCTCTGCGCAAGCTTGGGGCATAGCGCGTCGCGCTTGCACCCGATGGCCCGCGCCGATGCGCGGGGTCTTTCCGCTACGGAATGAGCAGGAATCCGAAGGCACCGCAGGCCAGGCCCAAGATGGTGCCTGCCACCACGTCGCGCGGGAAGTGAACGCCGCCCACTACGCGTACCCATGCGATGATGGCCGTGAGCAAAAAGGCCGCAACGCCCGCGAAGGGGTTCAGGTAGAACATGGCACACGCGATGATCGTGGCGCTGAACACGTGGCGGCTAGGGAATGACTTGCCGTTCTCGTTGCGCTTGATGAGCGGGTGGATCCAATACATCTGATAGGGGCGTGGCGCGTTTATGGCGCCGCGTATGAGCGTGCAGAGCGCGAACGAGATGGCGCAAACCAGCAGCACGCGCAGGAAGCGCGCGTCGCCCGTGTAGAGCAGCCATCCAAGCACGAAGACGTACCCCGCAGCCACGAGGTATACCAGTACGCGGTCGAACAGCGCGAGCTTGGCCGCCTGATGCTCGTAGGGCTTCGATATGCGTTCGTAAAAATCTGCGTACATGGAGTTCTTTCGGGTGGGATTGGCTTTCGAACATTGTACCCATTGCCCGCGACAAGGCAAAATGGGCGGCGAAGCATGCTCGTAGAGGGTCACGGCGCCTCCCTATGTTCGTTTCGTTGCCCCTATGTCCGTTATTGCCGCATGAACGGGGAAACCGCTATACTGAATGGCGCTATCCGCCAGCATAGGCGGAACGAAAGTACCTCGAATGGGCTTGGGCGGCGCCAAGTTCCGAACCTGGTCAGGTCCGGGAGGAAGCAGCCATAAGGGACCGCTGACGAGCGCCCATGCCTATTCGGGGTACTCATGTATATGCCGCCGCTTCGGCGGTTTGCTGAGGGGGCTGCGGGCTTGGCCCGCGCTACACGCGAAACGACGCGAAAGGCTCGCATGGATTTCATTAACTTCATCGTCAAATTGTTGCACGATCCGCGTACCATCATTGCCGGCTGGATTGCCACGCTTGGCCCTGGTCTGGTGTACACGCCGCTGTTCCTGGTCGTGTTCGTGGAAACGGGCGTCGTGGTGTTCCCGTTCCTTCCCGGCGACTCGCTGCTGTTCGCCGCAGGCGTGTTCTCGGCCGATGGCGGCGGGCTCAACATTTTCGCCACGCTCATCGTGTTCTATGCGGCGGCCATTCTGGGCAACACGTCGAACTACTGGATCGCGCGCTTCTTCGGCAGCCGCATCATCGACTCGGGCAAGGTGAAGGCCCTCACGCCCGAGCGCATGGCGAAGCTCGACCACTTCTTCGCGAAGTATGGCGGCCTTACCATCATCATCACGCGCTTCATGCCGTTCTTCCGCACGTTCGCCCCGTTCGTGGCGGGCACGGGCCATATGAACTTCGGCAAGTTCACGGTGTTCAACGCCATTGGCGGCGTGGCCTGGGTCAGCCTGTTCGTACTGCTGGGCTACTTCTTCGGTGGCATCCCGTTCGTGCAGGAGCATTTCGAAGTCATCATTCTGGGTATCGTGGGAGTGTCGGTGCTCCCCGCCCTCATTGGCGCGGTGAAGGGCGCACTTGCCGCCCGCGCGAAGAAGAAGGAAGCGAAATAGCATGTCAGAGGCTCTATATCGCAAATATCGCCCGCAGGTATTCGAAGATGTGGTCGGTCAGGATCACATCGAGCGCACGCTGAAGAATGCCATCGAGCAAGATAAGGTCAGCCACGCGTACCTGTTCTGCGGCCCGCGTGGCACGGGCAAGACCACCACGGCGCGCCTGCTAGCAAAGGCCCTGCTGTGCGAAAACGGCCCCACGAGCACGCCCGATGGTACGTGCGAGCAATGCCAGGCCGTGGCAAACGGCACGCATCCCGACGTATATGAACTCGACGCGGCAAGTCGCACGGGCGTCGAAAACGTGCGCGACGAGATCATCGGCCGCGTAAACTATGCTCCCACCAGCGGAAGCAAGAAGGTCTACATCATCGACGAGGTCCACATGCTGTCTACGGCCGCGTTCAACGCGTTGCTGAAGACGCTTGAGGAACCCCCGTCTCACGTGGTGTTCGTGCTATGCACCACCGACCCTCAGAAGGTCCCCGAAACCATTCATTCGCGCTGCCAGCGCTTCGACTTTCATCGCATCTCGAATGACGAGATCGTGGCTCGCCTGGGCGCCGTCTGCGTGGCCGAGGACGTTGAATTCGAAGGCGACGCGCTCGATTTGATCGCCCATCGAGCTCAGGGCGGCATGCGCAACGCCCTTACCTCGCTGGAACAGCTCATCGCCTTTGGCGAGGGCAAGGTCACGGTGAAGGGGGCCGAGGATCTTCTGGGTTCCCTGGATTCTTCCGACATGGCCGAAATCATCGACGCCATTGGCAAGCGCGATGCCGCCGCGTGCTTCACGTGGACGGCTACCTATATGGAAACGGGTGCCGACCTGGCGCAATTCGTGCGCGATATGGCGCAGCACGTGCGCAACATGTATGTCATGTCGCTGGCTGGCGCTGATGCCGCCATCGACATCACCGATGCCGAGCGCCGTGAAATCGTTCGCGAGCTGGAAATGTTCGGAAGCGATCGCCTGGCCAACATGCTTGGCGTGTTGGGCGACGTGGTGTCTGACATGCGCAGTTCCACGAACCCGCGCCTTCTGTTCGAAATCGCCCTTACGCGCCTGGTGCGTCCCGACGCCGAGCTCACGCTCGCATCGCTGGCCGAGCGCGTGGAGGCGCTCGAGGGCGGTGCCGCCGCCCTGCCTTCGCGCTCTGGCGTGGCTGCGCCCGCGCAGGCTCCTGCGGCTGCGCCCGTTGCGGCCCACGCGCCTGCGACGGTTGCCGCCCCGGCTCCTGCGCCTGCTCCCGCTCCGGTTGCTCCGCAGGCTCCCGTGGCTCCGGCTCCTGCACCTGCGCCCGCGCAAGCTGCCCCCTCGAAGCCGCTTTCGGGTCATGAGGCTGCCCGTGCAGCAGCGGCGGCTGCTGCGGCCCGTGCTCAGCAGGCGCGTAACCACGCGAATGTGGCTGCCACGCCCGCGCCGGCTCCGGCTCGCACTGCTCCCAAGCCTGCGCCGAGCCGTCCGTACGCGCAGCCTACGCCGGCCGTTCCCGCGGCGGCGTCTCCCGCGCAGGCCGGTGGCGACTTGGCCAGCGTTGTGTCGAACCCGGCAGCGCTCCAGCGCATGTGGCGTTCGGTCGTAGCGGCGGTCAAGAAGGAAAAGCCCGCGTATGGCGTGTTCCTCATTGCGGTGAAGGTCGCTCCTGAGCCTGGCAATACGGGCGTGCGCATCGAATTTGCGCCCGGCAACGAATTTGCGTTCTCGCGTGCCCAGAAGCCCGAGTTCCAGGATATGCTCAAGCGCATCTTCGTCCAGGTAGCTGGCGTGGATGTTCCCTTTACGTGTGTTCAGGCCGCTGCTGCGGCTCCGGCTCCCGCGCCCGCTGCTCAGCCTGCTCGCCCTGCAGCTGCCCCCGTCGTTCCTCCGCGTCCGGCTCCGGCTCCCGCGCCTGTTGCGGCTCCCGTGCCCCCGGTGGACGACGTTCCGCTCGACGCATACGAAGGCGTCGTGCCAGCTGAAGCGCCTGTGTACGATGCCCCTGCTGTCGCCCCCATGCCAGCGGCGGCTCCCATGCCCGCCACGGCGGATGGCGCCGCGCCCGAAACGGCCGACGATTTCAGTAAAATGCTTTCGGAGACGATGGGCTCGTCCATCGTGTTCGAGCAGATAGACGAATAGACAACGCCCTCGTGGCGAAGCGAAAAGGAGACCATTCATGGACATGAAGAAGATGATGCGCCAGGCCCAGAAGATGCAGGCGCAGCTGGCCCAGGCCCAGGAAGAGATCAAGGACATGGAGCACGAAGCCACCGCTGGCGGCGGCATGGTGAAGGTCGTGGTCACGGGCGAAATGATGGTCAAGTCTATCTCCATCGACCCCGAGGCCGTCGATCCCGAGGACGTGGAAATGCTGCAGGACATGGTTCTGGCCGCCACGAACGAGGCTCTTCGCGGCATGGCCGAAATCAGTTCCGCCCGTCTGAACAGCGTTACCGGCGGCATGAACATCCCCGGCTTCTAGACTGCAATAGGCTCAGACATGCAATCCGCTCCTTCCATACAGACGCTGCTCGATGAGTTTTCCCGGCTGCCCGGCATTGGCCCGAAGTCGGCCCAGCGCATTGTCTACTGGCTTTTGAATTCCGATCGCGCCACCTCCGAGCGCTTGGCGGAAGCCATTATGAATGTGAAGGATTCGGTGCATTTCTGCAAGACGTGCTTCAACTACGCGGAGGGCGATTACTGCCAGATATGCGAATCGTCCGACCGCGATCGGGGCATCATCTGCGTGGTTTCCGAACCGCGCGATATTCCTCCTATTGAACGCACGCACGAGTTTTCCGGCTTGTATCACGTCCTCGGCGGGGCGCTTTCCCCGCTCGAGGGCATTGGCCCCGACGACCTGAATATCGGCGAGCTCATGGCGCGCCTGTCCAGCAGCGAGGTGCACGAGGTGATCCTGGCCACCAATCCCAATGTGGAAGGCGAAACCACCGCCAGCTACCTTGCGCGACTTATTCGCCCGTTGGGCATTACCGTGACGCGCCTGGCCAGCGGCTTGCCCGTTGGTGGCGACCTAGAATTCGCCGACGAGGTAACGCTTGGCCGCGCCATCGAAACAAGGCGTACACTGTAGGCTACATGCCCTCGCGCTGCGCGTTGCCCCGTATGCAGGTG
The DNA here is from genome assembly GCF_015062615.1 of Denitrobacterium detoxificans. Taxonomy (GTDB): domain Bacteria; phylum Actinomycetota; class Coriobacteriia; order Coriobacteriales; family Eggerthellaceae; genus Denitrobacterium; species Denitrobacterium detoxificans_A. Next base: position 69,502 of record NZ_SUUH01000007.1, read on the forward strand.
CATGCAAGAGCAAATGAACGGGCGCGTCATGCGCCGCGTTTCGGCGGAAAGGAACAGGAGCGCAATGGCCGTGGCGAGCAATCCCGAATTCACGTTTACCGAAGACGAGCGCGCCTATGTGCGCGAGGGGCTTGCCGCTCGAGAGGCCCTGCTTTCCCCGTATGCTACGCGTGATAGCCAGGCCATATTCGAGCGCCCCGATCGGCAAGACGAAGACACCGATTTGGTGCGCCCCGCCTTCGTTCGCGACGTGGATCGCGTGCTGAACAACGCTTTCTACAACCGCTGCATGGACAAGACGCAGGTCTTTCCGTTCTATCGTAACGACGACCTCACCAGGCGCTCGTTTCACCTGCAGCTGGTTTCCCAGATATCACGCAAGATCGGCGCCGCCCTGCGCCTGAACATCGCGCTCATCGAGGCCATCGCCCTGGGGCACGACATGGGGCATACTCCGTTTGGCCACGAGGGGGAATACGCGCTTTCCGATGCGTATCACCGTCATACGTCTGCATCGGGCAAGCCCGGGCGCTATTTCAACCATAACGTGCACAGCGTTCGATTGCTGCGCACGGTGGCATATCGAAATCTTTCCCTGCAGGCGCTCAATGGCATGCTCTGTCATTGCGGCGAAAAGGCCTTTGCGGAATACCATCCTGCGCCATGCGATACGTTTGCGCAGCTGGATGACATGATGGAGACGTGTTACACGCAGAAGGGCGCGAGCCAGCTTCTGCGGCCCTCCACGCTGGAGGGGTGCGTGGTGCGCATCTGCGACATCCTGGCCTATCTGGGCAAGGACAGGCAAGATGCTCTTACCGTGCGCGTGCTCACGCCCGAGGAGTACCCGCTGAAAGACAGCGTGCTGGGCTCCACGAATTCCGAGTTCATTCACAATGCTACGGCCAACATCATCAAGAACAGCATCGAGAAGCCCTATCTGGCTATGGACGAAGACGTGTTCCAGGCCATCATCGATGCGAAGGAGCTGAACAGCCGTCAGATCTACCTTTCGCAGGAAGCGCATGAAAAGCTTACGGGCATCGTGCATCCCATGATGGACCGCCTGTACGAGCGCTTCTTGGAAGACGTGAAGGCGGGCGACGAGAGCTCGTACATCTTCCGCCATCACATCAATGCGTGGATGATGCGCAGCAATCCGGTGTATGCGAGCCAGGACCCGAATGACATCGTGGTCGATTACATTGCGAGCATGACTGATGAGTACTTCATTAGCCTGTTCAACTACTTGTATCCCGAAGAGGCCATAAGCGAGGAAGAGCTGTACGTTCCGTACTTCCACGAGTAACGTATGCGCTGCGTGTTGCGTACGACATGCGCGAAGGCCGTTTTGGCGCTTGATTTCAGGGGTTTCGACGATGCGTTTCCCCAGTTCATAAGGGTAGTGTCATTGCCTCTGCCGCTCACGGAATTTATATATTCACAATTTCTGCAAAGGCAGGTATAATACCACGTCGGGTTAAGCGTTCTACGCTGAAAGAGGGTTTTGCACTGGAGGGAGCAAGGCTCTTTTTCATTGTCTAGGAGGGTTTGCCACCAACCCAATAGGGTGGCGTTGCTCGCGGCTGGTTCGGGGAGGATCCAGCCGCGAGCTTTTTTATTCCATCGAGCGGGTTTCGGTTTGCTAGCGCATTGCATAAATGGGGGCTTTTCCCGTATGCATTTTCGAAAATGATTCATCTGGGGTTCCTTTTATAAAAATGCATGTTTGGGTCCCTAGAGGGCTGTCTTATGCATGTTCTCCGGTAAATATCCGATTAGCTGGATATCAAAAAACCTCTTGACAAAATCGACGTTATACATAGTTTTGCATATGCCCTGGTCAAAAGGGTGGGGAATTAACCACTACACTCGGCTATAGTGTCCCTAATCATAAAATCATCAAAAATCAAGTACCTTTTGCGGCATAAAAGATACCGTTTACCGACTTTCATACTCAATAAACCGTTCACAATTGCGTAACGGTATGCGACGTGTAGAGTATGTGGAGACGCGTACGTAGGAGGTGAGAGACCTGCGGACACGTTTCGTAATCTTCAACGCATCGCCCTTGGGGCGAGAAGAAAAGGAGGGCGTTCATGACCGGAGTAAACGTCAAGAGCGAGATCGGACCTCTAAAGAAGGTCATTCTCCACCGTCCGGGCAAGGAGCTTCTCAACCTTACCCCCGACACGCTCGAGCGTCTGTTGTTCGACGATATTCCGTTCCTGGAAATCGCTCAGCAGGAGCACGACGCCTTTGCGCAGGCTCTGCGCGACAACGGCGTCGAGGTCGTCTATCTGGAAGACCTCATGGCCGACGTTATCCGCGACAACGCGGATCTGCGCAGCCAGTTCATCGAAGAGTGGCTGGAAGAGGCCGACATTCACACTCCGAAGTGGCACAAGCTGCTCCACGAGTACCTGGATGCCAACTACGCTGATCCGAAGGCCCTGGTCGAAAAGACCATGGAGGGCATTCATCTGGACGAGTTGGAAATCGACCGCTCGAACAGCCTGATCGACCAGGTTTCCAGTCCCACCAAGATGGTGTGCGACCCCATGCCCAACCTGTACTTCACCCGCGACCCGTTCGCGATGGTGGGCAATGGCGTCACCATCCACCGCATGTACTCCGTCACGCGTAACCGCGAGACCATGTACGGCAAGTACATCTTCGACCACCATCCCGACTTCAAGGGCACGCCGCAGTACTACAGCCGCGACAACGCCTTCCACATCGAGGGTGGCGACATCCTGAACATCAACGACCACGTGCTCGCCATCGGCATCAGCCAGCGCACCGAGCCCGACGCCATCGACACGCTGGCGCAGGGCATCTTCCACGACGAGCGCTCCAGCATCGACACCATCCTGGCGTTCGACATCCCGAACAGCCGCGCGTTCATGCATCTGGACACGGTATTCACCCAGATCGACTACGACAAGTTCACCATCCACCCGGGCATCCTGGGCCCGCTCACGGTCTTCGAGCTCACCAAGGGTGCAGAAGGCGAAGTGAAGGTAAAGCGCCTCGACTCCGACCTCGAGACCATCCTCACGAAGTACGTGGGCCAGCCCGTCCAGCTGCTGCAGTGCGGCGCCGGCGATCGCATCGCCGCCGAGCGCGAGCAGTGGAACGACGGCAGCAACACGCTGTGCATCGAGCCCGGCAAGATCTGCGTCTACCAGCGCAACAACGTCACGAACGACTTCCTGTACAAGAACGGTCTTGAACTGGTCGTCGTCCCCAGCTGCGAGCTGTCTCGCGGCCGTGGTGGCCCGCGCTGCATGAGCATGCCGGCCTGGCGCGAAGACCTGTAGGGGTTAGGCTTCGCCGCCACACTTACTTTTGTTAGGACGCCCTCTCCGCGCGCGCAAGTGGAGGGGGCTCCTGAACCGCCAGGGCATTCTGCGTGACGCAACAGATTCTTTTGCGTGACGCAGGACCGTAAAACTGGCAGAACCCTGGCGGGTCTGCATATGTAAAGGAGGATTTCTCATGGGAGAAAAAATCAAGGGTGTAGGCCTTTTCGGCCTCATCGGACTCGTGGTGAGCTCCTGCATCGGTTCTGGCGTCTACGCCCTTACCGGTCAGCTCGCCGGTGCCGCTGCTCCGGGCAGCGCGCTTATCGGCTGGGTGTTCTGTGGCGCGGGCTTCCTGTTCCTGGCCATGTCCCTGGCTAACTTGGGCGCCAAGAAGCCCGAAATCGACGGCCTCTATCAGTATGCCACGGAAGGCTTCGGTCCCTTCGCCGGCTTCATCTCCGGCTGGGGTTACTGGCTGTCCGCATGGCTGGGCAACATCGGCTTTGCCACGATGGTGGTGCAGGTTCTGGGAAGTCTCTTCCCGGGGACCTTCGACGCTACGCTCACCGATCCCGCTGGCATCCTGAGCATCGTGATTGTGTCCATCTTCCTGTGGGCCATCACGTTCCTGGTTATCAACGGCGTGGAGAGCGCTGCGTTCCTGAACGCCGTCGTCATGGTCGTCAAGGTTGTATCCATCCTGCTGTTCATCCTGTTCTGCCTGTTCGCCTTCAACGCTGGCGTGTTTACCGCCGACTTCTGGGGCGAAGCCGAGCGCAATATCGCCGTTATGGCTGCCACGGAAGGCGAAGCCGAACTGGGTGGCATCTCCAGCCAGATCATCAACTGCCTCATCGCGATGATGTGGGTATTCATCGGCATCGAGGGCGCTACGGTTATGTCCAAGCGCGCTGAGCGTAAGTCCGATGTGGGCAAGGCTACCATCATTGGCCTCATCGTCCTGCTGGTTCTCTACATTGGCGCTTCTGTTCTTCCCTATGGCGTTATGCCCTACGAAGAGCTCGTGGCCGCCGAGAGCCCCGCGACGATTACCGTGTTCGAGTACCTGGCTCCTGGCTGGGGCGGCACGTTCATTTCGATTGCCATCATCATCAGCGTTCTGGGCTCCTGGTTGTCCTTCACCATGCTGCCCGCGGAGACTTCTTCGGGCATGAGCGACGACCATCTGCTTCCTGCTTCCTGGAACAAGATGAACAAGAAGAACGCTCCTCAGATGGCCCTCATCATCGTCGGCCTCTGCACGCAGGTCTTCCTGATCGTCGCCTTTGCCGCAGCCGATGCGTACACGTTCGCCATCAGCATGTGCACTGTTACGATCATGATTTCCTGGGCCTTGGCTGCTGCCTATCAGGTGAAGCTGGGCAAGGAAACGGGCGATATCAAGAACATGATCTTTGGTCTCATCGCCGTGATTTTCCAGGTTCTGTGCATGATTCTGGCTGGTTGGCAGTTCCTGCTGCTCGCTTGCCTGGGCTACATCCCCGGCTTCTTCTTCTATGCCAAGGCGCGTAAGGAAGCTGGCAAGGAATTCACGCAGGGCGAGAAGATCGGTGCTGTTATCATCAGCATCGTGGGCATCATCAGCATCCCGCTTACGGCCATTGGCTTCATTCCCGTGTTCTAATTAGAACTTTCATAGGGGGTTGGGAAAAGGGAAGGCGACTTGCGCGGGTTGCCTTCCCTTCCGCTATATAAGGAGGACGTATGCACATCAAGACAATCGGTGTTGAAGAGTACCTGAATATCTGGGAGCACGACGCTACGTGGGATATCGCCCAGTCCACCATCGCAAGCCTTACGATGGCGGAAATCCTCGAGCTCGATGGCAAGCAGGGCGAAACGTTTTACGAGCAGCTGAACCGCGAGAAGATGAATTATGGCTGGATCGAAGGGTCGGCCGACTTCAAGCAGGAAGTCGCCAAGCTCTATCGCAACGTGGACCCCGACAACGTCCTTCAGATGAATGGCGGTACGGGCGCTAACCTGAACGCGATTATGGCCCTGGTCGAGCCTGGCGACCATGTGGTTGCCGAGTATCCCACCTATCAGCCCCTGTACGATCTGCCCGCGGCGCTTGGCGCCGAAGTGGAGCATTGGCAGATTCACGAGGAAGATGGCTGGCAGCCGCGCCTCGACGAGCTGAAGAAGCTCGTGCGCCCTGACACGAAGCTCATCTGCGTGAACAACGCGAGCAACCCCCTGGGTACCCTCATCACCACTGACGTGATGGAGGAAATCGTCGAGATCGCTCGCAGCGTTGGCGCGTGGGTGCTGTGCGATGAGGTGTTCTTCCCGTTGGAGGATGCCGACACGTGCACGAGCATCATCGACCTGTACGACAAGGGCGTATGCACCAACAGCGTGAGCAAGGACTATAGCGTTCCGGCGGCGCGTTGCGGCTGGACGGTAAGCAACAAGGAGCTTGCCGACAGGATGCGCGTGCTGCGCGACTACACGATGATCTGCAGTGGTGTGTTCAACGATGCGCTGGCCACGTACGTTCTGCGCAATCGCGAGGCAATCGTGGAGCGCAACCTGTCCATCATCAGGAAGAATCGCGCCATTACGCAGGAGTGGATCGACTCCGAGCCGCGCGTGAGCTGGGTACCTCCGAAGGGCGTGTCCGTAAGCTACATTAGGCTCGACATTCCCGAGGACGATGAGAAGTTCTGTCTCGATTTGCTGCGCGACGAAGGCGTTCTTCTGGTCCCGGGCAGCAGGTTCGACCTGCCGCGCGGTGCTCGCTTGGGGTATTGCGCTCCCGAGGCTACGCTGCGCGAGGGCTTGAAGCGCCTGAGCGGCTACTTGCGCAAGTTCGACTAGCCGGTGCCAAGACGAGCACCTGCACAATCGATTTTCGGCCGTCCCGCTGCGCGGGACGGCTTTTTATTTCCCCTAAAAGCTCCTTCTCTTTTGTGACGTTTGCTCAAGGGTTTCGCGTCATGCGGGGGTTTCGTTTTCGGTAGCGCGAATATAATGGGCGAAAAGAAAGGAGCACGGATGGTTTCGGAAGAATTCGAACGTGAGCTTGATGCGTATCTCGATGAGCACTGGGATGACATGGTGGAAGACCTTGCGTCGCTCGTGCGCGTGCGCAGCGTGGAAGATATGGAACAGGCGGCTAGCGGCGCACCGTATGGTCCTGGGCCTGCCCAGGGGTTGGAAGCGGCGCTTGCCCTTACCGAACGACTGGGTTTTTGCTCGCAGAATCTGGAAGGGTACATTGGCACAGCCGACATTCCGGGCGAAAGCGATCGTCAGATTGGCGTGATTTGCCATTCCGACGTGGTGCCCGAGGGCGACGGCTGGCATTACCCTCCGTTCGACGTAACCCGCAAGGACGGCTATCTCATTGGTCGTGGCACAGTAGACGACAAGGGGCCCTTGGTGGTTGCTCTGCATGCGGCGAAGTTCCTGCGCGAGCGTGGCACTGCATTCCCGTATACTCTGCGTTTCTTGGTGGGCGCGAATGAGGAAACCGGCATGCGCGACCTCGAGTACTACCTTGCCCGCTACCAGGAACCCATGGTGACCATTTCCCCCGACGAGGACTTTCCGCTGTGCTTTGGTGAGAAGGGGCATGTGAGGGGCTATTTCGAAAGCGCGCCCATCGAGGGTGGCGTCGTTCGCTCCCTGCAGGGCGGTCTTGCTTATAACGCCGTTGCTGGCGCGGCAACGGCTGTTCTGGATGCCGACCCGTCGCTTTTCCAGGCTACGGAGCGCGTATCGGTTGAGCCCACGGAAGAAGGCGGAACGCGTTTGGTTGCACGCGGCGTGCAGGTGCATGCTGCGTTCCCCGAAGGTGGCGTGAACGCCATTCACGAGCTCGCGAAGGTCGTGCTTGCTTCGAATGCGTGCGCGGAAGCCGAGCGTTCGTGGTTCGAGTTCATGGATGCCCTGCTGGGCGTGACTGACGGTTCGGGCATTGGCCTTGCCTGCTCCGACGATATGTTTGGCGCGCTTACCTGCGTGGGCGGCATGGCCCGTATGGCCGAAGGCAAGCTTGGGCAAACCATCGACATACGTTGCCCTGCGGCTATCAGCGAAGACGAGGTCGTGGCTGCGCTCGAGCGCGCTGCCAAGCAGGCGGGCGCTACCTGGCATACCACGAAGATTTCGCCACGCTTCTTCCAGGACCCGAACGGCACGCTCGTGCGTACGCTCGTTTCCGCATACCGCGATATCACGGGCGACATGCAAGAGCCCTACACGGTGGGCGGCCGTACGTATGCCAGCCACTTCACGCATGCCGTGGCGTTCGGTGCGGGCGTGCATGGCGCGCAGCATCCCAGCTGGGTCGGCCCCATGCATGGTGCCGACGAGGGTGCGTCGGAAGCGAATCTGAAGCAGGCCTTTAAAGTGTATGCACTGGCGATAGAGCGCCTTATGCAGATCGATTGGGTTGCCGAATACCCCGACCTTGCCCGATAATCGTGCGAAACGCAACGAAAGGAACGAATATGTCTCAGGAACCCTCTCTCGATGCATGGCTTGCCGAGGCCAAGCAGGACCCGCAGGCCAGCCAGTGTGGCATGTACCTTTTCCATAACGGCGTGGTACGCGCTACGCCCAAGGCGCAGGTGCGCGGTGGGGAAGAGGGCCTTCCCGCTGTGGAGCGCGTCGATTTCTCGTACAACGCCGAAGGCGTGCAGGAGGCCATTGCGAAGACGCTCGAGCGCGAGGGCATCTACTATGCCCGCGTGTGGCTGGCGGAAGGCTCCGTGCCCGTTGGCGGCTCGCTGATGTACGTGCTCATCGGTGGCGACATTCGCCCCCGCGTCATTGACGCCCTTACGTTCTTGGTGGGCACCATCAAGAACGAGCTCGTGGTGGAAGCGGAAGCGTACGTGGAATAGCAATTGCGGGCGCTGTCGCTGTGGACCCTGCGGGGTCTGGGCGGCGGCGCCTTCTTTGTTTGCGGGAGGTTGAGCATGCAGAAGGTAACCATCGTGGCCACGGGCAAGCTGAAGGAGCGTTTCTGGAAGGATGCCTGCGCGGAGTACCTGAAGCGCTTGGGTGCATATGCTCAGGTGGAGGTGAAGGAGATTCCCGACAGCACGCGCGAGCGGGAAGAGCCCCTGCAACTTTCCGCCTTGCAGGCGGCAAAGGGCGCTCACATTATCCTGCTTGACATCCACGGGAAGGAAACGTCGAGCGAGGGCCTTGCCGGCAAGTTGGAGCAGCTTGCCGTTCAGGGTGACTCGCACGTGGTGTTCGTGATTGGCGGCAGCGATGGCGTGGGCTCGGCGGTGCGCCAGATGGCCAACGAGCGCATGAGCTTCGGCCCTATTACCATGCCGCATAACCTGGCGCGCGTGGTGCTGCTCGAGCAGATTTACCGTGCGTACAAGATCATTCGCCACGAGCCATACCATAAGTAGTGGTGGGCGCGCAGGGGCGGCGGATTGCCTGCAACCGTGCGCCCCTGCAGTTCTGTTCTTAACGAAAAGATGCTTGCAAGGTGCCTGTTTCGTCCGCACAATGAAGGTATGGAGCAACATCGCAGCAGACATTCAGCACGCCCCTCTCATGCGGCCCATGATGCCGCTTCTTCTCGTGATGCCCGGGGCTACAGCCGGTCCAACGCCGAATCGTATCGCCAGCGTGCCGCGCGCGCTCGTTTGGAAGAGCGCATGGCCAATGGTGCGCAGGAGTCCGAGGCAGAATCTCGCCGTTCGTCTCGCGTAGGCCACGCGCAGGAATCAGCCCATTCCCATGCTCGTACGCGTGGTGCCCGTTCGCGTGATGCCGCCGAAACGCCGCGTACCGTAGACGCCCGGTATTCTCGTCGCGGGAACACGCGCTACGCCGACCAGGTGAATCCTAAGCATCGTAGGAATCGCATTATCAAGCGCGTGGCCATTGTCCTTGCCGCGCTTCTTACCTGCGTGGGTGCTGCCGCCGCGATATACATTGGCGTTATCAACGGTAATCTTTCCGCGGGGCTCGATAGCGGTCTGAATAACGTGCTCGTGCAGACCAACCTTACCAAGGAGCCCTTCTACATGGTGCTCCTGGGTACCGATGAATCCATTCAGCGCGAAACCGACAGCACGACGGATGGCACGTATCGAACGGATACCATCATCCTGGCGCGCATCGACCCAGTGAACAAGAAGGTCACGCTTATCTCGATGCCGCGTGACAGCTACGTTAGCATGGGCTCGTATGGCGAGCACAAGCTGAATGCCGCCTATGCCTACGGTGGTGCCGAACTGGCCGTTTCCACCATTTCCGATTTGGCCGACGTAGACATTTCCCATTTCGCACTCGTTGACATGGATGGCGTGGTTGAAATCGTCGATGCCCTGGGTGGCATCGAGGTCGACGTGCCTATGGAAATCGACGACGACATGGCAGGTGGCCATTTGGATGCCGGCTTGCAGACGCTCAACGGCGAGCAGGCGCTCATCTTGGCGCGCAGCCGTCATGCCTACGACGAATATGGCAATGGCGACGAGTATCGCGCTGCCAACCAGCGCCTGGTTATCTCGGCTATTGCGAAGAAGCTGCTCGCGTCCGATGCGGCTACCATCGCCAGTACGGTTACGGCGCTTTCCGAGTGCGTGCAGACCGACCTATCCGTTTCCGATATCGTGGGGCTTGCCCAGGTTATGCGGGGTCTCGACTCTTCTACCGATATTTACAGCGCCACTATGCCCACCACGTCGGCTTACGTCGACGGCTTGTGGATCGAGCAAGTGAACACGAGCGAGTGGAAGACCATGATGAGTCGCGTGGACCAGGGCCTTTCGCCTACGGAATCCTCCGAGATAGATAGTGCAACGGGTATCGTACTGTCGTCGGCGGGGGATGGTGCCGCCGAAGAGGCCTCTGCGGCGGCGGAGTCGAAGGATGGCTCCATCGTCGTAAGGAACGGTTCGGGCTATACGGGGTTGGGAACGGAAGTGGCCAATACGCTTACGAGCGCGGGCTATACGGTTTCCAGCACGGGCAATGCCGATAACTTCGACTACAAGAACACGGTCGTTCTCTACAACGATTCGTCGCGCGCCTCCCAGGCAAAAACAATTGCCGAAACCATTGGACATAGCGCATCCGCGCAAAAGAACGATGGTTCGTACAGCATTTCAGGCGACTTCCTGGTTATCGTGGGGTCGACGTACGCAAACACCACCTCGTAGGTTCGGGCTTCCGTCATATACTCTGTCTCCGTGGCACTTTCGTGTGGTAAAGTGCCACGTTTCTTTTTCTGGGTATGCGCTTGTTACAATGCAGTGCAAAACAACTGCTTCGTACGCGCGCATGCGCGGGCGGAAGGGAGGTCCACATGTCGTTGCCAGCACCCAAGGCAGACGCGAAAGCCGATAACCGTACCACCGTCGAACTGGGATCGGTGCTTCCGCGCACCGCTACCGTGAAGGACGGCCATCTCTACGTCGGCGGCGTCGACATGGTGGAGTTGGCTCGCGAGCAGGGTACGGCCCTGTACGTGTACGACGAGGAAGACCTGCGTTCTCGCATCCGCGAGTACGTCGAGGCGTTTTCCGCAGCGTATCCCAATTCGGAAGTCATCTACGCCAGCAAGGCGTTTTTGAATCGCGCCATGGCGAAGCTGGTGGCCGAAGAGGGTGCGAACATCGACGTGTCCGGTGGTGGCGAGCTTGCCATCGCCCAGGCTGCGGGCTTTCCCATGGAGCGCGTGTTCGTACATGGCAACAACAAGACGCCCCAGGAATTGGAAGAGGCCATTTCCGCAGGCGTGGGCTGCATCGTGCTCGATAGCCGCATCGAACTGGATCGCGTGAACAAGATTGCCGGTCGCTTGGGCAAGGTGCAGGACGTCTACATGCGCATCACCCCTGGCGTGGAAGCCGATACGCACGAATACATTCGCACGGGCATGGAGGACAGCAAGTTCGGCTTCACCATGCGCGAGGATTTCGCGTTCAATTGCGTGGGCGACGTGCTTGCGGCCGAAAACGTGCATCTGCGCGGCCTGCACATGCATATTGGCTCGCAGATCTTCAAGCTGCAGCCCTTTGGCGAGGCCATTGCGGTGGGCGTGGAACTCATTGCCCGCATCAAGGAACGCTACGGCTTCGAAATCGACGACCTTGATATCGGCGGCGGCGTTGGCATTGCCTACATGGCCACCGACGCTCCGGCAACCATTCGCGAATTTGCGCAGATTACCGCAGACGCTCTGCATGAGCAGTGCGCGAAGTTCGGCGTGAAGGAGCCGCGCGTCCTTACCGAGCCCGGTCGCAGCATTGCCGCTTCCGCTGGCATCACGCTGTACACGGTGGGCATTCTGAAGACGCTGCCCGGCATTCGCAAGTATGTGGCAATCGACGGCGGCATGAGCGACAACGTGCGCACTGCCCTGTACCACGCCGATTACGAGGCCGTTATCGCGAACAAGGCCGACCAGCCGCGCACCGAGATCGTCACGCTGTGCGGCAAGCATTGCGAGAGCGGCGACGCCGTGGTGCTCGATGGTTCGCTGCAGACGCCCGAGCTGGGCGATATCGTGGCCGTGTTCGGCACGGGCGCGTACTGCCGCAGCATGAGCAGCAACTACAATGGCCAGCCTCGTCCGGGCGTGGTTTTCGTGAAAGATGGCCAGGCGCGCTTGGTTACGCGTCGCGAAACGTACGCCGACCTTCTGGCTTGCGACATCGATTAACATATACAAGTATGCGTAGCACTGCGGGAAAGGAATTGGCATGACGGTGAAACTTGGTCTGGTAGGCACGGGTACGGTCGGCGGCGGCTGCCTGGATATCCTGTCTGCCCATCGTGACGACTTCAAGCGTCTGAACGGCATCGACGTCGAGCTGGTGCGCGTGTGCTCGCGCAATTCCGAAACCGCTGTTGCCCGTGGCGTGGAAGATTTGTTTACGACCGACTTCAACGACGTCATCAACGACCCGGAAGTCGATATCGTCATCGAGCTTATTGGCGGCACCACCGCTGCCTACGACCTGGTTATGGGCGCGCTGCGTGCGGGCAAGAACGTAGTTACCGCCAACAAGGCGCTCATGGCCACCCATGGCAGCGAAATCCTCGAGCTTGCGCGCGAAAAGGGCCTGGAGGTTGCGTTCGAGGCGAGCGTTGGTGGCGGCATCCCTATCATCGGCCCCCTTACGCACGGCCTGCATGCCAATGGCGTTTCCAGCGTGCTGGGCATCGTGAATGGCACCACGAACTACATGCTCACGCGTATGAGCGAAACGGGCGCCACGTACGATGATGCGCTTGCCGAGGCGCAGGAGAAGGGCTTTGCCGAGGCCGATCCCACGGCCGACGTCGATGGGTTCGATGCTGCGGCGAAGATTGCCATCCTTTCCACGATTGCGTTCAATACGCCCGTGAACTTGGACGACGTGTATACCGAGGGCATTCGCAACATCATGCCCACCGACCTTGCCGCTGCCAAGGAAATGGGTTACTGCGTGAAGCTGCTGGCCATTGGCAATCGCACCGATGCCGGCGTCGACGTGCGCGTGCATCCCACCATGGTGCCGCTGTCGCACCCATTGGCCACGGTAAACGGCGTGTTCAATGCTATTTACGTCGTGGGCGACGCCGTGGGAGAGACGATGTTCTTTGGCGAAGGCGCGGGCGCGGGTGCTGCAGCTAGCGCCGTTATGGGCGACGTGCTGGAAGTGGCACGCCACGTGCAGCAGGGTTGCACCAACCAGGTCATTCCCGGCAACGACGGGCTTTCCCTGGTGCCCATGGAAGAGCTCACCACGCGTTATTACATTCGCTTCGTGGTGGAAGACCGCCGCGGCGTGCTCGCGTCTACGGCGCGCGTATTCTCCGACCACGACGTGAGCGTGTACTCGGTTATCCAGCGTGGCAGCAACGAGAACGTTTCCGGCGTCGACTTGGTGTACATTACGCATACCGCGCAGGAGCGCGATATTCGAGCGGCAATCCAGGACATTCGTGCGCTCGACGGCGTGCTCGTGAGCGGTCAGGAGCCTACGGTTATTCGCGTGCAGAAGTAACCGCGTGCGCTTTCTGTTTGCTCGGGCGTCGTCGAAAGGCGGCGCCTTTTTTTGGCGCTTTGACCTTTTGTTATGTACATAGTGGGAGTAATATCGTTTCTCGCGGGAATCTTTGTTCGTAGATTAATGTAACCTAATGGTTCGCGTGTTTACTCATACGGCTAGTGTGGTAGTATTGAGCCGTTTCGTCTATGGGGAGGGCAGGTGCCGTCCCTCGAAAGGGGTAAGAATATGATTTGTCCGAAATGCGGTGCTTCACAGCTGGAAGGAACGAAGTTCTGCACTTCGTGCGGCAGTGAACTCTCTGGCACTGACGCTGATCAGCCTACCGTGGCGCAGCCTGCTGCTCCCGCTCAGCCTGCTGTGGCCCCCACTCGGCCTGTTGCGGCTCCTACGCAGCCCGTGACCGGCACGGTTCCTCCCGCGGGCTACACGCAGCCCGGTACCGCTCCCTCTTCCCAGCCTTCCAATGGCAAGGTAACGGGTGCGTTCGTCTGCGGTATCCTGTCCATCATCTTCGCGTTCATCATGCCCATCGTGGGCATCATCCTGGGCATCGTGGCCATCGCCATCGGTTCCAGCGCTTATCGCGAGACGCAGGAGTCCCGCGCCAAGACGGGCAAGACCTGCGGTATCGTCGGTCTGGTCATTTCTATCCTGTGGATCGTAATTGCCATCATCTTCTCGGCTACTATCTTGGCCATGGTCTCCTCTGCCGACCCCAGCCTGCTCAATAGCAACGGTAGCTCCAGCATCAATACGCCCGCAACGCCTTCGACGCCCTCGACGCCGTCTTCCGACGACGAGGCTGCTGCCATGGCCTGCGTGCAGGATTACCTGGACACCAACCTGACGTTCTCCGACAGCGAGATTTCTTCTCTGGCTTCTCAGATCGATAGCTCTTTCAGCTCCAGCACGGGCTTCGGACTTTCCCAGGTTGGCGTTGACCCCAATCAGTTTGCCAAGTGGCTCGTGGGCGACCTGAGCGGCACCGCCACGAGCGCCAACGTTGCCGATGGCGAAGGTACGGTTACTTGCTCTATCACCACGCGTGACTTCGATTACTTCATGACCGACTTCCAGACGTCCGTCAATAACCTCGACTCCTCTTCGTTCTCCGATATGGATAGCGCATATCAGGCCATTGGCGCTCTCATGCTGCAGTCCATGGATAGCACGCCTGTGGTTACCCGCACGCTCGACATCGACGTGGAAAACACCATGGGCGAATGGGATATCGAGTACCCCGCTCTCACCGCAAGCGATCTTTCCGATCTCATCTACGGTGGCATGAACCTGTAGTTTATTGCTTCGCATAGTCAAGCTTGCCTGGGCCGTCCGCGTATGCGGGTGGCCCTTTTGCGTATCTATGTATTGTGGCCTTTGTGCCGTAACGTAGGCGTAACGCGGCCTCTAATTCGGGCATGTTAGAATCGGTTCACTATTGAATCGAGCTGCCGAAGGGAGAGGTGCATGGTAATGGAACGAGTCAATCGTAAGATTGCGCTGGTTACCATGGATGTGCGTCTACCCGGCGAAACGCAAGGCCTCGACCGCACGGCGTTCATCGCCGGCATGTTGGCAGATGCGGGTTACGAGGTCGACCTTATTACCAGCTCGTTCCAGCACTGGGATAAGGCCCAGCGCAACACGGCCGACCCTGCGTATCAAACGCATGGGTATCGCGTCGTCTTTATCGATGCGCCTAATTATTCCAAGAACGTTACGCCCAGCCGCGTGCGCAATCACACCATCGTCTCGCGTCGTCTTGCCGAGTACTTCAAGAGCCACAACGAATATGGCCTGGTCTTGGCAAAGGTTCCGCCGAACGATATGGCCCTGGTGTGCGCCAAGTACGCCGAAGAGGCGGGCATCCCCTTCGTGGTCGACGTGAACGACCTGTGGCCCGAAGCCATGCGCATGGTCTTCGACGTGCCCGTGCTCAGCCCCTTGCTGTTCCGCGGCTTCAAGCGCGATGCCGAAGCGGTGTACGCGCGCACTACCGCCGCCATTGGCACTTCGGAAGAATACGCGCTGCGCCCCAGCAAGTACATGAACCACGTCATTCCGCATATCACCGTGTATGTGGGCAACGACGTTTCCGCCTTCGATGCCGAGGCTGCCGCACATGCGTCCTTGGTGCATAAGCCCGAAGACGAATTCTGGGTTACCTATGCGGGCACCATTGGCACCAGCTACGACATTCGCACCATGGTGCTTGCCGCCGACCATTTGAAGCGCTGCGGGCATACCGACGTGCGCATGGTCATTCTGGGCGATGGCCCGCTTGCCCCCGAACTGCGCCAACTTGCCGCGCAACTTGGCTGCAACTGTACGTTTTTGGGGTATCGCCCCCACGAGGAGATGGCTGCGTACCTGCAGGCCTCCGACGTGTTGGTGAATTCCTTTGTGAAGAAGGCCCCGCAGAGCATCGTTTCGAAGATTGGCGATTATCTGGCTGCGGGCAAGCCCATGATCAATACGCTGGCGAACGAGGAGTTTACCCGCAAGGTCACCAACGACGGCTTTGGCGTGAATATTGTCTCGGAAGACCCCGATGCTCTGGCTGCCGCCATTCTTGAACTGCAGGAACGTCCCCAGGTGCGTGCTCGCATGGGCGCTGCTGCTCGCCGTATTGCCGAAGAGCAGTTCGATCGTCCGGTTGCCTACCAGCGTATCGTCAAGCTCGTCGACAATCTGCTTTCCGAATAGCACCCCCCCCGTTTCGCCACGCCGCCTACGGGCGGCGTTTTTCATGCCCGAAATGGGAAGAACCCGTATCGGGCTGCAGGCCAATGCGGGTTCGTTTCTTGGAACCTGCTGCGCACGGGGAGGGGGTCCGTGCGCAGCGCGGAATTGCGTAAGGTGCGTCGCGCGGGGCGTACGCGACCGGTATTGGCTACATGGCGCCCAGGCGCTTGCCCAGAACGTAGCCCTGGGTGTAGTTGTGGCCCAGGTTCAGGCCAAACACGGTGAGCGGGTAATCGATGCCGCCGTAGAAGCCGCCTGCAACGTTGCCGATGGCGTACAGGCCGGGGATGGCTTCGCCTTCGGGCGTGACGCACTGCAGGTCGTCGTTCACCTTTACGCCGGAGCATAGGGCGCTCATGCGCACGTGGCGATGAATGCCGTAGTAGGGCGGGGTGTCGATGGTCTTCAAGTAGTCGGGCTTCAGGCCGAAGTCCACGTCGGCGCCATTTGCGCAAAGCTCATTGAAGCGGGCGATGGTTTTCTTGAAGTTCGCGACATCGGTGACGCCCAGTTTCTCGGCCAGCTCGTCCAGCGTGTCGGCTTTGTAGGTGCCGATCATCGTGGGGATGACCGCCTTGCGTTCGACGTCCTCTTCGGGCATGTACACGCGCAGGCCCTCGGGGTCTACCAGCTTGCCGGGGAAGGCAGCGGCCTTTTCCATGTAGGCGGAGTCGAAGACCTCGATGTAGTTGCCGCGGTCCTTTTCGCTGCGAAGGTAGCAGTTCATGAGCGACATCTCGGTGTCTTCGCGGCAGAAGCGCTCGCCATCCATCTTCATGCGCAGGAAGGGCATGTCGCACATGGAAGCGGGGCCCGCGTCGAAGTCGTGGAGCATCTTGGTGTGGCCGAAGTCTTCGATGCAGCCACCGGCCCATACCACCATCTTGTGGCCGTCGCCCGTGCGGCCGTGCTGTTTCTGGTCCAGATACTGCAGGTCGGGCAGGTAATACTTCAGCATCTCCTCGTCATTCTGGTAGTCGCCGCTGGCAACGACCACGCCGTTGCGGGCGTTGAATTTCACGTAGGTGTGGTCGGGCATAAGGGCGATAACGCCGGTGACGCGGCCATCCTTGTCGGTGACCAGCTGTTTTGCGGGCGTGCTGTAGAAGATTTCCACGCCCTCGCTTTCGGCCTGCTTGCACATGGCCTTCATGCCGTCGCCCGTGCAGTAGGGCTTGGGGCCGAAGAACGAGGTGACGAAGGACATGTTGTAGCCGAACTTCTTGATGAGGGGCATGTGCTGCGCGTTGCCCTGGTCGATGACCTGCGCGCCGCCGGCTGCGGATTTCTCGATGACCCACTTCACGGCCTCGCCGCTGTTCTGGGCCCACATTTCGATGAGGGCGCGGTTGGGGCGATGCTGGCTGTCGGTCATGAGCTGGCCGATGAGGTGGGCAACATGAGATGGGTCGCTGTTTTCCAGGTCGATGCCCGAGCCGGAGTTACCATGAGCGGATGCTTCGGCTTCCTTCTGGAGTAGGGCTACGCTTGCGCCTGCCTCCAACGCCGCCAGGGCGCAGGGAACGCCGGGGCTGCCGGCGCCAATGACCACGACGTCGTAATCGCGCTCTTCGGCAATCTTGGTAATCGGATCGGGCTTATTGGCCAGGAATCCGGGCAGGCCGTCGCGGAAGTGACCCGCTTCGGTGGTGGTTCCCGTGGTGGTGGCGCCGCCGTACCCTTTCGCTTCGGCGCTCTTGGGTCCGCATCCGGCCAGAGCCGATGCGCCTGCCACGCTTGCCGCGGCTACGCCTCCCAGCTTGAATAGATCTCGTCTGCTAAACGACTGTCCCATACCTATCATCCCTCCAATGATGCGATGTTCGGCGCCGCTGCGTTCGCATGCTACGATGCGGCGCCCTTGTTGCGCACAATGTACTTCCATGCGCCCGCTGGGGTCTTCGCCTGTTTTTGAATTAGGTGGGGGATTGCTATCACCCCCGGGGTATCACCCCAGGTTCAACTGGGGAAACGCAAAGAGGGCTCCATGCGGTGTGAGGGTGTGATTGCGTATAATACCCCTATGCGAAAAGCGGTTGGGAGGTCGCGTGGAATCACGGGAGAAGAAGGGGAGCAAAGTTCCCGGGGCGAAGGGACGCTCGGGTGAGGGGTGCTGCGGCAAGGAAGGTCGCGACGAGGGCGGTTCCCTTGATAGCGCCATGGCCCTTACCGAGGCGAATTTCGCCTCCTTCGCCTACGAGGATGGCATGTCGGGTAGCAAGCGTCTGCCCCTGGCTTGGGTGGTCGACAAGATGCCCTATGTGCCGCTTGCGTTTTTGGGCTTGGCACTGTATCGCGCATGGATTGAGCTCGTCTATGTGGGTTCGTTCATCCCGTTTCCCTACGACGGCTCGGCTATTCATAACTACTACGACATAGCCATGATTATCACGTTGTTCCTGTGCGCGGCTTTGCATAGGCGTATCGAGCCCATCTTCCGGAGCAGGGTTTTCTACGTAGCCGTTGCCTTGTTCATGCTTGCCGGCACGGTGGGCATGTTCGCGGGCCTGTTCGGACATGCCTCGCGTGCGTGTGGCATTTTCTCGGTGGTCACGGGCGGCGTAGGTACGGCGGGCATTATCTTGCTCTGGTCGGAATTGTACGCATCGCTTTCTCCGTATCGCGTGGGCTTGTACTATTCGGCGTCCATTGTGGCTGCTGCTTGCGTGTTGTATCTCTGTCGTGGCCTGCAGCCTCCCTGGCAATTCGGCATGGCCATGCTGTTGCCGCTGGGCTCGCTTGTGTTTGTGGCCTTGGGTTTCATAGGCCTGCCACCTGCCGAGCGCCCCCATGCTTCCACGGCGCGCTTTAGCTTCCCCTGGAAGCCCGTGCTTATCATGGCTGTGTATGCATTTGCCTACGGTCTGCGCGAGCTCAGCCAGTACGACATGGGCATCGGCCCCCATTCGTCGCCGGGCGCCCTGGTGGTGGGCGTGCTTCTGTTCCTGTGGATATACCTGCGCGGGAGCACATTCGATTTTTCGTATTTCTACCGCGTGGCGTTGCCTCTCATGATGGGCGCCTTCTTGGTGCTTCCCGCGTTCGGCACGCTCAACGAGGTGGTGTCCGATTGCTTCGCCACGGCTAGCTACACGGCGTTTTCCGTGCTCATCATGCTTATCCTGGCGAATATGTCGTATCGCTACGGCATGAGTGCCGTGTGGCTGTTCGGCATTGAACGTGGCGTGCGCGCCCTGTTCGCCATGGGCGGTCGTTACACGGCCCAGGGACTTGCGCTCGTGGGCGACCCCGACACGAATGCCCTCGTCATCGGCGTCATTACCGTGGCGCTTGTGGTCATTGGCACGTTGTTGTTTACCAGCGAGAAAGACTTCTCCAGTCGTTGGGGCGTCTCGTTTCGTGCGGAAGGCGCCTCGCAGGCCGACCTGGCGCGCATGCGTCGTGAGGATCGTGCGCTTCGCTGCGACGAGCTGGCGGGGCAATTCGGGCTTTCCCCGCGCGAGCGCGAGGTGCTGCAGCTGCTCGCTCGTCGGCGCACGGTGGGGCAGATCCAAACCGATTTGGTAGTATCGAAGGATACGGTAAAGACCCACGTCAAGCATATCTATCGAAAGATGGACATCCATAGCCGCGCCGAGCTTTTCGACCTGCTGGGCATGGGCGAGGAAGAGTAGGTATACACCTTTCGCTGTATCTTTTTCTGGGAACCGTATGACTTGCAACTCAATTGCGTACTGCCAATTGCGTTGCCGCATATACTTGCCGCATGTGCAAGTGAGGGATGGAGTGGTATGACTGCCAACGAATCGCGCGGCTTTGGCCGCATTGCTGCCGTGTATCTTATAGGCCTGCTGGTGGGTGGCCTGTACGTGGGGCTTATCGCGCCGCTGCGAACCGTCATTCAGACCGACATGGGAATCGATAATTCCCTGGGCATTTGGATGGTGAACGTCTACACGCTCTTCTATGCTGCAACTATTCCCACGACGGGCAAGCTTGCCGACCGCTTGGGGCGCAAGCGCGTCTTCACGTGGTGCATGGGCATCTTCGCCATGGGCTCCCTTCTGTGCGGCCTGGCCCAGTTTGCGGGTGGCTTCCCACTGCTCATGGTTGGTCGCGTGGTGCAGGCCATTGGCGCGGGTGGCATTATTCCCGTAGCCACGGCCGAGATGGGCGCTTCGGCGCCCGAGGGCAAGCGTGGCATGTGGCTGGGCATGGTGGCTGCCGTGGCGGGTCTTTCGAACGTGGTTGGCGCTGCTGCCGGCAGTGGTATTGTCGCCCTGGTGGGTGCCGAGAATTGGTGCTGGGCCTTCTTCGTGGCCGTTCCCGTTGGCCTGCTGCTCATGGTGGGCGCAAGCGCCTGGCTGCCCAAGCGCGAGGTTGCCCACGAGGGTAAGCTCGACGTGGTGGGTTCGCTGCTGTTCACCGTCATGATTCTCGCGCTGCTCCATACGCTGTTCGCCGTGGAGAATGCGGGGCTGCAGAGCATTCGCACTCTCGTTCCCCTGGCGCTGTTCCTTGTGCTGCTCCCCCTGTTTCGTGCATGGGAGCGCCGTGCGAGCGACCCCATCTTCCATCTGGAATACCTGCATAATGCGCGCATCGTGATTACCATGGTCGTGTCGTTCCTGGTGGGCTGCGTCATCATCAGCATGGTGCTCATTCCCGAATTCGCTGAAGCGGCGCTAGGCCTGCCCCTAGGCTCGGGTGGCTTTTACATGGCCATCATGGGTGTCTTTGCCATCGTGGGCCCGCCCGTGGGTGGCAAGATCATCGATCGCCACGGTGCGAAGCCCGTGCTCGTCGGTGGACTGGGCGTCATGGCCATCGGCTTTGCCATTTTGGCGTTCGTAGTGGCGCCGAACCCTTCCGTGGTGGGGCTTGTCCTGGGCCTGGCCGTAGTTGGCCTGGGCATGGGATTCGCCATGGGCACGCCGCTCAATTACATGATTCTGGAAAACACCTCGGAAGAGGATTCCAGTTCTGCCATCGCCACCATCGCCCTTGTCCGTCAGGTGGGAACGACGGTGGCTCCGGCCCTGCTCATTAGCCTTGCAACTACTGGCATGGGTGGCGTTGGCTATGTGCCTCAGCTTGTAGCGGTGGCGGGGATCAACGTGCTTTCCCTGGTCATCATGCTGTTCTATCGTTCGCCCGAGCGAAAGTAGCCCGCGCGCTCGTACGAAATGCCCCGTGAGGCGCCGACGCATCATGCGTCTCTGGTATCATGTGCGAGTTATTGCATACATACGACGGGGAGTTTGAATATGGAGCAGCATCAGGCTGAAGAGCGCGAGCATTTCGCATCTCGTCTGGGGTTCATTCTGGTTGCGGCCGGTTGTGCCATTGGCTTGGGCAACGTATGGCGTTTTCCGTACATTGCCGGACAGTATGGCGGCGGTGCGTTCATTCTCATCTACGTGCTGTTCCTGGTTATTTTGGGGCTGCCCGTCATGGTGATGGAGTTTGCCGTGGGCAGGGCCAGCCAGAGCAGCACCGCGCGGGCGTTCCATATTCTGCCGTCTAAGTGCGATTTTCGTTGGTTCAGCTGGTGGGGCTACGTGGGTTCCATGCTGTTGCTCATGTTCTATACCACCATCTGCGGTTGGATGCTTGCCTACATTCCACGCCTCGCCTCGGGCGAGTTCACGAATGCGGGCGTGGATGCCGCGGCCGCCTCGTTCGACGCCCTTATCGCCGACCCCGTGCAGCTCGTGCTGTTCATGCTCCTTTCCGTTGCGGTGGGCGTGGCCGTTACCATTGGCGGCCTGCGTAATGGCGTAGAGCGCGTTTCGAAGTTCATGATGGGCGCACTGTTCGTCATCATGCTTGCGCTGTGCGTGCGTGCGGTTACGCTGCCCGGAGCCGATGCGGGCATCGCTTTCTACCTGCAGCCCGATTTTTCGCGCCTGTTTGCGGGCGATTCCCTGCCGGAACAGCTTGGCACGTTCGGCGACGCCGTGTACGCGGCCATGGGCCAGGCGTTCTTCAGCTTGAGCGTGGGCATGGGCGGTATGGCCATCTTCGGTTCGCGCATTGGCAAGGAACGTAGCCTGACGACGGAGGCGCTTTCCGCTACTGGCTTGGATACCCTGGTCGCCTTCATGGCAGGTCTAATAATCTTCCCCGCCTGTTTCGCCTTTGGCGTAAATCCCGATGCGGGTCCTTCTCTCGTGTTCGTTACGCTACCCATCGTGTTCGGCAGCATGCCGCTGGGCAACGTATGGGGTGCGCTGTTTTTCGTGTTCATGAGCTTTGCCGCTCTTTCCACGGTCATTGCCGTGTTCGAGACCATCGTTTCTTGGTGCATGGATCGCTGGGGCATCAGCCGTACGCAGGCCGTTCTGCGCAACGGAATCGCCCTTGCCGTGCTGAGCATTCCCTGCGCGCTGGGCTTTAACGTGCTTTCAGATGTTGTGGTGCCTGGTCTGGGTGACATTTCGTCGGTGGAGGACTTCATCGTGTCTAACAACATCCTGCCCCTAGGCGGCATCGTGTTCGCTGTGTTCTGCAGCACGCGCCTGGGCTGGGGATGGGATCGCTTTATCGCCGAAGCCGATGCGGGCGATGGCATCAAGTTTCCGCCGCAGCTGCGCCTGTGGTGCGCCTGGGGCATTCCCGCCCTCATGATCATCATCTTCATCATGGGGTATGTGCCGAAAATCTCAGCCTTGTTTGGGTAACTCGGTTCCGTCCCGGGCTCGCGGGGGCTGGCGGCCCCTGGGGCACGCCTCGCTCCGCTGCTCGCGTGGTTTCGGCCCCGCGCGGGCCGAAACCTACGCTCGTGCGCTGCGCTGTTCAGCAGTTTTGTACTGGCGCTGCACGGGGTTGGGGCTGGGACGGTGATGCAACTTCGGCTTTGCCTTCGTTGCCTCCCCGTCCCAGCCCCAACCCCGTGAACAGCGCGTTTTGATGGTGTTCACAGGGTGCCCCAGGGGCTGCCAGCCCCCGCGAGCCCCATCCCGAGTGAGGCAAGGCTGCGCTTTTAACCGGCATGCGAGTCGGGGCGGGTCGTGGCGTTTGCCCTCGCTGTTCCGCCCTTCGGGCGGAATGCGCTGCCTCGGGTCGTCGAGGGGCTGTCCCGCTGTCGCGCCCTGCGGGCGGGATGCGTCTTCCCGGGTCGTGGGGTGGGGTGGTCCCGCTGTTCCGCCCTGCGGGCGGAATGCGCCTTTCCGGGTTGCGGGATCTGTCCCGCTATTTCGCCCTATGGGCGAAATGCGCTATCGAGGGCCGCGGGTCCGTCCCGCTGTCCCGCCTTCGGCGGGAGGCGCCGTTGCGGGTTGGGGCGGGTGGTCCCGCTTGTTTTCGGCTGCGCCGAAAACTCGCCTTTCCGGGTTGAGGGGAGGGGCGTTCGTAACCGTTTTGTTATGAGGCGCCGTTTGCATTTGCTGATTCAATTGTGTACAATCGAATTACGCAAAATGGATAGGACGGAGTTTGCTATGGCGAGCATTTACGATTACAGCGTACCGATGGTTGACGGCGGAGAGCTGAAGCTTTCCGATTACAAGGGCAAGGTCATTGTCGTGGTTAACACGGCTACGGGTTGCGGTTTCACTCCGCATTACGAGCCGCTCGAGGCTATGTACGAGAAGTATCATGAGCGGGGCCTCGAGATCATTGACGTGCCGTGCAACCAGTTCAACGGCCAGACGCCGGGTACCGACGAAGAGATTCACGAGTTCTGCTCGTTGAATTACAACACGCAGTTCCCCCAGATGAGGAAGTCGAACGTCAACGGGGAAGACGCGCTTCCGCTGTTCGAGTACCTGAAGAGCCAGCAGGGCTTTCAGGGCTTCGGGCATGGGCCGAAGGCTCTTGCCATGAGCGCCATGCTCAAGGCGATCGATAAGGACTACAAGAAGAATCCCGACATCAAGTGGAACTTCACGAAGTTCGTGGTCGATCGCGAGGGCAATGTCGTTGCCCGCTTCGAGCCCACTGCCGATATGGACAAGCTGGAGGCCAAGGTCGCCGAGCTTATCTAGCCAACAACTCTCGATACCCCTTGGGCGGCTGCGGGGCCCTGCTACCCAAGGCGGATTCTTAAACCGGTCGAGTTCTTCGGCCGGTTTTCTTTTGCCTTTCAAATATGAACAAGGGACGGGGTACGTTCACGCAGATTGACGGGCGCAATGCGCTTCTGGGTTGGTACACTGATAGCAAGGTGTCTGGGGGAAGGGCCGTGCCTTATGGATGCTCTCGTTATTGCTCAGTTCGCGTTTGCCACGTTGTTGCCTGTAATCGCTTGCGTCGGGCTTACGCTTTTGCGCCGCATTCGGTGCGTTATGCGCATCCCGAAGATTTGGTGGCAGGTTATCGCGGGCATCGTGTTCGGCCTCATCGCGGTGTATGGCACCGAAGTCGGCATCCCCACGAATGGCGCCACTATGAACGTGCGCGACGCGGCTCCCCTGGCCGCAGGCCTATTCTTTGGCGGGCCAGCGGGCATTATAGCTGGCCTTATTGGCGGCATAGAGCGCTGGTTTGCCGTTTTGTGGGGCGCGGGGGAGTTCACGCGCCTGGCGTGCACGTTGGGTACCATCGCCGCTGGCGTCTACGCCGCGTTGCTGCATAAATACCTGTTCGACAGCCGCATGCCCTCATGGCCCATGGCGATGGCAACGGGATTGGTGGTGGAGGTCCTCCACCTGCTTCTCGTCTTCCTCACCAATTTCGACCAGTCGGTGCGCGCGTTCCAGGTGGTGCAAGCTTGTGCCTTGCCCATGATCTCGTGCGTGGGCATTTCCGTGGCTCTTTCCGCCATCGCATTGGCTCGACTGAATCACCGGCCTTCGATTATGCCGCGCGGTCAGCGGGGGATTGCCCAGGTCGTTCAAGCGTATCTGCTCGTGTCGGTGTTTGCGGTGTTCGTAATCACCGTGGGGTTCACGGCCATACTGCAGTCGCGTTTTATGTATTCCGACGAGGCATCGCTGTTGCGACTCAATGTGTCGGATGTACGTGGGGCCATTGCCGACGCTTCGGACGAAAACCTGCTCATGCTCACCAACAAGGCGGCGTTGTCCCTGCCCTCGGCGCAGGAGGCAACGAACGAGGAGTGTGCCCGCGTTGCCGATGACCTCGACGTTGCCGAGGTGTGCATGGTCGACGGCAATGGCATCGTAATTGCCAGCTCGAATACCAGTTTCATCGGCTTTGACATGTCATCGGGCGATCAGTCTCGCGCATTTCTGTGCCTGCTTCCCGGGGGCGGCGAAACCGAATACGTGCAGTCGTACCAGCCCATGGCGTACGACGAAACTACATGGCGCAAGTATGCGGGCGTTACGGTCGAAGGCGGCTTCGTGCAGGTAGGCTACGACGCCCAAAACTTCGTTGACGATATTTCCATGCAGGTGGAAGAGGCGGTTCGGAATCGCCATGTGGGAAAAAATGGCCAGGTTGTCGTGCTCGATGCCACGGGCAACGTGGTGAGTGCTGGCAATGACGTGGGGGTGCAGGATGCTCGCGCGCTTTCTTCCGACGCCGATGGCATTCAGGAAGGCGAGCTCTTCGCCACGTCATTCAATGGGGAAGAGTGCTATGCCACGTACGAAGAGGTAGAGGGCTATCGTATCATTGCCGTGCATCCCGCATCCGAAGTACGGTTCTCGCTTGATGTGGCGGTGCTTATCACCTCGTTCATGGAAGTCCTCGTATTCGCCATCCTGTTCCTGGTGGTGTACTTCGTTATCAAGCGCCTGGTGGTGCGCAATATCTGGCACGTGAATGGGGCGCTTAGCCGCATCACGGGTGGCGATTTGAGCACGCAGGTGAACGTGCGTGGCATTACGGAGTTCTCGTCGCTTTCCGATGACATCAACCATACGGTCGGTGCCCTGAAGGGTTGGATTGCCGAAGCGGAATCGCGCATGGATACCGAGCTTGCAACAGGCAGGGCCATTCAGGAAAACGCCCTTCCGCGTGCGTTCCCCCCGTTCCCCGAGATCAAGAAGTTCGACATCTTCGCCGACATGAATGCGGCCAAGCAGGTGGGCGGCGACTTCTACGACTTGTTCCTCATTGGCGATTCGAATTCTGAAGCGGGCAAGCTAGGCTTCGTCATTGCCGACGTGTCCGGCAAGGGCGTGCCGGCGGCGTTGTTCATGATGTCGGCGAAGTCGAAGATTCGCTATTACATGGAATCGGGTATGGAGCTGGGGCTTGCCATGGAAAGCGCGAATCGTGAGCTGTGCGAGGGCAACGAAGCCGGCATGTTCGTTACCGCGTTCGCTGGAGTCCTCGACTATAAGTCCATGCGCATGACCTGCGTTAATGCGGGCCATAATCCACCGCTTGTGCTGAATGACGATTCGTGCGAGTGGCTGGAAAAGCGTTCGGGCTTGCCGCTGGGGCTCTTCGAGGACATGCCCTACATGCCCTACGAGATCGAATGCTCGCCTTCCGATACGTTCCTGCTGTACACCGATGGCGTGACCGAAGCTATGGACGTGGAAGAGAACCTGTATGGCCCCGATCGCCTTATCGACTTCGTGAAGGAGCGCGCGGGCTATTCGCCACGTCAGCTGCTGTGTTCCGTGCGCGCCGACGTCTCGCGCTTTGCCGAGGGCGCCGAGCAGTCCGACGACATTACCATGCTCGTGCTGAAGGTGGGCGTGCCCCCCGAGAGCTTCGAGCAGATTGAGCTGCCTGCTTCCGACGAAAAGCTCGAGGAAGTCGATGAGTTCATTCATCGTAAGCTCGAGGCGCTCGATTGCCCCAGCGCGGTGTGCCACAAGATAGACATTGCGGTTGAGGAGATGTTCGTAAACGTATGCCACTACGCATACCCGCGCGCAACCGAGGACAATCCCGGTACGGTACGCGTGAGCTGCGCATGCAATACGGACCCCGCCTCCATCATGATTTCCATCGTCGATAGGGGCGTATCGTTCAATCCGCTGCAGAAGCCCACTTCCGAAGTGTCCGACGATATCGATCAGGTTTCTATTGGTGGCTTGGGTATCCTCATGGCGAAGAAGTGCGTGGATGAGCTCACGTACGAACGCGTCGAGGGCAAGAATATAGTTCGCCTCGTGAAGCATATTTAGGAGTCGTTCTCGCAGAGTGGTTCTTGCGGCCCGTCGATGCGTTCGGCGGGCCGCAGTGCGTTATGGCCTATTTCGCATCTTGTGTGGGAAACGTGGAGGACTTGCTCGCGCATTTTAGCCCAAAAGGACTTGAATTAGGGCGAACTAACAGTTTAAGAAGTCTAACTTCTGTCAACCCATTCGGATGAGGAATGCGGGAAATGAAACCAGTGGGGTCGTATTGCCTATGAGCGACTCGCTCTTCAACTGGGAAAATGTCGTAAAACAACGCGTTGGTCCGAATGGATTATCCTCCGTAAGCACAAATTAGGCTTACCTACTTTCTTTGGTACCATTCTCGCAAATTTAACCATGGCACCACTGTATCCAGTGGTGCCGCAAGGGGTCCAAAGGAAGGAAAGGGTATGAGGGTACAAGACGGGGATGCAGCCCCGTGGCGTCGCTCCGGCATGCTCACGCGCGTAACCGCTACGGGCGTTGCTGTCATGCTGGCTGCGAGCACTGGCCTGGCCGGTGTGTCATTCGCTGATGAGACTGCGTCCCAAAACGACGTGCCTGCCGAGGCACAGCAGCAGGTGGAAGAAACTGCCGATACGTCCCTGGAACAGCAGCTTACCAAGCTGGGCGCGTCGAGCGCAGACGTTGCTACGGGCAATGCCATCGAGGACCAGACGCCGACGTCTGGCGATAAAGTCACTATCATCGTTCAGCTTGAGGACAACTGGAATTCGGGCGTGCAATTGTTCGGCCTGTCTTTTGGCGCGCCGAGCTCAGAATCGCGCCATGACTCCATGCGCGACGCAATCCGCAATGTGGTTGCGGGGGGAGAGCCAGGGTTCTGGCAATGCAGGTGGCCTGCAGCTCTTTTCCGCGGACGATAGCTCTTCCGACGATTCCATCGAGGAAATTGCCGATTACTACAACGTCATCGACGGCTTCGCCATCAAGGCGCCCGAAAGCGCCCTCGAGGCCATTCAGAATCTCGATGGCGTGAAGAACGCGTTTGTCGAGCAGTCGTATTCGATTCCCTCTGATATGGGCATTCAGTCCACCAATGCGTTGAATCAATCGAGCTTGGACATGACGAATGCCGATGACGTTGCCTATCGCGGCGATGGCCAGACCATCGCCATCATCGACAGTGGCCTGCAGATTGACCACGAGGCTTTTGATGGCGATATGAGCGGTGTGGATGTTGCTTGGACGGAAGACGAGATCAACGCCGCCAAGACGAACCTCGCCGCTGGCAAGTCGGGCGTGTACACCGACAGCAAGATCGTGTTTAGCTACGACTACGCGGACAACGATAACGAGGTTACGCCTGGCACCTATACCGACCTTACGCATGGCACGCATGTGGCCGGCATCGCTGCCGCAAATGGCGGCCAAATCGAAGGCGCCGCCCCCAATGCGCAGATCATGATGTTCAAGGTATGCGACGACCTGCAGGGCAACATCTACGACAGCAACTTGATTGCCGCCATGGACGATGTAGCCGCCTTGGACAAGGCGGGCGAAGCGAGCGGCAACAACATCGATGTCGTGAACATGTCGCTCGGCAGCGACAATGGCTTTGGTGCCGAGGGCTCTCGCCAGACGTATGCCGATGCGGTGAACGCTCTGGAAGACCAGGGTATCGTGGTGAACGTTGCTGCTGGTAATGCGTATAACGCGGCCTACGGGAACAAGTCCGGCGAAAATCTGCCGTACGCGACCGACCCCGATGCCGAGATCATTTCCTGCCCTGCGTCGTTCGACAACTCCTTTGCCGTGGCAAGCGTGAACAATGCGGAGGGTAGCTCGGTATTCTACTTCGCCGACGAAAAGGTTGCGTATCGCGACGTTACCGCGCAGGATGGCACCGAAGTTCCCCTGTTCAACGCTTTGGATGAAGGCTCCTACGATATTGTCGACGGCGGCATTGGCTCCGCGGCCGACGTTGCTGCGCTTTCCGAAGCGCAGGGCGGAACGCTTGCCGGCAAGATGGTTCTCATTCAGCGTGGCGGCGAGGATAATGGTGAAAAACTCTCCTTCGAGCAGAAGCTCAAGAACGTTGCGTCGCTGAATCCCGTAGCCGTCGTTTTCTACGATAACGCGTCTGGCACGAACCAGAACTTCGGCTTTACCACCGCCCAGGAAATCCCCTCGGTGGGCATTTCCCTGGAAGCTGGCGAGAACATCAAGCAGGCGATCGAGTTTGGTTCCGCCCAGATCAAGGTCGTGCATGACGCAAAGGCCGATTCGGCAACGTTCGAAAACTACGTCATGAGCGACTTCAGCAGCTGGGGAACCACCCCCGAAATGGACATCAAGCCCGAAATCACCGCTCCGGGTGGCAACATCTACAGCTCGGTGAGCGGAAGCAGCAATGCCTATGCGTACATGAGCGGCACGAGCATGGCCACCCCTCAGATGGCCGGCATTACCGCTCAGGTGCATCAGTACATCGAAGCGAATCCCGCGCTTTCCGGGAAGTCCCAGGACGAAAAGAATAGCCTGGTCAGCCAGCTTCTCATGAGCACCGCACGCCCCATCGTGAACAGTGCGGATTCCGCGAGCTACTACTCCCCGCGCAAGCAGGGTGCTGGCTTGGCGGATGTGGAAGCTGCGGTATCTACTCCCGTGTACGTAACCGTGGACGGCGCGAAGGTGGCCGATCGCCCGAAGGCCGATTTGGGCGAAAGCTCGACTGGCACCTGGAGCTTCAAGGTTACGCTGCATAACTTCAGCGATTCGGAAGCTTCCTATACGCCCGATACGCACGCCATTTCCGATACGGTGGCGAATGGCCTGTTCCAGCAAGCCAGCAAAGACTGGACGGGTGCGGGTATCGACGTGAGCTACACGGGCCTTACCGATGGTGCCGTGGTTGTACCCGCCAATGGCTCCGCCTCCTACACGGTGAACATCTCCTGCGGTTCCGCATTCACCGAGTGGGCCGCGGCCAATACGCCCAACGGTACGTTCGTTGAGGGCTTTGCTCTGCTGAAGGCTGCCGATGGCTCGGGTAACCCCGATCTGTCCACGCCGTTCTGCGGTTTCTACGGTGACTGGGATGCCGTGCCTGCGTTCGACTCTGATAGCTATAGCTCTACCTCCAAGACGACCATCAACGGGGAAGAGGTAGTTACGGGCTCCCATGTGATTGGCACCGCCCTTACGAGTGGTACGACCAACCTGCCCTTGGGCATCAACCCGCTGGATAGCGGCACGAGCCTGGCGGTTGATGGCGACTACTCCAATTTCGTGCATCAAGGCAAGCAGGTTGTTTCGAGCACGCCGTACTCTTCGAGCCCGAATAGCGCCAGCCCCATGACGGGCCTGCGCCGCAACCTGAACGAGTATACGGTGGAATACACGAACGAACAGGGCGAAGTCGTTCGTTCGTTCGATCAGGACTATCAGGTGAAGTCGCGTTACGCTTCCAACTACGGCATGACCTATGGCGAGCAGTGGACGGGTCCGTTCGCATTCTCTGGCCAGGACGAGGATACGGGTAATTACCTGCCGCAGGGTACGTACACCATGACGAAGACGGCTACCACTGCCGGCGGCGACGGCAGTGCCGTTCAGAAGCAGACCGATTCGTTCTATTACGATACGCAGGCGCCGGTTATTTCCAACATCTCGTATTCCGGCCAGGGCGATGAGCGCGTGCTGAGCTTCGACGTCACCGATAATAGCTGGCTTGCTGCCGTGCAGTTCTACGACACCGTGCACCAGGGTTACTTCCTGCGCCAGCTTGCCGACGACAAGGATGGCAATGGCAGCGCCACGGCGGATGAGGCGTCGGAAGAGCAGTACGTCACGAACGAGGACGGCACGCGTACCTGGCATTTCGATATCCCGATTAGCAACCTGCGTTCCGCGTGGCAGGGCGTTGCCGACGAGGCGTCTCTTGTTGACCCGATGCCCGATACGGTTGCGCTGTATGCGTACGACTACGGCCTGAATGGTGGCTCGCCGGAAACGATCGTCATCAATCAGATCGCTCCTACTGCTGTTGACATCACGCCTGACGAGAACACGCTGTACGAGGGTCAGAGCGTGACGCTTTCCAGTGCATTTACCCCTAGCAACGCAACGGAAACGGGCATTACGTACGAAAGCGCCGACTCTTCCATTGCTTCGGTTGACAACAAGGGCGTTGTGACGGCTCATGCCAAGGGCGACGTTACCATTACGGGTACGTCGACGTACGATGCTTCCGTGTCCGATACCGTTACCGTGCATGTATCCGAGGTTCCCGAATCGGTGGGCATTGCGATGCAGGCGAACGAGGCTACGGTCTCGTTTGGCGCGGATTACGATGCCAAGGTCGTCGTGTCTCCTGCGTATGCTTCCGATAGCATCGAGTGGAGCAGTAGCAATGAGTCGATCGTGACGGTCAAGGACTCTTCTGATGCATCCGCAGGTAGCGATAACGTTGCTACGGGTACGATTACCGCTGGCAATACCACGGGTAACGCAACGCTTACTGCTACCTTGACCCATGTTGATGCGGCGACGGGAGAATCCTCCACGTACACGGCGAACATGACTGTGAAGGTGCGTCAGGACAACTACGGCGATTTCGTTATCGACGAAACGTACCCCGAAGGTCCGCGTTTGCTGTACTACGGCGGATCCTTGCAAAACGTGACCATTCCCGACAATGTTGAGGTCATTGGGCCCCAGGCGTTTGCCGAGACGGGCTGCCAGACCGTAACCGTTCCCGCAAGCGTGGAGAAGATCGAGTACGGTGCGTTTGAGCACATGCCCAACCTCACGACGGTGAACTTCGAAGATTCCGATACCAACCCCAGCCGCCTGACCACGATGGAAGACAATGTCTTCTACTACGATCTGAAGCTGGACGAGATCACGCTGCCTCGCAATCTGGTAAACCTGGGCAGTGGCACGTTCAATACCTCGAGCGTGAAGAAGGTTACCTTCCCCTATGGCCTCACGAAGATTCCTGCTCAGACGCTGTACTACTGCTCGGTTCAGGATGTCGTTATGAGCGATGCCGTAACGGAGATTGGCGACCAGGCGCTTAGCTCCGATGGCTCCCTGGGCTCCATTAGCGTGGTGAAGGCCGATGGCTCGGTAGTGAATGGCCAGCTGCCTTCCGCCCTGACCACTATTGCGGATAGCGCCTTCTCGGGTACGAGCCTTGGCAATATGGACATTACCTTGCCTTCGGGCGTGAAGAGCGTGGGCGTTATGGCCTTCTCGAGCGTATCCAGCAAGAACATCACGCTCAATGACGGGCTGGAGACGATTGGCACGGGAGCCTTCCAGGCGTGTGGTGCGTCCCAGATGGTCATTCCCGATAGCGTGACGAGCGTGGGAGAAAGCGCATTTGCCAACATGAGCAATTGCAGGTCGATTACCGTGGGCGCTGGCGTTCCGGCCGATTCCTTGGAAAAGGCCTTCGCCTTCAACCTGAATTGCGCTGAATACAAGGTTTCCCCTGCTACGACGAATTACAAGGTGGTAGACGGCGTGCTGTTCAGCGGTGACGGCAAGACGCTCGTGACCGTGAACGAGGGCGCGAAGCGCTCGAGCTACGATGTGCCCGCGGGTACCGAGCGTCTGGGCGATTATGCCTTTGCCTCTACGTCAACGCAGCATGTCACGTTCCCCGAAGGCCTGCGTGAGATTGGCGCGGATTGCTTCGTGGAAGGTTCGCTGAACGAGCTTGACCTGCCGAGCAGCATGGAGAGCATCGGCAACGGTGCGTTCCAGAACAACCAGTTCCTCACCAGCGTAAAGGTGGGCGGTACCAAGCATATCGGTACGTACGTGTTCTACAACTGCCAGAGCCTCACGTCCTTTGACTTCGGCACGCGCCTGGAGTCCATTGGCGATGGCTCCTTCGGCGAGGACAGGGGCTTTACCGAGTTCGTCTTCCCCGATACGCTTACGTCCATCAGCGGTGGCTGCTTCGCCAACATGCCTAACCTGAAGAAGATTCATATCGGCGCGGGCATGACCGGTTCGATGGCGGGCGCCTTCACGGGTGACTTCGCCCTGACCGAGATCACCGTATCCGAGAACAACCCGGTCTATCATGTCGTCGACAACGTGCTGTATGGCGAAATGAGCGCTGAGGTCGACCCCCAGTATCCTGGCAAGCACCTCATTCTGTCCCTGCCCTGCAATACCTTCACCGAGTACACGGTGGAAGAGGGTACGGTATCCATTGATGAGCAGGCGTTCCGCGGAAATAGCTCCCTGCGCAAGGTTACGCTGCCCGAGGGCATTCGCAACCTGGCCACTGGTTCGTTCAACAGCTGCTCCAACCTCGAGGAAATAAACTTCCCCGAAAGCCTGGAGCATGTGACGGGCTTCTACAGCACTGACAAGCTCACCACGGTCGATATGGCCAGCATCGCGTATATCCCGAGCAATTCGTTCATGGGCAACATGCCCGAACATCTGGTTGTTCGCAATGGCAAGACGGGCTCGATGGTCACTGAAGACAATTTCTTGACCAAGGGCGAATTCCCGACGGGTGCGTTCTTCGACAGCATGGATTACAGCGGGTTCGAGGGCATGCGCTCCGCGTACTTCGGCGAGGGCATGAAGACGGTTTCCATCGTGTATGACGAGGCGCCGAGCACGCTTGTTCTGCCCGCGAGCCTCGAATCCCTTGAACTGTCTTCCCCCACGGGATCCAACATGCTCTCCTTCAAGGTGTATGTGCCCAAGACCGACGCCGAGGGCAATGTGACTTCTGGTTGGACGACGGCGGAAAAGACGCTGAAGTCGATGGGCGTCAGCACCACCCACTTGGTTGATTATCAGCCGCTGTCCGCGACGCTGCATGTTGGTGAGCCCACGAGTGGTGGTACGGGCGAGGAAACCGGCGACGCGAAGACCTACGCGGTAGGCGTAAGCTGGTACAAGACCGGTACCGACGATACGTCTTCGGTGGGCAATTACCTGGGGTCCTCTACGACTGCCTTCCCGAATGGCGACGGAACCTATACCGTAATCTTTGCCCCGAACAGCATGTATGCCGACATGATCATTGGCATGAGCATCGGCGGTGCGCCCATGGAGAAGGATGGCGATAACTACTTCGCCACGCTCACGGCTGAGCAGCTGCAAAGCCGCCAGGTTGTCGATTTCTCGCTGTCGTACTCCGGCGTCACCACCAAGCAGAGCTGCGATGTCGAATTCGACCAGCAGGCTGTTGCCAACATGATCTCTGCTTCCCAGAACGGCACTTCGTCGACGGGTCTTACGGTCGCATCTGCTACGTCCGAGGATGCCGTTGAGGCTGGCGGCGTCGTGAAGCCTGGCAAGAAGCAGAAGGTGTACGTGGACGTTTCGGGCGGCGTTGCCGGCTCGAAGGAATATCGCTTCGTGAGCACGCTTCCCGATGGCGAGACCATGACCATTCAGAATTGGTCCACGTCTAACGTGTGCGAGAACTGGACGCCCATCACCACGGGCGAGACGCTTACCGCCGAAGTGCGCGATGCGTCGTGTCTCACCGTGGAAACCGCAGGTGTCGTGAAGGCCATGACCGCCGCCGCAAGTGACGACCTTGCCGCGCTGCAGGCCGACCTCGAAGTGGCGAGGGCCATGGAGCAAGGCACGTCGAGCGATAGCGCCTTCCAGACGCTGCAGCAGGCTATTTCTGACGCCCAGGCCGTTGCCTCCAACGACAACGCGCAGGGCTCCGACATCAAGTCTGCCCAGACTGCGCTGCAGCAGGCCGTTGCCGCTTTCCAGCTGACTGCTGGATCGGGCACGGTAGAGGATGCCATTGCCGCCCTGCCGGAAGCCGATGCGGTAACCGCTGCGAACGGGGCCGATGTCAAGGCCGCGCAAGATGGTTACGCCTCGCTGTCCGAGCAGGCGCGCGCTGCGGTCTCGGCCGATAGCGTTGCCAAGCTCGATGCCGTGGGCGCTGCGTACGCCACGCAGCTGATCGCCAACTTGCCCAGCACTCTTGGCGCTCAGTCTCAGGCAGACGTCATTGCTGCCCGTGCGGCATACGAGGCCCTGTCCGATAACGCCAAGTCGTACGTTTCCGCTTCCAGCTTGCAGGCCTTGCAGGCTGCCGAGGCTGCAAGCGTCGAAAAGGGCGTGCTTCGTGGACACATCGAGGAAGCGCGTGCTATCCAGCAGGGTGACAAGACTGATGCCGCATACGCCGCACTGCAGGCCGCCATTGCCGCTGCCGAGTCGGTGGCGTCGAGCTCCAGCGCAACTCAGGCGCAGGTGGATGCTCACGATGAGATGCTGGTAAGCGAAATGGCCGCCTTCAACGAATCGGGTACCGTGGCTCCGGCGAAGGTTGAGACGTCCGAGATGCTGCGTCTGTACAACCCGAATTCGGGCGAGCACTTCTATACGGCCGTTCCCTCCGAGCGCGATACGCTTGTGAAGGCTGGCTGGCAGTTCGAAGGCAGCGCCTGGAATGCCCCGGTCACCAGCGATACGCCGGTCTACCGCCTGTATAACCCCAATGGCGGCGACCACCATTACACGGTGAGCGAGGAAGAGATGAAGGGCCTTGTGGCGCTCGGCTGGAACTACGAGGGCATTGGCTGGTACTCAGACGATGCCCAGGGTACGCCGCTGTTCCGCCTGTATAACCCGAATGCCTCCTCCGGTGCGCATCATTACACCGTCAGCAAGAGCGAAGCTGAAATGCTCGTTGCCGCCGGCTGGAATGATGAGGGCATCGCCTGGTACGGCGTGAAATAGCGAATTGGGCGGGGTGCGCATGCGCGTGCCCCGCCTTGTTCCTCCTGGCCCACGTCAAAAGGCGCGGGCCACTTCCATATATGCGTAAAGGCGAGGCGCGTGGGCGTCTCGAGGGAAAGGAAGGTCTTATGCAAACTAACGTGGGAATGAAATATGGGGGAGTGAAGGGCGGTGCGCTGGGCGTTGCCGTCTTTGTGCTTGCCCTGTTCGCCCTGCTCGTAAGCGCCCCGCAGGCGTGGGCTGCTACGGCGCTCGACCAGGATTGGTTCGATGGCACCCTATGGAGCAATCCCAAGTACACGGGTTCGGAGATTCGCCCCTTCGACTCCGACATCTACACCGACGACTTTTCCCTGCTCACCTTGGGCAAGGATTACACCATCACCTATTCCAATAACGTGAATGCCGGAACGGCTACGTACACTGCCGTTGGCATGGGCGATTACGAGGGAACCGTTTCGGGTGAGTTCACCATCGATGCGGTGAATATCGATCCCAACGCCTACGAGGCGACGTTGTCGCTCGAGGGTGGTTCGAAGTTCCTGGCAACCGGCCAGGCCATCAAGCCCGTTCCCGTGCTCAAGCTCAACAGCAACAATAAGGCGCTTCCTGCAGCCGATTACGCGGTGACGTACACCAATGAGGCGGGGGAACAGGTCGATCCGGTTGCTGCCGGTTCGTACACCGTTACCCTCGTGTCGGCAACGGGCAATCTTACGGGCACGGTTTCCACGTCGTACAAGATCCTCGATGATCCGATCTCGCTCGAGGGCGCTACGGTTACGGGCGTCGAGAACCAGCAGTATCAGGGCGGCAGCCCCGTAACGATCCCCTGGCTTTCCATCGAGGTGAATGGCGAGTACCTTACGGAGGGTATCGACTATAGCGTTGCGTACGAGAACAACACCGAAGTGGGCAAGGCGAAAGTCGTCATCACCGGCATGGGCGTATATGCGGGTAGCATCGAGCAGGAGTTCGAGGTGACCAAGTGCGACATCAGCTCGCTGGTTGCGTATGATTCTCCGCTTACGGGCCTGTCTAACTTGGCGTCTCGTCCGTATACTGGGTCGCCCATCGAGCCAGGTGTGCGCATTGTAGCGGGCGACTACACCCTGCAGGAAGGCGTTGACTACACGGTTTCCTACGCGAACAACGTTGATTCCTGGCTGCCGGATAACCTTCTGCTGAATGGCGCTACGGCGGGCGATCCCGAGAAGCGCCCGACGGTCATTATTACGGGCATGGGCAATTTCGAGGGCACGATTAATGCCGAGTTCACCATTACGCCCGACACCGTCGACCTGGCGAAGGCCAACCTGCGTGGCTATTCCCCGCTCACGTACAACGGCACCGCTCAGGCCCTCACGCTGGCCGATTTCGACTTCCATTATGTCAATACGTACGGCGATTTCGCGTCGATGGGCTTGGAAGAGGTTCATATGACGGTCACGTACAAGAATGCCGATGGCGAGGAGATTTCCGCTGATCAGGTTGTCAATGCTGGCTCCTACAGCGTTGTGTATACCGCCGTTGGCGGCGACGGCTTCACGGGCTCGAAGGAAGCTTCCTTCTCGATTGCCCAGCTGCCGTTCGACGACACGAACATTTCCGTTGTGGTACCCGACCAGGTTGCTGGTTCTGTTGACGTTCATCCCGTGCTTACCACTACGGTGAACGGCGCGGAGTACACCCTACAGGAGGGCGTTGACTACACGGTAAGCAACGTCAAGGCCTACGAGGCGGGCGGCTCCGTAACCATCGCGTCCACCAACGCTAACTTTGCTCAGGGTAGCATCACGACCACGTTCGTAGTGGCGAGCCAGGAGCAGGTCGATGCGAGCAACGCCCTGCTGGGCGACATTGCTGCGGCGGAAGACCTGGCTACGAGCGAGCTGCAGCCTATGGGCGCATCGCTGCTGACCAAGGCGATTTCTGAAGCCAGCAGCGCCCTGGAAGACGAAGACCGCGATGCCGAGAGCCTGAAGGCTGCCGACGATCGCCTGAAGGCGGCTGAGCAGGTTGCTACGGCGCTTACGGGTTCGGTAAAGTCCACCTGGTACACCACGGGCACCTACGAGGGGCTCTCTTCGCAGAGCGTTTCCATGGCCAATGGTTTCTCCACGGGTGAACTGGGTCTTTCCGAGGTCGATTCGGACGGCAAGGTTATGGCCGTAGTTGCGTTCAATGACAAGGGTGCTTCCCTTATGAAGGGCCTTTCCGTTGGCGGCGTTGCTGCTGATGAGGTTGCCTCTGGCTATTGGGCTGCCATGGTGGACGAATCCGCCCTGCATGCGGTGACCCCGGTTGCGTTTACCTATCAGGCAGGTCCTACCATGCGCACTGACTCTGCCGATATGGTGGTTCAGTTTACGTCTTCCGCGCCTATCGCCTTCGTGAAGGCGAGCGACGGCACGGCGTCCATGGCCGGCAAGTTCATTGAGGCCGAAGCAACGATTACCGAAGCGGCTGGCAACTATGCCATCGACATCACGCCTACTGCCGAAGGCAATGGCTATATTGCCGGCGTAACCTATGGTGCCGACCATGTTGCTGCCGAGAATGTTGCGGCTGAAGGCGCGACCGTCAACACGTTCCGCGTGGTTGCCTCTTCGCTGGATGCGATGATTCCCGTT
This sequence comes from Denitrobacterium detoxificans, assembly GCF_015062615.1. Taxonomy (GTDB): domain Bacteria; phylum Actinomycetota; class Coriobacteriia; order Coriobacteriales; family Eggerthellaceae; genus Denitrobacterium; species Denitrobacterium detoxificans_A. The sequence goes on from NZ_SUUH01000007.1 coordinate 107,919, forward strand.
ACGTTCTCCATCACCATGATGCCGAATCCCACGGATGCGTATCTGGTGGTCAATCCTGGCGACCTGAGCAAGGCCGTTGTTTCCGTGGCCGATCAAACGACGACGGGCGAGGCCCTTACGCCTGACGCTACGGTGACGTTGGATGGCGAGCAGCTTGTTGCTGGCACCGACTACGTCATTGAATTCGCCAACACCGAGAAGGCGGGTACTGCCACCGCTACGGTGACGGGCATCAATCGCTTCGTGGGCAGCTCCACGACGGCGACATTCAACGTTGTCGACCCCACTCCCGAAGTGGCGACCGTTGCCATGAACCGCCTGTACAACCCCAACGGCGGTGATCACCACTACACCATGAGCGCCGAGGAGCGCGACTGGCTGGTCTCGCTCGGCTGGAACTACGAGGGCATCGGCTGGTACTCCGACGACGCCCAGACTGTCAAGCTCTACCGCGAGTACAACCCCAACGCCCAGTCGGGCTCTCACAACTACACCACCAGCCTCCAGGAGCACAAGAATCTCGTGAAGCTGGGCTGGCACGACGAGGGCACTGCCTGGTATGGCGTAGCTGCAGGCTAACCCTCTCGGGCTGGGTTTTCCCATCCCGGGGTGCGGGCGGCGGGGCGCATGGCCCATCGGGGCACCGCTCCGCTGCTCGCCCGGCGTGTTGCTGCGCCCGTAGGGGAGCGCGAGGTTATTCCTCGCGTTCCCCTTCGTTTGCAGGCGGGTGCGCCGGGCTCGTGCGCTGCGCTGGTTCATGCCTTTACTGCGCGCTGCCCGGGGTTGCCCGCGGATTTGCGTGAGGCTTCGCCTCCCGCTCTCCGCGGGCAACCCCGGGTACAGCGCGTTTTTGTTTGCTTTCGCAGTGCCCCCGATGGGCCACGCGCCCCGCCGCCCGCTTCGCGGGCTGGGGCAGGCCATCCCGGGGCTGCGCCTGGCGCGGGTACGTTCGAGCCGGGGTCCGTCCCGGGGCCGTTCGGGTCGACGGCCGGGGGTTTCGTCCCGCTCGCTTTCGCGTTGCGAAAGCTCGCCTATCCGGGTTGGGGTTCCGTCCCGCTGTTCCGCCCTGCGGGCGGAATGCGCCCACCCGGGTTGGGGTGTCTGTCCCGCTCGTTTTCGGCAGGGCCGAAAACTCGTCTTCCCGGGTCGCGCGTCCCGTCCCGCTCGCTCTCGCCGGTGGCGAGAGCTTCGCAGCCTGGGCTGTGGGTGTGTCCCGCTGTTCCGCCCTGCGGGCGGAATGCGCCTATTCCGGTTGGGCGAATGTGCTAGTCGAGGGGCTGGAGGCCGTCGATGGCGAGCTTTTCGAAGAGCTCTTCGCGCGAATGGATGTCGAGCTTCTGGTAGATGTGCCTGATGTGCGCCTTGGCGGTGCCGTTTGCGATGAACAGCTCGCGCTCGATGATGCCCACGGTCTTGTGCTGTGCCAGCAGCAGGAGCACTTCCGACTCGCGCGTGGTGAGGCCGTATTCCGAGGCGAGCGAATGGCAGCGGTCGGCCACTTCCTGCTTCTGCACGATTTCGCGGGTGGCTGCCGTCTGGTCGAGGAACGTGGCGCCCCAGCGGCTGGAAAGGTCGCGTTCTGAAAGGAACACGAGGGTGCCGCCTAGCACAGCGCAGATGCCAATGGCACCCACCACGTAGGTGCCGTCGATGGCACCCAGCGCGAAGGTGCCTGCTGCCCAGCTGAGCGTGCGTCCTAGGCACATGAGCAGGATGCGCACGCCGCGTTCGATGCCGAAGAGCCATACGGCTGAAACGCCGTAGCGGTAGCAAATATTGCTGCAGATGAGCATGATGAGGATGGACATGGCAGTGTAGCCGCCTGAAATGCATAGATTGGAAACCGCCGCACCCGAAAAGCCCAGAGAAGGAATGATCAGAAGCGCCACGATCATAAGGGGCAGGGCCATGCGGTAGATGATGTTGAAGTCGAACTTGTCGCCCAGCATGAGTACGCCGCCGAATACCACGCACGCCACGATAACGGTACCGGGCGCGGAGTGCGGCCCGAAGAAACTGGAGTACAGGGGCTGTTCCAGCGTGCCATAAGCGAACGCGTAGAGCGCCATCATGAGCACGGCTTTCCAGGGTACGCTGAAGCGCACCCAGGTGGTGCTGGGAAGTTCGGCCTTCGGCAGCTGCCCAAACGAGCGGCGCACGAGCGTCAATGAGGTCAGGGGTAGAAGCATTGTGAGCGTGAACAGCCAGGGCAGCTTGAAGCCCTCGAAGATGTAGATGGTCAGGGCGCCCACGATGATGGAGGCGGAATAGTACATGGCCACGCGCAATGGGTTCAGGCAGCCGTAGAGTTCACTCCAGAGCAGGATGGTGAAACCGATGCCTGCGCCACCCAGCAGCGCGCAGGGCAGGCCCAGAAGTGACGCGTATTCGGGCGCCCATATGGATGCGAACATGCCGCAGGTGGAAAGGGTGAGCATAACCGCGCTGGCTACGAATATGGGCTTGCGGCGGTACAGTGGCCCGATGCGCTTCGCCAGCAACATACATATGAGAAGCATGCCGCTTGTGGTGAAATCGAACGTATCGCGTAGCGTGAACGTGGCGGCGGGGTAGTGCACGAAAGACCCCACGAAGACGATTTCGATCCACGCACGGTAAATGCCAAGCCCCAGAAATGTGAGGGGTATGGCGGGCAATCTATCGCGCCAGGTGCGTTTTCCACTCGGTTCATCGGTGCCGGTTACGGCAACGCATTCTTCAGACATTCCTTTTCGATGCGCTTGTCGCGGCGCATCCTTCCTCCCACCCAGCATTTTAGCAAAGGTGAATGCCCTACGCACTTACTCTGTTTCCGCAGGTCGGTAGGGGGTTATATGAGGGGGTTAGAGAAATAACCCCGCAAAAAGGGTGCTTGGTCGATGCATGGAGGATATGTGAAGGCCTATGGTGCAGGAGTCGGCGGGACGCCAGCCTGCAGCCAGCGCTTCCGCCGACTCCCAAAAGCGGGCGGGAACCGCTTGGGGGAACGGCCGGCGGAAGGGCCGCCGGCGAGAGGGGCCCCGGGTAGGGGCAATCCACAGGAGGGAAACTATGAGTAACATTTCGAGGCGCGATCTGTTCAAGTTCGGCGGCGTGGCCGCGGCTTCCATGGCGGGCGCAAGCGCGCTTGCGGCATGCTCTTCGCCCAAGGGCGCGAGCGAAAAGGCCGCCAGCACCAGCGCTACGGCCGATGGTCTGCCGAGCTTCTTCGCTTCTCCCGATCCCATCACCGACATTGCGGAAACCAAGGATTACGAGATCGTGGTCATCGGCGCTGGCGCCGCAGGCGTGCCCTGCGCGCTTTCCGCCTTCGAAAAGGGCGCCAAGGTCGCTCTGCTGCAGAAGGAGAAGACCGCTATCAGCCAGGGCAACACCTGCGACTCCATCGACATCGCGAACAGCGATCCGGCGGGCGTGCAGGCATGCATTTCGCTGACCACGCAGGACTGCTGCCATCGTACGCGTCGCGAGCAGGCCGAGCTGTGGGCCAATAACTCCTACGAGGCCCTGAAGTGGCTGTGGGACATTGCCCAGAAGGCCGGCGCTCAGACGGTGGACACCACCGCTAAGTGGACGAGCGCCATCAAGACCATCGATGGCTACAACGTGAACTACTTCGCGTTCGACTTCGGCCCCAAGCCCTACAACACCGGTAACGGCATGCGCGACGTGGCCAAGTACGCCGAAGACCAGGGCATGGAAATCTTCTACGAGACCCCGGCTCAGCAGCTGGTCGTGGAAAACGGCAAGGTCACGGGTGTCATCGCCAAGGCGGACGGCAAGTACGTGAAGTTCAACGCTTCCAAGGGCGTTGTAGTTGCCACCGGTGACTACGAGAACGACGACGACATGATGGCCTATTACAATCCCGATATGGCCAATCTGTACCGCAAGGAGCAGAACAAGACCGGTGACGGCCAGAAGATGATGGTGTGGGCGGGTGCCCGCATGGAATCCGTGAACGGCTCCAAGGTCATCCACGACTTCGATGCCGGCCCGGGCTCCATGGCCGACATGCCGTTCCTGTGCGTGAAGAACGACGGCACCCGTTTCTGCAACGAGCAGCGCTCGAGCATGGCCGTTATGGGCAACTTCCTCACCAGCGAGGAAGACGCCGGCTGGTACACCCAGGTGTTCGACAGCGACTACATGACCGCCTGCGCTGAGTGGCCGGGCAAGCTGGTCGATCCCGAGGGCATGAAGGCTTACATGCCCGAAGAGAGCGGCGAGAAGAAGGGCGTGTACGAGAACCTCATCAACACGTACAAGGCCGACACCATCGAAGAGCTGGGCAACAAGCTGGGCCTGACCGATGTGAAGACCTTCGTGAAGACGGTCGAGCGCTACAACGAGCTGGCCGCCAAGGGCGTCGACGAGGACATGGGCAAGGCCGCCAAGTGGCTTGCGCCGATTGCTACGCCTCCGTTCTACGGCATCCATCGTCACGTGGGCGTTTCCACGGTCATCCATGGTGTGAACGTGAATGGCGAGATGCAGGTGCTCGACAAGGATGGCAATGTCATCGAGGGCCTGTACGCCATCGGCAACTGCGCCGGCAACTTCTTCGGCAGCCCCGACTATCCCATGACGGTGCCTGGTCTTTCCCTGGGTCGTGCGCACACGCAGGGCTACGTGGTGGGTCGCGCTCTGGCCGACAAGTAGTACGGAATCCTTCGGTTGGGGCGTCGTTTCCCTTACGCGCTTAGCGCGACGACGCCCCGCCTCCTCTGCGATCTTCCCTTGTCGCCCGCGTTATTACCCTCCCACGCGGGCGACGTTTGGTGTGTGGGGCGGCCGTTTCGGTCGTCCCGCTTTGTGTTGTATGGGGGTGGTTGGCGGTTAGCGGGCGATTCCTCCGCCTAGGCAGATGTCGTCATCGTAGAGCACCACGGATTGGCCAGCAGCCACGCGTTCGTGCTCTTCCTCGAACGTGAAGGTGGCCTCGCTGTCGTGCGCTTGCAGATTGCCCCAGGCCAGCTGGCCGGTATGACGGGTGCGTGCAAGATAGCGGCCGGGTGCGGGGGCGCTGCTGGCCACCCAAGACGTGCGGTCGAGGGCGACCTCGCGCTCGCCGCGTTCCAGCGATTCCTTGCTTTCGCTTACCAGCACTACGTTCGCATCCATGTCCTTGCCCACGACGTACCAGGGTCCTCCGGAAAGGTTCAGGCCCTTGCGCTGGCCCAACGTGTAATAGATAGCTCCTTCGTGCGCGCCCAGCTTCTTTCCCGTTTCGGCATGGATGATGTCGCCGGGCTTCGTTTCCACGTACATGCGCAGGAAATGACGGATGCTTGCTTCGCCCACAAAGCAGATGCCCTGGCTGTCGGGCTTGTTCGCGCTGGGCAGGTCCCTTTCGGCTGCCAGTTCGCGCACCTGGGGCTTCGTGAAGTTGCCCAAGGGGAAGATCGTGCGATCGATGGCGTGCTGCGTCATGCGGTAGAGGAAGTACGTCTGGTCCTTGTGCGCATCGGCGGCGCGCAGCAAGTGGCGGTCGGGCTGCGGCAAGGCGAGCGTATGTGAGCCTTCGAGGGTGTTCCATTCGGTGCGCGCGTAGTGTCCCGTGGCGATGAAGTCGAAGTTCTCCTCTTCGGCTGCCTGCAGGAAGAGCCCGAATTTCACATCCTGGTTGCACATGACATCAGGGTTGGGCGTACGACCTGCGGCGTATTCCGCCACCATGTAGTCCACCACGTCGCGCTTGTACGCTTCCTGGAAGTCGTAGACGCGAAAGTCGATGCCCAGCCGCACGGCCGTGCGCTTCGCGAAAGCCAGGTCGTCGGCCCAAGGGCAACGAGCGCCCGGTACGTCGAGCGTCCAGTTCTTCATGTAAGCGCCGGTGACGTTGAATCCGGCTTCCAGAAGCAGGGCTGCGGAAACGCTGGAATCAACGCCGCCGCTCATGCCCACGAGTACGCTTGGCTTGCTCATCGGGCCATCCTCTCGTATTCGCTGTGGATGGCCGCGGAAATAAGCTGGGCTGCCACGACGGTGTTCTCGCGCGTGGACAGATGCCCCAGTGTAAGGCGCAGGCTGCCATCGGCCAGCTGCGGGTCCATGCCGATGGCTTCGAGCACGTGGCTGCGCGTGTCCTTGTTCGCCGCACACGCCGCGCCCGTGCCTACGAGCACGTTCTTCTCTTCCAGCAGGAACACGATGCGCTCGGCGTCGATGCCGGGGAACGAGATATGCAGGTGCCCGGGAAGGCGGTGCTTCTTGTGGCCCGACACCACGGCCTGCGGAAACTCGCGCGTGAGGTAGCGCTGCAGCCCGTCGCGCAGCACTTGTAGGCGTTCGGCCTCGAACTTGCGGTCCTCTACGGCCAGCGTGAGCGCGCGGGCGAACCCGACGGCGCCGGCAACGTTTTCGGTACCCGAACGCAGGTTGCGTTCCTGGCCGCCGCCGTGCACGAGGGCGTGCAGGATCACGTCGGGCTGCGCCCACAGCAGGCCCACCTGCTTGGGGCCGTAGATCTTGCCGGCGTTGCAGGTGAGCATGTCGACGCCCAGGCTGCTGATGTTTATGTTCGTTTGCCCTGCTCCCTGGCTTGCGTCGCAGTGCAGGAACAGGGGAGTGTCGTCGCCGGCTTGCAGGCGGCGCAGACGTTCGGCGCGCACGATTTCGGCGATGGTGCGAATAGGCTGGATGGTGCCCAGCTCGTTGTTGGCGAGACCCACGCTGATCAGGCGCGTTGTAGGCTTGATGGCGGCTTCGATTTCCGCGGGAAGCACGCGACCCGTGGGCGTTACGCCAACTAGGGTGTGGTCGTGAGCCTTTGCGCTGGCAAGAACGCTTGCGTGTTCGATGGCGGTGGTGATGACGTGGGCGTCGCTGGGGGTTCCATCGGGGTTGTCCAGGCAGGTGAATGCCAGGTTGATGGATTCGGTGGCGCCCGCCGTGATGATGATGTCGGCGGGTTTGCCGCCGATGGCGTGTGCCAGGTCGGCGCGAGCTTGCTCGTATGCGCTGCGCACGGAAACAGCTGGCGCATAGGGGCTGCTCGGGTTGAAGAACAGCTCGGTCTCGAAGGGGGCCATGGCGGCGCGCACGCGCGGGTCCATTGGCGTGGCGGCGGCGTGGTCCAGGTAGATTATCTGCTGAGGCATGCGTCCTCGTGTTCTCGTGATTGCGAAAAGGTATTCGAACTATACCCTATGAATGCGGTGAGGGCGTGGAGACGCGCACGCGCAACGCGCGCTATAGGGGCGGGTTGATATCCTGGTGCGCGTTTCGTGCGATTTGATGTTGCGCGAACGCCCCAATATGTGGGTTCCATTTAGAGGTGGAGCACAAGCGGGGAACGGAATCGTGTGCAATATACGGAAAAATGGTTCAACGGGCGTATGCTCGTATTGCACTTCGTGCATCAGGGAACTACACTACAAAAGTTCGCTTTCAGAAGCCCCGTACAGCAGTGCGAATGCGGAACGAAACGGAAGGTCGTCCAGGGCCGGAAATTCGTGTTCGGAGTAGGATCCCGACATCCGTGTGTGCCTGCACTTTTGGAAAACGACACCCCTTGGGTTCGTTTGCGGCTAAGCTTCAGAAGCCGTTTGCGAGCACAAGGAACGTAATTGGAGGAAACAGAGTGAAGACGTATTACGCCAAGCCCAACGAAGTTGAGCGTGAGTGGGTCTTGATCGACGCTGAGGACCAGGTTCTCGGCCGCGTTGCCACCAAGGCTGCCACCATTCTCAAGGGCAAGAACAAGCCTCAGTACACCCCGCATGTCGACACCGGTGACTTCGTGATCATCGTGAACGCCGACAAGATTCGTCTGACCGGCACCAAGGCCGCTCAGAAGGAGTACTTCCGTCACACGGGTCATCCGGGTGGTCTGAAGAGCGAAACGTTCGCCGAGGCCATGCAGAAGCACCCCGAGCGCGTTATCGAGCATGCTGTTAAGGGTATGCTCCCCAAGAACACGCTGGGTCGCGCCATGGGCATGAAGCTCAAGGTTTACGCTGGTCCCGAACATCCGCATATGGCTCAGAAGCCCCGTCAGATTAGCTTGGAGGATTAACCAATGGCAGGTGAAGCAATGTATTACGGCACCGGCCGTAGGAAGAATGCCGTCGCTCGCGTTCGCCTGGTGCCCGGCACCGGCAAGATCACGGTGAATGGCAAGGACGCCGCTGTCTACTTCGGTCGTCAGCAGCTGGTCGATTACGCGGCCGCTCCTTTCAAGGTTACCGATACCGTTGAGCACTTCGATGTTATCGCCCTGTGCAACGGCGGTGGCATTTCTGGTCAGGCCGGCGCTCTGCGTCACGGCATTTCCCGCGCCCTGCTCGAAGCTGGCGAATATCGCGCCGAGCTCAAGAAGGCTGGCTTCCTGACGCGCGACAGCCGTATGGTTGAGCGTAAGAAGTACGGTCTGAAGAAGGCTCGTAAGCGCCCGCAGTTCAGCAAGCGCTAGTTCTGGTGGCACGGGAGGCCCTTGTGCGAACCGCTGCGTTGGCCTAAGCCAACTTGGGTTCGCGGCGGGCCTCCCGCACTCACCAGAATCGAATGCCCTGGCATGTGCTGGGGCATTTTTTGTTGGGGCGTTGTTTTGTCCCGCTTGAAGCCCTGGCGTTTGCCAGGGCTTCTTTGCGTTTGGGGTTGGCGTATTGCTAGAAGAGTGAACGGGTTATTTCGGTGCCTGCCCAGCCGTTTTCTTCGCCGGATTTGCGGCCGGCTTCTAGTTCGGCGAGTAGGCGTCCTTCGGCTGCGAGTTTGTCGTAGTCTTCCATGCTAAGAATGGCGTATTTGCCATGGCCATTCTTCGTGAGAAAGACTGGCTCACCAGGCGCGACTTCATCGAGCACTTCCGTGTAGCTTCGAAGGGAGGATACGGGCAGTATTGCAGGCATGGTGACTCCTCTGCTGTAAAACTTGTATGATAATATTACAGCACTTCGGTCAGCATGATTTGGTTTGTTATCGTTACGTTCTGCTTTTCGCCAGGCAATCCCTCGTTTGCTACGGTGCAGAAGGTTATGAATGCATTGGGGTATACGTTCAGTGTGGTTAAGCTTGCCTAACTTTAGCGGTATCGTCTAGGTGCACCGACTACTCCGAGGGCATGTTGCGGCAGGTGCGTAAGAAGTGCGCTTCCCTTGGCAACGTTACGATTGAAGCGGCGAACATCCTTCAGCTGCCGTATCCTGAAGACTCGTTCGACAAGGTCATCGCGGGCAATGTCATCCATCTGCTCGACGACCCGCTTGCCGCCCTCGGCGAGCTCGATCGCGTATGCAAGCCGGGCGGTGCGATCATCGTTCCCACGTACATAAATAAGAACGCGAAGGGCGACGACGGGGCGTTCTCGAAGGCCGTGGGGAAGGCGGGCGCAGATTTCAAGCGCCAGTTTTACCTCCGATTCGTATCGTCGTTTCTTCGAGGATGCTGGGTACCCCAGCGTCTCGTGCATCTTCATTTCGGGGCGCGTGCCCTGTGCCCTTGCGGTTATGCGGAAGCAGTAGGCGGTTCTGCCGGTTTGCGCTTCGCTATGCGCCGTTGGGGTGGCCTTCGAAGGCTTTATGTCGTGGGGTAGGGCTGCTGCGTTGGTCTAGCCATCCTTTTGCGGCGTGAATTGCGGGCCAAACGCACGCTCGAGCCTGAATCTTTCGTCCTAAGACCCATGCGCCTTCAAAATGGGCAGAATTGGCCGGCAAAATGTAAGAAATGTCGTCATTTACACGTTTGCTGATGGTTGTGTTTGAAAAAGGGAAAACGCGACCTGGGGCAATGCTGACTCGAGGGCGTGCGGTGCTCTCGATGGCTGCGTTCGAGGGGTTAAATCGCGGGGGCTTACGTGTAGAGCGTTACATTTTTTCAAAAACGACCCTCGCTTTTGCTCAGAATGCTACCTTCGTTGTTGTGGGTGGTTAACGTTGAATTGTGAGTTCAGCAGTTCGCTTGTCACGGGGCTTTGGATGGTTTGCAGTGCAATGGTTTCTCCCTTAACCCGCTTACCGGGGCTATTTCACGAATCGAATGGGCGACGAGTATACTGTTGCCTCATGGAAATCGCCTGGTACATATACGCGATTTTGCTCTTGGGCGTGACGGGTGTCGCTTGTGTTGCCGCGATTTCGGTTTGGATGCTCACGCGACGACGTGATTGTCTTGTCGCGGCAGTGGGCTTCTTCGCGTACGCCCTCGATACGACAATCATCTTTTTCGATGAGTACATTCGTGTGAAGCCAGTGGGCGACGAGTTCGTTGTTGGCGTGCTCATACATCCCCTGTTGCAGGTTCCCTTGAGCGCATTGCTGGTGCTGTGCGTGTGGTACTGGGTCCTTGCCCGTTGCCATGTACGGGTGTCGCAACTAGTTGCAATTGGCGCGAGTGCGGGCGTTCTTGTGGTGCTGTGCCTCGTTGCGCCTGTTGAGGGGTTTGCGGACCGCGTGCGCTCGATGCTGTATTGGGGACTTCGCGATCTAGGCGTTATTGGTGCTCTGGTCTACGCGTTTTGGTGGTATCGCCATCGTGCGAATGCGGCAATCCGTGCCGATATGGCGGGACATCGTGTGGTGTTTGGGGCATGCGTTTCGCTTGCCGCGCTTATGCTCGCCGAGGATGTGGGTAACATACTGCTTACGGGCGCTGATGGCGTCTTTGGGCTCGTGGGAGGTATGGCGTGGCACCTGACCGAACGCAACGTCAGCGAAAACGTAATGATCGTCTGCTGCGCAGTGTGGTTCGTTGCGTATGCTCGTCGCTTGATGAGTGTGTTTTCGCATCGTCCCGCGCTTCCCGCAGACGAGCGGCTTTCCCATGCAATGAGTGATGCTTTCGAAAGCAAGCTTTTGGTGTTCGTGGACGAACACGGTCTCTCTACTCGCGAGCTGGAGGTTCTAAGGCTGGTCCTGAATGGGAACGATGCTCAGAACATAGCGAGCAAGCTTGTCATATCCGTGGGAACGGTTAAGTCGCATTTGCATCGCATATATAAGAAGACGGGTGTTTCCGGTCGCGACGAATTGATCGGCGTATTTTGGCGGGCGTGATGCGTGTGCAAAACGGTCGTTCTTTTCCGCAGTTCACAGACGTGTAAACCAGATTCTATTTGCCAGGCGGGGGATATAAACTCGCGGGATTAGGTAGCGGTGTGCCATGCTGCGCCCATCTGGGAGAGCGCCATAGGGCGCAACTCGAGGAAGGGAGTGGCGTATGCCGAAATCATGTACCCGCCGTTCGTTTGTCGTTGCATCGAGCCTTGCATTGTCTGGTGCAATCGTGGGAGGGTGCGCGAAGGGCGCAAGCTCTTCTGGCGCGGAAAAGAAGGCTTCTGCGCAGGACGTGGACGCAGCCGACTTGGTCATCACCAATGCAATCGTCCGGACGATGGTCGACGAAAATGACGTGGCGGAGGCGATTGCCGTTGCGGGCAATACCATCGTTTACGTGGGCGATACCGCAGGCGCCGAGGCGTATGTGGGCGAAGAGACGAAGGTACTCGACCTGGAAGGCGGGTTCGTCTCGCCCGGCTTTGCCGACGGGCACCTGCACATGCCCGCCGCTTCCTTAGACGAAATGTTCAATTGCGTGCTGACGGAATATTCCACGAACGAGGGATACGTAACGGCCCTGCGTAAGCACGTCGAAGCGAACCCTGATAGGGATGCGTATTTCGGTACGAATTTTGCGTTGAACGTGTATCAGCAGCCCGATGGGTCGAATCCAGGCCCGGACAAAGCCGACTTGGATGCCATTTGCCCCGATAAGCCAATGATTGTGTATGACGTATCCCATCATAGCGTGTGGGTCAATTCGAAGGCCCTCGAGTTGGGTGGCGTGACGAAGGACACGCCCGATCCCGAGGGTGGCTTCATCTATCGTGAAGCCGATGGCTCGCCGCATGGCTGCCTTACCGACACCGCCGCTTCTCTCATTCCCATTTCCCAACAGTTCACCGAGGAGCAGCTCATTGCCGGCTGCAAGGATTTCATTGCCAAATGCAACGCCTATGGCCTGACCGCCATTACGGATATCGATACCATAGGCCCAGATGCGATGCGCATTTTGCATGAGCTGGAGGAGTCGGGTGAGCTTACGTTGCGCATTAACTGCGTACCGACTTGCGCGGTGGGTACCGACCCTGCGGATACGCTCGATCTTATTCGCGATAATCAGAAGTATGCTTCCGAGATGCTTACGAGCAAGACTGTTAAGATTTTCGCGGACGGGGTGACCGAGAGCGGAACCGCATGGATGCTGGAGCCCTATACCGAGGCAGCCCAGATGGGCGACGGCTGGTGCGCAGTTCCGCAATGGAGCGACGACGACATGAATGCGAATGTGCGGTTGTTTAATGACGCAGGCATTCAGGTGCATATTCACGCAATTGGGGATGCGGCGGTGCAGCAGGCGGTTACCGCGTATGAGAACGTGGCGAATCCGAAGCTGCGCCACACGATCACGCATGTGTGCGCCATTACCGAAAGCGATATTCAGCGTATGGCGAAAAACGATATCCTTGCGGCGCTTCAGTTCGTGTGGATGTATCGCGACTCGCTTGCTGAGCTGGAGGTTGCCTATGTGGGCGAGGAGCGTGCCATGGCGTTTTATCCGACTCGAAAGATGGCGGATGTGGGCATTCGCATTTCCGGCGCGTCTGATGGCCCCGTGACGTCGTTCAACCCGCTCGAGGAAATGGAGGCGGGCGTTACGCGCAACTCCCCGTTTCCGGGCGAAGAGGACACCGACATGCATCGATGGCCGGAGCAGGCCTTCACCCAGTACGAAATGCTCGAAGCCTACACGAAGAACGTTGCGTACCAGAATTTCGCGGAAGACTTGGTGGGAACCATCGAAGTGGGCAAGCGAGCGGACTTGGTGTGCCTCGACACGGACATCGTATCGTGCGACCCTAAGCACATGAGCGACGCCCGCGTGCTGTTCACTATTTCCGATGGACGCATTGCCTACGAAGGCTAGCCTAAGGAGAAGCTCTTTTACTCAAGGGCAGACGCAGGCGCCGCTGGGGGCTCGCCTCCGGCGGTGCCTTGCATTGCGTCATTGCATGAAACGGCCTGTGTTATACGGCATTTTACGAACTTGCAACCAGTATGAAACATTGCTCTTGTATGTTTGCCTAAGCATGGTGAGGAAAGACTTATTTCCGTGGTATCGTAGCCAGAAACCATGACTATAGCGGGCTACAGTGCTCGCGCATTTGGTTGCCCGTAGGGGCGGCACCGTGTTAAGCCTATGAGTGAGGAGCACAACAGGATGTCGGATATCGAAGCAATCTACGGTTCGATGGTGTTCAACGACGCCGTCATGGAGGATCGCCTGCCTAGCGATACGTATGCGGAGCTTTCGCATACCATCAAGGAGGGCAAGCCGCTCAACATCGAGCTGGCGAATGCGGTCGCCCATGCCATGAAGGAATGGGCCATCGAAAACGGCGCTACGCATTACACTCATTGGTTCCAGCCTCTTTCGGGTATCACCAGCGAGAAGCACGACAGCTTCATGGAGCCCGTTGGCGACGGGCGCGCCATCACGAAGTTCCGCGGCAAGGAACTCATTCAGGGCGAACCCGACGCCTCTAGCTTCCCCAACGGCGGCCTGCGCGCCACGTTCGAGGCTCGCGGCTACACCGCTTGGGATCCCACCAGCTATGCGTTCATCAAGGACGAAGTGCTGTGCATTCCCACGGCATTCTGCAGCTACACGGGCGAGGCCCTCGACAAGAAGACGCCGCTCCTGCGTTCCATGAAGGCCATTTCCGACCAGGCCAATCGCGTTCTCGAGTTCTTCGGCGAGGGCGGTCATCATATCATCACTACTGTGGGTGGCGAGCAGGAGTATTTCCTCATCTCCGAAAAGGACTACGCACGTCGTCAGGACCTCATGCTTACGGGCCGCACGCTGTTCGGCGCTGCCCCCTGCAAGGGCCAGGAACTTGAAGAGCATTACTTCGGCGCCATTCGTCCCACGGTAAACGAATACATGAAGGAGCTCGACGACGAGCTGTGGAAGCTGGGCGTTGCCGCCAAGACGAAGCACAACGAAGTTGCTCCTTGCCAGCATGAACTTGCTCCCATTTTCACGAACGCCAATCGCGCCATCGACGAGAACCTGCTCACGATGGAAAAGATGAAGCTGCTCGCCAGCCATCACGGTCTGGTATGCCTGCAGCATGAAAAGCCGTTCGAGGGCATCAACGGCAGCGGCAAGCATAACAACTGGTCCATCAGCTACGGCAAGACGAACCTGCTCGAGCCGGGCGAGTCTCCCGCCGACAACCTGCGCTTCCTGGTGTTCCTTACCTGCGTTATCGAATCGGTCGACGAATATCAGGAGCTGCTGCGCATGAGCGTGGCCAGCGCTGGTAACGATCACCGCCTGGGCGCCAACGAAGCTCCTCCGGCCATCATCAGCATCTTCCTGGGCGATGAACTCGGCGCCATTGTGGAAGCGCTGATCAACGACCGTCCGTACAAGTCGGCCGAGCGCGTGGCCATGGACCTGGGCGTCGACGTGCTGCCGAACTTCCTGAAGGACAACACCGACCGCAACCGTACTAGCCCGTTTGCCTTTACCGGCAACAAGTTCGAATTCCGTATGCCGGGTAGCCAGGTGAACCTGTCCGACTGCAATATGATTCTGAACACTGCCATGGCCAAGAGCCTGAAGTCGTTTGCCGACGCCATGCAGGGTCTGGAAGGCGCCGACTTCGAGGCTGCCGCCCTGAAGTACATCAAGCAGGTGCTCACCGACCACCAGCGCATCGTGTTCAACGGCAATGGCTACGGCGACGAATGGCCCATCGAGGCCGAGCGTCGCGGTCTGGCGAACCACAAGAACACTGCCGAGGCGCTGCCTTGCTTCGTCGACCAGAAGTCCATCGACCTGTTCGCCGAGTTCGGCATCCTGAGCGAAGGCGAAGTTCGCAGCCGCTACGAGGTCAAGCTCGACAAGTACACCAAGACGCTCAACATTGAGGCGAACGTTATGGAGCGCATGGTGCGCCGCAACTACATTCCGGCCATCAACGCCTACGCCACGAAGATCGCCAAGGGCATCACGGCCGTGAAGGAAGCTCTGCCCTCTGCCGACCTGGCCGATCAGGAAGAGCTGCTGCAGCGTTTCCTCGATGGTCTGAAGGCCGTCAACGTTGCGTACAAAGCCCTGAAGGAAGAGCATGCGGCTGCCGAGGCTATCGAAGATAGCCAGGAGCAGGCCAACGCGTATGCTGCGAAGGTCGTGCCGGCCATGGAGGCCCTGCGTGCCGAGGTCGACGCGCTGGAATGCATTACCGACCACGGTTACTGGCCCGTTCCTACGTACAACGACATCCTGTTCTACGTGTAGGGTGCGTGCCTGGCGGCGTAGTGGATGTGCCGCGGCCCGAAGGGTTATTCCTGGTAGGGGTTGCATCGAGCGACTTGGCTGTAGCGTAGCGCGAGGGCGCGCAACGTGCGCAGGCGACACGCATCGGCTATGTGCAGCACGCGATATGTGCTTGTTAAGCGGCTCGGGATTGTCCCGAGCCGCTTTTTCGTGCGCGGTTTCGCCCTTGCGGCCCTTTACTCCTCGCGTCTGCCCTTGCCTGCGCTTTTGCCTTTTCCGGAAAAGGACAGCATGTGCGAATCGTTGCTTCATGCGACCTGGGGTTATGCGCTGAGAAGGGGGCGAAATCGCTCTTAGCAAGACTCAAACCCGTCCTTTTCCGGAAAAATGCACTCAATCATATGGCGTGTGTGCTCGTGGGCTGACCGGCGAGGGTTCCGAGGGCTGATTGGTGGGGGCGAGGGCCAGGCTTCCTTTTCCGAAAAGGAAGCCTGTTGTCGCGTTGAAATCTTGTCGACCAGGGCTTTTGTTGCACATGCGCTCCGAATCGGTCGGGGAGAGTGTCGCGAGCGTGCCTTTTTCAGAAAAGGAACGCTCGCTCCCTCGTGGGGTTTTCGGAAATATGGATTAACGGAATGAGCGCGAAAAAATCTGCGCCTATAATGGCGTGAAACAATTCAAGGGAAGAGGATCGAATGACGGAATACTGGCTGCGTGTAATCCTGGGCGTGCTTGTCCTGCTTGTTATCGTGGGCATCGTCTTGCAGCTCGTGCGCGTGGTGGCGCACCTTGCGGCGCTCGTGATTGTGGGCGTGCTCATTGCCGCCGGGCTCTTCGCGCTCACGAAGTTCTTGGACTCGCGGGCGTAGCGTGCGCAAAACGCATCAACCCTGCTCTCACCAGGCTAAACATCCCCTGTCAACCCTAATGGTTGACAGGGGATTTCTCATTTTTCAACCCTTCGAGGCGGTTTGCGGGGTCGAAAAAGTTGCCATGATGGCCCTATAGAACGCAGGGCTCGCCGATTGGGCCCAGCGGGAGGGAAGCGCGCGGATCGAGCGCGCACGATCGAGAGGATCAACAACATGGAAATCAGTCGTCGCAATTTTCTAGCCGGCGCGGGCATTGCCGCTGCAGGCGCTGCCGCCATGGGCCTTGCGGGCTGCGCAAGCCCGAAGAGCGCAAGCTCCAAGACCGCTGAGACCACCACGTCTTCTAACGGCACCACGGTTGGCTATGACGGCACGGGCACCATGCCCTGGCTGCCGGAAGAGCCCAGCATTACCGATTCGGACATCGAAGAAGAGATCGACTGCGACGTCGTAATCTGCGGCCTGGGTGCCGCCGGCGTTCCCGCTGCGCGTGCCGCTGCCGAATCCGGCGCGAGCGTCGTGTGCTTCGAGAAGTCCGCTTCTTTCAACAGCGTTGCCAGCGACATGGCCATCTATGGTGGCGAAACCCAGAAGGCCTGGGGCCGCGGCGACGGCGACGAACTGCTCGACAAGGACATGCTCTGCGAAGAGCACATGATTGGCGGCAGCCATCGCAGCGACTACAGCATCGTGCGCCGCTGGGCCGACGAATCCGGCGCTGCCCTGGACTGGTTCATCAAGCCCTGCTCCGACCTGTACATTTCCAACACCAGCTACGGTGAGATTCCCGCTGAGGGCCAGAGCAACTACCTGTTCCCCTATTTCGTGCCCATGCTGGAAACCTATGACTACACGAAGGAATCCATGCCCTGCTATCCCACGTCGGTGGGCTTCAGCAGCCTTGCTACCTGCATGAAGGAGAACCTGCAGGTTGCCATCGACGCGGGTGCCGACATCCGCTACACCACGCCCGTCGTCGACCTGATCGTTGACGACTCCGGCGCTGTGACCGGCGTGTACGCTCAGGCTCATGGCTCCAAGAAGTACATCAAGTGCAATGCCAAGAAGGGCGTCGTCATCACTACGGGCGACTATCTGGCCAACGAGGAAATGACCAAGTTCTTCCAGCCCAACAACATCGAGAACGAGATCCCCATTCTCTGCGTTGCCATGGACGCCGACGGCGAGTACTGCCTGCAGGGTGACGCCCTGAAGATGCTGGCCTGGCACGGCGCCGAAATCGAGCGCAGCCACGCTTCCATCATTCATCACATGGGTGCGGGCGCTGGCGCCGACGGTCGTGGCGTTATCGGCAACAACGGCTACCTGTGGCTGAACAAGCGCGGCAAGCGCTTCATGAACGAGGACGTTCCCGGTCAGCAGGTTGAGAACCAGGTTGAGAACCAGCCCGGCAAGGTTGCCTACCAGTTCTTCGATGCCGCTTGGCCCGATCAGCTGAAGTACTTCCCGGCTGCTCACGGCATCGCGTGCTACTACCTGGAAGAGGACCTGCCCGAGTACACGGCTTCCGGCCTGCGCATCAACTGCCGTACCAAGAAGGATATCGAGGACGCCGTCGCCGATGGTCGCTGCGTCACCTCCGACACCATCGAAGGTCTGCTCGCACAGCTCGAGGGCATCGACGTGGAAACCGCCAAGGCTTCCATCGAACACTACAACGAACTGGCGAACGCCGGCGTCGACACCGACTTCGGCAAGGTTTCCAGCCGCCTGTTCCCCCTGTCCACGCCTCCGTTCTACGCAGCCGAGTGCGGCGTTGCCCTGAACCTGGGTTCCCTGGGTGGCGTTGTTTCCGACGCTGACTGCCACGTGTACAACACCGACGGCGAGATCATCAAGGGCGTGTACGTTGCTGGCGCTCCCCAGGGTGGCCGCTTCAACGTGCAGTACCCCATCGACCTGAAGGGCATGAGCTGCGGCATGTGCATGATGTTCGGCAAGATCGCCGGCGAAAACGCTGCCAACCAGGCGTAAGCGAATATCTCGACAGAAAGCGGGTTCTCACATCCCCCTCCCACGAGTTCCCGCTTTCTCTTTTCCCTCTGCCCGAGCGCGTCTGCAGCGCCTCGGGCTTTTTCATGTGCGCACCGTGCGCATGGGCGTTCAAATGGCCGTGTCGTATAATGGGTGCGTGCATATCGAGTGGGCGTGGGGGCGCTTGCTCGTACGTTTCGCATACGAACATGCTTTCCTTGGGAGGAGAGAACCACGAATCGCACGACTATGTCGTTTCGTACGACGCAGGTGTTCGGCCTCTGTTTCTACCTGGCCTGGATGTACCTGGTTTTCAACGGAACGCTCTCCATCAACGTAGATCTTCGAAGCGGTCATACGCTTCTTTGGGTGCACGTCATATCGTCGGTAGTGGGCGTGGTCACCTATGCGGGCATCGTTGCGTTTTCCCGACGTACCGTTAGGCAGTTTGCCACCAGGCGCGCGCTCGTCATTGCGGGTGCGGTCATGGCGGCTGGTACGGCCATGGCCGTGCTGCCGGGAAACGATATCCCCGATATCGTGCGCTACGTGGGCGGCGCGCTTACGGGCGTTTCGTCATGCTGGGTCATCGTGTACTGGGGCTCGTTGTTCAGCAGCCTAGAGCCGCGGAATATGGTTCTGGCCACAGGTGCATCGTTCTTCTTCGCCTTCCTGGTGTACTACGGCGTCCTGCAGCTACCCGAATACGTGGTGTTCGCCGTTCAGGTGCTGCTTCCCCTTGCGGCCACGCTTCTTCTGCCTCGTCCCGCCAACGTCTCATCCGTGCTCGCCGCGCAGCAGGAACCAGGGGTTATGCCCAACGAGCAAGCTATGAACGTGCTGGGCGAATTCCGCTCCGACGACGCGTCTGCGCGCATGATCGTTCCCGCCAAGCGCCTGCCCTGGCGCATTATGCTTGGCATTCTGGTAGTTATGTTCGTGTACGGCGGCGTTCGCGTGTACGTGGGCTCCGTTGACAGCCAGGATGCGGCCGTACTGGCGCCTACGCTGCTCATGAGCCTGGGTATTTCCATCCTGGCCGTTGCGTGGGGTGCGTTCTTCACCAAGGGGTCCGCTTCCTTGGGGGACATCTACAAGATGGCTTTGCCGTTTTTGGCTACGACGTTGCTCGTTCTGGTAATCTTCGGGCGCGAAAGCCCCATCGTGATTGCCTCGCTCGCCACGGCGTGCAACGTCACCATCGAGATCCTCTCGTGGATCCTCATGGCCGACCTCGCTCGCACGAAGCGCGTTCCGGCATTCATCGTGTTTGCCATGGGCCGCGGTGCCGTTCAGCTGGGCATGCTCTTGGGACAGCTGTTCGCGATTGCCTGCCTAGACGAACGCGCGCCCTTTGCCATCGTCTCCATCTTCGTGCTCATGATCGCCGCGGGCTTCCTGTTCGAAAGCGAAGATACCGAGCTGGTCTTCGAGGCGCCCAGTCCCGAAGAGCGCGAGGCCATGGAGGAGCGCACGGGTACGTCGTTTGATGCGCGGCTCGATGAGGTGGCGAAAAACGCCCAGCTCACGGCGCGTGAAACGGAAATCTTCAAGCTGTGGGCCACGGGTCATGGCTCGAAGTACATCCAGGAAAACCTGGTCATCAGCCCGGCTACGGTGAAGACGCATGTGCGCCACATCTACGAAAAGTGCGATGTGCATAGCCGGGCCGAAATCATTGCCCTGCTTGAAGCGGGCGAATAGGTTGCTTGGACGCTCGTCTGGGCTGTGGGGTGGGCTGCTTGTTTGCAGCTTGCCGTGCCGCCAGGGCGGGCCGCTAGGTTATTCGGCTGCCTGCTCGGTCTTCGGCTTGGGCAGGATGAAGCGCTCGAAGGCGCCAAAGTACTTGCTGTAGAAACCCACGATCGTGCCGGTGAGCAGGGCGGCAATGACCGTGCCCTCGCGCACCGTAAGCTCGCCTTGCACGAAGATGAGACATAGCACGAGCGCGAGGATCGCCATGGTGGTGTCGGAAATGACACGCATGAGCGCAAAGCTCTTTCCCGTGCGCTTTACCAGGGCGTTCGTGAATCCATCGCCCGCCATGACGCCTACGCGCGAAATGAGCGTAAGGTACGCGCCGAATGCGATGATGGCCGAGCTCAAAAGCACGCCCACCAGGCGCACTGCGTACATTTCCGGATTGAAGGCGCCAAGCAGGAACATGGAGAAGTCCACGATGCTGCCGAATGCCAGGGCAAAGATGACTTCCTGCACGATTTCGCGCACGCTAATCTCGTGGATGGTAAGTGCCGTCTGCAGCACTACCAGGAAGATGTTGAACGCTGCAACCCAGGTGCCATAGGAAAACTGGCTGATGACCAGCGAGAGGGTATAGGGGAGCGCGGATATTGCGGATGTTCCCAGGCCCGATTTCGTGAACAGCGCTACGCCAAACGAAATGCAGAAGATGCCAAGAAACAGGATGAAATAACGATAGACAATCTCGGATGCTTTCAAGTGATTATGCCTCAGCTTTCTCGATGCGGGGTCCGTGGTTCAGGAAGAACGAGCAGGTGCAGCAGTACTCTTTCACGGCCGCGCTACGGTCTACCGTAGGCTCTAGCAATTCGAGTACGTCAGCCTGCTTGCGTTGCGGTCGCGAGCATTCGGCGAATGCGCAATCGACCGGGCATCGCCCGCCGAGCATAGCGTGAGGACAGTGATCGTAGTTGTTTGCGTCTCCTTCGCAGCCTCTAATTTCCCAACATTTACTCATTTACATCTCCTTCTGTCGCTTGGCAATGATAGCATTCGAAGATGACGAATACATGAGCCTAACCTGTTTTGCGGCTCCATAAGTACCGTAGATGGGTATTCGGAGTGCTGGATATACCATATGTTGGGGAGGGTCATATGGCGTACCAAAACAATAGTCCGCGTGGGTCGCATGCGATTTCCCCGCATCGCGATACGTTCGTGTTGCGCTTTCGCTTCGTGGGGTTTGCCCTCATCGCGCTTGCCGCCATTGCCGCCGTCTTCGCGTTTCGTGCGTGCAATGCAGCGGTAGAGCCCCAGGAAGACGCGCAGGCGGAAGTCGTCTCGTACGACTGGTCGTGCTTGCACGTGGAAGGCGATCGCTACAGCTACGTAGTAGATGGCCAGGTGAAATCGAAGCTGGGCATCGACGTTTCGGATTTTCAGGGGTCCATCGATTGGGACGCCGTGGCGCAGGACGGCATTTCGTTTGCGTACGTGCGCGTGGGAAATCGCGGCGCCGAAACGGGCACGTTGTATGCCGACGAGCTGTTCGAGGACAACCTTTCGGGCGCTCAGGCGGCTGGCTTGCCTTGCGGCGTATACTACTTTTCCCAGGCTATAAACGAAGACGAAGCGCGCGAGGAGGCGCAGTTCGTGCTCGACGCGCTGGGCGGTCGTTCGCTGGAATACCCCATTGCCTACGACTGCGAAGAGGTGAGTGGCCTCCAATCGCGCATCGAGGGACTTTCCGTAGAGCAGATGACGGCGAATGCCAAGGCGTTTTGCGAGGTCATCGAAGCGGCGGGTTACGAGGCAATCATCTATGGCAATGCAAACGATTTCGCACGGTACAACGTGCAGGATCTGAGCGCGTATCCATTCTGGTATGCCAGCTACAATGAACTGCCGTATGGCGCCACCACCTTCATGCTGTGGCAGTACACCGACGGGGCAACCGTGTCGGGCGTGCCCACGGCCTGCGACATGAGCATTCAAATCGAGCTTTCCTAAGTCAATTTTGCTGCCTCGGTGGACGGGCGCGGGGGCTTGCGTCTGTTGCTGCAGCGGCCTTCGATAGGCAGCTCTGCTGCTGCGTGGGCGGTCGCGGCTTGGCTCCGCCGTCGCGTGGGCGGTTATTTGCCTAATTCCCGTTGCTGCGACGGGTTACCAATTGGTGACACGGCCGTGAAGTCGAATCTCCTTCGCTTGCACGCTTTCCCGCTCTCACTATAATCATGTTTTGGCACTCAAAGGGTCCGACTGCTAATTTGTGCGCAATGGCAGCCGGTACGTCGTATGCAAATGGAAAAGAGGTCGACTACATGCGCAAATTCAAAACAGAGAGCAAGAAGCTTCTCGACTTGATGATCAATTCGATCTACACCAACCGGGAAATCTTCCTGCGCGAGCTCATCAGCAATGCGTCCGACGCGGAAGACAAGCTCTACTTCAAGAGCCTTACCGATTCCAGCATCCAGCTGGGGAAGAACGACCTTACCATTCGCGTGTCCTTCGACGCCGACGCGCGTACCGTCACCGTTTCCGACAATGGCCTGGGTATGGACAAAGACGGCCTGGATGCGAACTTGGGCGTTATCGCCCATTCCGACAGCCTGGAGTTCAAGACGGCGCAGGCTGCCAACGCTGCGGGCGCTGCCGACGAAGCCGCAAGCGCCGAGGATGATGAGCGCGAAGAATCCGCCCAGGTAAGCGACGTGGACATCATCGGTCAGTTCGGCGTGGGCTTCTATTCCGCGTTCATGGTGGCCAAGAAGGTGCGTGTCGTGACGCGCAAGTACGGCGACGAGCAGGCCTGGGTCTGGGAAAGCGATGGCGTAGAGGGCTACACCATCGAGCCGGGCGAGAAGGAAGGCCACGGCACCGATGTCATCCTGTACCTGAAGGACAACACCGACGAGGAGAGCTTCGATACCTTCGCCAGCGAATTTGGCCTGAAGGACCTGATCAAGCGCTATAGCAACTACGTGCGCTATCCCATTCAGATGATGTGCACGAAGAGCCGTCAGAAGCCGAAGCCCGAAGATGCGGGCGACGACTACAAGCCCGAGTGGGAATCGTATTCCGAGCTGGAAACCATCAACTCCATGACGCCCATTTGGAAGCGTCGCAAGAGCGAGGTCTCGCAGGACGAGTACAACGAATTCTATAAGAGCCAGTTCCATGACTTCACCAACCCTGCGCGCACCGTTTCCGTGCATGCCGAGGGTGCCATTTCCTACGATGTGCTGCTGTTCATTCCCGGCCGCGCGCCGTTCGACCTGTATAGCAAGGATTACCAGAAGGGCTTGGAGCTCTACAGCAGCAACGTGCTCATTATGGACAAGTGTGAAGAGCTGGTTCCCGATTACTACAACTTCGTGCGCGGCGTGGTGGACAGCCAGGACCTTACGCTTAACATCAGCCGCGAGACGCTGCAGCATAACAGCCAGCTGCGCGCCATCGCCCACAAGGTCGAGAAGAAGATCACCGGCGAGCTGAAGAAGATGCGCGACAACGAGCGCGAAGACTACGAGAAGTTCTTCGAGAACTTCGGTCGCGGCCTGAAGTACGGCATCTATAGCACGTACGGCTCCGCCAAGGGCGAGCTGGGCGAGCTTTTGCTGTTCTACTCGGCCAAGCAGGAGAAGATGGTCACGCTCGACGAGTACATTGAGGCCATGCCCGAAGATCAGAAGGCCATCTACTATGCCGCCGGCGAAAGTGCCGAGCGCCTGCAGAAGATGCCCATGGTCACCGGCGTCCTCAGACGTGGCTACGACGTGCTGCTGTGCACGCAGGACGTGGATGACTTCTGCATGCAGGCCATGATGAACTACAACGAGAAGGATCTGAAGAACGTTGCCGGTGGCGACCTGGGCCTGGAAAGCGAAAGCGACAAGACGGCAGCCGAGGAGGCTACCAAGGAGCACGAAGCCCTGTTCACGGCGATGAAGGATGCCCTGGGCGACAAGGTCGTGCGCGTGGCGGTGTCGCCGGTGCTCACCGACGCCCCTGCCGCCATCACCTCCGAAGGTCCTGTGAGCTTGGAGATGGAGAAGATCATGGCGGGCATGCCCGACGCCAACGGCATGCCGCATTCGCAGCGCGTGCTGGAGGTCAACGCCAAGCACGACGTGTTCAAGGCGCTTGCCTCCGCTCAGGAAGCGGGCGATTCCCAGAAGGTTTCCGACTACACCGAGCTGTTGTATGAGCAGGCTCTTCTCATGGAGGGGTTGCCCATCGACGATCCGGTGGCGTTCGCCCAGCGTGTTTGCGCGCTCATGAAATAACTCGCTCGCGGGGCGGGGTGGGGCATGCGCTCCCCTACGCACCCGCTCCGCTGCTCGCGCGGCGCTTGCTGCTGGGTGGTTTTAGGGCCCGAGGGGTTGTGCCCCTCGGGCTCTTTTGCGTCCTGCGGGTTGCGCCGCGCTCGTGCGCTCGCTGCTTCATGTTTGGACTGGTCCGACGACGGGGCCGCCGGGTGCTCGTGCCGCCGATGGCGGCCCGGCAGCCCGGCGGCCCCGTCGTCGGACGGGCCAGCTGAGCTGGCCCAAGGGGAAGTTGGTTTTCAGAGTGCGTTGGGGAGCGCATGCCCCACCCCGCCCGACGGCCGAGGGGGCGAGCGCGCGTCGCTGGGCTTCGTCGGCTCGTCGCTGGAGGTCAATGCAAGCCGGGTTGACGAGCTGTTCCGCCCTTCGGGCGGAATGCGCTCGCTCTGGGGTGGGTGCGGTCCCGTTCGCTTTCGCTTTGCGAAAGCTCAACTGTCCGGGTCGGGTTCCATCCCGTTTGTTTTCGGCTTTGCCGAAAACTCAGCTATGAGGGTTGGGGCTTGCTGTTGACGGCGCGCAAAAGAACGCTAGAATTCATTTAAGTTATGACTGAAGTAAATGAACGGACATCCATCGATTTCGGAATTGCCTTGAAAGCGCTGGCGGAGCCAACGCGTTTCAAGATTGCCCAGTTGCTGCTTGAGCGGCATCATTGCTCGCGCTCCATTTCGAAGACACTCGGCATAAGCGAATCGGCCGTGTCGCAGCATATGTCGGTGCTGAAGAAGGCTGGCTTGGTCGAGGGCTTTCGTCATGGGTATCACGTGCACTACGTGCTGCGCCCCGAGGCGCTTCGCGCGATGACTGCGCATCTCGAGCAGTGGATTGAACGTACGGAACGCATCGAGGATTGCCACGAGACGAACCCGTGCCGCTTCAAGTTGGACGACGGCACGAATGGGTGCTTGTACCGTTCGGAATAGACGAGAGAAGAGAGAGGCGCGTCCATGAAGCTTGCCATCCCTAGCGAAACCGATGCACAGCTGGAAAGCGTGCGCAGTGGCCACTTTGGCCATACGCCGTATTTCACCATCGTGAACTTCGACGAGGATATGAACATCCTTGGCACCGAGGCCGTGAAGAATGTCGACCACGACCAGTATGGTTGCGGTGGCGTTATCGATTACGTGCTTGGCCTGGGCGTCGATGGCATTCTTACCGTGGGCATGGGCATGCCGCCGCTGATGCGCTTCACGCAGAATGGCGTGACGGTGTATTCCGAAACGCAGACCCCCAAGGTGGGCGATGTTGCGCGGCTGTTCGCAGAGGGCAAGGTCAATGTCATGTCCCCCGAGGCGGCGTGCCGCCACTAGCGGGGCATTAGAGTAAGCGCTTCCGTTTGCTGCTGGCGTTGGTCTGGGTGGTGTTCCGCCTAGGCCAGCGCCCTTTTTGCGTATCGCTGCTTACGTGGGTTTCGCCATGGTAACAACAAGGTCATGTGCGGATTGTGAGGGCGCGTAGGGGTGTTGCGCGCTGCAGGAAATTCCTTTATACTCCTACCTTGCGTTTCGCAATGAAACGAGGTTTGCCAACGTGGCTCAGCTGGTAGAGCAACGCACTCGTAATGCGTAGGTCAGCGGTTCGAATCCGCTCGTTGGCTCCAGAAACTTACAGGCTGTCGGTTCGCCGGCAGCCTGTTTTGTTTGATTCTAAAACGTAGCATGCTTGTAATATAAATGGCGTGGATTATGGCGTTAATTCTGACTAGAATAAGCGTGTCGGAAGGAGCCTAAAATGACAGCCCTTACAGCTAGCGTTGCGGAAGCGCGGAACAATTTTTCCCGCATTGCCGAACAGGTCAACCAAACTGGCCGCGAGGTGGTCGTGTTTCGTCACTCAAAGCCATGGGTAAAGATTAGCCCTGTGGGTGCGGTCGATTCCGAAGCTGAATACGTGGACGTAATGGATGCCGTTATCGAACGCGGCCTTGCCGATTACGAAGCGGGCAAATATGTTGTCGGCGTCGATGCTGCTCGTGCTGAGCTTCAGAGGCGCGTGAGCGAACGTGGCTGAGGTTCTTTACGCTGATTCTTTCTTTGATGAGCTTATCCAAGTCGAAAGCAGCCGCGTACGCGACAACATCATCGATGCAACTGCGCTGCTCGCCCAAATTCCTGAGATGGGTTCGGCAAATCTTCCATCTTCCATTGTCCTGAAATATGGTACCGACGTTCGCAAACTCGTCGTTTCTCCCTTTTTGGTGCTTTACAAGCTTCTTCCCAATGAGCGCGTTTTGGTTATTGGCGTTATGCATTATCGAGCCGCATTCTAGCGGCCCGCGTGCAGGGCGATTTATCCTCTTTATCTCACTATTGGAATGCGGGATTTTAACGAGGGCGTTTCCATAATTGACCTGCGATTTAAGTCGGAATCGGACACGCATTTCTACCTATAACCTAAATCGCCCCGTGTGTGTGCGAAAATGGGAGACCTCGTACGGTTGATTCGTGATGCGAAGGAGCGATGTTGTTGGCAAGGAAGTTGGAGAGCAGGCGGGTCGCATTGCGCTGGCTTGCCGTTGTCCTTTGGGCGATCTTCATCTTCTTCATGTCGAGCCGCGATGCCACGCAGCTTTCCGAAGGGTTCTTCGAGCAGGCGAAACAGCTGCTCGCTGCGGTGCTGAACGCCTTGCTTGGCTACCACGAGGACCCCGTTTCGCCCTTCTGCCATTTTTGCGAGTACACGGTGCTGGGCGCTCTTCTGGCTAATGCCCTGCGGGCCCACATGCGAAGCCTGCGTACTGCCTGCCTTGCGGGCGTCGCCATTGCCAGTGCCTACGGCATCACCGACGAGGTCCATCAGCTTTTCGTGCCCGGACGCTTTTGCGACCCCGCCGATTGGGTGGTCGATATCTGCGGAGCGGTATTGGGCGCTCTAGTTCTCTACCTTGTCGTTCGTTTTCGCCACGGAGCGTCATGCGACCGTGGCCGACAAGACACGCATGACGCTGCACTGGGCTCGGAGCTGCGGTAATCGCATGCTTTGGGTTGCAATCCGGCTATCCCGCTGATTCTTGGGCAACCGACCGCCAGCCCCTGGAACCGCAAGCTAGTTCTGCGGGGCCAGCTTTTTCGCGTACTGCTTGGCTTGTAGCAGCCAGGCCGTACGTTTTGTCGTGGTCGCGCTTTGGGGGTATCATCGATCTTGGACCTTCGATGAGGGAAAGCGTCCAGTCTATTTCGTGTTCGCCGAAAGGAGCACACATGGATCCAAAGGTGTACGAACTAATCAACGACCAAATCAACAAGGAGCTTTACTCCGGGTATTTGTACCTTACCTTCGCAGATTTCTACGAAGCGGAAGGCCTGAAGGGCTTTGCCAACTGGTACATGATTCAGGCGCAGGAAGAGCGTGACCACGCCCTGATCTTCCGCAAGTATCTGCTGGACAGCGACTGTCCGGTGAAGATGAAGGCCATCGACGAGCCCGATAAAACCTTCGAGGCGGGCGACCACATGGGCCCGCTGGAGGCTGCGCTGGTGCATGAGAAGTACGTGACGAGCCTGATCAACGACATTTACGCTGCAGCCTATGACGCTCATGACTTCCGTACCATGAATTTCTTGAACTGGTTTGTGGACGAGCAGCTGGAAGAAGAGGCCAATGCTAGCGAAATGATTTCGAACATGCAGCTGTTCGGGGGCGACCCGAAGGGGCTGTACGACCTTGATCGCGAGTATCTGGCACGTGTCTACAATGTGCCTTCGCCCTTGGCAGCTGAATAGTTGACGACCCAAAATGTAGGCTGGCGGGGAAGACTCTCCGCCAGCCTTTTTCATTCCGCATGATAGCGGTTCCCTTGTTCGCGTCCTAATCCTGTACGAAGTCCTCGCGGTATGGCGTGAACGTGTCGAGCAAGATACCAGGCTCCAAGCAAACGCAGCCATGAACGATACCATCGCGCTTGAGCATGGTGTCGCCAGCCTTCACTACGTGCTTTTCTCCGTCGATTTCGAATTCGAACTTCCCACTTACCACATAGGTAATCTGCGTGTGCGGATGGCTGTGCAACGCTCCCACGCCCGTGCGATGCCCCACGACCCGGCGAGCGGAACCCAACCGCAGCAGGGCGGACAGCGAAGCGCCTCCGCTCGTGCGACGGCTCCCAATCGGCCCCAGGTCCCCAAGAGGTCCTGCACGGATGGGACGGCTGTGGCGCAACCACCAGTTGTTGGGCCGGCCCGCGTCCCCCTGCGGGGGCACTCTGAAAGCAAACCAGAAACGCGCTATGCCCGGGGCTTCCGGAGGCG
>NZ_SUUH01000010.1 GCF_015062615.1 Denitrobacterium detoxificans
TCGAATTCTTCAGCAGCTGCGTTCAGCCCATACTCAAAGGATGTCGCAATATCTCCTAACTTACGCTGTTCCCAAGCGTAAGTAATGCATGTGGATGGGTGGGTAGGGTCTAGCGTTTCGCATTCCTTAGCAGCCCCTTCCACTTCTTTGTATCATCCCAGTTGGCACGTGCTAAAATGACCTCAATGTAATTCGAGGGAAGGGTCTCTCATGGTGGCAATTATCATTCTGGTCGTTGTCGTTGTGCTGGTGCTCATCGTTATCGGGCTGTTCAACAACCTGGTGAAGTTGCGCAACGCCGTCGACAATGCCTGGGCTCAAATCGACGTCCAGCTCCAGCGTCGTCTCGATCTCATTCCGAACCTGGTGGAAACCGTGAAGGGCTACGCCGCGCATGAAAGCAAGACGCTGCAGGCGGTTACCGAAGCGCGTACGGCATGCATGAACGCCGGCTCTCCCGAGGAAAAGATGGAAGCGAGCAACGCGCTTTCCGATACGCTGAAGAACCTCTTTGCCGTCAGCGAGGCGTACCCCGACTTGAAGGCGAACCAGAACTTCATCGCGCTTCAGCAGGAGCTTTCCGAGACGGAAGACAAGATCAGCTACATGCGCCAGAGCTTCAACGACACGGTTATGAAGTACAACAACGCTATCCAGACGTTCCCGGGCGTGCTCGTGGCGGGCCCCATGGGCTTCACGAAGCGTCAGAGCTTTATCGCCAACGTTGGCGCCGATGTTGCTCCCCAGGTGAGCTTTAGCTAGGTCAACCGAATCATGGCCGCGCGCTTGTGTGGCCACGTAGTAGAAAGGAAGCGGAATGGTTGCACGTCTCTCGCGGATCATTCCGCTTCTCGTTGTTCTGGCGATCGTCGCGGCGGTCATTTACCTTGTGGCCGCATGGCGTTATTCGCCCAATCGCGCAAAGATTATCCTCATTCGCGCGTTCACCGTCATCACGGGTGTCATTTCGGGTTTCTTTGTTTTGGCAACGGCCTATGCCGCCTTCGAGCAGAACTGGACGGCGGTCGAAATCGCTGCATCGTTCCTGGCCGTGGGCCTTATCGGCCTGGCCATCACGCTCATCTGCCGTTGGGTGTTCCTGCGGCATCATCCTAACTATCAGCAGGAGGCCGTTCCCACGACTACCGTTTCTTCGGGCGGCCTGCTCCGCGCCGTGCTTCAGCGCCTGTTGGCTTCCTTCCTGCGCCGCTAGCTCCGCCATTGCGGCGGTTACCTTGGGTTTTGCTTCCTTGTTTCGAGCTCGTGTTGCGCGACGTGCGCTTGTCGTTGCGTGTGCTGCCCGAACGCCGCTCGCCGCGTGAGCCGTTTGCATGCTGCGACCCACCGTGCTTGGCCTGCGCGCCCTTGCCTTTGCCGTGGCCACGCCCTGCCTGTCCGGGCTTTCCGCCATGCTGCGCGTTCTTGCCGCCCTTCGGCCCCTTCGCGTCTGCGGGTCGCACCAAGCATTTCGCATCGAACCCAATAAGATCCTCGCGTCCTGCCTTTATGAGCGCCTCGCGCACGAGGGCGTGGTTCTTTGGGTTGCGGTACTGAATGAGCGCGCGCTGCAGCGCCTTTTCATGCGGGCTGGTGGCGCAGTACACGTGCTCCATGGTGCGCGGGTCGAGCCCCGTGTAGTAGATGCACGTGGATACCGTGGATGGCGTGGGGTAGAAGTCGCTTACCTGTTCGGGGTTGAACCCTAGATCGCGGCAGAATTCCGCCAGTTCAACGGCTTCCTTCAGCGTGCTGCCGGGGTGGCTTGACATCAGGTAGGGCAATACGTACTGCTCCTTGCCGGCTTGCTTGCTTGCGCGGTTGAACTCGCGTACGAATTGCTCGTACATGGCGTGCGGTGGCTTGCCCATGACGTTCAGCACCGTCTCGCTGATGTGCTCGGGAGCCAAACGCAACTGACCGCTCGTGTGGTGCGCAGCCAGTTCTCGAATGAACGTGTGGTCGCTGTCGAGCACGGCGTAATCGAAGCGGATGCCGCTGCGGATGAACACCTTTTTCACGCCAGGTAGCGCCCGCAGCTCGCGTAGCAGCTGCACGTAGTCTTCGTGCGTCACGCGTAGTTGCTTGCAAGGCTTCGGCGAAAGGCAGCGACGATTCGTGCAAGCGCCGGCCTTTTCCTGCTTGGCGCATGCGGGAATGCGGAAGTTCGCGGTAGGGCCGCCCACGTCGTGAATGTAACCCCTGAACTCGGGGTCCTTCGTCATTTCGCGCGCTTCTTCCAGGATGGATTCGTGGCTGCGTGCCTGGATGATGCGTCCCTGGTGGAAGTTGAGCGCACAGAATGCGCATTCGCCTAGGCAGCCACGATTGCTAGCCAGCGAAAACTTCACCTCGCGGATAGCTGGAATGCCGCCAGCAGCTTCGTAGCTGGGGTGATACGTGCGCTCGTAGGGCAGGCGATACACCGCGTCCAACTCTTCGGTGGTAAGCGGCGTGGCGGGTGCGTTCTGCACCACGTATACATCGTGGTCGTAGGGTTCTACCAGCGTATGAGCCGAATACGGGTTCAAGTTGCGACACTGCTCGCCGAAGCTGCGCGCGTATTCCTCCTTGTTATCCAGCATGCTCTGGTAGCTGGGAAGCACAATGGGCTCGTATAGATGCTCTAGGCTGCGCGTGCGGAATACGGTGCCGGGAATGAACGTGAGGTCGTGCACGGAAAGCCCCGATGCCAGCGCGTCGGAGATCTCCACCACCGAATGCTCGCCCATGCCATACGAGATGATGTCGGCGCCCGAATCCAGCAGAATGGACCGCTTCAGCTTGTCCGACCAATAGTCGTAATGGGCCAGGCGACGCAGGCTTGCCTCGATACCGCCCAAGATGATGGGCGTCTCTTTGTATGTACGGCGAATGAGGTTGCCGTATACCACGCAGGCGTGATCGGGGCGCAGGCCCATTTCGCCGCCAGGGGAGTAGAAGTCGTTCTTGCGGCGTCGCTTTGCCACCGTGTAGTGGTTCACCATGGAATCCATGTTTCCGGCGGAGACGATGAATCCCAGGCGAGGCTCGCCGAACACGTTGATGCTTTCGGGGTCGCGCCAATCGGGTTGGCAGATGATGCCCACGCGATAGCCATGCGCTTCTAGCAGGCGCGAGATGATGGCCATGCCGAATGACGGGTGGTCAACGTATGCGTCGCCGCATACGTACGCGAAGTCTACGGCATCCCAGCCGCGCTCGCGCATGTCGGCGTACGTCATAGGTAGGAACATGCTTCTCCTTCGTGTCTGTTCGGCGAATGGCTCTAGACGAATCTTTCGCTTTGCTATACTAATGCAGCTCTCAGATATTTGCCGCTGGCGCGGCAATATGCGAAAGGTAAACGTTGGATTTATCTCTAGCGGCCGTAATTGGCCTTATGGCAACTTATCCTGCTCTCGCCATCATTATCGTCCTCGTGATCGGCGTGACGCTTGTCTCGGGCGCAACCGACGCGCCCAATGCTATCGCTACCGCCGTAGCCACGCGCGTCCTTAGCCCCGGCGTCGCCCTTACGTTGGCGGCCGTCTTCAACTTCATTGGCCTCATCGGCATGACCTATATCTCTACTGCCGTTGCCCACACCATGTTCTCCATGGTTGATTTCTCGGGCGATACGCATCAGGCGCTCATGGCGTTAATGGCCTCCATGATTGGCTCCATCGCATGGGGCGTGTTCTGCTGGTTCTTCGGCATTCCGTGCTCGAAGTCGCATTCGCTCATTGCGGGCATCACCGGTGGCGCCGTTGCCGTGAACGGTTGGGCGGGCGTCGTTCCCGCCGAATGGGCCAAGGTTGTCTATGGTCTGCTCTTTTCCCTGTTTGCGGGCTTTTTCCTGGGATGGTTGAACACGAAGCTCGCCGCGAAGTTCCTTTCGGGCGTCGATAGGCGCAAGGGCAATCGCGTTGCCGATATCCTGCAGGACATCTTCGCATGCATGCTGGCCTTTCTGCATGGCGCCCAAGACGGTCAGAAGTTCATGTCCATCGGCCTCATGGGCATGGCCATGGCAATGGGCATGGAGTCTACGGGGTCCGATGGCTTCCCCATATGGCTCATGATCATCTGCTCTGCGGCCATTTCCCTGGGTACGTTCATCGGCGGCAAGCGCATCATCAAGTCGGTTGCCATGGACATGGTGGCCATGGAAAAGTACCAGGGTGCTGCCGCTTCGGCCTCCACCGTCATCACGCTGTTCATCTCCAGCATCACGGGTATGCCCGTTTCCACCTCGCATTGCTCCACTTCGGCCATTATGGGTGTGGGTGCGGGTAAGAATCTGCGTGGCGTGAACTGGGGCATTGCGCGTAGCATGGTGCTCGCCTGGGTCATTACGTTCCCCGCATGCGGCATCATTGGCTTTGCGCTTGCGCGCGTTTTCATGCTCTTCTTCTAGTGCGCCCAGCCTCCGCTCTCTTCTCGTTTGGGGTATCCTTGTAGCAGGGATAGTTCGACGAAGGGGGCAACCATGTCGAATTCTGAAACCGCTTCACCTTCTCAGCAGCCTGGCAATGCGCAGGGGCAGCCGCCCGCGAATGATGCGCAGCAGCAAGGTGCGCTCAATCAGGCTGGTCAAGCACCTGCACAAGCACCTGCGTCCAACACGCCGGGCATCGAGCATTTGGGCTACGCCGGCATGGACATCCCCATCTTTCGCCAGTCCAGCAACGACTTGTTTGTAGCGCTTCAGCCTCCACAGGCGTTGCCGTATGTCATGGCACCTCATGGCATGCCTCCCCAGCAGATCGTGGATTTCTTTGCCGCCCACGTTCCCGAAGTGGAGGACATGCGTGCGAAGATGATCAAGCGATTCCAGAAGAGCCCGTCCATGAAGTGCCTGTATCGCACGGGCGACGTAGCCTACGTCATGGGGCGCCCGTTCATGCTGCACGTCAACCCGCTGAAGATGGGCGGCGGCATGAGCGGCAAGCATCGTGCCACGCGTGGGCGTGCCACGGTGAAGTTCGAAGCAAATACCGACATCAGCAAGCTCACGCTCTATGTGGTGAATCCACGCAGCTACGACCAGGTGCGCACCGCATTTCTCTCGTATGCCAATCGCGTCATCATGAATAACGCAGTGGGCCTGGTGGGCACGTGCATGCAGGGCCTGGCGGAAGAACCGCCTGCCCAGCCTCTTGCCGTGCGCATGAAGCCGTTGCGTCATGGGTGGTCGCATTACGAAAATGGCTGTCTTTGGCTTTCCGACGAGCTCGTGGCCTATCCGGTTGATTGTCTGGTCTGGGCCATTTGGACTGGCCTAATGCCGCTTGCCACCAAGCCAGAGGCACAGCAGCAGGAATACCTTGCATCCATGTTGCCGGGTTGGAAGCGTGCGAGCGAGATTCTTGCCAATAGGGAAGAGCCGTTCAGCAACCAGTAAGCCTTACCTGCCTTTCGGATTCCCTCTGTTTGATTGACATGGCCGCCGTTTTTCGTTGCGCGTGGGGGATAATACCCCGTTGCAGGCGTATGGGATGCGGAAGGAATGTACGGTGAATTATGTCGAGATTGCCCTTATAGGCGTGGGCCTGTCCATGGACGCATTTGCCGTGG
This sequence comes from Denitrobacterium detoxificans, assembly GCF_015062615.1. GTDB lineage: Bacteria > Actinomycetota > Coriobacteriia > Coriobacteriales > Eggerthellaceae > Denitrobacterium > Denitrobacterium detoxificans_A. Next base: position 5,557 of record NZ_SUUH01000010.1, read on the forward strand.
CCATTTGCAAGGGCCTTGGCATGAAGCGCGTCAATATGCGCCATGCCTTGGTGATCGCCTTGTTCTTCGGCGGCTTTCAGGCGCTGATGCCGTTTCTGGGCTGGGCACTGGGCACGCAGTTCGCTTCGCTTGTGGAGCCGGTGGACCATTGGATTGCCTTTGGCCTGCTTTTGTTCGTGGGTGGCAAGATGCTGTGGGATGCCTTCCACGAAGACGACGACCAAGACGAAAACGAGTTTCGCCTCGACATCCCCGAGCTATTCATGCTTGCCATCGCCACGTCCATCGACGCTCTGGCCGTGGGCGTTTCCTTCGCCTTTCTTCGCGTCGATATTGCGCCTGCTATTTCCATCATCGGATGCATTACCTTTGCGCTCTCGCTCGTGGGCGTCGTGGTGGGTAATCGTTTCGGCGCGCGCTACGAGCGCCCCTCCACCATTGCGGGAGGTATTGTGCTGATTCTCCTCGGGTTTAAGATACTCCTTGAACATCTGGGGGTTTTGGTGCTATAGGGTACATTTATGAATTGATGGCACGTTCGTGTGAGCGGGTGGTAGACATGGCGACGCAGTTTCGCTTTGCTGAGGAGAAGGATGCAGGCAAGGTCCTGTATTTCATACAGCGTTTCGCCGACTTCCAGAAGTCGGGTGATTCCGTTGTGGCCACCGAAGAATTGCTGCGCACCTGGATGTTCCAGCACAAGGCTGCCGAGGCCTTCTTCGCCATGGAGGGCGAAAAGGAAATCGGATTCGTGCTGTTCAATCATGGTTTTTCGGCCCACAAGGGTCGTCCTTCCATCTATCTGGAATGCATCTACGTACTGCCCGAATATCGTGGCATGGGCGTAGGCACCGAACTCATGCACGAGCTTTCCCGCATTGCCCGCGAGCGCGATTACGTGCGCGTGGAAGGCTGTGCTCCCGATTGGAATCCTGGTTCGGGTCGTTTCTACAATAGTCTGGGAGCCGAAGAGCTGAATGGCTGGACGCTCTATCGCATTCAGGGCGAAGCATTAAGCCAGCTCTAACGCACTTTTTGTGTGTAGTGCGCGGGTGGCATCCGCTCACCTGCCTCAACCATCCGCTTAGCGGATTTTCGTCGTCTCCGTGTGCTATCATGGGCGGGTTGTTACCTGTTCTCGATTCTTAGGAGACGAACATGAGCATCATCATCGATGCATACGGTCGCGAAGTTCTCGATTCGCGCGGCAATCCCACGGTTGAAGTCGAAATCCTGCTGGAAGACGGTTCCATGGGTCGCGCTATGGTTCCCTCGGGCGCTTCCACTGGCCAGTTCGAAGCGGTTGAACTGCGCGATGGCGACAAGGATCGCTACATGGGCAAGGGCGTCCTTACGGCTGTCGACCACGTGAACACCGAAATCGCCGATTTGCTGGTGGGTGCCGAAGCCACCGATCAGCGCGCAATCGACGAGGCTATGATTGAACTCGACGGCACCGACAACAAGGGCCGTTTTGGTGCAAACGCCATTCTGGGCGCTTCGCTTGCCTGCGCTCGCGCTGCTGCCGAAAGCGCTGAGCTTCCGCTGTACAAGTACGTTGGCGGCGTGCATGCGCATACGCTGCCCACGCCTATGATGAACATTCTGAATGGCGGTGCTCATGCCGACAACAACGTCGACTTCCAGGAATTCATGATCATGCCCGTTGGCGCCTCCACGTTTGCCGAGGCCCTGCGTTGGTGCGCTGAAATCTACCACACGCTGAAGAAGGTCCTGCATGAGGCCGGCCTGGGTGGCGGCGTAGGTGACGAAGGCGGTTTTGCCCCGAACTTCAAGACCAACGAAGAGCCCCTGCAATATATCGTGAAGGCTTGCGAAGCCGCTGGCTACAAGCCTGGCGAAGACATCATGTTCGCCATGGACCCCGCGTCCAGCGAATACTACGACGCCGAAAAGCAGAAGTACGTGCTGGCTGGCGAAGGCCGCGAGTTCACCAGCGCCGAAATGGTCGACTACTGGGAGGCACTGGTTGCCAAGTATCCCATCATCTCCATCGAAGACGGCATGGCCGAAGAAGACTGGGATGGTTGGAAGATGCTCACCGAGCGCATCGGCAAGAAGGTCCAGCTGGTAGGCGACGACCTGTTCGTTACCAACTCCCAGCGTTTGGCCAAGGGCATCGAACTGGGTTGTGCTAACGCCATCCTCATCAAGGTGAACCAGATTGGTAGCCTCACGGAAACGCTGGAAGCCATCGAAATGGCCAAGGAAGCCGGCTACGCCTGTGTCATGAGCCATCGTTCCGGCGAAACGGAAGACACCACCATCGCCGACCTGTCCGTTGCATGCAACACTGGCCAGATCAAGACGGGTGCTCCCTGCCGTAGCGACCGCGTTGCCAAGTACAACCAGCTGCTTCGCATCGAAGAGCAGCTCGATACGCAGGCTCGTTACGCTGGCATCAACGCCTTCTACAACATCGAGCGCTAAAGACTCCTTGCGTGGCGCTTGCGCTTATGCGTGAGCATCACATGGGTTTAGCAGTCACCTGCTATACTGGGCACCCCGACGGCACGGTCGTCGGGGTGCTTTTGCATTCGATGCGGTGGTTGCGCTTCGCGCAATGCGCTGCTTTTTGGTATCCCCATAGATGGGAAGGAACGATGATGGAAGACGCCGATCGCACGGGGTCGTTGGGACGGCTTGCCGACCGCTTGTGGAATAACCCGGATACCTCCGAGGACGACATTCTGGAGTCGTTCCTCGAGTGGTGTGCCGAGGAGGGGCTTGAATTGTGGCCTCATCAGGAAGAGGCGGTTCTGTCTCTTGCCGCGGGCGACCACGTTATCCTGGGTACGCCTACGGGAAGCGGCAAATCGATGGTGGCGCTCTTCCAGCACTTTCTGGCGCTGGCACGTGACGAGCGCAGCTATTACACGGCCCCCATCAAGGCGCTGGTCAGCGAGAAGTTCTTCAATCTGGTGAATTACTTTGGGCGTGACTACGTGGGCATGATTACGGGTGACGTGCGCATTAACACGGAAGCGCCCATCATCTGCTGCACGCAGGAGATCCTGGCGAACGATGCGCTGCGTCTGGGTCCCGATGCCGACATTGCCCGCGTAGCCGCCGACGAGTTCCACTTCTTTGCCGATCCCGATCGTGGCTGGGCGTGGCAGGTGCCCTTGCTTGTGCTTCCGCATACGCAGTTTTTGCTGATGAGCGCCACGTTGGGTGACACTGCGCATATTCGCGGCGCGCTCGAGGCGCATGAAACGCGTGCGGTTAGCTCCGTCGTGAACGCGCAGCGTCCCATCCCCTTGGAATACGAGTACGTGGATACTTCGCTCGAGGGTACCGTTGAGATTGCCATACGCGACGGGCAAACGCCGCTCTACATCGTTCATTTTTCGCAGGATGCGGCGCTTACGAGTGCGCAGGCGCTTGCTTCCATGGGTTTTACCACGAAGGAACAGCGTGCCGCCATTCGCGAGGCGTCGAAGGGGACGCGATTTACTACGGCGTTTGGCAAGACGCTCAAACGCCTGCTCGATTGCGGCGTGGGCGTGCATCATGCGGGCATGCTTCCGCGGTATCGCCTGCTCGTGGAAAAGCTCGCTCAGCAGGGACTCTTGCCCATTATCTGCGGCACCGACACGCTGGGTGTGGGCATCAACGTGCCCATCCATACGGTTGTTCTAACGCAGCTCACCAAATTCGACGGTCATCGCATGCGTCGTTTACGCGCTCGTGAGTTTCACCAGATTGCCGGTCGCGCTGGTCGTTCGGGGTTCGACACCGAGGGCTTGGTCATCGCTCTTGCGCCTGAGCACGAGATCGAGAATGCGCGCCTTATGGCGAAGGCGGGCAACGACGAGAAGAAACGTCGCAAGATCAAGAAGAAGCAGCCGCCCGAGGGCTTTGTGAACTGGAATAAGGGAACGTTTGAGAAGCTCATCGCGGCTCAGCCCGAGCCGTTGGCTCCTCGCCTGCGCATCACGCATTCCATCGTGCTTGCCGAGGTTATGCAGGGTGGCGACGCATGGGCACGCGTTTCGGATATGGTGGAACGTTCGTTGCAGACGCCGCAAGAGAAGGTTGATCTCATGACGCGTGCGGGCGAGATTTTCGCCACGTTGCAGGCAGCGGGCGTCGTGGAATGCGTAAAGGGCGAAGACGACGCAAACGAATGGCGCACGACGGTGGACCTTCCCGATGATTTTGCGCTTGATCAGCCGCTTTCTCCGTTCTTGCTGGCTGCTCTCGAGTTGCTCGACCCCGAAGACCCCGATTATGCGCTCGACGTCATCTCCATGGCCGAGGCCACGTTGGAAGACCCTCGTCAGGTGCTACGCGCGCAGGAACGTCGCGCACGCGACAAGGCTATGGCTGTCATGAAGGTCGAGGGCATCGAATACGAGGAGCGCCTGGAGCGCATCGCTGAGGTTACGTACCCCAAGCCGCTCGAGGAATTGCTCGACTCCGCGTACGCGCGTTATTGCGAGGACGTGCCCTGGGCGCGTGACTTCTCGCTTTCGCCCAAGTCCATCTTGCGCGACATGGTGGAAACGGCCGCGAACTTCAAGGGATACATTTCGGGCTTGGGGATTGCTCGCAGCGAGGGCCTGTTGCTGCGCTATCTTTCCGATGCGTATCGCGTCATGGCGCGCACGCTTCCCGAAGACAAGCTCAATGACCAGCTCCTCGACATCATTAGCTGGCTTGGGTTCATGGTTCGCTCCATCGACAGCAGCTTGGTTGACGAATGGGAGGCCGCTGGCACGCTCGATGGGGAAGAGGCGGGTGCGCCCTTGGCGGCGGATGCCGTAGTTGCCGACAGGCGTGCCGTTACGCTTCTCGTGCGAAACGCCCTGTTCATGCGCGTTCGCCTGGCTGCGGCTGAGCACGTGAAGGAACTGGGCGCGCTCGATGGCGACTGGGGATATTCCGCCCGCGCGTGGCAGCAGGCGCTCGATGCGTACTTCGATGCGCATGAGGAGATCTTGCTCGATGGCGATGCGCGGAGCGTGGCGTATTTCCAGCTTGATGATGCCGACGAGCGTACCGATCACGTATGGCATATGCGCCAGACGTTTCGCGATGAAAACGACGACCGGGATTTTGCCATCTGGTGCGACGTCGACCTGGATGCTACGCAGGAGGCGGGCGAGGCCGTATTCACGAATTACCGCGTAGGCTTCATCGAGGAACTGCTTGCGTAGGCTTGCTCTTCCTTTGCATGGATCCTTTTCGAATGCCCCTGTTGCATACAGCAGGGGCATTTGTGCCAAATGTTGTCCCATGATGGAGCAGATATGGCAAATATGACAGGCGGGCAACGGGTGTGGAGCTCGTTTGGGAACGAGTTAGAGTACACGTAGAACATCTGGCGGCATATGCCGCCTTTTTTAATGCGCGTGTTTGGAGCGCGCAAGGGAAGGATCGTGTATGGGGTTAACTCGTAAGCAGAAAATGATGGTTGCAGTGTTGCTGTCGGGCGCGTTGATAACGGTGCTCAACATGACGCTGCTTTCGCCCGCTCTTCCGCATATTATGGCCGACCTGCAGGTCGATGCCACGACGGTTCAGTGGTTGACCAGCGGATATGCATTGGTTGAGGCGTGTGTCATACCTATGAACGCCTATCTCGTGGGGCGTTTCTCTACGCGTAAGTTGTTTATCGGCGGCATCGCGTGGTTCGCCTTGGGAAGTTTGGTTGCTGCGCTTGCGCCGGCGTTCCCCTTCTTGCTGCTGGGTCGCGTCATGCAGGCTATGGCAACGGGCGTCGTAATGCCCATGGTGTTTACGCTTATTCTGCTGGTGTTCCCACGTGAGAAGCGCGGTAGTGCCATGGGCGTAATTGGCCTGATCATCGCTTTTGCTCCCGCCATCGGCCCTTCGCTTTCCGGCATTCTTGTCGACAACGTGGGCTGGCGTATGCTCTTCATCATCGTTACGGTGTTGGCCGTGTGCGTTGTGCTGTTGGCGTGCTTTGCGCTCGAGAATAGCGGCGAGTTCGAACGTGCTCCGTTCGACGCGCCTTCAGTCCTGCTCATGACTGCGGGCATGGTGTCTTTGCTGTATGGCCTGTCTACGTTCAGCAGCAGCGACAACCTCGTGCTAACGGGGGCGTTGGTTGTGGTTGGCCTTATGCTTCTGGGTTTCTTCGTTCGCAGACAGCTCAAGCTTGATGTTCCCATGTTGCGCGTGCAGGTGCTCGAGTCGCGCAAGTTCCGCACGGTCGTGATTCTCATTGCCATGCTTCAGGCGTCGCTTGTGGGCGGCGAGGTTATCGTTCCCATTTACGTTCAGCAAGTGCTGGGCGGTACCGCAACCATTTCGGGTCTTATCATGCTGCCAGGTGCGATTATCGGCGCGTTCTGCGGGTTGGCCGCTGGTCGCTTGTTCGATCGGTTTGGCGTTCGCCGCGTGGTCGTTCCCGGCGCCATTGCCATCGCGGTTGCGGGTTTCATGTACACCACGTACGCCCAGGATACATCGTTCCTCTTCGTGACCTTTGCCTTTACGTGTATGGTTATTGGCATCCAGTTCCTCATTACGCCGCTGAACACCTGGGGCGTCAATTCGCTGGATAACAAGGTCATCCAGCATGGCAACTCTCTTTCGTCTACCACGAACCAGGTGGGCGCGTCGTTTGGCACGGCGCTCATCGTCAGCCTAACGGGTGTGGGTGCTGCGATGGCGCCCGCGGGCTCCGATGCTCTTGCCGTAGTGTATGCGGGTGAGCACGTTGGCTTTATGGGCATGTGTGTCATGCTGCTTATCGTTGCGACATGCATCATCGTCTTCGTGCGCGATCGTGCCGGCGAAAAGGCGCCGGAGGTGTCTACGCAGGTGGGGGATGTGCCGGGCATCGATCGTCCGTGGCTCGTGTCCGACCTTATGAATGCCGGTTCCGCCTTCCTGCGTGAAGGCGCCACGGTACGTGACGCCATTGCCGAAATGGCGCGCACCGAAACGAGTGGCCTTCCCATCGTGAATCAGCAGAATGTCGTTATCGGGTTCGTATCCGACGGGGACATTCTGAAGTATCTGTCGCGACAGAGCGGTTTCTATACCGACGGCACCAATTACTTCCAGCTGGTTGAATTGCAAGAGCTGCACGACCGCTTCCGTGACCTTATTGATCTCGACGTCATGCGTATCGCAACCAAGAACGTTATCAGTGTGCAGGATGGCGACGAAGCCGAGACGGCGTTCAAGACGCTTTCCGAGAAGCGCTTCAAGAAGCTTCCCGTTGTGCATGATGGCCATCTGGTAGGTGCGATCTCTCGTAGGAACATCATTAGTATGCTTACTCATTTCGAGCCGATGCAGGCTGAGGGCAACGAGGCAGCGCCCCGTCAACTTGAACCTGCGGGTGCGTAGCGTGACGCCTTGCATATATAGGTAAAACATCGAAACAGGTAGGTTCTGCCCAGGGGCCCGCATGCGTACAAGGAGCATGCGGGCCCTCCACTTATATATAGGAATAGAAAATGGGGTAGCGTAATGGGCATTCCATACGGCGCATGCAAGGGCTTTTGCCTGGGTCGTTTGCTATATCAAAAGGCTCGTTCATGGGGCATCCACAAAACAGCGCCGCAGGTCAAAAGGTCGTTTTCCCAGGATAGTCCATACCACGCCCCCGGGTGTTTGTGCACGCTTCGTGTACCTGAAAATAAGGCTTGCATCCGGGCCGGGGTATCCGTAATATATCAACTCGCCGCTTCGAACGGAGCAAGTTCGGAGGGGCGGCGGCGGAAGCCGCCGGAGGACCTTGAAAACCGGATACTGCGA
>NZ_SUUH01000008.1 GCF_015062615.1 Denitrobacterium detoxificans
GAGGAAGGGCCTGGCCCCTCGAATTGGGGGTCAGGCCCGGTTTTGCCTCTTGACAATGTCCTGCTCATATTAAAAAGAGCCCTTGCGGGCTCTCCTTTGCCAGATTGGCTATGCCGTGGCGCGCTAGTCTTCCGAAATCTCGGTGATGGCGCCCATGGGGCACTCTTCCAAGCATTCGCCGCATGCGATGCAGGAATCTTCGTTGGCGACTTCCACTGCACCGCCGTTTACCTCCAGAACGCCCTGGGGGCAGGCATCTACGCAAATGCCGCAACCAATGCAATCATCCGTGCTGATAAGGGGACGTGCCATGATGGCCTCCTTCTATTCATAGGTCCCTAACCCATGTCTGCTTTCTCCATGCGCCCAAAATAGCATGACTCCGTTTCTTTGCAAGGCAATTTTGAAAAAAAGCCCTATGTGGCTTTGATTGACGGCGAAGTGGAGGCGATGGCCCCGTATGGCGTTGCAGACCCGTGAACAGGTGCGTTTCAGAAAAATGGGCATAACGGGGGTTATGTGTCGCAAAAGTTACGGAATGGTTGCGACTAAGGTCTTGTGAGATCTTGACCGACCCGCCCGCGCTGTCTTTGCCCAGTTCAGGGGTGGTATAAAAAATTATAACCGTTCGGTTTTAGGAAATTTGACAGATGGAGACTTAGATTTTATAGTGCCGTTATGCAAAGAAAGCTTGCCAGCGCCCGCATCGGCATCTCGCAAACTCGGGCCGGGCAGCGCAGCAAGTACAAGGAAAGGAACAGCATTATGGCAAAGATCATCGGCATCGACTTGGGTACCACCAACTCGGCCATGGCCGTCATGGAGGGCTCCGAGCCCGAAATCCTGGTCAACGCCGAAGGCGACCGCACCACGCCTTCCGTGGTCGGTTTCCGCAAGGACGGCGAGCGCGTGGTTGGCAAGGCCGCCAAGAACCAGGCCGTTACCAACCCCGAGAACACCGTTTCCAGCGTGAAGCGCTTCATTGGCCGTAGCTTCAGCGAAACCGGCGAAGAGCAGAAGACCGTTTCCTACACCGTGAAGAACGGCAAGGACGGCCGCGCCGTCGTCGACATCGACAACAAGGACTACATGGCCGAGGAAATCTCCGCTATGGTGCTCCAGAAGCTGAAGAGCGACGCAGAAAAGCAGGTGGGCAGCCCTATCACGCAGGCCGTAATCACCGTTCCCGCGTACTTCAATGACGCTCAGCGTCAGGCTACCAAGGACGCAGGCAAAATCGCCGGCCTGGAAGTCATGCGCATCATCAACGAGCCCACGGCCGCTGCTCTGGCCTACGGCCTCGACAAGACGAACAAGGACGAAAAGGTCCTGGTGTTCGACCTGGGTGGCGGTACGTTCGACGTGTCTGTGCTCGAGCTGGGCGACGGCGTCTTCGAAGTGTGCTCCACCGCTGGCGATAACCACCTGGGCGGCGACGACTGGGATCAGCGCATCATCGACTGGATGGCCGACAAGTTCCAGCAGGAAAACGGCATCGACCTGCGTGGCGACAAGATGGCCCTGCAGCGTCTGAAGGAAGCTGCCGAAAAGGCTAAGATCGAGCTTTCCAGCACCACCCAGACCAACATCAACCTGCCCTTCATCACGGCCGATGCCACGGGCCCGAAGCACCTGGACTACACGCTTACGCGTGCCGAGTTCGAGCGCATCACGCACGACCTGCTCGAGCGTTGCAAGCAGCCCGTTCAGCGCGCCCTCACCGATGCTGGCCTTTCCACGGGCGATGTGAACGAGGTTCTGCTGGTTGGCGGCTCCTCTCGTATGCCCGCCGTGCAGGAACTGGTGAAGACGATCACGGGCAAGCAGCCTAACATGAGCGTGAACCCCGACGAGGTAGTTGCCATGGGCGCTGCCGTTCAGGGTGGCGTTCTGGCTGGCGACGTTGAAGGTATCCTGCTGCTCGACGTTACCCCGCTCTCCCTGGGCGTGGAAACCATGGGCGGCATCATGACCAAGATGATCGAGCGCAATACCACCATCCCTACGCGTAAGACGGAAATCTACTCCACCGCCGCCGATAACCAGACGAGCGTTGAGATTCACGTCCTGCAGGGCGAGCGCGAGATGGCGGCCGACAACAAGACGCTCGGCAAGTTCCAGCTCTCCGGCATTCCGGCTGCCCGCCGCGGCATTCCCCAGATCGAGGTCACGTTCGACATCGACGCCAACGGCATCGTGAACGTTTCCGCAAAGGACCTGGGCACCGGCAAGCAGCAGCAGATCACCATTTCCGGCAGCACCGCACTTTCCGACGATGAAGTCGATCGCATGGTGAAGGACGCCGAGAGCCATGCCGAGGAAGACGCCAAGCGCAAGGAAGAAGTGGAAGCTCGCAACAACTGCGACTCCCTGGTGAACGCCACCGAGCAGACGCTGCGCGACCTGGGCGACAAGGTTCCTGCCGATACCAAGCAGGCTGCCGAAGACGCCGTGAAGGAAGCCAAGGAAGCCCTGGCTGGCACCGACATCGAAGCCGTGAAGGCTGCTACTGAGAAGATGCAGCAGGCTGGCTACAAGCTGTCCGAGGTCGTCTACAGCCAGCAGCAGGCTGGTGCCGACGCCGCCGCGGGCGCTCAGGGTGCTGCCGCCAACAACGACGGCCCCATCGAAGCCGATTACGAGGTCGTCGACGACAACAAGAACGAAGGTAAGTAAACATGGAAGAGGCCAAGGACAACAACAGCGAGGTCGCCTCGGAAGAGGAAACCGCCGCCCAGCCCGAAGCTGCTTCCATCCCGTCTGATGCCGAGGCCGCTACGGCGGCCCCGGCCGACGCCCCCAGCGACGACGCAGAGCCTTCTGCCGAAGACGCCCTTGCCGCCGCGCAGGCTGAAGTGGCCGAGTGGAAAGACAAGTACATGCGCCTGCATGCGGAATGGGACACCTACCGCCGTCGCATGAACGAGCAGCGCGAAGAAGAGAAGAAGCGCGCATGCGAAGGCATCGTGAGCGGGCTTATCCCCGTGCTTGACGACTTCGAGCGCAGCATCGACTACGCTGCCAACAATGGCGAAGCTGGCCTGCTCGACGGCGTGCAGAAGGTGCACACCAAGTTCGCCGACGTGCTTGCCAAGGCTGGCGTAGAAGTGATCGACCCGGTTGGCCAGGCGTTCAACGCGCTCGAGGCCCAGGCGGTTGCAACCGTTCCGAACCCCGACGTGCCCGACGAGACCGTGCAAGAGGTCTACCAGAAGGGCTACAAGATGGGCGTGAAGGTGATTCGCCCGGCAATGGTAACGGTAGCTACGGGCGGCCCTGCTCGCGAGAAGGAAGAGTAACTTGCTCGTCCGCGGGGCGGCTTCGGGTTCCCGAGGGGACGCCCCGCTCCGCTGTTCGCTCGTTTTTCGCCCCTCAATGGGGCGAAAAACATCGCTCATGCGCTGCGTTGCTTCATGCTTTAACTTGCGCTTGGCTCAGCCAAGCGCGGAGTTGGCGTTCAGAGGGTCCCCTCGGGAACCCGGAGTCGCCCCGCTGCAGGTAGGGCTTTCTCCCTGGCGGTACCGCTGGTGGTGAAGCGAAACCGATTGCCGGTCGTGGGGGATGGAACCCGTATTCCCCTCGCAGCGGTGGCTCACGGGCGAAGGCGCTTCGCTGTCCGCCCTGATGGAAGTTTGGTTTGGTTGCGTATTGAAAGAGGTGAAACGTTATGGCAACTCCGGATTACTACAAGACGCTGGGCGTTTCACGGAACGCATCGGCCGACGAGATTAAGAAGGCGTATCGCAAGCTGGCTCGCAAGGAGCATCCCGATGCCGGCGGCGATGAAGAGAAGTTCAAGCAGATTAACGAAGCCTACGAGGTGCTGGGCGACGAGAAGAAGCGCAAGCTGTACGACCAGTATGGAACGGGCGATGCCAATAAGATTCCCCATGGCTGGGGCGGTGGCAATCCGTTTGGCGGTGGCGCAGGTGCCGGGTTTGGCAGCTGGGCCGACATTCTGGAAAGCATTCGCCGCGGCGAAGGCGCGTTTGGTGGCTCGTGGGATTTCGGAGACTTTGGCGGCGCGCAGCGCGCCCCGCGTCCCATGAAGGGTCGCGATATCAACGTTACGCTAAAAGTCACGTTCGATGAGGCCTTTACCGGATGCGAGAAGCGCGTGAGCGTGCGCGTTCCCGGTCGCGAGGGCACGCAGACCTTCACCTGCAAGGTGCCTGCGGGCGCCGTGGAAGGATCGCGCTTGCGCTTCCGTGGCCAGGGCGAACCTGGCTCAAATGGCGGTGCTGCAGGCGATCTGCTGGTAACCACGCACATCGAGCCGCACGAGCTGTATACGCGAGACGACGCCAACGTGCTCATGGACCTGCCCGTTACCTTTGGCGAGGCCGCCCTAGGCGCATCGGTCGACATTCCCGCTCCCAATGGCAGCAAGGTCCGCGTGAAGGTTCCCGCTGGCGTGCAGGAGGGCACGGTTCTGAAGGTGCGTGGCGCGGGTGCTCCCCGCGTGCAAAGCACCGAATCGGGCGATTTGCTCCTCACCGTGCACGTGAAGGTGCCGCGCGAGCTGAACGACGAGCAGCGCAAGGCTATCGAAGCATATGAATCGGCAACGGAAGAGCAGGTGAGAACATGGTAATGGACGATCGTGATCGCCCCCTGTACATGATTTCCGTGGCAGCTGAGCTTGCCGGCGTGCATCCGCAGACGCTGCGTTCGTACGAGCAGAAGGGCCTGGTAACACCCAAGCGCACCAGCGGCAACACGCGCATGTACTCGCAAGCCGACATCGAACGGCTCGAGCTCATCAACGAGCTCACCGGCGAGGGAATCAACCTGGCTGGCGTCATTCGCATCCTCGACCTGCAGGGCCGCGTTGCCGAACGCGACGAGGAAATCGATTCCCTGCACAAGAAGGTGCGCCGCCTGGCCGACCGCGTGCACGAGCTGGAAACGCGTGAGAGCGTTACGTCGCTCGTGGTTGCGCAGACCAACTCGCTTCGCCGTCTTCCCTGACCCTGACGACCAAACGGGCCGCGTTCCGTTTGGTCGATTCTTTAGCACCCTTTTATCGCCCGCGCATTCTGCTACCGGGCACATCCCTCATCACAGCAACCTCGAAGGAGGTAGAGACCATGAACATGGGAAATCTTCAGAAGCTGGCCATCACGGCGCAGGAGGCTCTGCAGAACGCGATATCCATTGCCAGCGACGCCGGTTCGGCGCAGGCCGAGCCCATCCACATGCTAAAGGCGCTTCTGGAATCGCAGGAGAACAACCTGAATGCCATCGTGAAGCGCATTGGCGCCGACGCGGGGCAGCTTCTGCGTAATGTGAACGACAAGATCGATGCCATGCCGAAGGTAAGCGGCGGCGGCATGATGGGCATTTCCGGCGCACCGAGCATGCAGCTCATGAACCTGCTCGACGAGGCCGTGAAGACCGCCGAAAAGATGGGCGACACGTACGCTACCAGCGAGCACTTGCTTATTGCCCTGGCAAGCGACAAGGGCGACGCGGGCAAGATCCTGAATGCCGCGGGCGTCACGCGCAAGAACATCGAAGAGGCCTACGAGGACCTGCGCGGCGACACGCGCGTTACCGACCAGACCGAAAAGGCGCAGTTCGAAGCGCTGGAGAAGTATGGCCAGAACCTGACGCAGCAAGCGCGCGAGGGCAAGCTCGACCCGGTCATTGGCCGTTCCGAGGAAATCCGTCGTACCGTGCAGGTGCTTTCCCGCCGCACGAAGAACAACCCCGTGCTCATTGGCGAGCCGGGCGTTGGCAAGACGGCTATCGTGGAGGGCCTGGCCCAGCGTATCGTTGCGGGCGACGTGCCCAGCAGCCTGCGCGACCGTGACATCATTGCGCTCGATTTGGGCTCGATGATGGCCGGCGCCAAGTACCGCGGCGAGTTCGAAGACCGCCTGAAGGCCGTGCTGCGCGAGGTGAAGGACTCCGACGGTCGCATCATTCTGTTCATCGACGAGCTGCACACCATTGTAGGCGCAGGTAGCACGGGTGATAGCTCGCTCGATGCCGGCAATATGCTCAAGCCCGCCCTGGCACGCGGCGAACTGCATGCCATCGGTGCCACCACGCTCGACGAGTATCGCAAGTACATTGAGAAGGACGCCGCCCTCGAGCGTCGTTTCCAGCCGGTTGTCATTGGCGAGCCTACGGTGGAAGACACCATCGCCATCCTGCGCGGCTTGAAGGAAAAGTACGAGATTCACCATGGCGTGCGCATTACCGACAGCGCCCTGGTGGCAGCAGCGAACCTTTCCAACCGCTACATCTCCGACCGCTTCCTGCCCGACAAGGCCATCGACCTCATGGACGAGGCGGCGAGCCGCCTGCGCATCGAAATCGACAGCATGCCGGAAGACATTGACCTGGCGAATCGCAAGCTCACCCAGATGCAGATCGAGGAACAGGCGCTTCTGAAGGAAGATGACGCGGCGAGCCGTGAGCGTCTGGCGGCGTTGCAACACGAGATTGCCGCGGCGCGTGAGGATCTCGACGCTCGCAAGGCCGAATGGCGCAACGAGAAGGACGTCATCGTGCACGTGCAGGAGCTGAAGACCCGCATCGACGACGCCCGCGCCGAAGAGGAGCGTGCCACGCGCGAGGGTAACCTGTCCCTGGCCAGCGAGATTCGCTTCGCTCGCATTCCCCAGCTTCAGAAGGAGCTGGCTGCCGCCGAGCAGGAGCTCAACGAGAAGCAGGCGAGCGGCGCCATCCTGAAGGAAGAGGTAACCGACGAGGAAATCGCCGAGGTGGTTTCCGCCTGGACGAACATTCCCGTCTCGAAGATGATGCAGGGCGAAATGGCAAAGCTTGCCGACTTGGAAGATAGCCTGCATCAGCGCGTGGTGGGACAGGACGAGGCCGTGGCCGCCGTGGCAGGCGCCATTCGTCGCAATCGCGCGGGCCTTTCTGATCCCGACCGTCCCATCGGCAGCTTCCTGTTCCTGGGTCCCACGGGCGTGGGCAAGACGGAGCTGGCGAAGGCCCTGGCGGAATACCTGTTCGACACCGAGCGAGCCATGATTCGCATCGACATGAGCGAGTATATGGAGAAGTTCAGCGTGCAGCGCCTGATTGGCGCACCTCCGGGATACGTTGGCTACGACGAGGGTGGTCAGCTGACCGAAGCGGTGCGTCGCCGTCCCTATAGCGTCATCCTGCTCGATGAAATCGAGAAGGCCCATCCCGATGTCTTCAACATCCTGTTGCAGGTGCTCGACGATGGCCGCCTTACCGATGGCCAGGGCCGCGTGGTGAACTTCAAGAACGCCATCATCATCATGACGAGCAACGTGGGCAGCCAGTTCATTCGCGAATTTGCGGAGCATGGCGACGAGAAGCAGATGCAGCAGGCCATCGATGGTGCCCTGCGCGGAACCTTCCGCCCCGAGTTCCTGAACCGCATCGACGATACGGTGATCTTCAACGCGCTGTCGCTGGGTAGCATCGAGCCCATCGTGAACCTGCAGCTGGAAGACGTGCGTGCCCGCCTTGCGGAACGTCGCATCCACCTGGTGGTAACGCCGGCGGCCATGCAGCAGCTCAGCCTGGATGGCTACGATCCCGTGTTTGGCGCGCGTCCGCTGAAGCGCCTCATCCAGAAAGAGATCGTGGACCGCATTGCCAACGAGATGGTGCGCGGCAACGTGATGGAGGGCGCAAAGGTCACCATCGATCTGAACGACGAGTTGCGCTACGCCGCTACCGTCGAAAACCCCGCTCCCGAGCCTGCGCGCTTGGAGGCCTAGGCGTCGCTCTGCCCGTCCCGCAGTGGGGTGGTCATTCGGCCAAAAAAGCGTTTCCCAAGGACCAGACGGCTTACGTGGCCGTCTGGTCTTATTCTCTCCACATCCTTGGCATCGATTCGCGATAGAATGCCAGCATGCGAAAGATTCAGCGCGAACAGGTAACTGGTATGGGGACGTCCGTTATGGGCGTATGCATCCTTGTGCTGTCCACGCTGTGCTTTGTGGTGGTGCTGGGCATCATCGTGGTTGCGGTCAAGTTTGTCATCGGATAGGACATGTGGCAGCGCTATACATTCTATGACTTCCGCGTAATCGCCCATTACCTGGGCGTATTGCTTACGTTGGTGGGTATCGGCATGATCGTGCCGCTTGTGGTGGCGTTCGCGACCAAGGAATGGGAACCAGCTCATCGGTATCTGTTTTCGGTGGGCCTGGCGCTTACGCTTGGTTCCGCGCTGCGCATGGCGCGTATCGAACCCGGTCGCTTGAATAGGCAGCAGGCCATCGCAATCACGAGCTTCGCATGGCTCGCCGCGGCCCTTATGGGTGCGGTTCCGCTGGTCATGAGCAATCACTATGGTTCGTATCTCGACGCGCTCTTCGACGCCATGGCACTGTTTACCACCACGGGTGCGTCTATCATCTCCCAGCCCGACCATCTGTCCTATGCCGATAGCATCTGGCGCCTGGTCACCATGTATTCGGGCGGTTTGGGCCTGGTGGTCGTTGCCATGTCATTTGGCGTATTTGGCGCGGTAACCGATTCCAGCCTGTACGACTCGGAAGGCCACAGCGAGCACGTGCTGCCCAACGTGGTGCAGACGGCCCAGTTCACCATCAAGCTATCGCTTGCCGTTATCGGCGCGGCGTCTGTCGTGCTCATCGCCTGCATGCTGGCGCATGGCATGACGCTTGCGCGTTCGCTGTTCCATGGCGTGTTCATGGCCGTTTCCAGCTTTATGACCGTGGGCCTTTCTCCCAATAGCACCAACGTGGCGTATTACCACAGCGTTGTCATCGAAGTGGTGCTCATGGTGCTCATGCTGCTGGGCTCCATCAACTTTAGCCTGCAGAGCGAGGTGATCAAGGGCCGCATCGAAGTGTTTCTGCATGACATGGAAATTCGCTCGGGTGCGCTGTGGATCATGATCATGCTCGCCATCTTCGCCGCGAGCATTGCCGGCGTGGCGTTGCTCAGCAATGCGCCCACCATGTTGCGCATGGGCTTGTTTACGTTCGTTTCCGCATCTACCACTGCGGGCTTCGCAACGCTTACGAGCAACCAGCTCAATGCGGTGTTTCCTTCCGGCGCACTGCTGGTGCTGGCCATCGCTATGGCCATTGGCGGCTCTTCGGGGTCCACGTCGGGCGGCATCAAGCTGCGTCGTATCGTGATCATCGGCAAGTCCGCAATTGAAACGATGAAGATCACGGCTTCGCCCGATTCCGCGCGTATTCAGACGAGCTATTTTCACATTGGTCGCATGCGCCTGGGCGCAGCCGAGGTGAAGGAAGCCATGACGGTATTCATCATGTTCGTGTTGGTGTATATCGTGGGTGCCCTTGCGGGCATCGCCCTGGGCTACGATGCCGTTGATGCACTTATGGAAAGCATTGCCATGGCCAGCAACGGCGGCATGTCGGCGGGCATCACCAGTGCTGGCATGCCCATTGCGCTGAAGGTCATCTACATCGCTGAAATGTGGGCGGGCCGTCTGGAATTCGTAACGCTGCTGGCCGTGGGCATCAAGATTCTGGTGTCGTGCAAGCCGCGCCTGGCGTCTCGTGCGCAGAAGGGGGACCGTTGATGAGCGACAAGCTGAAGCGGGCGCTTGCCCTGGTGATTGCCGCCGCCATCACATTTGTCCTTATGAGCGTTCCTACTTGGGCGCAGGCATGGGCCGTGGATGGCAGCGACGAGGGCGATAACCTCGTCAATACCCAGCAGATGCCCGACAACTCGTTCCTGTACGACACGAGCATTTACGACCTGGTGAATGGCGACGCTTCGCTTGATAGCACCACGGTGCAGGTTGTTGGCGAGGTCGTGGGCGACGCGGTGAACGATACCGGTACCGAGTATGCCTGGATCACGCTTTCCAGCCAGGATGCCTCGCGCGAGGGGACCATCTCCGTGCGTATAAAGGAAAGCGATCTGGATCTCATCGACGTGTACGGCGGCTACGATTCCATCGGAACGACGCTGCAGGTGCAGGGCGAGTTCCATATTGCCTGCACCGAGCATGAGGGTTCGCAGGACATTCACGCCACCACCGTGAAGGCGCTGAAGTCGGGAAGCATTACGCACGACGCGCTTAATCTGAATGACTTCATTCCCGGCATTGTGCTCTGCGGCGTTGGCGTCGTGCTCATGGGTGCGTACTACTATTTGCGAGAGAGGCGGCGGTAATGCGCCTAAAGGCACGGGTGGTGCAGCTCGACCGGGGCTTTCCCCTGGTGCGCACCGAGGATGGCGCTCAGTTTCGCTGCAAGCACGCTACGGCGCTCGTGAAGGGCAAGAAGCATCGCGCCGTCATTGGCGACGAGGTCATGGTGGAGACTGACGAAGCGGCCGATATCGCGCAGATCTTGGAAATCCTTCCGCGCCGCTGCTCGCTTGTGCGCAAGGATCCCGCCGAGCGTTCGCTGCCGCAGACGCTTGCGGCCAATTTCGACGTGGTTGTCGTGGCTCATCCTCTATTCGAGCTGAATATTCGCAGGTTGGAACGTGAGTTGGTGCTTGCGCACGAGACGGGTGCGCGCGTAGTGGTGGCACTTACCAAGGCCGATTTGGCCCAGGATGAGGCGCAGCTTCGCGACACCACCGAGCTCGTGCGGGCCATTGCCACCAATGACGACACCGTGCTCGTGGTTTCCGAATTCGACGCACCCAGCGTAGAGGCACTGCGCGCGTGCATTCCCGCTGGCTGCACGGCCGTGCTCATCGGTCGTTCGGGCGTGGGAAAGTCCAGCCTGGTAAACCTGCTGGCGGGCAGCGAGGTGCAGCAGACCACTGCCGTGCGCGAGACCGATGGCAAAGGTCGTCATACCACGGTGAACCGCAGCATGGTGGCCGTGCGCGATGGCGGGTGGGTCGTTGATATGCCCGGTGTGCGTGGCTTGGGCCTTTGGAACGCCGATGCGGGCATCGCAGCGGCTTTCCCCGATATCGACAGGGCGGCAATGGAGTGCCGCTTCCGCGATTGCAAACATGGGGCCGAGCCTGGCTGCGCTGTGCGCGAAGCGGTCGAAGCGGGCCGGATTCCGCCGCAGCGCCTTGAATCGTACCTGCGTCTCACGGAAGAGAACGAGCAGCAGAAACAGCGCAACGAAGAGGCCAGCCGCATTCGCTCGCGTGGTGGCCGTCGCAAGCGATAGCTCCCCTTTCGCTAACTGGCTATTATTTGCATCCATTACGGAGGGCCCGCCTTGTGGTGTTGCGGGTCACTATCGCGTGGTAAAGTAATCGTCGAAACCACGGTGAAAGGATTCCCATGACCATCGCTGCACTCGACGGTTCGGTGTATAGGGTTGCCGATGCGCACGCCCACGTCTACAAGGAGAAGATTGCCTCCAAGGCCTCCACGGCCATCGGGGCGTTCTACCGCACCGACATGTATGAGAGCGTGCCTACCGCATCGAACCTGCTTGCGAAGGCGGGCGCCCTGGGCGTCGAGAAGTTTCTCATCTTCAGCGTGGCGACTACGGTGAAGCAGGTAAGCAGCATCAACCACTTCATTGCCGACGAGGTTGCCAGCGCCCCCGATAGCTTTTTGGGCTTGGGAACCGCTCATCCGGACATGCCCGATTTCGGGGTGCTCTTCGACGAGCTGGATGAACTGGGCTTGAAGGGCATCAAGCTGCATCCTGATATGCAGTATTTCAACATCGACGACCCGCGCATGATGCCGTTGTATCGCGAGGCTGCGAAGCGCGGGTTGGTCATGTTGCTGCACGTGGGCGACGAGCGCTACGACTATAGCGCCCCCGAGCGCCTGATGCGCGTGCTCGAGGAGGTGCCCGATCTGAAGGTGCACGCCGCGCATTTCGGCTGCTGCCGCATTTGGAAGCGTCGTCCCCTGGTGATTGAGGCGGCGGTGCGTGCAGGTGCCAACATCGCCTTCGATACGAGCAGCATGCTCGGGTGGGCTTCGGTGGAAGAAGCGCGCTACCTGGTCGACCATCTGGGCGTCGATCGCATTATGTGGGGCACCGACTATCCCATGTGGAGTCCCGAAAACGAATTCGCGCGCCTTCTGGCCCTTGGGTACAGCCACGAGGAAAACCAGAAGATGCTCTACGACAACTTTGCCCGCTTCTACGGTGTGGACTAACCTTCCAGCCTGGAATACCGCGCTTTCGGGTGACAGGGGGACGTACCTTCTGTCACCTCTGACCTTCCTTGCCTTATCGCCCCAACCCGAAGCAGTTTTTTGCAGAGTCGAAAACAAGCGACGCGGAGGTGACAGAAGGTACGTCCCCCTGTCACCCGTCCGCGATGCGCTCTCAGCGCTGCGAGAGGATAAAAAGAGAGCGCCGTCTGCAGTTCGGCGCTCTCATCTGTTTCTGAGAAGTGCGACGGGGAGGGTTTAGAGGGGGGTAGCCCCGTCGCATCAGGGACAGTTTGGATAATACGCTCCTGTTTTCGCATAGGTACCCCTATCACGAAGCAGT
The DNA here is from genome assembly GCF_015062615.1 of Denitrobacterium detoxificans. Classification (GTDB taxonomy): domain Bacteria; phylum Actinomycetota; class Coriobacteriia; order Coriobacteriales; family Eggerthellaceae; genus Denitrobacterium; species Denitrobacterium detoxificans_A. The sequence goes on from NZ_SUUH01000008.1 coordinate 12,408, forward strand.
CACAGTGCACGCGCGACAATACACCCCAGGGTGTACCACGCGGTATATCCTGGGGTGTACGAAGCTCAAATCCTATTGTTCGATGATCGCTTGAAGCTCTTCGAAATCGGCTTTCTCGAAGGAGTACACCACTTCCTGAGGCTGTCCCGAGCGAGCTGCATCTTCCTGCTCAACGCGTACAAAATGAGCTTCTACCTGGGAAAACCCTGCTTGCAACGCGGCGTAGGCGTAACATTGCGCCTGAAGCAGGTGCTTGTCGTGCAGAGCCGCGGCCGTTTCCGCCTGGCTGCCACCCGTCTTGTAGTCCACGATAAGCGCGCCAGAGGCCGCATCGTCGTAGCAGAGCAGGTCGATTTCGCCCTCCAGGATGCGCTCGCCAATGGCAGCGCTGAAGGGCACTTCGGGGGCGTGATGGGCGTACGCGAAGCTGCGCTCCTTGATGCTCGAGTGCAGCCAGCGCATAAAGGCATTGCGAAGGCGTTCGACGTCGAAAACGCCCCAAACTGCGGCAAAGCGTTCGAGCGCCTCATCGATATCCGCTTCCGACGGTTCGCTCGTCTGCAGGGCAAGCCATTCGCAGGCCATGTGCAATGCCGAACCGAAGGACGTCGCCTTGTCGGCGTCGTTGGCGGGTTGGTCGCCGCTTGCGGGCTCGATGGGCTCTGCGGGTTCGCCGGCGGGTTCCTCGTCCTGAGCGTGTGCGACGCCGTGAGAGCCCTCGGGGGCGATGGACGAATACGAAAAGAAATCATCGTGCGCGTTCAGGGCCACGGTGCGCGGCTGAGGCGGGAACGAGAACTGCGGAATGATGATGGGCTGCTCGCGCTTCTCCTGCTCGGGCGTTTGTTCTTGCTCGGTCGTGGCCTTGTCGTCGACAGCGCTGGTTTCCACGGTGGAGGGGTCGTACACCATATGGCGCGTGAACGCGAGCGGCTCGCTGCCACCGTATTCCAAGGTACAGCTGGAAGCGGGGAAGTCTGCCTGGCCAGGGCAGAGGCCTGCCAGGATGTCGCCCATAACCTGCTTGTACGTTCCGTCCTTCGTGATCGCGTGCTTCATGCATACGATAAGCCCCGCGCTGGCACGCGTGGCGGCAACATAGAAGAGGCGCTTCTTTTCCTCGTATTCGCGTTCCGCGTTGATGCGGCAGATGGCGCTTGCGTGCTCAAGCTGGTTGCTCGCGTCCCGCACGCTGAAATCATCCTCTTCGCCGGGCTTGATGCCGCTCGTGGAGAACGCGGCGAACACCGTGCCCGCGTCGGAGAGAAGCGCGGGTTTCTCTCCCCGGTTACGCGTTTCGTAGCAATCGACAACGGCGACGATGGGGAATTCCAGACCCTTGGATGCATGCACGGTCATGATGCGCACGGCATTGGCTTCTTCCGTAGAAAGCGCACCGGGTTTCTCGCTCCCCAGTTGTGCGGCATCGCTCATGGCTTGCGCGCAGCGTGCCATATCGTAGCCGTTCTTGTGCGCCTTTTCGCTAACCATGTTCGCGAACTTCAGGATGTCAGCCGCTTGCGCCCGTCCTTCGGCCCCTTGCGCTTCTAGGCGTGAAAGCCAGCCAGACTCCACGATGGTCTCCAAGAAGAGTCTTCCGGGTTCCACGACGCCCAGCTTATCCCAGGCGTGGCGCAACACCGTGGTGGCATGGCGCATCAGCGGGGATTGCTCCATGGGTTCATGGTCGCTGTAGAGAAGACCTTTGGACAGGTTTTGCCTGATGAAAACACCTTGCGGTTCGGTCTTATACGTGGCCAGGTATAGAAGGTCGGTGGAGGATACGGGCAGCACGTCGCTGCTGAGCACCACGAATAGGCTTTCCGTGTCGTGAGGGTTGGCAAGCACCTTCAGCAGGCGCTGGCAGGTGCGTACGTGTTCCCCTTCGAAGAACTTCGAGCCACCCGTGATGACGCATTCCATGCCTTGGTCGCGCACGGCCTGGGCATATACGCTTGCCTTCGAAGTGGATCCCATAAGGATGACCATTTCTCCGGGGCTGTGGCCCGCGTCGGCAAGGCTCTTGAAGCGCTGTGCGATGAGCTCGGCTTCCTTCTGGGTGGCGAATTCCTTTCCGCCCTTATAGGGATGCTCGGTGAGCATGACCTCGATGCGCGGCCCTTCGCCCTTCCAGGGCCTGCCTTCGGTTGCCGCTTCCAGGTCGAGGAACTCTTCGGTGAAGTAACCCTTGCGTCCGCAGATGGCGCGCACGAATGCGAGTACGTCACCGTGGCTACGAAAGTTGTGCCCCAGTTCCTCGCGGTGGGCTGCAACGGGCGAAAGCCCCAGCATGTCTTCCTTGTGGCGTAGGTATACCTCGACGTCGGCGCCTTGGAAGCGGTAGATACTCTGCTGCGAGTCGCCCACGGTGCACAAATGCGTTTTGGCGGGGCCGGCAATCTGCTCGATCATATCGATCTGCAGCTGGCTCGTATCCTGGAACTCGTCCACCATAATCAGGCGGAATCGCTCGGTGTATTCCTTTGCAATGGCGGGGTGTTCGCGAAACGCTCGCAGCGTGGTGCGAATGAGGTCGCCCGTGTCGATGTATGCCTGGGAAGCCAGCAGGTCGTGATACGCCTTGTCGACTTCGGTGGCGAGCAGCAAGAGCGCTTCCATGTACGGCACTGCGGCATCGGCCTTGCACAGGCTTGCACATTCCGTAACGAATGCCTTGAGATCGGCGGCCTTTTTCCCGCCCAGGCTGCTCTTGCTTACGCCGTCTAGGATGTCGGCTAGGGCGATTGGCGAGGCGTTGCCGGTCTGGAGCATTTCGCGCAGCGCGTCGGCGATCTTTTCGGCCGCCTCCTTGTTCTTGTCGGTGCCGGCAACTTGCAGGTCATCGCATAGCCCCAGCAGCTCGCGGGCGAGCTTGCCTGCGTCTGACGTATGCGGGCCTAGGTCGAATGCCTGGAGTCCCTTGGTCTGGCTGGCGGCCGTGTTTAGGACCTTGCCCACCATGCTGCGCACGTTGTCGATGCCGCATTCGTTGATGAGCGCGTCGAAGCGCGTGTCGTTGTCCTCTCGCACGCGAACGAGTACGGTTTCCACTGCCTGTTCGAGCGCGCGTTCTTGCTGGTCGCCCATGATGAGCTCGAATGCGGGGTCGATGCCCAGTTCCAAGGCGTGTTCGCGCAGGATGCGCCCGCACATGCTATGGATGGTGGAGATCCAGGCAGCATCGACCTTCAGGGCTTCCTCTACGAGGCCCTCTTTGCGCAATACTTGGCGGACACGGTCCTTGATCTCGCCTGCGGCCTTGTTGGTGTAGGTGATGATGAGGGCCTGGTCGATGGAATCCAGGAAGGGTTTTCCGTCTTTCCCCGAGCCGGGCAGGAGCGACCACGCCACGCGCTGCGTGAGCGTAAACGTCTTTCCGCTTCCGGCGCCTGCGCAGATGAGCAGCGGTCCCTCCAGGTAGGTGATGGCGTTGTACTGCCCTGGTTTATAGCCAGTCATGTCCATTTATATGCTCCGCTTCTCCAGGCGTTCCGTGCAGTTGCCCACGGGGCAGTACTTGCAGGCCTCTTTGCTGATGGGGTGGGCGTTGATGATGCCCTGCGCCAATTCTTCCATGCGCTGTGCAACGAGCTGCTCGCTTCGGTCGATGAGCTCGTCGAACGTGGAAAGGTCGCACCAGGGAACCTTCGCGCTGTCGGCGTCGGCGCCTTTGCTGAAGGGCAGTTCTTCGAGCCCGATGATACGCGCGTCGTAGGCGCCCTGGATTTCGCAGGTGAGCGGGTTGAGGTACAGCGTTCCCACTACCTGCAGGCCTAGCAGTTCGCGTACGACTTTTGCGTACATGAGGGCTTGCATCTTGCGGGGGAGCACAAAGGTGGTTTCCGCTGGGTCGTCCTTCGACGGATTGTTGTGCAGGCGATATGCCGGGGAAAGCGACGACTTGTAGTCTATGATGACGGCGCGCCCTTGCTCGTCGACGTCGATGCGATCGACGCTGCCGCAGATGCCGCATCCCGCATAGATAAACGGTTCGGCATCGCCATAACGCCATTCGTATTTTCGGGGCGTGAACGAGGGGAGCAGCCTCGTTTCGAATTCCAGGTATTCCAGAAGCATGGGCAGGATGGAGTCGCGCGCGCGTCGTTCCGATTCCGTGACAGGTACGTAGCGTCCCTTACCGGGGGCCTTTTCGAACTGGTGCTGCGCCGTTTCTTCGAAGACCACTTGCATGAGCTTGCGTGCGTCTTCGAGCGTGTCCACCGTGACCTTGGGCGCGATGGTTTGCTGGAAGCGGTCGTAGAAATGTTCCAGTGTGCTATGGATGAAGTTGCCGCGTTCGACTTTGCTGAAGGCTTCCTCCAACGTATTGAGCCTTAAGCGGCGCTTGGCGAACCACTGGTAGGGGCATTCCAGGTAGCTTTCAATCTGCGAGGGCGAAAGGGCGAGCAGCTTGGCGGCTTCCTGGCTGCGGTTTTGCCCGAGCGTGATGAACGGATGCGCGCTGGCGTCGATTTCGCCGATTACGGGCGCGTCGGCTTCCCGCAGGGTGGCGATGGCACCGTTCGTGGCATTTGCCACGAGGGCTTCCTCGCCGCGAATTGTGGCATAGGGGACGAGCGATTGCGGAATGCGCAGCTTCTTGTTCGTGCCCGCGTCGCTTGCCAGGTCTTCTCGGTAGCAATCGACGAGCTCTTCGAAGACGCTTGCGGGTTGCAGCTCTTCGGTTTGGCCGTCATGCAGCGCGCGTTCGAGTACGAGTGTTTCCCGTGCAGCCGCGCAGGCGAGCGCAAACGTGCGGCGCATGGTGGCAAGCGGCGTGGCGGGACGTGCGCAGCCCCATGTTCCCAGAAGCGTGGACAGGGCGTCTTCGGGGTCCTTGATGGGGTATACGTTGACGCAGAGATTGCAGATGAGAACGGTGTCCGCAGAGGCCGCGGGCAGTTGCGCGCAGTCGTCGAGCGACATGAAGCGCACGGTGGCTTCCCCTTCTTCGCTTGTGGAGCGCGACATGGGAATGGAGGCGCCTTCCAGTGCGCGAATGGCTTCTTGCCACGAAAGGCCCCAACTGCTGGCTTCGTGACATGCTTCGCGCGCACGTTCGAGCGCGGGAAGGGAACTGGTTGCGGGGCCAACCCCGCATGCGCTGATGCGCGCTGCGTATGCGGCAAGCACGTCGAATGCGTCGTCGATGCGCCCCTCTTCGAGTAGGCCTATGACGCCTTGGAGCGATTCGCTGGCATTGTTGGCTAGACTGCTGAGCACCTCGGCGGGCTGTATGAGGCGGTTGTTCCTGCGGCTTTGGTCGGAGCGGAATGCCGAGACGATGTTGACACCCGCGAAGATGTTGAGCGCGTCATCGGCAGCTAGAAGCAGGTCGGTCTCGCTTGCGTCAATGAGGCCGGCCAGATTCAGCAGGTGGCGCCCCATGGGCGTTCTGCCGAAGGGTGTGCGATCGGCGAAAGAGCAGGTAATGCCAGATTCTACCAGTGCGGGGGCGAGTGTATCGAACGCTCGTGTGGGGGATTCGCACGCCACGATCACCGTGCCCTCGCCTGCGTACTGGTCGATGACCGAGCCGATGAGCGGTAGCTCTGCGGTGGGCCCCATGGGGAAGGCCATGCGTACGTGCCCCCGCGCCGTAATTTCGGCATCGTCTTTCTGCCTGCGATAGAGCAGTGCGAGCAGGTTGCGCAGCTCGCTTGCCCGGTCTTCGTTGCCGGGCTGCGCTGCGGTGTGAAAGTGGGCTATGGCGCCGGTTGCCTTGAGCAGCTGGCATTGCGCATGCGTGAGGTCCTCTTCGGCAACGTCCACCACGATGGGCTGATAGTTCCCAAGGTTGCCTCGCTGGACGAGTAACGCGCATGCGTCGCTCGCTTCGATGAGATTGCGTTCACGCAGAAGGGCCCGATAGGCTAGTACCGTCTGGGCGACATGCAGTTCTTCGACGGAAAGCGCGCAGCCCTCTGTGGTGACGTATGGCATAGCTTCCGCCGCGCAGCGCTCGAGCAGTTTGAGCGTGCCTTCCGTGGGAGGGTTGTTCCACTCGTGGTCGTGCGCGGCTTGCTTCATGGCGAACGTGCGCGTAAGCGAACTGACGATGGTGGAGCCGTCGCCATGGAGCATCCAGAGCTCTTCGACCCATGCGGGTAGCGTGGAAACGGCGACACCGAACCCGCAGCCCTCGCGCGCGAGCGTGCGTTGCCAGGTGAGCTGCTGCGCGTAGCTTTCGCAAAGAAGTATGGGGCGCAGCCCTTGCTCTTTCGCGCTGCGGATGGACTGAATGATCGCGGCGCGATGCTCTGCCGGCGTATCGTTCAGATGGGTGGGTATGGTATGCATGGAATTCATTCTGTCATTGTACCCCGTGCGCTCGTTCTGACTGTCCCATTTTCGTCCGAGTTACGCTCACTGCTGCGGCTTTTTCGGCTTTGGCCGAATTGGGAGCCGCAATGGACCAAATGTGTATCCCCTATGGAGGATAGTGCATAATATATGAGGGGTGATGAGTGGTTGAGCAGGCATTTCACCCTCTTCGTGCTATGAGGAAGCATGGGAAATACTCCTCTAGGGGTGCTGTGCAGTGCCAATTTTTTTGGCATTATACAGTCATCGGGTTCGACGGTCTCCCTCAATCTTTTCCCGTCAGCCCGACGGATTGGTTCAATCCGAAAGGCGTCGCAGAGACCACCTCCTCCCTCTCTCCCTCGGTCTCCGACGTCCCTCCTCCTCTTGCCCCTGTCCCTTCTCTCTCGGGACGGGGGCCTTCTCTTTTCTGGGTCGTCCGCTGAGAGCGCATCTGGCGGCACGCTAGACGCTCCGTGCTTCAGTCGTTGGCGGAAGCCAACTCCTTCGCCTGTCGCGCCTATCGCGCTCGCCAGCTGTACTCTCAGCTGCTTTGGTGGACCTGTGGGTGAGGTCTGCCGCATGCCCGCTCGCTTTCGGCGGAGCCGAAAGCTTGGCCTCGCGGGTTGGGTTTGTGCCGTCCCGCTCGCTTTCGGCGGGGGCCGAAAGCTCGGCATCTCGGGTTGGAGCGTGCCGTCCCGCTCGTTTTCGGCTTTGCCGAAAACTCGCCGCCTCGGGTTGAGATGTTGGGTCCCGCTCGCTTTCGCTTTGCGAAAGCTCGAGGGCTCGGGTTGAGGATTGCGTCCCGCTCGTTTTCGGCTTTGCCGAAAGCTCGCTCTCCTGGGTTGGGTGGTTGTTTGATTGCTGCTAGTCGTGCACGATGACGATTTTGCCGCCGGTGCTAGTGTCTTGTTGGGCTAGGGCGGCGGGGAGGTCGGTGAAGGGGAATGTTGTGTTGTAGAGGGGGCGCAGGTTGTGGTCGCCCATGAAGGCGAACAGCGCGTCGAAGAGTTCTTGGGTGGGGTAGTTGCTGAAGTAGCCCGTTAGGTAGACGCCGTTGGGGATGTCCTTGATGGGGTCGAAATCGCTCAGCGCGTATACGCCGCCGAGTATGCCTGTCGAGCATACGATGCCTCCATGTTCCACGGTGCGTAGCGTATCGCGCAGGTCGCGTGGCCCCACCAGGTCGAGTATCTTATTTGCGCCCGTTGCCTTGCCGGCTAGATGGCCTTTGTCGAGTATGGCTTCGTTAGCTCCTGCTTGGCGTAGCAGTTCCAACTTCGAAGTGCGGTGCGTCGTGGCCATTACCCTTACGCGCAGGGCCTTGGCTAGCTGGACTGCGGCGTACCCCAGCCCACATGTCGCGCCGCGTACGAGGAGCGTGTCGCCCAGTTCCAGCTGCAGGCACTCGAATAGCGATCCCCAAGCGGTTAGGTACGTTTCGGGGAATGCTCCGAGTTCCGCCCACGACCAGTCGATGCAGTCTGGTACACGCATGATGTTCTTGCGGGGGATCAGGGCGTACTCGGCGTACGATCCGTCGAATTCGCGACCCATGCCGCCCATGCATGCCACCACGCGCTGACCTGCTTCAAGGTCGGTGTCGCCGGGGTTTTCCACCACGCCAGCACATTCGATACCGGGAACGACCGAAGGCGCAATCCATGGTTCGCCCATTTCCTCCAGGCGGACAAGTCGTTCAGCGTTGTTCAGGCCGAATGCCCTTATTTGCACGAGCGCCCATCCGGGTTTGACCTCGGGTACGGGTATCTCCGTTAGGCGTGCTTCGCTGCCAGGCGTCACGCGGTCGATTTTGAGCGCGCTCATGGTCTTGGGGATGTGCATTGCAGGCTCCTTGCTCGTGCGGGTCATGCAATTACGGTCGTTACGCTGGGTTATGCAACGTGGGTCGATGGAGTATCTTCCACGTCCTTCCAGCATTGTGGGTCCGGCGCGTACATGTTGCCCGTGTATCCGGCGGCTACGGCGGGGCAGCCCCTGCACCAGCCGAGCAGTTCACACCGCGCACATTTCTCGAAGCGGCCGAAATCGCGAAGCGCTTCCATCTTCTCGCCTAGGAAAATATCGCGCGGATGCTCTTCCAGGACGTTCCCGACCAGGCTTTCCATGCGACGGCACCCATATACGTCGCCCGTGGGCGTTATCGTCATGTGGCCCGTTGCGCAGTGGCAACCGTCGTAGATCATGTCCGGCTCGGCGTTTTCGGGAATGCGGAAGCGTCCCTGCTCCCATTCCAGCAACGTCCATAGGTGGTCCTTGCGTTGGAACGTGGTGGCGCATCCGTTTGCCTCATGGGCGTCGATGCGTTCTTGGCATCGCAGTAAGAAGTCGCGGTACGCAAGTGGCTCGATGTGGAACTCGTCGCGGCGCTGGCCCGATGTGGGGCAGTAACGTCCGAATGCATATACGCTTACGTTACGCTCGGCCATGAGGTCGATGAGGCCGGGAATCTCGTTCATGTTCGCCGACGATACGGTGGTCATGACGGCGGTCCAAATGCCCGCCTCGTTCAGCAAATCGATGGCGTCGAGCGTGCACGCGAACGAGCCCGGCATGCGGAAGTCGTCGTGTGTGCGTTCCAGGCCATCGAGCGAGAGTTGGTACTTACGGCACCCGAGGGCCTTCAGGCGAGCGCAGACGCTGGGCGTTAGGTGGAAGGGGTTTCCCATGATTGCCCATCGCACGCTTGCATTATGCAGCAGTTCTGCGATGCGCCAAAAGTCGGGATGCAGCAGCGGATCGCCGCCCGTTAGGTAGAAGTACGGCTCGCGATTGAATGCTTCGCACATTTCAACGCACTGCTCGAATACGCTTGCCACTTCGCTGTAGGGCATGCTCTCAAGGTGGGTGCATGCGCCTTCGGCGAAAATGTAGCAGTGCTTGCAGCGCTGGTCGCACTCGTCGGTTATGTGCCACTGTATGGCGAAGCTTGGTTTCATCGTTCCTCCTGAGGAAAACGGCGCGCCGTCGTGGCTTTGGCAGCGGCGCGCCTACCTTCCTGTCTACTGGGGGTCTGCGCTGCCGCAGCCGCCAGACTTCGGGTCGGCCGAGCCGCAGCCTGCCCATGCCGGATCGGCGCTGCCGCATCCGCCGGACTTGGGGTCGGCGCTGCCGCATCCGCTCCACTTCGGGTCGGCGCTGCCGCAGCCGCCCGAGATGCCCCAGAGGGCTACGCGCTTCAGGTTCTTGCTCATGTCATGCCTCCTGATCGGTTGCCGCCCCTCCCTGTGAGGGGCTTGTCTTAACCGTAGTTGGCGCTCGTTTTGACCACAAGAACGCACTAATCTATTATGTACTTACAAAAAGTAAGTACCCCTCCGAATGGAAGGCTAATGATGCTCACCGTAGACGAGCTTCCCGACTGCCCCGTTGCCACCACGCTGCGCCTCATTGGCAACAAGTGGAAGATCCTCATCATCCAGCGACTGCTCGATCGCCCCTATCGCTTCAACGAGCTGTGTCGCTCCATCGATGGTCTTTCCGAGAAAGTGCTTACCGACAATCTGAAGGCGCTCGAGCGCGATGGCATCATCACGCGCACGGTGTATCCAGAGGTTCCCGTTCGCGTCGAATACGCTCTTTCCCAGGTTGGCAACTCCATGCGTCCCATCATCGCCAGCATGCAGGAGTGGGGTCTTGGCTACCAGGAGACCGTGCGCAAGAGCTCGTAATTCCCGGGCTCCCCATTCGCTTTGGCATCGTGCAAGCTTGAGGAATGCCGTTGGCGGCTTGGCGGAGTATACTTACGCCAAGGTTAGGCGGAGGTTCGAAAGGGGTTGGCATGAAGAAATTCATCCAGGAATTCAAGGAGTTCGCTTCTCAGGGCAATGTGATGGACATGGCCGTTGGCATCATCATCGGCGGAGCGTTCACCGCCATCGTCTCGTCGCTCGTGAGCGATGTCGTCATGCCGGTTATCTCGTTGATTACGGGTGGCATTGATTACTCGGCCATGAAGGTTACCCTGGGCACGGGTGCCAATGCGGCTTCCATCAACTACGGTTCTTTCATCAATGCCGTCATTACGTTCCTGCTCGTTGCGTTGGTTGTGTTCTTCCTGGTGAAGGGTGTGGCCAAGATGAAGGGAATTACGAGCAAGGAAGAGGAAGAGGCCCCGACTACGAAGACGTGCCCCTTCTGCAAGGAAGAGGTGGCCATCGAGGCTACGCGTTGCCCGCATTGCACGAGCGAGCTTTCCGAGTAGCGTCAAACGCATAGAACAGCGCGCCCCACCTTGCCAATGGCAGGGTGGGGCGTTTTGCATCTTGGCGCTTGTTGCTAGAAGCTGGCGTCGAAGGGTTCGGTCACGCTGAAGCATTCTTGCCCGCGGCAGAGCTCGCGGAGCTTCTGCAGCAGCGGCTCCTGCGTGCCGTTGAGCATGCGCAAGCGCACGGTGACTTCGCTTGTGTAGCTGGTGTCGACCGTCTTTGCTCCCGCCGCTGCCGCGATGTGCGCAAGCTGGTCGTGCAGCGTGTAGGGAATGGTGACTTCGATGTCGACGCAGCTGGAAATGACGGCGATGGTGGCGGCCTGAACGGCTTCCTGCGTAGCCTGCGTGTAGGCGCGCACGAGCCCACCCGCTCCCAGCAGCGTGCCGCCAAAGTAGCGCGTGACCACGCACACCACGTTCGTGAGCTCGGCGCCTTGCAGCACTTGCAGCGTGGGCATGCCCGCGGTCTTCTGCGGTTCTCCATCGTCGGAATAGCGTACACGGGGCATGCCGCCATCTTCGGCGCGAATGATGTACGCGTATACGTTGTGTCGCGCCATGCGATTGGCGGCCTTGATTTCCTCTAGGAACGCGAGCGCTTCCTCTTCGGAGTCGACATGGGCGAGCTGGCCGATGAAGCGACTTTTCTTCGCTTCGATTTCGGCCGTGGCACGCCCCTCTATGGTCTTGTAGCCTTCCACGTTTGGTGCGGCACCTAGTTCAGCGCGATCTTGTAGATCTCGCGGGCGTCGTCCATGGTCAGCTTCATGAAGCTGCCGAACACCTCGCCCTTGTTCGCGCGCAGCGTGGGGATCATCTTCTCGATGTCTTCTTCGTGAACGCCCAGCTCATCGAGCGTGGTGGGCATGCCCAGACTGGCGAAGAACGCGCGCGTGGCATCGATGGCGTTGTAGGCATCGGCGTCGACATCGCCCGTGGGTACCAGGCCGAACACTTCGGCGCCGTACTGGATGAAGCGCTGCGGATTCTCGCTGTACACGTATTCCATCCAGGCGGGGAACATGACGGCCAGGCCAGCGCCATGCGTGATGCTGGTGTTCAGCGCGGAAAGCTCGTGCTCCAGGCCGTGGGTAGCCCAGTCTTCGTGACGGCCCATGCCCGCAAGACCCTGATGGCACAGCATGCCAGCCCACATGATGTTCGCGCGGGCGTCGTAGTTTTCCGGGTCTACCAGCACGCGGGGCGCTTCGGCGCGAATGGTCTTCATGAGCGACATGTTCAGGTTGTCGGTGACGGGCACGTTGCCCACGTCATCGAAGAAACGTTCCAGCAGGTGGCAGTACATATCGGTAATACCTGCAGCCGTCTGGTACGCGGGGAGCGTAAACGTGAGCTCGGGGTTCATGAAGGCAATCTTGGGACGCATCTCGTTGCGACCATAGCCCGTCTTGCGGCCCAGCTCGTCGTTGCTGATGACGCTGTTCTTGGAGCCTTCGCTACCTGCGGCGGGGATGGTGAGCACCACGGCGATGGGCAGCACGCCCTCGGGGTCCTGCTTCGTCTCGTAGAAGTCCCACACGTCGCCGTCGTAGCAGGCGCCCAGCGCCGTTGCCTTGGCGGAGTCGATGACCGAGCCACCGCCCACGGCGAGCACCCAGTCGATACCCTGCTCCTTGCAGATGGCAACGCCTTCGCGCACGAGCCCGATTTCCGGGTTGGCGCGCACGCCGCCCAGTTCCACGAATTCAACGCCAGCTGCGGAAAGCGACGCTTCGACGCGATCGATCAAGCCGCTCTTGCGGGCGCTCTGGCCGCCAAACGTGAGCAGCACCTTCTTCGCGCCGCGCTCCGCCAGCATGGGGCCAACCTTTTCTTCCGCGGCCTTGCCGAAGACGAAATGGGTGGGGGAGACGAATTCGAAGTTTTCCATACGTTTCCTTTCCATGAGGTTTGCGTATCAGTATAGCCGCCGCGCTTGGCGTGTCGGCTGGGTGTTGCGGTGTTGGCATATTACACTCGTTATTCGCGTTTCCCGTGCCCAGGCGACCGGCAATCTTTGGGCGGGCGGTATAATGCGGCTATTGCTTTCGCGAAACCATGAGGTGCAAGAGGAGGAGCGTTGGTTCTCGAGGTGGTTAGGGAATGTGGCTCTAGGGTCCGTAAGCTCCCCCTTCTCTCTTTGGCGTGCGCCGTTTCCGCGCTGTTCATCGCCGTGTATATCGAGTTGTTCCACGAGGCGTGCGTCGTGTCGCGCGGGACGGCCAGCTATGGGTTGCTAGCAGGCGAAGTGACCCTGTCGGTCGTGGTACACGTGCTCGCGCTTGCCCTTATTGCGTTCGTGTTGTTCGAGGCCATCTCCCAGCAGCGCCGATTGCTCGCGTGGATCTTTCGCCATCGCGTTGCTCTCTGCATCGGAATCGTTGCGTTCTGCACGCTCGTGGGCCTGAGCGGGTCATCGCTCGCGCAGTGGGACGTGCTTACCGGAACGTCTCCGCGTGGCACGTTGCTGGGAATGTCGCGCGCCCTGCGCAGCGACGAATGGGCGGTGAACACGGTGTTCGCCGCCGCACAGCAGGGCACGGGCTTCCAGGCCTGGTCAACGGCCATCGCCGACGGCTCCGATGTCACGATGGTGTATGCCCAGCCGTGTTGGGCCCTCGCCACGCTCTTCCGTCCCTTCTTGTGGGGCTATCTTTTCTTCGGCTTCTCGCATGGCCTTGCGTTCTTCTGGTCGGCGCGTACGGCGGCGCTGTTCCTCGTGTCCCTGCAGATGGGGCTCCTTATCACGCGGGATCGTCGTGACCTGAGCTTTGCCTTTGCGCTGCTTGTTACCTTCAGCCAGAGCGTGCAATGGTGGTATGCGGTGAACGGCACGGCCGAGCTTCTCATCTTCGGGCAGGGGCTTGTTCTCGCCCTCCACCAATTCCTGGAAAGCGAGCGTCTTTCCCGCAGGTGGATGTGGGCTGCCCTGCTTGCATGGCTTATCTGCTGCTTTGCGCTCATTCTCTACCCCGCGTGGCAAGTGCCCGTTGCCTACGCATGTGGCGCGATGGGTGTGTGGCTGATCGTTCGACACGTTCGGTCGAATCGCGCCCGCCCATCCTTCCTCCGGTTCTATCTGCTGCCGTTCCTGTGCAGCATGCTGGTGTTCGCCGGCCTCGTGGGCATCGTGCTCTTCCAGGCGCAAGACGTCATTAGCGCCGTGCGATCCTCGCTGTATCCGGGTTCTCGATTCGAAACGGGCGGCGGCGTGCTTCGTTACCTGTTCGGCTGGGGCTACGGTCTCTTCACGCCCGTCGCCGAAGCTGACTTCATGCCCGCCGATGGCAGCATGAATGCATGCGAGTACGTGAGCATGTTCGGCTTGTTCCCCTTGGGGATAATCGTTGCGATCGTGCAGCTGGTACGCAAGCGCGATGGCCTGCTCATTGCGGTGCTTGTGGTGTACGCGTTTCTGGCGGCGTACGGCATCGTTGGCTTCCCCGGATGGCTCGCGCGCATCAGCCTACTCAGCAACGTCACGTTCACGCGTCTTTTGCTCGTGCTGTCGTTTCTCGATATCGTTCTGCTCATGCGTTCGCTGGCTCTTGCCGCGGAGGGGGAGGCCCCTGCGCAACCGCGTCCCTTTGCATGGGCGGTTGTTCTTGGGGCGAGTGCCCTTTTCACCGTAGTCATTGCGTTTTGCACGCTGCAGACGATTACGGCGAACAAGCGCATGCTGTTCATGGGCTTGATGGCCTTGCTCGTCTTCGTTTGGGCCGTCGTGGTGCTTGCGATTATGTTCGCGCGTGGGCGGAAGGCTCTGCATGAGGGTGCTTGCGTAGCCGTGCTTGCCTGCGCCATTGCGCTGCCTGGCTTGTGCGTTAATCCTCTTCAGCTGGGCGTCGATTCGCTTACGGACAGCGCCATCGGCAACGTGGCATCTCAGATTCAGGAACAAGACGCGGGCACGTGGATTGCCGATGCGCCATGGCAATCGCAGCTCGTCATTGCTCAGGGCATTCCGTGTCCTACGGGCGTTTCCACCTACCCCCATATTTCATACTGGAGCACCATCGACCCTGATGGAAGCTTTGTTGATGCGTATAACCGATATGCGTGGATAGCTATTGAGGCCACGGATGGCGCGTGCGAATTCGAGACGACGCGCGCCGACTGCTTCACGGCGCGCCTTGCCCTGGCCGACGCACGTGCGCTGGGCGTGAGCTACTGGCTCACGTCTTCCGACCTGGTAGCGCTGGCGGGCTCGTCCGATGCTCCGCAGCTCGTTGGATCCGTCGAAGGGACCGACCTCAAGGTGTACAAGCTGTAGCGCTTAGTCCTGAATGGGGCCCAGCAGGAACATGGTGTGGGTGGACTGAAATAGCAGCTTGCCCGTTTCCGCCTGGCGCGTGGTGACGCGAATTACGGCGGTGGAGCGTCCCGCGTGGATGGGCTCCGTTTCCACGATGACCTTGCAGCAGGGCACGGCCTTGATGAAGTTGATGGTTGCCGTTTGGCAGACGTTGTTGAACCCAAGCGAATACGTAGCGAATCCGCAGCCAATCTCGCCGATGAAGTAGCCCATGCCTCCATGGATGCCGCCGTGGTAGTTCGAGAACGACTCGGGTACGTCTACGGTGAATCGTACGTAGCCCGGCTTGGCCACCTCGTCGATGACGATGGCGTCCTGCAGTTCCTGCTGCGGCGGAATGTTGCAGCGGAGCTTCTCGAGCAGTGTGGCGTTGTCCATGGGGCCCTCCCAGTGCGTGGTTGTTATTCGTCGGAGGCGTCAAGGCCTTCCATCGTCTTGTAGAGCAGGCTGTAGAGTGTCGAGGCCTCTTCCTTGGTGAGGGGCACGCATGCCGACATTTCGCTGGGAATCTTCGCAGCTTCCTTTTCCAACGCGCGGCCCTCGGCGGTGAGCTTCACGATGACGTTGCGCTCATCGCGCTTGTCGCGCACGCGTTCTACCAGGCCCTTCGACTCGAGCTTCTTGCAAAGCGGCGTCAGCGTGCCGCTGTCGAGGTGCAGGCGTTGCCCCAACTGCTTCACCGACGCGCTTTCCTGCTCCCATAGGACCATGAGAGTGATGTACTGCGTATAGGTAATGCCCAGCTTATCGAGGTGCGGCTTGTAGTGCTTTACCACGTCGCGCGCGGCGGCATAGAGGGGGAAGCAAAGCTGATTTTCTAGTCTGAGCTGGTCGTATGCCATAATTCACCGTGCTTCCTGAAGGTTGGGACGCGTATTGTCGTTGCGTTCAATGTATTTGAAGTCATTATAAAGTACAAAATTGAATTGGTTCTAGAGGGTTTTCATCGAAATGTTACTTCCATTATGGCTTTTCTGCACGACAATTTGATTCTCGATACGTTCGCGCAGTTCGTCGATGTGGGAAATGATGCCCACCATACGGTCGTCGCGGCTAAGCTCGTCGAAAATGCGCAGGGCGAGTTCCAGCGTATCGGGGTCGAGCGATCCGAATCCTTCGTCGATGAACATGCAATCAAGCTGTATGCCACCTGCTTCGCGTTGGATGACGTCGGAAAAGCCCAGGGCCAGGGATAGGGACGTGAGGAAGCTTTCGCCGCCGGAAAGCGTGTTTACATCGCGGCTGGTGCCGGTGTAGGCGTCGCGCACGTTCATGTCCAGGCCGGTCCTGCTGCGGTTGTCGGTGCTCGTGGTGCGGCGCTCGAGCGCATAGCGACCTTCCGACATAATGGTCAGGCGTTCGTTCGCGGCGGCGAGCACCGTTTCGAAGTAGAGGGCCTGCACGTAGGTTTCCAGGGAAAGCTTTCCGGCGCGTCCCGCGCCGTTGCCGCTTGCCAGGTCTGCCAGGCGGGCGATGGTGGCGTACTCGTTGTCGGCGTTGGCCCCACGTGCCACGAGGTCGGAAAGGGCACGAGCGATTTCCTCGTTTGTCCTGATTCGATGGCGGGTGTTCACGTAGGCGTTGCGCTGTTCCTCGATGAGCTCTTGGAGCTTTGCCGCCTGTTCGCGCAGGGGGTCGAGCGCTATTTCCGGCTTGCCGTCAATCTGCTTGGCATAGGTTTCCATGCGTGCCTTGGCTTGGTCGAATGCTTCCTTGCGCGTGCGGTAATCCGCTTTGGCGCGCTCATAGCGCTTCGTTTCCTCGGCTAGGTCATCCGCGAGCTGTGCGATGCTCTCCTGCGTATCCGCGATGTCGGAGCCCAGGTGGCGTTTTACCTGTTCGTCGAAGGAGACACGCTCCGTTTCGTGCGTCGCTTGAGCAGTGGTTGCGGCCGTGTGCGTCTCCTGATGCGCTTCGCGTGCCTTTGCGAGCGCGTCTTCGGCGGCGGCGAGTGCTTCACGTGCCGCGCGCTCCTTGGCTCGCAGGCTCTCGGCATGGCGATTGCTTTCCTGTGCGGCACGCAGTTCTCGTTCGGCTGCCTGCGCATGGCCCTCGATGGAGCCTGCGGCATCCTTCAGGATGGCTTCTGCTTCGTCTACAGTTGCCGGGGTGGTGCCGCATACGCGTTCTACCTGGGCCAGGAAGGCCGTTTCGGCGGCGCTGCATGCTGCGTTCGCCGCCGCCGCTTCTTGCGAAGCGCTTTGCCGGTTCGCGGCTGCCTCGTCTTTCGCTGCCTTCAGCGCGTCGACGTGCTCCTGCGTGGGCGCCCCTTCGGTGAGCGTGGCCTTGTGGGGGTGCTCGGTCGATCCACATACGGGGCATGCGTCACCTGCGGCAAGCGTGCTTGCCAAGATGCCTGCCTGCGCGGCGAGGAATGCGTCTTCAGCCTCGTCAGCGGCTTGTCGTGCGTTCTTGTATGCGGCATCTGCCAGGGAATATGCCTGCAAAGCGCGTTCTTTGGCTGCTTGCTTGCCTGCGAGCGCCTTGCATGCGCGTTGAGCTTCGCGCACGTCATGCTCCTTGCGCAGAGCGTCGTCGAGCGCAGTTTGCGCCTTCTGCACTTCGGCAGCGGCATCGGCGAGCTTGTCGACCTGCGCGCGAAGGGCCTCCGCCGTATTGCGCGCCTCTTCGCGTTCCGTTTGCGCTGTTGCCAGGCGCGCACGTGCAGCCTCTTCGGCCTTTGCCGCAGATGCGCTTTGTGCCGCCAGCGAGGCGAGCTTTTCGCTTTGCTGCGTGAACTGCGTAAGGAATTCCTCCTGCTTGGCGCGTTGAGCACTGCCCGCTTCAAGCCGTTCGTAGAGTTCCTTCGCCTTGGCGAGTGGTTCTTCGTGCTCGGCAAGGTAGGCTTGCGCTTCCGCGCATCCTCGGCGGGCGTCTTCGATGCCCTTTGCTTCGCCAAGCGTCTGGTCGACCTTCGCCTTCTCTTCGGCGAGGCGCTTGCCCTCGGCGGTTTCGGCGGCGTTGCGTTCCTTGTCGGCCTGCAGGGAACGCTCCAGCGCTTCGATGATGGTGGGGCAGAGCGGCAGGACGCGTTCTGCCGCTTGCCATGATTCCAGATCGAAGGCGGGGTCACCCTCGGCTGCGACGATGCGCTCCACGTGCGAACGGGCCTTGTCTTCCAGCGAGCCAACCTGCTTTTCCAGGGCGTTCTTTCGGTCGGAGAGCATGCTTTGCACGCGCTCGTAGAGTTGCGTGCCGAAGATGCGGCGGAAGATGTTGCCGCGCTGCTTCGTGTCGGCGGTGAGCAGCTGGCTGAAGTCGCCTTGCGCGATCATGACGATTTGGCTGAACTGATTTGCGCTGATGCCGAGTATGTCCTCGATGGCCGCGTTGACGTCGGTGGGCTTGCTGGCTAGCACGCTGCCATCGTCTTCGCAGGTAAGCTCGGCCGTTGCAGGGCGCTCGGTGAATCCGGTTCCGCGCTTCTTTGGACTTCTGTGGGGTGGCGTGCGGCGCACGGCGTACGTGTTCCCGCCGTGCGTGAAGCGCAGCTGCACGTAGGGTTCCGTGGCGGGGTCGGCAAAAGCGCTGGCCAGGGTGTTTTCCGAGCGACGTTGCCCCGATGTTTGGCCGAAGAGCGCGTATTTAATGGCGTCGAACAGCGTCGTCTTGCCGCTTCCGGTGGGGCCGCAGATGAGGAAGATGCCGCTGTCGATCGCATCGAAGTCGATATGCTCTTCCTTGGGGTAGGGGCCGAATGCGGCCATGTCTAGTTCCAGCGGCCTCATTGGGCGCCCCCTTCCTCTTCCTGGCGTGCTTCCTCGATGATGACGTGCAGCAACTCGCGTTGCTGTTCCGAAAGCGCTTCGCCGGCCTGCTGTTCGTAGTAGTCGCTCACGACCGAAAGGGGATCGCGTTTCCGCACGTTATGCGCTACTTCCTGTGTATCGCCAGTGAATGCCTGAGCATCGTGTGCGAAGTCGAGTTGCATGACGTTCGGGTAGAATTCGCGCACCTTCGCCATGGCATCCATGAGCGCCTCGTCTTCGAGCGTGATGTGCAGGTAGTCATCTGCGTGTGCGTCGGTCTGCGCGGCCGCTCGCAGGTCCTCGAATGTTCCGCGTACTTCGCGAAGGGTTCGCTCCTCGGGAAGTGGCACGCTGGTGACCTGCGCATTTCCGGATTCGTCGATGTCCACGATGTCCACGTGCTTTTGTCTGCCTGCTTCGGAAAACGAATACGGATACAGGCTTCCGCTGTAGCGCACGGTATCGCGACGTACGCGTTGCGGTCCGTGAATATGGCCCAGCGCCACGTAGTCGAACGCATCGAACACGCGCGCCTCCACGCTGTCGAGCCCGCCAACCACGATGGTTTCCGATTCGCACGTTTCGGGCTTGGTTTCGCCGTCCACCACGAATTGGTGCGCTACCAGCACATTTGCTGCATCGTCGCGCAGTGGCTGATGGTGCGCGGCGCATGCCAGCGCATCGGTGTAGCTGCTAATGCGCTCCGCTTCTTCGGGATAGGCTGCGCGCACGTGCACGGGGCGCACGAAGGGGATCAGGTGAAAGCGCGCTGCGCCCGTGGCGGAATCCAGGTCGATGAATTGCGGCTCGCCCGAAAAGGGCTGGGCAATGCATACGCGTTCGGCGCTCATGAAACGGGCGCCAAAGGCCAGGCGTTCGGCGCTGTCATGGTTTCCTGCGATCATGATGACGGTGATGCCCGCATCGGTTGCCTGTTCCAGGAAGTGCTCGAGAGCTCCAAGTGCCCAGGTGGGAGGCACGGGCTTGTCGTATACGTCGCCCGCCACCACGATGGCATCAACGCGTTTTTCGCATGCGATGCGCACGATATGCTCCAGTGCGCGTTCCTGCTCTTCCTTCAGCGAAAAGCCGCGAACGCGTTTGCCTATGTGCAGGTCTGCGGTGTGCAGGAATCTCATGGGTCACCTCGATAGTTGTGTCGAGCCTCCATTATGCCATGTGAAAGATGGCGATTCGGTTGCAGAGTTCTGCTGGCGTCATCTGCGATGCTATGCCTTTCTATAATGAGTGCCCATATATTGTCTAGTGTGCGATTGAATAGAGCACATGCGGTCTAGGATGGGTTGGTATCGCATGATTGAAGTAAAGGGCTTGAGAAGGTCCTACAAGACGGGCGATTTCGTGCAGAAGGCGCTCGATGGCGTGACGCTGAACTTCCGCGATAACGAGTTCGTGGCGGTTCTGGGTCCCTCGGGTTCGGGTAAGACCACGCTGTTGAATATTCTGGGTGGCTTGGACCACGCCGATGGTGGCGATATCGTCATCAACGGCACGTCCACCAAAGATTACCGTTCGAGCGATTGGGACACCTATCGCAACCATCGCATTGGCTTCGTGTTCCAAAGCTACAATCTCATTCCTCATCAGACCATTCTTTCGAATGTCGAGCTGGCGCTCACGCTTTCGGGCGTAGGGCGCGCGGAGCGAAAGCGTCGTGCCGCCGAGGCGTTGGCCGAGGTGGGCCTGGGCGATCATCTGCATAAGAAGCCCAGTCAGCTTTCCGGTGGCCAGATGCAGCGCGTTGCCATTGCCCGCGCGCTGGTGAACAATCCCGATATCGTGCTGGCCGACGAGCCCACGGGCGCGCTCGACACCGAAACGGGCATCCAGGTCATGGACATCCTGAAGAAGGTCGCCGACGACCGCCTGGTCATCATGGTTACGCACAACCCCGAACTGGCCGAAGAGTATGCCACGCGTATCGTGCGCCTGGCCGACGGCCGCATTATCAGCGATAGCGATGCGTTCAACCCGTTCAACGACTCGGCAATCGTGGGCGTTCCGGACCCTGCCAACGAAGCGGTGCGCGCCGCCGCCGCTGCGCTTAATGCGGCAACCGACGTTCACATGGGTGACCCTGCTCGGGGAGAGGGCGGCAAGGAGAAGAAGGCCTCGATGGGTTTCCTTACTGCGCTTGCCCTTTCGTTCAACAACCTCATGACGAAGAAGGGGCGTACGTTTCTTACCGCATTTGCGGGAAGTATCGGCATTATTGGCATTGCCGCCATCTTGGCGCTTTCCAACGGCGTGAACAATTACATCCTGGATACCGAGGAAGAAGCCCTTACCAGCTATCCGCTTACGGTAACCAAGAGCAGCTTCGACGTATCGAGCCTGCTCACGGCCACCATGGGCTATACCACGGGCAGCGATTCGGAAGGATCGGGCGACGGGGAGTTCTCTACGTCGAACAACATTCCCGAGTCCACCATCATGACCGACATGTTCGCCAAGGTGAAGAACAACGACCTTTCCGCGTTCAAGCAGTATTTGGAAAGCGGCGAAAGCGGCATCGACGAGTACGTGAACACCATTCAGTACAGCTACGGCATCGACGCGAACGTTTTCTCGCCCGATACGTCTTCGGGCGTAACGCAGCTCAACCCCTCGTCCATGAAGTCGGTTTTCCAGAACGGCATCTCTTCGAGTGCGCTTTCCAGCAGCTCGGGCATGTCGTCGTTCAGCGAGATGCTCGACAATCGCGAAATGCTCGAAGACCAGATGGACGTGGTTGCCGGCCGTTGGCCCGAAAACTACAACGAAGCCGTGCTCGTGCTCAGCTCCTCGGGAGCCATTAGCGATTACACCCTCTATAGCCTGGGCGTTTACGATACGTCGGTCATGGAGGACATGGTCAAGCAGGCGTTGAATGGCGACGAGGTGGTTGTCCCCGAAACGTCGGGCGATTTCACGTACGACGATGCGCTGAATCTGTCGTTCAAGGTGGTCCCCGCGAGCTCCATGTACCGCTATAACGCGGAGCAGAGCACTTGGACCGACATGAGCAAAGACGAAGAGTACATGAAGGAGCAGGTCAACCAGGGCATCGACCTGAAGATCGTGGGCGTGGTGAAGCCCGCTTCCGCATCCAGCTCCGCGGTCCTCAACGAGGGCGTGGCGTACACGCCCGAGCTCACGCAGAAGCTCATGGAGCTGGCCGCGTCTTCCGATATCGTGAAGCAGCAGCTTGCGAACCCCGACGTGGACGTATTCACGGGTAAGACGTTCGAGGAGCTGCAGGATAGCCAGGCGTCCGATTTTGACATGAGCTCGATGTTCAAGGTCGACGAGGAGGCGCTGTCGAGCGCGTTCGGGTTCGATTCGAGCTCCCTGGATTTCTCGGGCATGGACCTGAGCGGCATGGATATGTCGAACATGGATTTGAGCGGCCTTTCCCTTGATGCGAACTCGCTCGACATGAGCGGAGTGGATATGTCGGGTCTCTTCGATTCCGATACCATGGCCGCGCTTATCGCGAACGCCCCGCAGCCCGATTTCTCGCAGATGAATCCTTCCATAAACGACGAGCAGCGCGCGGCGATAACGGCCGTTTCCGGGCAAATCACCGGTGGGTTCGCGCCCTACGTGATCGCGCAGGGCGGCTCGCTTGCCGATTTCCAGGATTCCGCGAAGATGCAGCAGTATTGGGCTACGTACCTGCAGACCGATTCGGTGAGTCAGCAGGTGGCCCAGCTGAATGCGCTCATAGGTCAGGCGTATGGCGATGCGCTGCAAACCGCCATGCAGGACTACATGACCAACCAGTACGCCCCCTACATGCAGCAGGCCATGGGCGAGTTGATCTCGCAGGCTGCGCAGGCCATGGCCACTGAAATGGCCACGCAGATGGCCGCCCAGATGGCGGCGGCAACGGGTCAGCTGGGATCGCAGCTCTCCTCGGCTATTGGCAGTTCGCTTACCGGCCAGATGTCGGGCCTGTCGGATAGCCTGCAGAGCGCGTTTTCCTTCGACGCTGACGCCTTCGCGAACGCCATTCAGTTCAACATGACTCAGGACGATCTGGTGTCGCTGCTGACCAACTACATGAATGCCGATGAGCTCACGTACGATGGCAACTTGGAGAAGCTGGGGTACGCCAGCTTGGATAATCCCGAATCCATTGGCATCTACCCGAAGGACTTCGCCGCGAAGGAGCAGGTGCTCTCCATCATCGACAACTATAACCAGCGCATGACTGATGAGGGCAATGACAGTCGCACCATCCAGTACAGCGACATCGCCGGTACGCTCATGAGCTCGGTTACCGACATCGTGAACATGATCAGCATCGTGCTCATCGCCTTCGTGAGCATTTCGCTCGTGGTGAGCTCCATCATGATCGGCATCATTACTTACATCTCCGTGCTCGAGCGCAAGAAGGAGATTGGCATTCTGCGCGCAATGGGCGCCAGCAAGGGCAACGTTGCCAACGTGTTCAACGCCGAAACCATCATCGAGGGCCTGATAGCTGGCGTGTTCGCCATTGGCTTCGTGGTGCTGGTGAGCATACCCGTCAACGCGATTGTCGCTGCATCGTTCGACGTCGAGAACGTGATGATTTTGCCCTGGGTTTCGGGCGTCGTGCTCATCGGCGTGAGCGTGCTGCTCACGTTCGTCGCGGGGTTGATTCCCTCGGGCAACGCGAGTCGCCGCGATCCCGTGGAGGCGTTGCGCACAGAGTAGGGCAATCAACCCGTCCGCGGCGGGGCGGGCGAGCCCCTGCGGCACGCCTCGCTCCGCTGCTCGCACGGCGGTGTTGTGGGTTTGCTTGGCTTCGAGGGGGGGGTTCCTCTCGGAGCCTTTTTGGTTCTGAGGGGTTAAGCCGTGCTCGTGCGCTGCGCTGTTCAGGAGTTTTGTACTGGCGCTGTCCCGGGGTTGGGGCCGTGGGCGGCGAGAACCCTTCGGCTTGCGCCTTCGGGTTCTCTTCGCCCGCGGCCCCAACCCCGGGAATCAGCGCTTTGGTTGGTGTTCACAGGGTACCGCAGGGGCTCGCCCGCCCCGCCGCTGCGTGTTGCGGGTTGCGGAACCCGGGGCCGGTTGTGGCCAACCTCACGGGCGGACGCGCTGCGCGGTCCGCCCTGTTGCGAGTGGGTCCCGCTCGCCGGGTCGCGGGGTTGCCTCACGGGCGCGGACGCTTCGCTGCGCGCCCTGCTGCGGGCGGGTCCCTCTTGCGGGGCAATCGTACGGGCGGAGGCGCTTCGCTGTCCGCCCTGCTGCGAGGGGAATCCGCTCGCCGGGTCGTGGGGTGCTCCACGGGCGGATGCGCTGCGCTGTCCGCCCTGCTGTGGGCGGAATCCGATTGGTTGGGGCAATCTCACGGGCGATTCGCTGTGCTCTCGCCCTGCCGCGAGTTGGTTGGGGCCGTGGGGCCACGGGCGCGGACGCTTCGCTGCGCGCCCTGCTGCGAGGGGAGTCCGCTCGCCGGGTCGTGGGCGATCCCACGGGAGCTCTCTGCGCTTTCCGCCCTGATGCGAGTTGGTTCTGCTCGCCGGGATTTGGGGCTTGGAGGGTTGGTTTGCTGCTATCCTATACGCGGATTATTTAGACGAGAGGATTGTTATGGCTATTGAGATTCTGTCTGATGAGCTGGTGAATGACGGCCATGTGATGCGCGTTACGGTGCGCATTCCGGCTGGCGACAAGGCTTCTATGGTGCGCGAGGGCCTGCTGGGCTTGGCGCAGGAGGCTCGTTTGGCTCCGGGCGAGGGTGGCGAAATTCGCGCGGCTCTCGAGGATAAGTTCGGTGCCGATAATGTGGCTGCGGGCCTTACGTCGTACGTGGCTTCCATGGCTGCGCCTGCCGTGGTGAACCAGAAGAACCTGCATATCATGTTTACGCCGCAGTCTACGGCTGAGCGTGTGGATGGCCTGTTCGACGAGAATGCGCTCGAGATGAAGATCGATCTCATTCTGCGCCCCGAATATGAGCTCACCGATTATTCGCCCGTGCACGTGAAGCGCCAGTCCATCGAGATTACCGACAAGATGGTCAGCCTGCAGATTGCCCAGGAAATGGAGCGCTTTGCGTCCTTCGAGCAGGCTGGCGGCCCGCTCGAGGTGGGCGATTACGCCATGTTCGACATGACCACGCAGGTCAATGGCCAGGAAGCTGCCAGCCTTTCCGGCAAGAACTCGCGCATTGCGCTTGTGAAGGGCGAAATGCCCGACGGTTTCATCGACGCTGTCGTGGGCATGATGCCGGGCGACGAGCGTACGTTCGACTTCACGGCCAAGCTGCCGGGCGCTCCCGATGGCGCTGCTCCCGACACGTTCAACGTGCGTGCGAAGCTCATCGAAAAGCGTCTTCGCCGCGTTCCCGAACTTACCGACGAGTTCGTGCGCGAGAGCATGAAGGGCGCGGGTGTGGGCGAAACCGTTGAAAGCTTCCGCGCTGCCGTGAAGGAGCGCATGGAAGCTCAGCTCGCTCAGCAGCAGAAGCTGCAGGACGAGAACATGGTCGATGCCGAACTCGCCAAGCGCCTTGACGCCAACATTCCCGATCTGTATCTGGAAAACACCCATCGCGATATCCTGCAGAACATGCAGGCAAACCTGGCTGCGCAGGGCATGACTATCGCCCAGTACGCTCAGCAGCAGGGTGCCAACGAGCAGCAGTTCAGCATGATGATTGCCATGCAGGCGCGTGAGTCGCTGCGCCAGGGCTTTGCGCTCGATGCGTATTTCCGCCATATGGGCCAGGAAGTCACCGATGCCGACATCGAAGCTGCCCTGCATGAGATGACGCCCGGTCACGAAGAGCAGGCGCGCGCCAACTTCGACAAGAATGGCGCCTGGTTCGTGGTGCGTGAGACGGCTGCCCGTCTGAAGGCGCACAACGACGTCGTTTCCAAGGCCATTTTCGAATAGCGAGCGTCCCATACAAGCACAGGGCGCCGGTTGCGATGTGCAGCCGGCGCCCTTTTTACGCTGCGATATGCGGTTATTTGCTCTTCCTGCGCAGTACCACGAACAGTACGACGATGATGAGCAGAATGATGAGTAGTTCGGTCACGCCGAATGGTCCGATGCGCATGGCGCTCCTATCGTTTGCCTTCAGTTGCGTCCATTATACGATGGGGCGTGCTTGCTATTCCTCAATAGGCGCGTAGATGTTCTCTACGTCGGTGCCCTTGCCGTCCAGGTTCAGGAACTGGGGTGCCGTGAGGATGTCGCCGGCTATCTTCAGATTGTGTTCTCGCAGATAGCGGCGCAGCGGCTCGTAGGATGAGCCTTTCGTGCCCTCGGAGCGCGTGATTTCGCGCCGCCAATACACGCAGGGGCCCAGAGGCAGCAGGCGCGCGTGTTGGCGAGCGTTGCGCGAAAGCAGGTGGGCATCGGTTTGACGCACGCCGATGATGTAATTGGGTATTACCGTGCGCGCTTTCGATTCCACCAGGTGGCTCTTGATGATGCGCATGCACTGCGAAGCTCCCAGTAGGCCATAGAACTCCGCGATGGTTTCCTGCCGCTTCATCGAAACGCTGAAGTCGCGCTTCACGGATGCCTGGATGTACAGGCAATCGGGCGCGTTCGTAATCGAGAAGACGTTATCGCCTTCCCTATGCTCTATGTAGCCAAGCGCGTTCGTTATGGTGTCCACGCGTCGCTTTAGGATCTCGATCTGCTCTTCGATGTTGTCCTTGCGCGATGCAAGGCTGGTCAGAAAAGCATCGGTTGCCTGAGGGCTGTCGATGTAGTTGATGGCCTCGTCGATACTGAAATCGTACGAAAGCAGCTTGCGGAATGCGTTCATGCGGAACGCGTCTTCGGGCGAGAAGTCGCGGTATCCGTTGTCCTCGCGCGGTGATTGCGGCAGTCCTCGTTTCTCGTAGAAACGAATGCTTGAGTGGCTAAGGCCTGTCATGGCCGAAAACTCCTTGATATGCATGGCCCCTCCCAAGACGGCATATCTATCTCCCCTATAAGACAAACTACACCTTAAACCAGCTTCAAGGTCAAGATAATCCCCACCTAAATAGGGGCAGGGGAAGAATGAAGCTGCAGTAGGCTTGCCTATTCTTCGATGGGCGCGCGCCAGCGGTTCAGCGTGGCGACGACGATGACCATGGCGGCAACGGAAAGCACGAACAGGATGACGTACGTATAGAAGTAGCTTCCCAGAAGGTCCTTGAGCGGGCCGGGCAGGAAGTTCATGACCAGGCCGCCAATGACGTACACGACCTGGCAGTTCTTGATGAATTTGCCGCGTCCGTGTTCGGGCGCCAGCTCCAGCGACCATTCCGACGTACCCACGGTGCCCAGCGCCATGCCTGCGCCGAAGAGCACCGATCCGGCAATCGCGAACAAGGGATTTACGAGCACTGCTGCGCACAGGCAGAGGATGCCCGTGGTCTGCAGGCCGAACATGATGGCCGTTGCGCGTGCCGTATCGATCTTGTCGAACAGCTTTCCAGTGGCGTATTTCGAGATGGTCAGGCTAATGCCGGCTACGGAAAGCATGGCGGCGGCGAAGAAGTCGTTGTAGCCCGAAGTCGTAAGGTACACGGAAAGATACGTGAGCGCGCCCATGCAGATGCCGCCCACGGCGGCAAGCGCCAGGAAGAAGCGATTGCGCGCCCTGTTGGGCATGGGGATGGGCTTGTGGTGGGTGACGCGATGCGCCTTTTCGGCGGCGGTCGCTACGTGCTTGTGTTTTTGCATCCCCATGGCGGAGGGGTCGTTGCGTAGGAATACGCCGATGATGGCTGCAATGATGAGCGCCATGTATGCCTCTACGATGAAGGCGATTTGCAGCGAGATGTTGCTGATGATAGCAACCACGATGATGGGGATGACGATGCTCGCCACGCCGCTGCCCACGGTGGCAAACCCGATGGCGCTTCCGCGATCGCCTTCGTACCACCTGTTCACAAGCATGGTCATGCCCACCATGCCGCCGAATCCGTATCCCGCGCCTGCAAGTATGGCGCCGATGACGAACATGGGCATGGCCGTGGCGATGGAGTATGCGAAGAAGCCCATGGCCGTGAGGATGGTGGCAAAGCACACGCCCATGCGCGCGCCGAGCAGGTTGAAATAGCGGTCCACGAACAGCATGGCCACGATGGTGGTAAGCGTTCGGACAGCCAGGATGATGGATCCGCCCGTGTTGCCCACGGCGGGCATTGCCACGATATAGGGCTGATAGACGCTGAACGACGTGCTGGGCAATCCGATGTTTGCGAAGATGAAAAGGAAGCAGCAGAGCGTGATGACCTTTTCGTAATGGTCCTTCATGCGGTGGCTTGCTCTCCTTTCCATGTTGGTAGTGGGGGAAGGCAGCGAAAACGCCGCGAACCCCGCGTATTGCGGGCCCTCATGTATCGCAATACGTAAATTTGCGCGTTAGATATTTGTAACGCTATCACGCGAATTCATGAAGAAATTTTTTCCACTTTAGCCTAGCGAAGTGCCATTCGTCGTTTCAAATAATGCGTATATCCAGGTAGATAACTATTTCGCGAAAAGCCCTTGACCCTCAACCAGCTTCAAGCACTACGGTGTCTTCATATGTTCCACACAACTTAACACAGGGAGTAGGGAGGTTTGCATGGAACGCATGGAGGAAAAAGAAGTAACGTCGGCGATTAACGTAGACATGAATCGTCGCGGATTCCTGAAGGGTGCCGCGCTTTCGGCGCTTGGCATTGCGGGTATGGGCGCGCTGGCTGGCTGCGGTCAGGCCAAGTCGGCCAATTCCGCTAGCACGGATGATTCGTCCAAGGCCGCCGAGGAGTTCAAGGCCGATGAAACCCGCGAAGCGGATATCGTGGTCGTCGGCGCTGGCGCTGCAGGCATGATGGCTGCTCACGTGGCCGCTCAGGGTGGTGCGAAGGTCGTCATCCTGGAAAAGGGCGCCGACTATTCCGCGCCTAATGGCATGTACGTTTCGGGGCCGTTCGCCGTGGGCACCGACGTGCTTCAGAATAAGGAAGGCGGTACGACGCTCACCGTCGATGACGCGTTCTACCATGTCATGGAGTACTCCCACTGGACGCCCAATCCGGCTCTGCTGCGCCGCTGCCTGGAAGAGTCGAAGAACGCCGTGGCCGAGCTCGAGGGCATTGGCTACACCTTCAAGGAGACGAACTTCCGCTTCGAGACTCCGTTCGTGGGTGAAAAGGGCGGCTTCCACCTGATCACCATTCCGTCCGATGAGCGCGTGAAACTGTGGGAGAGCTCCGTCGAGGCCGATGGCATCGACATTCAGTTCGATACCGAGTTCGTGTCGCTCGTGGTTGACGATAAGGGCAAGGTCACGGGTGCGAACTGCACGAAGAGCAAGAAGAACATCACGTACAACTGCAAGGCCGTAATCATGTGCGCAGGTGGCTACCTGGGCAATCGCGACCTGCAGGAGCGCTTCCTGCATACGCGCAAGCTCAACGTTGCGCGTGGCGGCGATAGCATCTGCACGGGCGATACCATCCTGGCCGCCGAGGCTGCGGGTGCCGCTCTCGACAAGACGTTTGGCTACTGTCCCTGCGAGTATGGCGGAACCAACAGTCTGGCCACCCGCCCTGCCAAGCAGGACAAGTTCGACCAGAACACCGCCTTCAAGTTTGGCCTGTATGGTTGCCTGCTGGTGGACGCCGAAGGCAAGCGCTTCATTAACGAGGGCCTGCTGTGCGACTACCCCATGAGCTACGGCAGCGAGCAGATCATCTTGAACGCCCCGTGGTACGCCGTGGTCGACCAGGCTTACGTGGATGCCATGAAGACCCAGGGCCTGTACGAGTACACCACCGCCAAGGGCGCTACCAGCGAAAACTGGTTCATCGGCAACTACTTCAAGGATCGTGTGCTCGAGAATCTCGATTCCGATATCGAAGAGGGCATCAAGGAAGGCTGGTGCTACAAGGCGAATACGCTCAAGGAGCTTGGTGAATTCTTCGGCCTCACCGACCTGGAGGAAACGGTTGCCCAGTACAACAAGTACTGCGACGCGGGCGTGGATGCCCAGTTCGGCACTAACCCCTGGTATCTCTCGAAGGTGGCAACGCCTCCGTTCTACGTTACGCAGAACGAGCCTAGCGCCTGGAGCACCTTCGGCGGCGTGCGCACCGACGATAACTGCAACGTGCTGAAGGCCGAGGACAACACGCCCATGCCCGGCTTGTATGCTGCGGGCACCGACTCGGGCAGCCTGTACTATTCGCCGTACTATGACGTCCCCGGCTTCTGCTATGGCCTGTGCATCGATTCCGGCTATATCTCGGCCACGGAGGCTCTCGAGTACATCAAGGAAGCCTAGGAATAGCGCATAACATCGCTCCCTGTCAGCACATCCCTCCCAGTGTTGGCATGGTATGGGCCCGCCTTCTACCTCAGGAAGGCGGGCCTGCGTTGCATCTGGCGCGTTGCCGGCAAGCGGAACGCGGCTGGTTTGGTGAAACATGATGCCAAGGGTCGTTACGTCGGCTACAATAAAGCGGTTTCGAAAGGAGGGGCATGAATCCGCTAATCATCGTCCCGACATACATTTCCGCTCGCGAGAAGGCGCGCCCCACGGGGCATCATACGGTGTACGACCACGTTACCCCGCTTTCCCGCCCCGGCGAGCTGGGCCGCATGCTGAAATCGCTCCAGCGCGTGCGTGGCGTGGGCCAGATCGTCATTCCCGTGGCAGCAGAACGCGACGCCGCCGTTCCGGCTATGCAGAAGGTGCAGGCCATCTGCGCCCAGTTTCCGTCGCTGAACATCATCGCCGTTGGTCAGGCTGAACTCGCGCTCATTCGTCAGCGCTTCGAGCAGCTGAACATGGGCCGTATGGAATACGAAATCGGCCTGGAAGGCTATAGCGCCGTTCGCAATCTGGGCCTGGTGCTGGCCAATATCTTCGGCTACGACTCCGCGGTGTTCCTCGACGACGACGTCGTCATTCAGGATCCGGAGTTCCTGGCGAAGGGCGTCTACGGCCTGGGCAAGCTTACGCGCCGTGGCATTCCCATCTTGGCCAAGACGGGCTACTACCTGAATTCCGAAGGCACCTACCATTCGAAGAGCCAGGACAAGTGGTACAACCGCTACTGGGAGCAGGGCTCCGCGTTCAATTCCTGGATCGATTCGGCCATGCGTGGCCCGCGTCTTTCGCGCAGCAACCACGTGTGCGGCGGTTGCCTGGTGCTCCATCGCGAAGCGTATCGTCGCGTTTGCTTCGACCCCTGGGTCGTGCGCGGCGAAGACCTCGACTACATGCTCAACCTGCGCATGTACGGTTCCGACATTTGGTTCGACAACAAATGGGTCATGCTGCACCTTCCGCCCGACACGAAGAGCGAGGGCACGCGTTTCCGCCAGGACATCTTCCGTTGGCTCTACGAGTATCGCAAGATGGAATACGCGCGTACGCAGATCGACTTGAACCAGGTGAAGCCCGAATCGCTCATGCCGTATCCTGGGCCGTTCCTGGAGCCGGGCATTCGCCATCGCATCATGCGCACGGCGTTGCTGCGCAGCTTCGGGCGTCCCGACAAGAAGCAGTATCGCAATGCCGCGAAAGTGGCGTTTACCGATGCCACGGAATACGCGGAATCGAACTGCTCGAAGTACTTCGAGTTCCAGTACATATGGCCCGAGCTTATGGCTCGCACGGAAAACGATCGCATTCTACGTACGGCGCTGCTGGAATCGGCGGCTTTGCGCCATGGCGAAATGCGCCAGCAGGAAAGCCTCGATCCGGGCGCTACCAGCGAGATTCGCTTGAATCTGCCCGATTCCGAATAGCATAGGTGCCCCTTTTGGCGACGTTTGCCATATCCGTTTTCGTTGGGGTCATCGTAGGCGTCCTTTCGGGGATGCTTGGCATAGGCGGGGGAACGATCATCGTTCCCCTGCTTCGTTTGGGCTATGGCCTGCAGGCCATTCAAGCTACTGCCACCTCGCTTTTCACCATCATCCCTACGTCGATTGCCGGCGTGATTACGCATGTTCGCAACCGCACGTGCCTGGTGCCCGTGGGGTTGGCGGCTGGCTTGGGCGGTGCCTGCACGAGCCCTGTGGGCGTGTGGCTTGCAAGCGTATCGCCGTCGTGGCTGATCATGCTGGTGGCGGCTGGCGTTATCGTCTACAGTGCATCTCGCATGCTCGCGAAGGGTCTGCGCAAGCCCAAGGCGTCCGTGCGCAAGGTCGATGCGCTATCGCAGGATGCTCGCGGCCCTGAATCGAAAGAGGATGCCATACCACCTCGCCGTCGCATCCTGGTGGGAGCTAGCGTTGGTCTTGCCGCCGGCGTGCTGAGTGGCTACGTGGGCGTGGGCGGCGGCTTTATCATGGTGCCGCTGTTTCTGGCCTATGCGGGTGTTTCCATGCGCCAGGCGTCGGGCACGTCGCTTCTGGCCGTGGCTATCCTGTCCGTTCCCGGTGCGGCCACGCAATACCTGCTGGGAAACGTGCAAGTGCTTGCGGGCCTCGCCCTGGCCGTGGGGTCTATTCCCGGTGCCGTATTGGGTGCTCAGCTTGCGCGTCGCATTCCCGACCGCGTGCTGCGTCTTATCTTTGGCGGCATGTTGATGCTTATGGCCATCATGCTCGCCGTGAACGAGATCGTCTCTTTGGGCAATTAGGAAGGTCTGCCTATGTTCTCGCATGTTTCCCGTCATACCCAATACTTGCTGGCGGAAGCCGCATTCGCCTTTGTCGCGGTTATTGCGGCAGTGTGTATGATCGTGATGGTCATCGACCCCATGCGCAACATGCAACTCATGGTGGCCGTGGGCACCATTTTCACCATCAGCCTCATCATTCTTATTCGCCTCTGGCTCGACCCCGACCGCATTCGCGCTGTGCAGAGCAACGCCGTGCTGAAGCTGGCCAGCAAGATGGCTGCTAGCATGTCGGGTGGCCTGAACCAGACAAGCGCTCAGGAGATTTGCGAGGCTCTGCTGCCTGCCACGAGTGCCATTGCCGTGGCCATTACCGACGAGCGCGTGATTATCGGCTACGCAGGCAGCGGCAAGGAATACAACAAGCAGGGATCGCCCATTCGAACGGTTGCCACGCATGCCACCATCGACGATGGAAAGATGCGCGTGCTTCATTCCTCGAGCGAAATTGGCTTTCCCGAAGACCATCACATCATCAACGCTGGTATTGTTGCCCCGCTCATCGTGAGCGGCAAGGCCGTGGGCACGCTGAAGTTCTACTACCCGCGCCCGCGCAATATCAACGAGACGCAGCAGTCCATCGCCGCGGGCTTTGCCGAACTGCTTTCCACGCAGGTGGCGGCCTCGGCGCTGGAGGAGCAGAAGAAGCTCGCCACGTCGATGGAGCTAAAGGCCCTGCAGAGTCAGATTAACCCGCATTTCCTGTTCAACACCATCAATACCATCGCGTCGTTCGTGCGCACCGATCCCGACAAGGCGCGCGTGCTGCTGCGCGAATTTGCCACATTCTACCGTCGCACGCTCGAAGATGCGTCCGACCTTATCCCGCTGTCGCGCGAAATCGATCAGACGCAGCGTTACCTGACGTTCGAGATTGCGCGTTTCGGCGAGGAGCGCCTGCAGATGGAATCCGACATTCCCGCTTCGCTGTCCGGCAAGCTCGTTCCTGCGTTCATGGTGCAGCCCCTGGTGGAGAACTCGGTTAAGCACGCCATGCCCGCACGTGGCACGCTGCATATTTCCGTGAAGGCATGGAGCGAGGGCGATGATTTGCTCATATCGATCGTGGATGACGGCGTGGGCATGAGCGAGGACAAGCGCCGCAACATTGCCGCCCCCGGTTCTTCCACGGGTTTGGGCATTGCCGTGCGCAATATCAACGAACGCATCTTGGGTTACTTCGGCCCCGATTCCTACATGGACGTGCAGAGCGAAGAGGGCAAGGGAACTACGGTGACCCTGTTCTTGAAGGATTGCTGCAAGGGATTGAATAACCCCAGTTAGATCGCGTCTTTTGGTTAAATTGCGTCCATGGTCGCATATATGCGGACGCATGCCATATATTGTGGCTTGACGCATATGGTTCCAGACGCATACCGTATTCAGATGTAACACGTTTACGTCGTTACGGCGAACATGCGAAATTCTCGGATAAACGGCATGCGTTGTCATATACTTGGAACGGTAAATCGATGCGTACCACCACAATATGTGGGGTAGACCGGTTGAAAGGAGCACCACGTGGTGCTGAAAGCTATTATCGTTGATGACGAAGCTCCTGCTCGTTCAGAGCTTAAGTTCCTGCTCGATGAGCTCGGCCAGACGGAAGTCGTTGCCGAGGCTGCCAGCGTGCGCGAAGCTATCGAGAAGCTGAAGGACTATCCCTGCGATGTCATGTTCCTCGACATCAGTATGCCGGAGGCAAGCGGCCTGCAGCTGGCCGACGCCCTGCAGCATCTGAAGTTCCCGCCGGCCGTGGTGTTTGTTACCGCGTACAGCGAGTTCGCCATCGATGCCTTCAAGGTCAATGCCATCGATTATCTGGTAAAACCCGTGGAAACCGAGCGCCTGTCTCAGGCAATCGCCCGCGTGAAGGAACACGTGGCGCTGCATGCCAAGGTTCAGAAGCTCGAGCGCATCCCCGTGGAAAAGGGCGGCAAGAAGATTCTTATCGGCATCGACAGCATCCGCTATGTCATGGCGCGCGACGATTACGCGTACCTGCAGACCGATACCGACAAATACTTCAGCACCGTCAGCCTGGCCCAGCTGGAAAAGCGCCTCGATGGTCACGGATTCTTCCGCGTGCATCGTGGGTATCTGGTCAACCTTTCTCAGGTTGCGGAAGTGGAGTCGGTGTCCGGCGGCACGCTGCTGCTCACGCTCGACGGTTGCGAGGAAAAGGTTCCCGTTTCCCGCCGTCGCGTGTCTTCCCTGAAGAAGGCTCTGGGCCTGTAGTTCGGCCTGGTTACAACAACACTGCAACGCCCGGTTCGCTTATGCGGCCGGGCGTTTTTCGTGCGTGATGAACGTGACGCCTAAGGCATGCGGGAGCGCTTTAGGCATTCGGGTCTGCTGCATGCAAATGCTAGAAACCCGCGGGCGCGTGCTTGCTCGCGGGTTTCTCGTCGCTTGGCTTATGCGTGGGGTGCCGCCAAGCTGCTAGCCGATGATTTCCTCCCCGAAGCGGTAGAGCTCTTCGTTCGTCTTCTGCAGGCTGCAACCGCGGTCGATGCAGAAGATGATGATGGCGTCGCGCCTATTCTTCGAGTATAGAAGGCTTGCGCCAGCCGCTTCGAGCGCGCGGTTGGTTTCGGTGAGGTTCAGCGCCATGGCAAGGGCGATTTGGAGGACTTTGTTACGGCTTGGTCGGCGTTGCCCCTTGAAGATCATGTAGCCGTAGGTGGGGATGATGTTGGCCATGCGCGTAACCTGGGCCTCTTCAAGACCCTTTTCCTTTAGCAGGGTCTGCAGGTATTCCGAAAGCGAACGCTCGGTGAATTCGTGCCCATCGATGAACTCGTCAACGCTGGGAGCGTTGAGCAGCTCGTCGAGCATCTTGTCAGTTAGCGGTTCTTGCATGGGTTTCCTTTCTGTTTCAAGGGTACCCTACCCGAACTTTTTTGGCGCTTCATTAACTGGCAGTTAATGAAATCGCTTTTCGCCTCAACCAAACTGGGTGGTGTCGTAATGGAGTGTTTCATATGTTTGAGAGGGGTAGATTATGAACGCAGGGATAAGAATTCGCAGCGTGTTTGCCGCGTGCGTGGTGGTTGCTGCGCTCGTGGTTGGAGCGTGCATGACGGGTTGCTCGGGGTCTGGATCGCAGCAGTCGAATTCGTCTTCGACTGCTCAGGAGCAGAAGAGCGAGTTTGTGGGCTATTGGCAGATAGAGTCGGGGAAAATTAGTGGCACGTCGTATACGTCCGATCAAATTGATAAGGCGCGATCCGGTGGCCTTAATATCGTGGTTGCGATGAAAGAGGATGGTTCTGGTTTGCTAGTCGCGCCTGGTTCGGATGGTCTTAGTGAGCAATCTTTTACGTGGACGGATGCTGGTGATGGAAATGCGACGGTGCGAATGTCTGGCTCTGAAACTGATAGTTCCGACAAGTGGCAGCTGTCGAACGGCAAGCTTCTTCTAACGCAGGGTAGCGATTTGATAACCTTTTCCATGATTAGCGAATCAGCATACAATGAGGCGTACGAAAGCCTTAAGGCTGCTTCTTCTTCATCTTCCAGTTCCTCCAGTTCTTCCAGTTCGTCTAGCTCCTCGAGCGATAGCGAGGTAACGCCTGAACTCAAGTCCTTCCTGGACGAGTATGAGGCGTTCATTGACGAGTACGTCGACTTCATGAAGGAGTACAAGAGCTCGGGCAATGTCTCGTCGTTGCTGAGCAAGTATTCCAGCATCATGTCGAAGTACAGTTCGTTCATGGAGAAGTACAACGCTATCGATAAGGATTCGCTCTCCACTGCCGATCTGGCGTATTACACCGAAGTGAGCGCACGCGTTACGCAGAAGCTTGCCGAAGTCATGTAGCGTTTGGCGAATTCCGTTGGGTGAGGGGTCGCGGTATGCGGCCCCTCTTTTGGTACGATGGCCTGTATGAACGAAGACTCTCTACATCAGGACCTAAGCAGCTACCTGCAGGCGCGCGAAGAGCGCGAGCTGTATCGCGTTGATGCTGTGTTGAAGGAGTCTCCCTTTGAGATAACGCAGCGCGTGTATCGTCGCAATTCCGATGGTTCCGAAGATGGGCCATATGTGCGGAAGATCTTTTCTGGTGAAGCAGATAAGCGCCAGGTGGGCGGCACGTATGGTTTGCTCTGGCGGGAGCAGCAGGCAGGTGGGGAGATGCGCAACCTGCCTCGCTTGTACGGCGTGTATGACGCTATTGATTCCCTTGAAGTGCTTATGGAATACGTGGGTGGCACGTCGTTGCGCTCGCGCATACTTGCGCATCCCGAGCGACGGATGGCCCTTACGGCAACGGTGTTTCCGCAGGTGTGCGATGCCGTAGCGTCCTTGCATGATGCTTCGGTGGGCCCTATCATCCATCGTGATATCACGCCTTCGAATGTCATGTGCGATGGGGCTGATGATGGTCGCGTTCGCGCCGTTCTCGTCGATTTCGGCGTCGCGCGCATTCATAAGCAGGAAGCTACTGCCGACACTGCCCACTTTGGCACGGCTGCGTATGCGGCGCCCGAGCAATATGGCTTTCGCCAGACCGACGTGCGCACCGATGTGTATGGCCTGGGCGCGTTACTCGCTTTTTGCCTGATGGCGCGCGACCCCGTTCGATTTGGTGGGGAAGGGGAATGCTGCCTTTCGGGTGCGCCGGAAGCGTTGGCTGCGGTGGCAAGAAAGGCCATGGCGTTCGACCCCGATGACCGCTTTCAGTCGGCGCGTGAGCTCAAGGAGGCGTTTCTCTGCTCGCTTGAGGGCCGCGTTGCTCCTCGAGCGCAGCAGGGTTCGAGCGTACCTGTAGGGGTGGGTGTCGCATGGAATGCGCTGCTGCTCATTCTGTTCGTGACCTGGACGGCGAGTGTTGGATTCGCCTGGGCGAACAAGCCGCTGTTGTTGGTTGGCTGGCCGATGGGTATGAAGGTTTTTCTCGTCGTAGCGATTGCCGTTCTGTTCTTCGTCTTTCCTGTCGTGCTTCTTTGGTTCGCTGCGGACAAGCGCAGATTGCGCAGACGATTTCCCCTCATCGATCGCGGTTCTACGCGAAGGAACGTGCCCGTCTTGCTCATTGCGGTGGCGGTATCCTTGCTGCTCTTTGGCTTGCTCTGGTGGTTGATACGCGCCTTGGGACTGCAATAGGGCTCCATGTTGCAGCTGTTCACTGTTGGGGTGGGCTCGACATGGGGCAATTCCCTCCATGCGAAAGGGAGCCTGCGGCCGAGATGGCGCGCAGGCTCCTTCTGATGTGTCGGGTGGCTTGTGGCGCTTACAGCCCGGGAATGGGCTCGCACTCTTCGGCAGGTGCGATATTTGCGGCACGCAGGGCGTTCAGGAACGCTTCGGCCGAGCGCGTGGCGATGAGCTCGCGCGGGAAGTGCATCTCTTCCAGTAGCTTGGGAACATAGTGGAAGTCACCGATTTCAGCCGAGATGTGGCTGTCGGTGTTCACGGCGATGGGCGTGTTGGTCTCCGCGCAGCGCTCCAGGATCTCCAGGCACATCTCGTGCGATTTCTCCACGTGCGTGAAACTGTATTCGTTGATCTCGATGAGCTTGTGGTTCACACGGGCGGCTTCTAGCACGGTATCGATGTCGTAGCGGATGCCCGAGCGGCCCGAGTGGCCCAGCGTGAGCACCTTCGGATGCTCCAGGGCGCGTACGTACATATCGGTTGCCTGTGCGATGGTGGCGTTGCGTGCGAACCATTTGTTGTGGACGCTGGCTACTACGTAGTCGCAGCGGCGGAAGACGTAGTCCTGCATGGATATGGGTTCTACGGGCGTGCCGTCGATGCTGGTGGCGAATACGTCGTCGGCGCCATACAGGTCGCCGTGCAGGTTCACGATATCCGCCTCGGCGCCATGCAGCAGCTTTACGCCGTGCCATTCGCGCGGCCAAACGCGGTAGTTGTTGTAGTACTGGTAGTTGCGAATGTCGCGCTGCAGGTACAGCATGTCGCTGAAATGATCGGTGCTGCCCAGCAGCTCGATGCCGCGTTCTGCGGCGGTGCGCACGTTTTCTTCGATGGTGGAGTATGCGTGGCGGGAAAAGATGGTGTGCGTATGCGTGTCACATGCAAGGCGCAGAGGTTCGGTTTGCGTGCTCATGGCTGCCCTTTCGTTCGCGTGTCTTCCGTTCGTATTGTTCTCCCTCGTTCGGCGCGGCGCAAGCGCATCGGGAAATGCTACGGCGTAAAAGCACGCGGGCGACCCCGTGAGGGGCCGCCCGTTACAGCATGAGGCTGAGGAGGCTAGTTATGCAAGGATGGTTTGTGCTTCTTTAACTTCCTCATCCTGAGCAGCGGCTTCGCCGGCCAGGAAGTCCTTCATCTCGTTGTACAGAGCGGTAACCTTGCGCTCTGCGGCAACCTGATCGGGAAGGGCGATGACCTGGCAAGCGGAGTGCTTGTCTTCGGGCGTGCCGGACAGGGGGTCGACCTGGTGCATGGTGAGGACGTTGCACTTGCCGATCCACCACTGGTAGGTCATGTAGACGGCACCCTTGTTGATGCGGTCGTCGATGATGGCACGCGTGTACACGGAGCCACGGCGCGACTTGACCTGAACGATGTCCTGGTCATTGATGCCACGCGCAGCTGCGTCGGCAGGATTCATGTGAATCTCGCCCGGCTCGTCGGCGAGCGCGGTGAGGGTGCGGCAGTTGCCCGTCATGGAACGGCAGCTGTAGTGACCAACCTCGCGAACGGTGCACAGAACGAGCGGATATACCTCGTCGGGCGTCTCGGTCGGCTTGATGTAGTCGTGAGCCATCAGGATGGCCTTGTGGTCGGCCGTGGTGAACTGGCCGCCCTTGTACAGCGTGGGGGTGCCGGGGCAGTCGAGCGTGGGGATAGGCCACTGGGCATGACCCGTGCCTTCCATCTTCTCGTACGTGGCGCCATAGAAGTTGGGGCACAGCTCACGCATTTCGTCCCAAATCTCCTTGGTGTTGTTGTAGTGCATCGGGTAGCCCATGCGCGTGGACAG
This sequence comes from Denitrobacterium detoxificans, assembly GCF_015062615.1. Taxonomy (GTDB): domain Bacteria; phylum Actinomycetota; class Coriobacteriia; order Coriobacteriales; family Eggerthellaceae; genus Denitrobacterium; species Denitrobacterium detoxificans_A. The sequence continues at coordinate 51,587 of NZ_SUUH01000008.1, forward strand.
GTCGGCAAAGATCTCCCAGTCGTGACGGCACTCGCCCTTGGGCGGCACGGCAGCGGTGAAGCGCTGGAACGTACGGTCGCTGGCGGAGAACACGCCGTCATGCTCACCCCAGCTGGTGCCGGGCAGAACGACGTCGGCCAGAGCGGTGGTCTGCGTCATGAAGATGTCCTGGCTGATGAACAGGTCGAGCTTGCTAAGCGATTCGATCATGTCGGTAGAATCGGGCTCGGTCTGAACCGGGTCCTCGCCGAAGTTGTAGAACGCGCGAATCTCGCCGCTCTTCGCGCCATGGGGCACGTCGGTGAGCTTGAAGCCTTCGCGGGCGGACAGGAAGCCCTCGGGGAGGTTCCATGCCTGCTCGAACTTGGCGCGCGCCTTCGGGTCGGCAACCTTCTGGTAGCCGGGGAACAGGCTGGGCCACATGCCCATGTCGCAGCTGCCCTGAACGTTGTTCTGGCCACGAACGGGAGCAACGCCTGCGGCATCGCGGCCGATTTGGTTGGTGATGCAGGCGATGGCGGCAATCGTGTGGACCGTCTTGACGCCCTGGTTCTGCTGCGTAACGCCCATGCCCCAACCGATGATGGAGTTGGGGGACTCGGCGTACATGTGCACGGCGCGACGGAACGTAGCCGGGTCGACGCCCGTGATGTCCTGTACGTATTCGGGGGTGTACTTGGAGATGACCTTCCACCACTCGTCGAAGCCGTTGGTATGAGCGTCAACGAATTCCTTGTCCATCAGGCCGTCGTTCACGATGACGTTTGCGAAGGCATTCATGAAGGCCAGGTTGCAGCCGTTCTTGATGGGCATGTAGATGTCGGCGATGCGGGCGCTTTCGGTAACGCGCGGGTCGGCGACGATGAGCTTGGCACCGCGGGCCTTTGCCTTCACGATGCGGCGGGCAACGATAGGATGCGACGCGCTGGGGTTGTAGCCAAACAGGAAGATGCAGTCAGCCTTTTCCATGTTCGGAATGGATACGCTCATGGCGCCAGAGCCCAGGGTGTCCATGAGGCCGATAACGCTGGGGCCATGGCAGGTACGGGCGCAGTTATCGATGTTGTTGGTACCGATGCAAGCGCGCGTGAACTTCTGCATGACGTAGTTGGCTTCGTTTCCGGGACCGCGGGAAGAGCCGGTGGTCATGATGGCGTCGGGGCCATACTCTTCCTTGATGGCCATGAGCTTCTTAGCGGTGAAGTCGAGAGCTTCGTCCCAGCTCACGCGCTCGAGCGGACCGCCCTTGGTGCGGCGGATCATGGGGTGCAGAATGCGGGGAGTGAGAATCTTCGTGTCGTTGATGAAGTCGTAGCCGCACATGCCCTTCAGGCAGAGCTCGCCTTCATTGGTGACGCCGTCGATGCCCTCGGCATCTACGACAACGCCGTTCTCGACAATAAGATTGAGCTTGCAGCCTGCTCCGCAGTACGGGCAGACCGCCATATGCTTTTCCATAGTGTTCTTCTCTCTGCTAGGCAAGGACCGGATTCAGGGGAACGCTCGAAAGCGCGCCAGCCGCTTCGGCTGCTTCAACCCATTTGTTCTTGCGAGACGTATCGAAGGAGACGTTGTCCTGGACATGCAGTGCGCCAGTCAGGCAGGCTCCGACGCATGCGGGTCCGTCTTCGCGATCGTGGCAGAGATCGCATTTGACGATGTACGGGTTGCCAGCTTCGCCAATGAAGAGCTCGTCCGCGCAACCGGTGTATACGTTTTCGGGACGGCCGACAATCTGAATAGCGCCATAGGGGCATGCCATCATGCAGCTGCGGCAGCCAATGCAGCGATCTTCACGCATGGCCACGCGGCCATCGTCTTCGTGATAGAGCGCATTGACGGGGCATGCGCGGGCGCAGGGAGCGTCCTGGCAATGACGACATGCGATAGGGGTAGATACCTTCAGGGTAGAAACTACGTTGAGGCGCGGGATAGCCACGTCACCAACAATGTCGTGCTTGTCAAAGCACGCGGCCATGCAGGTCCTGCATCCAATGCAGAGTCCAGCATCGCCGACGATGAACTTGTTTCCGTCCACCATCGTCTCCTTCTCTTGGCTGGATAAAACCCTCTCCTGACCCTTGAAGGCGAGATCATGCGCTCTTTGAAATGGGCAGGGGAATGCCCTACAGCTCTTCCTTGCAGAATAGGAAGTGGGATTGTGCTGATGATGAAACGCAGAAAAGAAGCGCCCTATGTCTCGTCTTACATATGGGCTACCGAAACTCTATAAACCTCCATAATTCTTGTCAATATATTCTCTACTAAGAATAGGGTGTACTGGGCGAGGGGGAGTTGGTAGTGCAATTACTCTCACCTGGGGAAACAATGCCGTTCAGTGATGCTATTGCAGGATCTTGCTGCCATGATGTCGGTAAAATGTCGTAAATTACGTATAACTTCCGTAATACTATCTAGATACAAAGTGCAAGGTCAGAGCGTTTTTGGGTTCCAAAAACGTGGTTAAGCGAAATATGTCCTCCCGTGCCCTTACGGGGGGGCCGTGCGCGGATCGGTTCGGAGGCGACGCGAAAAGGCGCTCAAGCAGCGAATTTTAGGCGCTTTACCTGGCTTTTTAGAGAAGTTGTGACGGCTTCGCAACTCTTCATTTCGGCATGTGAACGTATCGTGAATCGGTTGTGTTGAGGGCGGCGTTTTTGCCGCTTTCCTTCGGGCTTCGAAACCGGCGATTTCGAGCGTAATAAGGTGCCCTGTTTTTACGTTGCCTGGCTTGCGCATAAATACGCGGTTTTGTTTTTCTAAAAACTCAAAAGCCCAGGAAACAGAAAGAATATGTAACACATTCGTGTTTTCCGAAATTTGCCCGATTTGCGTAGCGCTCTCTCTATTGTTCAAAATCTGTGTATAACAAACGTAATATCCAATTATTTTCAACTAAGATAGATTACTTTGAGTTGCAATCTGGTAATAAAAAGTGTCTTTCGAGAATCACAGGAACTATCAGGGGTGATACGAATAGACTAATTAATAATACCCTTCGCTTAATTGACGATACGATGTCAAAACGGTAATCTTCTTCATATCGAGTTCACGAAATTTTGAACGTGATCACTCTTCTGAAGGACAAAACATAAATGTGATGTCCTTTGTTCCAAATATGAATTTCTTGCATACAACCTAATCAGGTTCCCCATACGAGTCGCTCGGGAGAAGCGAGAGGGAAAGGACGGACTTTTATGGGAAGCAAGTTTGTTGTGTCAGATCCGCGTAAGTGCGTGGGATGCAAGGCATGCATGACCGCATGCCTGGTTAAGCATTTCCAGCCGGGCGATGTGCCCATTTCGCGCCTCAATGTCGTGCATGCCGACGCAGATACTACTGCGCCGGTTGTTTGCCGTCATTGCGAGGACGCCCCCTGCGCGGCGGCGTGCCCCACGGGCGCCCTCTATCGCGACGGTAATCGCGTTGCCGTCGACATTGCTCTCTGCATCGGATGTCGCGGCTGCGTAATGGCATGCCCGTTCGGTGCGGTAGACGTCGCGGAGATCTTCCGCCCCTACCAAGTAAATGATGTCGAGCTTTCTGCTCGCACCACCCCCGTTGTCGTGAAATGCGACCGTTGCGTCGATAGGCCCGAAGGCCCGGCATGCATTTCGGCATGCACCTCGGGCGCGCTCTCGCTGGTTGATCAGCGAGACATCGACGCCAATGTCAGGGACAAACGTCTGAACGCTGCCGAGGCGTCTCAGACTTTTGCCGCAAGGTTTTAGTAGGTCGCGCAGGCCGGCGCCGGATGGAAGGCGTCGGCCTGCGCACGGAAGAGGAGAGAGAGGGCAATATGGAGAAGCACATGGTTGTGTGCCCATATTGCGGAACAGGCTGCAAGTTCAACCTTCTCGTGGAAAACGAGAAGGTTGTCGGCGCTGAACCGCTAATGGGTCTCACAAACGAGGGCGAACTCTGCCTGAAGGGCTGGAGTGGCTATGACTTCATCAACGATACGAAGATCCTAACGCCACGCCTGCTCCACCCCATGATGCGTACGTCTCGCAGCAAGCCTTTCCAGCGCGTTAGTTGGGATACTGCGCTCGACTACGTGGCGGAGAAGCTTACCGCCATCAAGGAGAAGTATGGTCCCGACGCCATCATGACCACTGGGTCGTCGCGTGGCACGGGCAACGAATCCAACTTGGCGATGCAGCGTTTCGCTCGCGCATGCCTGGGTACCAACAACATAGATAACTGCGCGCGAACTTGACACGGGCCCACAGTCGTCGGTCTGATTGACACAGTTGGAGCAGGTTCTATGAGTTGCGGTACTCCTGGCATGGAGGACGCTGGTTGTTTGTTCTTGTTCGGTTACAACCCGAACACTTCGCATCCCCTGGTTGCACGCCGTATCGTGCGCGCCAAGGAAAAGGGCGCGAAGATCATCGTTGCCGATCCTCGTTTCATCGAGACGGCGCGAATTGCTGATATTTACATGCCCATTAAAAACGGCTGCAATATCGCATTCCTTAACTCGTTCGCGTACGCGATCATCGAGCAGGGTCTGGTCGATGAGGAATTCGTGCGCGAGCATACGACAGGTTACGAGGACTTCGTGAAAGTAGTGCAGAAATACTCTCCCGAAGCCACGAAGGATATTACGGGTATCGACCCGGCCATGATGAGGGAGGCGGCACGCATGTATGCAACTGCAGAGCCCTCTTCTATTCTGTGCTGGGGCATGGGCGTTTGCCAAAGCGCTCAGAACGTGGAAGCGGTGCATATGTGCGCCGCCATTGCGTGCATTACCCACCAAATTGGCAAGCCGAATTCGGGTCTCGCGCCGGTACGCGGGCAGAACAACGTGCAAGGTGCTTGCGACATGGGCGCCCTGCCGAACTTCTTCCCTGGGTACCAGAGCGTTACCGACCCGGCCATCAAGCAGAAGTTCGCCGATGCGTGGCATATTCCCGTTGAAAAGCTCTCCGATCACGTGGGATATAAGATCACCGACATCGGTCACCTGGTGGACGAGGGGAAAGTCCGCGCTTTCGTTTGCATGGGCGAAGATGGCTTGCAGACCGAGCCCGACGCGAAGAAGTTGAAAGAGCAGCTCATGAAGCTCGAATTCAATGTGACGCTCGACATTTTCATGACGCAGACGGCCGAGATATCCGACGTTATCCTGCCGGCAACCAGCTGGGGCGAGCACGAAGGCGTATTTTCCGCCTGCGACCGCACGTTCCAGTACTTCAGCCAAGCGGTACCCGCGAAAGGCGAATGCCGCGATGACTGGGATATCATCGCAGACCTCTCCACCCGCATGGGCCACCCCATGCATTACGAGAATACGAAGCAGATTTGGGACGAGGAATGCCGCGCCCTGTGGCCTGCGGCATATGGTGCCACGTACGAGAAGATGGAAGGCCTGGGCTACGCGCAGTGGCCGTGTCCCACGCTCGACCATCCGGGTTCGCCCGATTTGTTCCTGGGAGGCAACTTCAGCATGCCCGATGGCAAGGCCAAGCTTATGGCCTGCGATTACGAGGGCCCCACGGAAGTGCCCGACCGCGAGTACCCGTTGGTGCTCTGCACGGTGCGCGAAGTGGGTCACTATAGCTGCCGCTCCATGACGGGCAATTGCCGCGAGCTTGCCGACCTGGCAGACGAGCCTGGTTACGCGCATATCAGCCCCAAGGAAGCCGAGAGTCGAGGCATCAAGCATAACGACCTTATCTGGGCGTATTCTCGCCGCGGAAAGATCATCACGCGTGCCTTCGTAGATGACCGCGTCAATGACGGCGCCGTCTACATGACGTATCAGTGGTGGATCGGCAAGTGCAACGATTTGGCCTTGCACCATGTGGACACACGTTCGCATACGCCCGAGGACAAATACAGCGCATGTCAGGTTGAACGAATCGACGACCAGGTGTGGGCGGAAGAACACTGCATGGAGTTGTACATGGAGCTCAAGGAGCGCCTGGCAACTGCAGCAGATGGTCAGTTCAGCGAATTGGCCGATGAGCAGTTCGCGCGCAGCGAACGGGGAAGCGAATCGGTGGCGGTTCTTAATTAGTGATAGGAGGAGCGTCGCGCGGGGTCACAAGACGAGACCCCGCGCCTAGGGCGCGCCCGTGGAAGCGATACGCGGGCGCGGAGGAGAGAACGAGTTTCACACAAAGGGGTGAATTCATGAATCGCTTTATCGCAATCAATCCGAATCGATGCATTGCGTGTGGCACATGCCGCGCGGAGTGCGCCGAAGGGCATCGCAATGCCGGATTGCTTGACGAGCCGCGTTTGGCGCTATACGAGAGCCGAGACGTGGTGGCATCAGTAACATGCCATCATTGCTCAGGCGCTCCGTGCGCTCGCGTGTGCCCGGTAGATGCAATCACGATTTGCGATGACGGCTGCGTGCGTGTAGACGAGCACGTTTGCATCGGCTGTAAGCTATGCGCAGTCACCTGCCCGTTCGGGGCTATCCACATGTTCGGTACGCCCATTTCGGGCGTTGCGGGCACGGAGTACAAGACTCCTACGTTCCCCGCTTCCACCGACCCGATTCTCCAGTGGGAAATCGGCGTTTACTCCGCTGCGGTCAAATGCGACCTGTGCGAGTACGACCACGGCCATCCCCATTGCGTCGACGCGTGCCTTACCAACGCCCTGCGTTTGGTGGAGTGCGACGACGACGCAACCGAAATCGAGGGAAAGCGCCTCGAGGCCATCAAGGGGAACATGGTTATTGTCGAAAACTTCGACCAACAGCAAGAACACGACAAGGAAGGGAGGTAGAGAGCCATGAATCTATTGATTGCTTCACTAGGCATCTCCACGGTGGGCGGCATCCTGTCGCTTCTCTGCGGAAAGAATGAAAGCGCGGGCAAGACGGTGGGTTGCGCATTTGGCGTAATCGCTGCCATCGCCTCGTTGATTGCTGGTCTTGGAGCCATTACCGGTTCGGTGCAGACCTTCCAGATGGGTACCGTGTTCTTTGCGTTCACGCTTCGTCTGGACGCCCTGTCCGGCATCATGGTAACGGTCCTTTCCGTGCTTGCTCTGGCGGCGTGGATCTACGGTTTCTCGTATTTCGACGATTACCGTGGCAAGGGCATTTCGGCTATGGCGTTCTTCATGAACCTGTTCGTAGCGTCCATGAACTGCGTCTGCACGACCGATAGCGCCTTCTGGTTCCTGGTATTCTTCGAGCTCATGTCGCTCACCAGCTATTTCCTGGTTATCACCGAGCAGAACGACGTTTCCATCAAGGGCGGCTTCATGTACTTCGTGATGGCCCACGTTGGCTTCTTCATGATCATGGTGTCGTTCCTTACCATGGCCGCGCTCACGGGCAGCTTCGAATTCGAGGCGTTCCGTTCCGCGCAGTTCTCGCCCGTTATCGCGAGCCTCTGCTTCACGCTTGCGTTCCTGGGCTTCGGTTTCAAGGCTGGTATGATTCCGTTCCACTCTTGGCTGCCCATGGCTCACCCCGCGGCGCCTTCCAACGTGAGTGCGCTGATGTCCGGCGGCATGATCAAGATTGGCATCTTCGGTATTGTGAAGGTTGGCTTCGACCTGTTGAGCGCCTGCCAGGTTGAACTGTGGTGGGGCATCATGGTGCTGCTTTTCGGCGCTGTTTCCAGCGTGCTCGGCGTAGCCTACGCTCTGGGCGAGCATGACATCAAGCGTCTGCTTGCCTATCACTCGGTGGAAAACATCGGCATCATCCTGCTGGGCGTTGGCATCGCTCTCATTGGCGCTGCCACCGGTTCGGCCGCTCTTACCGTTATCGGCCTGCTTGCTGGTCTGTTCCACCTTATCAACCATGCCATGTTCAAGGGCCTGTTGTTCCTGGGTGCTGGTTCGGTGCTGTTCTCCACGGGCACGCGCAACATGGAAATCCTGGGTGGCCTGCGCAAGGTCATGCCCACCACGGCTGTGTGCTTCCTCATCGGCTCGCTGGCCATTTCCGCCATCCCGCCGCTGAATGGCTTCGTGTCCGAATGGTTCACCTATCAGGGTCTGTTCACCGCTGCAATGTCGGGCGACGCTGTGGTGAAGGTAGTCTGCGCCTTCGGCGCGGTCATGCTGGCCATCACGGGCGCTCTTGCCGTCACCTGTTTCGTGAAGGCCTACGGCGTAACGTTCCTGGGCGCTGCTCGCAGCGATGTGGCCGCCAACGCCAAGGAAGTTCCTGCTCCCATGCGCCTAGCCATGGTGCTGCTGGCAATCATCTGCGTTGGCCTGGGCGTTTGCGCTCCCTGGGTTGTGCCTTCGCTCACTCAGGCTGCCGCTAGCATTGCTGGCACCGCCATTGCGGGTACCGCGAATGGTGCGAACCTGGTCAATCCCGTTCTGGAGAGCGTTATCTCCACGCCTCTCGTCGCGATTCTGCTCATCGGCGTCATCGTTGCCGTCTGGGCCGTGGTTCGCGCGAAGAGCACGGGTGGTGTTTCCAATACGCCCGATCCCTGGGCTTGCGGTTACAACCCCACTCCCGATATGCCCCTGGTGGCCAACAGCGTTGGCGCTCAGGTGAAGCATTTCTGGGCTCCGTTCTATCGTATGCGTGACAGCCTGTCTGCGCAGAGTCCCGCATGCGCTCGCATGTTCCAGGGCCTTTCGAAGTGGGCATATCGCGTTCAGAACTGGGGCGATTTTGCTTTGGTCGATCCTACGGCGCAGTTTGTCGAATGGCTTGCGCGCCAGTCGAGCAAGCTGGAAGGCGGCGACTTCCGCGTATACATCTGCTATGTCGTGGTTGCCTTGGTCGCGTTCCTGATCCTCGGCGTCGTATTCATGTAAGGGGGTGCTTCACATGCTAGAACCGATTCAAATTGTTATCGCTCTCGTGCAGGGCATCCTCTTGGTGCTGCTCGCTCCGCTGGTATCGGGCATCGCGCGCAAGTTCCGCGCCAAGATGCACACGCGTCGCGGACCAAGCGTATTCCAGGATTACTACGATATTGCGAAGCTGCTGAAACGTCAGGATGTGCACAGCAATCATTCCAGCAACATTTCGCGTATCCTTCCGCCGCTCTACATCGGCACCATGTTCGTGCTGGCAATGGGTCTGCCCATGGCCACGCGCGTCAGCCCCATCCCGGCGCTGGCCGACGCGATCCTGATCGTGTACCTGCTTGCGCTGCCACGCTTCTTCTTTGGCCTGGCCGGCCTCGATTCCGGAAGCGCATACGCTGGCACCGGTAGTGTTCGCGAGCTGCTCATCGGTACGCTCGTCGAGCCCTCCCTCATGCTGGCCCTGTTCGTAGCTGCGTTGGCTTGCGGCACCACCAACATCGCCGAAATGGGCGTTGCCGTGGGCGCTGGTTCCGTTGCCAACCCCATCGCATTCGTTGTTGCAGGCGTTGCCTTCGCGGTCGACTGCTACATCGAGATGGGCAAGCTTCCTTATGACTTGGCGGAAGCCGAGCAGGAACTGCAGGAGGGCCCTCTGGCTGAAATGAGCGGCCCTGCGCTCGCCATGATGCATATCGCCATGCCCATGAAGCAGGCAATCATGGCCACGCTGTTTATCGCCATCTTCCTGCCCTTTGGCAGCTCGGTCGATTTCAGCTTCTTTGGCGTGGCTCTTGGCACGGTGGTTTACGTGCTGAAGATGCTGGTCATCCTGTTCATCACCATGGTTCTGGAAAACGTGGTCAGCCGCGTTCGCTGGAATATCACTGGTCGTCAGACGTGGTTCGTGGTCGCAGTTACCGTTTGCGCCTTCGCGTTCTGCGTGCTGGGTATTTAACGAAAGGGGGAATGAGACATGACATTGTTCGCAAGTGCATCCATTCTCGTGCCTTTCGTGTGCGCGCTCCTCACGATCATCTCGCCGAGGCGCGTTGATAAGGGTATCTGCATCACGGGTGCGGCGCTGTCCTCTCTTGCCACCGTGCTGGTCGGCGCACAGTTCGTCGGCGGTGGCATGGAGCCGGTTACGGTAACCTGGCTCTCGTTTGGCACGGTCCCAGTAATGGGATTCGTCTTCGACAAGGTGAGCTGCCTGCTCGCACCCACCTTCGTCATCATTGGTCTGCTGGTCGTCATCTACTCTACGGCGTACATGGCACCCACGAATCGCGAGCATCCCGACGAGCCGCGTAGGCGCTTCTACGCGTTCCTCATCATCTTCATTGCTGCCATGGCGGGTCTGGTATACAGCTCCACCATCATCGGCCAGCTGGTGTTCTTCGAGATCACGGGTGCTTGCTCCTGGGCTCTCATCGGTTACTACAACACCGATATCGCCCGCGCGTCGGCTATGAAGGCCCTCATCGTTACGCACATTGCGTCGCTGGGCCTCTACATCGCCACGGCGGTTCTCTTCGCCCAGACGGGTACGTTCGAGCTGACCGCCATTGGCTCGCTTGCTGATGGCCCCAAGACGTTCGTCATGCTGGCAATCCTGTTTGCCGCATGGGGCAAGTCCGCGCAGATTCCGTTCTACATGTGGCTGCCTTCCGCCATGAACGCCCCCACGCCTGTTTCTGCCTATCTGCATGGCGCATCCATGGTTAAGGTTGGCGTGTGCATCTTCGCCCGCGCTCTTATCTGCGCCGGCACGGTGAACGAGGTTGTGGGCTGGGTCGTCGTCATCGGCGGCATCGTCACCTGCATCTTCGCGTTCCTCATGTACCTGCCCCAGGACGACATGAAGCGCTTGCTGGCGTTCTCCACGATCAGCCAGCTCAGCTACATCTTCCTGGGCTTCGGTTTTTACATCTTCGGAAGCGGCATGGCCTTTGATGGCGCTGTTATGCACATCTTCAACCATGCTTGGGCCAAGACCCTGTTCTTCCTGCTGGCTGGTGCGTTCAGCTGCACCATGGGCACCCGCATGCTGCCTCAGTTGCGCGGCGTCCTGAAGAAGCGCCCCATTCTGGGCATTGGCTTTGGCGTTGCCGCCCTGGCAATCGCTGGCTGCCCTCCGATGAATGCCTTCTTCAGCAAGTTCTACATCTTCAGCGGCGGTTTCCTGACTGCTGCTAACAATGGCCCGCTGCTGTTCATCGTGGTCATTGCCCTCATCGAAACGGTTGTCTGCTTCATGTGGTTCCTGAAGTGGATGGGTTCGGTGATGTTCGGCGAGCCCAGCGAGGTTGTCGAGAATTCGGCTCCCGTGCCCGCCGCTATGAAGGGCGTGTTCATCGTCCTCATCATCATGACGTTCTGCTCCGGCTTCTTCGCCGCAGCCTGGATTGGTTAGGAGGTGCCCTTAATGGAAACAGGATTTCTGATCGTCAACCTGCTAGGCTGCGTCCTGGTTATCACCTCCACGCTCGTGGTGCTCGCCCGTAAGCTGCGTTCGGCTGCCTACATGTATGCGTTGCAGTCGCTCGTGATCGTGGCGATGTTCGCTACGCTTGGCGCCACCACCGGTTCGACCGAGCTTTATATGTGGTCCGTGTCGGCGTTCGTTACGAAAGTAGTGCTTGTTCCGGGCATTATGCTCTACACGATTAAGAAGATGGGCGACGACGCCGATGTCGAGCTCCCTTCGAAGCTGTCCCCGGTTGGTTGCGTCTTGCTGGTAATCGCCGAAGTGGTTGTCTGCTACCTGGCGGTTATGGGCATTTCTCTGCCGACGGCAGCGGCCGTGCATCCCGCGCTGGCCATTTCACTTGCGCACTTCGCCATTGGCCTTACGTGCATCGTTTCTCAGCGCAACATCATGAAGCAGGTCTTTGGCTACTGCCTGATGGAGAACGGCTCTCATGTAACGCTGGCTCTGCTGGCACCCAACGCTCCCGGTCTGGTGGAAACGGGTATTGCCACCGACGCCGTGTTTGCGGTGATCATCATGGTGTTTATCGCCTGCAAGATTCATCGCGTGAACAAAACGCTCGATGCCCACGATCTTATGAACCTGAGGGGGTAGGTGATAACACATGGATCTTTCGACTATGCTCATAGTGCTGCTGGTAGTGCCGCTGGCCGCCACGCTGCTCATGGCCGTGTTGCCTGCTCGCTCCGTTTCGAAGACGCTGTATGAGGTAATCCATACGCTGTCCATTGCAAGCGTGCTCATCATTTCGATGATTCTGGTGGTGAGCGAATTCACGTCCGGCCAGACCATCACTGCTGCTGGCATGTGGTTTAGGCTCGACTCGCTCTCCAGCGTGTTCGTAACGCTCATTGGCGTTATCGGCATGCTTGTCGGCGTGTTCTCCGTGCCGTACGTGCAGCACGACGTTGAGGCTGGTCATATGAAGCCTCAGCAGGTTAAGAACTACTATTCGTTCTTCAGCCTGTTCCTGTTCACGATGCTGCTGGCTGCTACGTCCAACAACATCATTATGATGTGGATCTGCGTAGAGGCCACCACGTTGGCTACGGTGTTCCTGGTCGGCTGCTACGAAACCAAGCTGGCTCTGGAAGCTGCTTGGAAGTACGTTATCGTGTGTACCGCCGGCGTTGCCTTCGGTCTGTACGGTACGCTGCTCATTTACGCGAACGCTGCCGATGTCATGTCCGACAACACGCAGGCTGCCTTCTGGACGTCTATCGTGCCGATTGCCGGTCAGCTCGACCCCACGGTCGTCACCATCGCGTTCACGTTCGTGGTAATCGGCTTCGGTACCAAGGCGGGCCTGTTCCCCATGCACACGTGGCTGCCCGACGCTCACTCCGAGGCTCCCAGCCCCGTTTCGGCTCTGCTCTCCGGCGTTCTGCTGAAGTGCGCGCTGCTCGTGATCATCCGCTTCTACGTGCTGGCCGTTGCCAGCATCGGCGTGACGTTCCCTCGCGCGATCCTGCTTACGCTGGGCCTGCTTTCGGTGTGCGTTGCGGCGTTCGCCGTGTACACGCAGGACGACCTGAAACGCAAGCTGGCATATAGCTCCTGCGAGAACATCGGCCTCGTTGCCCTCTGCCTGGGCTTCGGCGGCCCCATCGGTATCGCTGCGGCTCTGCTGCACTGCGTATTCCACGGCTTCACCAAGGCGCTCATGTTCTGCCTCTCCGGCAACATCCTTATGAAGTACGGTACGCGTGACCTGCGCAAGATCACCGGCGTGATCGAAGCCGCCCCTGCCACGGCGGTGCTCCTGGCCTTTGGCTTCTTCGCCCTGTCCGGCTTCCCGCCGTTCGCCATGTTCACCTCCGAGATCGGCGCATTCGTTGCCGGCTATCAGAGCGACATGATGTGGCTGCTCATCCTGCTGGCTCTTGCCCTCACGGTTGTCGTCTGCGCCCTGGTTGGCGTGGTTGCACGCTCCGTGCTTGGCAAGAAGCCTGAAGGTATGGAGAAGAAGGAGCTGCCTGTTATGGCGATTATTCCTGAAGTGCTCCTCGCCGCCTGCATTCTGTGGTTCGGCGTGGCCATGCCTCAGCCGCTCATGACGGGCATCAACAACGCCGCGAGTATCGTCATGCAGGAGGATGTCGACCCCGGTGATACCGGCTCGCTCCTGTCGGGTGTGAGCAATCTCATCCAAATGAACTAGTCCCGTGCACGACGAAGGAGATATATCGTGACATCTAGAAAGAAACAAGCGCTCCGCACGGGCGAATCCCACATTCAGGCGGTCCGTGAAAGGTACCCAGGCGTGGTGCTGTCGGAAAGCTGGTCGACCGATTACCAGCCGGTAATCACCGTCGCTCGCGATTCCGCGCCCGTGGTCATCGAGTACCTGTACTACCAGCGTGGTGGTTGGATGCCCGTAATGATTGGTAACGACGAGCGCTCATTCAACAACTGCTTTGCGCTGTACTACATCCTCTCCATGGAGGAAGAGGACCGCTGCATGCTCACCGTGCGTGTAGAGGTGCCTGCCGATACGTGCGAGTTCTACGCCGTGTCGCCCAAGGTTCCCGCCGCCGTATGGAGCGAGCGTGAAGTGCAGGACATGTTCGGTCTGCATGCTATCGGCATCATCGACAACCGCAACCTGGTCCTGCCCGACGACTGGCCGATGGACATCCATCCGCTCCGCAAGGACGCCATGGATTACCGCTATCGCCCCGCACCTACCAGGGACATCGAAAACTACGAGTTCCTGAAGGAAACGGGCGATCACGAGACGACCACGATCCCCATGGGCCCCATGCACATCACCTCCGACGAACCGGGCCATTTCCGCCTGTACGTCGAAGGCGAGGACATCATCGATGCCGACTACCGCATGTTCTTCGTGCATCGCGGCATGGAAAAATGCGCCGAGGCTCGTATGGATTACGACAACGTGTCGTTCCTGGCCGAGCGTATCTGCGGCATCTGCGGTTATGCCCATTCGGTTGCCTATTCGGAGACGGTGGAGCGCGCCCAGGGCATCGAGGTTCCGCTGCGCGCCCAGTACATCCGCGCCATCCTGCTGGAGACCGAGCGCCTGCACTCTCACCTGCTGAACCTGGGCCTCGTGTGCCACTACAGCGGCTTCGATACGGGCTTCCAGCACTTCTTCCGCATCCGCGAGAAGTCGATGGACCTGGCCGAGCTGCTCACGGGCGCTCGCAAGACCTACGGCTACAACCTCATCGGCGGTGTGCGTCGCGACATTCTGGCCGAGCAGAAGCTCGAGACGCTGCGCCTGGTGGGCGAGCTGCGCGCCGACGCCAAGCGTCTGGTAGACGAATTGCTGAGCACGCCTAACTTCCTGAAGCGCGCTCAGGGCGTCGGTAAGCTCGACCCGAAGATCGCTCGCGACTACAGCCCCGTTGGCCCGTGCGTGCGTGGCAGCGGCTTCGCTCGCGACGCGCGTTGGGTGCATCCGTTCGATGGCTATGCCGCCATCGCCGCGAAGCACAAGCCCATCACCGCCGACACATGCGACGTCTTCGGCCGTACCGTGGTTCGCGTGGGCGAGTTCCTCGACTCCATCGACATCATCGAGGAGCTGCTGTCCGCCGACCTGCCTTCCGGCATCGTGCTGAATGACAAGTTCAACATCGACCCGCACAAGTTCGCCCTTGGCTGGACGGAAGCTCCTCGTGGCGAGGACGTGCACTGGTCGATGATTGGCAATGATCAGAAGTGCTACCGTTGGCGCGCCAAGGCCAGCACGTACAGCAACTGGCCGGTCCTGCGCTACATGTTCCGCGGCAACACCATTTCTGATGCCGCCCTCATCGTTGGCTCCATCGACCCGTGCTATTCCTGCACGGAGCGCGTGAGCATCATCGATGTGAAGAAGGGTACGGAAAAGGTAGTCACGAAACAGCAGCTGGAAACCTATGCGCGCACGCGCAAGCATAGCCCGCTCGCGGATTAGGAGGTGCGAAGATGTTTAAGACTATCAAGGAAATACTCCGCACCGGCGATGCGACCATTCAGTATCCTGCAGCGCCCCTCCATCAGTACGACCACTATCGTGGCAAGCCCGAGCACAACCTGAAGGATTGCATTGCGTGTGGCGCCTGCGCAGTCGCGTGCCCGCCGAATGCCATCCAGATGAAGCTCGACATGAATGCCGGAACCACCACGTGGTCCATCAACTTCGGCCGCTGCATCTTCTGCGGTCGATGCGAAGAGGTGTGTCCCACGAAGGCCATCGAGCTCACCAAGGAATTCGAGCTTGCGGTCTTCTCGAAGGACGACCTGGAGCAGACGGCTACCTATGGCTTGCAGAAGTGCAGCGAGTGCGGTTCGTACTACGCTTCCGCCAAGGAAGTGGATTACGCTTCTCGCATCATCGCCCAGTCCAATGCGCAGGATGCCGAAACGCGTCAGGCCATGAAGACGATGGGGATGTGCCCCGCTTGCAGGCAGAAGGCCGATGCCTATCGCGCCAAGGAGCGCGTGGACGCTCAGGGCGACCCCACTCCCGAGCCTTCGGAGGAACAGCTCGCTGAAGCACGTCGCATTGCCGAGCAGAACCGCCTGAGGAAGATTAAAGAGCTTTATGGTGGAGGTGCCCGCTAATGATTATCGATCACAACGTTCCCGATCGTCTGCAGTACAAGCCCGATCCGGTTACGCTTGAGGAAAGCGTGCAGAAAGCCAAGCTGGCACTTCTGAACGACATTAAGCGATCCGTCTATATCTACCGTTGCGACCTGGGCGGTTGCAACGGTTGCGAAATCGAGATTTTCGCGACGATCACGCCTGTGTTCGACGCCGAGCGTTTCGGCATCAAGAACACCCCCAGTCCTCGCCATGCTGACATCCTGGTGTATACCGGCGCCGTCACGCGCGCCATGCGCATGCCAGGATTGCGCGCCTACGAAGCAGCCCCTAACCCCAAACTTGTAGTTTCGTACGGCGCATGCGGTTGCACGGGCGGCATCTTCCACGACAATTATTGTGTGTGGGGAGGTACCGACAAGATTCTACCGGTCGACGTCTATATCCCTGGATGTCCGCCCACGCCCGCTCAGACCATCTACGGCTTCGCAATCGCCCTGGGCTTGCTTGGCCAGAAGCTGCATCACCTCGACGAGGTGGACGACGGCAGCCCGGCAACGCTTCGTTTCGAGGACATCCCGTACAAGGTGATGACGAAGATCGAGAAGGACGCACGTCTGTATTCGGGTTACCGTTACGGCAAAGACCTGTCCGACGCGTTCCTTTCCGCCATGGAAAAGGAAGGTGGCGTGTTCGCGAACGTGAATGCGCTCATCGAGGCCGAAATCGACCCGCGCAAGGTTGAGGTGTACACGAAGCTTCGCAACGACCTTGCCGAAATGACCGTTTCCGGCGATCGCCGCGATGCGGCGCTCCGAGAGGGGCTCTCGCGTCTTGCGCCCAACGGGGAATCGCTTGACCCCGCTGCTCAGGCAATCCTTTCTGGTGTAGGGAGGCACTAGTATGGGCGTAGCTGCGTCTATGAGTGCAGCGGAAGCAATGAGCCGGCACCACGCGAGCGAGGAATCGCTCGTGGTGGGGCCGGCCCAGCGGCCGGCTGAAGACATGGTGGTGTTCTACCGCCTGGGTCGAAAATTCGTCGACGACGAGCGCTCCATCCCCAAAGAGGGCACGCGCGAGGAAGATATTGTGTACTACACGCTTGCCGTGGGCCATCATACGGGCGTCATCGATTGCTTCGATGAGTGCCTGTCGTGCAGCGTAACGTGCTATCGTTCCATCTGCGAACTTATGCCAGAAGGTCATGCGCGCTACAAGATGGAGGGCATTCTCCGCTCCGGGGAAATTCAGATCCTCCACGAAAACGTGCCGGAGCTGCTCGCGGCCGCTGATGCGGCGCAGGAGGCTGCTTCCGATGCGGCGCAACGCGTTTGGCTCGATGGATTCAAGTCCGTGTTGAAGGCAATGGCTGGCAACAAGGCCATTTACATGATGGGAAGGGAACGACGCTCGTGAGTGAACAGATGGTTCTCACAGTAGGTGCGGTGCTTCGCGGTGATGATGCCGTCGGGCCGTATCTGGCAAAGCTTTTGGAAAACGAACCTGCCCCCAACTGGGAGGTTCTTGATGGTGGCCAGATGCCCGAGGACTTTGTCTCCGTGGTGCGCAGGGAGCATCCACGCGTTTTGGTAGTGGTGGATGCCGCTTCCATGGAATTGGAGCCGGGCGCCCTTCGCAGGCTTTCTGCCGATGATGTTGCTACCGATTACATGATGACCACTCACTCGCTTCCGATTTCGTTTATGCTAAGCGAGCTTGAATCGTGCTGTGATGAATTGATTTTCCTAGGTATTCAGCCAGCTCAAATGGAGTTTATGGGGGCGTTAACCCCTGCCGTTCGCGAGACTGCCGAAGAATTGCACACTCGATTCGTGCAAGGCTATGACTTTTCGGCTGTGCCCGCGCTAGCGGTTGATTAAAGGTCAATCGTTTGCGGGTAGCTGCTGGGAGGGTGGTTACCCGCGAGTCTCTTTTTAGGAGG
Source organism: Denitrobacterium detoxificans (assembly GCF_015062615.1). GTDB lineage: Bacteria > Actinomycetota > Coriobacteriia > Coriobacteriales > Eggerthellaceae > Denitrobacterium > Denitrobacterium detoxificans_A. The sequence goes on from NZ_SUUH01000008.1 coordinate 69,334, forward strand.
AGATATGGAACAGATTACGAAGGAAGACATTGCTGCTGTCGCGCCCGATTGTCGCGCCGCCGCTTCCCTGGAAGCCAAGGCCGAGGCTGTGGGCGTTGGCAAGGCGAACATGGACGTGCCCCGCATGTTCACGCTGGCCATCATGGCTGGTATCCAGATTGGCATGGGCGCTCTGTTCATGACGTACGTCAAAGCCGACCAGACACTTTCGTTTGCTGCGGCTAACGTGCTCGGTGGTCTGTGCTTCTCGCTGGGCCTCATCTGCGTTATTGTTGCTGGCTCCGAGCTCTTCACGGGCAACTGCCTCATGGTTATGGCCGCTAACAGCAAGAAGGCCGCATGGTCTGCCGTTCTGAAGAACTGGGTCGTTGTCTGGCTGGGCAACCTGGTTGGTTCGCTCATTCTGGTTGGTATCATCGTGGGCTGCGGCCTGATGGGCACCAAGGCTGGCGACAATACGATCGGCGCTCAGATGGTCGCCGTGGCTGCTGGCAAGATCAACCTTTCTCCTACGCAGATCCTTTTCCGTGGCATCATGTGCAACCTGCTCGTGTGCCTGGCTGTGTGGATGGGCTTTGCTGGTCGTAGCGTCATCGACAAGATCTTCACCGCCGTGTTCCCGGTCATGGCCTTCGTTGCCATGGGCTTTGAGCACTGCGTTGCCAACATGTTCTTCCTGCCCATGGGCGTTGTTGCCTCGAGCATGGGCTATGGCACCCAGGCTCTTACGTGGGCTGGTGCCTTCTACAACATCGGCCTTGCCACCATTGGCAACACCATCGGTGGTGCGGTGTTCGTTGGCCTGATTTACTGGATCGCCTACCACAAGAAGCAGAAGGCTGCTCAGGCTGCTCCGCAGGCTAAGCGCGCTACCGTGAAGTAGTTCACGCGCATATATCACTGCTGAAGAGGCCGTCGACGCTATGTCGGTGGCCTCTTCTTTTGGTGCTGGTGGTTTACGTTCGTAAGGCGCGTGGAGCTACGCAGCCCCTATGCGTGAGGGGTTTTGCTTGCGGTGTTTGCGTGCGGGCAGCTAGCCCGTCCAGGGGCGTTCCCTCGGGGCGCGGTCCGCGGGGAACCTGCTTGGCGGCCTTACAGAACGAGCGTGCGCTTCATGAGGGGCTTGTCGAAGGACATGATCTTCTCGCCATGTAGGGCGTTGCGCGCCACCAGAAGGCAGTCCACGAAGTCGAGCATGCTCGAGCCGAAGAGGCGCGAGGCGTAGCGGGCTACGTCTTCGTCGACAACGTAGATGTCGTCCATGAGCTCGATGAGCGTGTAGCCAATCTGGCTGCGGGGCACGCGGTACACGTCGCGCAGCGACACGGCTACACGTGCCAGGATTTCCGGGTAGGTATACGCTTCGCCCGTGGCAATTGCCTTGGCGGCTTCGCGCGAATGCCCCTTCTGGTCGTTCAGAAGGTAGCGAAGGATTACGGTCTCATCGATTAAAAGCTTCATACTTATCACTCAGCGATCTGATCCAGGCTTCACGTTCTGCTTCGCGCATTTCCTGATGCGCATACGCTTCAAGGCGCCCCTGCGCGTGCAGGCCACCCTTGCCCTCCGACGAGGTGGGGTGGAAGGGGAGCCCGTTTACCTTGATGCTCTGCTTTACGAAAATGCGCACCGCCTCGGAAAGGCTTGTGCCTTGGTCTGCGAAAATGCGTTCTGCCGCTTCCTTATCTTCGGCGTTGATGCGCACATGCAGGATGGCATCTTTGCTCATGAGGAAACCCTCGCTAACATGCATTCGTAACGGATGTGATACATGAGTATAGCAGTGAAACGGAGGGCTGGCTGGTCATTCTGGCCCCTAGATGCAAATCGTCCCGCACCAGGCTTGGCTGCTGGAGCGGGACGATGGTTCGTGGCTTGAACCGCTTGCATGCACGGCGAGGTAGGCCGTGCATGCAAGAGATACTGGCTAGAATTGCTGCGGCGCGGCCGGCTGCTCTTCAAGCTGCTTGCGCGTCTGTATGACGCCCACCAGGTAGAGCACGGGAAGCACCAGGCCAACGAGGCCGGTGAGGATGGTGTTAGCGTTGTTCGCGGCGCCGGTGATCAGGCTGATTGCGGCGCAGATGACGCCGATGATGCCCAGAACTAACGCAGCCGTGTGCTTGCCGTTTTCGCCCGAGGCCTTTACTCCCACGATGCCGATGACGAGGTCGACGATGCCCGAGAAGAGCATGACCCCGCCCAACAGGCCCACGATGATGCCGCTACCGATGGCCGCTTCTGTTCCCGTGTAGGTGGTGCCGTTGAGATCGAGGGTGCTGGTGGTGGCGCCAGAGGTGGCTGCGATTCCGCCACCCGCCAGGAACAGAATTCCGGCGATGATGGCCAGGCCAGCGAACACAATCATGATGATGGATACGACCTTCAGGAGCGTGCTACCTTGTTTCATGGCTTCCTCCTTGCGTTGTGCGCATTGTTGCGCGCCGATTGTGAGAAGCGGATTACCCCATTTCGCACGGTGCGTGCGAGCCCCGCATTCTGTGCCCGATTTTTGCCGAATGAACAGGCCAAGCGCAAAGAAGAGCACGGGTCGTATTGTACATCAAATCTCCATGATTGGACAGGGGAAAGACTCGTTGCCCAGGGGGAACGAAAAGAAGCTCCTTGCTGCTGCATTTCTACATTTTTATTTGCTAGCATGGCGCGAAGGAATCGCGCTATGCGCGAGGGGAGAGTTTTGAGGAGGACGGTCATGGGTCGACCGAAGAAGCAAGTTGAGGCCCCCAAGGAGGAAGCACCTATAGTTCCCAGACACGATGCCAAAGCTATAGCGGCCATAACCATCCTGGTTGTCGCCGCTATAGCTTTGGCATGCTATGAGCTTTCAACGGGTCAAATGTATGTCAAGGTAGATACGCAGGACGATGTGGGTAATGCCAGCGTCATGGCGGTGGTGTACCAGGGCGATGTTTCGAGCAAGCTGGAAAAGGGAGATCTGGCTTCGTGCGGGCAAGCGCTTGCGGCTGTGGGCGTAGAGCCAGGGCAGGAAGTGTTCGTCGAAGGACGCTGGTTCGGCACCTACACCGTTGCGGTCCTCGATATGGATGGCAAAATCGACCCGCGTGGTACGTGCGTCGTTACCACCGTGGGTCGTGGCGAGACGCATGTGAGCATTATGCTTTCGGCGCGTTCGTAATAATCCCATACCGTTCACCTGGGCGAACGCGTTCAAGTGTTGATATTGGATGTCGCGAAGGTCACAGCGTCTCCACTTTCCATGTGGGCTGCATTCGGCTGCGCTATACTACTGGAATTTGATACGCATATTCCGACTGCCCGTGCGGGCGGTCTTTAGTTGTACTGATTATTCCGAAAGGAAGCATATGCTTAACGGCGACATGGAGAAGGTGTACCCCTCCGCCAAGACTCTGGTGAAGGAACAGGTGGCGAGCCGCCTTCACGCGAAGGATGCCACGCTCTACAGCTTTTCCGAAGAAGCGCAGGAATGCGCCCAGAACTTCATGGGCTGGGCCGACTTGGCCAGCAACCCTCCGTATCCCATCGAGGACATCAAGCAGTTCGCTCAGCGCGTGCATGAGAGCGGCATTGAAGCCGTGGTGCTTCTGGGCGAGGGTGGCTCTACGCAGGCTCCCATGACCATTACGAAGTACAACAGCATCGATTCGAACCGCATTAAGTTCCGCACGCTCGACTCCGATTCTCCGGTGCGCGTGCGTGCCATCCTGGCCGAGCTGAACCCGCACACCACGCTGTTCATGATCTCGTCGAAGAGCGGCACCACCATCGAGCCGAACTCGGGTCTGGTGGCCGTGCGCAAGGCGCTGTGTGAGTCCATGCCGGAAGAAGACGTGGTGAAGCATCTGGTGGCCATTACCGACCCGGGCAGCGAGCTGCAGAAGATGGCCGAGCGCGAAGGCTGGCTGAAGGTGTTCACCGGCGAGCCCACCGTGGGCGGCCGCTATAGCGCCCTTTCCGTATTTGGCCTGGTACCTGCTGCGCTGGTGGGCATCGACCTCGACGATTTCATCGCGCACGCCATTGAGGCAGAGCGTGCATGCAGCGAAGACTCGGTGGACAACCCCGCCATCAAGCTCGCCGCGTTCCTGTACGACAACTACGTTGCGGGCCGCGACAAGTTCAGCTTCCTCACGCCCAAGCGTGGCCGCGTTCTGGGTCTGTGGATCGAACAGCTGGTGGCCGAAAGCCTGGGCAAGGAAGGTCATGGCATTCTGCCCAACATTGAGTGCGACGCCCTTACGCTTTCGAAGGACCAGGGCGACCGTACGGTTGTGGTGTACCAGACGAAGACCGACCTGTGGGACGAGCGCAAGAACTTCGAGATGAGCTTGGCCTACATCGACCAGGCCATTCCGCGCCTGAGCTTCCGCATCGACAACGTGTGTGAGCTCTCGCAGGACTTCATCGTGTGGGAATACGCCATCGCCATGTGTGGTTACCTCATGAAGGTATGCCCGTTCGACCAGCCCGACGTGGCATCGGCCAAGGCCGCCACGCTGGAAATCCTCAGCGGTGGCCACACCGAGCCCGATTTCGTGCAGAACGAACTGGGCTGCACGCCTCTGGGCGAGATCGAGGTGCGCCTCAGTTCCGCCATGAAGGAGGCGAAGACGGTCGAAAAGGCCCTGAAGAACCTCATGCGCAGCATCCAGCCCGGCGATTACTTCGCCCTCAACGCCTTCGTGCCCTTCACGGGCGAGGGCCGTCGCGAGGCACTCGAGCTCATTCGCCACACGTTCGCCAAGGAATTCCAGATGGCGTCGTGCCTGGAAATTGGCCCGCGTTACCTGCACTCCACCGGCCAGCTGCAGAAGGGCGGAAAGAACAACGGCGTCTTCCTGATCATTTCGGCCGACGAGCTGAAGGACATCCCGCTGGAAGACTGCAAGGCCCCCTCGCTGGGCGCCTTGGCCAAGGGCCAGGCCGAAGGCGACTTGAAGGTGCTTTCCGAGCGTGGCCGTCGCTGCGTGTACCTGCATCTTCCCGATAACTCCGGCGTAACCCTGCGTATGCTGGGCGAAACCGTTGCCAAGGTGGCTCGTTCTTTGAAGTAACCGCTTCGCCGCCACCGGCGCACGTGCGTGCCTCCCCATGGCGGCGATTTCTGCCATGAAAGGCACACTATGCACGAAGCGCTTGATATTCACGTTATAGGTATTGTGCAAGGGGTGGGTTTCCGCCCCTTCGTTTATCGCATTGCCAGCACGCATAACATTTGCGGCTGGGTGCTGAATGCCACCGACGGCGTTCATATCCATGCGGAGGCGGCCTCGGACGACCTGGATGCCTTCGTGATGGAGATTTCCGAAAACGCCCCGGCCGCCGCGCGTGTCGAGCGCATCAAGATGGACGAGGTGCCCGTGGAGGGCTTCGGCGTTTTTCAGATCCGCTTTTCCGACGACGTGGATTCCAACGCCACGACACTCGTATCTCCCGACCTTGCCACCTGCGACGATTGCCTGGCCGAGCTGTTCGACCCGGACAATCGCCGTTACCATTACCCGTTCATCAACTGCACGAACTGCGGTCCGCGCTTCACGATCATGCGCGCGCTGCCCTACGACCGCCCGCAGACGTCCATGAGCGAGTTCCCCATGTGCCCCGATTGCGCGCACGAGTATGCCGATCCGGCCGACCGTCGTTTCCATGCGCAACCTGACGCCTGCTTCGACTGCGGTCCGCGCCTGTGCTTCGTCGACATGACGCAGCAGGGCGAGGCGAAGGCTCAGCTGCTGGGCGCCCACGCGTTCCAGAAGGACCAGCTGGGCGGCAGCGAGGCTCTGTGGGCCACCAACGTGAGCGAGAGCGACGCGCTGATCGACGCCGTGGTGTCGCTGCTGAAGGCGGGATCCATCGTGGCCGTAAAGGGCCTGGGTGGGTTCCACCTGGTGTGCGACGCGTCCAATCCCGCTGCCCTGGCCAATCTGCGCAAGCGCAAGCGCCGCGAGGGCAAGGCGTTCGCGTGCATGGTGGCCAGCGTCGAAGACGCCCGCGCGTTCTGCCTGGTGTCCGAAGAGGAGGAGCGCCTGCTCGCGTCTCCCGCACGCCCCATCGTGCTGCTAAAGAAGAAGCCCTCCGTGCAGCTTGCCGAGGGGCTGGCCGATGGTCTTACCGAGCTGGGGCTTATGCTGCCCGCAACGCCGCTTCAGCATCTGATCGTGCGTGCGTTTGGCGGCATGTTGGTTATGACGTCGGGCAATGTGCACGATGAGCCCATCCAGACTGACGACGCCCAGGCGGTCTCCGCGCTTGCCGGCATTGCCGACGCCCTGCTGGGAAACAATCGTGCCATCCTTTCGCGCTACGACGATTCCGTGCTTCGCGTGCTAAGCGTGGGCGAGGGCCAGACGGCGGTGCAGTTCATCCGCCGCGCCCGTGGATTCGCGCCGCTGCCCATCGCGCTCCCCGCACGCCCCGAAGGCGCTACGGGCCAGGATGCATGCTTGTTTGCAACGGGTCCCGAGCAGAAGAACACGTTCTGCTATACGCGTCCGGGCGAGGCGTTCGTGTCCCAGCACATTGGCGACATGGAGAACGTGGCCACCAACGACGCATGGCTCGAGGCCAAGGGGGCGTACGCATCGCTTTTGCGACTGAACCCCGTGGCGGTGGCCTGCGATAAGCATCCCGAATACCTCACCTCGAAGTGGGCATCGGGCCAGGATCTGCCCGTGACGGCCGTTCAGCATCATCATGCGCATATCGTTTCCGCCATGGCTGAAAATGGTCTGGAGGGGCCGGTGTGCGGTATTGCCTTCGATGGCACTGGCTATGGCGAAGATGGCGCTATCTGGGGCGGCGAGGTTCTCATGGCGAATCTTGCCACGTTCGAGCGCCTGGCGAACTTCGCCTATATTCCGCTTCCCGGTGGCGCGGCGGCCATCAAGCATCCCATGCGTTGCGCTTATGGCGCGCTGTGGGCCTTCGACCTGCTGGAGCATCCTGCTGCGAAGGGTCTACTCGATGCCATGGGCGACGAGGCCGAAATCTGCGACCAGATGATCGAGCGTGGTCTGAACACGCCCTATACGTCGTCGGTCGGCCGCCTGTTTGACGCCGCCAGCGCCTTGCTGGGCGTATGCACCCAGCCTACGTACGAGGGCGAAGGCGCCGTGCTGCTCGAGGCGGCAATCGATCATGCCGCTCAGGCGGACACCGAGGCAGCTGCGGCGTATCGCGTGGAGGTCGTGAAGAACACGGCCACGGAGAACAGCACCGCACTCGATACCTCGGTCGTGTTGTTCGATGCGGCGCCGCTCTTCAAGGCTATGCTCGACGATATGGCCGCGGGCGTTTCCGTGGGCGTCATCGCGCGTCGTTTCCACGATGCGATGGTCGAGGTCATTGTCATGTCTGCTCAGCTTGCGGAGGCCGCGTATGGCGTGCGTACCGTGGTGCTTTCGGGTGGTGTGTTCATGAATCGCTATCTCATGGAGCATGCGGTTTCGGCGCTTGGAGCGCTTGGCTATACCGCTGCGATGAATAAAGACCTACCTCCCAACGATGCCTGCATTTCATACGGGCAGGCTGTGGTAGCATTGCGGACGATAGACACGCTCCCTGCGGGGGAGTAACGAAGGGTGCCGCGCCGCAAGCCGGCGTTGGCTGAAAAGGAGATGCGGTATGTGCTTGGCAATTCCCGCTCAAATTACCGAAGTTAAAGATGGCAACATGGTGGAAGTCACGGTCATGGGCGCCACGCGTGAGGTTTCTATCGACCTGACGCCCCAGGCCACGTTGGGCGACTTCGTCCTCGTCCATGCGGGCTTCGCCATCGAGGTTGTTGACCCCCAGTTCGCCGAGGACACGCTTGAGTTGGTGCGCCAGTTCCCCGACATGGTGGAAGAGGAAATCGGCATCACTGAGCAGGCGATGTAGCATGTCTGCGGCAGAAGGAGCGGCAGAAGGAGCGGCAGAGGCCCTGCCCGAAAACGTGCTCACGCGCGACCTTTCCCAGTTCAAGAACCCCGAGCTCGCAAAGGGGCTCATCGATTCTATCCAGGCGCTTGCGCCCAAGAGCTGCGCGCTCATGGAGGTATGCGGCACGCATACGGTTTCCATTGCCCGCGCGGGCATTCGCGCCATCATGCCCGAGGGAACGCGCCTGCTTTCTGGTCCGGGTTGTCCCGTGTGCGTAACGGCCAACCGCGACATCGACACCGTCATTGCGCTGTGCCGCATCCCCAACGTCACCATTACTACGTTTGGCGACATGACGCGCGTGCCCGGTTCCACGTCTAGCTTGCTTGCCGAAAAGGCGGCGGGCCGCAGCGTGGAAATCGTGTACTCGCCGCTCGATGCGCTGCGCTATGCGCAGGAGCATCCCGAACGCCAGGTCATTTTCGTGGGCGTGGGCTTCGAGACCACCACGCCGCTCATCGCCATGGCCATTCGCCGCGCGAAGCAGATGGGCCTTTCCAATTTCAGCGTCTTCGTGGCGCACAAGAACATGCCCGGCGCGCTGGAAGCCATTGTGTCCGACCCGTCGCTTCAGGTGGACGCCCTTATTCTGCCTGGCCATGTTTCCACTATTACGGGTATGGCTCCGTACCAGTTCCTGGCCGAACGCTATGGCATTCCCGGTGTGATCACTGGCTTCGAACCGGTGGACGTGCTGCAGGGCATTGCCATGCTCATGCGTCAGCTGCATGAGGGGCGCGCGGAAATTGAAATCGCCTACACGCGCGGCGTGCGTGCGGAAGGCAATCCCGTGGCGCTGGCCGCTATCGACGAAGTGTTCGAAACCTGCACTGCTACCTGGCGTGGGCTGGGCCCCATTCCCGGAAGCGGATATCACATTCGCCCCGAGTTCGCGGAGTTCGACGCGGTGGAGCGCTTCCATCCCGAAGTGGAGCCCACCATCGAACCGCGTGGATGTCGTTGCGGCGATGTGCTGCGCGGGGCCATCACGCCGAAGGCGTGCCCGCACTTCAATCGTAGCTGCACGCCCGAGAACCCCGTTGGCCCCTGCATGGTGTCTTCCGAGGGCAGCTGCGCGGCGTACTACCGCTATTACCGATAATCCATCTGGCTAGCGCGCGGGGCGTGGCAACGTTTCCCGCGCGCTACAGAAGGGTAACAGTGACGCGCCATGCGTCGACCGCCCCGCTTTAGCGGGGTTACCATCACAAGCGATATCAGCGAGCCGCCTGGTGCGGGAAAGGAACGATGCGTGCGCGTCAGCGAGGAAAAGATTCATCGCTCGCAAAATGGCGTGTTTGGTGGGGTTGCAGCTGGCCTGGCTACCCATTTCGACATCGACCCCGCCATCATGCGCATCGTATGCGTCGTGCTCGCCTTGCTTACCGCTGGCGCCATCATTCCGCTCTACATTGCCCTGTGGCTCATCTTCCCCGAAGAGGAGGAGACATGGGAGCCCGTGGATATCGATCCGAGCATGTACGGGGCAACGTGCCCCATTCGCCCCATCGATGCCGCAAGCAAGCGCTCGCGTCGCCGTACGCTGGTCATTTGCGTGTGCCTAGCTGCGGGGCTTCTTCTTGTGTCCCTGGCCTCCGTTGCCATGCTGGCTCAATTCGATGCGTCCTTTGGGCTCGTTCAAATCCCGGCCGCCTTTGCCATGGCAGTGGGCTGTGCCCGGTTTGTCATTCCCGGAAAGCATGGATACAACATCGTCACCTGTGCCGAAGGCGCCATGCTCTTTTTCGTGGGGCTGCTCGTGATGCTGTGGTCGGTCGACCTCGTCTCGATACGCCTCGATGCGTGGTTTGCGGAAACCTGGCCATTGCTTGCCATCACGCTCGGCTTGCTCATTCAGGCGCGTGCGCTCGACGCGCCGGCCCTTGTGGTGTGCGCCATCGCGGCATTCGTGGTGTTTTGCGCCATCGGCTTCACCACGTATACGCTTATCGGCACGCACGAGGGCTTGTGGCAGCCGCTCCAGTTCCGCGATGACGTCTTGGCGCCCTTGGATTGGTGGGGGAGGTCGTAATGGCAAGGAAGCTATCCTCGTATCCCCTGAAGAACCGCATCTGGGCGGGCGTGGGCATGGTCATCACGTTCGTGGGGGCTATTGCCCTTTTGGGCATGTACGCGCATTTGGGCTGGTGGGTGACGCTGGGCCAGGCGGTTGCCTTCATCCTGAATGTTTTGCTGCCCATTTCGCTTGTGCTGTTGGTTGTCTACCTGTTCTGGGCATGGCGCGTGGGCAAGTTCACGTCGCTGGGTTGGGTGGATGGAACCAAGCGGCTTTGCCGTAGCGAGACCGACGTTCGCCTCTTTGGCGTATGTGGAGGATTTGCGCAGCGCTATGGGCTGGACAGCACGGTGGTGCGCGTGGTCGTTTTGCTCCTCTTCTTTGTATCGCCCCTGCTCATGACGCTGGCGTATGTACTCTTCGCCCTTTTAATGCCACGGGAGTAATCCCATTTCAGAGGCCGTTTGGGGCATGCAAAATTTTGTATAGAATGCCCGTTTCGGTATAATTTTCGAGCTTTCAAATACGTTTCGGGATGGCAAAACACACCAGACACGCACGAGGCCGTCCTTGCGCAGGCGTTCGCCTGCCATTCGATCAACGGGAGATGCGTGGTTCAAACGCAAGCACATATGCGCCGCTTTGCGGTGCCTGGGGTTGTTGCCCTTCTCGCGCTTGTTGCCTGTGTGACACTGTGCGCTTTGGTCATTCCCCGTGGCATTGCGCAGGGCGCTGCCCAGGCCGACGATTCCACGCTGGGCGTGGGCGATACGCTTTCGGTTGCGCAAGCGGGCGAAAGCGCCACGACGTTTGCAAACGCAACTGCTTCCACTACGCAAGCCGTTTCCGATAGTGGTGCCTCTCTCCAGAAGGCGCAGACACGATCCATTACCGTGAGCGACCCCGACCCCGTTGTGCTGCTTTCCGCAGTTGACATGGGCAACGTCGATACGATTCAGGCTGCCGCCCAGGTAGGCACCACCGATCCGCTTCCCACGGCGCCGCTCATTCAGCCCGATATGTCCGAAGAGGGTTGGATGTCGGGCGAGGCTTCGGCCTATTCCGTGTCCGACTGCATCAACGCCGACCCCGACAACCCCGATGCCGGCCGCCTTACCGCCTCTGGCCGTGCATTTAGCGACAGCGGCGTTACGGTTGCCGTACCCCAGGGCCAAGAATACCTGTTGGGCCGTGCGGTCGAAATCAATTACAACGGCATTACGGTCGTTGCCACGGTTACCGATACGGGCAGTTTTGGCAGCAAGTACGGTCGCGTGCTCGACCTGGCCGGTGGCGTCTACAAGGCCTTCGGCTATTCCTCTTCGAGCGACTGGGGCGTGCACACCGTCTCGTATCGCTTCCTGTAGTTCTGAAATCGCTTGGGTGCACGGTTCTGCCGCGTTATACTTCGCATTGCATGACGTGAAAGGAATCGGATGAGTAGGAACGTAATCGTCGTTGGCTGCGGCCGCGTGGGCTCGCAGCTGGCAAATATGCTTTCCGAGAATGGCAATAACGTGTGCGTCGTCGACCGCGACGCGAACGCCTTCTCCAACCTGGGCCGCGCATTCAATGGCTCGGTCGTTCAGGGCGTTGGCTTCGACGAAGACGTGCTTACTCGCGCCGGTGTTGCCACGGCCGATTGCGTTGCTGCGGTAACGCAATCCGACAACGCCAACCTCATGACGGTGGAAGTTGCCTCGCACATCTTCAACGTGCCCCACGTCATCGCGCGCCTGTACAACCCCGGCCATGAACGTGCGTACGAGCAGTTGGGCTTGGATTACGTGTGCGGCACCTCGCTCGTTGCCGAGGAAGTCTTCTCGAAGATCTCTTCGGGCCATGGCTTTCATCTCGATACGTTTGGCGACTACGAGGTCCTGCGATTCTCGCTGAACCTGGAGCGCAATGACATGAAGTCCATTCGCGTTTCCCAATTGGAAAAGTCCCATGACGTGCGCATCATCTGCTTTGAGCGCGCTGATGGCCGTACGAGCTCCATTCCCACGGGCGATAGCGTGCTGGAGCATGGCGATTCTGTGCTCGCCTGCGTGCGCAGCACCATGGTGCCGTCGTTCGCGCGCTGGATTCAAGACTAGGGGCCACTATGTACATTGTTATCAACGGAGGCGGCAAAGTTGGCGAGTATCTTGCCACGGTAATGCTGCGCGATGGCAACGAAGTCGCCATTATCGAGGAAGACCAGGAAACTGCCGACCATCTTGCCAACGTGCTCACGGGTCGCTATCTGGTTATCTGGGGCGACGGCTGCATGTCGCGCTACCAGGAAGATGCCGACATCCGTCGAGCCGATGTGTTCGTATCCACTACGGGCAAGGACGACGCCAACTTGGTGTCGTGCGAAATCGCCACGCGCGTTTTCGATGTGCCGCGATGCATTGCCCGCGTGAACACTCCCAAGAACATGCGCATCTTCCGCGAGGTGGGCATCGAGTGCGTGTCGTCCACGGCGCTCATCGCCACCATCATCGAGGAAGACGCCATGCTGGGTGGCATCAGCGTGCTTTCCAGCTTGTCCCATGGCAATGTGGCGCTGAACCAGGTTACCGTTCCGCGCATGCGCCATCATGACAACGACGAGGGCGTGCTTGCCTACGACGTTCCCATGCCCGAGGGCTGCCTTCTCGTGGCCGTTTCGCATGGCGATGACGACGACATGGAAGTCGTGGGCGAGGACACGTACCTGTATCCAGGCGATGCCGTGATCATCGCGTCCGACAAGGATCAACGCGCGGCCGCGGTTGCCGTTTTCAAGCAGCTGTAGCCTTTGCGTCCGCGCCTCTCGTGGCGTTTTCTCGTGCTTGCTTCACTTGCGCGCATTGGAGTGCCATGCGGATTTAAAATGTGTGCAGCATTCCGCAAGAAGAAAGGGCAGGCATGATCCCTCGTTACACGCGCCCCCAGATGGGCCACATTTGGACGAACGAGAACAAGTTCGCCGTTTGGAAGGAAATCGAGCTTTTGGCATGCGAAGCGCAGGCCGAGCTGGGCGCATCGGGCATCACGAAAGAGGAGGCCGCGTGGATTCGCGCGCATGCCGATTTCCGCGTAGATCGCATCGACGAAATCGAGGCCGTCACCAACCACGACGTTATTGCGTTCCTTACCTGCATGGCAGAGTACATCGATGCCGACGTGCCTGAAGGCCAGGAAAAGCCCAGCCGCTGGGTGCATTACGGCATGACGAGCAGCGACCTGGGCGACACGGCGCTTTCCTATCAGATTACTCAGGCGCTCGACATCATCATCGAAGACGTGCGCCAGATCGGCGAGATCTGCAAGCGACGCGCGTTCGAATTCCAGAATACGCTGTGCGTGGGCCGCACCCATGGCATTCATGCCGAGCCCATGACCTTCGGCATGAAGTTTGGTAGCTGGGCCTGGGCCATGAAGCGCGCCCTCGACCGCCTGCTTCAGGCGCGTGAAGTTGCCGCCACGGGCGCCATCAGCGGTGCCGTGGGCACGTATTCCAGCATCGACCCGTTCGTGGAGCAGTACGTGTGCGAGCACATGGGCCTTACGCCCGACCCGCTGTCCACCCAGGTTCTGGCGCGCGACCGTCATGCGCAGGTCATGAGCACGCTCGCATGCACCGCCGCCAGCTTCGAGAGCATAGCCATGCAGGTGCGCCTGTTGCAGCAGTCCGACGTTATCGAGGCCGAAGAGCCGTTCAAGAAGGGCCAGAAGGGCTCTTCCGCCATGCCCCATAAGCGCAATCCCATCACCGCCGAGCGCGTGTGCGGCCTGGCCCGTACTGTGAAGGCCAATGCGCAGGTTGGCTTCGACGATGTTGCCCTGTGGTACGAGCGCGATATCTCGCACTCCGGCGCCGAGCGCACCGCGCTTGCCGATAGTTTCATCGCCCTCGACTACATTGCCGAGAAGCTGCGCTGGATTCTGGATGGCCTGCAGACGTACCCCGAGGCCATGCAGGCGAACATGTACAAGACGCGTGGCCTGATCTTCTCGAGCAAGGTTCTGCTTGCCCTGGTTCAGACGGGCATCACGCGCGAAGACGCCTACGTCATCGTACAGCGCAATGCCATGGCCACGTGGCACGACGTGCAGCAGGCCAAGGAAGGCCCCAGCTATCGCGAACGCTTGGAAGCCGACCCCGAATGCACGCTTACGCAGGAAGTGCTCGATGAGATCTTCGATCCGTGGGATTTCCTGCAGCGCAAGGACATCGTGTTCGACCGTCTGAAGGAACTTGAGTTCTAGGCCAATCTCGTATGGCTTTCGCGCCGGCTTAGCGGGCGCGGTGGACGCCCCGGTGCGTGCTGCAGTGCCTGCAGTCGCCCCGGGGCGTTTTGCGTCATGTGCGTGCTGGGCGGCAAGGTGATATGCTTATTGTCCTGTAATGGGCCAATTAGCTAGAATATGGGCATGCAAATCGCCGTTGTCGAAGATAATCTGTACGACATGAAGCACATGCGCTTCCTTCTGGAGCGCTATCTTTCCGTGCGCGGCGTTATAGCCTCCATCGACACGTACCGCACGGCTGCGGAATTCCTGGAAGGCCTGGAAGCCGGCCGTCATGATGTCGTTCTCTTCGACTGCTACCTCGACGAAGCAGGCATGGTGCCCGACCCGAACGCCATGACGGGGCTGGACGCATCGCGCAAGCTGCGAGAGGTCGACCCCGATTGCGTCATCGTGTTTACCACTACCAGCCGTGATTTCGCGGTTGAAAGCTATGAGGTGCAAGCGCAGGGCTATCTCATCAAGCCCGTTGCATACGAAGACCTATCGATGCTGCTCGACCGCGTCATGGCGCAGCGTGCTCCAACGCGCATGGTGACCCTGGGCGGCGAAGGTTTCGACGCGAATTCTCTCTACTGGGCTCGCTCGGCGGGTCATTATCTCGAACTGCATTTGGCCGAGCGCATGTTTTTGCGCGTGCGTTCTACGTTCGCACAGCTGGAACGCGCGGTGGCTGGTTTGCACCAGTTCTATGTTCCCGCGCGTGGCTATATCGTGAACCTTGATGTTGTCGACCGCATGGATGGCAACGAATTCGTGGTGCGTGGGGGCGATAGGATTCCCGTGAGCCGGCGCAGCTTGCCTCAGGCTCGCGCCGCATGGGCCGATTGGATGTCCCAACGCAATGGCCGAGGGTTCTAGTCATGGTTAGCTTCCCGAACATTTTCTATTCGGTTTGCGAGCAGCTCATGATGGTCTCGTCGGCGTACCTTACGCTTACGCCGTTGGTTGCTGCTGAGTGGATATCGCGTCGTACGCGCGTGACGTTCATGTTGCTTGTTGCCGCCATGGGGGTTGCCTGTGGCGTTATGTATGAGGTTCTCCCCGAAAGCAAGCTGCCGCTGTTTATCCTTACGAGCGTCGTGTCCATTGGCGTGCTCATTGCCGTTACGCGCATTCGTCCGTACTTCTTGCTCTACCTGTTCTTTACGTCGGAGTTCTTCGTGTATTCCCTTTCGACGTTTGCACGTGTTGCGGATGCGCTCATGTATCCCGAATCGCTAGCTGCTTCCCATTACACGTGGTTCGGGGAAATCGTGCTTTGGAGCTCGCTGGTGCTGTTTTGCGCGGCGTCCTATCCGCTGTTCCACGATCGCATTCCCTACATTTTGGAAAATGGCGTTATGGGGCAGTCGGGGCGTTCGTTTTGGCATAATGCGTGGTTGCTGCCATTCATGTGCTATCTGGTGGACGTGTTCGCAATCGACGTTCCGTCTGATCCGTCGCTCGTTGACGGCAACGTGCTCTTCTCGCTCGTGTTTCTGCAAATCGTTATCATGACGCTGTATCTGTCTATTCTGGGCCTGGAATACTACCTCATGCACAGCGCAAAGGATGCTCAGGACGGCTTGAACCGCGAGCACTTGCTCGATATGCAACTGCGGCAGAATACGGTCATGAAGGAGCGCATCGATCAAGCGCGGCGCGCGCGGCACGACTTGCGTCACTTCCGCAACACCGTCGCGATGTATCTTCGAAATGACGACTTAGATGGCCTAAAAACGTATCTTGGTCAATTAGACGAAATCACGGATGATAGCCCGCTTATTTGGTGCGAGAACTCCGTTGTGAACGCCATTGTGGGGCATTATGTGTCGCGAGCGCAGGCGCTGGGCGCCGAAGTGCAAGTGCATGCGCAGGTTCCGCAAGAGTGCGGCATCACCGAAGCGCAGTTTTCCGTGGTGGTAGGCAACGTGCTCGAAAACGCCGTTGCAGCCCTGGAGCACGCGAAGGAAGAGGGCGGCATTCGTCTGGCGCTCATCATTGCGATTGACGTGGGCGTTGGCCGTCAGTTCACGCTTGACGTACGCAATACATACGCAGGTGAGATACTGAAAAACGGCCAGGGCGAGTTGCTGTCCACCAAGCACGAGGGAACGGGCGTTGGCACGGCTAGCGTAACCGCCGTTGCCGAACGTATGGGCGGCTTTGCCCGCTTTGGGAACGAGGGCGGCATGTTCCGCGCGTACGTTCTCATGCCCCTGGGATAGCCTCTTCCCAATAGCAATCTCCCAAATGTCATAAACGGTATTTGTTTGGCACGAACGGCATCCCGTTTGGCACCAACTGCAATGCCCCGCTTCCTACAATACAGATAGTAGGGATAGGTACGCCTGTGCCCGTGTGCACAAGAGAGAACAGCAGGGGGTGTGCGTTATGTTCGAGCTGGAAGCATGGATCGCAATCGACGCGGTTTCCGCAGCTGTGCTTGTTATTCTATTCGCTGCCACTCACGATGGCTCCGTTCTGCGCAGCCGTCAGCGCCGCTTCTTCCGTCGTGCCCTGTGCATGATGGCTGGCCTGGTGCTGGTCGATGTGCTAGCTCACCTGCTGCAGGGCATGCCCAGCGTTTTCTTCCCCCTGGCGTTTCTCCAGCAGGCGCTTATTCCCGTCTGCCTGTTCCTGGGCGTTGCATATGCCGCCTCTTGCATCGAAGTCCATCGTGCAATGCCCACGTGGTGGCACGTCGCGAACGGCGTCGTTTGCGCGGCCGATATCATCTTCCTGTCCGTTATGGCAACCGCCGGCATGCTGCCCGGCCCGTTCGGCTCTCTGGTTCCGTCGAACGGATGGGTCTGGTGGGCGCAGGCAGCATTCCTCTGCATCTACCTTGTGGTCGACGCCATCTTCTTCCTGGTGCGCCAGGTGCGCATCGGAACGACGACGGCCTACTCGCTCGTGCTTGCGATGGGCATTATCGTCACGGGCATTGGGCTTCAGCTCATTGTCTCCAACACCATGGTTCTTCCCGCTGCGTTCGCCATCGCGGCACTTTCGCGTTACGCGGTCGTGCAAGCCGAAGGTACGAGCGTCGATTTCCTCACGGGTATCTGGAATCGCCGTGCGCTCGACCGCAAGCTCGATCAGCTTGTGCGTTCGCATCGCACGTTCGGCGGTTTGCTCATCGACATCGATGAGTTCAAGAACATCAACGATCACTTCGGCCACGTAACGGGCGACGCCGTTTTGGTCGAATTCTCCAAGCTGCTCGTCGACTGCTTCCGCGTCGACGATACCGTTGCTCGCTACGGCGGCGACGAGTTCTTCGTCATTGTGGAAGTTAATGACGAAGCAATTCTCTCTCTTATCACCAAGCGCGTGCGCGAGACGCTCATTCGTTTCAACGACGAAAGCACTCTGCCGTGCGAGGTTCAGATTTCCATCGGCAGCGCACTCTACGTGCCGGGCGATGACATCGACGATCTTCGAGATAAAGCGAAGCGTGCGAGCTCCGCTTTGGAATACGTAAACCGGTTGGACGCGGCTATGTATGCCGAGAAGGCGCAGAAGCGCATTCTGCGTGGGAACGTCCAATCGTGCGTTTCGGCTTAGGCCGTTAGTCGGGAGTGAACGCAGGCGTCCGGATGACGCGTTGCGACGAGAAGGTAGGTGTCGAAAATGAAACGGGATATGAAGCAGTCAAACACGGAAAGCGTTGGCAACAAGCCAACATCTTCCAAGGCTCGTATGCGCAAGCGTTTCGACAAGGTCGTTGCCGTCATGTGCACCATTGCCATGGTGTTTGCCATGGTGCCGAATGTGGCACTGGGCAATGACGACGCACTGTCCGAGGCTATGCTGCAGGGCGAGTCTGAAAGCGTAGCCGCCGCAAGCGGCGACACCCAGACGAATGACGCGACTGCCGTCGTTCAAGCTGCCAGCGAAGAGGCAGATGCGCAGCAGGCTACTAATACTAGTACGGAAGCGGACAAGGCGCAGGCCGAACCCGCTACTACTAATACTAAGGCCGAGTCTGGCGCTACCGAGCAGAAGGCAACTGAGTATCCCGCCGTCACGTTCGATACCGAACATGCCAATGGCGTTGCCGTGAACGTTTCCGCTCCCAAGGGCGCGCTGCCCGAGGGAGCCAAGCTTGTCGTTACGGGTGTTTCTGCGGCAAGCGTTCTGGGCACCGTTAACGATGTCGTAGAGGGCAACGTAACCACTGGCAACATTGCCGCCGTGGATATCTCCTTTACCTACGAGGATCCCGCTACGGGCAAGACGAGCGAAATCGAGCCCAAGCTTCCCGTCACCGTGAAGCTTGCTTCCGATGGCATTCGCGAAGCGCAAGCCGATGCCGATGCAAACGTTGACATCGTCCACATTCCCGACGCTGGCTCCGCCGAAGTTATCCCGTCTTCGACGACCGCCTCCGATCAGGTTCAGATTTCCTCCCAGGACTTCTCGGTTTATGCAATCGTCACCACCGTCACGCCGCGCCTGACCGTTACCTTCCAGAACGGCGCGAGCGAGAATCCCGCAATGATCATCAAGGCGAATGACACCGCCGAGGAAGTCGAGAGCATCATCTACGATCCCGGCGTAGAGGGCCTTGCCTCCAATGAGATCTTCCGCGGCTGGACGACCGACCCGAACTACACCGCCGGCACCGAGTTGCTCACCATCGCCGATGTGCGCGAAGCTGCCATGGAAACCGCTGCTTCGCTTACGGGTGATAGCAGCGTTACCTACTATCCGGCGATCTTCAAGCAGTACAAGATTGACTACGTTGACGAGAGCGGCGTTTCCCAGGGTGCGGAAACCGTCGAGGTTCCCAGCAACGTGCAGTCGGGCGAAGGCACCTATACGGTGAACATGGGCTACACGCCCACCGACCCCGAGCGCAACTTCGAGGGTTGGCTGGTTTCCGAGGGCAAGTCGAACATCGCGGGTTACGAAGAGGGCCACGTATACAAGAACGGCGACACCATTACCGTTACCGGCGATGTAAAGTTCTCCGTTTCCGAGCCCCTGGGCCATTGGCTCGTGTTCGACGAGAATGGCAAGGGCGGTACGTATAACGCTCCCGAGTTTGTGAAGGCCGGCGAAGTCAGCACGAAGCCGTGCGACGACAGCGCAATGGTCCGCTTTGGTTATACGTTCGGTGGCTGGTTCACCGATCAGGCTTGCACCGCTGGCCATGAGTTCACGTTCGGCACCGAATTGGCCGAGGGCATGACCATCTATGCCAAGTGGATTCCCAATACCACCGCGAACTACACGGTCATCATCTGGAAGCAGAACCTGAACGCCGATGGCTACGACTTCGAAGAGGCCATCACGCTTTCCGGCAGCGTGGGCTCTACCGTGAACACCGTTTCGAAGCAGGGCAATGGCGATAGCGCGTATGCGCGCATTAACGGCACCAACAAGCAGTACACCGGTTTCCATCTGGATAGCTTCGACCAGAACGTAACCATCACCACCGAAGGCAATGCTGTGGTGAATGTGTACTACGACCGCACCCAGTACACCCTCACGTTCCGTAAGCCCGGTGGCATGTTCTCTCACAGCACGACGTACAAGACCATCACGGCGCTGTATGGCCAGTACATTGGCGACAACTTCCCCATTACCGATAACGGCGCCGACGCCGAATGGCGCTGGGATCCCCAGAATAGCAGCACGTTCGATCAGGTGCTCGTGTACATCGACGTCATGCCTGCTGAAAACGTTACGTTCAATCGTGACACGTCCAATGCAAGCACCAAGTACATGGAGTTCTACGTTGAGGCTCTTCCCGGGCAGGCGGCAGACCGCACCTGGAATGGCAAGAGCTTCGTGAAGTACGGAAATACCATTCCTGCGAAGTACAACTTCTTCACTGAGGCCGAAGATTTCGTTGAGCTTACGGGTTACGAGAAGTACGGTTCCGACCCTGCGTTCGTGAACGGTAGGGCCGACGTGGAAGGCGGCGGCACCATTCGTTTCTACTACACGCGCAACTCCTACACTATTAACTACATGGACGGCGTCTATGTAGACGGCAATGGCAATGCACTGGACGAGATGAACCGTGGCCAGCTGGGCGAGAACGACGGCGTAAGCTACGGAGCGGACCTCAGCTCGTACAACCAGGGTGGCGCAAACTACTTTGCTCCTGAATGCACGGGGTATGCATTCGAGGGATGGTACATTGATCCCGAGTGCACCCAGCCTTACAGTTTCACGACCATGCCCGAGGGCGGCGTTACGGTGTACGCCAAGTGGCGCCAGGTTCAGTACCGCGTGTTCTTGCATCCCAATGCCGGCACGCAGCAGAGCGACCCGAGCCTCGATTGGGGCTCGACGAGTCAGGCGATGAACTTCCGCGTTGGGTACGAGGGAACCGTTTCCCTTCCCAATACGGCGCTGCGTGATGGCTACGAGTTCGTGGGTTGGTATTCCGACGCCGCTTGCACCAAGGTATTCAATGAGAACACCAAGCTTACCGATGCCATCGCCACTGACTATAACAAGCTGACCGATTTCACGGACGTCATGGACCAGTGGGGCAATGGCGCAACCTACAATTCCGATATCACGGGCTTCAATGGCTCCGACCGTTTCTGGATCACCAAGCGCGTAGATGTATACGCCAAGTGGCGTGCCGTTCTGGTTGGCGCCGATGGAATCAACGTCCTGTACGACGTCAATACCGCCGAGGGCGGCAAGCAGGGCTCCCAGCCCACCGATACTAGCTTCTATACGGAGGCTGCATACGTAACCGCTGCTTCGGCTGCACAGCCGGCCGATCCCACGGCAAAGCGCTTTAAGTGCTGGGTCGTTCAGACGTGGGATGAGGCATCCCAGTCGTACGTTGATACCGACGAAATGGTTCTGCCGGGCGAGTCCTTCGAAATCCATCAGGCAGATGCTCGCGTTGTCGAGCGTTCTGGCAGCACGCCCGAAGATCCGAAGTACACCTACACGGTGCAGCTGAAGGCCGTCTACGAAGACGTTGAGGAAAAGACCCCCACGCACATCGATTGGTACAGCAACTATGGCTCCGAGAATGATGGCAAGGGCGTCCTCTACCACAGCGATAGCGATCTGAGCATCAACGAGGCCGTAAACATCCAGAGCGCGCCTACGCGCGAGGGCTACAGCTTCATGGGCTGGACGAAGACCCAGGGTGGTACGGAAGCCGACTTCCTGGCATGGGATGGCGAGCAGTACACCACCACCGTTGATGGCGAGACGTACGTGGTGACGCAGGTTGCCGCTGACGAGAAGCAGCCGTACGAGGATCTGTATGCGGTATGGCAGCCCAGCCTGAACGTTCAGATCACGGGCAACACCAGCACGGTTACCTACAACGGTTCTGAGCAGTCGGTTACGGGCTACACCGTTACATATATGTATGCGGGCGGCGAAGCCACTTCCACTGCTCCCGAAGGCGTGACCGTAACGCTGAAGCCGGGCAAGGAAGCCGTCGCCAAGGGCACCGACGCTTCCGAAGAGAAGTACATGATGGGCCTCACGCTCGATGACTTCGAGGTTACCGCGCCGGGTTACAACTACGATCCCACGAATGCGTTCAACACCTACACCGACGGTTGGCTGAAGATTGACAAGCAGACGCTGGACGTTACCGCCATCACCTACAATGGCGCGTATGACGGCCAGGCTCATGAGGGTGGCGTTTCCTCCACTCTGCCCGAGGGCACCACACTTCTGTACACCACCGACAATGGCGAAACCTGGAGCAGTGAGGCTCCCAGCATTACCAATGTTGGCTCCATCACGTACGCCGTGAAGGCCACGAACCCGAACTACCAGGATGGTATCGCCCTGGGTACGCTGACCGTTACCAAGAAGGCGGTTACCGTCACCGCTCAGGACAAGGAGTTCACCTACAACGGCACGGCTCAGAGCTGGAGCGGATACGACGTAATCGGCCTGGTCGGCAATGACGCCATCAACGCCACGGTTGCTGGCTCCATCACCTTCCCGAGCCAGAGCCCCGTTGCCAACGTGGTCACCGGCTACGAGTTCACCACGGGCAATGCCGACAACTACAGCGTGACCACCGCCAACGGCGAGCTCACGATGAGCAACGCCTCCCAGGCGATCACCATCACGGCGGCTTCCGACTCCAAGACGTATGACGGCACGGCCCTGACCGCCGCGGGCGTCACCGTCACCGAGGGCAGCCTGCTCCCGGGCGACGAGCTCGTGGCCGAGGCCACCGGCTCCGCCACCAACGTGGCCGACACCGCCGCCGGCAACAACCCCGTGGCCGCCGGCTACAAGGTCATGCACGGCACCGAGGACGTGACCGCCAGCTACGTGGTCACCACCCAGGCTGGCACGCTGACCATCGAGCCCAAGGCCGTAACCATCACGGCCCAGAGCAAGGCCTTCGCCTACACGGGCCAGGCCCAGAGCTGGGGCGGCTACGACGTGGATGGCCTGGTGGGCGATGACGCCATCAGCGCCACGGTGACCGGATCCATCACCTTCCCGAGCGAGAGCCCGGTTGCCAACGTGGTCGAGGGCTACGAGTTCACCGCGGGCAATCCTGACAACTACAGCGTCACCACCGCCAATGGCGAGCTGACCATGACGAACGCCTCGCAGGCGATCACCATCACGGCGGCCTCCGAGTCCAAGACCTACGACGGCACGGCCCTGACCGACGCGGGCGTCACCGTCACCGAGGGCACGCTGTTCCCGGGCGACACCCTGGTCGCCGAGGCCACCGGCTCCGCCACGAACGTGGCCGACACCGCCGCCGGCAACAACCCCGTGGCCGTCGGCTACAAGATCATGCACGGCGAAGAGGACGTGACCGCGAACTACGCGATCACCCCGGTCGCCGGCACGCTCACCATTAATCCCAAGGCAGTCACCGTCACGGCTGCCAGCCAGGAGTTCAC
>NZ_SUUH01000009.1 GCF_015062615.1 Denitrobacterium detoxificans
AGGAAGGGCCTGGCCCCTCGAATTGGGGGTCAGGCCCGGTTTTGCCTCTTGACAATGTCCTGCTCATATTAAAAAGGAGGATGCACGAGGCATCCTCCCAAAGCGATATGGTTGATTCGCTGTTAGTCGCCCAGGGCGATGCGAGCGAAGTCGACAACCTTGATCTCGTCGCCGAGTTCCTTGGCAACGCCGGCGATGTAGGCAGCGACCGTCTGGTCGGGATCCTTCACGAAGTCCTGGTCGACCAGGCAGTTTTCCTTGTAGAACTTCTGCATGCGGCCAGTAGCGATCTTTTCCTGGATGGCCTCGGGCTTACCGGATTCAGCAGCCTGAGCCTTGTAGATGGCCATTTCGTGCTCGCGGATTTCCTCGGGAACGCTGGTTTCGTCGAGGGAAACGGGAGACGTAGCAGCGATCTGCATGGCAACGTCCTTGCCCATCTGAGCGAAGGCAGGAGCAGCAGCGGTAGCCTCGTTGTTGAAGCTGAAGGCCACCAGAACGCCGATCTTGCCGTTCATGTGGATGTAGGGAACCAGGGCGCCCGTGCCGGAAACCTCGAGGCGCTTGAAGTTGGCGATCTGCATGTTCTCGCCGATCACGTGGATGGCCTCGGTGAGAGCATCCTGAACCTTCTCGCCTTCGAACTCGCCTTCCAGCAGCTCTTCCACGGAAGCCGGGTTGTTCGCGGCAACGGCCTTCGTGAAGTTCTCGGCGTAAGCCTGGAACTTATCGGTGAGGGCAACGAAGTCGGTTTCGCAGTTCACCTGGCACACGGAGCCAACCGTGGGGTTGTCTTCGCAGACCAGAGCAACGACGCGACCCTCGTTGGTGGCACGGCCAGCCTTCTTGGCGGCAGCGGCCAGACCACGGGTACGCAGAACGTCTACGGCGCCGTCCATGTCGCCGTCGGCTTCGGTGAGGGCCTTCTTGCATTCCATCATGCCGGCGCCCGTCATTTCGCGGAGTTCCTTGACCATTGCGGCGGTAATCTGAGCCATGTGGGTTTCCTCTCTCTATGGAAAGAGGGGCGGCGCGAAGCCGCCCCATTCATTACGAATGCTATTCGGCGGCAGGAGCGGCAGCTTCGGCAGGGGCCTCAGCAGCGGCCTCGGGAGCAGCTTCGCCCTCGGCAGCCATTTCCTCAAGCGTGACGGGAGCACCGATGCCGTCGATGACAGCGGCAGCGATGAACTTGCAGAACAGCTTGACGGAGCGGATGGCGTCGTCGTTTGCGGGGATGCCGAAGTCGACGTCGTCGGGATCGCAGTTGGTGTCGATGGTGCCCACAACGGGGATGTGCAGGCGCTGAGCCTCGTGGATGGCGATGAGCTCACGGTTGGTGTCGACTACGAAGATGGCGTCGGGAGCCTTCTTCATGCTGCGGATACCGTTGAGGTTCGTCTGCAGCTTGGTGAGTTCCTTGTGCAGCAGCATCTGCTCCTTCTTGGGCAGCAGCTCCATGCGGCCGTCGGCGTCCATGGCCTCGAGCTCTTCCATGCGAGCAACGCGAGAGCGGATGGTGACGAAGTTGGTGAGCATACCGCCGAGCCAGCGAGCGTTCACGTAGGGCATGCCGCAGCTGTTGGCAGCTTCAGCAACGCTTTCCTGAGCCTGCTTCTTGGTACCCACGAAGAGGATGGTGCCACCGTTGGCAGCCAGGTTGCGCACGAAGGTGTATGCCTGGTCCATGCCCACGAGGGTCTTCTTCAGGTCGAGGATGTAGATGTCACCACGATTGCCGAAGATGTACGGCTTCATCTTGGGGTTCCAGCGGCGGGTCTGATGACCGAAATGCGCACCTGCGTCGAGCAGGGTCTGGATAGAGACCTTCTCCATGTTTACTCCATTCGTTAATCCTCTGCGCGCGTTCAACCCCGGTCCGCAGCCTTTTTCGGTGGCCACTAGCGGGCACGAGTCCGGCACGCATGTGTAATAAGAAACTTCGCTATTCTAGCACGCTCACTCGTATGCGCAATACGAATCGCGCATGGCACCACGGGCCCTACACACGGCGTTACGCCATGCGCCACACCTTGTATGCATGTTGAAATGAGACGCTACACGCCATACCAGCCAATGCCCTCGGCGCGCCACCCCACGCGCACGAGCATGTCATTTTCGGATTTGCTCGTCGTGTAGTTGTGCGAACCCGACTTGGCATTCGGGTTGTACTGACGATACAGCGGCACCGACTTTGCGGTATCGGAATACCAACCCACGCCTTCGTAGCGCCAGCCCAGCTTGCGCAGGCCATCGCACTCTTCCTTGCTCTTGGTGTAATGGTGGTCGCCGCCATTAGGGTTGTACAGGCGGTATACCGGATCGCCCGTAGTGGGCGCATTCCAGCCAATGCCCTCGTAACGCCAACCCAACTTGCGCAAATGATCGCGTTCGCTCGAGCTCGCCGTATAGAAGTGCTCTCCCCCGTTGGGGTTGTACAGGCGATACATACCCTGCGATGGCTTCTTGGAAATCGTGAACGTACCCGTGGCGGTTCCCGCATACGAGCCTGCACCCGTGACGTACACCGTGGCGGTTCCCACGGCAACGTTGTTGCCATAGGAAACGGTATAGTCGGAACCCGCGGTAAGGGTTACACCATTCAGCACGACAACGGGATCGGAGGTAATAGCCGAACCCGTATACGTCGCGCCTTCCGCAGTGACGCTTGCCCCCGAGATATCGGCCCGCGTTACCTGGAACGCAGCCTGCGTGGAGCCCAGGAAATTCCCAATGCCCGCAATGGTTACGGCTGCCTGGCCCACGGCCACATTGTTCGCATACGAAACCGTATAGTCAACGTCCCTGGTAAGCTGCTTCCCGCGGAACGTAACCACTGGCTCGGGCGAAACGGCAGAGCCAGTATACGGTGCATCGCTCACCTGGACGGTCGCATCGGCAATGTTACCGCCCGTTATGTCGAACGTAGCGACGGCGCTTCCCTCGTAGTTACCCACGCCCGTAACGGTAACGGATGCCACGCCTGGAAGCTCATTGTCCGCATAGGACACAGCGTAATCGACGCCCTTCTGCAGCACCGCGCCCCCAATCGTTACCTGGGGCTCGGGCTCAATTGCGGCACCCGCGAACGCATACGACTGGTTAGGCAGCGCAATCTGAGCCCCTTCGAGCGAAACGGCCTGAATGGTAAGCGTGCCATTACTGCAGGTAACGCTATAGTTGCCCGCCTTGGCGCCCAGATCGACGGAGGGAACCAACGCGTACGAACCCGCGGGCAGCTCGCTGACATCCTGGGTCACTTCGGTCTCGTCATCTTCGTAGCAAACGCGCACCGTAACGCCGCACGCGTCGCTGCCCCGCAAGCCCGAGACCGTGCTTTCGTACGACGCGGGCGCCGCAGAGCCATACGGCAACGTAACGTCAGATACGGCTACGGAAAGAGTTGCGGGCGCGATCCGAAACGCATAGGCACTCTGGTTCGCATAATAGGGCCCCAAGCCCGAGACAACCATCGAAGCCTCGCCCACGTCAACGTTATTCGCATAGGAAAGCTGGTAGTCCACCCCACGCGTAAGCCCCACGCCCGCAAAGCCAATAACGGGATCTGGCTCGATGGCGCTACCCGCGTACTCCATGGGATGCAACCCCACCACCTGGACAAACGACGTATTGTCCATAAGCCCCATTACGACAAAGTACCCCGACGCCTGCCCCTCGTAGTTGCCCGCCCCCTGAACGGTAACGCGCGCAAGGCCCGGACGAACGTTATCCGCGTACGACACCACCGTGAAATCAGTATTGACCGCAAGCGTCTTGCCAGCCAGCGATACCGTGGGCACGGGAGTCAAGGCAGCCCCCGTGTATACCTGCGCCGCTGCGGAAACGGATGCCGAAGAAAGGGATGCCTTCACGATGTTGAACGACCCCGTGGCCGTACCCTTGTAATTCCCCTTGCCCGTAACGGAGACGGTGGCGGTGCCAACATTCACGTTGGCGTTATAGCCAACGGTATAGTCCACACCCGAACGCAGCGTAACGCCATCCAGCACAACGGTTGGCGCGGGAGACTGCGCCTGCCCAGCATATTCGCAGTCGGGCGCGGTAACAACGGCTCCCGACAGATCCTTTTGCGCAATGGTGAACGGAGCGGAAACGCTGCCGGCGTACTGCCCCAAGCCCGTTGCCACGGCCACAGCTTGCCCCGCGTTCACATTGTCCATGTACGAAACGGAATAATCGACGCCCGGAGTGAGCACCGCGCCGCCATAGCGCACGACGAACGAGGGCATTATGAGCGAGCCGGTAAACGTCTGGCTCGCAATGGCGTCGATCGTGGCATCCGAAAGGCTATAGGGACGTACGTCCACCGTGCCCGTTACGACGGCTGTAAGGCCAAACTCATTCGAAAACGTTGCCGTAATGGTTACCGAGCCCGTGCTGTAGCCAGTGACAACGCCATCCTGCGTAACGCCGGCAACGGAGGGATTGCTGGAAACCCACGTCCATGAGCCGTCGCCATCGTAGGGAACGGTAAGGGTACACGACTCGCCAGGAATGACGGAATGACCGCCCAACGTGGCGTTGCCATTCACGATATCAAGCAGCTGAAGCGCATGGTAGGCGTTAACCAGACCGTAGCCCGTGTAGGGATCCCAGCCCGCCGTGGCATTGTCGCGCACGGAACCATTGGTGTTGTAATTCGTGTAGACCAGGTCGGTGGCGGTGGCGTACATGACAGACTTCGCCCTATCGACGCTCAAGCCGTCATCGCGAGCGTACAGCAAAGCAGCGACGCCCGCCACATACGGGCAGGCCATGGAGGTGCCCGACTTGTAACCATACGAACTCGTCGAACCATACACGGTACTGTAAATCGTCGTTCCCGGCGCGCAAATGTTCTTGTTGGAGTTCCCCTTCGTCTGGCTGGAGGTATTGTAATTGGAGCTCGTATAGCGCGTAATCACGCCCGTCGAAGTATTTCGCGTCACGTTGATGACGCCCAGGCACGTGCCGTAGTCGCTGGGATAGTTCACGTCGGGGCCGTCGGTGCCATCATTGCCAGCCGCACCAACCGAAAGAATACCCTGCGCAGAGGCGGCATCCATGGCGTTAACGAACGCCTGGTCCTCGGACCCCACTGAGTCCATCGAACCACCCAGACTCATATTGACCACGCGAACAGGGGCCTCGGGATGCTCGGCGTTATACGACGCGATGTACGCATACGCCCGCACCAGGTCGCTGCTGTTCGCGATGGTCATCGACTTCTGTATGCCCGTATCCTTCTTCGTTTCCGTAAGCGAATAGAACACCTTGACGGGCATCAGGCCTGCATTGTAGGAAACACCCGCAACGCCCTTCCCGTTATTCGCCACACCCGCCACAATACCCGCCACGTGCGTACCATGACCCAGAATATCCGTCATGTCCTCAATGGACGATTCATCGACGTCGTATATGTAATCCTTGTCCTCGTAATCATGGGCGTCGACGGCCATGTAACTATCCACGATGTTATCGGCCAGGTCCTCATGGTCCATGCGGCACCCGCTATCCAGCACGGCAACCACCACGCGGCCCTCCGTGCGCTGAATATCCCACGCCTCATACGCCGCCATGGAAGACAGGCCCCACAAGAGAGATTGCTTCGAGTCATCAATCGACGTTACCGCAGGCAGAAGAGCCGAAGACGGAGCAACCAATCCGTCGTCGGACGAATCCGCAAACAACGAACCAGCCGAAGAGCCATCGTCTTCAGCCAGGTAGTAGCAATAATCGGGCTGAGCCACCCGGCCCGCCGTTTCCAGGGCAGACACTGCCGCCGGCACGTCGTAGCCCTCGGCAAGGTGAAGCACGACGAAACCCAGATCGATGTCTTCCTGGGTAACCTTCTGCGGTTGCACACACTCCATCGACGCCACGAACGTGGAAACCTCTTCGGGGGCATCCTCCTCGCCCAACAGCAACATGACCTCCGACGGCATGTAGGGCTCCAAGTCTGCCGTTGCATCGTCTCTCACCAGCTCATACGTGGGCGTCGGATTCGATTGCGTATCGGCTGCGCTCGCAGGGTCACTCGAAGCAGCCCCGCTTGCCTGGCCGTCAACGACCGCCGCCTTATCCCAAGCGGAAGCGCCCTCGCCAGCCGACGGAGCCGGCGATGTGCCCAAGCCGCACCACCACGCAACGACGGCAACCGCCACGCATGCCACGGCCGCCGCCGCTATGCATGCGATGCGCTTGCGCCGCCGATATGTCGTCGTATCCCGCGCCATGCTACAGCCCGTACCAGCCGATGCCCTCGTAGCGCCATCCGGCCTTTACGAGGAAATTATTCTCGGCCTTGCTCGTGGTGTAGTTATGCGAACCCGACTTGGCGTTCGGGTTGTACTGGCGATAGAGCGGCGTGGTCTTGGACGTATCGGAATACCAGCCCACGCCCTCGTAGCGCCAGCCCAGCTTGCGCAGGCCGTCGCGCTCGGAAGCGCTCATGGTGTAATGGTGGTCTCCCCCGTTGGGGTTGTAGAGGCGATACACCTCGGCACCCGACGTGGGCGCCATCCAGCCTACGCCCTCGTAACGCCAGCCCAGGCGCTTCAAATTGTCGCGCTCAGAGGTGCTTGCCGTATAGAAGTGCTCGCCTGAATTGGGGTTATACAGGCGATGCATCGACTGGCTGCCCTGCGTGATGGAAAACGTACCCGTGGTCACCCCCGTGAAGTTCCCGCCCGACACCGCCTTCACGCGCACCGAGCCCGTACCCGGATTCACGTTGCTCGAATACTGCAACGTGTAATCGGTTCCTTCCTGCAGCGTCTTGGCGCCATACGTCACCGTCACCTTGGGCTTTAGCTCCTTGCCGGTATAGGTAACACTGGGAATGGATATGTCGGCCTGCGCAATGTCGGCATGCATGATGTTGAACGTCCGGCTGGTGGTTCCATAGCATTCGCCCTTGCCCTGAATCGTCACCGTGGCAAGACCCACGTTCTCGTTGTTTGCGTACGTGAGCACGTAGTCCACGCCCTCCACCAACGAGCGTCCGCCCTGTTCGGCCGTAGCAACGATACCTGGGCAAATGGGGCTCCCCGCATACACCTGATTCTCGATATAGCCAATGACCGCCCTGTTGATATTGAGCGGCGTTACCTTCAGCTCGATGGAACAGGTGATGTCTTCCGCCAACGGATCGCTCATGCGAGCCGTGATGGTCGCCGAGCCCGAAGCGTGTGCCGTCACCACGCCGTTCGCATCCACCGTGGCTATGGACGCGTCGCTCGTTTCCCACGAGAACGGATACGAGCCATCGAACGGCAACGCGAGCGTGAAGGAATCGCCCACCTCGGCCGTGACATACGTATACGTCGAACCGTCAGTTGTCGTCATCTGCTTGAACGTCGCATCGCTGCGCTCTTGGAAGTCGGCTTCGCCACGCTGTATCTTCAGCAGCTGCAGCGCATGATACGCATTCACCTCGCCGTAGCCCGTATACGGGTCCCAGCCCTCCACGGCCTCTTCCACCACCGCGCCTTCATCGTCATACGTCGTGTACGCCACGTCGGTCGCCGATGCGCAAAGGATTCCCTCCACTTCATCAGGCGTGAGCGACGGGTCGTAGGCGAACAGCAGCGCCGCAATGCCCGACACGCACGGAGCAGCCATGGACGTGCCATTCATCAGGGCATACGATGTGGTCGTCCCCGAAAGCGGGAAACTCGCATCCCACGTGCTCGCAATGCTCGTGCCGGGGGCGCTAATCTTCTTGTTCGTAGCCCCCTGCACCTGCGAAGCCGTGTTGTAGTTCGAAGTTTCCGAACGTACAACCTGGCCCAATGCCTGGTCATACTGCAGGTTCATCACATTGAGCGTTTCGGAAAGATCGCCGGGGTAGCACACATAGGGCACCGTCGCCTCCGTGCTGTTCCCCGCCGCGCTCACGGTGAGAATGCCCGCATCATGAGCTTCCTTGATACGGGCAACGAGCATCTTGTCGGAACTCATTACGCCCGAATTGAGGCGGTCAATCTGTTCCTGCGTGTACACCATCCCCACGCTCAGATTGATCACGCGGACGGAGCCGTAGGCGTCCTTGTTGTTTATGACGAAGCTATACGCGCGGGCAATCTCGTTCGAATAGGCAGTCACCCCACTGCCCACCTGCTTAAACACGGTAATAGGAAGCAGATTTGCGTTGTACGAATAGCCCGCCACGCCCTTGGCGTTGTTTGCCGTCGCTGCAGCAATGCCCGCAACGTGCGTGCCATGGCCCGACACGGAGGTGACGTTCGTCGACGTCTGGCGCACCGCATCATAGGCGAAGACCACACGGTCCTTCAGGTCCTCGTGATTGACATCGCAGCCCGTATCAAGCGTCGCGATGGTTACCGTGTTCGAGCTGGGCTCCTGGTCGGTATCCAAGCACCGCACGATGCTCCACGCCTCGCGGGCATTCACCGAATCGATGCCCCACAGGTAACCCTGCTTGATGTCGTCCGTCTTGGTGTAATAGTTGTCATTGATCACGTACGCATCGGCCAAGGGGGAAGATGCCGAAAGCGGCACTAGGCCACCATCGCCCGACGCCCCTTCCGAACTTGCGGCCCCAGCCGCAATCTGGGCGCTCGCATCTTGGGCTGCCAGCCCATCGTCCATAAGGTGATACACGTAGTTGGGCTGGCACGACCCGCCCGCCTCCTCCACGGCAGCCTGCGCCGTGAGCACGTCCACGCCTTCGGCCAGCTCGAGCACCACAAAGCCTAACGCGATGTCCTCGCTGGTCACGCGCTTGGTTACGGACACATCCAAGTCCGCTAGAAATGCCTCGGCGCTCTGGATGGTGTCGGATTCCTCGAGCAGCAAGAGCAGCTGGTTGGGAACATAGATATCATCGGGGCCTACCGTGGCCGCGGCAGGGGAAGCAACCGCCTCCATGCCAGCCTCACCGGCATCGCCGGCATCACCAGGCGCGAGGTCTTGCAGCTCGTAGCCCCCGGACGGATTGACATCCGCCTGCGAAACGTCGTTCACAGGTCCGACCAGCACCTCGCTGGGCCTCTGCGAACCCGGAACGCCCAGCACGAACGCAAGCGCCACACCTGCACAAGCGGCCAGGACGACCCCCGCAATAGCGCCACGCTTCACGCGTCCGTTCGTTTTCGCACGCAGAGCCATGAGCATCACAACCCATACCAGCCGATGCCCTCGGCACGCCAGCCGAGTCTCACCAGCTTGTCGTTTTCCGACTTGCTCACGGTGTAATTATGCGAACCCGATTTGGCATTCGGGTTGTACTGTCGATAGAGCGGCGTTGCCTTGTACGTATCGGAATACCAGCCGATGCCCTCGTAGCGCCAGCCCAGCTTGCGCAAGCCATCGCGCTCTTCCACGCTCATGGTGTAATGGTGATCGCCGCCATTGGGGTTATACAGGCGATACACCGCATTGCCCGTCTTCGGGGCCAGCCATCCAACGCCCTCGTAGCGCCAGCCCAGCTTGCGCAGGCCATCGCGCTCGGAGGTGCTCGCCGTATAGAAGTGCTCCCCCGAATTCGGGTTGTACAGGCGATACATATTCTTCGAGCCCTGAACGATATTGAACGCAGCACGTATCGAACCCGTGTAATTGCCCTTGCCGGAAACGATGACGGACCCCTTGCCCGGCGCCACGTTGTTCTCGTAGGAAAGCGTATAGTCCACACCCTCTTCCAGCGTTACGCCATTGGCGGTAACCACGGGCTTGGGCTTCACGGCAGAACCCGTGTATTCCTGCGAGGAGATGGCCTGGATGGAGGCCTTGGATATGCTCGTGGGCCCCACCGTTACCGTCTGCTCGAGCGTGAGCGAGGAATTCGAAAGCATGGTCGCCCTGATCGTGGCGGTTCCCACGCCCGCGCCCGTCACCGTGCCGTCGGTTTCGTCCACTGTGGCCACGCTTTCGTCCGACGAGCTCCACAGCCACGTTGCGTTGGGGTCACATGCAACGGAATACGCTGTGGAGCCGCCGAACTCTATGGATTGGGCATCGCAGATGGAGGCGTCGTATACGGTAACGGTCGCGCTCTCGGTAACCGTCCTCATTCCGTACGGCCACACATATGCCGTATACGTTACGGAAACTTTCGCCTCACCCGACGAAAGCCCCGTCACCACGCACGACGAGCCCGCTCCTTCCAATGAAATGATTCCCTGCGATTCGCAGCTCCATTCGTACGAAGAGCCGCCCGTATTATTCGCGGACACGCGCAACGTGCCGCCCACGAACAGGGAATTCCCACTTGCGATGTATTGCATTTCCTGCTTCACGGCTTCATAGGCGTTCACTTCGCCATAGCCGGTGTAGACATCCCAGCCTTCCCCGGCGACTTCCCCGCCGTTGGTGTACACCAGGTCGTTCGCCGACTGGGCAAGCAGATACGTTGCGCCATACGGGGTAAGGCTGCCATTTACGCCGAACATGAGGGCCGCGACGCCCGCCACGCACGGAGATGCCATAGACGTGCCAGATTCCGTCGCGTACGAGCCATCGCACCAGGTACTCGTGATATCCGTGCCAGGCGCCGAAATGTCCTTGGTGGTCTGGGACGCCTCATTGTAGTTCGAGCCCGTGGCACGGCGCACGGAATCGCCCGCGCGATCCAGATTGATAACACCCACCGTGCTTTCCACGAAGTCGCACGGGAAGCAGCTATAGGGCACCTTGTGCGACGTAGAATTGCCCGCGGCGCACACGGTGAGAATGCCGTTCTGGTACGCACGATTCATGTAGCTCATCAGCTGGAGGTCGTCAACGTCGGTCGAGGTTTGGTACCCGCCGATACTCAGGTTGATTACGCGGATGTTGGCCCCGCGTTGCTTCTGGGAAATGAGATGGCTGTACGCCTTCGCTAGCTTGGCGGAGTCGGTGGAACGACCCGTCATGACCTTCACGGGGTACAGCTGCGCGTTATACGAAACGCCTGCCACGCCTTCGGCGTTGTTCGCCGTGGCCGCAATGATGCCCGCCACATGCGTACCATGTCCGTTGGTGTCAGTCATAGCGGAAAGGCCCGATTCGCCCGTTACCACGTTATACGCACCCACAACGTTCTCCACCAAGTCGGGGTGGTTCACGTTGCAACCCGAATCCACGACGGCAACGATAACGGGCGAAAAGCCGCTTTCCGCGTCATCGACGCCAGCGAGTTCCCACGCCGCACGCGCCTTCACGGAATCGAGCATCCAAGACTGGTCGGGGTCGTCGATAACGAGCGACTGCGCCACCAGGTCTGACGCCGGTTCTACCTCCGACTGCGCCGGCAGAGCGCTGGACTGCGCGGCATCGACGTCAGCTGCGGCCAAGGAGGATTCGGAATGCGCCCCCGCAGCCGCATCGTCTGCGCTCTCGATCTGGGAATCTAGTGCATCCGCTGCTTCTCCGGCAGTCCTACCGTGCGCAGCATCGTCGCTTGAGGCTCCCAGCTCCCCTTGCCCGCCTTGTTCGGCCGTCGCCTCGATTGCCTGCGCCGACACGTCGTCGTCCATAAGGTAATAGACGTAGTTGGGCTGCGCCTGGGCGCCCATTTCGCGCAGGCGCTCGCTGGCCTGCTCGGGCGTTACGTCATCCGACAGGGCAACCTGCACGAAACCCAACGATAGATCCTGGTCGGACACGTCTTCCGTAACGATGAAATCGACTGTACGGAGAAAGGCATTGATACTTTCGACAGTTGCTCCCTCGCTAACGGAGAGCAGCAATTCGCCCGGGGTGCTTACAACGATATTCGCGCGAGCGGCTTCTTCCAGGGAAAGGGCCGGGGCAACGGCGGATTCGGGCGATTCGCCAGCGGAGTCATCCGAGTCGCCAGTCGAATCGCTGGGCTCGGGGGAGGCAGTCAAGGGGGTATCGGGTTGAGATGCGTCATCGGCCTCTGGAACCGCCGCACTCTTGAGTGGTTCCTGAATCAGGGCAGGCTGCTGAGCTGGGACAGAGGAAACGACGCCCCAAATTACCAGGCACAGCAAAGCACAAGCAACGCCAAGCGTTCGCCCCATTCGTGCACGACGGGCATAGAACATGCCCCTTGCATTTTGCTTCTTCATGCGCGACCAACTAACTCGCGGCACCCCATTCCGCGTCCCTCGAGTATAGCAAGCCTAGGCTAAATGGCATGAGTTTAGTCACATAAAGAAAGCAAGCCGTTACGAAACGAAGAGGCTATACCTTCATGACGAATAAGAGCATGTCGAAGGGACGTCGCGCGAGCACCGCACGGAACCAACCCGAGCCGAGTCAAAGCGCATGCGGCGAGCGACACCGTCTCATGCGTTGTTGCCGTGTATACGATGCGCGACGGGCCGCAGCTACCGTACAATACGCGTGAAATCAGACGAGGAAGGGGCATGCCATGGCGCAAAGCCAACCCGAAATTACGCAAGAGCAGCTTGAGGCCATCGCCTTCGTGGGCAATACGCTGGGCCCGCTGTTCTATCACGACCCCGCAAGCGGCACCACCAACGCGCTCTTCGAGGCGCTTGGCGGCATCAACGTCACCGAGACCGCTGCTGCCTGGCCTTTTGCAAAGGAGGCTGAAAACGCAGAGGCGCTTGGGCTCATCGTTTCGGCCCTGCGCGAAACGAAGAACGACAAGACGACGCTGGCCGAAGAGTTCCGCCGCCTCTTCGTGGGACCGGCGCGCAAGGCTGCCGCACCCTGGGGCTCGGTCTACACCGACCGAGAGAGCGTCATCTTCGGCAAAACATGTCTGGACCTGCGCGACTGGATGGGCGAGCACGGCATTGAGTCGGTCGTAAAGGAAAAACACGAACCCGAAGACCACATCGGCCTCATGCTCATGCTGGCTGCGTGGATCGCAACGAATCGACCCGAGCTCACCCGCGAGTACCTGGAGCTGCACCTGCTCACGTGGGCGCCGCATTTCCTGGAGATCATGCAGCAAGAGGCAAAACACCCCTTCTACCAGGGCCTTGCCCAGCTCACGCGCACAACGCTCGTAGGAGCCCAGGAGGAGCTCGCGCTCGACGTAACTATCCCGCGCTTCTTCCGCTAGTAATCCATCCCGACGTCCGTTCGGGCATGCCCTTTAAAGCACCCGCTCCGCTGCGCTCGTGATCTATGCTTTTTCTTGCGCCTGGCAAAGCCAGGCGCATTCAGTTTACTTTCACAACGTCCCAAGGGGCATCCCCGAACGGACGCAGCCAAATGGGCTAGCCGAAAAAACGAGGGTCGTTTCGGAGTGACGAAATAAACCGTTTTGACCCCGACAATATCGCTGAAATCGAGAGGCAGAGCTCTAGCACCCCCAAGCACCCGAAACGGAGGCTAAGCCGAACGTTCCCCGACCCAGCCCCCGGTCCCAGCGAGCCCGCAACTTCCCGAGCAGGACAACCCAACTTCGGCGGTCGCGTTGCAAGCGGCACCGCCCGGAACGGCAGCGCCCGGCCGCGGTGGCCCCTTGGGGGCACTGTGAAAACATTCAAAAGAACGCGCTATGTTCGGGGCTTCGCTGAGGCGGGCGGGAAACGAAGTTTCCAGCATCGACGAAGCGAAGCCCCGAACAGCGCAAGTAAAAGCATGAACCAGCGAGCGCACGAGCGTAGGTTTCGGCCCGTGCGGGGCCGAAACCACGCGAGCAGCGGAGCGGGTGCCCCAAGGAGCCACCACGGTCGGGCGCGGTCGGGATAAAAAACGCGAGCAACAAAAAGCCCGCCGAAGCGGGCTTTCAAGTTCAGGGGAAGTTACGGGCGAACGATCTTCATGCCACTCTGCACGGAACCGACGATAACACCAATGCCGTAGTCGGCTGCATGAATCATCTGGCCACCGCCAATGTAGATGCCGCAGTGACCGGACTTTACCGCAACGTCACCGGGGCTGGGGTTGCTCACTGCAGAGTAGCCCATCAGGCTACTGGAGGTGAACACGCGCGCATGACGACCGGTGATGCAGTAGCTTACCAAGCCCGAGCAGTCGTAGCTGGAGGGGCCAACAGCGCCCCACACATAGGGAGCACCCAGGCACGAGTACGCACGGCTTACGGCATCGCTGCCGCCTTCGTACACGCCGCCCGAAGAAGAACCGGAATCATCGTCATCATCGTCGTAAGAGCTAGAGCTACCGCCGCCGCTCGAACCGGTGCTGGAACCGCCGCTCGAAGATTCGCTTGCGGCACCTTCTGCAGCGGAAGCCTCAACGACGGCCGCAGCGGCCGCGGCAGCGGCAGCTTCTTCAGCCGCACGCTTCTGCTCGACCAGCTCGGCGACTTCAGCGCTAAGGCTGTCGTAGTATGCCTGCATTTCGGCAACCGTAGCCTCGGCCTCGGCCTGCACCTGAGCAGCCTCGTTGGCCTTCTGGCGAGCGGTTTCGGCCTGCGCGGAGTATTCGTCCTTGGCCTCCTGCAGAACCTGGCGTTCCGTCTTCACGTCCTCGACGAGCTGAGCGTCTTCTTCGTTCATGTCGGAAAGCAGATCGAGACCCGTGGCAAAATCGGCAAACGTAGCCGCACCCGTGAGCACTTCCAAGAAGGTGCTGGAACCGTTGCGGTACATGGAACGAGCACGCGTGCCCAGACGCTCCTGAAGAGCGGCAATCTTTTCATTCTGCTCGTCGATCTTGACTTGCGCTTCATCGCGCTTCGTCTCGGCGTCCTCCTGCTCCTGAAGAGCAGTGGTGTAATCGTCGGAAGCCTGATCCAGGCTTGCCTGCATAGCTTTAAGGGAAGCAAGCGCGGTATCGGCCTCGGCCTGCTTGTCGGTGATTTCATCGGCAAGCGCAAACGAGGGATTCGCAAGCGTCATGGCGCCAAGGGCGGCTGCTCCCGCAATGAACGAACGTCGAGGGAACGAGGTGATTTTAGTGTTCATGTATTCCCTGCCTACTTTAGTCGGTAGTACTTCGGCTTCAGTCATTTTAGGGTGACATTGGACAAAAGGCAACTAATGTGGAGACGAGCGAGACGAAATAGTGGCTGTTCGGAGGGGCAATTTTGCCGAGCGGGCATACATCCACTAGATTCATTGGGCCTTATTTCGCCAAGTCAACTAGATATTGTGGTCGTTAGTTACTGGCACGGTATCATTCCGCAAATGAACCCGTTTTCCAAGCTCCACATTTCTGTGAAGATTCTACGCATGGCTTGCGCTCGCGGCCGTTTCGAGCAGAGCGCGCTCCCCCAGGATCCAACGCCGCGCAGAGCGCCCGCCACGAAGACGCCCCGACCACTGCCCCGGGCGTGCCATTCCATGGCCTATTTTCCTTAAAACCGCCAATAAAGCGCTATACTGGATATACCAGCTCGGAAAGGAGTCGCCGCACACGTCATCACCCTGTGCCGCCACTCGTCCAGCTGTTTTTTATACCCCATATTTCTGAGAGGTGATTTTCATGGAGATTACCGTCACCGGCCGCAAGATGCCCATCACCGACGCTCTCAAGTCCTATGCGGAAGAGAAAATCGGCAATTCCATGAAGGTTATGGACATCGACCCGCTGATCGCGGAAGTCGTCCTGCACATGGAGCAGAACCCTGCTATCGCCTGCCCCGCCGTATGCGAGGTAACCATGACCGCCAAGGGCCACATCATCCGCGTTGAAGAGCGCGAGGAAGATATGTACGCGGCAATCGACGTCGCCGCCGCCAAGGTCCTGCGCCAGCTGCGCAAGTTCAAGACGCGCGTAGTCGAGCACAAGACCCGCACCAAGGCCGAGACCATCCGCACCACCGCCGAGGAAACCGACTTCGACGCCCTTATGGAAGAGCTCGCCGACGACGCTGTCGTACGCGAGAAGGACGTTGAGTTCCTGCCCCTCACGGAAGAGGAAGCGCTCGTGCAGATCGACCTGCTGGGCCACGACTTCTTCGGCTACATCGACCGCGACACCGACACCTTCCGCATCCTGTATCGCCGCGATAATGGCGGTTACGGCCTGCTGAAGCAGATCTAGCTCTAGCTCGCATAGCACACGAAGGGCGCCTGTTCCTCTAGAGCAGGCGCCCTTTTATGCCCAGAATAGCTTGGCGGAAAAGGCTAAAACCCTATTTGGGCAAAATCGGCCTTGCCCGTGTAAAAAATTCGTCGTTCTGAACATTTTCGAGGGCAATTACTCGCTCATCGAAAGACGCCACCAGGCATTATGCGTACGAGACGTAGCGCATGCACGCAAAATAAGACGCCAAACGGAAAAACAATGTTCAGAGCGACGAATTTTTTACAATATGAGCCTCGATTTTGCCCAAACACCCCAAACAGGCAGGAAATGGGAAGTCAGGTGACAGAGGGACGGTTCTGCTGTCACCTTCCCACAATTCGCCCCCGTGACAGCGGACAGGGTGACAGAAGGACCGTCCCTCTGTCACCTTGCGTCCCTCTGTCACCCGCGCATGGCGTTGCGGCGCGTTTCGATGAGGGAGAGCAGCTCTTGGCGCGTATGCACGCCCGTCTTCTCGTACACGTGACGCACGTGCGATTTCAACGTGTTGAACGAAATACCCAGGTCCTCGGCAATGAACTCGATGGTACGACCCTTCGAGAGCAACACAAGCACCTCGCGCTCGCGCTTCGAGAGGTTAGCTGCGTCGGCAAGCTCCTCGCAGCTGCGCATCCAAGAACCCTTGCCCGCCAGAGCCGCATCCTGCGCAAACGGGTCGAGCAGCGCCGAGAAGCCCTGCGCATTATCGCCACCCGTCTTGGCGAACATGTCGTCGAGCGCGCCCTCTTTGAGCACCACCATGGCCGTAGCGGCAAGCGCAAACAGCAGGGCAACCGAGGCAACGACCATCATATTCGTGGGGTCGCTACTGCCCGTTTGGATTTCCATGGCAAGCACGTTTCCGGCCGTCGTACCCAAGGCAGACGCCCCACGCCCCCAGCCAAACACCTGCACGGCGGAAAGCTGCGTGCGGTCGGATACGTGCGAAAGCAGCACCCAGATGAACATGATGAATACGTTGTACACCACCGTGGGCAGCAGACCATGGCCCTCTAGATGGCCGCCCGTCACGGGAATGACTAACAAGCTGATGCTTGCCAGCAGAATGAGCGGATAGTACAACCGCACGAGGTCAAAGCGGGCGGACAGCACACCGGAAATAACGAATACGACAATGGCCACCAGGCCAATGAGGAACATGGCAATGGAGCCATCATCGGAAACGGACGAAAGCCCCACCGCAGAATGAGCGCCCCCGCTCGCAAAGCTCGCGGCAAGCGAGAACACGAAAATCGTGAGGACAAGTCGAACCAAGAACCCATGGGGCAGGTGATGATCGGGGCTTTCCGCGGATTTCTCCGCAACGCCACGCTGCCCGCTCCCCGTAAACGAAAGGGTAAGCACAGCCGCGATGAGCGGCAGCAACGTAAGAATGTCGAGGCCAAGTACGGCAGGCACGCCAATGCACACGAAGTAGATCATGGTGGCGAACAGGAACGACACCGATGTGAGCATGAGAGCCTTACGTGCAGAGAGGTTTCCGTACACCATGCCGATGCGCAGCGCAATCAACGCCGTGCCCACGCCCGTAAGCACGCAACCAGCATGGTAGATGGGACCCTCGGGATCGGACTGCAAGCCATACGCAAGGGCAGCCGTGGCCAGGGACGCCAATAACGCCGCAAGCATGACGAAGCGGCGGCGTTCCAGCAACCGTTCGAAACGACGATGGAACACAGCCGCAAGTACCAGCGTCACCGCAAGCGCGATGGTGGATGATATGTACATGGAAAACTTGGGCACGAAGGAATCGACCCCTGCCCAAGCTTCCAGAACCTGACTGCTATAGCACAGAAAGATCCATGCGTAATAGCAGCCAAGGGATAGGTATTTCAAACTGGGCCACTGCTCTTCGACCTCGCGGGCAAGATCCCCTACGCCCCGCGATTCACGGCCCTTGCTCTCCGTCTGCATAACCGCTTCCCTCCGCAAATACGTCCTCCCAAGACGTAAAACGCTACCTAGGATAGCCTACGGTTCCACCTTGTCCATTCTTGACTTTTTGCTGGACAAGTCCCTCAAGGGGAAGGTAATCGCATGTACGGGACAGGCATCTGCGCACTTGCGACACTTCGTGCAATCGTGCATGGGCTGAGAATTCACGGCATCGTGCAAATCGATACCCTCGGGGCATGCCTTCGCGCACGCATCGCACTTCTGCCCCTTCGATTCCCTCAGGCACACCGACGCATCGCTCTTCGGACGGAACGTGCGATTAGCGCGCGAGATGAGCGAGAGCAGCGCTCCCAACGGGCAGAAGCGATGGCACCACGAACGCAGCACCACGACTTCGACGATCAGCAGCGCCGGGAACACCACGAGCGACAGCGTCGTCTCGTTCAGCTGAAGCAGGCGCCACAACGCGATGATGGTGGCAAACGATAGACCCACGGGGCAGATAAGGCAGAACACGGGGAATCCGAACACGGCCGTAGTGAGCAACGTGCCGCCAAGCACCCAGTTTCGCGAGTCATCCAACCCACCGCGCTTGACGTTTGCGGGGAACAGTTTCGAAAGCACGCCGCTCTTCCCCGAAGCCTTGGCGGAACCGTCCGCGTCCTCGCCGTGCGCCTCGACGCCGCGAGCAGCGCTCGCGCAGGCAGCACAGTCCGGCTTCTCGGCATCGGCTGCCTCTTCCGCCTTCGCATCGCTGGCGGACTCGGCCTTCTCGATGGCCTGCGCCTCTGCCTTCGCATGACGCTTGTCGGCACCAAACAGGCGCTTCACCAGCGGAACGGGACAACCCCATGCGCAGAATGCGCGACCCAGAATAAGAGTGACCACCACGGTAATGGCAAGGGCGATTAGCGCCGGGGGTACGAACGTCTTGGAAGCGATAAGCGTCTCGAGCGCACCCAGGGGGCAAATGGCCGTGATGTCGTACAGGCCCCACTGAGATGGCGTGCCCACGCCCGTGTGGAACGCGAGGCCCACGCAGACGACGCCCAGCACGCACAGCACGCTTATCGTGCGCAGAACGGAGCTCTTCTTCATCGGACCACATATCCTTCCACTTCAGATGCAGGGCGAACCACGATGCCGCGGCGCTTGCCGCCCGCAAACTGCCCATACACCAACGCTGGGCACACGTTTTCGCAGACGCCGCACCCATTGCACAAGTCGGCATTCACCACGGGATGACGTCCCGAATCGAGCGTGATGGCCTGGTACGGGCATACATTCACGCAGTCCTCGCACGACTGGGTGTACGACAGACACCTATCCGACTGAACGACGGCGATACCGATCTTCTCGGTCTCCTCGTTGAAGGGAACGATGGCACCGGTTGCGCACACGCGCGCGCAGTCGTCGCAGAAATCGCAGATGCCACGATGAAAATCGAGCGTGGGCGTACGTGCATTCAAGAAGCCATCCTCCACGGTCGCCAGAGTAATGGCGCCCGTATGAC
The DNA here is from genome assembly GCF_015062615.1 of Denitrobacterium detoxificans. GTDB lineage: Bacteria > Actinomycetota > Coriobacteriia > Coriobacteriales > Eggerthellaceae > Denitrobacterium > Denitrobacterium detoxificans_A. The sequence goes on from NZ_SUUH01000009.1 coordinate 19,355, forward strand.
ATACGCTGCGGCAACGATCGCACTTCACGCAACGCGAGATGAACTGAGCCTCATCCTGGCCGCCCGGGGGACGCAGCAGCGAGCCGTCGCCCGCGAACGCGCGGGTAGCGCCACCAAGCGCACCCAGAGCCGCGGTGGCCCCCAGGAATCCGGCAAATGCCCTTCTGGTGACAGCCACGACTACACCGCCACCGCTTCAGGAAGCTCTTCGTCCATCCAGGCCGGGTGCAGATCGCCCGTATCGCCCTGAACCCCGGCCAGCTCGGCTGCGCCATCAAGAAACGCCGCCTCTTCATCCAGGTAGCCACGCGTGATCAACGCAATGGCGCGGTAGAAGTCGGTCTGCGCATGCGTATCGACGGCATCGCAGAAGCGCGGGAACCAGTTCTTCTGGTGATACAGGAAGAAGCCACGCTGCAGGGCCACGAGCTCGGCAAAGCGATCGTAGTCCCCCGCCTCGAGCACGCGCGCCGATTCTTCGGCCAGAAGCGCCGCAAACTGAAGCTCGAAGCTGATGTGGTCTTCGGGAATGGTGTTGCCCTCGGGAAGGTCATAGCCAAACGTGCGATAGTACGACAGAGCCTTGTCGCGGGCATCCTGCATCAGGAGCCCATCGTCACTCGTAAACACGGATTCATACGGCGGCGCCGTGATCTTGTCGTACTGACCTGCGCCCAGAAATACTCGAGCGTAGTCGACGGCCAGATCCTGCCGTGTTCCCGAATCGCGATACTTCAAATAGTCGGCAATGCGGGCATACCCACGGGAAACCAGCGAGTCATCGCGCTCGAATTCGATGCGGGAAAGAGCCTCGATCTGCTCTTCGGTAAGCTCCTTGAAATACACGCTTGCCAGGAAGCCGCAGAACTCGGCACGCGCCTTGCACGCCTCAGCCAACTGCTTCGCATCTTGTACGTCCATGATTATCTCCTCATCTTGCGAAACGGGATGCCCCGCCGCGTTGAAACTCGCCGCCCGTCGCAGGAACTGCGACGGGGTGCCCGGATGCCATACGGTCTTGCAGCGAACCTGACATCCGGGACCTTTATACATGGGCTCGCGGGTTGGAGGGAGGAAGGGACCCCGCGAGCCCCGAATGCTGTTACTTACAGCGTGACGCCGAACAGCGCCATGAGAGCATCGCTACCGAGCCACATAAGGCAGCGGAACGCAATTGCGCCAACGCAGCCACATGCCAGCGCCAGGCCAGCGAAGGCAAGCGCGGATGCGGGTTTGCGGGTGATGGCAACGCCGCACGCCAGCGGGGCAACGCCACCAACCAGGACCACGGCGCCCCAGAACAGCGGAGCCTGAGCGCCAGCGGAAACGCCGGAGACCATGCCGAACACGAGCGCGAACACCACGGCAAGCGCGCCGCCGAGCACGGTTTCCCAGCCAGCGAACACGAGGGCCTCTTCGGCCTCGCCGCGATAGGCGCAGAGCAGAGCCCACAGGGCGCAGCCAGCGGCAGCAGCCGTACCCAGGTAGCCCAGGGGCAGGCCAATGTTGTTCCATGCGAGCTGGGAGGACATCATGTAAGAGAAGCCGCACGAGAACGAGAACACCGGAGCCATGATGACGCCCAGGGCAGCGAACGCCTTACGAGCGCTCGCAGAAGCATCGCGCTTCCACAGCAGCACCAGGATGAGACCGATGAGCGCATCGATGCCCAAGAGCAGTGCCTCTAGGAAGATGCCCGGAGCGGGGTGAGCCAGAACACCGAACATCCTATCGACGTGGGACAGGTGCGTTGCCGAAACGATGCCGCCCACGATCAGGAGGATGATCGCGATGATGGCAGCCAGGGAGGTCGTCTTCTTTGCCATGCCCTTGAACTCGTCAATGCACGCGCATCCCAGCAGCCACGAACCAGTGCCCGCGATAGCGGTGAACAGAACGAGGGACCATTGGATTTCCATTACGCTCTCCTTCCTATTCGCCGTCTACCGGATACGCATCGGTACGCGGATACTCGGGCGCCTTGATGCGCGGATACCACGTGCCGATCATGTCGGTCATGATGTAGTGGGTCGCAGGATGATTGCCCACGTCCTGCAGCGTGTGGATCTGGTCGTCGGAGTACTTCGCGAGCTCCTTCGAAACGTCGGAGTTCGGATCATCCAGATCGCCGTAGAAACGAGCGCCGGCAGCGCAGCTCTTCACGCATGCGGGAAGCTCGCCCTGGCTGGTCAGCTGGCCGCAGAGGGTGCACTTCTCAACGCACTTCTCTTCCTTGTTCCAGGCGCGCACGCCATAGGGGCAGGCCATCATGCAATACTTGCAGCCGATGCACTGCTCCTTGTTCACCAGCACGACGTTGGTCTTCGGGTCGCGGTAGCTGGCGCCCGTGGGACACACGTTCACGCAGGGAGCATCTTCGCACTGCTGGCACATGGTGGGCAGCGCATAGCGCGTCATGTTGGGGTACTCGCCCACGGGGCCCACGGTCAGCACGCGCGACCAGCGCTCGCCCAGGGCCACGCCATTTTCCATCTTGCACGCCACCTCGCAGCTGAAGCAGCCGGTGCAGCGGTCAAGGTTAACGACAATGCAATTATGCGCCATAGTCAAACACATCCTCAGTGGTATCAGAGAACTCGGGCATCCAGGGCTCGAACTGCTCGGGTTCGGACCAAATGGACTTCAGGATCTCGTCATTGCTGGGCGACACCTTTACCTGGAAGCCACGCAGAATGTACGAGCCATATACCGGGTCATAGGGGGGATCGTTCTTCGTGAGCACGTTGATATTGCATGCACGATACGCCTGAGCCGGGTCATCGGAGTCAAGCAGCTCGGGCAGCCAGAAGCGCTCCTGGTAGAGAACGCCCTCGGGGATGGCCGTGGTGACGCGAGCCTTGCCATGCGTCTTGCCGCGACGGCTCTCGATGTTGACCCACTCGTTATCGGTGATGCCGTACTTTTCGGCATCCTTGGGGTTGATCCACATCTCGGGCACGGGATAGATCTCGCGCAGATACGGGATGTTGCGCAGCGTGCCATGGTGATACATGGGCAGACGGCCCTCGGTGATGACCAGCGGATATTCCGTGTCGGTCAGCGGGGACTCAGCGGGCTCATGATAGATGGGCATGGGCTCGTAATCCTGCGATGCCGCGGGAAGCTCCAGATGCTCCGCTTCCTTGCAATGCGCCCAGGGGAAGCCCGTGCGACCAAGAATCGTGTTGGACTCGCAGTACACCTCGAGCTTCTTGGACGGGGTGCCAAAGCCCTTGGGCTTGCCCGTGGTGTCGTCGGTCTTGAGGTAGGTGTAGTACGTGCGATACTCGTCAGCCGTGCACCACTCGAACACGCCCTTTTCGCAAGCCTCTTCCCAGGTCATCTTGTCGGCCAGCTTGAAGAGGTGCTGCTTCTGCTTCTCGTACTCGTTCTTGTAGAACGGCGTGGTCATGCACTCGTTGGCATCGAATGCCTTGGGGCAATGCGTGTTGCCCAGCTCGGCGCACTTCTGGACGATCTGCGTCCAGATGATGCCCTCTTCAACGGTCTCGTACAGATGCGTAACAGCCTGACGCATGACGACCGTGTTGAGCTGCGGAATGGGGAGGTTCGTCTCGAGCCATTCGGTGCAGGGAAGAATGAGGTCGGCGCACAGCACGGAGAATGCCGTAGGATACATGTACACGTGCACGATGTAGTCCAGGTTCGGCACGATGTCGTCCAGGCAGGTGGAATTGCCGAGCACGACATGCTTGTTGCCCGAACGCTCGATCCACATGTGGATCTGGTAGGGGTCGCCGTCCTTCATGGCCTTGAACACCGAAGGAATGTGAGCCATATCCCAGCAGATGAGGCCCTTGTACTCGGTGTAGCCGCAGCGCTTCATGACCTTTTCCTGCGTGAGCAGACGCGGGGTGTTGCCCAGCTGGTCCTTCACGGGTGCATTCGGGAACTTCTGAAGCATGGTGCCAGGCTTCTCCACGTTGCCCATGAGGAATTCCAGGGTAAGCGCAGCGAGGGCGTTTGCCTGAGTCTGACCGGTCTGGTCGGCATACACGCCCTGCATTATGCTCGACTGGCCGTTGGGGTCGGTATAGATCTCCAGGGCCTTCTCGATCATCTTGGCATCGAGCCAGCAAGTCTCGGCAGCCTTTTCGAGCGTCCACTCCTCGCAGTTCTCCTTCAGCAGCTGGCCAGCGGTGCTGCACTTCATGCCATTGACCTCATAGGTGCCAAAGAGTGCAGGCTGAACGCCTTCGGCCATGGGGAACTGAACGACTTCGGGTGCGTTGGTGGCAGGATTCCAGATGACGTAATCCTTGTCCGTGCCCTCCAGACCCGCTTCGGTCGCCTTCAGCGTGAGGCGGGTATTCGGGTTGATCAGGTACGGCATATTGGTCCACGTACGGCAGAATTCGGCGTCGTACTTCTCGTTTTCCAGGATCCAACGCGTCCACGCCAGGAACAGAGCGATGTCCGTACCAGGGCGAATGGGCAGCCACACGTCGGCCTTGGCGGCATCGAGCGTGTAACGGGGGTCAACGACGACCGTCTTCAGGCCCTGGGGACGATTGCGCAGCTCGGCGAGAGCGCGACCACCCGTGGCAGCCGAAGAGTTGCTGGGGTCGGTACCCCACAGCACCAGCGACGTCACCTTGCTGTCGGTGAAGTAGTAGTCCCAACCATTCGAGTCGGAGAACGAAAGGTTGTTCGGCTTGCCAGCGCCATATGCCAAAAGCGATGCGCCCATGCGGGGCAGGTAGCACTGCGAGCAGCCGGGCTCCCAGACGTTCGGAGTGTTGATGGCCTCGCCAAAGCGCTTGATATTCGAAAAGTGCGGATTTCCGCCACCGCCGGTGGAAACGCTGATAGCTTCGCTACCATACTTGTCGGAAACCTCGTTGATCTTCGTGGCCACTTCGGTAAGAGCCTCGTCCCACGAAATGCGCTCCCAAGTATTCTTACCACGCTCGCCCACACGACGCATGGGATACTTGTTGCGGTTCGGATGGTACAAGGCCTGAATGCCTGCCATGCCCTTGGCGCATACGCCGCCCTGGCTCATGGGGCTCTCGGGGTTTCCCTCGATACGCACCACGCGGCCATCACGCACATGCGCCAGAACGGCACACGATGCGATGCACGCACGACACGAGGTCTTGTAGATCTTCTCCTCCCCACTGGTAGCTGCTTTGGCGGGATCGGCTTCAACCAGACTGTCCTTCAGGCTGATTCCCAAACCAGCCACGGCGCCAAGCGCTACGGCGGATTTGCAGAATCCCCTGCGGGTGATTTTGGTTTCTCCCATATTCCTTCCTTCTCCCTATATCCTGTCTTTCCTCATCAATCCCAGTGCTATGCGCAAACCGGAATAGAATCAGCCATGCGAATGCCCTCTTCGGTGGTGCGCCAGGCGCCATCCCACACGATTCCGCCCACCGTTTCCAGCTTCGATACGAAATAGCCGGCAAACACGGTCTTGGGGGAATGCAGGGCCGGATGCCCCGAAAGGGCCGTCTCGATTGCAGGAAGGCCAACCGCCTCACGGCAGGTATCGAGCACAATGCGATACGCATCGGCGTAGCCTTCCGGCTCCTCCTCAATGAGCTGTGCGAAGCGAGCGCAGGGATCGTACTGTTCAAGAGCGCGCAGACCCGCTTCCGACGTCACGAGCTCGTAGTCGTAGGCACGCGCGTCCTCGGCTTCGGGATCCACGCCCTCTTCGTAGATAGGGGTCGCATCAATCGCGCCCGCATCAATGAGAATGCGCAGCAGCGTATGAGGTGTCTGCGTGCTCATGTTCATAACGGGCTGGTCGGCCAACGCCACTTCAACTTCGCGATAGGAAACGGCCTCGCGACACGCATTCATGCACGCGCACATGGGCAGCGTGTTCGAACGGTTCAGGGAAAGATGGGAGCAAACCTCCGCAAATACGGCTTCGGGATCGCTCTGGCAGTCGAGCGCCTCCGCCTGGATCTCTTCGTTAGCTTTTGCGGCAGGGCATTCCCCGTCATGCGTCGTGCTGGGCACGGCTTCCGCGGGGGCCACAGCGTGGTCCTGATATTCCATTGCTCCTCCGATTTCGTCTTGCGACGGCCTCCTCCACCGTCGCCGAACAGAAACGAAGGTACGGGAAGGTCCCGAAGGGCAACAACTTCAATTGTTCGTGAAATCCACTCTCACCAACGGGTTTTTCTTGGTGATTGATCACTCACCAACTATTGGTGAATTCTACGTTTTTGCAGGTAGAGCGCAGAGTATTAGAAGAGAATATGTTCGTTTAGCCTAACTCGAAGCCCCGCGAACAAGGCACGGGGTGACAGAGGGACGGTTCTGCTGTCACCTTCCCACAATTCACCCCCGCAGGTGACAGAAGGACCGTCCCTCTGTCACCAGCGAATCGCGCGCAAAAATAGGAGGCCCGTCCACGCAGCACCTTGCATGATGCAAGATGCGTACGTGAACAAGCCTCCGTCCCGTGCCACGTGGGATATGGAACTACTGTAGCAGGTCCTCGTTGAAGCTGGCGCCAATGGCGTCGCACACTTCCCGCAGCTGCGCAGACGTGACCAAATGATCGGGAACCCTGCCCCCATTCGCGGCGCGGGCCTTCAGGTAAATGCTTGCTGCCTTTTCGATAGTGTGGGTAAGGCCGAACGTCTCGTCGAAATCGGGCCCCGTTGCGATAAGGCCATGCTGCGACCACACGACCGCCGCATGCTTGGCAATCTTCTGCGCGGTTTGCTCGGCCAGCTCGCGACCGCCAGGCAGCATCCACGGAAGCACGCCCACTCCCTGCGGGGTAAGCATGACGACTTCGGTCATGGCACCCCACAACGCACGGTTCCATTCGGCTTCGCTCGCATTCAGAATGAGGCTGAGCGCGATCACGCTCTGGCAATGGGCGTGATACACCACTCGGCTGTCGCCGTCGGCATCGCGAATGAGTGCAGCATGCGCAAGCAAATGCCCCAAAAATTCGCTGGTAGGACGCGCATTGCGCAAGCCCCATACGCGGCGCCACGCAGAACCGGACTCGTCGATTTCCACAATGCCGCAGTTCAGCGTAGGGTCAATGCTCACCTTGCGCATAGGAGAGCCCGCTGCCGTTACCAAGAAGAGCGCATTGGCGATATCGGGCTCCTTGCGGCCGATGCCCACCCAATCGTGGCCTTCGCCCGACACCTTCAAGTACGGCATGACCACGCGGATGTCTTCCTCGTCCAGGCGATAGGAAAGGTTGCCACCGTTGCTTTCGTGCCAGCCTTCTACCCAGCCATCATCGCACATGCGGATGAAGCGCCTCATGCAGTTAGCCTGTTCGATACCCATGACAGCCCCTCTCTCTAGCGGTTGAGTTGCCTTTATTCTATCGCAGTTCACGCGAATTACGGCAGGCTCCCCGTAGCAAAAAGGCCGGGCACTATGCGCATGCACCATGCTCGGCCCCACAGGCGAAATCAGCAAGCCTACGCCTCGGAATCGGGCTCCAGCTCACGGGCGCGCTGAAGCGTCTGGGCGTAATCCGCCTGGAACGCACGCAGGCGCTCGGTTTCCTTCTCGAGCTCCCCAGCAGGCATAACAGCCTCGCGCGCAGCATCCACCGAGGCGAAGCCACCCGCTTCCAGGGCCGCGGCCAACTTGCGTTCCGCATCCTCGCGTGCGCCCTTGCGAATGGCCAGCATGTTGCCACACTGAAGGGCCGCCTCACGTGCAGCACGTTCGGCTTCGGCGTCGCCCTTGGCAAGCGCCTCCTCGCGTTCGGCCATATAGCCGTCTACGTAGGACTTGATCTGCGCTTCCTGGTTCACCTGGCCCACACGATGCGCATCAGCTTCCATGACCGCCTGCGCAGCCCGAGCCGCATCCAGGCGCGTGCCCAGGACCTCCATTTCGGTAATCTGGTCCATGAGCCCCTGAAGATGGGCGAATACCACATCGGCTTCTTCCATGAGCACCCCTTCCTGGGCAAAAGAAAAGGGAGGTGGGGCGCGAACCCCACCTCCCGGTAATGGTTAGTGGCTATGCCTTTACCTTATCGTACACGCCAGCAAGCTGCTCGCCAAGGCACTTGCCTTCGACCAGGCAGCGGCCGTGGCTGTTGCCCTGTACGTTGATCGGGTAGTCGTAGGCGTAGATGTCGCCTGCGCAGTTACCGATGGCATACAGGCCGGGGATGGGCTCGTCGTCGGCGGTCAGAACCTCGAAGTCGTCGGAGATGTGGATGCCACCCACAACGGCCAGCAGGCCAACGCCCAGCTTGGTTGCGTAGAAGGGACCCTGCTTGATGGGATACAGGAAGTGCGATTCCTTGTAGAAGTCGGTGTCTTCGCCGGCTTCGCACATCTTGTTGTAGCGATCGATGGTCTCCTTGGCCTCGGTCACGTCCACATCGAGCTGCTTCAGCAGGTCCTCGATCGTGTCAGCGGTCTTGTAGTAGTCGGGCGTCTGCGTAACGCCATTCTTGACCGTCTCGGCGTTCTTGGCGGAAGCATCGGCGTAGGTAGTGCCCACAGCGCGGAAGCTATCCCAGAACATGCCGCCGCCATACTGCAGCGAATCGGTGTTGTCGGCTTCGAAGTTGGCATCGAAGATGGACCAGCAGTGGTCATCGCCGCCGTTCACCATGGTGCCTACGCACTTGCCCTGCACCCAGGTGGCCTCGTTCATGAAGCGCTTGCCCTTGGGGTTGATGAACAGGAACGGGCCGGAGTACATAGCAGCAGCCTGAGGATGCATCATCAGAGGCCAGGGGCCATCCTGGAATGCAGCGCCAGCCCAGGCAGCCATGTTGTGACCGTCGCCCACGTTGCCCTTGTCGGAGCAGAGACGCGTCATAACCTTCTTGGCGATGGGAGCGTACTCCTCGAGGTATTCGTCGTTGTAGCTTACGTCGCCCGTAGCCAGAACCACGCCTTCGCTGGCGTTGTACTGCACGTAGCCTTCCTTGGTCTTGCAGATGGCGCCGGTTACCTTACCGGAATCGTCCTGCACCAGCTGAACCGCGGGGCTCTCGTATACGAACTCGCAGTTGCCCGTGGCCAGAGCCTCGGACTCGAACATGTACTCAACGAAGTCGGCCATGGTGTGCTGCTCGAAGATGGGGCCGCCCATGATCATGTGGTAGCAGTCGATCTCGGGGTGAACCGTGCTGCGGGAACCAACGGTAACCATGCACTTGGCACCATTCTTCTCGGCCAGGTCCAGGAACCAGTTCATGCAGCGTTCGCTCTCACGGAACCACTTGCCAACCAGGGACTCACGGCAACGGTTGCCGCACGTGGAAACCCAGCGCTCCATCTCGACGGGCTTGTCGAAGCTGATGCCCATCTGATCGAGCACCCTCGAGCCCACGGCACCCGTACCGCCAACGCCATGGCCATTCAGCATGGCGTCCTTTTCCACCAGCACGACCTTCGCGCCATTTTCCGCAGCGGAAAGCGCACAGCAGGTGCCGGAATAGCCGCCGCCGATGACGAGCACTTCGGTGTCAACGGTCTTGGCGATATCGGTGATGGGATCGGGCTTCACTTCCCACGTGTGCTGGCCATCGGCCTTGGCAGCCTCTTCCTTCTTGGAAGAAGAGCTGGGGCTGGCACAGCCAAACATGCCCAGAGCCGCGACGCCTGCGGCAGAAAGACCCGCTCCGCGGAGCAGGCTGCGTCGAGAAATGTTCTTCTCAGTCATATTCCCTCCTACAAGGTTCTGGCGTCCCTCCCACGGACGCCGCCTGGCCAAAAAGATAGTTTCAGCACGGGTAACCTGCACCCCTCAAAGTGGGTGAATTGACAAAACCCCTGGTAGAAAGGAAGAGAAACTAGGCAGAAAAGAGCCCAATGAGCTCCTGGCGACTGTGAACGCCAAACTTGCGGTACAGGCTCTTGGTGTGGCTACGCACCGTATTTTCCGAGATATAGAGCTTCTGGGCAGCAGTGGGAACGTTGCAGCCATGCAAATACAGCTCGAGAACGTCGATTTCGCGCTTGCTCACGGCCTCGGCGGGGGCAAGATCATCGATAGCAGCTTCGAGCAATTCGCGCTCGCTTGGCGCGGGCTCGGCCATGGCCTCGTCGGTCAATTCAACCGCGATTGGTTCAGCGGGCGCATCGGGCACGGCGACTGGCGCATTCTGGGCCTGCACGGGTACCCCAACGCTCACGGCGTCAACAGCCTGAGCGCGCTTGCGCGGAGCAAACGAAACGAGCGACATGGCAACGGAAAGCAAGTACGCGCACACGAACAGCGCACCCGCCATGATAGTCATGTCGTACAGAACGTGGCCTTCGGCCGCATAGCCCACGATATCGCCCACCAGCAGCGCCACCAGGGAAAGGCCCACACAGGGTACGTACACCTGGGATGGCTTCAGGTGATTCCTGCTCGCATAGGCCGCGCACGTGATGATGAGCATGAGATTGAGGATCTCGAACCCGAACATCAGGCAACCCGAAAGGAACGGCAGCCATTCGCTGCCCAGCAGCACGGGAAGCAGCAAAACGCCCGTGACCACGGGGAAAATGAACTGATACAGGCGCATGATGTCGAAGCCACGGCCCCAGAACAGCTCCAAGCCCGCGACCAGCAACGCAGCAAACACCATGCCCGTCGTTGCGGCGATCGCGGCCACATCGGAGGCGCCGCCATTCAGATGGCTTACCGCCTTCCACACGAAGCCGACCACGCACACGCAGATGACAGGACGCGCCATGTCGGATGCAAGCATGCCCACGAGTTCCTTCGTGAGGGGTTTTGCCTGGTAGGGCTCGGTTTCGCGCAAGCATAAAGTGAGCGAAGCCGAGGCCGCTAGGGGCAGCACGAGCGTAAGCGCCACAATGCCCGCGATGGCCGGCATGATTGCGATAAGCGCCGAAAGCGCCACGGAGAGAGCGGCGGAAAGAGGAATGCACACAACGGAACGCTCCGTACCAGCGTTAGCGAAGAAATTCTGCCAGGCAACCATGAACATGCCCGAGGCAACGCCCAGCACCACGGAGCCCGCGCACGCCACGGGCATCTGCGCCACGCCCGCGTGCGGCGCAACCCAGCGCAGCACGAGCCCCAGGCACATGGCAGCGCCCAGCGCCCAGACGATACGCCGGTCTACGCGCTCGCGATGACGCCCCATAATGGCCAGAACGGCCAAGGTCGTAATGAGGCACGTCTGCTGAAGCACATTACATATAAATATGGAAGTTGGTTCCACCCGACCGAATGCCTGCGCGGCGGCGGTGGCCACGGCGGCATTTCCAAACGGACCTGTGGAATACAAGGCCCAGAAAAAGGCAAAACCCAGATGATACCAACTCATACCACGTATGAGATTTCCTGCTCTTTGCAGAGACACGCGTTCCTCCCTATTGCCGCATGTTCCGCTGAATTATACCGCTCCCCCGCCTCCTGACAAGCGACGGGAGAGCAACGGTTCAGCCCCTAGCAGCGCCGAAAAGCTAGTCGGCAATCTTGCTCAAGAAGGCCTTCGTACGATTGTGCTGGGGATTCTCGATGACTTCTTCGGGACGACCCTCTTCAACGATGACGCCGCCATCCATGAAGACAATGTGGTCGGCCACGTCGCGGGCAAAGCCCATCTCGTGCGTAACGATGACCATCGTCATGTGACGCGAAGCGAGGTCGCGAATGACGCGCAGAACTTCCTGCGTAAGCTCGGGGTCGAGCGCGCTCGTGGGCTCGTCGAAGAAGAGCACTTCCGGGTTCATGCACAGCGCACGCGCAATGCCCACGCGCTGCTGCTGGCCGCCGGAAAGCTCGCAGGGCACCTTGTTCTCGTTGCCCGCCAGGCCCATGCGCTTGATGAGCTCGCGCGCTTCCTCTTCCACCTCTTCGGGATCGCGCTTCTGCACGCAGATGGGCGCGTCCATGATGTTCTTCAGCACCGTGTAGTGCGGGAACAGGTTGAAGTTCTGGAATACCAGGCCGAAATGCTGGCGTGCCTCGTGCAGGCGCTCCTTGCCGGCATACACGGCGGTGCCGTTCTCGCTATGGGCAACCTCCAGGTCGCCAAACGAGAGGCAGCCGTCATCGAAGCGCTCGAGCAGCGTAGCGCAACGCAGCAGCGTGGACTTGCCGCTGCCCGAAGGGCCGATGATGCTGACCACATGGCCATTGCGCACATCGAGGGAAATATCCTTCAGTACCTCGTTCTTGCCAAAGCTCTTGCGTACGTGCGAAAGGCGCACGACCGTATTGGAATCCGTTTTCACCGCGCGTCCTTTCTAGTCGTGGTAGTAATCGAGCTTCTTTTCGGCTCGATTCATGAGGAATTCGATGATGAGGCAGCATGCCCAGTAAATGAGCGCCGCAATAAGGTACGGCATCATGGAAACCTGGCTGGCGGCAATGGCCTGCGCACGCGTGAACATTTCCATAAGGCCAAGCACGAACGCCAGCGACGTGTCCTTCACCAGCGTGATGACCTCGTTGCCCATGGCAGGAAGAATTCGCTTGATGACCTGCGGGAAAACGATCTTCATGAAGGTCTGCGTACGGGAATAGCCCAATACCTCGGCGGCCTCGTACTGGCCACGGGGAATGGACTGGATGCCACTGCGGTAGATTTCCGCGAAGTAGGCGGCGTAATTCAGGATGAAGCCAATGTCACACGCCCAGAACTTCCAGTCGGAGCCCATCTGCAGGCCAAACAGGTAATACGGCCCGAACATGAGCGCCATGAGCTGCAGCATGAGCGGCGTACCGCGCAGGATGGAGATATAGAAACGCGCGAACCAAGCCAACGGCTTGAAACGGCTCATGCGCGCAAGCGCCACCAGCACGCCCAAGGGCAGGGCTCCTACCAGCGTGACGAGAAAAATCTGCCCCGTAAGCAGCAAGCCACTGCCAAGCAGACCCATCATCGTTGCAAAATCCATTACACACCTCTTATTGAACTCGTCTGAGCAACGGAACATACGCGCCATCAGGTGCGCATGTTCCGGTGTTCAGCACTCCGAAACCGTTAGGAGCAAACCCCGCGAAAACGCAAAGAACCCGCCTGCCAAAGCAGACGGGTTCCCGATTATCGCCTATTTCAAAATCCAGTTGGAATAGTCCAGGCCATATTCCGCATATTTCTCGCACAGGCTCTGGATAGTACCGTCGGCATACATTTCCTTCAGGGTAGCCGTAACCTTGGCAGCGGTCTCCTCGTCGCCCACGGCGAAGCCAACAGCATAGTGCTCGCTAGAAAGAGACTCGCTCAGCTGGGTGTACACGCCATCCTTGGCGGCCATCTGATACTGGGCGATGGAAAGGTCGCAGGCAACGGCGTCGACTGCGCCAGATTCCAGCTGCAGGAAGGCGTTGTTGTAATCACCGATGGTCTGCGGAGCGCCGTCCTTGAAGGTGGCAGCCAAGCTGGCCTGATCGCCCTCGAGCACATCGAGCGCAGCGGAATCGACCTGCGTGAGCACCGTCTTGCCCGACAGGTCGGAAAGGCTCGTGATGCCGCTATCGGCGCGCACCACGACTACCTGCTCGTTGAGCATGTAGGAATCGCTGAAGGCATAGTTGCCCTCGCGGCCTTCCACGGTGAAGCCATTCCAAATGCAATTGATGGCGCCACTGCCCAGCAGGGCGTCCTTGGCGTTCCAGTCGATGGGTTCGGCCTTGAACTCCCAGCCATTGCGGTTGCACACTTCCTTGGCCAGATCCAGATCGAAGCCCGTATAGCTGCCATCGTCGGCGATGAAGCCGTACGGCGGGTAGGCGCTATCGAAGCCCACGACGAGCGTCTTGCTGTTGCTTGAGTTCGAGCCCGAGCAACCTACCAGGGCGAACACAGCCATGCAGGCTGCGAGCGCACATGCGGCAACTGCCGCGATCTTCTTCTTCATGAGTCCCCTCCCCAGGCGCAAAGCGTCCTTTCGGTTCCTATCATGCATCGTTTACGTTCACTTTAGCACGCTAAAGCACCCGAATATTCTATCACAGTAAAGCGCGGGAGAGAGGGTCATGCTGCAGACGAACACAGGTTACGGTGGCGTGCCTGCTTGCGCAGCGTACGCATGCGCGCTGAAAACGCGAAGGCCCCACCGCCGCGAGACGATGGGGCCAAGTGGTCGTACGCTCAGTTCGCTAGTCGTCGTCACTGCCATGCAAAATGGCGTGCTCCATAGCGCGCAGCTCTTCGGGCGTGTTCACATTCACGAAGCAACGGCCACGCGGCTCGGCGTCGAGCACTCGCTTCTGCGGGAACTCGCACACCTTCACCAGGGGGTAGAAGCTCTGCACACGCTTTTCGCCCTGCTCGAGCATCTTTTCGACCGCATCCAGGCAGGTCTTGCGGCGATACACGGCATGCATGGGCTCGAAGCCATGCTTGTTGACGGGCACCACCACGTCGGCGCGCGTCTGGCACAGCTCGAACGCCTCGGCGCTCACCAGGCGCGGCGAGGCAAACACCATATCGCACGCCACAACGGCCACGAACGGGAACGTTGCGGCCTGAAACGCCGTGAGCATACCGGGAAGCGCCCCGCGTTCATCGCGCACGTCGCGCACCAGGCGAATACCGCGTTCGGGATACACGCTATGCAGGAATTCCAGGTTCTCGGGCTCGTTCGTAGTGATGATGAGCTCGTCGGCCACGGGAGACAAGCGCTCCACCAGGCGCATGATGAGCGGACGACCGCAGAAGGGCACCGTCGCCTTGCTGCGCCCCATGCGACTGCTTTCGCCGCCGGCCTGAATGACCACGCTCACGCGATGGCGCGTAAAGCGCTCCTGTAGGAAATCGCAAAGCTCTTGCGTGTCGTTGAGGTCGAACGACGGAATGTCGTACAGCTGAGCCGCCTCGATGGCAGCTGGAATATCGGTGGCAACGGCAACGGTAGCGCTCGTAGGCATCTTGCCGGGATGCACCGCGGAACCAGGAGCAGGCGCTTCCTCGGGAGCGCCCAAGCGCGCGGCACGCGCGGCCTGCACGAAGTCCTCCGTAAGGGGTTCGCCTGCGCGGGCGGCGGCGAGAAACGTTTCCGCCACCTGCTCGTCATGGGGATTGCCGGCTCGCATGACCTCGATGGTGGGCAGGCCGCTCTTGCGATAGCCTTCCACCACTACCAAATCGTGACCAGGCATGCGATGCACGATCTCGTTGCATTCGGCTTCGCCGTCGAACGTGCGGATAGTGGCAATCTGGCCAGGCGAAGAAATCACTACTTCCGTAGCGCCCGCCTGGCGGTGGCGCCACGAGTCCTTGCCGGGGATGTCGATGTCGAACCCGCTATGACCATGGTGCTTCACGCTGCCCACGTCGAGCCCGCGCGCCGTCAGCTCGGCAATGATCTTTTCCACGAGCGTGGTCTTGCCCGAATTGTGACGTCCCACGATAGCCACCGCGGGGCTTTGCAGCATCATGCGCGTTGAATCCATGTATCCTCCCCGAAAATCGTCGCTGATTTGCCAGTATAGCAATCCCGACGTGCAGGAAAAGCGCCGTCGGCAAACGGCTTGAAACCATGCGTTGCACGCGGGCACCCCCTCGATCGCCCGCGTACGCGCGCCTACTTATTCTTGTTCTTGTGATACTTCAGGCTGCGGCGATAGTTCATCATCCCGAAATTGTTCTCCATCTCGGGATATTCCATCTCGGTGCGCTCGGTGCGCCCATTGGCCACGTCCTGCGCAAATACCTCGGTAGAGAGCGTAAGCGCATCGCGCAGGCACACATCTTCGCACGTACGACACTGCACGCAGTAGCCAGGGTAATGCTCGATGCCGAAGCGCTCGTCGTCATCGTCGTCGCCGTTCCACATGCGAATGGCGCCCGTGGGGCAAAACACGGCGCACATGCGGCACCCGGCGCACTTGTCGTGATCGATGACCACCTGGCCAAACATGCGCGACTCAATGAGGTAGTCCTCGGGTTCGCCCAGCTCGTTCAAACTTGATAGCAAACGCTCGCGACGCGGCGGAACGCTATGCGGCAACGTGCCGTCTTCCGTGACGCGACTGAACTTAGGCTCCTCGGGAGGCTTCACGCCCAGCGTGCTCTCGAGTGCAAAATCGGCGGTGACCACCGCAGCCTCACGCGCACTACCACGCATACCGCGGAAGAAATCGCGGCGTGCGGCGTCGAATGCAGCGTCGCCCTTACGTGCCGCACGCGGCAACTTCGCGGAAAGCTTCATACGCGCATCGCTGTTCCAGGTTTCCAGCAGCAAGTTCGCATTCGCCTCGACCGCCTGTGCCATAAGGAACCCCGTCGCATGCGGGCACTCCTCGCATTCGCCATGCACGACGCGCACGCGATGCGCCCCCGCGGATGCCAGCACACACACTGCGCTTTCGTCCACATGCCCCACGCAGGGAACGGATACGACCTTCGCAGGCTCGAACAGCCCTTCGGCTTGCTTGAGCATGCGCTCGCAGGCAATGATGACCAAGCGGGGTTCTTCCTCGCCCGCCACTCGAGCCGCCTCGTCCACCGCACCCATGGCAGCAGCGCACTTGTGCAGGAACTCGCCATCAGAAGGTTCGCGGGGCTCCAACGCACCCGTGGGGCATGCCGTGGCGCACGTGCCGCAGCCGATGCACGCATCGGGCTCCACCGAAAGGCTGTTCGTGGAGGGGTCGACGGAGATTGCACCCGTAGTACATACCTCGGCGCACCGACGGCAACGCACGTTGCGATTGCGCACGACCACGCACTTGCGTTCGTGAACCCGAATAGCCGAACCCTCAAGCTTCTGAAGCAGTTCGACGGTATCTGCGATGTTGGGCATACCTTCTCCTTATGCAGCGCGCAGCGTACGCGCATCCGCCCGATCGGTTCGGGCTTTCTCGTCTTGCAGCATTATACGCACAGCCGCTCATGCGGCATCGTCCGCTGCGGACGGTTTCCAAGCCGCAACCAAAATCAAATCGGGCCAGATGCATCTCATGAGCATCTGGCCCGAGTCATGCACACGCCGGCAGTGGGAGGGATGCGCCGGCAGGCGATTAGAAGATGGGTGGCCTACGCCTCTTCGGCTTCAGCTTCCTTCTTCACGACCTTCTTCTTCACGACCTTCTTCTTGGGAGCCTCGGCCTCGATCTTCTCGGGCTCGGACTCTTCCTCGGCCTCTACTGCCTCGGTCTCGGTCTCCTCTTCGCCTTCCTTCATGCCGGAACGCAGGTTCTTGATGGTGCGACCGATGGAGCTACCGAGCTTTGGAAGGTTCTTGGGCCCGAAGATGAGCAGAACGACAACGAGGATGATAACGAGCTCGGGAACGCCAATACCGCCAAATTTCATGAGTGCCTCCTATGGCTTCATTCTTCGCATGTTCGCATGCATTGCTTCTCGTTTTAGGGACCCATTTGCGGGCCCACGCCCCGCATGACAGCCTATTTCGCTGTCATGCACCGCATTTCGGGGTTTGGCGCCCCGTGCGGTCGGCACGTTGAGCAGTATGCCTTATGAGCTGGGTGTTCTTCTATCACGCAAAATAAGGAAATCCGAAAATATCGTCATTTTCTTGTCATGCAAAGTGAGTAGTGGCCCGATTTTCGCCCAAATCGAGCATCTGGTATCATCAAGGCAGCAGGAAACGAGATCGGCGCGGAACCGGTGGCAGTTGCCACCCGCGCAAGAGAGGTTCACGGTCATGACGGAAGCGCAAAAGCCCGCAAACGAGCTCTCCTCGCGGCGCATTGTCGGCTTCGCGTGCAACCAAGGCTTCGTCTTCTTTCTGTTCTACATGGGCCTAAATCGTCCGCTCGATTTGGGGGCCTTTTCCTTCGAACGCGCCGACTTGGCATTCGTGCTTCTCTTCATGGTAGTGGGCTTCGGCGTGCCCCGCGCCCTGCCGCACAAAGCACGCGAAACGGTGCTTGCGCGACCCTTCATGTTCGCGTACGCGGCCATCATGGCAATCGCATCGCTACTGCCCACACTCTTCCCCGACGCACCCCAGGCGCTCGTCGTTGCCGAAGGCGCGCTCGTCGGCATTCCCACTTCGCTATTGCTAACTGGTTGGGGCCGGTCGTTCGGGCGCGTATCCACCCGCACCTCGGTGCCCGAAGTGTTCACCGGCTCGCTTCTGGGCGCCTTCCTCTGCGTGGTGTTCTCGTTCGTCACCACAAGCGAAATGCTCATCGCCATTCGCCTGCTGCCCATTATCAGCGCGCTGTACATCTACGCGTCCGACCCCGGCGATCGCGCGCCCCTGGCCGCCAACGAATCGGTGCGCGAACAGGCGGGCAATCTTACCCTCAAGATTCTCAGCGGCACGCTGCTCTTTGGCATGGCGGCAGGCCTCATGGAAACGTTCGGCACCGATCCGGGCACCGCGGCCAGCCCCCACTACCAGCTCTCCATGGTGCTGTTCGGGGCATTCCTCATCGGGTCCATCTCGTTGCTTACGTCCGATGGATTCGGCAAGGGCGCCGCGCTGAACAAGACGTACCGCCTGGCCGTATTCCTCATGCTGTTCGGCACGCTCATGGTGCCCCTGGCGGAATCGGGCGCAGTGCCCCTGCCGGGCGATGCCGTGGTGCTCGCTGGCTACCTGGGCCTGGAAGCGGTTCTCATTTCGTTGTTCCTGGTCATGGCTAGCATCGAGGGAATCGACGCCTTCGCATCGTTTTCGGTTGGATTCACGGCCCTGTTCGCCGGCGAACTTGCTGGCGTGCTTGTAGCCAACGGCATCGATGCCGCATGGGACACGGGCACCACGCCCTACGTGGTCGTCGTTATCGCCGGCACGCTCGTGCTGCTTTCCTACGTGTTTCTGTTCGGCGAACGCGATTTCTCGGATCTTTCGGAAATCGTTACCGACCGCGACGAATTCAATCTGGTTTGCACGCATATCAGCAACCAGGCCAAGCTCTCGAAGCGCGAAGCCGAAATCCTGCCCTACGCCCTGCATGGCCGCACGAGCGAACGAATCGCCACCGAGCTGGGCATTTCGAAGAGCACCGTCGACACGCACCTGCGGCGCATCTACGGCAAAACGGGCGTGCATAGCCGCCAGGAGCTCATAGACCTGGGTGAGAAGATCGGCAAAAAGCTTTCCTAACGAAAAACGGCCCGCAGATGCGGGCCGTTGCTTTCTGGGTTTCCCCTACGCCATCTGGGCGACGGCGTCTTCGATGAGCGTGCGTATGTCATCCACGCCATCGCCAGAATGCGAGCTGCATGGCACAACCACCACATCACCCGCAACGGCAAGCTGACGGCAAAGCGAAGACACCTGTTGACGACGCTTGTTCGTGCCAAGCTTGTCGGACTTCGTGAAGGCAATCATGAACGGAATCTCGTTCGCCTGCAGGAACTCGATCATCTGCACGTCGAGCGGGCTAGCGTCGTGACGAATGTCCACCAGCAGCACGCAGAGCGCATACTTGCGGTCCTGCGTGAAGTAGCCCTCGATAAGGGGGCGCCAGGCATCCATCTCGGCCTTCGAAACCTTTGCATAGCCGTAGCCCGGAAGGTCGACGAAATCGACGTCGCCCACGTTGAAGAAGTTGATCTGCCTGGTCTTACCCGGCGTTCCACCTACCTTTACCAGGTCTTTCCTGCGAAAGATCTTGTTCATGAGCGAGCTCTTGCCCACGTTGGAACGCCCCACGAACGAGATTTCGGGACGCACCGAAGGCGCCACCTGCTCGGCTTTGGCGTTCGACGTAACAAATTTGGCAAGCTGATAGTTAATAGCCATTGCGTTCTCCTACATTCCGCCGCGCAGGAAGTTTTCCCACCACGAGCGCGAGGCCATGCCGAAATTGCCCAACATGTCGAGCAGCTGATTCTGCTGTTCGGCGGGAAGCGAGCGGAACTCGCGCTGCATGTCTTCCTTGAATGCCTGGGGGTTCGCCTGCGCCTCGCTCAGCATGTCCTGCATCTGCCGGATCGCCTCGGGGTCGAGCCCTTGCGGAGCGCCCGCACCGCCAAACAGCGCAGACATATCGGGCATGCCCTGCTGCGCGCTCTGGCTGGCTGCCTCGGGGCGCGGCAGGTCGAGCTTGTACATGGCTTCCAGCAAATCGTCGAAATGCGGAGGCGTAAGGGACCCGCCACGAGAGCGCATGCTGAATACGCCTTCTTTGAATACGACCGAGAGGCTCCACTTCATGCCGTGGTCGATGGCGGTGTCGGCATATTCCTCTTCCCAGCCGAACACACCTGCCGCGTCGAGCTCGTCCTTGAAACGCTGTGCGGCTTCCTGGCTCATCTCGCGCGTAAAGCGCACGGCAGGAGGATTGCCCACGCCCTGTTCCACCTGCAGTTCGTACAGATTCTCTTCAGTTCGGCGCATACGGAACAGCGAACGCCCGCGCCCCACCTGGACCAGGGTAAACGTAAAACTATCGAAAGGCGGATTCGCCTTCACTTCAGACATTGGTACTCCTTCGTTGTGTTTCGCTAGAAGGATACCAGAAGGTGGCGGCACCATGCGGTACCGCCACCAAGCCGCAATCTAGCGCTGCGGGAAGAAGGCCTCAAGGCGCTTCTCGTCGGAAGGTTTGCCCAGGTAGGAACCAATTACCATGAGCAGGAACGCCACGGTGATGCCAATGACGATTTGATGCAGACCGAAGGGCTTGAACCCGATGGCCATGCACAGGCAGTAGGCGAACGTGCCACCCGCCATGCTAGCGATAGCGCCCGTCTTGTTAGCGCGCTTCCAGAACAGCGCGCCCACGAATACCCAGCAGAACGCCGTCTCCAAACCGCCAAACGCGAACATGTTGATCTTCCAGATCACGCTGGGCGGCACGATGGAGAGCACGAATACCACAACGCCGATGACCAGCGTTACCACCTGACTCGCACGAGCGATGGTGCGGTCAGACGGCTGCTTTTCCGCGCGCTCGCTGTGATGGAGCCACAGGTCCTTCACGATGGCGGAAGAGCTGGCAATGAGCAGGCTCGACACCGTGGAAATGCTGGCTGCGATGGGGCCCACGATGGCGATGCCGGCAAGCCAAGGCGGCAGGCTGCTTACGATGGCCTGCGGAATGATATTGTCGACGCTGCCGCCGTAATCGGCCAGGCTACCAGGCAGAATGCCGGCAGCAAGCACGCCCAGGGCGGTAACGCCAATCATCATGGCGCCAATGATGACGGTGCCCAGGATCATGGCGCGGCGCAGCGACTTCGTATCCTTGTAGCCCATGCAACGCACCACCGACTGCGGCAGGCAGAACGTGAAGATGCCTACGAGCAGCCACTGCGTGAAGTACAGCGAGATGGGCATGTTGCCGCCCGACGTGGGCTCGAGCATTTCCGGATGATTCGAGGCGATGGAGTCCATGATGTTCTCGTAGCCGCCACCTGCGGAAAGAATGCCACCTGCCAACACCACGATGCCAATGAGCATCACAATGCCGCACAGGGCGTCGGTGATGGCCACGCCGCGGAAGCCGCCCACCGTGGTGAACAGGATGACTGCAATGCCGAAGATGCACAGGCCAATGTTGTAGGAATAGCCCGTTACCGCCTCGAACAGCTTGGCGCCGCCCACGAACTGGGCGACCATAGTGGCCGCGAAGAAGACCACGATAATGAGCGCGGCAACGCCCGCAAGCACATTGGACTGATAGCGCTCGCGAATGACGTCCACCACCGTTACCGCTCCAATGCGACGGCTGATGAGAGCCATCTTCTTGCCCATGATGCCGTACAGGATGAACAGCGTGGTCACCTGCACGCCAGCCATGTACACCCAGCCGAAGCCGATGCTCCACGCCTGACCAGGGCCGCCCACGAACGAGCTCACCGAGCCATACGTGGCAATGGTGGTCATGGCAAGCACGAAACCGCCCAGGCTGCGATTGCCGATGAAGTATTCCGAAACGAATCCGCCCGAACTCGTGGCGCGCGCAGCGTGGCGCGCGTAGATCGCCGCCGCAAGGGCAACGAGCAAGAACAGCGAAATGGGCAGCAGACCTGCCAAGACTTCGTTAGTCATGGTGCGCCTCCCCTTCCGCATCGTCGAGCGAGAAGTCGGCGAAGACCTTCTTGCCCAAGAAAACGGCGACGGCAATAGCAAAGAGCCAGGTGCCCACCGTGCCTCCAATGATCCAGATGGGGGTATGGAACAGCTGCACGTCGAGCCCCGAAAGGCCAAAGCCCAGCAGGATCCACACCACGATGGTCGCGAAGAGCGCAACTACCGTCGCTTTCGCCTCCTTGTTTGCCTGGAGTAATTTCTCCCTGTAGGTCATGCGATCCTCTCCTGCATATATGCGCGCTTGCGCCTAACCCCTGCGCAAGCACTGTGACTTGGTGATTGTATCGGCTCGCAACAACGACTACCATTGCTTTGAATGTATGTGGGTAACCCGAAGGAGCAAGCGGTGCATCTGAAGATTCAAAAGCGCAAGGGGCGGCAGTACCTTTCCGTGGTGCAAAACTATCGGGAGAACGGCACCACCAAGACGCGCACCGTGGAAACCATCGGGTACGCCGACGCGTATGAGGGGGATTACGACAATCCTATCGAGCACTTCCGCGCCTACGTTGCAGAGCTGAACGAA
Source organism: Denitrobacterium detoxificans (assembly GCF_015062615.1). Taxonomy (GTDB): domain Bacteria; phylum Actinomycetota; class Coriobacteriia; order Coriobacteriales; family Eggerthellaceae; genus Denitrobacterium; species Denitrobacterium detoxificans_A. Next base: position 41,798 of record NZ_SUUH01000009.1, read on the forward strand.
CGAGAAGCCGAAGGGAACGCAAAGATTGAACTGCGGTTTTCCCGAGACGCCCAAATTGGCGACACCGATGCGCCGGCCATGCGCCTGGGTTCGGCCGTGGCGCTGGGATGCTTGGACGCACTGGGTGTGAAGCAATTCTTCAATGCTCGCTGCAGCCACGAGCACTTCCCGCATGCCGCGGGGCGCATCTTCGAGATGCTCGCCACCGAGCGCATGATGCACGTGGCGTCCAAGCGCGAATCATGGGAGCGCCGAGGAGCATTTCCGCGCACATGCGCATTCTCGTTCGAAAACGTGTACGCCGCACTCGTGTGCTTTGCGCACCACGACGCCCAGCTTACCCGCGCCATGCGCGTGGCCTGCGAAAACATTCGCCCCTACGACCGCTCGTGCGGGTATTTGGCATGCGCGCCCTTTGCCTTTTCGCCTACGACCGATGTGCATCCCGCAGGCCCGGAGAACGACGGCGCAAGCGCAGCGAGTAGCACGCCCCACGAATCTGCGCGCGAGACGCACTGGATGTGCATGCTCATGGATGCCGAGGGGATTCCGCTGGATTACCAGCTGGTGGAGGGCGAGCCCGACGCTAGCGCACTTGCCGAACTGGCAAGTTGGGGGCGACGCGAACACGGACTGCAGCGCGTGGTGGTGATTGCGGGTCGCCTTTCCCATTTGGGGAATGCGATGCTGGAGCTTTCCGCGCAAGGAGACGGATTCGTGTTCTACGAGCCCGTTCACGCAGGAAGCGAGCTGGCGGAATGGGCAAGCACGGCGCATGGCTACGTGCGCAGCGAGAAGGGGACGTACCGCATCAAGTCACGCACGCGCACGGTGAGCGCGGGGGAAGATGGGGCGCTGAACGAGCCGAGCAGCGAAAGCGGCGGGACGCAAAGCCAAAACGACCAGGTAGATGCGGACGGGCACTCGGGCGCAAACGAAAACGCGACCACGAACGACACCGTGAGCACGGCCGGCAAGGCAAGCGCGAGCGACCACGCAGCCCCGGGGGCCAGCCTCACCATCAAGGAAGTGGTACTGCGCAGTCAGGGGTACGCCTGCACCATCACGAGCGAAACGCGCCTGAGCGCCGCGCGCATCTTCAACCTATTCCGCGAGCTCTGGCGCCTTACGGAGCCGTTCCAGGTCATGGAAGCCGACTTCAGCCCCATGCCCTACCCCGTTCCGCACGCCGACCACATTCGCGCGCACTTCCTGGTGTGCTACGCGGCGTTCATGGCGCTGCGTATGCTGCGCTGGCGCACGAACTGGCAATACAACGCTGCGGGCATGGCCGACGCGTTGCTGCACATGGAGGGCATGCACCTGCAGCAGAACTGGTATTTGTTCAACTACCGCACCCCCGTAACCGACCTGATAGAAGAAGTATGCGACATCCCCGTCGCGCGCAGGTTGCGCACCCCCGCCGACGTGCGAAGCGCGATCACGAGCACGCGTGGGGCGTTTGGGTAAGGGACATGGGCCCGCGTACAGCATCTGGCAAGCCCCGCGCGCATCTAGCCAAAGATTGCAGCGGCGTTTCCATTCCCTGTCACTTTGATGGGCTAAAGCGCGTGAGGGATTTACGCACGTAGCGTTCTCCTATAATGGGCGCCAACAAAAAGCGAACACGCGGAAGGAGCCCGCATGGCCAAAGTCAACGCAAATTACGCCAAGCTGCCCGGCAGCTATCTGTTCACCGAAATCGCCCACCGCACGGCGCGCTACATGGAAGAGCACCCCGACGCGAAGATGATCAAGATGGGCATCGGCGACGTCACGCGCCCGCTGGTTCCCGCAGTACTGGAAGCCATGCACGACGCCGTCAACGACATGTCCACCAGCGAGAACTTCCACGGCTACGGCCCCGAGCAGGGCTACGACTTCCTGCGCAACGCCATCGTCGAGAACGACTTCGCCGCCCGCGGCGTCGACATCGCCGCCGACGAGATCTTCGTCTCCGACGGCGCCAAGAGCGACTGCGGCAATATCGGCGACCTGTTCGACGTGGACAACGTGGTTGCCGTATGCGACCCCGTCTACCCCGTGTACGTGGACACTAACGCCATGGCCGGCCGCGCAGGCGACTACGACGAAGCCGCCCAGAACTGGACGAACATCGTCTACATGCCCACCACCGCAGAGAACGGCTTCTGCCCCGCCCTGCCCGAGCGCGACGCCGACATCATCTACCTGTGCTCGCCCAACAACCCCACGGGCACCGTCCTCAACTTCGACCAGCTGAAGGTCTGGGTCGACTACGCCAACGAGCACGACTCGATCATCCTGTTCGACGCCGCATACGAGCGCTTCATCACCGAAGAGAACGTGCCGCACAGCATCTTCGAGGTACCCGGTGCCAAGACCTGCGCCATCGAGTTCCGTTCGTTCTCGAAGACGGCCGGCTTCACCGGCGCACGCTGCGGTTACACCGTGGTGCCGAAGGACCTGGTGCGCGACGGCCAGAGTCTGAACGCCATGTGGAACCGCCGTCAGACCACGAAGTTCAACGGCGCAAGCTACATCATCCAGCGTGGCGCTGCGGCCATCTACACACCCGAAGGCAAGCAGCAAATCGAGGACACGCTCGATTACTACCGCGCGAATGCACGCGTAATCAAGGAAGGCCTGGAGGCCGCTGGCTTCACCGTATTCGGTGCTGTGAACAGCCCGTACGTCTGGTGCAAGACGCCCGAGGGCATGGGCTCCTGGGAGTTCTTCGACCTGCTGCTGACCAAGGCGAACATCATCACCACGCCGGGTGCGGGCTTCGGCCCCTCGGGCGAAGGCTACATCCGTCTTACCGCCTTCGGCGACGCCGAGGCAACCAAGGAAGCCATGCAGCGCATCGCTCAGCTGGAGCTGTAAACGAGCGCCGCAAACAACCCGCAAACGCAACCCCGCCCGCGCCAACCTTCGGCGCGCGCGGGGTTTGTTTTATTCCCGACCGGAAAATAACAAAGAATTAGACAGCCAACGCCCAATCGTCAAGCAGACATTATCAGCAATCGGACACCAACCACCAGCACCCCCATTGCCAACCCACGCGGCACCTGATATACAACCTATACGACGTAATCCGCTCACAAGGGAGGGCACGCCATGGCATTCGACTTCAAGAAGGAATACCGCGACCTATACCAGCCCAAGACGAAACCGACCATTGTCGACGTGCCAAACATGCGCTTCATCGCCATAGAGGGATCGGGCGACCCAAACGAAGAAAACGGCGCATACTCAATTGCCGTGAGAGCGCTCTACGCCGTGGCCTACACGCTGAAAATGAGCTACAAAACCGACCACGTCATCCCCGGCTTCTACGAATACGTCGTCCCGCCGCTGGAGGGTTTCTGGTGGCAGCCCGGCATCGCCGGCGTCGACTACGCCAACAAGTCAACCTTCCATTGGATCTCGGCCATACGCGTACCGGAATTCGTCGATGACACCCAGTTCGCCTGGGCAATCGAAGCCGCCACCGCAAAGAAGAAGCTCAACCTCTCGCATGTGCATCTCATCGACCTAAACGAGGGCACCTGCGTCCAATGCATGCACATTGGCCCCTACGATAACGAACCCGCAACCATCGACCTCATGCACGAGTTCGCAGCATCACAGGGCTACGAACTCGACTTCTCGGACGACCGCAGGCACCACGAGATCTACCTCTCCGACCCAAACAAGGCCAAACCCGAGAAGCTAAAGACCGTCGTGCGCCACCCCGTTTGCAAGGCATAGTCGTAGGGACTTGCCCACCCGGCACGCACGGAAAAGCCCCGCGTGCTGGCCAACACAGGCAACGGGTGCGCCATCCCGCAGCGAGCAACAACGCCCGCAGCGGCTTCCGTCACCGCAAAGACCAAATTGGGCAAAATCAGCGATGCTTTTGTAAAAAATGTCGCCGTTTACACGTCGCGAGAGCCCGCGGAGGCGACACTCTCCGTAAGGCAAAATCGCGACCTGGGACAATACGCTCTCGTAACGCCCAAACAAGCCATCTGAAGCCCGAATCGCCCTCATCAAGAGCTCATTAACGTGTAAACGGCGACATTTCTTACATTTAGTCGGCCAAATTTGCTCATTTTCCTGCCGAGCGCGACCGAACGAACCCATTTCACCATCCGCGCGACCAATTACGCAGGTCGGCGCCATCCCGCTACACACGAAGAGGGGGCATGATGCGCCCCGATTTCCACGCTGGAGACCCCGCTCGGCAAAATCGGCGCTCGCTTTGTAAAAAATTTGCCGCTGTACAGGTTCACCAGCGTACGAGCCAACTCATTCACACCACCGAGATGCTCGCGAACTGGGGATATGCCAGCATTTCCTACGCGTTGCACCTTTGCCGCCGCCAAACGACTCCAATTGCGGCCCATGTCACCTGTACAGCGACGAATTTTTTACATGAGAGCAGCGCTTTTTGCCAAAACGGTTCTCCCAGGCGAATTACTAAGGAAATTTGACACGCGCAACCACGCCATACCACCACGTGCGCGACACCCCGCATGCACGGCCGCGCCGCCTGCACGAACGCCACTGCCGTCCGTGCACGCCCCCGCTACACGCGAGCAGTCTCGATGCGCGCCACGAGCGCGGGAATATCCGCGGGCGCATGCGCGAGCTCGGTGGCATCCGCCAGCTCTTCGGGCGTGCCAAAGCCATACAGGCAGCCAATGCATGGCAAGCTATGCGCCGCTGACAAGGCAATATCCTTATGCCTATCGCCAATGGCAATAAACGGCCCCTCGAAGTCACGCTCGATGGACTTGAAGATCTCTTCCTTGGGCGCGTAATCGAACTGCTGAGCGTTGTAATACCCGGAAAACCACTGGTCCAAGCCAAACGCCTTGCGCGCGGCCTCCTGATACTCCGTCGCGCAATTACTCAGAAACACCAGCGTATGCCCTGCCGCCTTCACGGCATCGAGCATCTGAGGAACGCCATCGTACAGCCGCGCCTTGCCCGCCGCCACAGCCTGGAGCATGACATCCTTCACGTGCAGCGCCGCCGGCTCGGCCACCTCCCACGGAATCTCGGGCGCCAGGCGCGCCCAGGCCTCGAATACGTTCAAGCCCAGGTTGCGCTCCAATTCCTCGCGTGCGAACGTGCGCGGACGAGCCTTCCCCGCATCAACCAGCGTCTGGTATCCCGCGGGAAACGCATTGGCATACACGTACATGCTGTCATGCAGCGTGCCGTCATAATCAAAAACCAACGTGGAGGGCTTCATGCCCGCTCCTCTCGAACGCACGTAAGCAAACGGGGCAACCGGCCAGCCGATTGCCCCGTAGCTCTACCCTAAACGATGCAACGCGCAAACAGCGCCGCTATCGCAAAACGCTAAATTTGCCCCATGACATTGCAAAGCTCGATGGCCCCCAGCGCGCACTCGCTGCCCTTGTTGCCCACCTTGCTGCCGGCACGCTCGATGGCCTGCTCGATGGTATCGGTGGTAAGCACGCCCATCATAACGGGGATGCCAGCTTTCAGCGACACCTGGGCAATGCCCTTCGAGACCTCGTTGCAGACCACATCGTAATGGCTGGTAGCGCCACGAATCACCGCGCCCAGGCAAATAACCGCGTCGAACTTGCCGCTTTCGGCCATGCGCTGCGCCACCAGGGGAATCTCGAACGCGCCCGGCACCCAGGCGGCCGTAATGTTCTCCTCGGGCACGTTGTGGCGCACCAGGCCATCGATGGCGCCCTCCAGCAGCTTGCCGGTGATGAACTCGTTGAAGCGCGCCACCACAATGCCCACGCGCAGATTCTCGTTTACGACCTTACCCTCGATTACGTTAATTGCCATGTTGGTTTCCTCCTGTTGATCCTTATAGCCGCTTATTTCCCACGCTTACACCAATGCGGGCTCTTGAAGAATGCTCTCGAACACGTGGCCCATCTTCTCGCGCTTCGTCTGTAGATACGCACGGTCGTGCTCCTGCGGCTCGATTTCGATGGGCACGCGCTCCACGATCTCCAAGTTGAAATCGCCCAGGCCATACACCTTTTCGGGATTGTTGGTGAGCAGACGAATGCTACGGCAGCCCAAGTTGCGCAGAATCTGCGCCCCCGACCAGTATTCGCGCAGGTCGGGCTTGAACCCCAACGCCACGTTGGCCTCTACCGTATCCATGCCCTGCTCCTGCAGCGCATATGCTCGAATCTTGTTGATCAGGCCAATGCCGCGACCTTCCTGACGCATGTACAGCAGCACGCCACGACCCTCGGTCTCGATCTGCTTGAGAGCGCTATGCAGCTGGTCGCCGCAATCGCAGCGCTGGCTACCGAACACATCGCCCGTCAGGCATTCGGAATGCACGCGGCACAGCACGTTACAGCCGTCGCCAATCTCGCCCTTCACCAGGGCAACGTGCTCCTCGCCCGTGATGTCGTTCACGAAGCCGTGAATCTGGAACTCGCCATACTGCGTGGGCAACTTGGCCGTAGCAGCCTCGCGCATATGGTTATCGTGCACACGGCAATAATCCTGCAGCTGCTTGATGGAGATAAGGCACAGTCCCCATTCGCGAGCCTTTTCGACCAGCTCGCTCGTGCGCATCATAGTGCCATCCTCGCGCATGATCTCGCAGCACAGGCCGCACTGCGCCATGCCAGCATGACGCAGCAGGTCGACCGTCGCCTCGGTGTGCCCGTTGCGCTCCAGCACGCCACCGCGCTTGGCCACCAAGGGGAACATATGCCCAGGCCTGCGGAAATCCTCGGGACGCGCCGCAGGATCGACGCACTTCATAGCCGTCAGGCTGCGCTCGGCCGCCGAAATGCCCGTCGTGGTCTCCACGTGGTCGATAGACACGGTGAACGCAGTCTCGTGATTGTCGGTGTTCTCGGAAACCATTTGCTGGAAGTTAAGCTTATGGGCGAGCTCCTGGCTCATGGGCATGCAAATAAGACCCTTGGCCTGCGACGCCATAAAGTTCACGTTCGCCTGCGTGGCGAATTCCGCCGCGCAGATCAGGTCGCCCTCGTTTTCGCGATCGGGGTCGTCCACCACCATGATCAGGTGGCCCATCTGCAGTTCGGCAATCGCCTCTGCTACGGTGTTCAGTTCCATATGAGTTCCTCTCTCCTTGAAGAAGTTGATTCCAAATGACGCGCGGTTAGAATCCGTTGCGCGCGAGAAATTCCATCGTGAGGCCCGACGGGCGGCCGCTCGAGCCGTCTGCCTGCGCAGACGCGAGCGGAGTTGCAGGTGCGTCGGCCGCAGGCATGCCGCCTGCCGCGCCACCCAACAGCTTTTGCACGTACTTGCCCAGCATGTCGTTTTCCAGATTGACCGTGTCACCCGGGCGTTTCCTCAGCAGTACCGTCTGGGCACCAGTGTGCGGAATGACAGACACCTCGAACTCGTTGCCCTGAACGCTGGCAACGGTCAGGCTGATGCCATCGATGGCGATGGAGCCCTGCGGAACCACGAGCGCCGTGATGCGCGGCTCGGTGCGAATGCGTACGCGCACGGCGTTTTCCTCGGCACGACGCTGCACGATCGTGCCCACGCCATCGATGTGCCCCGACACGACATGACCGCCGAACCGCCCGTTCGCCGGCATGGCGCGCTCCAAGTCGACGAGGCTTCCAGGCACAAGTTCGCCCAGGTTGGACGCGCTCAGCGTTTGCGGCATGACATCGGCGCTGAACTCGTCGGCGCCCATAGCCGTCACGGTAAGGCACACGCCATTCGTGGCAATGCTGTCGCCGATGCGCGTTCCCTCTAGGACGGCGCGGCACGCAATGACGATCTTGCCCGCCTGGCCCCGCGGAGGCATGCGCCGAACCGAGCCCACTTCCTCTACAATGCCCGTGAACATTACCTATCTCCTTCCGCCCGCGAAGGCTGCATCAGGGAATACGTAAGCTTGACATCGGAACCCAACACCTCGACGCGCGGCGCACCTAGCGGCAGGGCGTTCGCCATGAGCTCCACGCCCAAGCCCGCCACCGGCGTCTTGGCGTCGCCGCCCACAATCTTGGGGGCAACGTACGCAATCGCCTCGTTCACGAACCCGCCTGCAAAGGCACTCGCCAACAACGTGGCGCCACCCTCCAGAAGCATCGAGTCGACCTCGCGTTCGCCCAGGTAATCAAGAAGCGCCGCGAAATCGACGCGCCCATCGGCGGCAGGCAGGCACGCAAGCCTGATGCCCGCGGCCTCCAACGCCTCGCGTTTTCCATGGGAGTCGGCCGCATAGGCAACCAGCACGGGCACCTCACGTGCCGTGCGCACGAGCGCGCTTTCCAGCGGAATACGCAGGTTGCTATCCACGATCACGCGCAGGGGCTGACGCGATTCGCCCGCGCGACGGCACGTGAGCAAGGGATCATCGGCCAGCACGGTGTTCACGCCGACACAGATGGACGCCAGGCGATGACGAAGTTCATGCACGTCGGCACGCGACTCCTCGCCCGACACCCAGCGGGCATCACCCGTGGATGTGGTAATCTTCCCGTCGGCCGTCATGGCCCACTTGGCCACCACGTACGGACGACGGCGCGTGATGTAGTGGAAGAACGCGGGATTGAGCGTATCGCATTCCGAACGCAGGCAATCCTGGTCGACCCGAATGCCCGCCGCACGCAAGCGCGCCACACCTCGGCCACTTACCAGGGGATTCGGGTCGCGACTGCCAATTACCACGCGCGAGACACCCGCGTCTACCAACGCGTCGGCACACGGGGGCTGATGCCCCGTATGGCTGCACGGCTCCAACGTGACATACACGGTCGCACCCGCGGGGTCCTCCCCCGCCGCCACGCAGGCCGCAAGCGCATTACGCTCCGCATGGGCTTCGCCAAAACGCTCGTGGCATCCAGCGCCAATCACGCGACCGGCCTTCACGACTACGGCACCTACCAGCGGATTCGGATTCGTCCAACCCGCAGCGGACCGCGCAAGCTCGACGGCCTGCGCCATGAAGCGCTCATCGGCGGAACGCTGCACGCCACGAGCAATGCCCGCCGCAGCGTCACGCACCACGGACGCAACCGCCTCGATACGATGCAAGCTGGAGGAATCGTTTGCCATCGCATGTCCTTTCGTTGCCAAGCGGGCCCCGCCCGCCATACCGCCCACACGCGTATTCGTGCAGGTAAGCGGACATGAAAAACGCCCGCCAGAAACCTGACGGGCGTAGCAACCGAAAGACATGCCACTACGGCATGTACAGCACGACATACGTCGCGCTTCAGTTTCCGTTCTTCCATCCGGACTGTAACCGTTGGTCCTGGATTCTCACCAGATCAGCCGCTTGCGCGGGTCGCGGACTTAGGGCTTGCGCCCCTTACCGCCAGTGAGGAATTTCACCTCGCCCTGAACAGATATCTTGGGGAGCACTATAGGCCAAGCGCCCCATGCCGCGCAAGACCTATTTTCGTTTGCAATAGGATTCTTGAGAGACCATTACGAACATGCCATAATTGATGGCGTTAAGGTGCCGTTTCGTGGCGTCATGCGCCCACGGCATAACTTTCAGGGGGAAGGGAGTCATCATGTTCTGCCCGCACTGTAACGCATCCGTTGCCGACGGATCGAAGTTCTGCCCCTCGTGCGGCAAGCCGCTCGAAACACCAGAAGCAAGCCCGCAAACAGGGCAAACTCCCCAATACGGACAGCCCCTAGAAACCTCGACACCTGCCACTGCGCCCGTGGAGCCCACCGCCGTCATACCTCCCGTGGGCGCCGCCAGTCAGGCAAACGCAGCTGGTACGCCAACCACCCCAACGCCAGGCTACACGCCTCCGGGAACCGTCCCACCCGCGGCTACGGAACCCTGGTACGGCAAGACCTGGGTCATCATTCTCTTCCTCATCTTCTTCTGGCCCGTGGGCCTCATCCTCATGTGGATGAAGACATGCAAATGGGAAAAGGCGGTCAAGGTCGTCGTCACCGTTCTGTTTGCGGTTTACGTTGCCGCCTCGATCTTCTTCGTCACCAGCATGATGAGCAGCCTTACGAACCTGGCCGCGACGAGCGCCACGCAAAGCGCCGTCACAAGCACTCAGCCAAACACCAATTCGGGCAGCTCGAGCGACAACAAGAATTCGGGAAACTCCTCGAACTCGGGCAATTCCGGCTCATCCAATTCCGGCTCCTCGAACTCGGGCAATTCCGGTAGTTCGGGCAATTCCGGCTCTTCCGGCAGTGGCTCGTCGGGCTCTAGCTCCAGCTCGTCGGCCATCAACTACTCCAACACCCGCTATGGGTACAGCTGCACCCTACCGGCCGGATTTACGTTGCTGAGCGAATCGGCTAACGGTGACGGCGCCACGTACTTCAACTCCGAATACAACATGACCGTGAAGGTCTTCGGATTCAACAACACGAACGGCCTGGACGGCAGCCAGCTGGAAGAAGGCTGGTGGAATGGCTCGACCAGCGCTAGCACCCAGAACATCGACAACCTGTGGATGCTGTATCAGTACGACAGCACGAAGGAATACGTATACGCTGCCTACGTGGGAGACGGGTCCATCGTTGAAGTCGATATCGACTTCCCCCTACAGTCGGACAACACCGACGAAATGGACATCGCCTCGGAAATCATGGTGAGCTTGACCCCGGGCGACCTCACGGTCGCACACTAGCCCAGGCCACAACAGCGCAGGCATACGCACAAACGAAAGCCGGGCTGCCAGCACATGCGGGCAGCCCGGTTTGTCATGTCAATGCAGCGTTACGCAAAACCCGACGCACCATACGCGGTACGACGATTACGCCAAAACCCGACGCACCATGCGGCGCAGACGCTACAGCAAATACGCGTCGACGATCTCGGCGTAGTAGGCGATATGCGTGTCCTTGTTCGCGCCCACGAACGTGCTGGGCTTGTCCTGCGGATACCACTTCTGCTCGTCGGGAAGCATGCGGTCGATTTCCTGCGCCTGCGTGTAGAGCACGCGGCATTCCAGCGTAAGCGGCAGCTGCGCCACGGCGGGCACGCTGACAACACGCGGCTCGACCAGCTGTATGCCAGATTCCTCGATCTTGTTCACGTCACGACCCGAACGCGAACCGCAGATGTTCAGGATTTCCTTGGCGGCAGGACCCTTCGGAACGCTGATGGTGAACTCGGGGTTCTTTTCGAGCAGGCTTACCGTATGGCGACCCTCGCGAATGTACGCCGTGAAGATGGGCTTGTTCCATTCCATGCCAACGGAACCCCAGCCGATGGTCATGCTATTCACCACATCGTCAGCCTTGGTGGTTAGCAATACGCCGCCGTTGAAGAACGCGCGAATCACATCGCTGGCATAACCGGGAAAATCAAGCGTACGAGCCATACGGGCCTCCTATTCAACTGCGCCTATAAGGGCGCATGCAGATATTCCGCCGTTTAGTATAAACGTCCCACCCGCCAAAAAACGTTTGCCACGCAACACGCCACGCAGAAACGAAAAATGCACGCGGACGTAGGGAACGTCCGCGCGCATTTGGGAGGAACAGGTGCTCACCCAGGGGAGGCGCCTAGCGAATTAGGCAAAGGAGACCACAATGGTGGCAGGAAGCGCAGCGAGCACGATGAGCGCACGCAGCGCAAAGCCGCCGATGAGCACGCCGGCCTCGCTGCCCATGTCCAGGGTGCGGGAGGGGGCGCCCGTGTTCACAAACAGCTCGAAGGTTTCGATGATCGCCGGCAACACCAGGCCCGCAAGCACGAACGCAATCCAGAACGCGGGCGCGAACGAGCCAGCTACCAGGTTCGATACCGTGGCATGAGCCGTATCGCCGGAGGAATTCACGATGAACAGCATTGCCACCACCAGCACCAGCTCCACGATGGGCAGCCAATAATGGGCGCGCTTCAGCGCGGGCAGCGATTCGGCTTCCTGGGGAGCCTTGATTAGCGAGCCCAGCACCACTGCGGCAGCGCCCGTGGAAACCGCCGATACCAGGAACAGCACGGGAAGGATCGCGTTGTTCCATAGCGGATACGTCTTCACCACACCCAGCAGGCAGCCCGTGTAGGCACCCACGCAAACGGCGAACACGACGCCCACCAGGTCGAGCCAGCGCGGAATGTCGATCTTGCGAATCTCGAGAAACGCGACGACCAGGGCGATGACCTCGAAAACGGCAAGGAAGTAGACGCCCCAGGTCATTACCGACCCCACATTGTGGATCAGCAGTGCGAAGCGCCACGGGTTCAACAGGCCGCCCTTCGCGTCGACCATGAGCAGCACCAGGCCAATGGCCACCACCACGGGGGCGATGAAATGCCCGATGCGACGCGTAGTTACGGCATGCGGATGTTTCCACGCCACGAAGGCCGAGGTGATGAACGCACCGCCACCCAGGCCAGCCAGAAACAGGTAGAGCGCGATGGGAATGCCCCATACAGGTTCAAATTGCATCTTCTATCACCTCACGTAATAAATCTTGGCCTTGGTCAAATCGCCAGAGATGGGCTGGGCGCCCGTTTCGGCAATGGCCCGCGAAAGCTCGCTATTCGGGTCGTCAAGGTCGCCGAAGATGCGCGCGCCCGTAAGGCAGGCCTCCACGCAGCTGCACATCGTCGTGCCATCGGAAGCGGAAGCGGTACAGAAGCGGCACTTGTCCACCGTGCCCGTCTCCTCGTTCACCTGGCGAATCTGATAGGGGCACGCCGCCATGCAATACTTGCAGCCAATGCAACGGCCCTGGTCGACGGCAACGATGCCGCTTTCGGTAATATGCGTTGCACCCGTAGGGCACACGCTTGCGCAAGGAGCGTCTTCGCAATGCATGCACTGCAGAGGAATCGTTTCCCATTCCACCGAAGGATAGGCACCCTCCTCGGCTTCCTCGAAGCGAATGAACTGCTCGGTTGGCTCCAGGCCATTCTGACGCTGACATGCGGTAACGCATGAATAGCAGCCCACGCACTTAGTAGTATCGATAAGCATTCCTAAACGGGTCATTACGCACCTGCTTTCTGAACGGTAAGCACGGCGTCACGCACCATGCCGGAGCCATACGCGGCTTCCACGGCAAAGGGAACCAAATCGGCGACGTTCACGCCCACGCCCTTCGCATGGGCCTCACCGGAACTCATACGGCCGAACCCTTCGGGAACGAACACCGCACCCGGAACAACGCGGTTCGTCACGCGCACGCGCGCTGTAAGATCAGATTGGTTCGCCAAGGTCACGGTATCGCCATCGGCAATACCCAAGCGCTTCGCATCGTCCTCGTTCAGCCACACACGCGACAGATCGTACTTGGAAATAAGCATGGCAATGGCATCGTCGTCTGCAGCAAGCCCACCGGCATTCACGGGCAAGGCGCCCGAAGCCAGCGCAAGCTGGCCGTCGGCCAGGACGTGCGTCGGCTCGACCCACATGGGCGATGCCGACAGGCCCGCCGCCTTGCACGTATCGCTTGCGAATTCGATCTTGCCGCTGGGAGTGCCCCACACGGGCAGTTCGCCATACGTCACGGCATCTTCTGCGAGCGAAACGGTGCCCACGCTCACGGCGCCATCGTAGCTTACGCCCACGCTTTCCAGCTGGGCGCGCGCAACATCTTCCAAGCTGAAATCGAACGCATCGCCCACGCCACACGCTTTGGCCAGCCCGCCAAAAATCTCGTCTAGGGGCTTCGTTCCAGCATGCAGCACATCAATCGCTGCGCCATGCATGACCACGCTGGGAGTGGGACCATCCACGAACGCCGGCAAATCCGCGCGCTCCAGATAGCTCACATCGGGCAGCACGTACTGGCACGCCTGCGCGGTTTCGCAGAGCTCGGTACCCACGTACACCGAAAGGTCGCACCCTTCGATGGCGGAACGGACGTACGAAGGGCTCGAAGCGTCGGCCACATAATCGGTTTCGCAGAAGATGACGCCATGCAGCGCACCCTCGTGCGCAGCCTTCAGGGCAACGGCGGACGAACCGCCCACCTGCGCAGCCAACGGGTAGTCGACATCGCCCACACGCTGCGCGTTTGGCGCTGCAACGGCTTCAATGCCATCCAGTTCACCAGGACGAACGCATACGTCAACAAGCGCGCCGCCCTTCTGGTTGTAGCAGCCAAGCAGTGCGTTCAGCAGCGCCGTCGCACGAGCAAGCTCGCCCGAGTTGCCGTACAGCGCACCGTTGCCCTCGCGAAGGCCAAGCGACACAGAGCACGCCGGGGCGGCATTGCGCAGCTCCACAGCCAGACGCTCGATGCTATCCTCGGGCAGGCCCGTAACGCCTTCCGCCCACTTCGCGCCGTACGAGGAAACGGCAGCGCGATACTCATCGAACCCAGCACCCTGGGCATCGACAAACGCCTTGTCGTACCCATCTCGCAGCAGCTCGGCCGAAAGCGCAAGCACGAGCGCAAGCTGCGAACCGGGCTTGAGGCCCAGCCATTCGCTGGCAAAACGCGTATCTCCCGACTGTACGGGACCCGCCATGACGATGCGCGCGCCGTTCTGACGCGCTGCTTCCAGGGCGGCAATATGCGCCGGACGCATGCCATCCAGAGCGCCATCGCAAATGAACAGCGTCATCTGGGAATGCTCCACATCGGGGGTGTAGCCTTCCGCCCCAATGGCGGCATAGGTGCCCGCCTTGCGCGAAAGGGAATGGGCGGCATCGTCGGTATAGACGTTCGCGCTGCCCAAAGCCCACATAAGGCGCTTGCCATAAAACGAGCTCGTGGGCCTGCCGTCGCCGATGAAGGCCAGCTCCTGCGGCTGCATGCCGCCAATGCGCGTGGCAATCTCGCTGAACGCCTGATCCCAGGTAATGGGGTCGAACCCGCCTTGGGCATTCCGCTTCAGCGGCTCCACCAGTCGATCTTCGCCCTCCGCCACGCGCGGGTACGCATAGCCGATAGCGCACAACTTGCCAGCGGCAGAAGGATTCTCGGCATCGCCGATCACCTTCCCCAGCTTGCCCTTGTTTACGTACGCGGTGAAACCACAATTCGCGCCACAGCCATAGCACGTCGAGTGCACTTCGCGAACGTCTTCATCCGAATGGTAATTCACGCCAAACGCCTGGTCCCACGCGGAACGCGAGGCGCCAACCGCAGCGGTGGCAACCGCGGCACCCGCCGCCGTCGCCAGGAAACCCCTGCGGGTTATCGTTGTATCTTGCATCGTCTCATCCTTCCACGTGCACATTTACGGACGGACGAGCGCGCCGGCGATGTCGGCCGTGTTGATGATTCCGGCTTCGATGCATTCCTGATAGATGTCCTGCCAGTCGATGAACTTGATAGCGCCATTGGGGCACTGCTCGGCACAGCGGCCGCACGAAATGCACTTCGTGGACTTGCCGGTTTCGCTGGAAACCTGAGGCATGTTCCAGGGGCAGGCCTCGTGGCACATGCCGCAGCCAATGCATACGTCCTCGTTCACCACGCGCGCACCCGTTTCCGGATCGGCGGAAATCGCATGCACGGGGCAATTGTCCACGCATGCCGGGTCGCTGCACTGCTTGCAGCTCTTAATGGTGAACTGGCAATTGTCGTAGATGCCGTCAAGCGTGTCGGGCGATGCGCCAAAGTTGTAGCTCTCCCACACGCGCACGCGTGCGGTCTGCTGGCTCACCCAGCCATCATTGCGCAGCGAGCACATCATCTCGCAGCGCTGACAGCCACTGCATCGTCCACGATCGGTGACGATGAATTTCTGCGGCGTCGTCGAAATTTCGATACGACCGGCGGCAATGGCCTTTTCCGTAGCGCCCCATTTGGCAACCACGCCACCAACGATAAGTCCGGCGACGCCGCAGCCGCACATGGTCAACACGTCGCGGCGGGTAATCCTCTTCGCAGGGGCAGCGGCTTCCTCCGCTCCCCGTACGGCAGCATCGTTCTTCTGCTGTACGTCTGACATACGCGTTACTCCTCCTTGTTGTCAGAAAAGCATCGCTTGCGAATGCGCTCCCGCATTCGCGCTCCCTCGTCTTCCACCTTCGCAACGCGACCACTATCCCAGCCGCCGCACGCTACCCTTCCCCTCTTGCGGGGTAAAACCCACGCACTCGAAATCGTTTCTCGTTTTACCCCACAAGAGGGTACGGGGCATTTTTCCCAGGGGATACAGTGCACGCATTCGACTTATCAGACGAGTCGAGCGCATCGCCATCCATCTTTCCCTGGGCCACCCCGCAACGTGAACACCCACAGAGGATTTGGAGAGATACATGGCAGACGAGAAGTCATTCGGCTGGACCGGAAAGATGCTCCGCGTGAATCTGACCACCGGACGCATCACCACCGAACCCACCGAACCCTACAAGGCCTACATCGGCGGCATGGGCCTCGCGAACAAAATCATGTACGACGAAGTGCCCGCCGGCACCGAACCATTCGACCCCGAGAATAAGATCATTTTCGCCGTGGGGCCGCTCACGGCAACCGGCGTACCCCTGGCAGGGCGCACCACCATCTGCAGCCTTTCCACGTACACCACCGACCACCTGGTCGTCGACGCACACTGCGGTGGCATGCTGGGCGCGAAGATGAAGATGGCCGGCTATGACGCCATCATCGTGGAAGGCGCCAGCGACAAGCCCGTATACCTGGCCATCCACAACGACGACGTGAAGATCAAGAGCGCGGCGGCCGTTTGGGGCCAGGGCACCCGCGCCACCACGGAAATGCTCAGCCGCCTGGAAGGCACGCGTACGTGCGTAGCCGCCATTGGCCAGGCAGGAGAGAACCTCCTCCCCTATTCCTGCATCATCAACTCCCGCAATCATTCCGCAGGCGCAGGCACGGGCGCAGTCATGGGCTCCAAGAAGCTGAAGGCCCTGGTCATCGAAGGCGACAAGCCCATCTACGTAGCCGACCCCAAAGCGGTGGCCGAGCTTTCCGACTACATGCTTCGCGAGATCATCGGCTCGAACAACAACCACGTGGTGCCCAGCACGCAGCAGGAGTGGGCCGAATTCTACGATGCCGATTCCCGTTGGACGGCGGCAAAGGGCCTGAACTGGGAGCTCGCCGAAGGCGGCCCCATCGAAACCGGAGAGCCGAAACCCGGCGAGCTGAACACGGTCGGCTACCGCTGCATGAAGTCCACCAAGGACCTGGGCCCCGCGGCATCCGCGTACACCATCAAGATGAACGGCTGCCACAGCTGCCCCATTCACTGCTATAGCGACCTGCGCGTCGAGGGATCGGGCGAAGCGGGCGCATTCGAGACCTCGGGCAACACGTGCGCCGCAAACTTCCCGTGGCGCTATGCCGAGACCATCCTGAAAACGGGCATCAGCCAGAAGGAAATGCCCGACGAATACGTCACCTTCAACGCAGCCATCGGCACCACCATGGACGACCTGGGTCTCTGGTGCAATTACGCAAGCCTGCACCGCGACATTGCGCACTGCATCAAGGAAGGCATCTTCAAGCGCGTGCTGCCCGCGGAAGAATACAACATGTTCGACTGGAGCAAGCTCACCCCGGAAAACGCCGACCCGAGTGTCTGCGTGCAGATCCTGCGCCACATCGCCCAGAACGACAACGAAATGGCCTACGTCGCCCACGGCGACATCGTCTGGTGCGAGCGCTGGGACGACATGGAATGGTTCGACAACAAGGCGTCGACCATGATCAACTACCGTGGCTGGCCCGTGCATCATGCCGCCGAATGCTTCGGCCAGGTGGGCATGCTGTACAACATGGTGTTCAACCGCGACGACATGATTCATTCCGCCGTAAACTTCCAGGGCAGCGGCCTGCCGCTCGACCTGAAGAAGGCCATCGCAGCCGAGGTATGGGGCGGCGAAGACGCCATCGACCCGCCGAAGAATTACACGCCCATGAACGAGCATAAGGCGAATTTCGCCTGGTGGAGCGTGGTTACCGACGTACTGCACGACAGCCTGACGCTGTGCAACTGGGTATGGCCCATGACGTGCAGCCCCACGAAGGCGCGCGACTACCGCGGCGACCTGGACCTGGAAGCAAAGTTCTTCAAGGCGGTCACCGGCCAGGACGTCACTACCGAGGAACTGTACGAAATCGGCGAGAAGATTACCACGCTGCAGCGCTGCAACACCATGCGCGGCATGCGCACCGACGACTTCCGCAACGTGCACGACGTGGCAACCAAGTGGACCTTCACGCAAGACCCCGACATCCCCGCATTCAGCGAAGGTACCGTAAAGCTGGACTGGGAAGACTGGCAGAAGGCCCTGAGCATGTTCTACGCACGCTTCTCGTGGGACGAGCAGAAGGGTTGCCCCACCGCCGCCTACCTGGATGCGCATGGCATGAGCGACATCAAGGCAGACCTGCAGGCCGAAGGCCTCATGTAGGCACACGGCGCTACAACAGCCAAACTAATAGGGCCCGCGAGATCCCCTCTCGCGGGCCCTTCTTCATATGACGACGGCCGAATCTAGCGGGCGTACTCCCTTAGGTAATCCAAGACGTCCTGGCGTGAATGCAAGCCCGTCTTGCCATAGATTCTCTTGATGTGCGCATGCACAGTGCCAGGACTAATGAAGAGCTCCTCGGCCACGCGCTGCTGGGTCTTTCCCAAGGCGTACTGCACGAGCACTTCCTCCTCGCGCTCGGTGAGCAGGAACTGTTGACCCAGCTCATGCACGCCTTCTTCCATGGCCATGCGCATGGCGTCTTCGCGCGACGTAGGCTCGACACCCTCATCCAGACCCATGAGGTTCTTGATCACGGGATGATTAGACGTTGCGACTTCGTGGCTGGCATCGGAGCCTTCGCCGCCGTGCGCAGCGTTTCGTCCATCCATGTACACCAAGATGAGCTGGCCCAAAATAAACTGGGCGGAAATCACCATCGCAACGCCCATGATCGCCATAATCTGAACGGGATCAACGCCCAAAACGGCCAAACCGCCTTCGGCCATGCGAGCAAGAGCGCGCGGCGCCAGGAACACGGCGAACCCGCTGAGCATGTAGTACCACGGATCGCGATAGCCATAGCTCATAAACGCAATGATGACGTACCAGTCGAACACCACCATCAGGGCGTTCGTCGACGTGCTCAAGCATGCGCCCACGCCCATGTCATCCGGCAGCAGTGCGTACGCAACGATGGCCAAGCAGCCTAGCGCCTGCATGATTTGCCAAATGCCCACCGTCATGACGCGCGTGCGCCCACGCAGCACGGCAACTACGATACTCATGCATAAGGTGATAACAATTACGGCATACGCAACGCGATGCACGGGCCCCAAGGCAATGCCCTCGCCTGCAGGGTACCCACGCAAAAGGCCAATAACCACCGACAAGAACGCAATGCCCAGGCCCGTTACCATAAGGAACTTGCTACTGGAAACGTTGTCCTCCATAAAGCCGAAGTAATCGCTACGCAGCGTGGGGCTCTCTATCTCGAATGCTTTCTTGCGCTTACGCGCAGCGCGAATAAGGGGAACCTGGAGCGCAGCCAAGAGCGGCGAGCACACGTTGTCGACCGGATCGGGCAGAAACGCGAATACGAGCAGCACCACTTCGCTGATGGCAAGCGCGCCCATGGCAACAACGACGGCCGTGCTCGTGCTGCAGCCCCGCACGCGCCGCAGCCAATAGCCAATATTCATATAGCCCAGGAACTCATTAGCGGCGTGCATCACGAGCAGCACATCTACCGACACCCCGGGGGTATGCTCGAGCGCGCTCAATAGCACAAGTACAAGCGCCTGCAGCCCAATGAGCGCATGTCCGATGATGTTGACCTGGCGCTTCGTGAACCGAACATTACCCAGCCACAACCATGCCGCAACGATGAACGCCGGAATAAGCGACACGAGCGTGGCGCCATCGGTGAAGAGACCCTGGTCGGTTTCAACATAGCTTCCGTAGCTTCCGACAATCAGGCAGTCGCGTGCGCATACAAGACCGATAATCGTAGGAATCAAGGGCGCATACACACGCACGGCCTCACGCACCCCCGAAAAGACGCCCGCCTTACGCGCGCCCTCTTCGTTATTCATAACCCTCCCTCAAAAACCATGGCTCACCGTCGCTCCTCCTCGCGACGAGCCATACCCACTCTACCCTAAGCCTAGGACATTCCCAATTTCTCCTCTTATAGGAGACGAAACATTTAACCAGGTTATAACGCCGTTTTTAGATTTACCCCCTTATAGGGTACGGGGAAATGGGCCTGCTTCTCATAATGAGGGCCCAAGGAGGAGGCCCATGGAAACGCAAAGCGCCGAAGCGCCCAACTACAAACAGCAAGCAGAAGAGCTGCATGCCGCCCTTGGCGCGGCACTCGAGGACATCCGCAGCCAGTCATGCGACAGCGCCCTCGTTACCCCCGAGCGCTGGAACGCAACGGGTATGGCTCCCACATGGATGGACACCGAGGCTTTCACCGACGCCGTAAGGGATGCATTGGTCAAATTCCACGCATCACCCGGCGAGCTCGATTGCGGCGCCACCAGCGGAGCCGAACAGATCGAGCCCACAGACGAAGCTGAGGCCGCTACCGAAACGCCATCGGACGAAGAGGAAGCCGCCGCTGTCACGCGCGCCAACGCTGATGCCGCGGACGAAGTTGATTCCGAAATGCCGGGTGAAGAGTCAAGCACGGCACAGAACCAGCCTGCATCGCTCGACGAAGCGCTTGCAGCGCTACCCGCGATCCCCTGCGCGGACATCTGCGTTCTTGAAGGCAAGAGCACAACGTATTTCTACTCGAACGCCTACATGACCGACGCGTATGCGAACTGGGCATTCCTTGCGCAGGAAGACGACAAGGTTCAAACCTTCGTTTCCGTGGTGCGCGAGGACTCGCGCGTCTATCCGCGCCCCATGGTGTATCGCTCGCTTTTGAACCCACCGTTCCGCATGACCGAAGACGAAGTGTTGCAATGCTGGCAGACGGTGCAGGAAACGGGAAAGTTTCCCGACATTGAAAGCTGCGAAGCGAGCAATGGCGACGTGTACTTCTTTTCCACCGACTACCTTTCGCCCCGATACGCGCAATCGCTTGCCGAATACGAATCGGTAGAGCGCCTGGCAAACCCATAGAAACGAGAACGACATGCCTTCCGACGAGGTACGTAACATATACAAAGAGATTGAAGATCGTCACGTCATCCGCACGGCAGACGTATACCAGACGCACATGGAGAACGGCGTGCGCGGCTATTCCGACAAGCTGCTTTCCGTAGTGGCGGACTTCACGAACAGCGGCATACCCGAAGGCTGCAACGCGCGCGGCATGGCGGGCAAGAGCAAGCGCGGAGAAGTCGCCTGCCAGATATTCGGCACCATCAACCCCGAAACGCGCACCATCGAGCACGCGGGCTTCCGCAGCCGCGGCTGCATCGCCATCACGGCATCCGCAAGCATGCTCTGCCAGATGATCGAAGGCAAATCGATCGAGGAGGCGCTTGCCATCAGCGACAACGACATCGTGCGAGCGCTTGACGGCGTGCCCTCAGACAAACGCGACACTCCCATCTTCGCTATGGAGGCATGCCACGCCATGATTGGCGACTGGCTTATCGCCCAAGGCGAGTTCGACGAGCTCGACGCGCTTACGCCCTGCGACATGGGCAGCGTTACCTGCCTACTCTGCGAACATTGCAGCCTACGCGACCTGCGCTACGACCTTCTTGCCGAGCAAGCCGGCGCAGCTAGCGTACGCAGCTAGCGGCTCGAAGGCGCCCTACCCTACGCGCGCATCCACCAAGTCGATGAGCTCCTGCTTGGAATGCACGCCAAGCTTGGCGTAGATGGACTTCGTATACCCCTTCACCGTATTGCGCGCCAAGTACAGCTCTTCGCAGATATAGGGAAGGTCGCGACCGCGGGCCAACAGGGCCAGCACTTCCACCTCACGCTTGGTAAGACCCGCCTCCTCGCCAATTTCCTGGCAAAGCGCCTGATATTCCGCGGCTTCGTCAGCTGCTTTCTGGCGCTTCAGCTCCTCTTCGCGCTCGCGCTGCTCCACCAGGGCATTCGCCATTTCCTCGACCTCGTCCTTATGCTGCCTGCGATCCACGAACAGCAGCACGGCAAGCACCAGGTAGATGAAGAAGAGCAAAAACGACGTGGACTGCATGAAGGCGATATGGGAACCCACGCCGAAGAACCCCGGCATGTAGAGGCCCGCCACGTACAGGACATGTGAAGCGGTGAACAGCAAGGCAATAGATGCCAACGCCAGCACCCTGCGCTCACGCAAGCGCTCGATGATCTGCGAATACGCCATAAGGCCGCTGAGCTGATAGCACGCGCTCACGAAGAACGCCACACCATCGAAGGGGGCCACCAGCAGAAGCACAGCCAGGGCGGCGAAGATTACCTTTACCGCAAAGCCATAATCATGCTTCCCGCTGAGTCGTTGCCATGCCAAGAAACCAGTAGCGCCTACCGGACAGCCCAGGATGGAGGCCAGCAAGCCATAGGGCGAGCCTTCGGGCAGAAACGCAACCGATTCGACGGCGCCATAGAGAAACGATGCCAACACGAACGCAAACAGGGGAAATGCGCATGCACGGACAAGCTTTCGGGCATACGCGCCCAAGCCGGCTTCAGGAGCGCTATATGCAAAGTGGTCGCGCTCCTGGACGGGCCTGCGCTCCTGCAACGTGGCAAGGCCATGCACGAAACACCATGCCAGCACGGCCGAAACGACAGCCATGGCAAGCGCCAAACCCGCAGCGCACGTAGGCAGAGCGATAAACGCAACGAAAAAGAGCAACGCGCCGATAAGGGCCTGCCAGCCCTGCACGTACGCCGCACGGTGCGTGGGAAAAAACGTGAGCGTCGAAAACCAGAAGAGCATGGTAAACGCCAGCCCCAGGCCGCATAGCACGCCTACGCCCGCGGCAAGCACGGAGGAAGAAATCTCTCCCGCAGCCAGAATGATGACGCACCCCGCCGCGAAGAACGCGTAGCCGAGCGCCGTAAGCATGACAACCGATCTTTCGCCAAAGCGTATGGGGAACAGGCCGTACGCCACAGCACCAACGCACTCGCAGAGACCCAGCGAAAGGTTGAAGACGCGGTACGCCTCGGCACTCGCCTCGGGCATGAACACACCCGGGAAGAAGCATGCGATGTTCACGCAGCACACCAAGGCGAAGCCCGCGATGACAACGGCGAACAGAACGCCATTGCGCGATGTTCCCATACGAATCCTCCCCAAACGCATGACCAATTTCGGCCCAGTATACGAGAAACGACGGAGCAAAACAAAACGCCTACAGCCCAAAACGGTAGAAGGCACGCTTCCCCGCAACTCACACAACACACAGTTTACCTGGGAAAACGCAAATCCCCCACCTCGTGGGTCTACGCGGGAAACCGCCCCGGACATAGCATTCCCATCGAAAGAGCACGCAGCGGCGCCATCGCGCAACACGGAACGCGTGCAATCCGAAGACATGGGAGGATTAATGGGAATCGAAAACATCTCACGACGCAACTTCCTTACGGGTTCTGCCGCCGTTGGCGCGCTGGCAGCCCTTGGCCTAGCCGGCTGCAGCAGCCCCTCCAAGGGTTCCAGCAAAGCCAGCAGCGAAAGCGCTGCAGGCGATTGGGCACAGAGTCTGAACGTGGACATCGCCTCCACCCTGCCCGGTAACACCGCCGAGGAAATCGCCATCAGCGAAACCAAGGATTGCGACGTCGTGGTCATCGGCGCAGGCGCCTCGGGCACGAACACCGCGGTGCGCGCGGCGCAAAGCGGTTTGAACGTTATCCTAGTGGAAAAGACGGGTGCCATCGGCGGTGCCAGCCTGAAGTCGTGGGCTCCTTCCGCCTACAACAGCAAGTACGCCAAGGCCATGGGCGTCACCACCGACACCGCCCCCATCATCGAGACGTGGGTCGCCGACTGCCACTGGCGCGTAGATGCCTCCGCCGTGCAGCAGCTCGTGAACAACACGGGCGCAGCCGTCGACTGGATGAGCGAGAACGGCTGGGAGTTCACGTACTTCGGCATGGGCGCCGACATCACCGCGCTGCCCGAATACGACCTGCGTGAAGGCCTCTATCGCAACATGCTGGCTAGCAGCGTCGAAAAGACCGGCGAGGTCATGGAGAAGACCACGGCTAAGCACCTGGTCACGAAAAGCGACGGCAGCGTTTCCGGCGTTGTCGTTGAAGATGAGAGCGGCAAGGGCGTGCAGATCAACGCCAAGGCCGTCGTCATCGCCACGGGCGGCTATGGCGCCAACAAGGACATGGTGAAGGCCGCATTCGGCTTCGAGGGCATCTTCGCGGGCCTTCCCCAGAACATCGGCGAGGGACTGGAAATGGCCTGGAAGGCTGGCGCGCAGAAGCCCCAGAACTTCGGCAGCCAGATGCTGCACCAGACGCTCGCTCGCGCTACCGACCGCCTGCTGGGCACGTTCGACGCGCTGCCCGCAAAGTATCCCATGATCCTGTGCTACGTGGCGAACCTGATGAACGTAGGCGCCACGGGCCAGCGCTTCCGCAACGAGGCGCTCGTGCTCGACGCCGTGCCCTCCGCGAATTCCAGCGCATACCAGGGTAACTTCCACTACGTAATCATCTCGAAGGACCAGATGGACAAGTTGGAGGCGAACGGCCTTTCCGGCCTGGGCATTTCGTACGATCCGGGCCTGCCGCCCGAGTTCAAGCCCGTATACGACGCCACCACCCCCTGGACGGGCATTGGCGACGTGCTCGACAAGATGGTCGCCGATGGCACGGGCTACAAGGGCAATACGTTCGAAGAACTGGCCCAGGCAGCGGGCATGGAAGTCGACATCTTCGTGGAGCAGGCGCAGGACTACGAAAGCTACTGCGCAAGCGGCTCCGACGATCAGTTCGGCAAGTCGGCCCTGTACCTAAACGCCATGGGCAGCGGCCCCTACTACGCCATCATCGCTGAGGAAAACAACCTCTGCTCGTGGGGCGGCCTGCTTACCAACACCGACTACCAGGTGCTCGACGACAAGCGCCTGCCCATCCCCGGCCTGTACGCCGTGGGCAACGAGTGCGGCTCCAACCTGTACAACGACACGTACGTTGGCTTCGGCTACGGCGTAGGCAACGCGATTACCTCGGGTTACCTCTGCGGTGGCAAGCTCGCCGAAAAGCTCGCGTAAACACGATTACCCAAGGCACGGCGAATTACCCCCTACCCCCTCCATTCGCCGCTGCGTTTGCCCCCAAGCCATCCCAGCTTGGGGGCTTTTTCATGGAATGCGATTCGCTCGGGCACCCAACGACCATCAACGAATGCGCTCGACCCATGCGTTCCTAGGAGCGCCTAGCGATCAATGACCAGAAAGATAATTTTGCCTTCCGCTTCGACACGCTAACGGAAGTGGAGTGCGTTTCGCTTCCGTAAGGGTCGCATTAACGGAAGTGAATTGCGTTTCGCTTCCGTAAAGATATACTGAAAGGAACGGAATCGGCGTTAGCGAGGAATCATGTGGCCACAAGTCGAATACGAAACCCTTCCATGGCATCGTGACGACGATGCTCTCGCCTATGCGTCAAAGACGCAACGTCGAAAAATACAGGGCACCTACGAAGCTGCACTACCTGCGCATATTGCCAACCTCGATGTCGACCTCAATGCCGAACTAAGCCGACGCGCAGAAGAGCTCATGGTATCCATAGCCCGATACGACCAAGAGCAAGCTAATCGCGCTTACAACCTGCCCGCGCTCATGCTCCGAAGCGAATCGTCCTCGAGCTCCCAGATCGAGCGCCTCACCTCGAGCGCGCGCAACGTGGCGCTAGCGGAACTCAGCGACAAGACATCCCAGAATGCACAGCTCATCGCAGCGAACATTGCGGCCATGCGCGAGGCCCTTGCGCATGAGGGCGAGATTGACGTTCCTCTCATCATCCGCATACACGACACTCTCGTTGCAGGCACCGACGCAGCAGCCGGCATCAGAACCGAACAGGTATGGATCGGGGGCAGCTTTTACAGTCCGCACGGGGCCGTTTTCGTTCCGCCCCACCACAGCCGCATTTCGTCGTATTTAGACGACCTCGTAGCCTTTAGCGCTAAAGAGGACATATCACCCCTGGTAAAAGCTGCCATTTTCCATGCACAATTCGAAACCATTCATCCCTTCACCGACGGCAACGGGCGCACGGGGCGCGCGCTGCTACATGCAATGCTCGCCTGGGACGATGTGCTTCGTTGCGCCACCATCCCGCTTTCGGCAGGGCTCCTGAGCAACGTCGACGCATACATGGCTGCGCTTGACGCATACCACGATGGCCACATCGAGCCCATCGTCGAACAGCTACTCGACGCAGTGGAACTCGCCATTGCGCTTGGGGCGAAGATGTCCGCGCAATTCGATGCCTTACTTAATGCATGGAACGAGTCGTTTGCCGAGCGCAAGGGGGCGAAAATCTACGAGCTGCCAGCACTGCTCGTAGAGCAGCCTGTCGTCAATACGGCATACGTCGCCAAGCGACTCGGCATCTCCGACAGAGCAGCGCGCGACCTTATCGCCAAAGCATGCGACTACGGCATCCTATCCAAGATGGGCAACGCACGGCGTGGCGCATTCTACCAAGCGCCCGAACTCATCGAGATTATTGAGGAAGCTTCGAGCGCGAAGGGGCTGCTGAGGGCTAAAGCTAGATAGTCTCCTCTTTGCGCCAAACCGCCATCCGCTTCAGCACTACGACAAAAGTCAAACCAGTTCTCTTTCACAAGAAATCGCATTTAGCCATATAGATACATTTCAAAACAATATCTTTCGAAAATTGAATATAATCCACTCATGACGAGCAATCCCAAACATATCAAGCCCTGGCTTAGCCCCCAAGAGCAAGTCGAACACCTGAAAAGCAAAGGCGTTCGGTTCAATCTTATTTCCGAAAACGAGGCAATCAAATACCTATCCAAGAACAGCAACTACTTCAGGTTGAAGTCGTATCGAACTGGCTTTCCAAAAGTAGACGCAGGACCTCGCAAAGGGGAATATGCAAACCTCGATTTCAAAATGCTCATCGATTTATCAATCGTTGACATGCTTCTTCGCTACGAAATGCTCCCCATGACACTCGATATCGAGCACTTCGCAAAAGTAAGCCTTCTGCAAACGATCGAGGCAGAAGGCGAAGATGGTTACGAAATCGTCTCCGATTACCTAAAGCATTACGACACCTCGGGAGAAAACGGGCAGAAATCCAATGTGGTCAAAAGAGAAATTCAGCATGGCGAATCAAGCCCCTACGTCGCGGGAATAATAAGAAAATACCCTGACCACAACTACCCCGTCTGGGCTTTCCTGGAGCTCATTACCTTCGGACGGTTCGTAAACTTCTATAAGTTTTGCGCCATACGCTTCGGCAATAAAACCATGCTGGACAGGTTCTATCTATTGCAATGCGTTAAACGCCTTCGCAATGCCTGCGCACACAACAATTGCATCCTAAACGAGCTAGCAAGCGGTACTCCAATGTACCGCGCAAATCACTACGTTTCTCAAGCGCTTAGCCAGATTCGCGAAATCGGCGCGAGCCAACGCAAGGCTAAAATGAAAAATGACCGGCTACAGCAAATCGCAACAACCTTGTACGTGCATCGAATTATTGTCTCGAAAGGCGTCCACGACAACAGAGCCGAAAGCCTGCACCTCTTCGTCTCTAGGATGAACAAACATATCGAGTACTACACGAGCAATTGCCAAATCCCCACGTCATTCGATTTCATTACGAAAATCATTAACGCTTGGTTTTCGACGGAATCGAGTCAGCGCTAAATCAATACTTGCACAGCCACAATCGCAAGCATATAATATTCTGACAGTGAAAAACGGCTTGCCGTTTTATAAAGGGGGGTCTCCGCAAGGGGAAACCCCTTAATTTTTTCTCAAACGATTCCCAGACAAATCGAAACGACGAGCGGGCGGCCCATTAACCACTCCGTTAATCGCCCAATCCCTAGAACTGGAAGTAAATAAAGGGGTTGAACGACCCCGAAAGCACGTTGGCAGCGGAAAGGGCAAGCAGGGCAAGCAGCCACACGTCCCAGAGTACGAGAACGACCTGATAGACGGCCGCCTTGCGCGAATTTGCGGGCTTGGCGTCGGTCACGCACAGTAGGTCGGCCGCGGCCGTTTTGGGGTGCGCAGTGCCGCCCGGAGCCAACACGCTCATGCGCTCGCGGCCCTCAACCCATGCCGTCAGACGCTCCTTCAGATACGGAGCGATGGGCGTGCTGGCCACAACGCACACGATGAAGACCGGCCAGTATTCCCACGCAGTAAGCTCCCACAGCGTAGACGAGCCCGTAGCGCCAAACATGCCAACCAGGGCTTGCCAGTACGGCACGAGCTGCGATACGTCGGTAATCCAGAAGAACGACCAACCAAACACGAACACGGCAATGGTATACACATGGCCCACGATGCGCGGCGCACGCGACAGCGCCTTGCCCCAAATGAACTTCTCGCAGATGAGGAGCACGCCATAGTACACGCCCCACAGAATGTAGTTCCACGCGGCACCATGCCACAAGCCCGTTACTGCCCACACGATGGCGATATTCAGCACCAGACGCTTGTCGCCCACACGCGAACCGCCCAGCGGAATGTAGATGTAGTCGCGGAAAAACGTCGACAGAGAAATATGCCAACGACGCCAGAACTCGGTGATTGAACGCGAGATATACGGGTAGTTGAAGTTGCGCAGGTATTTGAAGCCCATCATGCGGCCAAGACCAATGGCCATATCGGAATAGCCCGAGAAGTCAAAGAAGATCTGGAATGTATATGCGATGAGCCCCGCCCATGCACCCACGGCGCCAATCTCGGCGCCGCCCATGGAAAGCATCTTGTCCGCTAGGATTGCCACCGTATTCGCCAACAGCACCTTCTTGGCCAGGCCAATAATAAATAGGCGCAGGCCGCTGGAGAAATCGGAGAGGTTCTCCTTACGCGAAACCACCTGGTCCTGAATGGTCTGATAGCGAACGATAGGACCCGCAATAAGCTGCGGGAAGCACGCAACGTACATGCCCAAGTACAACACGTTACGCTGCGCGGGAACCTCGCCGCGATACACGTCAATCACGTAGCTCAACGCCTGAAGCGTATAGAACGAAATGCCAATGGGCAGAGGCAATTCCAGGTTGGGCACCACGCCCGCCCCTAGAATCACGTTCAAATTGTCGGCAACGAAGCCCTCGTACTTGAAGAAGCCGATAACGGCAACGTTGAAAACCACTGCCGCCACAAGAAGCGCCTTGCGCTTTTCTTGCGGTAGTTCGCCCTTGCCCACCATAAGGCCAAACAACCAGTTGGCCAGAATGGAGGCAAGCATCAGCAGGATGTAAACTGGCTCGCCCCATGCGTAGAATACGAGCGAAGCAATGAGCAACCACGTGTTCTTCAGCCGCCTACCAGGGCAGATGAAATACAGCAGCAGCGTGATGGGCAGAAACGCGAACAGGAATGTCGATGATGAGAAGACCATGAGACCCCTTTCGGATATCGTCTAGCGGATAGAACAGAGCACAACAATCACGCCATGCTATGAAGCGACAAAGGCGCGGAATGCCTTGTCCCTTAGCGTCCAATCACAACAAAGAACCAGGGCATCGTCGATTTCGTGCGCCTGAAAGAAAGACGAGAGAGTACCCTCGTAATGCCTCGGGTCGATCACATACACATGACTGTAGGTCGCCGCATACAGAGCCTCGCAATTATCGGTATACGAATCGCCAATGATGAGCAACGACGCATCATTCGTTGCGTCAGGATTATGAATCTCCAAAATGCCAGCATCACCATGGAAGC
The DNA here is from genome assembly GCF_015062615.1 of Denitrobacterium detoxificans. Taxonomy (GTDB): domain Bacteria; phylum Actinomycetota; class Coriobacteriia; order Coriobacteriales; family Eggerthellaceae; genus Denitrobacterium; species Denitrobacterium detoxificans_A. The sequence goes on from NZ_SUUH01000009.1 coordinate 71,478, forward strand.
AATGCAGGTATCCATTCTCGTATTTGTGCTGTCTGACATACGCCCCCCCATCATTGCGGAACGCATAGCCCAGATAGCTTACATCCTTGGACTCGCCATTGACTACAACCTCAACATCGCCGCTCAGGGGAACCAATAACCCGTCAATATAATCATAGGCTTCATTACACAAGCTCTTCCGGACAAGAGAGCCATAAAATGGGCCATCAAACAAACGCGTGTACCGCGCCTCAACAGGGTCCCACCCAAAGGAATCACAGATGCGGCAATACGCTTCATAGGCACCCTGAACACGCCAATGGTGATCAGAGCAGAAGTACCACGTCCGCCATTCGTCGAAATCGCTGGCAGAAAGATCGACAAACACGCATTCACCAGAGCAGCTCGAGCGAAATGTATCAACGATAAAACTGTGGTCAGCGGGGTTTGCAATGTAGTCATGGAGGGGAGAGGACTCAGCCGAATACGATCGATCGGGCATCGCAAATCGCCAGCGAACATCAGGGTAACTCTCCACCATGGAGCCAAAAGCCTTGGAAGCCTTTTGGTATACGTCCACAAGATCGTCTTCTCGGGCTGGTATCTCAAGTAACAATCCATCATCAGGCACATAGGCGTCAACCGAACCGAAACGCGTCGGATACGCCCCGAACTGAAAGGGGGCATTAGCCGTTTGGATAACAACGCGCTGCGCAAAAGCGTTATAGATAATCAGGCCATCGCGCTTAGGAACGGAGTCGGCGGCAAATTGCTCAAAGTCGCTTTGGAACGACCCATCCGACAAGGTAGCTACCGACAGCTCCGGAAATGCCTGGTACGTGCGCGCCTCAAGCTCGGATACACGACCATCATTCTTGCCTGTAACGCCCGAAGAGACAACAAAGGCGCAAGCAGCCAACAACGCAACGCAGACCACACTGGAAAACGCCAGATTCCGAAACCGCATGACCTTTTCACCAACCCCCAAGTGAACAGCTTTGGCTTATGCCAACATATCACTAAGTGCCTCATATAGGCGCTGACGATTGTTCGCGTCCTCATACAAGAAGAAACCCTGGCGACACTTTGCATACGGGTCTCCCTCGCCCGCTGCAAGCGCTCTGAGAGTCCCATCCAGCGCGCTCAGGGCGTCCTCAGCCACATCGCAATACGGACCAAAGCCCTCCCCAAACGGCAAATCGAGCTTGCTGTAATGATTGAACCCATTCCTGAACTCGGCCGCATCGGGAACGAAGTACATAATGCGTGCGCCCGTATACACAAAGTCGTACACCATCGACGAGAAATCGGTAATCATGACTGCATAACCGCTCTCGTCAACATTGTCCTCTGCAAGCCGAATACGAGGGTCGTCAAATGCGAAAAGATGCTTGTAGCAAGCAAAATTGGGATGCAACTTAACATCGAGCGTATAGTCGAATCGCTCAAGCACGCCACTTTTGGCTACGCCATCCAAAAACGCTTTCATACCCTTCCACAGGCTGGAAGACAGAAACGCGGCTTCGTCCGCCACACGCGCCTCAGACTTACCAGCAACCAAGTAGGAGCGCCACGAAGGAGCATAAATGATACGCTTACCGGCATAATCTGCCGAGCTGAAACGTAGGTCATCCAAGCGAGCCGCGCCGGACTTGATAAGCGAAGCATCGTCAAAGCAATAGTTCCGAGTGAGGTTCTGCGCCTCGAATTCCGTCGACACGACCTCGTAGTCGAAGCGAATGCGGTCTTTGGAAAAGTACCAGGGCATATGCGCATGCAAAATGCCATGCTGCAAGTACACGTACTTCTTTGGGCGGAACAAATCACCCAGCTGGTCCACCCCTCGCTTAGCGTAGGGAATGAACGTATTACGCTCCAAGTAGGATGCAAGGACCAACTCTGACGCAGCATACAGGAACTTATGACGCGTCGAACGCGCAGAAACAATGCCTCCAGCATACTCGGGATATTTCGCAGACAGCTCTTCAACGTGCTCGGTAACAAAATACCGTTCCACGCCATCCTCGATGGCGGCATCATGCAGAAACTGCCTCAGTGCGTCGTTCTTCAGCGGCGAGCCAGGCAAATCCTGATACAGCCAAACTCGTTTGCCCCCATACGAATGGAGAAAACGCTTAAGCGCAATACGCGACGCAACCGCTTTCGGGTGACGCATATCGTAGGACACCATATGCGCCTTCGAGGAAACAGAGACATCGCTAATAGTGCAGCCTCCATCGGCAAATACCAATTGCTTTCGTCCCCACAAGAGGACATCATCCAGCCTGCGAAGATCATGCAACGCCAGCTTTAGTTCGAAATCAGGGACAAGCTTCTCGCCACTTTCCAATACGATTTCAAACGCGTAGCGGTCCCGCCTCCCCGCCGCAATCACCGGAAGCTCGCACTCGAAGCCCCAGCACTTAGCAATACGCATATGCGTGCCCGCATAGTCATACGACGAAGTCATAAGGGCGATGTCAGCATGCATCGACGGCGAAGAAACCGAAAACGACGGCTTGCCCTGCAGGAAAAATACCGCACATTCAAGACGGCCAGACACAATGAGAGAGCCCTGGTTCGTCTTGCGACAGCGCGTAACGATAACGCGCGCATTTTCACAATCGAACAACTCCCCGTCAGCCAGACGTAACCGCAGTCCCGAATCGTCACCAACAAACGGAGACATAGCGAAACGACTGTAGCGTTTGAGCAGATACACTTTATGGGTTTCGCCCAAATAAGGAGACGCAACAACAGAGGAGGAAGGAATTGCTTCAAACACTGAAGCCAATCGCCTATTTTCCGCGCGAAGCTTCTCGCCCTTGCAATGGTCGGGGAACAACATAGAGGCACGCAAGCGCCAATCAAAATTGTACAAAACGAGCTGACGAACGTATTCCTCCATAGAAGGAGTCTCGACGGCAATAGACAAAAGCTCCCGGTAGAGCGTAATCATATCGTCAAACGCATAACACGGGCGATTCCCCAAGGAAGAAGAATTGCTGCCATCGCGCGTGTAGTTGTACTGCGCTTCTGCGCAGTACCCCAACACAGCTTTACGCTGAAGGTTCCTAGTAACAAACAGCTGGTCTTCACCCATTTTTAACCCGGAGCTAAAGGGAATAGACTCCTCAAACCTATTCCGCACGCATACGTTCATCGTGGACTGCGCAACGAACGGATAATCGCTCAGGGGATAAAGGCCGCTATCAGAAAGCCACTCCTCCCGCTTATGCCTACGCGTCTTGCCCGTTTTGGGATAACAATAGCAAAGCGGATACGCCACGACGTCACACGCATCCCCGAATGAATCGAACACTGTCGTAACCGCACGCAGGGTATCGGGAGACAAGGCGTCATCAGCGTCGAGAAAGAAAAGATATCTTCCCTCCGCAGCGCGCATGCCAGCATTACGCGCGCTGGAAACTCCACCGTTTTCCTGGGCGATAATTTCTATGCAAAGGCTGCTCTCGGCAGCTAAGCGCTGGCATACGGCAAGGCTATCATCGGTCGAACCGTCATCGACCATAACAACCTGGAATGCATTCCTCGGAAGCGTTTGCCTCTCCAGCGACGCAATGCAGTCAGCCAAATAGCTCGACTTATTGTAAATGGGGACTATAACGCTTGCCGTATAACGCGGCATCGCTTGCTCCCTCATTTCGCGCTCCTCGCCTCGATTGGCAAAGCCAATCATCGTGACACCCCTACCATGCATTGGACAAAGCCAGAATTTCGCCGTATGAGCTGGGACGCAAAATGCATAAGAGCCATTATCCAACATTGATTAACAATGGTATTTCGTAGACGAACCCAAGTCAAATTGCACCTTACTCAAAGAGAGAAAGCCGGAAATACCCCCGCGAGTAGGATTATTTTCTATTTTCGCGGACGCAATTCACCGCATACGCGTTCCCAATGTGACAATCATAATAACGAGGGGTAAATATCAAAGGAGATGCAAGCACTTGATTACCTTATCTCCAGGCAAAAAGAAAACGCAACGCAACACGAAAGCAGAATCCTTTACATTCATTTGCGCCGTATACAATACGGAACCGTATCTCGATCGCCTGTTCGAATCCATCCTTCTCGAACAGAACTACCCCATCGAGCGCATCCACATCATCGCCATCAACGACGGATCCCAGGACGGGTCCCTCGCAAAACTCGAAGAATGGCAAAAACGCTTTCCCAAAAATATCACCATCCGAACGCAGGAAAACGCCGGACAAGGCGCTGCGCGCAATCTGGGCATGCAGCTCGCCCAAACGGAGTGGATCGCATTCATCGACTCGGACGACTTTATCAACCAGGATTATCTAAAAATCGCCAATACCAACATACAGGGTGTTCCCGATCTTCAAGCCATCTTTACCAGCAACATCGCGTACCGCGAAAGCAGCGACAAGTTCAAGAACAGCCACTTCATGAAGTATCGCTTCAAGAACGGCGATAGCATTTTCGATTTCGACGACGAGAACATGTATCCCGAGCACTCTGCGTCGACAGCCTTCTTCCGCAAGAGCATCATCGAGCAGAATGGCATCGCATTTCCCACGGACATTCGGACAAGCTTCGAAGACTCCCTCTTCGTGGGAGAATACCTGCGCAGCCTCACATCGGGTAAGGTGTTGTTCGCCGCCAATGCAAAATACTATGCACGTCGACGCGCAGACAATTCTTCGGTGACCAGCAACTCGTTCGACAACCCCGCCTATTACCTCGACTGCCTCGAGCGCGGAAACCTTGCGTTGCTCAAGATGTTCGAAAGCAAACCGGGGGCGCATATCCCCAAGAACATCCAGCTCACGGTGCTATACGACCTGGTATGGCGCATCAAATACCTCATCGACGGCGCTTCGCATGTCGCCTGCCTTACCAGCGAGCAAGAAGCGCGTTTCGTTGAGCTCCTGCAGGAGATTTTCGACCATATCGACGTCGAAACCATCATGAGCGCCGAGCCCACCATCTACTGGTATTTCCACAAAGTTGGCTTGCTGGCACTTTTCAAGAACGAGTTGACGCCTTCTCGACGCGCATACATCCACACCATCGACTTCGCAAGCAAAACGATGGTCATTCGAACATTCGAAAAGGACCCCATCTTCAAGCTGGGCGAAACCATCGTTGCGCCCGTTTCAACCAAAAGGGTCAAACATACGTTTCTCGATAAGGTATTCGCGTACGAATACCTCTACGTCATTCCGTTCGAGAATGCAAATGACCGCCTGGTCATCACCAGCTCCATTGACGAAACGACGTTCATCGTGAGCCGCAAAAGCGACACATCGAAGAAGATGAAACTTCGCACCGCCTTCCAAGGCTACGTAAAGAAATGGCGCAAATACAAGCAGAAAGGCAACCTATGGATGCTCTCAGACGGCGTGAACAAAGCAGACGATAACGCTGAGCATCTGTACCGCCACATCATGAACAATCATCCCGAGCAGGACATGATGTACGTACTCGAACGCACATCTCCGGATTGGGGTCGCCTGAAAGCAGAGGGCTTCAACCTGGTCGCATTCGGAAGCAAGAAATACGAACGTGCGCTCAGGCGCGCCAGCACCATCGTATCCAGTCAGATTTCGCCAGGCACGTCAAACTACTGGAAGGACCAATTCGGGCACTCAAAGCGAACCGTATTCCTGCAGCATGGTGTTACCAAGGACGATATTTCGTCGTACATCAACAATGCCTACCTCGACTTGGTTATTTGCGTCACCAAGCCCGAACTCGCATCGTTCCAAAGCGACGACGGCAAATACCTGTACACGAAGGACACGTTCCAGCTTACCGGCTTCCCGCGTCATGATGCGCTCGTCGCCGCACGTAATGGGAAAAAGAATCTCCTGCTCATCGCGCCTACATGGAGGAAAAGCCTGGTAGGCGGCAGCAAGAGTATTAGCTCCGCACGCGACCTGAAAGACGGCTTCTTCGAATCGGACTACGCCATCAACTGGGGCTCTCTCATGGGCAGCGAGGAGCTTCGCCAATTTGCCGAACGCAATGGCTTGGAAATCGTTTTCTGCCCACACCCCAACATGAGGCAAGTCATCAACGACGAGCGATTCACCAAGCCGGAATGGATCACGATTGACGAAAACGCCAAATACCAGGACCTCCTTAAAAAGACAGCGGTGCTCTTCACCGACTATTCGTCGCTTGCCTTCGATGCCGCCATCGCCGGAAGCGCGGTGTATTACTTCCAGTTCGATGCAGCTGATTTCTTCTCGGGTAGTCACTCGTACAAGAAGGGCTATTTCGATTACCGCACCGATGGCTTCGGCCCCGTTTTCGATGACCTGGAAGAGCTCAAGCAACATCTCGCGAGCAGCGAAAGCATCTGCCCCGATGCCGTCATGTACTCAGAACGCGTATCCAACACGTTCACGCTGGATACCAATGCATCCGAACGCACATACCAGGCAATCGCGTCATTGAAGAGCTCCTACGAAGAGGGCATGAAATACAATGACAGCGCGCTTAAGAAGAAGGCGAAAGCCGCAAAGCGCATAGCCAAGAAGGCGAAGAGAACGCTTGCCAAGAACTAGCATTGCCGCGGGAGACTATCACTCCCCAGCAATGCCTCGACGATGCGCTCGCACGCATGTCCATCCCCGTAGGGGTTGGACGCGTGCGCCATCTTATCGTATTCACCTTGATCCGATAGAAGTATTCTTGCCTGCTCAAACAGCACTTCCTCGTCCGTCCCAACAAGCTTGAGCGTACCTGCGGCCACGCCCTCAGGACGCTCGGTCGTATCCCTCATAACAAGCACAGGCTTACCCAAAGAGGGAGCTTCCTCTTGGATTCCGCCACTGTCGGTGAAGACAACATAGCTACGCGCAAGGAAGTTATGAAAATCGAGCGCGTCGAGCGGGTCGATAAGGTGAATCCTATCGCTATCGCCCAGCTCCTCACTTGCGATCGCGCGCACTACGGGGTTCAGATGAACGGGGTAGATTACCTTTACGTCCTCGAACTCATCGACGATGCGCCTGATCGCACGGAACAAATGGTGCATGGGTTCACCAAGATTTTCCCGCCTATGCGCAGTAACGAGAACGAGTCGAGAATCGGAAGCCCAATCCAATTCCGGGTGGGAATAATCATCGCGCACGGTGGTCTTAAGCGCGTCGATTCCAGTATTACCCGTTACATAGATCTTCTCTTCGGGCTTACCCTCGGACAGCAAATTATGCTTGGACTTTTCGGTAGGAGCGAAATAGTATTCGCAAAGCAAATCCACCGCCTGACGATTGAATTCCTCAGGGAATGGAGAATACAGATTATGGGTTCGAAGACCCGCCTCCACGTGACCAAGGGGAATATGCTCGTAAAACGCCGCTACCGCAGCAGCAAAACTCGTAGTCGTGTCACCATGCACGAGCACGATGTCGGGACGAACCTCCTGCAGCACATCGCGCATCTTCAGCAGCACGTTCGAAGTGATGTCGTAAAGCGTCTGACGGCTCTTCATGATTGCCAAATCGTAATCGGGCGTAATGCCGAACGTCTCGAGGACCTGATCGAGCATCTGGCGATGCTGACCGGTAACACACACAATGCCCTGGAGCGAAGGATGCTCGTTAATAGCATTTACCAGGGGGCACATCTTGATTGCCTCCGGACGCGTTCCGAACACAATGAGTACTTTTTTCATACGCTTCCCCTTGGCAGAAGATCAGACGCGAATTCCCAGCCGCGCCCACACGACAGCCCAACAAACCGCTCGCGCACCCACGCTCATTTCAGGTACGGCCGAATCTTCACGAACACGTATACGGCAAGTCCCACGCCCACTACCAGGCCCAACCCGCCAAACAAAGGCACGCCGCCCAGCGTAACGGCGCTCGAGCTTGCGCCTAGGATGCACGCGCCAATGACCAGGCCCATGGCAATAAGCGCAATGGCCACGAGCCCCGCCGCAGCGCGGATATCACGCGAGAACTTCTCGTTGCTGGAAAGTTCCATGCCAATCTTCACATGGCCCTTCTGCACCATGTCGAGCGTCTGCTCGGCCTTCGCCGGCAGCGTAACGAGAGCTGCGGCACTATCAACCGCCTGTCCCACGAATTTCTTCGCCATACGCTCTACACCACCCGCGTCGAAGCCCGACCTTAGGTAGTCAACGAGCACGTTCATAATGTTCAGGCGCGGCGAAACCAGACGTATCGTGCCCTCCAGCGTGACCAGGCCACGGCCCAAGTTCGTAAGGAACGGATCGATGTCCATGCCCTGGTTTTCCAGCGTGCCGGTAATGGAATCCATGAGCTGGCTTGTGTCGAATTCTTCCAGGTCAACATCGATGAACTGCTCGACAACGCCCTCGCACGCCTCCAACAGCTTCGCATGGTCGAGCGCTCCCGTGGGGGTTGCCACCTTCAGCACCGCGCGCTTCAAGCTATAGGCATCGCCCTTCACGAGCGCCATGATCAGCTCCTTGATCGTGTCGCGTTGCGTGGACGTAATCGTGCCCATCATGCCAAAGTCAATCCACTCAATGCCGCCATCGTCCAAGATCATGATGTTGCCGGCATGCGGGTCGGCATGGTAGAAGCCGTCTTCCATAATCTGCTGCATGTAGTTATGGGCAATGCGATAAGCCAGCTCATCGCGCTCATCGTCGGACTTGCCCATCTCGCCGATCTGCTCGACGGGCGGCGCCTCTACGAAGTCCTCGGTAAGAATGGAGCTCGTCGAAAACTCGTGGTAACACTTGGGGCTGTTCACGCCCTCGCGCGGTTCGTTATTGCGATAGAAGCGGTCGAGGTTCGATTCCTCGTTGGCGAAGTCGAGTTCTTCCATCGACGTCTTCACCAGCTCGGCAACAAGCTCCTTCAGCGAGAGACCGCCCTTGTTCTTGCTCACCAAATCCAGAATCTCAACGATGCGCTCCATGATGGCCAGGTCGTTGGTGACCGTTTCCACCACACCGGGACGTTGCACCTTCACGGCAACGACCTCGCCGCCCGGAAGCTGCGCCTTGTGCACCTGCGCGATGGACGCCGACCCCAGGGGCTCCTCATCGAAGCAACCGAACAGCTCGTCGAGGGGCTTACCAAACTCGCTCTCGATCTGCTCTTTCACAACGGAAAACTCTAGCGGTCGGGCATTCGTGCGCAACGCTCCCAGCGCCTCGCAGTATTCCGGCGGCAGCATATCGGGATGCGTGGACGCAATTTGCCCCAGCTTCACGAACGTCGTACCCAGGTCTTGGATGAGCTCGACCGTCATTTCGGGAGTAAGACCGTCTTTCAGGTCGTACTTCCTTACGATGCCGAGGATTTCCTTGAAGCGCGCCTGATTGGCAGCACGTTCCTCCTTGGAGCTCTTGCGAGCCCTCCTCAACGAAAGACTGAAGTTCGCCATCCGCATCCCCTTCGCTTGCCAGTCCACACCTGCAACCGATCATGCGTCGTTAACGGCCCCGCACGGCGGGAACCCATCACATGAATAAGAGTATAGTCGTGCCATTTCCCTCAAACGCGCAGCGTTACCGCAGCGAAAACGAAGAATGCCCCGCAGCCTGTGCGATAGCTGCGGGGCGATGCAAGGTATCAGCGGAAGGAGGGAAGGAAGGGAGGTGTGGGAGGGAACCTTCCGTTGATGTGACTACAGTATGCCCACCAGCCCTTAAACCATCCTGAAAGCCTCGTGACGCGTTCGTAACGCACAATGACGTGGCCAATCGAGGCAAGAGGGCATGCGCGACAGAGGCCCGCCTGCCCCATGCGTATGCAATGACGCAGCATGACCAACAAACCGCCAACGCATACGCTCATTGAGATACGTCCGATAGCAAAATATGCAAAAATATGAGGGTTGGAAAACACCGCACGACAACCGTGCGGCTTTCGGGATTGGGGGTTCCCATGGCCAACGCTCGCATTCGCATCACGCTTCTCGCGCTGGGCGCAGCGCTTGCGCTCGCATACGCCTTTCTCCTGCCCGCATCTGCCTGGGCGGCAAGCACGTTCACGGTAACTTATACCAACGCCGACAGCACGCCGCACTCCCCCACGGTCATAGACCCCACGAACGCGCTGGACGGCACTGCCGTTTCAGGAACGCCCCTTACGGCAACGCAAACGACCTGGGGCGCCACGGGCCAAACCACATGGTACGTCGTGGAGGCCATGACGAGCATCGCCATTTCCGAGCGCATTGAAACCGCAGGTGACGTACGCCTGGTGCTGCTCGATGGCAGCACGCTTACGGCGCAAAACGGCATCGCGGTAAACGAAAACGCCAGCCTGACGATATACGGCCAGGGCAACGGCACGGGCAAGCTCGTCGCGAATTGCGACGTCGTACAAGGCGGCGCGGCCATTGGCAGCGACACGGAACATATGCCCGGCGCCATTTCCCTGCTAGGAGGCATGATTCATGCCAGCACGGGCGTTTCGGGCGGCGCGGCCATTGGCGGAGGGTACGCATGCGCGGGCAGCGCCGTAACCATCGCGCGTGGCACCGTGCTCGCCGAAACGGGTGCCCTGGGTGGCGCTGGCATAGGCGCAGGGGCAGGGTCCACCAGTGGCGGCACGCTGGTCATTACTGGCGGCAACGTGCAAGCTTCCACTAACGCGCAGGTCACCAACGGAGAGGCAAACGGCAACCTATCCATTGCCGCCTACACCTGCCCCACTTCAACCGATTATTTCGCCACCAGCACGCGTTTCACGTATTACGACACGGCGGGGTCGAACTCCTTCGATGGCTCCTACGTTGCGTGGACCCCCGATTGCGCGGTCACCTTCGACAGCAACGGCGGGTCGGGCTCCATGCCCACGCAGCCCTTCAGAAAAGGCGTTGCGCGCAACCTCACACCATGCGCTTTCACGTGCGCAGGCTATGCATTCGCCGGTTGGAGCGATAGCCGCACCGCCACGCTACCCACCTACCTGGACGGCGCCAGCTTCTCCACCGAAAGCGACGCGACGCTCTTCGCCGTTTGGAATCGCATCATCGACGAGCCCGCCCCCATCCAAGGACTCGTCTACAACGGGCAATCGCAAATTGGCGTCACCACCGATACGCGCTACATCCTTTCCGGCGCCTCTGCCACGAACGCTGGTGAGCATACGGCCACAGCCACGCCATCCGCTGGCTACTGCTGGAGCGACGGAAGCACCGAGACGCGTGAGATCACCTGGTCAATCGCGCCTGCGCCTCTTACCGTGCTGGGAGCACAGGCAATGGGGCGCGCATACGAAGAGGGAAATACCACGGTCGAAGTTACCGGCGGAACGCTCGATGGCGTCGTCGCGGGCGAAAGTGTTACGCTTGGCGGCACGCCCACAGGGACGATGACCAATGATTCCGCGGGAAACAATAAGCCCGTCACCGTAAGCGGATACGCACTTGCGGGCGATGCCAGCACCTGCGCCAACTACGTACTTGCACAGCCTACGGGCCTGTACGTCAACATCGAAAAGGCCCCTATCGAATACACGGCCCCCATACCCGCGCCCGACCTGGTATACAACGGCACAAGCCAGAAGCTCGCCATCCCGGGCGAAGTTACGGGCGGTACGATTACGTACACGATTGCTGACGATTACTCCGAGGATGTTCCAGAAGCAACCGATGCCGGCAACTACAACGTCATCTACCAAATCCGCGGGGACAGCAACCACAAAGCGGGAACGGATGGCGTTATCTCGGGCCACTTCTCGACAAGCATCGTGCCTGCCACGCCCGTCTTCGAACTAGACGGCACGTCCGACCGCGCTTTCCCCCATGCGTTCACCATCACGTACAAGGCCGAAACCCAACCAACGGTATCGGTGAAGGGCGCAAAGTTCAGCGCGCGGGTAGCCGACGGCGCGGTCACCATAACGCCACAAGAGACGGGCACCGCAACCGTCACGCTCGCCACCGCAAAGACCAAGAACTACGCAGCCAGCGTGCATGTGTTCACGCTCATCTCCACCGCGGGCGAAATCCAAGTCACCGTGAACGCGCCCGCCCTCACGTATACCGGCAAGCCCCAAAGTCTGGGCAGCGTCTCGACCATCCCGGCCAACGCCACCGTGAAATACGGAACCACCGCAGATGAATGCACGCTTTCGAGTGCGCCTTCGCGCACCGTAATTGGCACCTACACGACGTACTACACCGTAGAGGCGCCATACTACACCACGAAAACGGGGTCATGGCAGACGACCATCAGCTCATCCGGCGACGCGCCCGCCGCGTCGCAAGCCATGTACCGCCTGTACAACCCCAATGGCGGTGAGCACTTCTACACGGCCAGCGCGGAGGAGCGCGACGGGCTGCGCAAACTCGGGTGGAAGTACGAGGGAATCGGCTGGACGGCGCCCGCCTTCAGCAACACACCCGTGTACAGGCTGTACAACCCCAACGGTGGTGACCACCACTACACCATGAGCGCCGAGGAGCGCGACTGGCTGAGGGGCCTTGGCTG
>NZ_SUUH01000003.1 GCF_015062615.1 Denitrobacterium detoxificans
GGCTACGACGTGACCGGCCTGGTCGGCGATGACGCCATCAGCGCCACCATCACCGGATCGATCACCTTCCCGAGCGAAAGCCCCGTTGCCAACGTGGTATCGAGCTACGAGTTCACTTCCGGCACCGCGGGCAACTACAGCGTGACCACCGCCAACGGCGAGCTGACCATGACGAACGCCTCGCAGGCGATCACCATCACGGCCGCCAGCGACTCCAAGACCTACGACGGCACGGCGCTCACCGCTAGCGGCGTCACCGTAACCGAGGGCAGCCTTCTCCCGGGCGACACCCTGGTCGCCGAGGCCAATGGCTCCGCCACCAACGTGGCCGACACCGCAGCCGGCAACAACCCGGTCGCGGCTGGCTATGCGGTTATGCACGACGGCACGGACGTGACCGCCAGCTACGTGGTCACCACCCAGGCCGGCACGCTCGCCATTAATCCCAAGGCAGTCACCGTCACCGCCGCCAGCGAGGAGTTCACCTACGACGGCACGGCTCACTCCAATGACGGCTTCCAGGTCGAGGGCCTGGTCGGCGATGACGCCATCAGCGCCACGGTGGTTGGCTCCATCACCTTCCCGAGCGAGAGCCCCGTGGCCAACGTCGTCGAGGGCTACGAGTTCACCGTAGGCGATTCCGCAAACTACAGCGTGACCACCGCCAACGGCCAGCTGACCATGATCAACGCCTCCCAGGCGATTACCATCACGGCCGCCAGCGACTCCAAGACCTACGACGGCACGGCGCTCACCGCTAGCGGCGTCACCGTGACCGAGGGCAGCCTTCTCCCGGGCGACACCCTGGTCGCCGAGGCCAATGGCTCCGCCACCAACGTGGCCGACACCGCCGCGGGCAACAACCCGGTCGCGGCTGGCTACAAGGTCATGCACGGCACCGAGGACGTGACCGCCAGCTACGCGATCACCCCGGTCGCAGGTACGCTCACCATCGAGCCCAAGGCCGTCACCGTCACGGCCCAGGACAAGGCGTTCACGTACAACGGCACGGCGCAGAGCTGGGACGAGTACGACGTGGCCGGCCTGGTCGGCGATGACGCCATCAGCGCCACCGTCGCCGGCTCCATTACCTTCCCGAGCCAGAGCCCCGTGGCCAACGTCGTGGAGGGCTACGAGTTCACCGCGGGCGATTCCGCAAACTACAGCGTTACCACCGTGGCCGGCGAGCTGACCATGACGAACGCCTCGCAGGCAATCACCATCACGGCCGCCAGCGACTCCAAGACCTACGACGGCACGGCGCTCACCGCCTCTGACGTCACCGTCACCAGCGGCTCGCTCTTCGAGGGTGACGAGCTCGTGGCCACCGCCACCGGCTCCGCCACCAACGTGGCCGACACCGCCGCCGGCAACAACCCGGTCGCGGCTGGCTATGCGGTTATGCACGACGGCACGGACGTGACCGCCAGCTACGTGTTCACCACCCAGGCCGGCACGCTCGCCATTAATCCCAAGGCAGTCACCGTCACCGCCGCCAGCGAGGAGTTCACCTACGACGGCACCGCGCACTCCAACAATGGCTTCCAGGTCGAGGGCCTGGTCGGCAGCGACGCCATCAGCGCCACGGTGACCGGATCGATCACCTTCCCGAGCGAGAGCCCCGTTGCCAACGTGGTATCGAGCTACGAGTTCACCTCTGGTAGCGCCGACAACTACACCGTCACCACCGCCAACGGCGAGCTCACGATGAAGACCGCCTCGCAGGCGATCACCATCACGGCCGCCAGCGACTCGAAGACGTATGACGGCACGGCGCTCACCGCCGCGGGCGTCACCGTGACCGACGGCACGCTCTTCGAGGGCGACGAGCTCGTGGCCACCGCCACCGGCTCGGCCACCAACGTGTCCGATACGGCCGAGGGCAACAACCCCGTGGCCGAGGGCTACAAGGTCATGCATGGCACCGAGGACGTGACCGAGAACTACAACATCACGACCCAGGCTGGCACGCTCACCATCGAGCCGAAGGAAGTGACGGTAACCGCTCAGAACGCTTCCAAGGTGTATGGCGAGGAAGACCCGACCTTCACCGCGGTTGTTGCGGGCGCGATCGAGGGCGAGACCATCGCCTACAGCCTCTCTCGCGAAGAGGGTGACGCTGCTGGCGAGTATGCCATCAATGTGATCGTTTCCGCTGACGACAACCCGAACTACAACGTGACGACTGTTCCCGGAACGTTCGAGATTGTTCCTGCTACGTTCCCCGACCAGAAGCCCGATCCGGCTGATCCGGACGCGCGCTTCACGGTGACGGGCCCCGATGACACGGTCTACAACGGTCTGCCTCAGGCCATGCCCGTGACCATCGTCGATACGCTGACGGGTGCAACGCTTGTCGAGGGCGTCGACTTCACGCTGGAATACAGCGCCGACATCACGAACGCTGGTGCGAAGGAAGTCTTCGTGATCGGCATGGGCAACTACGCTGGTGAAATGCGCGCAACCTACGCCATCACGCCCGCTACGCTCTACGTCACCACGGGCAGCGCGACGAAGGTATTCGACGGCACGGCGCTTACGGCTCCCGTCACCTACGAGGGTCTGGTTGAAGCTGATGAGGGCAAGGTCGTTATCACCGCTACCGGTTCGCAGACGGCCGTTGGCTCTTCGCAGAACACCTACGAGATCGCGTGGGGCGATGTGAGCGCCGACAACTACGTGCTCACCTACACGCTCGGCACGCTTACGGTGACCGCGGCTCCCGCGCCGGTATTCCCCGCGGGTGGCGGAACGACCCCGGCCCCCGCTCCTGGCGCCCCCGCGGTACCCACGCCCGCTGCTGCTGGCCCCGCGGCTACGATCATCCCCGATGATGCCACGCCTCTGGCTGGCCCCGAGGAGTCCATCCTGGACGACGAGACTCCGCTGGCCGCCGATGACGCCTTCGCGGCAGATTCTGAGCAGCCTACCTGCTGGGTGCATTGGGTGATGGTCTTCGGTATCCTGGTATCCGTTGCCATCTACGCCGTAGCCATTGCACGTCGTCGTTCGTTCACCAACGGGCTTGGTGCTGATGCCGACAGCATCCGTGGTCTCGAGCCCGAAAGCAAGCAACCGATGCAGGATGGCGCCAAGAACGCTCCTGCCTACAAGGAGGTGTAACCGTCATGCGTAAGCCCACTATCATCATCACGGTTATCCTGGTCGCCATTTCGATTGGTCTGCTGATCGCCTGGTACGCACTGGGGCTCTACCGCATCGACAGTCCGCTCGACCTTATCGTTGACGTGGTTTGGTGGCTGGTCATCGCCGGGTGCTGCCTGTTGGTGGTACGCAGCGAGCAGGCACGTCGCCGTGCGATCCGCACCATCTACGTTTCGCCTACCGCGCTGTACAACAGCAGCACGGGCCTGGTGCCCTGCACCGACCCCGCTCAGCGTCCCGCGGCAATGCGCCGCATCCTGAGCGATGTGGACTACGGGTTTCATAAGCGCGAGCTTCCTGCGGAGGGCACGTTCGATTGCCTGTACGTGGTGAGCACCGACCATTATGAAGACGGTGACGCCGAGGACGAGGTGCGCACGTGGGACGGCACCGTGGACATGGTCACTCCCGGCGTTCGCAAGCCCGTTTCTTCCATCCAGTTCAATGGGGTGAAGCAGCTGTCGTCGCTCATGGCGTAAACAACCGTGCCTGAAAGGGCGGTCGGCCCGAGCTCTTCCATCTGGCAAGTCCAGTAGAAGTTGTTCGGTTTCCGGCCGCCCTTCGCTATGCCCATGTGCCTTCTTCCTATAATGGTGTGAAACGCGTGAAGGGATAGGCATATGGAAACCACGTCCGCGAATGGTCCAATCAAGCTGTTTGAAGACGCCCGGGGGAGCTACGCCCTCTATCGTGTGGGCGCCGATATCGGCGGGGAGTCAGTCCTGTTGGTTTCTGACGGGGATGCGGCGCTCATCGACGCTGGCTATGCGTGGTGCGTTCCGCAGACGTACCGCAATATTCAGGCCGTTTTGGGCGATGAGCCGGTAGGGATGCTGCTCCTCACGCATTCCCATTACGATCACGCTGCGGGCGCGGGCTACCTGAAGGAGCGCATGCCCAAAATGGTCATTTGCGCGCATGCCCATGCGGCACGCGTGTTCGAGCGTCCGGGCGCCCTTGCCACCATGCGCAAGCTGAACGATGCCGAGGCGCATGCGCAGGGCCTTTCTGAGTATGAGGACGTTTCCGATATCCGCGTCGACCGCGTGCTCGAACCGGGCGAAACCGTGCGCATTGGCATGCTTGCATTGCAGGTCATCGAGGCGCCGGGCCACACGCGCGATTCCCTTGCATTCTGGGATAAAGAATCTCGCTTGCTTATCTCGTGCGAAAGTGCGGGCGTATATGCGGGCCCGCTTCCCGAAGGCGTTGTGCCGGGCGGCAAGCTGGCGGACGATACCGCCGTTCCCGTAGACGTCAAGTTCTGCTGCCAGATTCCCGCGCTCACGGGTTACGCCGATTGCCTGGCGTACATCGAGCGCGCACAGGCGTTTGATCCGGCGGTTATGCTAGTTCCCCATAGCGGTGTCATGGTGGGGCAGGAAGTGCGTGACTATTTAACTGCTGCGGCGTTTTGGGGCGCGTATGAAGGCGACCTGATAGTGCGCCTGCATAATCACGGGCTTTCCCCCGATGCCATCTTGGAATGCTTCAAGCGCGTGTTCTACACCGAGGCCGTGCGTGCCGTTCAGCCCGAACCCGCATTCGACCTTAACGCCAGCTATACGGTGCCTCTTATTCTGCGTGAACGCGTGTAGTCTGTTTGGAGCTGCGCCGTGCGTGCCGCTGTGGAATACGGTAGGTAGCGTATGGCGTATCGCATGCGCGTGCCATAGTATGGCAGTATGGAAAATATTCTGGTAAATAAGCGCTCCTTGAGCTCGCGGGATTGGCTGGTCGATGTGCTCGTCGCCCTGGCCGCCCTGCTGTTTGCGTATGTGCAGTTGTATTTGGCCACGTCGCCCATCGTATTTCACGACGATACGTTTCGCGACATGGTGGGTATCCTCACGCGCGCGCCCGACCCGTCGGCATACGTGCTGCTCGCGTTCACCGCGTTGCCGCTGGTGTTTCGACGCATGTTCCCCTGGCCCGTGTACGTGTTCGTCATCGTGCTCTACTCCTTTGCTCAGGATTCCGCGCCGGGGTACGCCTTCTCCATTATTGGGCCCGTTATCGCGCTGTTCACCTTGGCGAACGAGCGACCGCGCGTGGAAGTGATCGTGGCGGCTGCGCTGGCTGCGTTTCTGCTGTGCGTGGCTACCATCCCCAGCGATAACGACAGCGTTGCCCTGGTTGTTCGCGTGCAGAACCTAAGCTACATGGCCCTCGCCGTGGCGGCGGGCGTTGCTTGGCGTGCGTACCGGCATTCGGTGCGGGAAACCGAGCAGCGCGCGCTCGAGGCGGAGCGTACGCGCGAGACGGAAGCCGCGCGCCGCGTAGAAGAGGAGCGCGTGCGCATCGCGCGCGAGATTCACGACATCACGGCCCATTCGCTTTCCGCGGTGGGCATTCAGGCGGCTGCCGCCGAAAAGCTCATTGATCGCAATCCCGAGGCGGCGCGCGAGGCCATCGTGCAGGTGCGCATGACCTCGAAGTCGGCGCTCGAGGAAATCCGTTCTATGATTGGCGTGCTGCGCAACGAAGGCGCCGAAGCGGAAATGCGCCCCACGAACGGCACCGACCGTATGCCCGACCTATGCGAGTATGCGCGCAAGGCCGGCCTGGAGGTGCATTACGAGACGGGCAGCTATCAGCGCCAGAACGCCCCCGCGTTCGTGGACGTGGCGCTGTTCGGCATTGCACGAGAGGCCGTTACCAATACGGTGCGCCATGCGCAGGCCAAAAACCTGTGGGTGCGCTTGGCCATGTCCGACGGCTTTGCCATGCTCACCGTGGAAGACGACGGCATTGGCCTGAGCAGCAAGGTCGCTACCGAGCATTCTCCGCTCAGCGGCCACGGCGTGCAGGGCATGGAAGAGCGCGTGCGCGTGCTGCATGGCACGTTCCAGGCGGGGGATAGGGCGGCAGGTGGCTACCGCGTTCAGGTGGGCTTGCCTCTAGGCGAAAGGGAATAGCATGGACGATCTGATTGGAGCATCCAACCCGAATAGCGAGAGCTTCCGCGAGGCGAATGCCCGCTTGCGCGCGCAAAGCGAGGAGGCGGCCCGCTTGGCGGAAGCCGCGCTCAACGACGCGCGTGACGTGACCGTCCTCATCGTTGACGACCAGGACCTGGTGCGCAACGGCTTCCGCCTGATCATTTCCTCGTACGACCACGTGAAGGTGGTGGGCGAGGCCGACAACGGCATCGCCGCGTACGACCGCGCCATGGAACTGCATCCCGACGTGGTGCTCATGGACATTCGCATGCCCTTGGAAGACGGCATCTCCGCCACGCGCAAGATCGTTGCGGAACCTTCGCTCTCGGGTACGCGCGTGCTCGTGCTTACCACGTTTGACGTCGACGAATACGTGTACGACGCCCTGCAGGCCGGGGCTAGTGGCTTCATGTTGAAGGATTCCGAACCCGACGACATCGTGCGCGCCATTCGCACGGTGGCCGATGGCAATGCCCTTATTCAGCCCTCCATCACGCGTCGCCTCATCGAGACGTTCGTCGATTCGCGTGCTCGCGACGCGCATGCCGCGGTGGAGCTTTCCGTGCTTACCGACCGCGAGCGCGAGATTCTGCGCATGGTGGCGCGCGGCATGAGCAACGAGCAGATTGCCGAGGAGCTGGTAATTTCCCCGGCCACGGTGAAGACGCACGTGGCGCGCATCATGGGCAAGCTCGACGCGCACGATCGCGCCCAGCTGGTGGTTATCGCGTACGAACGCGGCCTGGTTGCGCCTGGCTGCTAGCGTTTGCCCTGCATACGTGTGCGCATAGGGGCATTCACGCCCTGTGTGGCGCAAAGGTAACGGTTGAGTTACCCACGCTCAGATTATTTGAAAACGCTTGCATATGGCCTTCCCAATGCTATGATGGCAAGCGTTGTTTGGCACTCGTACCCATTGAGTGCTAGCACTCTTCAAGCATAAAAGACAAGCCGCATTGCGGCGGTCAGTGAAAGGAAGGCTGTGCTATGAATCTGAAACCGTTGGGCGATCGCGTCATTGTCAAGCAGGACGAAGTGGAAGAGACCACTGCGTCTGGCCTGTTCATCGCCAGCAGTGCCAAGGAAAAGCCCACCACGGGCGTTGTCCTGGCCGTGGGCGAGGGCAAGCTTGCCGAAGACGGCTCCCGTCTGCCCATGCCCGTTGCCGTTGGCGACCATGTCATCTATGGCAAGTT
Source organism: Denitrobacterium detoxificans (assembly GCF_015062615.1). Lineage (GTDB taxonomy): Bacteria > Actinomycetota > Coriobacteriia > Coriobacteriales > Eggerthellaceae > Denitrobacterium > Denitrobacterium detoxificans_A. The sequence goes on from NZ_SUUH01000003.1 coordinate 7,304, forward strand.
CGGCGGCACCGAAATCGAAGTCGAAGGCGAAACGGTCATCATCCTGCGCGCCGACGATATCTACGCTATCCAGGGCTAACAGTGCTCTTTTTCCCGCGGTTGCATAACGCGGGTATTCACTATTCGCTATTGAAAGGAAACTGAACAACATGGCTAAGGATGTTCTGTTTGACACCGACGCCCGTGGCGCACTTGCCACTGGCGTGAACAAGCTTGCTAACGCTGTAAAGGTCACGCTTGGCCCCAAGGGTCGTTACGTGGCTCTGGAAAAGTCCTATGGCGCTCCGTTGGTCACCAACGACGGCGTTACGGTTGCCAAGGAAATCGAGCTGGAGAACCCCGTTGAGAACATGGGTGCTCAGCTGGTTCGCGAAGCTGCCGTGAAGACGAACGACGCTGCTGGCGACGGTACCACCACCGCTACGCTGCTGGCCGACGCCATCGTCACCGAGGGCCTGCGCAACGTCATCGCCGGTTCCGACGCCCTGGGCATCCGCCGCGGCGTTCAGAAGGGTGTCGACGCCGTTGTCGAGACCATCAAGGCCGACGCTATCGAAATCGAGAGCAAGGACCAGATCGCCAACGTGGGTACCATCTCCGCTGGCGACGCTGTCATCGGCGAGAAGATCGCCGAGGCCATGGACCTGGTAGGCAAGGACGGCGCTATCTCCGTCGAGGAAAGCCAGACCTTTGGCATCGACCTTGAGCACGTAGAGGGCATGCAGTGGTCTCGCGGCTACATCAGCCCCTACATGGCCACCGACATGGAGAAGATGGAAGCAAACCTGCAGGATCCCTACATCCTGCTCACCGACCAGAAGATCTCTAACATCCAGGACATGGTTGGTCTGCTGGAAGCCGTCATGAAGTCCGGCCGTCCGCTGCTGATCATCGCTGAGGACGTCGAGGGCGAGGCTCTGGCCACCCTGCTGCTGAACAAGCTGCGCGGCACCCTGAACGTTGTCGCCATCAAGGCTCCTGGCTTCGGCGATCGCCGCAAGCGCATCCTGGAAGACATCGCTATCGTCACCGGCGCCCAGGTTGTCGACAAGGACTTCGGCATGACCATTGCCGACGCCACCGTGGAAATGCTCGGCCATGCCAAGAGCGTCAAGGTCGACAAGGACAACACGCTCATCGTCGACGGCGCTGGCGACAAGCAGGCTATCGAAGAGCGCAAGGAGCAGCTGAAGGCTGAAATCGAGCGCGTTGATTCCGACTTCGACCGTGAGAAGCTGCAGGAGCGCCTGTCCAAGCTTACCGGCGGTGTTGCCGTGCTGAAGGTTGGCGCTGCTACCGAAAGCGAGCTCAAGGAAAAGAAGAGCCGCATCGAAGACGCTCTGCAGGCCACCCGCGCTGCCGTCGAGGAAGGCATCGTTGCTGGCGGTGGCGTTGCCCTGGTCGACGCTCTGCCCGCGCTGGACGCCGTGAAGTGCGACAACAAGGATGAGGAGATTGGCGTCGAAATCGTGCGCAAGGCCCTGGTTGCCCCCATGCGCGAGATCGCCAAGAACGCTGGCTTCGAAGGCTCCGTCGTGGTCGAGAAGGTTCGCTCCATGGAGAAGGGCTTCGGCCTGAACTCCGCCACCGGCGAGTATGGCAACATGATCGAGATGGGCGTCAACGACCCCGTCAAGGTTACCCGCATCGCCCTGCAGTCCGCCGCTTCCGTGGCTACGCTGATCCTCATCACCGACTGCACCGTGAACGAGATCCCGAAGGAAGCCGACGCTTCCGCCGCCGCTGCAGCCGCTGCTGCCGGCATGGGAGGAATGGGCGGCATGATGTAAGCCCACCCTGCTGGGTTGGACTTGCACCGCGGGGCCCGGCGGCGTACCGCCGAGGCACGCCCCGCTCCGCTGCTCGCACGGCGCTTGTTGCTGTGAGTTGTTGGGACCGAGAGGTTAGGCCTCTCGGTCCCTTTTTGCGTTCTGTGGGATGCGCCGTGCTCGTGCGCTGCGCTGCTTCATGCTTTTACTGGGCGCTGCCCCGCGGGTGCCGGCCGCGCCCGGCGGGGCAACGTTCGGCTGCGCCTTCCGTTGCCCCTTCGGGTGCGGCCGGAACCCGCGGGATTGCAGCGCGGGGGATGGTGTTCAGAGGGTGCCTCGTGCGGTACGCCGCCGGGCCCCGCTAGCGGGTACCGATCGGGTTGGCTTCCATCGGAGGACCGCTGCGAGCCGGGACCGCTCGCGGGGGTGACTCACGGGCGCGGACGCTTCGCTGCGCGCCCTGCCGCGACGGGGTTCCGCTCGCGCATGCGCACGGGCAATTAGCTTCGCTCTCGCCCTGCTGTGAGAGGGTTTTGCTCGTGGTAGGGCCGCCCCCAAACGTTTTTTGACAGAATCGGGGGCTGTTTTGTAAAAAAATCGTCGTTCTGAACGTATTTCTTTGCGATTTTGCCTCTTTGAGGGGGCGAACGGAGCTAGTTGGCGCTTTTGCTTTGACGTTGTCTCAGGTCGGCTTCCTCCATGCCCGAGGTTGAATGCTGGCGAATGTCCAGAACGGCAAAATTTTTACATTTTGTCGGCCGAATTTGCCCATTTCGACTCGAAAGCGGTTTGGAGCGCTAGAAAACGGGGCCGCACGCGGTTTTGACGCTAATTGCTGCTCTCCCAGCGTGAACGAGGGCCGAATCCGTGTTCACGGAACGGGCTCTCGGAATGCGGGGAGTTGCTGTGAGTAAAGCTCCGACCCCTGCTCACGTGCGGTTGGGGTTGCCGTACGGGCGCTCGCTTCGCTGCGCGCCCTGCCGCGAGTGGGTGCCCCTCGCGGGCGATTCGCTTCGCTCTCGCCCTGATGTGGGCGTGGGATACAATGAGGGCGAAGGATGTTGTTGGATTGGATGGTTGCATGAACGTTATTGAGGTTGAAACGCTGGAAGATGAGAGGCTCGCGGTTTTTGCGCGGCTGACAGAGGCGCAGCTGAGGAATAGGCTGGAGCCAGAAAAGGGCATCTTCATTGCGGAATCGCCCAAGGTTATTAGAAGGGCGCTTGATGCGGGCATGCAGCCGCTTTCGTACTTGATGGAGCATAAGTGGCTCGACGAGGTGCGCGAAATGGTGGAGGCACATCCCGCTGAAGATGGTGGGGAAGTGCCGGTGTTCACGGGGTCTCGTGAGGTATTGGCGCAGCTTACGGGCTTCGAGCTCACGCGTGGCGTGTTGTGTGCCATGCGTCGTCCGCAGCTGCCTTCGGTGGAGGAACTGCTTGCGCAAACGAATGCGCGTCGGGTTGCGGTGCTCGAGGGCATCGTGGACCACACGAATGTGGGCGCCATGTTCCGCAGCGCTGCCGCGTTGGGCGTGGACGCGGTGCTCGTAACGCCCACGTGTTGCGATCCGCTGTATCGTCGTGCCGTGCGCGTTTCCATGGGCACGGTGTTCCAGGTGCCGTGGACGCGCATTGGCGAAAGCGTACATGATTGGCCCGATGCGGGGCTCGAACGCCTGCATGCATGCGGCTTCAAGACAGCAGCTATGGCCCTTTCCGATAATTCGGTATCCATCAAGGACGAAGCGGTGAATGCGGAAGAGAAGCTTGCTATCGTGTTGGGCACGGAAGGCGATGGGCTTAGCCCGCGAACCATTGCGCAGTGCGATTACACGGTGCGCATTCCCATGCGTCACGGCGTCGATAGCCTGAACGTTGCCGCGGCAAGCGCGGTGGCGTTTTACCAGCTCGTGGGGTAGGGGCGGCTTTCCCCTGCGCTATCGGGTCTTCCGTGCGCGCGAAATATGAGCATATGTGCAGGTGACACACTGTATCCATAGTATGGAAACGCTAACGGTGCCTTAGACGAACGGATAGAATGCGCGCATGGAATTCTTTATCGACATCTTCAACGACGCGCTCATCGACACGCTCAAGCTCGTGCCGTTCCTGTTCGTTACGTATTGGGTCATGGAGCTTATCGAGCATATGGCCAGCGACAAGAGCCGTGCCGCCATCGAACGCGCGGGGCATGCGGGTCCCCTGGTAGGCGCTCTGTTGGGCGCGCTGCCGCAATGCGGCTTCTCCGCGGCGGCCTCCACGCTGTACGCGGGGCGCGTCATCACTGTGGGAACGCTCATTGCCGTGTTCCTGTCCACCTCCGACGAGATGCTGCCCATCTTTATCGCCGAGCAGGTCGACCCCATTCGCATCGTGCAGATCATCGGCCTGAAAGCCCTCATCGGCGTCATCATGGGCTTCGTCTTCGACCTCATCGTGCGTCTTACGCATCGTGCGGGTGATGGCAAGCCGCACATCGACGAGCTCTGCGAGCACGATCATTGCCATTGCGACGACGAAGAGGAGCATCATAGCCCCTTGCGTAGCGCCGTGCATCACACGTTGCAGGTAACGCTGTTCATCTTCCTCATCTCGCTCGTGTTAGGCGGTGCCATCGAATGGGTGGGCGAGGAGGCCATCGCTTCGTTCATGCAGGTGCATCCTACGCTGTCGGTCATTGCGGCATCCATTGTGGGCCTCATTCCCAACTGCGGCGCAAGCGTCGTGCTCACCGAGCTGTATCTGGAAGGCACGCTCTCATTTGGCGCTGCCATGGGCGGCTTGCTCGTTTCCGCGGGAATTGGCCTGCTCGTGCTGGTGCGCACGAATCGACATGTGAAGCAAAACCTCACCATCATTGGCGGCTTGTTCCTTACGGGCGTTATCTGGGGTTGGCTGCTGCAGTTGCTGGGCGTGGCGCTGTAACACAGCCGTCCGTTCGGGCTACTTCGCCCGCCGTGCTGGGCTTCGCAAAACTCAGTTACGAGCAGGGAAAACCTTATTGCGAAAACTTGGCAACATCTATCTTCGAATGTGATAACATGCACGCCGCAGACTATAGCCCCAATCATTCTGCGCACGGGCAAGTCGGTCTGCGAATTCTGCTGCTTGCCTAGAGGCGTCTCATCGAGTCGTCCCGTTCGTGCGCCCATTTCCCAAATAAGCGTTCTCGTATCGAGTCGCTCATGCGTCGTCTCTTCGGAAGCAACACCGTCGTTAGGCATTCTGAAGAAAGGTGTCACATGGAGTTTCTCAATTCTAAGAAGGGGCTTGCCATCGTTGGCGTGCTCGTGGGTGCGCTCATTGCCACGCTCGCGTTCTTCGGCAACCCTTCGAACATGGCCGTTTGCGCCGCGTGCTTCATCCGCGATATGGCGGGCTCCCTGAAGCTGCATTCGGCTGCTCCCGTGCAGTATTTCCGCCCCGAAATCGTGGGCTTCGTGGTGGGCTCGTTCCTGATTGCCCTGGCCACGAAGGAATTCCGCTCCACGGCTGGCTCTTCGCCCATGGTCCGCTTCATTCTGGGCTTCATCATGATGATTGGCGCCCTGATTTTCCTGGGCTGCCCGCTGCGCATGGTCATCCGCATGGCTGCCGGTGACCTGAACGCCTGGGTGGGCCTCATTGGCCTGGCCGCTGGCGCCATCACGGGTGCCCTGTTCCTGAAGCGCGGCTTCTCGCTGGGCCGCGAAACCGACACGGGCAAGGTGTCCGGCGCCGTGCTCCCCATTGTGCTCGTTGTGCTGCTCATCATCAGCGTCACGACCACCGTGTTCGCTGCGAGTACCGAAGGCCCCGGCTCCAAGCATGCTCCCGTTGCCATCGCCCTGATTGTCGCTCTTATCATTGGCGCCCTGGCTCAGAAGACGCGCATCTGCTTCGTGGGCGGCATCCGCAACCTGTTCCTCATGAAGGACTTCACGCTGCTCATTCCCATCGTGGGCATTTTCGTGGCTATGCTCGTCTACAGCATCGCTACGGGTAACTTCAAGCCCAGCTTCGATGGCCAGCCCATCGCCCATTCCCAGCACCTGTGGAACATCCTGGGCCTGTACGCCGTGGGCTTTGGCGGCGTACTCGCTGGTGGCTGCCCGCTGCGTCAGATGGTCCTGGCTGGTCAGGGCTCTGCCGACGCTGCGGTCACGTTCCTGGGTATGCTCGTTGGCGCTGCCTTCGCTCACAACTTCGGCCTTGCCGGCGTTGCCGCGAGCGCCGCTACCGACACCACGGCTGCCGTGGCCGGTGGTCCTTCTACCGCGGGTCAGATCGTGCTGGTGTGCTCCATTGCCGTGCTGTTCGTGATCGCCCTAACCAATCTGCGTCGCAAGAAGGTTGGCAAATAAGCTCGCTTGCGATTCAATGAGTACCCTGTAGAAAGGAAGCATCATGCATGAAGTAGATGCCCGCGGCCTGTCGTGCCCCGAGCCTGCCCTTATGACTGTCGAAGCCATCAACGAGTTCCCGAACGAGCCCTTCCGCGTTTTGGTGAGCAATGCCACCTCGAAGCAGAATGTGGTGGAAATCCTCACGAAGCGTGGTCGCACGCCCCAGGTTTCCCAGGATGGCCTCGATTTCGTGATCGACGTCAAATAACCAGTTCATGCGATTGTTCTCTGGCAAAACCGAGACGGCGCTCGTCGTGGCATTCGATTCCACGGCGAGCGCATTCGCATTTTCCGATGCGGCTGGTCAGGCTGGCATCGAAGGCCGTCTGGTCCCCACGCCGCGTTCTCTTTCCGCGGGTTGCGGCATGGCCTGGCGCGGCGCTCCTGCTTCACGCGAACGCGTGGAATCCCTTTTGGCTGACGAGGGCATCGACGACGCCCGCATAGCCCTTCTCCCATTGAAATAGCCCATTTGGGCGTTTCTTCATCCTTTTGCGCTCTTTGCCTTAAATCGCTTTACGTGGCTAATTCCTAGCGGTAAGGTACGCAGCCGTCGGGAATTTCTGCACCCGACATTCTTCGGCGCCTTACGCGCTTCGCGCGTACGTGTCGCCTTCATCTCATTCTGCATGTGTTTCATCCATTCTGCTTGCGCCTAATCCAGGTGCTTGGCCCGCTTATGCCCTTGGCATAGTGCAGGAACGAGGTATCTGTGAAGTTCAATTGGGAATACTTTTTCCAAACGCTGCCCGAAGTGGCGAGCAAACTTGACGTTACGTTGGGGCTCACCTTGGCCGCAGCGTTCTTCTCGCTGTTGCTTGGCATTGTGTTTGCCCTAATCGCGTACTATAAAGTGCCCGTGCTCAGCCAGCTTCTGAAAGTATGGAGCAGCTTCATGCGCGGTACGCCCGCCATCGCCCAGTTGTTCTTCTTCTACTACGGCCTTGCGAATGTGAGTTCGGTAATCTTGCAGATGTCCCCGCTGGTCGCGGTCGCCGTCATCATGAGCTTGCATATGAGCTGCTTCATGGGCGAATCCATCCGCGCAGCGCTTATCTCCGTTGACGACGGCCAACGCGATGCCGCGAAGGCGTTTGGCATGACGGGCTTCCAAATGACGGTGCGCGTGGTGTTGCCCCAGGCCATTCGCGTTGCCCTGCCGCCGCTGTTCAACGACCTCATCAGCTTGTTCAAGCTTTCCTCGCTCGCTTATCTGGTTGGCCTGCGCGACGTTATGGGTGCAGCCAAGATCGAGGCGAACAATACCTATCAGTTTTTCGAGTGCTACGCCTGCGTCATCGTGGTGTACTGGGCCATCAGCCTGGTGCTCATGGGCATCCAGAAGATTCTGGAAAAGCGCTGCTCCGAAGCGTACTAGCACCATCTACGGGTACACGCAGCATTCGCTGCTATATCGCACGTGTAAGTTGTAACGGAAGGGATGTACATGCAACGACGTGATTTTCTTAAGCTGAGCGCAATTGCCACGGCCTCCTGCCTGGGCACCGGTTTCATCATGACGGGTTGCTCTAACGGCTCCTCTGATTCCGGCTCCTCTTCGAGCGACGGCTCCAGCCGCACCGTTCGCATTGCCACCATGGGCAATGGCGAGCCTTATTCCCTGGTTGACGACAGCGGCAACTGGACGGGTATGGAAGCCGACATGTGGGCCGAGGTAGAGAAACGCACGGGTTGGACCATCGACATGGAAGCCGCCGGCGACGCATCCAGCGTGTTCGGCGACTTGGCAAGCAGCCGCGTCGACGTTGCTGCCAACTGCTACGCCATCACCGAGAAGCGCCTGGAGACCTACATCGCCTGCGACCCCATCTACGCCGACGCCCAGGTTGTCATCGTGCAGCCCGACAGCCCCTACCAGACGCTGGAAGACCTGCGCGGCGCTACCATCGGCGTAACGAGCGGCCAGGCTGCCCAGAGCACCATCGAGTCGCTGGCTCCCCAGTACGACTGGGAGATCGTGACGTACGAGGACTCCACGGCTGGCTTCCAGGACTGCGCTCTTGGCCGCGTGGATTGCTATGCCAATACGGTCACGAACATCGAGAAGGCCGAACGTGCCCAGGGCCTGGAGTTCCGCATGCTCGACGAGAAGCTGTTCGGCAACAACGTTTCTTGGTTCCTCATGCCCGCTGAAACCGAGCTGCGTGATGAACTGAACAAGGTCATTGCCGACATGCACGAAGACGGTACGCTGTCCACGCTGTGCGAGAAGTGGTTCTACGAGGACCTCACCAAGCTCATCAGCACCGATTGGCTGACGGCCGACAAATAGCCGCTGGCTTTTGCATGCACTGCAGTAGGAAGAAGACTCCCATGATTAGCGTTAAGAACCTATCCAAGTCCTTCGGCGAAACCGAGGTTCTGAAGGACATCAACTTGGAAATCGGCGACGACGAGATCGTGGCCATCCTGGGTCCTTCGGGCACGGGCAAGTCTACGCTGCTGCGGTGCATGAACTATCTTTGCGAGCCCACTACGGGTACCGTTTCTATTGGTGACGTTACCGTGGATGCCGCGCATCGCAAGCGTGCCGACGTGCGCGCCCTGCGCCGCAAGACGGCCATGGTGTTTCAGGACTACCATCTGTTCAAGAACAAGACGGCCGTGCAAAACGTCATGGAGGCCCTGGTCACCGTATGGAAGCGTCCCAAGGCCGAGGCGCGGGAAACCGCCATGGCGCTGCTGGAAAAGGTGGGCATGGCCGATCGCGCCGACTTCTACCCCTCGAAGCTTTCGGGTGGCCAGCAGCAACGCGTGGCCATCGCTCGTGCGCTTGCGGTGCATCCGCAGGTGCTGCTGTTCGACGAGCCCACGAGTGCGCTCGACCCCGAGCTGGTGGGCGAGGTGCTGGCGACCATTCGCCAGCTGGCCCAGGAGCGTGATTTTGCCATGGTAATCGTCACACATGAGGTGGAATTCGCTCGTCAGGTGGCCGATCGCGTGATATTCATGGATGGAGGGTCCGTCGTTGCCGACGGAACTCCCGAGCAGATCATCGAGCATCCTTCCGACCCGCGTTTGCAGAAGTTCCTGTCGTACGTGAGTCGCGGAGGCGCTGCTCCCTCCAAGCAACCCGAGGCCGAGGTGGCACAGCCCACCTTCGCAACGGACGATTTCTAGAGAGGAGGCGGAAGGCGCGGCCTTCCGTTTTTCATGGATCAGGTGCAGCAGGCGGTATTGCCCAAGACGTTCGAGGAATACAACGAGCAGCGCAAGGCCTCGTTTTTGCGCGTGAAGGATTTCAAGGAAGCAGGCGGTCGCTTGGTTGGCTACCTGTGCTCGTATACGCCGCTTGAGATCATCGACGCAGCTGGAGCGGCTGCCGTGGGCCTGTGTGGCACGTCGAACGAAACGGTCTCCATTGCCGAGACGGTGCTGCCGTCGAACTTGTGCCCGCTTATCAAGTCGACGTTCGGATTTGCCCTGGCCGACAAGTGCCCCTTTACGTACTTTTCCGACCTCATCGTGGGCGAAACCACTTGCGATGGCAAGAAGAAGATGTACGAGCTTCTGGCTGATATGAAGCCCGTTCACGTGCTGCATTTGCCTGCTGGTCGTACGCGCAAACTGGAAGCCGAGCAGTGGCGCGCCGAGGTGCGCTACTTCAAGGAAGAGCTCGAGCGCATCTTCGGCATCATCATTACGGACGACGATTTACGCGCTGCCGTGCGTCGTCGCAACAGGCTGCGCCGTGCGCAGACGGCCCTATTCCAGGTGCAGCGTCATGTACCCGCGCCCCTGGGTGGCGTTGAGGTCATGAGTACGCTTGCCGCGGGCTCGTTCAGCTTTGATATCGAGGAATATGCTCAGAAGCTGGAGGGCCTGGTGGAAGACGCCCAGAAGCGCGCCGAAGCAGGTTCTACGCCCGAAGGAATTGCCCCTGGTGCGAAGCGCATCCTGCTCACGGGCTGTCCGTCGGGTGGCCTCATCAACAAGGTCGGCCGCACCATCGAGCGCAACGGCGGCGTGATCGTATGCCTGGACGATTGCTCGGGCGAACGCACGACCTGCATGGAGATCGACCCAGACGCGCCCGATATCCTGGATGCCATCGCCGACCGCTACCTGGACATCAACTGCTCCGTCATGACGCCGAATAACGGGCGCATGGAGCACACGTGCCGTCAGCTGGATGCATACCAGGTAGATGGTGTGATCGATGTCATTCTCACCGCCTGCCATACGTTCAATATCGAGAGCACGCTCATGCAGCGCGCCGTGGAAGACGCTGGCGTGCCGTACATGAAGGTTGAAGTGGATTATTCGGAAGCCGATATGGGCCAGCTTGAAACGCGCTTGGCGGCTTTCATCGAGATGCTGTAGGGATTTATCTTACAGCACGCGGAGCGCGCGGGGGAGTATGCTTACGTCGTAGACGCGCGCTACGATTTGCTCGCCGTCCATCTGAGCGGGTGGCGTTACTTCGAATTCGACATGCAGCTTCTTGCACGTGCGCATTTCCATGCACTGGAATCCGGTGTGCTTTCCGTTTTTGGCGCGTACGAATATGAACGCAGCCTTTGCCCTGCCCAGTGGGGGATGCGCGATGCATACGTCGAGGCGCCCATTATCGATGCTTGCGTCGGGGCAGATGCGGAAGCCGCCACCATAATAGGGGCCCACCTGCACGGCAAAGGTAATCGATGAGCTGCTTACGGGAACGCCGCCGTCAAACGATGCCGTCCAAGTATGCGCGTCAAGATGGTGGGCTATCTGGTTGAATCCGCATTCCGCGTAGAGGGCCGTGCCGCTTTTGTTCGTATGCTTGCGACGTTCCACCGTCTCGATGGCGATGGCGGCGTCGAGGCCAAACGAGAGCGTCTCCATGAAGTAGGTGTTATTTACCTGGCCCAAATCGACCCAGCGTGCCTCGTTGCGCGCAATGCGCTCGATGGCGCGCGCGGGGTTTTTGGGCATGCCCAGCGAGCGTGCATAGTCGTTACCCGTGCCAGCAGGGATGACGCCCAGTGCGGGCCGCAGCTCTTCAGGCAGACGCATGAGGCCGTTGATGGTTTCATGGACGACCCCGTCGCCTCCCAGCGTGATCACCGCGTCGTAATGTGCGGCTTCCTGTGCGAGCGTTTCCGCATGGTGCGAGCGCTGCGTTGACTCCAAGCGTACGTTTGCGCCCGTTGCGGCGTGCAGCATTGCCTCTGCGTCGCGCGCTGCGTTGGCTGCACGTCCGCTTTGTGCGGCGGGATTTGCTATGAGCAGGATATCTTGCATGGCGCTATTGTAGCGGAAGGGTGCTTTACGGCGCGCTTCGGATTATCCCTTCTTCAAGAAATGCCTGATGCATCGGCGAATGCCAAACGTTGCAGGTGAATCGCTCGTTCCTGCGGCCGCTGCTTCCGCGATGCGCGCTTCCTCGCTCTGCCTTGCCTCAAGACGCTCGCGCACGACCTGTTCGTGCAGCTTTGCGACGATCGCGGCCTCGCGGTACAGCTCGCTGGATGCGCGTACGCCTTCGACGAGGTATTTCTTTTTCTGCGTGCTTTGCGCGGCAAAGGTTCCGCTTCCGATTTTCTCGATGAGCTCGGCCGCCATTGCCTTCTCTCGTTCGATCGTGCGTTCCGCCATGAATGCGAAGCCGGCTTCGGACATGCGCTGACGCTTGCTGTCGTCGGCGAAGAGCCCAAGAATGGCTTCCGCCATGGAGGCAGGGTCGGGGTAGGCGAGCGACGTGGCATCTGAGGGCAAGTCGTACAGGTTGTTCTCCATGTGCAGGTCAACAACCGGCAAGCCACATGCCATCATTTCGAACGGGATGCGCGACGGGTTGGAAGAGCTGCAGCACACGCCAACGTCGCAGCGATTGTACAGGCTTGCAAGCTCTTCGACGGGCAGCAGGCCAAGCTGGGTGTCGATGGCGTCGGCGGTTTCCACATCGTCGAGCGGAACGCCGCTTCCGTACGAGTAGATATGAATGCTCGGGTCGTGATGCTTTACGATGCGCAGTGCTTGCAGAAGCAATTCGTGGCATCTACGAGGCTTTTCGGGCTGCAGCACCACGCAGATTGCTCGTTCGCGCGTGGAATCCAAGCGGTGGTAAATGGAGCTGTCTACGCAGAAATCGAAGGGCTCCGCCTTGCCGTTGGCCTCTTGCTGCAGCTTTACGGGCAGCCAGCGGCCAATGGTGACCATGCGGAGGTCCTGCGAATAGGTGAGTCGTGCTTGTATCTGGTCGTATCCCATGGGCATGAACCAGGGCTCGAAGTCCTGGACGAAGTATGCTCGCGCGCGAGCTGGCGTGTTCAGGGCCTCGCTGACGGTGTTCCAGGCGGTAGCGACTACGACGTCAAGCGATGAGGGAATGTCTTCCTTGGCTATGACAATTGCGTTTTGCATGCCGTATGAGTCGCGTAGAACCCCCTGAACCTCTTCGGGTTCATAGGCTTCGTTTGCCACGGAGATGGTGACGGAGTTGTTCTTTCCCAACTCCTCTGCTACTTGGGCAATCGTGCGCGTTCCGCCCGAGCCGGGGCCTACGCGCGTGGGTATGATCCAGTGGATGTTCATTTCGTCCCCTCATACGGTTCTTTAGCGTTCACAGTATATACGTTGGAATACGTGAGAATGGGATGGTTCTGAGGGGGCGGCGTTGAAAGACGCCCGAAAATGAAAAATGTCCCCAGGTGGGAGCATCAATGCGATGGTGGGCCGTGTGGGACTCGCGTATTCGCTTCGCGAATCCGCATCCCTCCCTCGCAGGCTCGGTCGGGCGAATTCCTAAAAACCGTCCGCCGGACGGTTTTCTTAACGGAATTCCACCTCATCGGTTCGAGTCCCACACGGTGCGCGGTTGAGAGACGCCCGAAAATGAAGAATGCCCCCAGGTGGGAGCATCAATGCGATGGTGGGCCGTGTGGGACTCGCGTATTCGCTTCGCGAATCCGCAACCCTCCCTCGCAGGCTCGGTCGGGCGAATTCCTACAAACGTGCCGCTGGCACGTTTGCTTTACGGAATTCCACCTCATCGGTTCGAGTCCCACACGGTGCGTTGTGAAAGTCGTCCAAAAAAAGAAAAACTCCCAGTTGGGAGTTGATGCGTCATGGTGGGCCGTGTGGGACTCGAACCCACGACCTTAGGATTAAAAGTCCTCTGCTCTACCAACTGAGCTAACGGCCCACGGCGCTAAGCGCAGTGTCACATTCTACCGATGGCCCTACGTTTGGTCAATCCATTCATTTCTTGTCCACGGGGTTGGTTAATGGGCTTGCGTACGCTACAATGCACCCAATTTACTTTAGGCGGCTGGAGTGCCAAAGGGCGCATGCCGCAGTTCGAGGGAAGGGCACACCATGGCTGTGAAGCGACATCATGCGGGCGGTTACGACCTGTCCAAGCAGGTGTATTTCGTGGGCTTCATGGGTGCTGGCAAGACCACCGTTTCGGGCTACCTTGCCACCACGCTGGGCCTCCCCTCCATCGACGCCGACGAATACCTCGAGCTCCTGGAAGATCGCGTCATCGCCGACATCTTCGCCGAAGATGGGGAAGACTACTTCCGCGACCTGGAAACGGAGTACTTGGAAGACCTCTCGCAGCGCAGCCCGCGCTTCATCGGCACGGGTGGTGGCGTGGTGAAGCGCGCCTGCAACGTCGACATCATGAAGAAGTACGGCTTTATCATTTACTTGGGCGTTACCGCCGACGAAGCATCGAGCCGTATCCCCAATACCGATTCGCGCCCCCTGTTCAAGGACATCGAAACCGCGCGCCGCACGGTGCTCGAGCGCGAGCCACTCTACGAGGCCGCGGCCGACGCCTACGTGAACACCACGGGCCGCGCGGTTCAGGACATTTGCGCCGAAGTGAAGCAGATCCTCATCGATAATGGAGTTTTGATAGAGGAGTGCTAAACGCGCTATAGTGTTTGTCTGAAGCGATTCGAGGCGCGCGTAAGCGTGCCCTCGTATTACGGAAGGCGGATGTTCACTGGGTAAGCGCTTCTCCCCCAATTCCGCTGCATAGTGCTGGGCGCCGTTCGACCGCCCGTTCGCGCGATTTACATACGCGCGGAACTTGGGCGCATTGTGCGCCTAAAGCTTTTTGCAGCGGCTTTGGCAACCTCCCCTTTCGCCGTGCAAGACAACGCTCGTATGGAGGAACCTTTGAGCAAAGAAGACGTCATCGAACTTGAGGGCACCGTAACGGAGGCTCTGCCGAACGCAATGTTCAAGGTAGAGCTGGAAAACGGCCACACTATCTTGGCTCACATTTCCGGCAAGATGCGCATGCATTACATCAAGATTCTGCCGGGCGACAAGGTAACGGTCGAGCTTTCTGTCTACGACCTCGAACGCGGTCGCATCACGTATCGTTTCAAGTAAGTCCCTCGCCGCGCAAGCGGTTTGGGCAAAGCGCGCATGCAAGCCGCTGCATGCTCAGTTGGACAACCATCACCTGCGGCTGGGTGTGAACATACATGTGGAACACATACCGAAAGGAAGTTTGATATGAAGGTACGTCCTTCGGTCAAGAAAATGTGCGACAAGTGCAAGATCATCCGACGCCATGGCAAGGTCCTCGTTATCTGCGAGAATCCGCGCCATAAGCAGCGTCAGGGCTAGAGAAAGAGGAAGAAGAACATGGCACGTCTTGTTGGTGTCGACCTCCCTCGCGACAAGCGCATTGAAGTCGGCTTGACCTACATCTACGGCATTGGACTCACCACGTCCAAGAAGATCCTCGCCGAAACCGGCGTTGACCCCGATATCCGCGTGAAGGATCTGGGCGAAGACGATCTGGCGAAGATCCGCGATTACATCAACGCAAACCTCACGGTAGAGGGCGACCTGCATCGCGAAGTTTCCCAGAATGTAAAGCGCCTCATGGAAATCGGTTGCTACCGTGGCCTGCGCCATCGTCGTGGCCTGCCCGTTCGCGGTCAGCGCACCCACACGAACGCTCGTACCCGCAAGGGTCCTCGCAAGCAAATCGGCGGCAAGAAGAAGTAGGTGTAACTAAGTGGCTCAGAAGAAAAACGTGCGCGCACGCATCAAGCGCTCCGAGCGTAAGAACATCACCGTTGGTGCCGCGCATATCAAATCTACGTTCAACAACACGATTGTCAGCATCACCGATCCTCAGGGCAATGTGATTTCCTGGCAGTCTGCTGGCACGGTCGGCTTCAAGGGCTCTCGTAAGTCCACGCCGTTCGCCGCTCAGATGGCTGCAGAGGCTGCTGCCAAGACCGCTATGGAGCACGGCCTGAAGAAGGTCTCCGTGTTCGTTAAGGGTCCTGGTTCCGGCCGCGAGACCGCTATCCGCTCCCTTCAGGCTGCGGGTCTGGAAGTCTCCAGCATTCAGGATTGCACCCCGATTCCGCACAACGGTTGCCGTCAGCGCAAGCGTCGTCGCGTTTAACTGAAAGGATTATGATTATGGCAGTGAACAGGACTCCGGTTCTGAAGCGTTGCAGGCAGCTGGGTATCGACCCTGTCGTGCTGGGCTATTCCGGCAAGGAATCCAAGCGCCAGCCGAAGCGCCGCCGCAAGGAATCCGAATACGGCATGCAGCTCCGTGAAAAGCAGAAGGCCAAGTTCATCTACGGCGTTCTCGAAAAGCAGTTCCGCGGTTACTTCCGTCGCGCCAAGAGCATGCCCGGCATCACGGGTGAGAACCTCATGGCTATCCTGGAAAGCCGTCTGGACAACATCGTCTTCCGTCTGGGCTTTGCTCGTACGCGTAAGGAAGCTCGCCAGGCTGTAACGCACGGTCACATCACCGTGAACGGCCGTCGCGTCGACATCCCCAGCTACCGCGTGCGTCCCGGCGATCTCGTTGCCGTTGCCCCCAAGGCCAAGGAACTCCTGGTCATCAAGAGTGCTCTCGTCTCCAACGAGCGCGTTCAGGTGCCCGCTTGGCTCGAGGTTGACATCGAGAAGCTGCAGGGTAGCGTACTGAACCTTCCCACCCGCGATCAGATCGATTTGGACATCAACGAACAGCTCATCGTCGAACTTTACTCCAAGTAATCTACGCGGCTTTTAAGGAGGCTTACACAATATGACAGAGTTCATGAGGCCTACAATCACTACGGAAGAAGTCAGCGATACCGTTGCTCGTTTCGTGGTCGAACCGCTTGAGCGTGGTTATGGCTACACGCTGGGTAACTCCATGCGTCGCGTCTTGCTGAATTCGCTCGACGGCGCTGCTGCTACGGCTATTCAGATCGATGGTGTTCAGCATGAGTTCACCACCGCTGAAGGCGTAATCGAAGACATTACCGACATCGTCCTCAACGTGAAGGGGCTGGTCTTCAGCGCCTTCGCCGATGATGCCACCGAGGCTACCGCTCGCATTTCCGTCGAGGGTCCCTGCACCGTTACCGGTGCCGACCTGGAAGTGCCCACGGAGTTTACGTTGGTGAACCCCGAGCACGTTATCGCGACGGTTGCCGATGGCGGTCAGCTGGACATGACGGTTCGCATTGGCGTTGGTCGCGGCTACGTTGTGGCCGACCGCAACAAGCGTACCGAGGATCCCATCGGTATCATCCATGTCGATTCGCTCTTCTCCCCTGTGCGTCGTTGCGCTCTGAATGTTACCGACACGCGTGTTGGCCAGAGCACCGATTACGACAAGCTGGTTCTGGAAGTCGAAACCGACGGTTCGATTTCGCCGGTTGATGCAGTATGCCAGGCGGCTAACATCATCAACCAGTACATGGGAGCATTCCTTTCCCTGAACGAGACCGACGAGGAAGAGGAAGGCGAAGTGCCCTCCATCTTCGCTCCGGAAGGCGAAGAAACGAATGCCGAGCTCGACAAGCAGATCGAGGATCTGGACCTCTCCGTCCGCTCCTACAACTGCCTGAAGCGCGCTGGCATCCATGCGGTGCGTCAGCTGGTCGAATATTCCGAAAACGACCTGCTCAACATTCGCAACTTCGGCGCCAAGTCTATCGAAGAAGTGAAAGACAAGCTCATTTCCATGGGCCTCAATTTGAAGCAATAGGAGAATCGAGAACATGAGACACTACAAGAAGGGTCGCAAGCTCGGCACCGATGCCGCGCATACCAAGGCCATGAAGAAGAGCCTGGTTGTCGCGCTGTTCACGAACGACCGCATCAAGACGATCGAGGCTCGCGCCAAGGAAATCCGTCCCGATGTTGACAAGATCATCACCTGGGCGAAGCGTGGCGACCTGCACGCTCGTCGTCTGGCCATCGCCGCTCTGGGCGACAAGGAGCTCGTCCGCGAGGTCTTCGAGAAGGTTGCTCAGGGTCAGTTCCAGGACCGCCAGGGTGGTTACACCCGCATCATGAAGCTTGGCCCCCGCAAGGGTGACAACGCTCCCATGGTGATCATGGAGCTCGTTACCGAGCCCGTGGCCAAGAAGGCCGAAAAGCCGGCCAAGGCTGCCAAGAAGGCTGCTGCTCCCAAGAAGGAAGAAGTGGCTGAGGAAAAGGCCGAGCAGGCTGTCGAGGAAGTCGCTGAAGAGGCTACCGAGGCTGCCGAGGAGAAGGCTGAATAGCCTACTCGCTCTAAGCGCATTGAAAGACCCGCTTCGGCGGGTCTTTTTTTGTTGCACTCGTCGTTGTTCCCCATGTGGCCAACGGCGCGTGCCATACTGGGCGCATGCCCCTTAATGCCGCTACATATCAACCAGGCACTACGCCCCTCCATGCGCTTGATGCGCGCGTGAAGATCACGGTTGTGCTCGTGTATTCCATTGCACTCTTCTTTGTTGATACGTGGTGGGGGATGGGCGCGTATGCAGTCGTAGCCGTAGCGTGCCTTGCCGTGGGGCGCATGCGCGTTTTGGCGCTTGCGCGGCAGCTTCTTCCGCTATGGCTTATCCTGGCGCTCACGTTGCTTTCGAGTGCGCTGGGTGGAGCTGGCATCCTTGTCGGTCTCTTCTACGTAACGCGCATCGTGCTCATCCTGGCGGCTTCTTTCGTGCTTACGGCGACGACTACTGCTAGTGATATTTCCCAGGCCATCGAGAGCATGCTTCGTCCTCTGGCCCGTGTGGGCGTACCCGTGCGCGATATCGCCGCCGTTTCGGGCATAGCGTTGCGATTCATTCCCATTATCATCGACGAATTCCAGGGTATTAGGGCTGCTCAAGCGTCCCGTGGGGCGCGTTTTGCAAGCGGAGGCATTGCCACTCGCGCAAAGGCGTGGGGCGGCGCTTTCACGCCATTGTTCGTGGGGCTGTATCGACGTGCCGATCGATTGGCCGTATCCATGGATGCGCGCTGCTACGGGTTTCAGCGCATTCCCTCACGCTTGCGTGAGTGCGCACTGGGCGTTGGGCCTGCCATAGGCATGCTGGCTGTTGCCGCAGCGCTTGTTGTCTGCGCAATTCTTCTTTAGGCTACACAACTTCGAAATGCCTGCTCGCAGGCGTGTCTTTGAGCGTTTTCCCTGGATGGGATATCGTTTCGAATCTGTCTTAGGCGCGTGACAGTCGCGAATTGTGAGTATATAGTGAAGAAAACGAACGCGTAGGGGGTGCGCGTCAACTCAACTTCACAACGATGCGAGAGGGACCGGGTGCTTCTTACTCTGCCTGGCATATACGTTGGCTGCGCCATCTTACTGGCTGCCGTTTTGGGGCTTGCAATGGGCAGCTTCCTGGGGCGCGTGGCATGGCGCCTGATGCGCAATGAACCCGTGCTCGCAGGGCGTTCCCATTGCGATACGTGTGGGCATGTGCTTTCCGCGAACGACCTGGTGCCTATCGTTAGCTGGACGGCGTTGAGGGGCCGCTGTCGCTACTGTCACGCGCGCCTTTCCGCGCGATATCCTGCCAGCGAATTCGCATGTGCTGCGCTGTATGTGTCCATTGTTATCTGCTACGGCCTTACTCTCGAGGCGCTTCAGATGGTTGGATTTGCCAGCGTGCTTATGGTGCTCTCCCTTACCGACTTGGATGAATCATATATTCCAAACCAGACAATCGTGGCTGCCATCGTCATTCGCGTGCTATTCATCGTCTGCGCATGGCTTGCCCTTGTGCTGGGCGCTCCCGTGCAGGCCGTATTCGCCGACCCTGCTGCGCATGGCATCGTGCTCATGGATGCCCAGGCGCTTGGGTTCGAGGACAAGCCATTTTGGGATCCTACGGCCGATGCCTCCATCGTCATCTTGGATATGCTGCGGACATCGCTTTTGGGTGCGGTAATCATCGGCGTGGCTGTGGTCGTGCTGGCGCTGGCCATGGACAAGTTCCTGGGGCGCTCTTCGATAGGCGGGGGCGATATGAAGTTGTTTGCCGTGGCGGGTTTCTACTTTGGCGCTCGCCAGTGCCTCTTCCTCATCGTGATCGCATGCGTGTTGGGCATCCTGTTCGCCCTCGCCACGCAGAACCGTGCGGGGTTTAGCGATGATATCTATCGCCTCGACCAGTCGGAAGACGAGTCGTCCGCCCCCGATGGCGCAGGCGGCGCTTCGCAGGGGGCCATGGAAGACGAATGGCCCTTCCTAGGGGAAGAGCGTGTGCCGGCGTCCAAGGGCGTCTCGCGCGTGTTTCCCTTTGGCCCCTCCATTGCGTTGGCGTGCTGGGTCACCATGATGGTGGGCGGTCCCGTTACGCACTGGTATCTGGAATTGTTCTAGTTGGTGGCGCAAAGCACGGCTTGCTCAACGTAATTGAGCGTGGCCGCAGCTGTGTCGCAAATCCTGAACAGGTCGCGATCCTTCGGGTCCATGAACTTGGCGAGGAGCATCTGGTCGAAGAGCGCGCCGAGCGCGTCGTAATAGCCCTGCACGTTGTAGATGCCCGTGGGCTTGGGCGCATATCCGTCTTTCACCTTCTGCTCTGCAAGGGCGCTGAAGATCTCGTCCAGCGTTCCCACCGACCCTGGGAGCGCGACGAAGGCGTCGGAATGCTCGAACATCATGTCCTTGCGGTCGGAGAGGTTATGTGCCTTCAGCAACGTGTCGCAGGGGAAAACGGGACGTGCGCTTAGGTAGGGGATGTCGGTGGTGATGACTCCCAGAACGCTTCCTCCGGCCTTGGCGGCTGCATGTGCGACGGAGCTCATGAGGCCCGTTTCGAACCCACCGAACACGAGGGTGTGGCCGCGACGGCCCATTTCGGTGCCGAGGTTGATGGCGCTGGATACGTAGGGCTCGCCGGCGTTGGCGTTCGAGCCGCAGAAAACGCAGATGTTCATGATGTCCTTCCAGAAGGTTCGCGTGCGTTTCCCCATTGTATAATCTTGCGCAAAAGATGCACGCATCGGGAGGAGCTCGTATGGCGAAAATGCTCTATCAGGGTCATGGATCCTATCGTTTCACGCTCGAGAATGGCACGGTGGTGTACGTCGATCCGTTTGCGGGCGAGGGCTACGACGTGCCTGCGAATCTCGTTTTGGTCACGCACGAGCACTTCGATCACAACCATGTCGACCAGATGCCCCATGCTCCGGGTTGCCGCGTCCTGCGCGCTTCCGATTTCCAGCCCGCTCCTGGCGCATACCGTACGTTCGACGTATGCGGCGTGCATATCCAGCCTGTTCAGGCGTGCAACGAGAATCATCCGGTAGACGAGTGCGTGGGCCTGGTGCTTTCCTTCGATGGGGTGCGCTTCTACGCTTCCGGCGACACCAGCACTACCGATGACATGCGTTCGGGGAAGCTGGCTGCCATGGCTCTCGACTACGCCGTGTTCCCGGGCGATGGCTTCTACAACATGAGCGTGGAAGAGGCGAGCGACTGCGCGGCTCTGGTGGGTGCGCGCCACAGCATGCCCGTGCATTTAGTTCCCATGAACGGCAGCCCCACGCCTGAAACGCTCTTTGACGAGGGCAAGGCCCAGGCGTTTCACGCAGAGGGGCGCATTATCTTGCACCCGGGGCAGGAACTCGATTTGTAGGGCGTCGCGCTGCGGCATACTTGCCGTTCGTTGTCCTATTTTACTTTTGCGTGTCATAGCCTTCGATTCATTCAATTTGCCATAGGCGTCGGTAACGCATCAGCGGCGGGTGTATATGCCCGCCGTATACTTTGTGCGGACCGCCCATAGGCGGGCGGCATCATGCAGGCAGAGCGCAGGGAGAGGCCTATGCAAGCAGCGTATCCGCACATTTTCGAGCCCTTCACCGTACGGCATATGACGGCCAAGAACCGTATTGTCATGGCACCCATGGGAACGAACTTCGCCAAGTGCTCCGGCGAGCTTTCCGAGGAGCATATCGCCTACTACGAGCAGCGTGCCAAGGGTGGCACGGGCATCATCATCTTGGAAAACGTGGATATCGACTACCCGCAGGGCAGCAACGGAACCACGCAGCTGCGCATCGACCGCGATACGTTCATGCCGCGTTTGTACGAGCTGTGCGAGGCGGTGCATCGTCATGGTGCCTGCATTGCGGTGCAGATCAACCATGCTGGCGCTGCCACCATGGAACGGCGTATTGGCTGTCAGCCCATTTCCGCATCCGACATTCCCAGCAAGGCGGGCGGCGAGGTTCCGCGCCCCATGACGGTTGAGGAAATCAAGCATGTGGTGAAGAAGTTCGGCGAGGCGGCGAAGCGCGCCCAGGCGTGCGGATTTGACGCCGTGGAGATTCACGCTGGCCATAGCTATCTGCTCTCGCAGTTCCTTTCTCCTCTTACCAATCATCGCGAAGACGAATACGGCGGCAGTCCCGAAAATCGCGCTCGCATCGTGACCGAGGTCGTGCAGGAAGTGCGTGCCCAGGTGGGGCCCTTCTTCCCGATCTTCATCCGTCTTTCGGCCGATGAGCTCATGGAGGGCGGCAACACGTTGGAGGACTGCATCGAGTACCTGCAGTACTTCCAGGAGGAAGTGGACGTGTTCGATGTTTCAGCTGGTCTGGCAGGTGCCATCCAGTTGCAGATCGACATCGATTACAAGCCCGATGGATGGCGCGCGTACATGGCCCGCGCGTTGAAGGACGCCTACGGCAAGCCATGCATCACTATGGGCAATATTCGCAAGCCCCAGGTGGCAGAGGATATCCTGGCGCGTGGCGATGCCGATCTCATTGGCATGGGCCGCGGGCTTATTGCCGACCCGTATTGGGTGAACAAGGTGGAAGACGGGCGCATCGAGGACATTCGCACGTGCATTTCGTGCAACATTGGCTGCGCAGGCCATCGCATTGGCTTGAATCAGCCTATGCGCTGCACGGTGAACCCCGACTTGTTCCACGATGACGCCTACCGCGAGATGCAGGTGAAGAAGCCTTGCAACGTGGTGGTCATAGGCGGCGGCACGGCGGGCCTGGAAGCCGCTTGCACGGCAGCGGAAGTGGGTTGCACCACGTTCCTGATCGAGGAGAAGGAGGAACTGGGTGGCCTGGCGGCTACCATTTCCCGCATCCCCGAGAAGGACCGCATCATGGACTTCCCGCGCTACTTGATTGCCCGCGCGAAGAAGCTGCATAACCTGTTCATCTTCACGGGCAAGCCGGCTACGGTCGATTTCGTGCGCAGCTTGAACCCTGACATCGTGGTGAATTCCACGGGTTCCAATCCCACGCTGCCTCCCATTACGGGCCTGAAATATCGCGTGGACAAGCATGGCACGCGCGTGGCCACGGCGCTGAAGATGATCGAGCGTATTAATGGGTATCCGCAGGATATGACGGGCATGAAGGTGGCCATCATTGGCGGCGGCGCAACGGGCTTGGATATCATGAGCCTGTTTGCCCCGCGTGGCGCAGAGGTTACCATCATCGAACGCTCTCCTGCAATTGGCGCGGGCCTCGACCCGGTAACCAAGAGCGACACGGCGAACAAGCTGGCGAAATATAACGTCAAGCAGATGACGCGCACGGCGCTTCAGGAAGTGCGCGACGATGAGTTCGTGGTGGAGACCCTCGAGGGCGAAAAGATGGTCGTGCCCTTCGACTATGGTTTTGTGGCGCTGGGCATGCGTTCGAACAACCCTGTCCTTGCCGCGCTACAAGAGGCGTTTGCGGGAACTAACGTGGTCTTGTACAACATTGGCGACAGCAAACGTGCACGTCAGATCATTCACGGCACCATGGAAGGCCGCGACATCATCAGCGTGTTGCAGCGGCATCAGTTCCTCTAGGGCGTGCGTTATAGCGAATGGATGGCGGCGGGCTTCGGCTCGCCGCCTTTGCGTTAGAGCAGCTCTTCCAGGCTATGCACGGCTACGGTAGCTACGGCCTGCAGGTCTTCGAAGGGATGCGAGGTGTTGTTGGGGTCAAAGGCGCCCACCGTGCGGATGCCCGCACGCGTCATGGCGTTCACGGCGTAGACCGCATCATCGAATCCCCAGGTTGTTTCCGGAGTGGAGCCCATGGTCGCCATGGCGTGCTCGTAGATGGCGGTTTCTTCCTTGGTCATGCCCAGCTCGTCGGTAGTGCAGATCTCGGCGAAGAACGAGGCAAGCCCCCAGCGCTCGAGCCCCGCCTGCACGTAGCGTTTCGGGCTGCTGGTAACCACGCAGCAGGGAATGCCCTGTTCTTGAGCGCGTTCGAGCATGGCGCGCACGCCGGGCAGCACCTCGACGCGCTCGCGGTAGAACGAAAGGAGCACGTTGTCCTCGATAGCGAGCACGTCTTCGGTGCTTTCGCCGACGCCGTATTTCTCATGCCACAGCGCGGCGCTCTCCTCGATGGGCAGCGCGTGGATGCTCGTGGCGTCTTCGGGGCTCACGGGGGCGTTCGCCATGCGCTGCAGGGCGTCTTCGGCTTCGTTCCATGCCTGCATGGAATCGAGGAGCGTTCCGTCGCAATCGAAGATGAATCCGCGGGTGCCGGTGAAGATGTCGGTCATGGGGATGCTCCTGATAAGTGGGCGTGTGGGTAAAAAGAAGCGCCCTCCCTGGCATGGGAGGGCGCGTGAGGTGTTGGCCTATTTGAAGTAGGCAACGCCGCTTTCGATGATGGGTTGGAAGCTCTGGCCCGGAATGTTCTGGTATAGGCCCGAACCGCTGCGCTCGGTGTGGCCCATCTTGCCGAAGACGCGACCGTCGGGGCTGGTGATGCCTTCGATTGCGTATGCCGAACCGCTGGGATTGGCTGCCCAGTTCATGCTGGGGTTGCCGTTTTCGTCCACGTACTGCGTGGCGATCTGGCCGGCTGCGGCCAGCTGCGCGTACAGTTCGGGCGAGATGACGAAGCGGCCTTCGCCGTTGCTGATGGGCATGGTGTGGATGTCGCCTACTTCGCATTCGGAAAGCCAGGGCGAAAGGTTGCTGGCCACGCGCGTGCGCACGATGCGGCTCTGGTGACGGCCCACGCTGTTGAACGTGAGGGTGGGGCAGGTGTCGTCCATGGGGCGAATGTCGCCGTAAGGCACCAGGCCCAGCTTCACGAGCGCCTGGAAGCCGTTGCAGATGCCCAGCATCAGGCCATCGCGGTTTTGCAGCAGGTCGCGTACCGCTTCGGTGACGGCGGGCGAGCGGAAGAATGCCGTGATGAACTTGGCGGAGCCGTCGGGCTCGTCGCCGCCCGAGAAGCCGCCGGGGATCATGACGATCTGGCTGTTCTTGATGCCCTCCACGAGCGCCTTCGTGCTTTCCGCTACGGCGGCAGGCGTGAGGTTGTTGATGATGAGCGTGGTGGCTTCGGCGCCCGCGCGCTCGAAGGCAGCTGCAGTGTCGTATTCGCAGTTCGTGCCTGGGAATACGGGAATGATCACGCGCGGCTTTGCGATGGTGCCGTTGAATACGAGCGGCGTGTGGTTGTCGCTGGTCACGGCTTCGACGGTGCCTTCCTGGTTGCGGTAGGGGAACACCGGCTCGAGCTTGCCTTCCCAGGCTTCCTGCAGCTTGGCGAGCGAGATGACCTCACCTGCTGCGCTGAACTCGTAGGCTTCCGTGGTGGCGCCCACTTCGCCCACGTACAGGCTGCCTGTAGCGGCTGGAATCTCGGCGTTATCGGCAAGCTCTACGTAGAACGAACCGTACGCAGGTGCGAACAGGTCGCCGCGCTCTTCGTTGTCGTTCAGCGCAAGGCCGATGCCGTTGCCCAGGCACATCTTGAAGAGCGCTTCGGCGGCGCAGCCGTAGCCGGGCGTGGAAACGGCCAGTGCGGCCTTGGAGCCAATGAACTCTTCCACCATGTCGAATGCCGCGAGCAGGTCTTCCACGTCGGGCGTGAGGTTGTCTTCTTGATAGGCGGGGCGAATCTCGATGACGCGGTGACCAGCGCCCTTGAATTCGGGGCTGGTGATGCGATCTTCCTTGCCACAGCCCGTGCAGAAGCTTACCAGCGTGGGCGGCACGTCGATGTCTTCGAAGCTGCCGCTCATGGAGTCCTTGCCGCCAATGGAGCCAACACCCAGGTCGACCTGGGCCATCAGGGCGCCTAGTACGGCCTGCGCGGGCTTGCCCCAGCGTTCCGGGCTGGTGCGCAGCTTCTCGAAGTATTCCTGGAACGACAGATAGGCATTCGCGCGCTGGAAGCCGGCGGCCACGAATTTGGCCACGCTTTCCACCACGGAAAGGTACGCTCCCGTGAACTGATTCGCTTCCATGGTGAAGGGGTTGAAGCCCCAGGCCATGCCGCTGACGGTATGGGTTTCGCCGAACACGGGGAGCTTGGCCGCCATGGCCATGGCAGGCGTGAGCTGGCGTGCGCCGCCGAAGGGCATGAGGGCGGTTGCCGCGCCGATGGTGCTGTCGAAACGCTCGACCAGGCCCTTTTTGCCGCAGACGTTCAGGTCGGTAACGAGCGAGGTCATGCGCTCCGCCAGGGTGTCGCCTTCCCAGTTGGGGGCGTACGTGCTGCCAGCGCACAGATGCGCGGTCTGGTGCTTGGGTGCGCCATTGCTGGCCAGGAATTCGCGGCTTACGTCCACGATGGCCTTGCCGTTCCAATCGATGCGCACGCGGGCGTCGGCGGTAACGGTGGCGACGGGCGTGGCCTCCAGGTTTTCCTCCTTGGCGTAGGCCAGGAATTCCTGCACGTCGGAAGCGTCCAGCGCCACGGCCATACGCTCCTGGCTTTCGGAAATGGCAAGCTCGGTGCCGTCGAGGCCGTCGTACTTCTTCGGAACTGCGTTCAGGTTCACATGCAGGCCGTCGGCCAGCTCGCCGATGGCAACGCTCACGCCACCTGCGCCGAAGTCATTGCAGCGCTTGATGAGGCGGCAGGCATCGCCGCGGCGGAACAGGCGCTGCAGCTTGCGCTCGACGGGCGCGTTGCCCTTCTGCACTTCCGCGCCGTCCTTTTCCAGCGACTGCGCGTTGTGGGCCTTGGAGGAACCCGTTGCGCCGCCGATGCCGTCGCGGCCGGTGCGGCCGCCGAGCAGCACGATGACGTCGCCCGGGGCGGGCGTCTCGCGGCGTACGTGGTTGGCGGGCGTGGCGGCGACAACGGCGCCGATTTCCATGCGCTTCGCCATGTAGCCCGGATGGTAGATCTCGTCTACCTGGCCCGTGGCCAGGCCAATCTGGTTGCCATAGCTGGAATAGCCCGCGGCAGCCGTGGTGACGATCTTGCGCTGCGGCAGCTTGCCGGGCAGCGTTTCGGAAACGGGAGCCAGCGGGTTCGCGGCACCCGTTACGCGCATTGCCTGGTAGACGTAGCTGCGGCCCGAAAGCGGGTCGCGGATGGCGCCGCCCACGCAGGTGGCAGCCCCGCCGAAGGGTTCGATTTCGGTGGGGTGGTTATGTGTTTCGTTCTTAAACAGGAAGAGCCAGTCTTCGTCGACGCCATTCACGTCGACCTTCACCTTCACGGTGCAGGCGTTGATTTCCTCGCTCTCGTCGAGGCCCGTAAGGACGCCCTTGGCCTTCAGATACTTTGCGCCGATGGTGCCCATGTCCATGAGGCAGATGGGCTTTTCGGTGCGGCCGAGCTCCTCGCGCATTTCCAGATAGCGGTTGAATGCCTGGCGAACCGTTTCGTCGTCGATCTGCACTTCGTCGAGCTGCGTGCCGAACGTGGTGTGACGGCAGTGGTCGCTCCAGTAGGTGTCGATCATTTTGATTTCCGTGATGGTGGGGCAGCGGCCCTCTTCACGGAAGTATTCCTGGCAGAAGGCGATGTCGGCGAAGTCCATGGCCAGGCCGCGGTCGGCGATGAACGCGGAAAGCTCTTCCTCGCTCATTTCCAGGAAACCGTCGAGCACTTCCACGGGGCCAGGCTCGGGGTAGTTGCCCGCGAGCGTTTCCACGGTATCGAGCGAGGCTTCGCGCGCTTCCACGGGGTTGATGACGTAGCCCTTGATGCGATCGACGTCGGCCTGGGAAAGCGAGCCTTCCAGCAGGTATACCTTGGCGCTGCGAACCGCAGGGCGTTCGCCCTGGCTGATGAGCTGAATGCATTCGCTGGCGCTGTTTGCGCGCTGGTCGAACTGGCCAGGCAGGAATTCCACGGCGAATACGGCTGCGGCTTCCGTGCATTCATCGTGCAGGGAGCGATAGACGACGTCGCTCTGGGGCTCGCTGAATACGGTGGGGATGCAGGATTCGAACAGGTCTTCCGCCGCACCCTCGACATCGTAACGGTTCACGAGGCGCAGGCCACTCAGGCCGCTGACCCCCAAGATGTCCTGAAGCTCGTGCAGAAGCTGCTGCGCTTCCACATCGAAGCCGGGTTTTTTCTCGACGTAGATACGTGAAA
Organism: Denitrobacterium detoxificans; assembly: GCF_015062615.1. Taxonomy (GTDB): domain Bacteria; phylum Actinomycetota; class Coriobacteriia; order Coriobacteriales; family Eggerthellaceae; genus Denitrobacterium; species Denitrobacterium detoxificans_A. The sequence goes on from NZ_SUUH01000003.1 coordinate 35,012, forward strand.
CCATGTGGAGCCTTTCGTTGTGGTTTCGTTGGGCAAACGCACGCGCGTGATGCGCAACTAGTTGTTCTTCGCTTTTAGCTTTTCCCACTCGCGGTCGATGTCTTCCTGAGTGAGGTTTTCCCATTCCTTGTGGTAACGGCCGTCGGAGTCGTATGCCGCGGGGTTGCGGCGCGCAACCATCCAGGAGCGATGCTTTTGCTGGAAGTACGTGACTGCCATGACCAGGATGATCGCGACGACCATGATGATCGTCTTCGCGAGCTGGTCGGGCACGATGAAGTAGGCGATGAATGCCGCGAGAGTTGCCGCTGCGAACAGGTTGCGACGGAGCGCAAATGGGTTCTTTTCCTGCTCGGCGGATTGATGATTCTTCTGTTCTGCCATGTTGAACCAATCTATGTGGAGTACGATGAAAACATTCTACGACAAGGAACTGGGGGAAGAATCGTGAAGAACCGTACGTGCAAATGGGCTACATGGTTTGCCGTGGCAATGCTCGTCGTCTGCGCGCTCGTTGGGTGCGCCTCGTCGTCCACTGCCTCTTCGCAGGACGATGTGGATGCCGTGGCTACGGCGGGTGTGTCCGATTCCGGCGCTTCTTCCGTTGCGGGCAATCAGGCCTCTTCCGAGCCTACCTATAATGCGCAAGACGATACGCGCGCTCAGGAATTTGCCGTCGACCCGAACGCCAACACCGAATGGCGTACGAAGACCGACGGAACTAAGACCATTTGGCTCACGTTTGACGATGGCCCTTCCGAAAACACCCAGAAGGTGCTCGACATCCTAAACAAGTACAACGTGAAGGCGACCTTCTTCGTTACGGGCATCAAGCCCGATTACGCTTACATGATCAAGAAGGCCTACGAGCAGGGCAACACCATTGGCTTGCATACTTATTCGCATGACTACGCAACCGTCTATGCGTCGGAAAGTGCGTACTTCGACGATTTGGATGCCGTGGGGGCTTTGGTGAAGGAGCAGATTGGCTACGTGCCGTGCTTCATTCGCTTCCCAGGAGGCTCGTCCAATGCCATTTCCGCGGAATACACGAAGGGCATTATGAGCGAGCTCGTAAACGACGTGCAGGATAGGGGCTACCAGTACTTCGACTGGAACATCAGCTGTGGTGATGGTGCTTCGGGCCATACTGCCGAAGAGCTCGCCGAAGCCGCGTGCGATGGCGACGACTACACGAATATCGTGCTGCTCATGCACGATTCGTCGGGGCACGAGGCTACGGTGGAAGCGCTTCCCACCATCATCGAGCACTACCAGTCGCTGGGCTACACGTTCAAGGCCATCGACCGCAGCGCTCTGGCCAGCCATCATGGCGTAAACAACTAGCGCTTTTCCCTTTCGAGCGCATGAAAATGCCCCGCTTGCCATGCTGTGCGGCAAGCGGGGCATTGTTGCGTTGGGGTTCGCGGCTGGGCGCTAGCTTACGTGAACGAGCGAGAAGATGTCGCAGTCAGTGGCTTCGCGTACGACCTTGCGCGGGTTCAGGTAGTCAAGCTCCATGAGGAAGGCCATGCCCACGAGGGTGGCGCCAAACTTGGAGAGCAGTTTTGCCTGGGCTACGGCCGTGCCGCCCGTGGCAATAAGGTCGTCGACTAGCAGCACGCGGTCGTCCTTCGTGATGGCGTCGGTGTGCACCTGCAGTTCATCGGAGCCGTATTCCAGGCCGTATTCCTGCGAGTAGACTTCGCGCGGCAGCTTGCCGGGCTTGCGCATGGGGACCAGGCCAGCGTTCAGCTTGTATGCAACGGGAGCGGCGATGATGAATCCGCGCGCCTCGGCGCCTACGACTTTGGTAATGCCTTGGTTGATGAAGTGGTTGGATAGTTCGTCCACGGCGCGCTGAAACCCTTCGGCGTCGCGCAGGAGCGTGGTGATGTCCTTGAAGATGACGCCCGGTTGCGGGTAATCGGGGATGCTGACGATCTTGTCACTGAAGTCGTATGCGGCCATGATGGTCCTTCCTGCGATAATAATCCGCGGCTATTTTCGCACGTTTTTACCTGCAAGGCAGGCAGATGCGCAAAGTGCGCACGAGTTCATTGTACGTTCGTGCTGGCGGCTGCGCCATAAGGTGATTGCGGGGTCGATGCGTCTATTTGAATAGGTTGTTCGTGCGGAAGTACAAAATGGCTCCCGCCATGCCCACTACGGCGAGCCCCAGGGGCAGAAGGCATGTGTTGGTAAGGGGCAGGCCCTCCACGTTCATGCCGTAGAAGCTGAAGATGATGGTGGGTATGGCCAGCACGATGGTCACGATGGTGAGTGTTCGCATGACCAGGTTCAGGTTGTTGCTTATGACGCTCGAGAACGTGTCCATGGTGCCGTTCAAAATGCTGCTGTACACCGTGCACATCTCGATGGCCTGGCGAATCTCGATGAACACGTCGTCGAGCAGGTCCTTGTCGTCTTCGTATAGCTGCACGACGCGGCCCGATTGGATGCGCGAGAGCGTGGTTTCGTCGCCACGCAGCGAGGTGCTGAAGTACACGAGTGACTTTTCCAAGCCCAGCATCTTCACGAGTTCGCTGTTGCGCATGGTCTGGTGCAGGATCTTTTCGTTCTTGGTGAACTGGCGGTTGATGCTGCGCAGGTAGCGCAGGTAGCGCTGCACGGTGTTCGAGAAGATCTGCAGAAGGAATCGCGTGCGCTGATGCGTGTTGAAATCGGCGATCTTGCCCACGGCGAACAGGCTTAGCGTGGGATTCTCCTTCAGGCTGATGGTGACGATCATGTCCTGCGCGCGCAGGAAGAGCACCGTAAGGGGGTGCGTGTCGTACTGCGTCATGAGGGGGTCTTCGGCTTCCGCCGCGTCTTCGATGAAGGGGCAGTCGATGATGACGAGCGTTTGACCCGTGTCCTCGTCGTAGTCGACGTGCGAAGTCTCTTCGTCGTCGAGGGCCGACTTCACGAATTCGTCGATGACGCCCAGCTCCTCTTCCAGCCAGGCGCGATCTTCGGCCGTGGGGGAGGTGACGTTTACCCAGCAACCGGCTTCGGGTTCTTCGATGGCGTGCGTACCCGTTTTATCGGTGAGGAAGCATTCGATCACCGCGCACTCCTTTCGCCTGGTTTCTGGACGCACCGATTATACATGAGCACGGCAGCGCGGTGTGGCCTGGCTGGCGCGTGCGGGGTGCCTGGTGGGCTGACAGCGTCTTCGCCCCGTTCGTGCGCCTGTTTGTCGATGTCGCGGCTATGGAGATTGCCATTGGGGCGAATATGCGACTTTGTGGAGTGCTCTCTTCGCGTATGATGTACGATAAACAGTTAGGCATGGCTAATTATAGGAGGCCACAGCGTGGCTCAGGCGTATTTGGACATTCGGAATCTGAAAAAGCACTACGGGGAAGGGGAGGCATGCCTGCAGGTGCTGCGCGGTATCGACGTGCAGCTCGAGCGCGGCGAGATATGCGTGCTGCTGGGGCCCAGCGGTTCGGGCAAGTCGACCTTCCTGAACATGGTGGGCGGCTTGGAACCTGCCGATAGCGGTTCCATTGTGGTGAACGGCACCAACATCGCAACGCTTCCCGACAAGAAGCTCGTGGAGTATCGCCGCAAGGAGCTTGGCTTTGTCTTTCAGTTCTACAACCTTGTTCCCGACCTTACCGTTCAGGAAAACATCGAGGTTTGCGCGTATCTCTCGAAGGATCCCCTGCCCATGAAACCCTTGCTGAAATCATTGGGGCTGTACGAGCATCGCCATAAGTTCCCGCATCAGATTTCGGGCGGCCAGCAGCAGCGCTGCGCCATCGGCCGCGCGCTGGTGAAGAACCCAGGTCTGCTTTTGTGCGACGAGCCCACCGGCGCGCTCGACTACAAGACGAGCAAGGAAATCCTGCAGCTCATGGAAGAAGTGAACCAGCAGTATGGCTGCACGATTGTCATTGTTACGCATAATGATGCCATTCGGCACATGGCGCATCGTGTGCTGCGTCTGCGCGACGGCGTGATGGTGGAGGATTCCGTGAACGAGCACGTGCTTCCCGCCATGCAGTTGGAGTGGTAGCATGCGCAACCCACTGCATAAGAGGTTCCCCCGCGAGCTTCGGAATAACATAGGCAAATACCTGGGCATGTTCCTGATGATGACGTTTGCCGTGGCGTTCACGTTGGGGTTCATGATGGCCGCCAACAGCATCGTCGTCATTGGCGACGGGATGCGCGATGCGTACGTCATCGAAGACGGGCACTTCGTCGTCGACTTCGAAGCCGACGACGACTCCATTTCCGATGTGGAGGCTCTGGGATGCACGGTGTACCAGGACTTCTACAACAATGTGTCGATGTCGCTTCCCGAAACGGCTTCAGGCCAGCTTACCGACCTGACCGTACGCCTATATCAGAACCGCACCCAGGTGAACCTGGCGTCGTATGCGCAGGGGTGCGAGCCCACCCAGGCGAACGAGATTGCGCTCGACCGCGTGTTCTGCGCCAACCACGACCTTTCCGTGGGCGATTCGGTTACGGTGAATGGGCAGGAGTTCGTAATTTGCGGCATCATGACGCTGCCCGATTACCAGGCCCTTTTCGAGAAGAACTCGAACTTCATCTTCAACGCCATCACGTTTAGCGTTGCCCAGGTGACGCCCGAAGCCTATGAGGCTATTGGGTCGGCGGGGCAGACGTTCAACTACTCGTTCGTGATGAACGATCGCTCCCTCGATAAGCCCGCGCGCGTGGACATCGAGGAGGAGATGATGAAGACGCTCTCGAGTGATGGCGAGACGCTTTCCGACTTCATCGATTACGAGGACAACCAGGGTATTGGCTACGCCACCGACGATGCCGCTCACGACCAGGTTATGTGGATGGTGCTCGTTATCATCTTGGTGGTCATCATGGCGTTCGTGTTCGTGGTGCTCACGGGTGCCACCATCGAAGCGGAAAGCGCGGTCATCGGCACGCTGCTGGCAAGCGGATGGCGCAAGGGCGAGTTGCTCCGCCATTATCTTGCTCTGCCCGTTATCTGCGGTTTTGTTGCGTGTTCGTTGGGGCTTGTGCTGGGTATCACCGTCATGGAAGAGCCCATGGCTGGGCTGTACTACAACAGTTACAGCTTGCCGCCATATCACCTTATCTGGAGCTGGCGCATCGTCTTCCTTACGACAATCGTGCCGTTCCTGCTCCTTTCCGGCATTACGTTGTTTGGCCTGATGCGGAAGCTGGGAAATACGCCCTTACAGTTCCTCAGGCGCGAAGTGGCGCACAAGTCGCGCCGCCATAGCCTGCGCCTGCCGGATGGGCTGACGTATCCTACGCGATTCCGCCTGCGCGTGCTCATTCGCAACCTTTCGCACTTCATTACGCTCTTCGCGGGCATTTTGTTCGCGAGCCTGCTTCTTCTGTTCGGCACGTGCATGTTGCCCGTGGTGCAGAATTACGCCAGCCAGATGCGCGACAACGTTGCCGCACAATATGAGTACGTGCTGAAGACGCCGCTCGAGCTGCAGGGAACGAGTTCCGACCGTGCCGCGTATGCTGCGGCGGAGGACATCGCGTACAGCGACAATGCGCTCGATGGCTTTGGTGATTACGGCTACTTCAGCGATATGATTCGCGCCATGTCCGTAGACGAGGACGCCACGCCTGTGAATACGCTTGAGAATTCCAGCGAGGCGATTGCCCAGGCCGAGAAGTTCGCCATGGCCACGGTCGAGATTGAGCGTGCGTTCGGCGGCGAGAGCGAAGAGGTCACCATCTACGGCATCCAGCCTGATTCGGCTTACTGGCAGGGCTTGGACATTGGCGATGGGAAGATCGTGGCCACCAAGGGCCTTGCCGAGAAGACGAAGCTCGAAGTGGGGCAGAGCGTGAGCGCGTACGATGCGCGCGAGGGCGAAGCGTACGACTTGCGTATCACGAGTGCCACCGAGAGCGAAACCGATATGTCCCTCTATATGAGCATCGACGACTTCAACCAGCTCTTTGGCAATGACGCCGACTACTTCAATGCGTATGCGAGCAACGAACCCCTCCAGATTGACGAGCGCTTCGTGGCGAGCGTCATAACGCCCGATGAGATGGATAAGATCGCCGATCAGCTCGTTGACTCCATGGGCAGCATCATGCAGATGATGATGGCCGTGGCGGTGCCGGTGTATCTCATCTTGGTATATCTGCTCACCAAAACGGTTATCGACCGCAGTGCCCGCAGCATTTCGTACATGAAGGTGTTCGGCTATCGGGCGCGCGAGGTGAATGGGCTCTACATTCGTCCTATCACGTATGTCGTATTGGGGTCGCTCGTGCTTTCCATGCCCATCATTGTGAGCATGCTCACGGCTCTCATGAAGGTTGTGTTCATGAGCTATTCGGGCAATTTCCCCTTGGTGATCCCTGCGAGCAATTACGTCTTGCTGCTCGTCGTTGGCGTGGTGGCGTACGCGTTCGTGGCGTTCCTGCATGTGCGCAGGGTGAAGCGCGTGCCATTGGAATTGGCCATGAAGATTTCCGAATAGCCTGCCTGCAGACAAAAGAAAGGAGGGCTCGGCATGGCCGGGCCCTCCTGCGTGTGGCGGTGATGGAGCTACAGCCCCTCGACTTCCATGCGGCGCTCGAGCGCTTCGGCGTGGATGCTGTAGCGCAGAGCGATTTCTTTTGCCACCTTACCTTCTTTCACCAGGGCGAACAGGCTCTGGTCCATGGTGCGCATTCCTTCGTTCTGCGAGCTGGCGATGACCGAGTCAATCTGGTAGGTCTTCTGCTCGCGGATGAGGTTGCGGATGGCGGTGTTCGTGTGCATGATCTCGAACGCGGGCAGCGTGCCGCCGTCGAGTGAGGGTACGAGCTGCTGGCAGACGATTGCCTGCAGCACCAGCGAAAGCTGGATGCGAATCTGATGCTGCTGCGACGCGGGGAAGGCGTCGATGATGCGGTCGACGGTGCCCGACGCGCTGGTGGTATGCAGCGTGCTGAAGATGAGCTGGGCCATTTCGGCGGCCGTCATGGCCGTGCCGATGGTTTCGTAGTCGCGCATCTCGCCCAGCAGCATGACATCGGGGGCTTCGCGCATGGCCGAACGGAGCGCTTCGCCGTACGTGGCAATGTCGGTGGGCACTTCGCGTTGCGTAACGATGCAAGTGCCGTGCTTGTGCACGTATTCGATGGGGTCTTCCATGGTGATGATGTGCCCCATGCGCTGGTGGTTCATGCGGTCGATGATGCAGGCCAGCGTGGTGGACTTGCCGGAGCCTGCGGGGCCCGTTACCAGCACCAGGCCCTTCGAAAGGTCGGCGAGCGAAAGCACGTCTTCGGGAATGTTGAAGTCTTCAGGCTTGGGCAGGCCGAAGGGGATGACGCGGATGATGGCGGAAAGCGAGCCGCGCTGACGGAAGATGTTCGCGCGGAAGCGGCCCACGCCCGGGATGGCAAACGAGAAGTCCTCGTCGTGGTTGTTGTTCTGGGTGAACAGGTTGATGTCGCGATTCGCCAGATGGTAGATGGACTCCACGATGGCCCGCGTGTCCGCAGGGCGCAGCGGCTCGGTGTCGCTGCGTACCTGGCGACCGCTCACCTGGAACGATATGGGCAGGCCAGCTACCACGAAGATGTCGGAGGCCCTCGCCTCGATCATGCGCTGTAAGAGTTCCTCAAGTTCCATCGCTGCTCCTTCTAGTTCGAGGCGCCCGACCATAGGGTGTCGTCTTCGGCATTGTTGACTACGGCCGCCATGTTCCATTTGGTTATGTCGTACGTGCGGTTGCTGCGAATGTTCAATTCGACGTTGAGCGTGCGTCCGTCTTCGCACGAGAACTGCGCCGAAACGGTGGTTCCCGATACGCTGGCGGTTGCTTCCACGTTTTCGCTAGAGGCTGCGCGCGCTGCTTCAAGTGAGTTGCTCAGCTGGGCATTCACCTGCTGCGCAAGCTCGGTGGATGTGGTTGCCTGCGAAGCGGAAAGCGTTGCGTCCACGTGCGCTAAGAACGTTTGCGCGCAGACTTCTTCGGCATATGCCTGGGAAGTTGCATCTGCCTGGCGCTGGGCCAGGGTATTCGACGCGTTCGCGGTGGTAAGCGTGAGCACGGCCAGCACCGCCAGGCTGATGATGGCGATGTAGGTGATGAGCGAAAGCGGGCCAATGTGCAGTTTGCGCCTGGTGGAGGTCATCGTTCCACCCCGCTTACGTATCGTGCGGTGGAGATGCTGTACACCTGGCTATCGCTGTTGGAAACGACGATGTTGGCGTTGTACAGCGTTCCGCCGGTTTCCTGCGTTTGGGTGACGCTGCAGGTGACGGTAAGGTCGTCGTGTGTGGTCTTGGCGGCTACCGACGTGGGGTCGGCGGAAAATTGCTCGGCGGTATCGGTGGCCAGCACAACGGCCTGCTCAAGCTGGGCTGCCTGTTGCGATGTGGTGGTGGCGTGGGCGAACAGCTGCGTGAACACGGCAAGCGCGCCAATAAGGAACACAAGCAGGATGATGGCCTCTACGGTGAACGCCGCATGAGAAAACGAGGTGGCTTTGGTACGTGCTGCGCGGCGCTCCATTACGCGCTCCCTTGTTCGCTGCGCAGGGCAACATGCGATGTGCCCTGGTCGGTGGTGATGGAAAGCACGCCGTTCTCGTACGAGAATTCGAAGACGCTAGACGCGAGGAGCTCGGTTGCCTTTTCGGGGGTGTATGCCGCGTTGGCAAGGGCGTATTCCTGGACGATGGAGCCATGGTACAGGTAGATGCGCGTTTCGTACGTGCCGGAATCGATGCGCTCCACCAGCACGAGCGCCTTGCCTTCGGGGCCGTCGGCGCTGGCCACGGCATCGGCGGCATCGGTCGAGCGCACCAGGTTCGAGATGAGCGAAAGGCCCAGCTTCGCGTCGACGGAGTTTGCCTGCGTGTTCGCAACGTTGCGGTATACCGTAACGCCCGAGCTAAGCGCCACGAGCAGGATCACGAAGAAGAACACCAGCAGGATGCCCAAGAACATGCCTTGGGACTTGTTGCCGCGACGCGCGGGGCGCATGGCGGTCATGGCGTCGAGGACGTTTGTGCTTTCCGGCATCATCGGGGCACCACCACCACGCTGGGCAGTACGTTGTCCGCGAACCATTCGTAGGTGACTACGTAGTCGTTATGGTTGATGGTCAGGCCATATGCGTCTTCCAGATGGGAAAGCGACGAAGGATACGAGCCCTCTACCGCGCAACATTCCTTGGCGGAGTTCAGGATGGCGTTGCGCAGCGAAGCCGCGGCTTGGGTGCGCGCGTTCTGCTGAGCTAGCTGCACGCTGAACGCCACGAGAGCGGCTAGGATAACGACAATCGCTACCGCCACGATGCGGTGGATGCGTCGCTTCCGAAGGCTTGCGTATGTCTGCTCGTGATACATGGCGCGTTGCTATCCTATGGATCCCATGATGCCGATAAGGGGCAGCATGACGGCAACGAGCGTTGCGCCTACGGCCAGCGTGAGCAGTGCGGCCAGGATGGGTTCAACGCGGTCGATGACCTTGTCGACCTGCGCCACGGTGTCTTCGAAGAACATCTGCGACAGGCGCCCGAGTACGCTATCGATGCTGCCCGAGTGGCTGCCCACGGTGAGCATGCGCGCGTAGAGCGGTTCGAAGATGTCGTTTTCGGCGATGGCCTGGGCAAGGCTGCGCGGGTTATCGGTGCTGATCATGGTGTTGCGTGCGGCCTTCAACTTCTTGCGCAGGGTTACGTGGTCTACCGTTTCGATGGCGCGCTGCATGGCGTCTTCGTTGTTGGTGCCCGACGCGATATAGGTGGAAAGGGCCACCGTGAAGCGCGAGAGCGCAAGCTGGTACATGGCCTGGCGCGTGGAGGGGAAGCCTTCGAACAGGCTCAGGACTCGCTGGCGGCCGGCTTCGGTGCGGCTGGCGATGACCAGCGCTATTGCCGCAAGGGCGCATACCGCGGTAACTCCCAGAGCGGCCCAGCCGATGGTGATGGACAGGCTTACCGCGCCGAAGGACCCTGCGGTGAGCGAGCCAGACATGTTCTGGTATACGTCCACGAACACGGGCAGGATAACTGCCACGGTGAACCCAAGGATGATGGCCATGATGGAAAGGAGCGCTGCAGGGTACGCGACGCTCGATTGTAGCTTCGCGAACATGCGATGCTCTTCGTCGTAGTACAGATCGAGGCTGCGCAGCACGCGTTCCAGACGACCCGCATGCTCGCCCGTGCGCACCATGTCGAGCGCATAGCGGGGGAATGCCCCCGCTTCCTCCATGGCATCGGAGAGCGTCTTGCCGGAGATGAGCCCTACGTATACTTGGTCGCACACGGTTTTGAAGTGCGATTCTTCGCGGTTTTCGGCGAGCATGAGCACTGCTTCGTCGGTTTGGATGCCCGCCGCGATCATGGTGGCGATGCTGCCGAAGAAGGCGCTGAGCGCGCTGCTTTCGAGCAATGATTGGGCCATGGTTACTCCTCTGCCGTGGAGCCTGATGTGCGTGTGCCGTACTGCTTGGGGCGTTGCCCCTGGCAGGCTGCCGTATTTTCGTGTGCTCCGCAACAACTTTTCATTTTAGTATACCTTTCGCGTATCGCTAATACGTGTAGCGAACCGTATAGTTTTTACCGTCTCCCACCTGGCTTACGTTCCCCGACGAGGCGGCAAACGTAAGGTCCACGCGCGACCACGTGTTGCGGCTGACGCTAAACTCGCCGCACTTCCATACGCCGTCTATGTAGACCATGATCCAGGCATGGTAGATGTCGTCGGGCGAAACGTAGCCCGTGATGATTTGGCAGGGTATTCCCTGGCTGCGCAGCATGGCGCATCCCAGGGAAGCGTAATCGAAGCATATGCCCGTGCCGCTGGCGAGGGTGTCGTCGGGGTTGGGAATGTAGCCCGTCGCCGTTTTGAGGGTATCGGCCTTGCTGGTGTCGTACGTGATGTTGTTGATGACGTATTCGCAGATGGCCTGCACGGCCTCGCCTTGGTTGCTGGCCTGTGCCGTAAGGCTGCGCGCAACGCTCACGCATTCGCTGCTCTCACTGTAGTCGCAGTATACGTTGGGTTGCAGGAAGGGGCTGAACTCGCTGTTGAGGGAGACGTTCTCTTGCGTGGAGGCGATTTCCACGTAGTTCTGCCCGCTCGTGTTCTGCATGACGCGAAAGCTGTACTCCCCATCTCCCATGTTGATGGGGCAGTAGATGGGCGAACCGTCGGAGGGCAGATCGTAGTTGTAGCTCATATCGCCCTTGGTGACCTGGAATTTCAGGCGCGATGAATTGGTTCCCTTGGCGGCAACGTAACCGTTCGAGGCTTGGGACGTGTCGATGGATGCGCCGTTGGAGCTAATCGCAGCGTCGTCGTTGAACGCCTGGGCTTCGATGGCGGCGGGTGCGTTCAGGGGGCTTCCCGAGGTTTCGCTGCTGGGATTGCCCTTTCCCGACTCGCCGCCAGAGCATGCCGCCAGAGCGACGCAGAGCACTGCGCACGCGAGAGCGATGATCCATGTGTGCTTGGCCATATTCACGGCTTGCTGTCTCCGTCGTTTGGTAACCGAACATCCCGTAATGCCCAGCGTCTTATCATTATAGTTTAGTATGCGCTATCATATTCAAGTGGTCGGATAGGGGGTCCGGCATAGGGTTTCCCACGTACAGTACGGAATAGGGTATGCGCAGTCGCATCAAACATTTTCTTGGGATGGAATCGCACGGTCGTGACGTCCTGGCGTTCTTTACGCGTTCCAATGCCAGCGTGGGGTACTATGCGGGCATTATGCTCGCCATTGCGTGGTTGGCGGTACTCGGCACGAGGTTGCTGGGGTTTGAAGCCCTTCCCTTTTCCGTCGCCGGTGTTGGCGTCCCGTTGCTCATGCTTGCATGCAATGTGTCCGTCGTTATTATTTCCCGGTGCTACCTCAATGCGCGCATAAGCCGCAAGGCCTTCCAGTCCGTGCTTGTCGCGTACATGTTCGTGAGCGTGTTGGCGAGCGGTCTCGCTTCTCTGCTTGACTTTGTTTCCGGTGGTCAGGTCGTTATCTTTTTGCTTCAGGTGGCGTTTTGCACCTGCTTGTTCGTGGAGCCTCCCATTGGCGCGTTGCTGCTCACTTCCGTAACGTTCGTCACGATGAGCGTGGCCGTGTGCCTCCTGGGCGACGGGACTTTCGAGATGTACACCGTCATGGTTGTGTCCTGGCTGGCCATTATGTCCGTGAGCGTGGGAAGATACCGACAAGCGCTTGCGGCTGCGCATCGCGAGAGCGAGTTGCGGTCTCTCTCCACGCGCGACGAGCTTACGGGGCTGCCGAATCGCCGCGCGTTGCGTATGAACTTCTCTCACTATCTTAATGAGCCCATCATCGTGGTCATGGCCGACCTCGATGACTTCAAGTACGTGAATGACGCCTGCGGTCACACGGCTGGCGATGCCATCCTCGAGCAATTCGCCCATGTAATTACCGGGGTTTTCCCCGGTGACGACATCTATCGCTATGGTGGCGACGAGTTTCTCGCCTTGCTTGCCATATCGGAAGAGGAGCTGCTCGAACGTTCGGAGGAGCTGCGCGCCGCCCTGCTTGCCGTGAAGGAGCCGAGGGTGCGCGCCACGGGCTACAAGATGGCCAATACCGCTGGTTACGTGTGTGGTGTTGCTCGAAACGAAAAAGAGCTGCGCCATATGATTACGTTGGCCGACGAGAATCTGCTTCGCGCGAAGCAACGGGGCAAGGACATCATTATTGGCTCCAAGTTCAGCTCCTCGGAAGACGAGGCGAGTTTGGGTGAATCGTTGCTGCACGATCGCGGAGTCGACGAGCTCACGGGTATGCCAACGCGTTCGTCCTTCCGTCGCCAGGCGCGCGAGCTCATCGATCGGGCGAACAAAGCCGAGCGCGTTGCGTATATCGTGCATTTCGATATCGAGGACTTCAAGATCTACAACAGCCAGAAAGGCTACGAGAGCGGCGACGAGCTACTGAGGCGCGTGGGTTCGCTCGTGAAATCCACGTTTACCGATGGCGTGACCTCGCATTTGTCCGACGACCATTTCGTGGTTGCGGTGATTGCCACCGACGATTTCGAACAGCGAGTTGCATCGGTGTGCGAGGGCGTGGCGAAGCTGGGGGATGGCCTGGTGGTCGTGGCGAAGGCTGGCATTTACGTGTGCCATCCGGATGATCCGCGCGTGGGCCTTTCCTTCATGGCCGACTGCGCGAAGGTTGCCTGCGATAGCGTGAAGGGCCGCTATGACGAGCTGTATCGCTACTTCGACGAGCAGATGATGGCGCGTGTGACGCGTCGTTACTATGTGGTGAACAACCTCGATAAGGCGTTGCGCGAGGGCTACATTCGCGCAAGCTATCAGCGCGTGGTTCGTACGGTTACCGGAAAGGTGTGCGGCTACGAGGCCCTTGCCAAGTGGGAAGACCCCGAATGTGGAACCATCCCCGCTTCTGAGTTCGTGCCCATTCTGGAAGATGCGCGCCTTATTCACAAGCTCGACTTGTTCATGCTCCATGCCGTATGCGAAGACCATAAGAACGTGCGTGCAGATGGCGTTGAGACGCTTCCGACTTCGGTGAACCTTTCGCGTTTGGATTTCGAGCTTTGCGATCTTCCGTCTGAGGTATCTGCTGCCATTGCTTCGTGCGGCATTTCCCCGGAACTCATCCATTTCGAGATCACCGAAAGCTCGCTGGCCGATTCCGCCGGCACGTTGAAGAGCGGTATCACGTCCCTGCGCGAATTGGGCCACGAGGTGTGGGTCGACGATTTCGGCAGTGGATTCTCGTCGCTCAATATGCTCAAGGAATACGAATTCGATGCCCTGAAGATAGACATGGAGTTCTTTCGCGTACGTGGGGGCGACGACGTTTCCGGCGAGCGCGCTCGTCGTATCGTTGCCTCTACGGTGAATATGGCGAAGAGGATTGGCATGGGCGTCATTGCCGAGGGCGTTGCAAGCGAGGAACAGCGCAGTTTCCTGTCTCGCATAGGGTGCGGCAAGATCCAGGGCGAGCTGTATGGCTTGTCGCGATACGACGATGCGGAACTGCATCATTCCGAGAACCGAAGCGAGCTGATCGAATCCGAGGCCGAGCGCGCGTATTTCGACAAGATCGACGAGCTGAACATGCTTTCCGCCAATCCGCTGGCCGATCTTGGCCACGGCCCGTTCCTCTACGGGCGCCCCATTGCCGTGGTGGAGTTCCGCGACGACGATACGATGCATTACCTGCAGGTGAACAAGCGTTTCCTGCATATGATCCAGGAAGGCGGGACTCAGAGCCTGGCCGAGTCCGAAGCGCGGTTCAATACGCCCGGTCCATTCCGAGATGAGGCAATCAAAGCGTTCAAGCAAACCGAAAAGGCTGGTGTGCAGATGCGCTATAGCCTTACGCGAGGCAACATAACGTATTGCATCGACGCTGCATTCGTGGTTCGCAGGGAAGGGGCCGCTGCTTTCCTGGCCGAAGTTCAGTGCTTCGATTCGAACGATATTACATTTGTGGAATAGCATAATCGCGCATTCGCTTGAAGTTCGCCGAGCGAATGTGCTATGTTACGCCCTTGTTGTGTCGTCGCTTTCGTACTTTAGCGTAATGGAGTACAATAGCGAAATTGACGGATGGCCTGCCCAATGGGGGAATGTACGGATACGCACACTCACATAGTCACCTATGATTCCACGCTTCGCGATGGCGAGCAGGGTGAAGGCATATCATTTTCCCTTGAAGACAAGTTGCGCATCGTCGAACGCCTCGACGCGTTTGGCATCGACGTTATCGAAGGCGGCTATCCCGCATCCAACCCGAAGGACATCGCCTTCTTTCAACGCGTGGCTTCCATGCAGCTTTCCCATGCCAAGGTGGCCGCATTTGGCTCTACCTGCCGCAAGGGTGTTGCTGCTCAGGAAGATACCGGCTTGGCCGATTTGCTGGCAAGCGGCGCGCCCATCGTGACCATCGTTGGCAAATGTCACGAAGAACAGGTAACGCGCGCATTGCGCACGACGCTTCAGGAAAACGTGCGCATGGTGCGCGATTCCGTTTCCTACCTGGTTAGCCAGGGCGTGGAAGTAGTGTTCGACGCCGAGCATTTCTTCGATGGCTACGAGGCAAATCCCGCCTATGCGTTGGAGATTTTGCGTGCGGCGAGCGAAGCGGGGGCGTCGTCTATCGACCTCTGCGAGACCAACGGCGGAAAGCTGCCCATGCAGATCTACCGCGTGGTCTCCGAGGTGACGCAGGCTCTGCCCGGACAGCGTTTCGGCATTCACTGTCACAACGATTCCGGCTGTGCGGTTGCCAACACGCTCATGGCCGTTGCCGCGGGTGCAACGCAGG
This sequence comes from Denitrobacterium detoxificans, assembly GCF_015062615.1. Classification (GTDB taxonomy): domain Bacteria; phylum Actinomycetota; class Coriobacteriia; order Coriobacteriales; family Eggerthellaceae; genus Denitrobacterium; species Denitrobacterium detoxificans_A. Next base: position 50,298 of record NZ_SUUH01000003.1, read on the forward strand.
TCCAGGGTACGGTGAACGGCTTCGGCGAACGCGTCGGCAACGCCGATTTGCTTACCGTCATCGCCGACCTGCAGCTGAAGATGGGCAAGCATTGCGTCGACGATCTTACCCAGCTTACGGGTGTGGCGAACTTTGTGGCCGAATGCTGCAACGTAACGCTTCCCGCGCGTACGCCCTACACGGGGCAATCCGCGTTTGCCCACAAGGGAGGCTTGCATGCCAGTGCGTTGGCGCGCTATTCCGCGGCGTATGAGCATGAAAGCCCCGAAGCGGTTGGCAACGAGCAGCGCGTGCTGGTAAGCGAGCTTGCGGGCAAGGCGTCGCTTGTCACCAAGGCGAAGTCGCTGGGGTTCGATCTGTCGGGCCAGCCCAATCTGGTTCAGGAGATTTTGGACGATGTGAAGGCACGCGAAGCCGCCGGCTATTCCTACGAAGTGGCCGATGGCTCTCTGGCGCTGCTCATCATGCGTCACTTGGGAACTTCGAAGCCACATTTCACGTTGGAGAGCTTCCGCGTTATCGTGGACGACCGCGAAGACGAAGGCGCTTTGGCAAGGGATGCGGAAAGCGAAGCGACTATCAAGATTCACGTTGGCGATGCGCGCTATGTCGCCACGGGCGAGGGCGTTGGTCCCGTTGGCGCGCTCGACAACGCATTGCGCCAGGCTATTGGCGAGTCGTACCCCGAAGTTGCGAATATCGAGCTCGTCGACTTCAAGGTGCGCATTTTGGACGAAAGCGTTGGCACGAACGCCATCACGCGCGTAACCATCACCACTTCCGATGGCACGCATACGTGGGGCACGGTCAGCGTAAGCGAGAACATTATCGAGGCGTCGTGGAATGCCCTCGTCGACTCGGTCGAATATGGTTTGACTAGGATGGGAAAGTAATGAGCGATCTGAGAAATGCCAGTGTTGAGGCCCTGCTTGAGGTTATTGCGGGCGTAAAGGATACCGATGTGGCGTATGCTCTGCTCGAGGATCTATTCACGATTCGCGAAATCAAGGAGACGTCGCAGCGTCTCGAGGTTGCCCGTATGCTCGATTCTGGCAAGCCCTACGTTGCCATCGAGGAGGCCACTGGCGCCTCCGCTACCACCATTGCGCGCGTGTCAAAGGCGCTGAACTACGGTTCAGGCGGTTACCGCCATGCCCTCGACATTCTGGAGAAGACCCGCAAGTAACGTGGGCTAGGCGCCGTAACGCTGCACGTTGCGGCTGAATGCTTCCAGAATGAGCTGCGCCCTGGTGCCTATGGGCGTGGTGTTCGTTTCCAGGAAGTGCGGAACCTCGGGGACGGCGATCTTGAATACCTCGATGCATTCCGTGGGCTCCGTGTGCGGCTCGCATGCGGGCTCGTCTTCCACGTGCACGTATACTACCTGTACCGTTTCCTCGCTCATACCGGCCGAGGAAAACCCTGGCTGGGAAAGCGGGTTTACGTGCGCACATCCCTGTTCATCGCGGGCAAGCGCATAGCCCGTTTCCTCGCTGAGCTCGCGTTCGACGGCGCTTTCCAGAGATTCCCCCGGTTCCACGAGGCCGGCGGGGAAGGCGATGCACCAGCTATTGAGCGGATAGCGAAACTCGCGTATCAAGACGAGTTCGTTGCTGCGCGTGCGTGGCACGATGCATACGGCATCGGGTGCCTGCATATGCGGGGCATCGCTGGCCATGTTGCGCAGTTCTTCCAGGTAGGCATCGTATTTCTTACGGGAGACGGCTTCGTAGGCGAATTCGCGTCCATTGGGCAGGCGATAGGTGAGCACGTATTTTTTAATCCAGCCATCGGAGACCTGGTCGACCTTGATGAGCTGGGGTGTTTCCATTTGCTGTGCTCCTGCGTTCATGGGCGCTCCCTTCTCTGTTCGTGGGTTCAGTATACGACTACATGCGGACGCGTTGATTGGCGTGACTTTCAAGCGGGCTCGCGTGGCATTGCGGCTCACGAAGGGCCCGATAGTAAAAGCCCCGGGCGGAGGTTTCTTCCGCTCGGGGCATGTTGGATTCGGCGTTGCGGGCTAGAATTCCAGGAACTTGCTTTCCGGGGCGCCGCAAATGGGGCAGCTGCCCACGCCCTTGCCCTTGTGGATATAACCGCAGCCAGGGCATACGTAGTATTTTTCGTCGGTCAGGTGATCGATGGTGTTGTAGGCGTCGATGTAGCGCTGGGCGTGATATGCCTCGGCGAGCTTTGCGCGCGTGAACACCATTTCGGCTGCCGTGTCGCCTGCTTCCTGGGCGATCTTGATGAACTGCGGATACATGTCGCTCGTTTCGAAAATCTCGCCCAAAGCAGCGTCGATGAGGTTTACGTCGGTGGAATGGACTTCCGCCTCGGGCGCTTCCGGATTCACGTAGTCGGGCTCGGCCTTGCGCACCAGGTTGCTCTCCATGGCGATGTGAATCTGCTCGGCCTTGCTTGCTGCTGCAAAGAGGCTGGCGATCTGGCCGAAGCCCTCTTCAGCGGCCTTCTTGGAATACGCCGCGTACTTGGCGCTGGCGCCCGTTTCGCCCATGACGGCGCTCTTCAGGTTTGCGAGCGTGTCGCCGGGCTGGCAGGCGGGGTTCGGAACGATGTTGAAGTTGCTGGAATTCGAAGCGTTGGGTAGTGCCATGTTGACCCTCCTTTTCCGACCTGTGGCCGGTATCTCGTAACTGGCATACACAAACTAGCACGTGCGGTATGGCTTCCGCATGGCACCAGCATACTCGTCAATTATCCGTCATGTAACGTGAAATTGCCGAAGTTAGCTGGGCTGACGAAGGGGATGAAGCTCGTTCGCAGGTCATTTGTCGTAAGGGTGACATTCTGCGTGCCGCGGGTGCGTGCGCGAGTGGAGTGCGATAATGCGAGGGTACGACAAAAGCCGCAGGGCATAGCGAAAGGAGCTTCATGGAGCGCAAGAACGCATGGAAGGCGTATTCCGAAGAAGACCTGGTCAAGGTAGAAAACCTTGCCAATTCGTATATTGATTTCATTAGCTCGTGCAAGACCGAGCGCGAGTGCGCGGCGTACGTGATGGAAACGGCGCGTGCCGCGGGCTATCGCAGCCTCGAAGAGGTGCGCGCTGCGGGTCAGGCGCTCAAGCCGGGCGACCGCGTGTACGCGAGCAACTACGACAAGTCGGTCATGCTGGTTCAAATTGGCAAGAAGCCGCTGGAAGAGGGCTTCAACATCCTGGGTGCGCATATCGACTCGCCCCGTTTGGACGTGAAGCAGAACCCCCTGTACGAGCAGAACGATTTCGCGCTGCTCGACACGCATTACTATGGCGGCGTGAAGAAGTACCAGTGGGTTACGGTGCCCCTGGCCATTCACGGTGTCGTGGTGAAGAAGGACGGCACGAAGGCGCAGGTCAATGTGGGCGAAGATGCGGCTGATCCCGCGTTCTGCGTTACCGATTTGCTCATTCATCTGGGTGCCGACCAGCTGAAGAAGGATGGCGGCCACGTGGTCGAGGGCGAAGACCTTGATGTGCTGGTTGGCGGACGTCCGCTCGTGGTGTCCGAGGAAGACGCGAAGGCCGCTCCCAAGGGTTCGGCAGAGGCCATGGCGGCAAAGGAGCCGGTCAAGGCAGCTATCGTGAAGCTCTTCCGCGAGAAGTACGGCTTCGACGAGGAAGATCTGCTTTCCGCCGAGCTCGAAGTTGTTCCCTCAGGTCGTGCGCGTAGCTGCGGCTTCGACGAGAGCATGGTGCTGGGTTATGGCCAGGACGACCGCGTGTGCAGCTACCCGAGCCTCATCGCGCAGCTTCAGGCGGGCGATTTGGATCGCACGGCCATCTGCCTGCTGGTGGACAAGGAGGAAATCGGCAGCGTGGGTGCCACGGGCATGACGAGTATGTTCTTCGAGAACACGGTGGCCGAGATCATGGCGCTTGCCGGCGAAGAGGGCGATCTGCCCCTGCGCCGCGCGCTGGCGGCTTCTAACATGCTGTCAAGCGACGTGAGCGCCGGCATCGACCCGCTGTATGCGAACGCCTTCGACGTGAAGAACGCGGGCATGCTCGGTCATGGCCTGGTGTTCAACAAGTACACGGGCGCGCGTGGCAAGAGCGGTAGCAACGATGCGAACGCCGAGTACATGGGCAAGATCCGCGGCATCATGGATGCCGGCAACGTAACGTTCCATACGTGCGAGCTGGGCAAGGTCGATCAGGGCGGTGGCGGCACCATCGCGTATATCCTGGCGAAGTACGGCATGAACGTCATCGACTGTGGCGTGCCCGTACTTTCCATGCATGCCCCGTGGGAGGTTACGAACAAGGCCGATATCTACGAGGCACTGAAGGGTTATTCCGCGTTCCTTCAGTACGCGTAGTCCCTGCTTCCATTCGCTATCTTGTGCCCTGGTTCGCTTGTGCGGGCCAGGGCTTTTTTGCGCCAGGTTACCCCTGCATGAATTGCGCGACGATTGCGCAACGATTTCGTTCAACTTTCTGCGGTTCTTTTTCCCACGCGCTGCGACTGCCGTTCCTCATCTTTGGCGTAGGAGGAAAGGAGGGTGCGTGAAACGAAGGGGAATGCTTGCGTTGTCGCTGCTGTTTGGCGTGGTATGCGCCTTGTCTGTCATGGCGTATTTGGGCATGGTGAAGGGTCAGGTTGACGATGCTCGCGCCGAGGCCATGTCGCGTTACGGAGGCGACCAGGTGGAAGTCTGCGTGGCAACGCGCGACATCGCGCCGGGCGAGAAGCTCGATGCGTCCAATGCCGAGGTGCGGCCGTGGCTTGTCGATTTGCTTCCGGAGGGTGCCGTGGGTTCGCTTGCCTCCAAGGAGGGCATGCGCCTTACGTCTTCCATTGGCAAGGGCGAGGTGGTAACCGAGCAACGCTTTTCGGGGTCGTCGGATTCCCTGGTGGTTCCTGCGGGGTATCAGGCCGTTGGCTTGGAAGTGGAAAGCGCGCAGGCGGTTGGCGGAGCGCTGAGCGTTGGCAACAACATCGACGTGTATGCCGTTTCCGGTTCGGGCGTGTCATGCATTGCGCGGGGCGTATCAGTGCTTGCTTGCGGCTCGGGCTCTGGGTCGCGGTCGTGGGTGACGCTGGCCGTTGCCGACGAAGGCGTCCAGGAAATGATCGCCGCTACCCAATCCGCTTCCCTGTACCTCACCCTGCCCGGTTCGTCATATGAGGGGAGCTCGCATGGAGCCTAGGGTTGTCTTTTGCATGGATGAAGCGTGCCTTGCCCATCCCGAAATGATGGGGCTGGGCGGCGAGCGCCTTGCGTCGCAGCCGTGGTTGAAGGTCTTTACCGATGCGCAGCAGGCACGCGATTTTGCCCGTGCGCATGCGGCGGATTGCTCTTACTGGATCGCGGGGAGCGACTCCGTCGATGCCATCAATTTGGCGGCAGCCCTGAAGCGCGATGGTGCTTCCACGGTAGCGCTCGTTTCGTTTTCTGCGAGCGGATCGCTCTATAGCCGTGCACGTGCTGCGGGCGTTACCGGCGTCATGGATGGGCCCTCTTTAGCGCGCATCTACGCTCAATGTAAGGCCCGTTTTGGGTCTGGCGTGCGCGAGTGCCCAGGCGATGCAAAACCCCAGCGCAAGCCCGCTCACGCGGCTCCAGAGAGCTTGGGAAAGGGTGATTTTGCTGGGGGAGGGGGTACCCCGTCATCTGGGGATATGCCACCCACAGCGAAAAACGAGGATTTTGGGGCGAAAACTGCGTCCGAGAAGGGTTCTCCGAAAAATGTGAGCGCAGCGGAAGCGTTTCGTTCCGAGTTTGAAGTAATACCTGGTTCTAAGGCACAAACTGCTCAGGTCGCGCGCGCTAGTTTCATGCTTGGCGTCGTGGGGGCGGGAGGGGGCATGGGAAAGAGCACCGTTTCGGTTCTCTGCGCGCTTCTTTCTGCTCGGATGGGCTATCGAACGGTGCTGGTTGATGCTGATTTGCAGTGCGGCGATGCTCACTTCCTGCTGGGGGTCGAGGACCCCATGCGCATCGACGATGCCATAGCCCATGCGGGTAAGCTCGATGGGCTTCGTACCGATGGCGGCGCGCCTGCGCTGCTCGCGGCTCCGCTGCGCCTAGAGCATGCGGAAGAGGTGGAGCCTGCGATGGTCGATTTGCTGCAGGCGCTCCGCGAGCGTTTTGATGTTGTGGTCGTAAACACGGCGCCTGCCTGGGATACGTTGCATATGCGCGTCATCGCGCTTTCGTCTGCGGTGTTCTTCGTCCTCGACCAGCGCCCTACGGCTATCCGGCTGTGCCGCCATGCGCTCGAGCTGTGCTCGCGCTGCGGCGTTGCCACCAGGTCGGTGAAGTTCCTGGTAAATCGTTGTTCTCGCTCTTCGTTGTTTAGCTCTATCGACGTCTCGTGCGCGCTTTCCGGTGCGCATGTCCTTGAAGTGGCCGATGGCGGCAGGGAGGTTGGCGAGGTTATGGGCTCGGGCCAGGCGGCCGATCTGGTGGATGCAGGTAATCCTGCATGCCGCAGCCTGGAAGCGGCGCTTCGCGAAACGTTGCCGCATGGTGCAAGCGTCGCGAATCCTGACATTGCCGATCCGAAGAGGAAGCGCGTTCGCCTTTTGGATGGTCTAAGGAGGCGGGCGGCATGTCTTTGATGGATATGGTCCGCCAGGCGGGCAACGAAAGCGTTCGATCCGGGCGGGAGGACGAGGCGGCTTCTTTTGAGCAGCTGAAGCGCAGGGTGCGCGAGATATTGCCGTCGCATGTGGTGGCGCGCATGGGCCGTGATAATCCTACGCGCGCTGAAAACGAGGTGCGACGAGCTTGCCAGCAGGTGTTTGAGGCGAACCCGTGGCTTGCGGCGGATGCGGCTGCGCGCGAGCGGCTCATGGGATCGCTCATCGATTCCCTGTTCGGGTTGGGTCCGCTCGAGCCCTATCTGGAGGATGAGACGGTAACGGAAATCATGGTGAATGGATGCTCCTCGCTGTTCATTGAGCGCTCGGGAACGTTGGAAGCGTGTGGGAGCCCCTTTTCCAGCGACGATGAGGTACGCGTGCTGATCGATCGAATTCTGGGGCCGCTTGGGCGCCGCATCGATGAGGCTTCGCCCATGGTGAATGCGCGTCTTGCTTCGGGGCATCGCGTACATGCGGTGATTCCTCCCATTGCAATCGATGGGCCTACGCTGACCATACGCAAGTTCCGTACGCACGTCATGACGATGGCGGATATGCAGGAGAGCGGCTCCTTGGAACCTTCCGTGCGTCGTTTCCTGCGAACGTGCGTTGCCCAGCGCAAGAACATTGCCGTTTCGGGTGGAACGGGAAGTGGGAAGACCACGCTGCTCAATGCGCTGTCTTGCGAAATCTTCAAGGGGGAGCGCATCGTGACGATTGAGGACTCTGCCGAATTGCGCTTTCTGGAACATCCGCACGTCGTGCGCCTGGAGGCGCGACCGGAAAGCATCGAGGGGACGGGGCTCGTATCCATTCGCGATTTGGTAATCAATGCGCTGCGCATGCGTCCCGATCGCATCATTGTGGGTGAATGCCGTGGTGGCGAGGCGCTCGATATGCTGCAGGCCATGAATACGGGGCACGATGGCTCGCTGACTACGCTGCATGCCAATTCTCCCGCCGATTGTGTTTCGCGTCTTACGACCATGGTGCGCTACGCAGTCGAGTTGCCCGTGGAGGTTATTGAATCGCAGATTGCAAGCGCAATTGACTATATCGTGCAGGTTGCGCGTAGCGCGGATGGGCGGCGCTTCCTGTGTTCGGTAAGTCAGGTGGGGCCGAAGCCCAACGGTGCGGGTTGCCTCGTTTCTCCAGTGTATACGCGTTCTTCTCCCGATATGCATGGCGTGTGGGTTGGCCAGGAGAATGCGCCTGCTAAGCGGGGGAGGGCCGCGTGATGGGCGAGAGGGAGTTGCTGGCAGCGCTTGCGATTCTCAGCGCCGGCGCTTGTGGCGTAGCGGCATGCTGGGTTGTGTTTGGGTTTGCGCGCGTGCGTATACGCTCGGGTCGCGTGCAGCGCACATCGGGTACGGGGTCGCCTTTGCGGCGCGTCTTGCGCAATGGCGTTGGCCTGCTTGGCTCGTTATCTGCCTCCGCGTTGCGCATTGGGCCATTTCGAGCGGGATGTGCGGAATGTGTTCGCGCGCTTGCGACGCGCGGATACGAGGCGTCTACCGAAAGCCTTGCTTCAATGGTGCTCGCGCTGGGTATTGCCTGCCTTGCGGGCGGTGCTGTCCTGGGTTCTGCGATCGGGGGTTTGCTTGCGTTTCTTTCCAGTTGGTATGTGGCGTGCTCAGCTGCATCGCATGTACTTTCGCAGCGTCGTGAGGCGGCCCGTGATGCATTGCCTGACGCGCTGCGGACCATGGCATCGTGTTTCGGCGTGGGGTTTACGCTGTCGCAAACGTTCCACGAGCTTGAAAGCTCGGCGCCGGAGCCTCTGAACGAAGTGTTCGGCCGGGCCAGGATGGAACTTGCAGCTGGGTCGACCGTGGCGGAAGCGCTCGATGGCATGGGCGCGTGTAGCGAGGCTCCCTCCGAACTGGCGTTCTTGGCGGTTGCCTTACGGGTGCAGCATCAGGCAGGCGGTAGCTTGCAGCATGTGCTGGAGGCGGCGCGCGAATCGTTGGAGAACGAGATTGAGATTCGACGATCGTTGCGGGTGCATACCGCCCAGGCTCGCTTGTCGGCTCGCGTCGTAGTGGGCGTTACTCTGGGGCTTCTTGCCGCATTGTCCCTGCTTTCGCGCGACTTTCTTGCGCCGTTCTTCGCGTCGCCGCTTGGCTTCGCCATGCTCATAGTGGCTGTGATTATGCAGCTTGCGGGCATCTTCGCCGTGCGTCGGATTCTGGCAGTGGAGGTGGCGTGATGACCGAAACGGTTGCCTGGGGTATTGCCTGCGTTTCCTCGGCGCTTTCGGGGGCGTGCAGTGCGTACATGCTGGCCGGGGCGTATGCCAGGCGGGCTTCTCGCAGAACGGTGCTTGCGCATGCGGCAAGCGCGTCCCCCTCGTTTTCCGCGCGCTATGTATCGGGGGTGGATGCCCTGCTTATTCGGGGCGCAATCCGTCTCTCCCATCAGGGAGGCACGTCATTCGAACGCCATCCCATCGCGCGGTGGGGAATGAGTTCGCTGCGTAGCTTGTCGTTGCATGCGGGTCTTTCATCGCAGGTGAACGAAGAGGGGCTCTGCCGGATGCGCCTGGAGGCAACGTTCGCATGCGGCATCGTGGCTTGCTTGCTGGGGTCCCTTCTTTCTCCCGAACTTGCGGTGGTCGGGTTGCTTGCCGGCATTGTCTTTGGCTGGCGTCTTTTGAACCGTGCGCTTCGGCACGAGGGCGCTTTGCGCACACGAGCGCTTGAGCGGGGCCTGTCCCAGACGCTCGAAGTCATTTGCCTGGGCCTGCGTAGTGGCATGACGTTCGACAGGGCCCTTCAGTTGTATTGCGCGTGCTTTGGCGGCGTGTTTGCCGACGAGCTCTCGCTTGCGCGCGCCGAATGGTCGTCGGGCATGAGAACGCGCGAAGAGGCCTTGCGCTTGCTTGCCGAGTCGTATGGTTCTGCGCTGTTTGCGCGTGTGGTGGACAGTGTCGTTCGGTCGCTTCGCTTTGGTTCCCCTCTTGCCGACTCCCTTGAACAATTGGCCGCCGAGGCCAGGCGCGTGCGTCGATGCGCGATAGAGGAGGTGGTTATGAAGGCGCCGGTCAAGATGATGATTCCCGTTGGAACGCTGATCTTGCCGTCGATGCTGCTGCTGGTACTTGGTCCTATTTTGCTTGACGCGATCTAGTGCGCGATGTTCGCGCAAAGAAAGGAAACGAGAATGAAAAACGTGGTTTGCGCTGTAGAGCGAGGAGCAGCTAGGGCGCTCCATCGCATGGCTTCCTACATGTATGGGCTGGCTGCCCGTTTGGCGAAGGACTGCAAGGGGCAGGGTACGACCGAGTACGCCATCCTCGTTGGGGTACTTGTCGTAATTGCGATTATCGCCATCACGCTGTTCAAGCCGAAGATTCAGGAGCTGTGGGATGCGATTGCGAGCGGCATCAACGGCCTGTAGGCGCCTGCGGGAAACGCGTGGGCAGTCGACGGTTGAATTCGCGGTGGTTATGGCGGCATTGCTGTGCATCGCAATTGGCTTGGGTGCTTTGTGGCACGTGATGAGAGATGGCCTGTTCGTGAGTCATGCCATTACGTCTGCGTCGCATAACCTTTCCGGTGCGCCAGGGTCGTGGCTCGATGTATTCGCGTACTGAGCGTGGACAATCCACGGTGGAAGCGGCTTTTCTTCTGCCTGTCCTGTTTGTGCTCATGCTCATGCTGCTGCAGCCGGGAATCATCCTGTACGACCGTTTGGTTATGCGCTCGGCCGCAGCGGAGGGGTGCAGGTTGGCGGCCACGATGTGCCAGGAAAGCACCTTTGACGAGAGCGTGTGCTGTGATGTGGTTAAGCGTCGGCTTGGAGCCGTTCCTCCCAACGATTTGTTTCACATGCACGAAGGAGCGTGCGCGTGGGATGTGCACATCGAAGGTGATGCGTCGAGCGACCGTGTGACGGTGACGATACGCAATCGCGTTCGACTTGTTCCCCTTCTTGATGCTGCGGGCGTTTTGCTGGGCATTGCCCCTGATGGCTGCTTGGACATAGAGGTTTCGGAGACGTGCGTTGCGCGCCCCGATTGGTTTGGCGGCTATGCGGATCCTTGGGAATACGAAAGGAAGTGACATGATGCGTGACGGGGCGAGTGGTGCTCGCAGGCGACCGTTCTTTTGCGATGACGGCGGGTTTTCGACGCTCGGCATGGCCCTTGCGCTTCTTATAACCATTTCGTTGGTGCTTACGTCCGCTCAGGTCTATCGCCTGTATTCCCTATCGGCGGAAACGCAGAACGTGGCTGACGCCTGTGCGCTTGCCGCGGAAAACCAGGTCGCCACGTTCTATACCGCCGCCCAGATATGCGATGCCGTTGTTCTTTCGCTCACGCTTACGAGCGTCGCCGCCTCGGGAGCGGGGTTGGTTGCCTTGTGCGTCCCCGGCGCGCAGGAAGTGGGAAGCAAGCTCATCGAGGTGGGCGAGAAGGTTATTCGCGCACGTGATTCGTTCGCCGACCAGGCCGCTCAGGGTTTGAGTGCCATCCAGGAGATTCTTCCCTTCTTGGCGGCGGCTCAGGCAATGGGCGTCGCTCGCGCCAATAGCCATGGTGAGCATGCGAATTACCTTGCGGTTGCGGTGCTTTTGCCTCAGCAGGGGTACGAGGTTACGCCGGGTGCCGACTTTGCAGATGAGGTAATGGAATACATTGGCGGGCAGGAGGAGGGGATCAAGGAAAACGCTCGGAAGGCGGAAGAGGCAGCGCGTAAGGCCAACGAAAGCAAGGAACGCGCCTTCCAGGCCGATTGTGGCGCTGCCCCGGGCTATTGCATGCAGGAGCGCGCCGATTCTCTAGCTGGTCTTTCTCCAGGCGATAACCCCCTCTATCACAGCGTGGATACGTGGTCGTTTGGCGTGGCGTTGCGGCGCGCGCAAGCGTACTATCCCGCGCGCCTTGCCCAGGAGCATCCCGAGGGCCCCTCGGTAGACGACCAGGCGAATTCGGCGCTTCGTGCACGCTTTTATGCGTATGCCTGTTCCGAAATTTCTCATGGGTATGTTCGCGAGGATGCGTCAGGTGCGTTTGATGCGTACTTTCCTCATTTGCCAGCCAATACCGACGAGATGCGCGAAACGCGGCTCTATACCGAGCAGGTCTATCCTGTTTCCCAAGATGGACAGGGTCATTTGCATATGCATGCGTGGTCTGGGTGTCCCTGCTTGGCCAAGGAAGAGGCCGTTGGCGTGAGTTCAATTCAGGTGATGGAAGCATGCGCGTACGAAACGTGTCCTGTCTGTCGATTCCATGCTTCGAGCATGGGAAATGTGGCGGCGGCTTCCACGTCGACGTCGAACGGCTTCGAGCATTACTACCGCATCGTCGAGGAGGAATCGCGGACGTATCGGGAGGCGCGGCAGGAGTACGCCCAGTATGCCGATGAGGTGCGCGAGCCCGTGCAAACGGCGTTGGGTGGGCTGGGGGAGATGATCATGGACATGGAAAACAAGTGCATATCGGTTTCGCCGCCGGGAAAGTATGGCGTGGTGGCCTTCGTTGTCGATGGCTCTTCCGTGTCCGCCGATGCGCTCATGCCCAATGGTTTCGTGGGCGGTGGAGGCTCTTTGGGGCCACGCGCTGCCCTTTCGGCGGCGACGCTGGCGAGAGAAGAGGCCAGTGGCGACCAGAGCGTTATTTCCTCTCTATTCGATGGCTGGGTCGAGCGCATGGAAGGCCCCCTGGCGGGTGTTCTCCCGCAGATGGCGAGCGCGTGGTCTCATTGCCTGCATGCGTACGCAAGGGGATATGACGAGCTGGGGCAGGGTGTGGAAGCCCTGCTGGGTGTGTTGCCTTTGGTGAGCGCAAGCGGTTTGGGGCAATGGGCATCCGGGGCGTTGGATGACGTCCTCACCGAAGTGGGGCTTCATCCCGCTGATATGGCAGCGTTGAAGCCCGTGCTCGTGAATTCGTGGCAGGTGGCGAACGAGGATGGCGGCGCATTTGCTTCGCGCCTGCTGGGCGCAAAGGAGATCGTGGCTCAGATGCCTGCGAGTGCGGCGAACCCACTCGATGCGGCCGTTCTGCTTTCGGCCTCGTATGCCGAAGAACGCATCGATGGGCTTGACGACGAGGTTCAAATTGCGTCGTTCGATATTGGCGAGGGCTCTATCCCCATAAGCATTACGCTTCCGCCGGCTTGGCGTGATGGTGCATTGGAAAGCGTGGGAGAAGCGCGTGATGCGCTGCGTTCTTTGCCGGGCGTAAGCGGAGGGAGCCCGCCATGGGGATAGCAGGTCATACGCGTAGCGAGCGGGGGCAAATGACGGTCGAGATGGCGGTCGCCATGCCCGTGCTGATAGCCGTGGCGTTGCTAGCGGTGAACGCGCTTCTGTATGTGGGCGATTGCGCGGCCTTCGATCGGCTTTCGCGCCAGGCGGTGTGCGCGTATGCAACGTCTCCTCCGTACGGGAAGACCACGCTAGCCAGCGCCGGTGATGTGGAAGCCGAGCTGCGGCGGTCTTTTTCCGCGGACAACCAGGAGGTCAATGTGAATGCTGAACAGTGTGCGGGCGGGTATGTGCGATTTAGCGCGACGTTGAAGTTCGCGCCAACCCTCTTCGGGCGTTCATTTTCAGGGCGCGTTTTTGGCGTTGAACTTCCTTCGGTGTCGCATACGGCTACGATCACGGTCGACCCCTATCGCCCTGGGGTGATCGTATGAGCGCACAGGTAAGGCGCTTGTGTCTGGCTGCATTGGCTATCGCAATCGGGGTTGCCGTTTCGTGCGTTGCTCCCTTGCTGGAAGCTTCAGACTCTGGCGATAACGGCCCATCGGCGTTTGCCGGGGAAAGCACTCTTTCTGCCGACAATGCTGCTGTGAGCGCATTTATCCAGGCGGGTGGGGATGCCCGCTGCAATCGCAATCTGCCCGAAACCGTTATGCGTGAGACGTTCAATCCAGGCGTGCTGGGGGCTTCGAAGGTTCTTTTTCGCGATGGGGTCGTGGGCCTCATGGGCGCTTGGAGTGCGGATGAAGCGTACGAGCGGGTACGCAGCTTGCTCGTTGCCAATGGCTGGGTCGACGTGAGCGGGCACGGGGAGGGGCATGAGCACGTGAGCGGCGTTACGTTCGCGAAGGCCGATGGCGCCTACCGATGGGCGTATGTCTTCTGCCAGGATTCCGGATCGAGCAGAATGGTGGTGATGGTTCTTGCGTAAGTTGCAGGATGGTTCTACTTCGCTTCGCATTGCAGCGCATTGGCGGGATCGCGTGCGTGGCTTATTGGGCACGCAGGCGTCTGGGCGGGTACTCATGCTCGTTCCCTGCCATAGCGTGCATACGTTTGGCATGAGCTATGCACTCGACATCGCGTTTGTCGGGGCGGATGGTTGCGTTTTGCAGGCATGTAGGTCGGTGCCGCCAAGGCGCATCGTCTCGTGTCGTCGGGCCGTTGCAGTGTTGGAGCGGGCCCATAGCCCTAGACGTGGGTGGTATCGCAGGGGCGATGTCGTAGAGCTGGGAAGAAAGGTTGGGTTGCAATGAAGACGTGTCCGGTGTGCCAGGCAACGTGTTTTGATGATATGGATGTGTGCTATGGGTGCATGCACCGTTTCCCCGCTGCTTCTTTGGGTAAGGAAAACCCGTCGTCGACGAAGGCGGCCGGCTCTGAATCCTCTGGCGCGCAGGACGCGCCTGCCGTGCGGCCTGGGGCTTTTGCGGTGGGCGAGGACGGCATTGCGTCGTTGCGCATCCCCTTGGGCTCTTCGGAATACGAACTGTCGGTTCAGGTGCGTCCCGTGTCTGCGTCCGCAGCGCATACGGCTGCATCGGAAAGCGCTCGGGTGGGTGCGCACGCATGAAAAACGCCCCATACGGGGCGTTTCCTACGAGATGACTTCCTTGTAAAGGCGTTCGCTTTCCACTTGCAAGCGTTTGCTTAGGTTGTCGTAGGCGTCGAGTAGCGTAATGCACTCGTCGGTAAGGGTGCTGCCGTGTGCGCCATCGCGTACGAGCATTTGCATGCCCAGGGATTCCTCGGTTTCCTTGATGATGCGCCATGCCTTACTGTACGCCATGCCCATGTTCTTGGCGGCAGCGTTCAGCGAGCCCGTGCTGCGAACGCCGCGGCACAACGCGGCAATGCCGGGGCCGAAGAGCGCGTTCTCTTCGGAAAGCGGGTTCATGATGGATAGCTTTATAGTTGGTTTCAGATCAAGCGGAGTCATTGGTTCCCCTCGTAAGTACTAGCTGCTTGCGCACAATTATAAGGCTTTTCCCTTCGATTCTCGCGTGGATATAATTCGGGGGACCGCCTCTGCGATCCCCCGATCAAGTTCTATTCGCTTAGGAATGCGCGGGTTGCGTCTTGGATGTTGGGCTTGCCCGCGTCGATGACTTGCTTAAATCGAAGCGGCTTCGTATCGAGCTCGGCGAGGCCGGCGGGGATGTGGCTCTTGCCGGTTTGCTGCGCGATGAGGTCGTTGAGCTCGCAGCCGGTAAGCTCGGCAACGTCGGCCGGAAGGCCGGCATCGGGGGCTAGGTCGTGCAATGCGCGGTAGACGCTCACGCCGAACTTCGCCCAATGCGCGGTGCTTGCCACCAGTACGGGGTTTTCGCCGCGCAGGCGCTCGGCAACCTTGTAGGCAACGGCCGTATGCGGGTCGAGCAGATAATCGTGCTCGTCGAGCACTTCCTTGATGGTCTTCAGACAGTCATCGCTGCTTACCGAATCGCTGGCAAAATCCTTGCGCAGCACGGCGAAGGTTTCGGGGTCGACGCGGAATTTCTTTTGCGTGTTCAGGTCGTTCATCCAGCCTGCAATGGCTTCTGCGTTGCGGCCCGTAAGCTCGAACAGCTGGCGTTCCAGGTTCGAAGAGACCAGGATGTCCATGGAGGGGCTGGGCGTGAGCACGAACTCGCGGTCGGAGATGTCGTACGTGCCCGTGTTGATGAAGTCGGTGAGCACGCGGTTTTCGTTGCTGGCGCACAGCAGGCGCTCGATGGGGGTGCCCATCTGCTTGGCATACCATGCGGCCAGGATGTTGCCAAAATTGCCGGTGGGAACGCACACGTCGATGGGTGCGCCCGCTTCTACCTTGCTCTGGGCCACCAGCTGCGCGTAGCTAGAAACGTAATAGACCACCTGGGGCAGCAAGCGTCCCCAGTTGATGGAATTGGCGCTGGAGAGGGCTACCTTGTGCTCGCTCATGAGCTCTTGCGCGAACTCGCTATCGGCAAACGTGCGCTTCACGCCCGTCTGGCAGTCGTCGAAGTTGCCGCGCACTGCCCAGACCTTCACGTTTTCGCCTGCCTGCGTGGCCATCTGCTTATGCTGAATGTCGCTGACGCCGCCGTGCGGGTACAGCACGCCGATCTTCACGCCGTCTTTGTCCTTGAAGCCCTCGAGGGCGGCCTTGCCCGTATCGCCCGAGGTGGCAACCAAGATCAGGAAGGTGTGGTCGATAACGCCTTCGTCGCGAAGCTTCTGAGCACTGGCGCTGAAGAACAGCGGCAGGCACTGCAGAGCCATATCTTTGAATGCGCTGGTGGGACCATGCCACAGTTCCAGGATGTGGGTATTCTCGTCGAGCGAGGTGATGGGGCAGATGTCGGCAGAATCGAAGTTGCTGCCATACGCAGCATCCATGAGCTCGTCGACTTGGCTTTCGGGCAGGTCGACGCCGAAGGCCTTGTAGATGTGCGCTGCGCGTTGCGCGTAGGGCATGGTAGAGAGATTCAGGATCTCGTCCAGCGAGAACTGGGGGATGCTCTGGGGAACGTAGAGTCCGCCGCCGTCGGCCAGGCCCTGCACTACGGCCTGGGTAAACGGAATGGGTTCTTCCGCGCGCCCGCGCGTATCTATATAAAGGTTAGCCATCGTAGCCTCCACTCGATGTTTGGCTCTTTTGCGCAAGTATACTATCCCACGCTAAAGTGCTCTGCGCATTGCCAGGTCCTTCACGAAATAACGCAAGAGAAATAATCCTAGTAAAAAAGTTCAAATTATTTTTCAAAAAGGGGTTGACTATTAGTTAGGTTCGCCTAATATATGACTCACGGAACGCAGTTAGACAAACCTAACGCAAACCGTTTGACAATGTTTAACCGAAAGGCCCCATGCACCACCTCCTTCTCGTCTGCTTAAAACGCATGAGGGTCAGGGCGAATTCGACCGCTTCTCCCGGATTCGCCCTCTTTGTTAATTAGGGGGCCGCGACGTGCGGCCCCTTTTTCATGCACTGCCTATAGATGGCTTCCGCTTGTTTGACCGGGAAGCCCGAATGGACAGCCAGCGGGGAAGAGGGCGCGTTTTTCCGCTCCGTCTGGCCGCGGTAATCCATGCCTAAAACCCGTTCGGACGAAAAAGTTAGGTGAATCTACTATAAAAATAATCCGTAAGGGTTGACTTACTTTTCGGCTTCCGCAATAGTGAATTTGGTTAGCAGTGCCTTACTGTGTGGCATCGGAATGCCACCCAGCCAGTACGTGCCGGAAAGGAAGCTCAGCATGGTCCTCACCACGGTTCAATCAGGCAAGGATTACATCATTCACGCCGTTACGGGCGAAGGCGACACGCGTCTTCATCTGGGCAGCATGGGCTTTGTTCCCGGTACGAAGCTGTCGGTCGTTTCCCGCCTGGGCGGCAATCTCATTGTGAGCGTCAAGGGATCGCGCGTAGCCCTCGACGAAAAGCTCGCCAAGTGCATTATGGTCTAACGCTACCAATTCTATTGGCGCACTGCTCCTAACATGGGCCCCGACGGGGGCGTATGTCAGGGGTAATGCATTGTTGTCTTTTTGGAAGGAAGGTATATGGCAACCCTCGATTCTGCTAAGCCCGGCGATACCGTTACCGTGGCGAAGCTCCTTGGCCAGGGCGCCACGAAGCGTCGCATCATGGACATGGGCCTTACCAAGGGCACCTCGGTTTTCGTGCGTAAGGTCGCTCCTCTGGGCGATCCTGTCGAAGTAACCGTTCGCGGCTACGAGCTCTCCCTGCGCAAGGAAGAAGCCAGCCATGTGGAAATCGCCTAAGGCGTTTTTCACGAAGTCGAGTTAACCCTAGTTAACAAGTAACACGGAGGTATCAATGGAATTCAATGTGGCGTTGGTGGGTAACCCCAACTGCGGCAAGACCACCTTGTTCAACGCCCTCACCGGTGCCAACCAGTATGTAGGCAACTGGCCCGGCGTTACGGTGGAGAAGAAGACGGGCAAGCTGAAGGGCCACGACGGCGTAACGGTCGTCGACCTTCCGGGCATTTACTCGCTCTCTCCCTACACGCTGGAAGAGGTCGTGGCTCGTGACTACCTGATCAACGAGCATCCCCAGGCCGTTCTGAACATCGTGGACGGCTCGAACCTGGAACGTAACCTGTATCTCACCACGCAGGCCCTTGAACTGGGAATCCCCACGGTTATGGCCGTGAACATGATGGACGTCGTGGAAAAGAACGGCGACCAGATCGACCTGGATGCCCTCTCCAAGAGTATGGGCTGTCCCGTGGTGGCCATTTCCGCCCTGAAGAACACGGGCATCGACGACGTCGTTTCCAAGCTCATGGAAGTGGCGCAGAGCTCTGCCGAGCCCCAGCGCATGCATCGCTTCGCTGCCGACGTGGAGGAATCTCTGGAGCAGATCGAAGCTGCCCTTCCCGCCGATGTGCCCGCTCATGCGAAGCGCTTCTTCGCGGTGAAGCTGTTCGAGCGCGATTCGAAGATCGCCTCGCACATGGGCGCTACGCCCGACGTCGAAGCCATCATCAAGGCTTCCGAGGAAGCTCACGACGACGATTCCGAAAGCATTATCGTCAACGAGCGCTACTCCTACATCACGAGCATCATCGATGGCTGCGTGAAGCATGCCCAGAACAAGAAGGAGCCCATCTCCGACCGCATCGACCGCGTGGTCACCAACCGTTGGCTGGCACTGCCGATCTTCGTGGTCATCATGTTCCTGGTCTACTTCATCTCTATTACCGCCGTGGGTGGCCCCGCTACCGACTGGGCTAACGATGGCCTGTTCGGCGACGGCTGGTTCATCGGCGCTGGCCAGGAAGAATACAGCGAAGTTGCCGACGAGTACGAGTCGGCTCAGAGCTCCATCGAGGCGTACACCGCTGCCGCCGCCGAGGCGGGCATCGAAGCTCCCGAGGCTCCCGCAGACGACGCAACTGAAGAAGAGCTTGCTGCGTACGATTCCGACATGAAGATGTTCGTGAGCGCGGCCGACGAGGCTGGCGTTGTCGCTACGTACGATGCGTACGACGACGAGACCGGCGAGAACGAGGTTGTCGAAGTCGACGCTGCTGCCTTCGAAGAGGCGCTTACCGTCGAAGAGCCCGACCCCACGCAGTATGGCATCTGGGTTCCCGGCATCCCCACGCTCGTGAGCAACGCTCTCGATGCGGGCAATGTCGACCCGCAGGTTAAGAGCCTGGTGCTCGATGGCATCGTTGCCGGCGTTGGCGCTGTTCTGGGCTTCGTTCCCCAGCTGCTCGTTCTCTTCCTCTGCCTGGCCTTCCTGGAGGGCTGCGGCTACATGAGCCGTATCGCGTTCATCCTTGACCGCGTGTTCCGTCGCTTCGGCCTGTCGGGCAAGAGCTTCATCCCCATGCTCATTGGCACGGGCTGCGGCGTTCCGGGTGTCATGGCCTCTCGTACCATTGAAAACGAGAACGATCGTCGCATGACGGTTATGACCACCACGTTCATGCCCTGCTCGGCCAAGCTCCCGATCATCGCGTTGCTTGCCGGTGCCGTGTTCGGTGGTGCCTGGTGGGTTGCCGCAAGTGCCTACTTCCTGGGCATTGCCGCCATCCTCATCTCGGGCATCATCCTGAAGAAGACCAAGGCGTTTTCGGGCAAGGCTGCTCCGTTCGTCATGGAGCTGCCGGCTTACCACCTGCCCACCGTTGGTTCCATCCTGCGAAGCATGTGGGAACGTGCCTGGTCGTTCATCAAGAAGGCCTTCACCATCATCCTGCTGGCCACCATCCTGGTTTGGTTCCTTTCCAACTACGGTGTGGTCGACGGTTCCCTTGCCCTCGTCGAGGACCAGTCCGATAGCCTCCTGGCTGCTCTGGGCAACGCCATCGCGTGGATCTTCATTCCCCTGGGCTGGGGCGATTGGCAGGCTGCCGCGGCAGCGGTCACGGGCCTCATCGCCAAGGAGAACGTCGTTGGCACCATGGGCGTGCTCTATGCGGGCGACGGCGGCTGGTACGCGAACTTCCAGGCTGCATGGCTGCCTGCTGCGGGTTACAGCTTCCTGGCGTTCAACCTGCTGTGCGCTCCCTGCTTCGCTGCCATGGGCGCTATCCGCAAGGAAATGAACAGCGCCAAGTGGTTCTGGGCTGCCATTGGCTATGAGTGCGGTCTGGCTTATGTCGTTGCTCTCGTTATCTTCCAGCTGGCTGGCCTGGCAACGGGCGAGGCCACGTTCGGAGTGGGCACCGTTATTGCCATTGCTCTGGTTGCTGCGGGCATCTACCTGCTGGTTCGTCCGAACAAGAACGTGAGCGATACGATTCGCCTGTCGGTAAACGAGCAGGCCGCCTAAAAAGGTTTGTTGGTCCCGTCGCCGTCATGGCGGCGGGGCATGTTTGGGGGAACGCGTTCGAACGAGCGCGTTCCCATTGCGAAAGGAGGTGCGCTCGATGAGCGTGGGAACAATCATCACCCTGGTCATCGTGGCCCTCATTGCCATTCCCGGCATTCGTTCCATCGTAAAGATGTTTAGCGGCAAGGGGAGCTCCTGCGATGATTGCAAGGGATGCTCTAGCGGAAGCTGTCCGTCGTGCGACACCGCCGAGCGCATGCTCGAGGATGTCGAGAAGGCCGAACGGCACTCTTGCTGCCATTAGCGTGTAAAGGGTTTCTAGGGGTGGATATCCAGTGGTTTCACGGGTAACTTCGATTGCGAAGAAGGCGGCAACGCCGGAAATACGGCATTCGGTTATAGGCCCAGGTGGCTCGGGCATTGGTGCATTGCGTGGATACGAGCTTTTTTCGGGCGTTCAGGTTGCCACGGTTGATGTCCACTCCTCTGCTTGCGATTTTCGCTCTTCTCGCAATCACGACGAAGGCGAGTTTATCATCTGCTACTGCCAGCGTGGTTCGCTGGAATACAAATGCGACGATGGGCTTACGCGCAATATAGCTTCGGGCGAAACGTTCATCATTCGCATCGGCGCCATTGGTCAGGCGCATTGCCGTGTGCCCCACGGCACGTTCCATGGCATCGGCGTGCTCGTTTCGCCGGCGCTTCTTAGTTCGCCCGCTCGCAAGATCGCCAATCTGTCATTCGAGCTCGACCTCGAATTGTTCTTCGAAATGCTTTCGGGCATGGGCGATTTCTTCGGCGTGCCGTGCGATCCTGCGCTCTCGCATATCTTTGCGGAGCTCTACGAAATGCTTCCGCCGAAGGACATGGGCCATATGCGCTTGAAGACCATCGAGTTGGTCCTGCTGGTGGTGCGTATCCTGCAGGGCGACCGTCGCGTGCGCCTGAGCGGGGAGGAGTCCACCAATCGTCGTGCGTCCGTGGCATATCAGGCGCAGGAAATCATGATGCGCGACATTACGCGCCAGGCCACCATCACGGAGCTTGCGCGCGAATGTCATACGTCGCCCACCGTGTTGAAGGAATCGTTCAAGCAGGTATTCGGCGTGCCCGTGTACACGTGGTACCGCACGTTCCGCATTCATCGTGCGTGCGAGCTGCTGAAGGACCGCCGTGACGATTCCATTGCCGCTATCGCTGCCGAGGTGGGCTATGCGAACCCCTCGAAGTTCGCCAAGGCCTTTTCCGATTGCATGGGCACGACGCCTTATATCTGGCGAGAGAATCTGAACCGCACGAACGAAAAGTAACTGCGTTGCCACTACGGCAACGAAAAAGGCCAGAAGGCATATGCCTCCTGGCCTTTCTTGTAGGTGCGTTGCAGCCTTTATGCCTGCGGATGATTCTTGTCCACGTAACTCTTCAGACAATTGAACGTTTCGTCGCTGATGTAATGCTCGACGCGGCAGGCGTCGTCGACGGCGGTTTCCTCGCTGACTCCGATGGCACGGAAGAAGCCCGAGAGCACAACATGGCGCTCGTAGATCTTCACGGCCACTTCACGGCCGGCGTCGGTGAGCGTAATGCCGCCCGCTTCGTTCAGCGTTACGTATCCGGCGTCGCGTAGCTTGCCCATCCATTCGCTGATGGTGGGCTTCGAATAGCCCATGCGCTGGGCGATGTCGACGGCGCGTACGCGGTCGAGCTCTTCTTCCAGGTTCAGGATGGTTTCAAGGTACATCTCGGCGGATTCGTGCAGAACCAGGGGCATGGTTACCTCTTTCCAGTGAATAGAGAAGCACGGCCTTGGGGCTGGGCCCCTATGCCCGTGCGCATGATTTTAGAGTAGCTTACCACGTTTTTCGCAGGGGGCTACCTCTTGGACGATTGTGGGTTGGAAACAATCAATACGTCGCGCGCGTTGGGGTGCGCCTTCCTGCGAGACTCTGGTCTGAGGGGGGGATAAAACCCCATTTCGGAGTGAGAAAGGATAATATTTACGAATTGGCCACGGAACCGCGTCCATTCGGATTCTTTCGAACTCATCGGGGTGGAAGGCCCTCGTTTCGCATGCGATACTAAATCTGTCTATATGTGTAAGGGGCGTTCGTCCCGTTATTCGAAAGAGGTTTTCATATGTGGAAGAAAGTGGCTTGCTTTGCCGGTGGCATGGTTGCAACGGGCGTTTTGAAGGTCATTTCGCAGAGCAAGACGACGCGCGAACTTGCTTCCAAGGGCGTTGCCAAGGCCATGGTCCTAAACGATAACATCCAGGCGGTCACCCAGGACATCATGGATGATGCCGAGGACATCCGCGCCGAAGCTGCGCGTCAGCGCCGCATCGACGAGGGCGTTGCCGAGCGCCTGGCCGAGCTTGAGGGTGGCATTCGCGACGAGGTGACTGCCCAGGTAGACGGCAAAGCCGAATAGCAATGAAATATAGCGTCAAGCAGGACATCCCTGGCAGGTTGCGCGTGCGCCTGGCTGCTTCGGGGCTGAAGACCGAAGAAGCCTACGGCATTACCGAAACGATCAGGGGCGTTCGCGGGGTCCTCGACGTGAAGGTACGCGCTGCAAATGCCAGCGTGCTTGTTACGTATGCCCCGGGCGATACTGCCGCACGTGATGCGGCTCTTTCCGCCTTGGGCGATCTTTCCATTCTGGCCATTCCCGAGCCCATTGCCGACGATGCCCAGCTTGACATGGTGCGCGAGGACAACGATTTCAAGCGCCGCATCGTGGGCATGGTTGCGTTCCGCCTTATGCGGCGTTTCTTGTTGCCCGCACCCGTCCGAGCGGTTATTACCGTCGCTTCGGCTGCGGTGTTCGTTATGCGCGGTCTGCGTGAGCTCTTGCGTGGGCGCCTCACGGTTGAAGTGCTCGATGCCACAGCCATCGTCACGGCGCTTCTGCAGCGTCAGTTCAATTCCGCAGCGAATATCATGTTCCTGCTGCGCATTTCCGACGTCATGGAAGAGCATGTGAATGCCCGTACGCGTATTGCCTTGCAGGAGAGTCTGCTCACCAGGGCGGAAACGGTGTGGGGCGTGCGCGAGGACGGCACGGAAGAAGAGTTGTGCCTGGAAAGCGTTCATGTGGGTCAGCTTCTGCGCGTGCGCACGGGCTCGTCGGTTCCCGTGGACGGCACCGTGGTTTCCGGCAATGCGGAAATCAATGAGGCATCCATGACGGGTGAATCCGCCGTGGTTCACAAGCATGATGGCTCCACGGTGTTCGCGGGCACAATTGTGGAAGACGGCTCCATCGTCATTCGCGTCGACGCGCTTCCCGGTTCGTCGCGCATCGATCAGATCGTGCGCATGGTGGAAGAGTCATCCGAGCTAAAGGCGGGGGTACAGAGCCGTGCGGAGCGTCTTTCCGATAGCCTGGTGCCCTTTGCGTTCCTGGCGTTTATCGGCATCTTGGCCGTTACGCGTAACATCACGAAGGCCACCAGCGTGCTCATGGTCGATTATTCGTGCGCCATCAAGCTCTCTACGCCCGTGGCCGTTATGAGCGCCATGCGCGAGGCGTCTAGCCGGGGCTGCGTGGTGAAGGGTGGCAAGTTCCTGGAATCTATGGCTGCGGCCGACGTGGTCGTGTTCGACAAGACGGGTACCCTTACCCAGGCTGCGCCCCAGGTTGAAAAGGTCGTTACCATGAATGGCGAAAGCGAGGACGAGCTGCTCGCCATTGCTGCCTGCCTGGAGGAACATTTCCCCCACAGCCTGGCACGTGCCATTGTGAACGAGGCGAAGGCGCGTGGCCTCCATCATGAAGACGAGCACCATACCGAAGTGGAATACCTGGTTGCTCATGGCATCGTTTCCTCTATCGACGGCAAGGAAACCCTGGTGGGAAGTGCTCATTTCGTGTTCGAGGACCGCGGAGTCGAACGCCCCCAGGGATTGCGCGAACGTCTTGAGCAGGAAGCGCCCACGGCCTCCACGGTGTTCTTGGCCATCGATGGCGTGCTGAAGGCCGCCATTTGCGTTGCCGACCCCATTCGCCCCGAGGCCGCCCAGGTCATCGCTCAGTTGCGCGCCTTGGGAGTGAAGCATACGGTTATGCTCACGGGCGATTCCGAGATTTGCGCCCGCGCCATTGCCGACGCTGCGGGCATTGACGAATACCATGCCCAGGTTCTGCCCGAAGACAAGGCGGGTTACGTAGAGGCGCTGAAGGAAAGCGGGCGTCGGGTCATTATGGTGGGCGATGGCATCAACGATTCGCCTGCTCTAGCTGCGGCGAACGTTTCCGTTGCGCTCGACGACGCAAGCGATATCGCCCGGGCTGTGGCCGATATTACGGTTACGAACTGCCAGTTGGAATCGCTCGTTGTCATGCGCTCCCTGTCGCAGCTTCTCATGAGCCGCATCAACAACGACTATCGCTTCATCGTGGGGTTCAATACGGCGCTCATCGTTCTGGGCGTTGCGGGTATAATTGCCCCAACGCTTGCAGCGTATCTGCACAACATTTCAACGGTGGCGGTAACGGCACGAAACACCACTCCGTTATTGCCGGATAGTCAGGGGGTCTCGCATGAAGTTGCATAAGTTCTTTGGCTTGGCGTCGGCGGTTTGCATGCTTTTGGCCATCTACACCGGGTATAACAAGAATTAGCAACTATCGCATCGTTGTTCGTGGGGCTCGCCAGTTGGTCGGGCCCTACGTTTGTTGTAAGGTAGCGTATGTGCAAGATGCCGTGAGGAAGCGAAGGAGGGCGGGGCATGGCTACAGAGAGCGGTTCGAAGCGCGTTTCCGCATCGCGCGAAGATTATCTAGAGGCCATCGTTGAACTGGGCGGAACGCCAAAGCAGCCCGTTCGTCCCGTGGACGTGGCATCCAAGCTGGGCGTATCCAAGGCTTCCGTAACCAAGGCAGTAGCCAGCCTGAAGGAAGCAGGCATGCTCGACCAGCCCTATTACGGCGATATTACGCTTACGAGCGATGGATACGAATATGGTAGCAAGGTTCTGGAGCGTCATACCATGCTCTATGAGTTCCTCCACGACGTGCTGGGCGTTTCGGCCGAACGAGCCGACGACGAAGCCTGCCTCATCGAACATGACATTAGCGATAGCACCGCCGAGGCCTGGATCGCCTATATGAGGAACGCGAAGCGCGCAAAGTAATGTGCGCCAGCGTGCGAATGCATGGGGCATTCGCTTCTTTTGCCATTCATGCAGTCTTCCGTGTGGTAGAATGCGAACAAACGTTTGGTATCTACGACACGAAGGAGGCTTGGTGGAGCGGCGCGTCATTCTCGGAATCGATCCTGGTCTTGCTCATACGGGCTGGGGCGTCATCGCCCAGCGCGGCGGTAAACTTGAATGCCTCTCGTATGGCTGCGTTGCCACGCCCTCGTCGCAGGCGCTTTCCGAACGTTTGCTCAAGATATACCAGCAGATAAGCGCAGTAGCCGAACGTTTCGCACCCACCTGCGTGGGCATCGAGACGGTCTGGTTTGGCGAAAACGTCACCGCCGCCTTCGCCACGGGTCAGGCGCGCGGGGCTGCGTTGGTCGCCTGCGCAGAACATGGCTTGCACGTGGGGGAATACACGCCTCGACAGATCAAGCTTGCGGTTGCCGGAACTGGCTCGGCCGACAAACGCCAGGTCCAGTACATGGTCGGGCAAATTCTGGCATTGGCTGAAGATCCGCACCCCGATCATGCGGCCGATGCTCTTGCTGCCGCAATCTGCTATACCACGCATGAAAATGCGCTTTCTGGAAAGGGGCTTCCCGTATGATTTCCTTCGCGAAGGGCGTTCTCGCCGCGAAGCTATCCGACGCCGCCATCATCGAGGTGGGTGGACTGGGCTATCACGTGGGCATGAGCGCGAATTCGCTTGCTGCGCTGCCCGAAGTGGGTCAGCCCGTGCAAGTGCATACGCATCTACAGGTGCGCGAAGATGCCCTTACCCTCTTTGGTTTCGTCTCCATAGAGGAAAAGGAACTGTTCGAACGCTTGCTTGGGGTGTCGGGGGTTGGGCCGAAGGTGGCTCTTGCGGCATTGTCTTCGTTTTCGCCCGAGCAACTTTCGAATGCCATCGTTGCGGGTGACGTAACGGCTGTTTCGCGCATTCCCGGCGTGGGAAAGAAAACGGCCCAGCGCATCATTCTGGAATTGCAGGGCGTGCTGGCTCAGCCCGCCGAAGCGCCCAAGGCCGCCGCGGCAAGCGGTGCCTACCAGTCGGCGGTGGAA
Source organism: Denitrobacterium detoxificans (assembly GCF_015062615.1). GTDB lineage: Bacteria > Actinomycetota > Coriobacteriia > Coriobacteriales > Eggerthellaceae > Denitrobacterium > Denitrobacterium detoxificans_A. The sequence goes on from NZ_SUUH01000003.1 coordinate 76,600, forward strand.
GACCTGCTGGCCATGGGCTTCACGTCCGCAGAATCGGAGCTCGCCCTCAAGGGCGCTCCGCAAGATTTGTCCGAGACGAAGCTGCTTCAGTACGCGTTGAAGCGTTTGGGGGCGTAAATGAACGACGGAGTTCGCATCGAGGGCATGGTATACGACGCAAGTTCCGCCTTCGCGCCATCGACTGCCGTGGGTGGGGAAAGCCCGCGAAACCGCATGGCTTCGGCAGAGCTTCAGGAAGACGACCTGTCCCTCGATCGCAGCCTGCGTCCCCAGAAGCTAGCCGACTACCTGGGGCAAACCAAGATCAAGGAAAGCCTGGAAATTCTCATTCAGGCTGCTCAGCAGCGTGGCGATGTCGTCGACCATATCTTGTTCTCGGGCCCTCCGGGTCTGGGTAAGACCACCCTGGCCACGGTGGTTGCCAACGAAATGGGCGCCAACATTAAAACGACGAGCGGCCCCGCCATCGAGCGTACGGGCGACCTTGCGGCTATCCTTACGAATCTGGAAGACGGCGACGTGCTGTTCATCGACGAAATTCATCGCATGAACCGCATGGTTGAAGAGGTGCTCTACCCCGCGTTGGAAGATTATGCGCTCGATATCGTAGTGGGGAAGGGGCCTGCGGCCCGTTCCATCAGGCTCGATCTGCCTCGCTTCACGCTCATTGGCGCCACTACGCGCACGGGCTTGCTTACCGGCCCCCTGCGCGATCGCTTTGGCATGGCGTTTCGCTTGAACTATTACACGCCCGAAGAGCTGGCCGATATCGTCATTCGCTCCGCTGCCATTCTCGATGTGGAAGCCGAACGTGAAGGCGCGCTTGAAATCGCACGCCGTAGCCGTGGTACGCCGCGTTTGGCAAATCGTTTGCTCAAGCGCGTGCGCGACTGGGCGCAGGTGAAGGGCAGCGGCGTCATCGACGAGGATACCGCGGCTCAGGCGCTCGAATTCTTCGAGGTCGACTCCTTGGGTCTCGACTCGGTCGACAATCGCATACTCGAATTGCTGTGTCAGCAATTCGGCGGTCGCCCCGTGGGGCTTTCCACACTCGCTTCGGCGCTTTCGGAAGATCCCGATTCCCTGGAAGACGTCTACGAGCCCTACCTCATGCAGCAGGGGCTGCTCGTACGCACGCCAAAGGGGCGCCAGGCCACGCGGCGCGCGTACGATCATTTGGGCATCTTGCCTCCAGCGGGGCAGTAGGCGCGCTAGAATAGGCGTCATACGCACACGGCGAAGGGGTTGCAGTGTTTCAGCAAGACTATCTCATGAAGTTGATTATGCAGTTTATCCAGGGCATTCAGCGCAGCATGGAACGCGCGAGTAGTGAAAACGACGAAGGTGACCCTGAATCTGCCGCCGATTTGCTGGAAGCCACCATCGGCGTGGCCACGGAAATCGACGGGGGCGTGCTGCTGTCCCTCTCGCCCGATTCCATTGCGAGCGTCCTGCAAGTTTCGGGCACCGACCCGGGGGTTGCGGAATACATTGGCCGCACCATGTTCCTGGAATCCGACTACCTTGCACGCGCTGGTCGCGCTGAAGATGCCCAGCTTCGCTTGGATCAGGCTCGCGCCCTAGCAGACGCATATGGCTTTGAGCTTTCGGAAGGCCTGGGTGGCGAGGGTTCCATGCGCCAGTTTTTGCAGCAGGAACAGGCGGAATAGCCCATACGGACGCGCTTCGGCTCCGTATTCGGAAAAATATTTGCCGCCAACGGCAAATATTCGTCCCAATATTGTTTCTTTAGTGTACAGTTTGCATTTGTAGCGACTGCTACGCTCAACGCGCAGGCCAGCGCGCTGTGGGAAGTAAATCTCCACAAGGGGATGGATGAAAAGAGGAAACATGGCCGAAGGTACCGTGAAGTGGTTTGGCGGCAAGACTCCCGAGGGGAAGACTCGCGGATACGGGTTCATCACGCAGGATGGCGGCGATGATCTGTTCGTCTACTACAAGGAAATCGAAAAGGACAAGCCTGGCTTCAAGACGCTGGAAGAGGGACAGCGCGTAAGCTTCGACGTGGAGCCCGGCCAGAACGGCAAGATGCAGGCCGTTAACGTCTGCAAGCTGTAAATGTCGGCGCCGAGCGCAATGAAGCCAAATGCGCTCACGTTAACGCATGTGAAACGGTGGGGGTATATAATGCCCCTACCGTTTTTTGTTTAGAGGAGTACTCAATGGAATTTGTCGGAACGTTTTGGTCGCTCGTACCGCCGATCGTTGCCATCGTCCTGGCGCTCATTACCAAGGAAACGTTTAGCTCGTTGTTCGTGGGCATCCTGGTTGGCGCCATGCTGCTGGCATCGTTCGATCCCATCAGCACGGTCAACTACATCATTGTCGGTACCGTGGGCGAAGGCGACGATGCCATGAGCGTTGGTTTCCTGAATGCCATCAGCGATCCGTGGAATGCGGGCATCTTCGTGTTCCTGGTCATGCTGGGCATTATGGTCGCCTTGGTGAATACCGCAGGCGGCTCGTCTGCATTTGGCGCATGGGCTGGCAGGCACATCAAGACGCGTGTGGGTGCCATGCTCGCCACGTTCCTGCTGGGCGTTCTCATCTTCATCGACGATTACTTCAACTGCCTTACGGTGGGCGCGGTCATGCGCCCCGTCACCGACGAGCAGAAGATTTCCCGTGCGAAGCTGGCCTACATCATCGATTCCACGGCGGCGCCCATCTGCATGATCGCGCCCATTTCCTCGTGGGCGGCGGCGGTTTCCGCCACGGCGGCCGACCTGGATACCGGCGTTACGGGTATTCAGCTGTTCGTGCAGGCCATTCCCTATAACTTCTACTCGCTGCTCACCATCGTATTCGTGGTGGCCATCTGCATCATGGGCTTCGATTACGGTCCCATGGCCAAGGCCGAATTCGAGGCGTATCGCAGCGGTCAGCTGGGTGCGCTTACCAAGGAAGAGCGCCAGGAAAACGAGCGCGCTTCGTTGCTCGATATGCTCATTCCCGTGCTGCTGCTCATCGTATTCTGCGTAATTGGCATGCTCTACGTGGGTGGCTTCTGGGATGCCGAATCGGAAGCGTACATGGATCTGTCTGCGGCATTTGGCGGTACCGATGCTTCGGTGGGCTTGCCTTGGGGTTCGCTCATCGCGCTCATTCTGAGCTTCGTCTACCTGCTGTGCCGTCGTGTTATCGACTTCAAGGGCGCAACCGATTGCTTTATCTCGGGCTTCCGCGCCATGGTGCCTGCGCTTATGGTGCTCACCTTCGCCCTTACGCTGAAGCTCGCCACGTCGGCCCTGGGCGCCGACGCCTACGTAGCCGGCCTCATGGAAGGTGCAGCCGAAGGCCTGTATGCCCTGCTGCCCGCCATCATCTTCCTGGTTGGCCTGGGCCTGGCATTTGCCACGGGCACCAGCTGGGGCACGTTTGGCATCCTCATCCCCATCGTACTGCCCATCTTCGCCACTGCTCCCGACTTGCTCACCATTGGCATTTCCGCCTGCCTGGCTGGCGCGGTATGCGGCGATCATTGCTCGCCCATTTCCGATACCACGGTTATGGCGAGCGCCGGCGCGAACGTCGATCACATCCAGCATGTGTCCACGCAGCTGCCGTATGCACTTTCGGTTGCGGGCGTTTCGTTCGTCTGCTTCCTGCTTGCCGGCTTCGTGCGCAATTGGGTCATCTGCCTGGCTGTTGGCATTGTGCTGGTCATCGTGATGCTCTTCGTACTGAAGCGCACCGTTGGCCGCACGGTTACCGCCGAGCCTGCAGCCGAATAGCCTCTAGCTGCTAAAACGAATCGAGCCCCAGGCGCTTGCGTCTGGGGCTCGTTGCATGTGGGGGATAAGTGCGCTACTGAATGAACATTGCGTCGCCGAAGCTGAGCATGCGGTACTCGCTGTCGATGGCGTGCTTGTATGCGTTCATGATGTAGTCGCGGCTGCTGAACGCGCTTACGAGCATCATGAGGGTGCTGCGCGGCACGTGGAAGTTCGTAACCATGGCGTCGACTACGTGGAACGTGCTCCCGGGCAGCAGGAACAGGCTCGTGTGGGCGGCATCGCGTGCCTTCAGCTCGCCCACTTCGGTATCCCAGGCGCTTTCCAAGCTGCGAACGCTCGTGGTGCCCACGGCAATCACGCGGTGTCCGTTGGCATGGGCTTCGTTGCATGCGTCCACGACATGCTGCGGCACGGTATAGGTTTCGGTGTGCATGGCATGCGTGGTGGGGTCTTCCTCTTCCACGATGCGGAAGGTGTCAATGCCCACCTGCAGTTCCACGGTCTCCCAGCGCACGCCCTTCTGCTTCAGGCGCTCGATGAGCTCGGGCGTGAAGTGCAGGCCCGCAGTGGGTGCGGCAGCCGAAGATTCGCGGCGAGAATAAACGGTCTGGTACATTTCCTCGTCGCCTTCGTAGCCCTTGATGTAGGGCGGAAGCGGCGTGTGGCCCACGGCGTGCACGGCCTCATCGAGCGTGGGGTAGGCCTCGGTAGTCAGGTTCACGATGCGTTCGCCCTTGCCGTCTTCCTTGAAGTCGATGACTTCGGCGGACAGGATGACCTTGCCTTCGGCGTCGGTGAAGTCAACGATCGCGCCGGGCTTCAGGCGCTTGCCCGGCCGTACGAGCGCTTCCCAGGCAGACGATACGTTGGTGGCGATCTTGCCTGCATGCGGACGCAGCAGGAAGACCTCGGCCGCGCCGCCGGTGCCTCGCTTGGCACCTAACAGACGAGCGGGCATCACGCGCGTCTCGTTGGCCACAAACACGTCTCCTGGCTGGGCGTATTCGTAAATGTCGCGGAAGATGCGGTCCTGCAGCTCTCCCGTCTTGCGGTCCATGACCAGCATGCGGCATTCGTCGCGTACGGGCCAGGGCGCCTGCGCAATGCGCTCTTCGGGAAGTTCGTAATCGAAATCGCTGGTTTTCACTATGCCTCTTCGCTTTCTTCGGATGGTATGTGTTGCATGGTTGCATGCTCGGGTTGTGCTTGAGCTGCGGCTTCGGCTTTGGCGGCTGCGCGGGCGGCATTGCGGGCCGCCTTCTTTGCGCGCTGCTTCGCATCGTATGCCGCGCGTTTGGCGTTGCGCTCGGCGCGTTCGTGGGCTTCGGCTGCCTCGCGCTCTGCGTTCCGACGTGCGCGTTGGGCTTTGCGGGCCGCGCGTTCGGCATCGGCCTCTGCCTTGGAGTAGGCGCATCCGCAGTAGTTCTGGCGATACATGCCCGCTTCGCGGCTGCGACGCGTTGCCTCGGGGTAATACGGGCGGAAGTCTTGCCAGATGGGGGTAATGTTCCAGCGGTCGCAGACATCCACGAGCTCCTCGTGGCAGATGTCGAACAGCTGGTAGGGGCTTACCGCCAGGGTGGTGGACAGGGCTTCGAAGCCGTGCGTTGCCGCATAAGCCGCGGCTTCTTCCAGGCGCATGTGATAGCACCGGCGGCAGCGTTCCGCGCGGGGGCCGCCCGTAAGCTGGATGACGCCGGCGAATTCGTGCCACGCCGCTGGGTTGTAGGGGAAGTCAACGACGGGAATTCCCTCTTCGTTAGCCCAGGTGAGCAGCGTCTGCAGGCGGTGGTCGTATTCCGCGCTCGGCTGTATGTTCGAGTTCGCGAACGCGATGGTGATGTCATGCCCCTCTTCCAGGAGCAGGCGCACGGGTTCGAGCGAGCATGGTCCGCAGCAAGCGTGTAGCAGTAGTTTCATGCGAGCCCCTTCCTGTGTGTCGCGCGCGTTCTTTCCGTTCGCCATACTAGCACGCGCCCTTTGCGCGAACCCGCCCTGCCACAGTATGAGCATGGGTGGGGCAAGTCCTCGCAGGGTGCGTTGCGGTTATGTGCTTGTCCCTGCCTAGTTCGAATGCATTTTTCCGGAAAAGGACAGTTTGGGGCACATCCAGTCCGTTCTCTCTCGTAAATCTTCCGACCTGGGGTTATGCCGCAGGTCTCTCCGAGCGTGGTGCATTTTTCCGGAAAAGGACGGGTTTGGGGGTGGCTTCGGCCTGTTCTCGTGCTCCTAAATCTTCCGACCTGGGGTTATGCCGCGTGGCACCCCGAGCCCGATGCATTTTTCCGGAAAAGGACAGTTTGGGGTGCCCGAATGTCTGGGGCTCAAAGGATTCCGCAGTTTTCGCGTGGTTGCTTTGTTCGTGGGCGTACGTGTGCGAGTATCGAATGCGAGATACGGATAAGGGGTGTATATGCAAGCATTGGCGCCATACGACGCAATATTCTTCGACATGGACGGCACGTTGCTGCCCATGCCCGTGCGTCAGTTTCTCGATCGCTATTACGAAATCCTGGAACGCAAGCTGCGCAACGCCGGGAAGGATGCCAAGCTCTACATCCATTGCCTCGATCGCGGCATGCATGCCATGAGCAGTCATTCCCCCGAGGAGACCAACGCCGATGCGTTCTGGCGCATGTTTGCCCAGGCCCACGAAGACGAGGAATGCCCGCTGAACGCTCGCGAGTTGGCGGAAGCGCGCGACTTCTTCTTCGATTTCTACCAGAACGATTTCGACGAATGCGGGCGCGACATCGTGCCCAACCCGCATGCTGCCGAAGCGGTGCGCATCCTTGCGGAAAAGGGATACCCGCTGTACCTGACCACCATGCCGCTGTTCCCGCTGGAAGGCGTGCTCGCGCGTCTGCGCTGGGCAAACGTCGACCCGTCGTATTTTGCGCGCATTACGCGCTTCGACAACAGCACGGCGGTGAAGCCCCAGACGGCCTACTACTACGAAAACCTGGCCATTGCAGGCGCCGAACCCGGCCGCGTGCTTATGGTGGGAAACAACACCATCGACGACCTGGCTTGCCTGGAAACGGGCATGGATGCCTATCTGGTCACCGACGACCTCATCAACGATAACGGGTTCGATATCGCCAGCGTGAAGCACGGCACCATGGAAGAGTTCGCCGCTTGGGCGCGCGAGCTGCCCGTTTGCGAGAGCAAGCGTGCATTGGAAGGCTACCCCGATCGCTCTCCGCTCGATGGCGGCATCAGCATCGCGCATGGGCGCGACGCCATGCCCCAGCCTTTGTGGGACGAAAACGAACGCATGCGGATTACCACCACGGCTCGCTAGCCGTTGCAACTAACGGAAGATAAGAAAGAAGACTATGGCCCTATTTGACGTAACCATTGAGGCGCGCAGCGGCAACGCCCGCGCGCTTACGTTCGAAACGGCGCACGGCACGGTGCGCACGCCCATGTTCATGCCCGTTGGTACGCATGCCACGGTGAAGGGCATTACCGTCGACGTGCTGCACGAGTTGAAAAGCCAGGTCGTGCTTGCGAATACCTACCATTTGTACATGCGTCCCGGCGTCGAGATCCTTGAAGAGGCCGGCGGCGTGCAGAAGTTCATGAACTACGACGGCCCCATGCTCACTGACTCGGGCGGGTTCCAGCTGTTCAGTCTGAACCACATGATGAAGACCGACAACGATGGTGTGAACTTCAAGGCGCTCGACTACGACGGCAGCAAGCATCGCTGGACGCCCGAGGTCAACATGGACATCCAGCAGCGTATCGGCGCCGACATCGCCATGCAGCTCGACCAGTGCATTGGCTATCCGGCCGAAAAGCGTGACGTCGCGGCATCCACGAAGCTTTCCTGGGAGTGGGCCGAGCGCTGCCTGATGGCGCATACGCGCCCCGACCAGGGCCTGTTTGGCATCGAACAGGGCGGCATGCACATGGATTTGCGCCTGGAAAGCGCGAAGCGTCTGCTGGAAGCAGAAGAGCGCGCCAAGGCGGCGGGCATGCGCGGGTTTGCCGGCTTCGGCATTGGCGGCTATTCCGTGGGCGAAGACCATGAGGTCATGTTCGAAACGCTGGGCGAGGCCACGCGTGCGCTTCCGGAAGATCGTCCCCGCTACCTCATGGGTGTGGGCAATCCCACCACGCTCGTGCGCGCCGTGCGCGAGGGCGTGGACATGTTCGACTGCGTGCTTCCCACGCGTACGGGCCGCATGGGCACGGCGTTTTCCAGCCAGGGTCGCATGAACCTGCGCAACGCAAAGTACGCGCACGACTTCACGGCGCTCGATCACGAGTGCGATTGCCCTGTGTGCCGCAACTACAGCCGTGCGTACCTGCGTCATCTGGTGAAGCAGAACGAGATGCTGGGCGGCATGCTGCTTTCCGAGCACAACCTGTACTTCCTCATCCATCTTATGGAGAAGGCGCGCGAAGCCGTTTTGGCCGATGCGTACGAGGAATTCTACGAGGCGTGGATGGCCAGCGCTGGCGCGAACGACTACTAGGATCACATCACGCCCTTTCGGCGCGCGTATATGCTACTTCGGCGGGCTCCAATGGGGCCCGCTGCGCGTTATGCGGTTGGAGGGTTCTTCTTGTTGTGACATAATGCAATGTTAACCGCGGGTTTTGCACGCGGCGAAACGGGGGCACAGGGCTCCCGAATACGGGAAACAAAGGGAATCTAATGGCAGAATCTAATACCAAGAAGCGCAAGCATGTAAGCGGCAACAACCGCCGCAACGTCTGGCTGCTCATCCTGCTCACCCTCCTCGTGGTGGGCTCGGTGTTCATGTTTACGCCGCCGCAGGAAAAGATCAACCAAGGCCTGGATATTCAGGGTGGCCTTTCCGTGGTGCTTACCGCAAACAGCACCGATGGCGATAGCGTGAGCCAGGAAGACATGGAAGTCAGCCGCGACATCATTGAGTCGCGCGTTAACGCCTTGGGCGCTTCGGAAGCCACCGTTCAGATTCAGGGCAACAACCAGATTCTGGTTCAGATTCCTGGCATCTCCGATACGCAAGACGCGCTCGACACCATCGGGCGCACTGGTAATCTGGAATTCGCTCGCCTCGACTCGTTCACCGACGAGGAGGTGCAGCAGAAGATCGATTCCGGTAACCTCACCACGTCAACCACCATTACCGACGACTACGGCAACTCGCTTCCTTCGGAGGGTGGCACCCAGCTCACCGTTGAAGAGGGAACGTATACTCCCATCGTAACGGGCGCGAACATTCAGAGCGTCACCATCGACAAGCAGAGCGAGGGCAGCCCGTACTACGCGGTCAACATTACGCTTGATGCCGAAGGCACGCAGGCATTTGCTGAGGCCAGCGCCGATCTGGTCGACGACCACGGCAAGATTGTCATCATCCTCGACGGTGTGGTGAACTCCGCTCCCGCCGTGCAGTCCGAAATCACCACTGGCCAGGTGTCCATCACCGGCAACTACTCGCAGGACGAGGCCAAGGCGCTGAAGACGGTGCTCGAAAGCGGCTCGCTGCCCGTGAGCTTCACCTACGCGCAGAGCCAGACGGTAGGCCCCACGCTTGGTCAGGACGCCCTGGCATCCGGCGTGCTCGTGGCTCTGGCTGGCATCCTGCTGGTTATGCTCTACCTGCTGTTCTTCTATCATGGCCTGGGCATGATCACCGCCGCCGCCATTGCGGTGTTCTCGGTGCTGTATCTGGGCCTGCTTGCCACGCTTTCGCATTTCGGCCTGTTTAGCCTGTCCCTTTCCGGCGTTGCCGGCATCGTTCTTACCATTGGTATGGCGGCCGACTCGTCCATTCTTACCTTGGAGCGCTTCAGGGAGGAAATTCGCTTCGGGCGTAGCGTGCGTGCGGCGTCCATCACGGGCGTTCGTCACGGCATCCTGACCTCCATCGACGCCGACTTGGTGTCTTTGGTTACGGCTTTGTCGCTGTTCTTCCTGGCTTCTAGTGGCGTCAAGGGCTTCGGCCTTACGCTGGCGCTGGGCATTATGTGCGACATCGTGATGATGCTCATCTTCAAGGCTCCGCTTATTCGCCTGCTTGCTCCGCATGCCATCGCGAAGCATCCGGGCTTCTGGGGCGTGAGCGACTGCCAGGCGGCGGCCAGCGTGTACAAGGAGCTTTCGGAAGCTGAAGGCGAAACGGTTGAGACGTCCGTTTCCCTGGAAGCTATCAACTCCGCTGACAACGAGACCTATGCGACTCGCAAGGGCGGCGAGCGCGGCACGGTTGCCGCGAAGGCCGCTTCTAAGGTGAAGGGCCGCTTCATCAAGCATGACATCAACTTCCTGGGTTACCGCAAGGTGTTCCTTACCATCGCCGCCGTCGTCATGGTGCTGAGCGCCGTTATCATTGGCGTGCGCGGTTTGAACCTGGGCATTGAGTTCGTTGGCGGTACGAGCATCACGTTTACCGACACGGGCAGCGTGACCACCGATCAGATGCGTAGCGCCTTTGCCGATGCGGGCGAGTCCGACGCCGTCATCCAGACCACGACGAACAACGGCGAGGCCGGCTTCATCGTGCGCACCACGAATGCCGACGCTGCGGAATCGGCTGGCGAGGCCACGGCGGTTGCCAACGGCCTGGGCCTGTCTTCCAGCAATTTCCAGGTGAGCACCATCGGCCCTGACTGGGGCGCGAGCGTCATCCAGTCCATGTTCATCGCCCTCATCGTTTCGTTCATCCTGATCATTGCGTACATTGCGCTGCGCTTCCGTCAGTACAAGATGGGCGTTACCGCCATTGTGGCCCTGGTGCACGACATCTTGCTCGTCGTGGGCATTTATGCCCTGGTCGGTCGCGAGATCAACCCCAACGTAATTGCCGCGCTGCTTACCATCTTGGGTTACTCGCTCTACGACACGGTGGTTGTGTTCCATCGTATCAGCGACAATATGGAGCATTCGGAAGTGCCCTGCACGTTCATGACCATGGCAAACCATTCCATGAACCAGGTATTCATCCGCTCCATCAACACCACGCTCACGTCGATCATCCCGGTCTTCGCCATGCTGCTGTTCGGTAGCGAAACGCTGCAGGACTTCGCATTCGCCATGGTAATCGGCCTGCTCGCCGGTGCGTATTCGTCCATCGCCATCGCCTGCCCGCTGTTCGCCATTTGGAAGTCTCGCGAGGAAAAGAACGTGAACCTCACGAAGAAGTATGGCAACGAGGTCGGTCGCTTTGCAACGTCGCGTGGCTCGCTTACCTATGCTGCTCCCGAAAAGGAGGCGGAAGCGGCGAAGCCCGCTGTGGCCGTAGCCGAAAAGGAAGCCGCTGCTCAGCCGAAGCAGCAGGAGCAGGCCGAGCAGAAATCCGCAGCGCAGATTGCCAAGGAAAAGCGTGCGGCTGCGCGCAAGCAGGCGAAGAAAAAGAAGACGCATGAGGCTGCCCAGCCCGAGATTCGCATCGTCGATCGAGAGAAGTTCGAAGAGGCGTCCGAGGAGGCTGCGAAGCACACGTCGGAAGGCACTGAAGAGTAGTCGCTCTTACATGGGTCTTTTGAACCGGGCTGGGGTGTACCTGGCCCGGTTTTTTCGTGCCCGCATTACGGGGCCGCAACGGAATTCTTCCTTTGCTGTGGTGCCGCTGCGTGCGCGAGCCGTGGGGGTTGGCAAGGCGCTACTATGGTAGCTGCAATTACGAATACGACTGCGCTATGGCGCGTGAAAGGATAGGGTTATGAGGACTGGAAGCGCACCGAATTTTGCCCCGCCCGAGCAGGAGGGTACGGTCTTTACGTTCGAGGACGAGAAGGGCGAGCAGGTTAACCTGGAGTTCCTGGGCCTCATTCTCATGAACGAGGCTCGCTATGGCTTCTTCTTCCCCGTTACGGAAGACGAGCCTGCGCTTTCTTCGGGCGAGATCCTGGTCATGGAAGTCACCGAGCTCGATGAAGAGGGTCAGCCCCTGGCATTCGAGCTCGTCACCGAGGAGGATACGGCCATCGCCGCTTACAACGAGTTCAAGATTGCCGCGAAGGACCTGTACGACTTCGAATAGTGCATGAAGTTGGAAGGCCCGGATGGGCCCTGCCTGGCATGTGCCAGTTCGGGGTCATCCGGGCCTTTTCTATTTCATTGGGTTGTAGGGCTATAGCCCCACAACGCGCAGCGCGATAACTGCAACGATGAGGCACGCTACGGCGATTGCCCCGCGTGCGTCGACGCTCGTGAATGCGAGCGGCTTCAGCTTCGTGCGGCCCTCTGCGCCGTGGTAGCAGCGCGCGTCCATGGCCGCGGAAAGCGTTTCCGCATGACGAAACGCGCTGGTAAACAGCGGAATCATGAGGCTCGTTAGGCTCGAGATGCCGCCCTTCAGCGGGCTGGTGGCAAGCTTCGCCCCGCGCGAGAGCTGGGCGGCGCGAATGGTGTGCAGTTCGGTGACGAACTGCGGCACGAAGCGCAGTGCAATGCCCATGATCATGCTGAACTCATGAGCGGGGAAGCCTATGCGGCGCAGCGGCGCCAGAACGGCTTCGATGCCGTCGGTAAGGTCGAGCGTGGTGGTGGTAAGCGTGAGCAGGCTGGCGTCGATGAGCAGCAGCGTAAGGCGAATGCCCAGGAACACGGCGTTGTGTATGCCCGCCTGGCTAATCTGCAGGGGGCCTGCGGCAACGTAGACCGTCCCGCCCTGCACGAAGAAGACGTTGAGCAGGGCCGTGATGACCACGATGAAGAACAGCGGCCCGATGGAGCGCACGGCCTGGGGCAGGGGAATGCGCGCGATGAGGATGCATGCAAGCAGGAATGCCGCGCAAAGGCCCAGCGCGGCGTACGAGCCGGCGCAGAAGATGGCCACCATCACGAGCACCACGAACGTAAGCTTGGCGCGCGAGTCCATGCGATGCAGGGGACTTTCGCCCGGCCAGTATTTGCCGAACAGCGCCCTATTCATGGGCGGCCTCGTAGAGCGATGCGATGGCGTCCGCAAGCTCGTTGGCAGTGTAGAGCCCATTGCGTGCGGGCAGCGTAACGCCTTCGCTGGCCAGGGTGTTTGCCAAGTGCTGCGCTGCAGGCACTCCCAGGCCGATTCCCTTGCAGGCTTCCGCGTCGGCGAAAACCTCATCGGGCGTGCCCAGCGCGAATTCCTCGCCGCGATTCAGGATGAGGATACGGTCGCAGAAGCGGGCCAGGTCGTCCATGTCGTGCGATACCATGACCACGGTAAGTCCCTCGTTCTGGTGCAGGCGCTGGATGAACGCAAGGAACTCCTCGCGTGCGTGAGGGTCTAGGCCCGCCACGGGCTCGTCCAGGATGAGCGTCTTCGGCTGCATGGCCAGTACGCCCGCAAAAGCAACGCGACGCTGCTGACCTCCCGAAAGCTCGAAGGGGCTTATGTCGCGCAACTGTTCGGGGTCGAGCTCCACGAGCTTCATGGCCTCGACGTAGCGGCGTTCGACTTCCTCGCTGGAAAGGCCCATGTTACGCGGGCCGAAGGCGACGTCCTCGAATACCGTTGCGGCGAACAGCTGATGTTCAGGGTACTGGAAGACCACACCTACGTGCGAGCGCGCCTTGGTGGCCGCGTTCTTTTCCGCAATGTCCACGCCGTCGACCAGCACATAGCCACGCGAGGGCTGCAGCAGGCCGTTCATATGCTGAATGAGCGTGCTCTTGCCGCTGCCAGTGTGCCCGGCGATGCCGAAGAACTCGCCGTCGTTCAGGGTGAAGCTCACGTTGTGGAGCGCCCAATAGGCCGAGGGCGCATTACCCCAGTCGGCGGGCACCTCGGCGGGTTCGTTGCGCTTCTTGCGTGCGCGTTTCCCCTCGGCGGTACGGTACGTGTAGCTTACGTTCTGGAATTCGATCATGCCTGGCCGCCTTCTCCTGCGAGCAGCGTGCGTACCTCGCGCGCGAGCTCTTCTTCGGACATGCACACGGGTACGGGTACGCCGCGTTCCTGCAGCAGAAGGCTCATGCGCGCCGCGAAGGGCGTGTCCAGATGCAGGTGTGCTAGCTTGTCTATCTGGGAAAACACTTGGTTTGGCGTGCCAGAAAGGGCAACGGTGCCCGCTTCCATCACGAATACGCGGTCGGCTTGTGCGGCTTCTTCCATGAAATGCGTGATCATGATGACCGTCATGCCCTCGTCGTTCAGTTCGTGCGCCACGCGCAGCAGGCCCGCGCGACCACGCGGATCGAGCATGGCGCTTGCTTCGTCGAGGATGAGGATGCGCGGTTGCATGGCGAGCACGCCGGCAATGGCCACGCGTTGTTTCTGCCCGCCCGAAAGGGCCGTGGTCTCGCGGAGTTCGAAGCCCTGCAGGCCCACGCGCTCGAGCGCGTGGGTAACGCGATTGCGCAGTTCGGGATTGGGAATGCCCAGATTTTCCGGGCCAAAGGCAACGTCGTCTTCGATGAGGCTGGCTACCAGCTGGTCGTCGGGGTTTTGGAATACCATGCCCGCCTTGCTGCGGATGAAGTACGTTTCCTGGGCGTCGGACGTGGCGCGACCCAGGACGTGCACCGAACCCGAATCAGGCGCGAGCAGGGCGTTGACGTGTTTGGCGAGCGTGCTCTTGCCGCTGCCATTGCCGCCCAGGATGGCAATGAACTCACCCTCTTGGATTGCGAGGTCGATGCCGTTCAGTACCAGGTGCTCGCCGTCGTAGGTGAACGTGGCCTCCTGAAAGTCGACTATGGGGCGGGACTGGCTAGTGGCCATAGCTATCGGCCTTTCACCTGGCTCTTCTTAGGCGTGATGAGGTTGCTGATGGACTTGTAGACCACCAAGGTGAGCACCGAGTTGATGACGCTCTTTGCGATGTTGAACGGCAGGAGCGCAGGCAGGATCAGGCCGGCAACCGCTTCCAGGGGCATGCCCAGGTAGAACGGGTCGATGATCAGGTTCGACACGATGGCGGCGGCAGTCATGCAGACGATGCCCACGACCAGGCCAGTAACGGCACCGGCAAACGTATGCTTGCGGGCGTAGATGGCGGCGCTGGGGCCAACCATGGCGATGATGACGATGACGTTCATGAGGCCGCCTACCCAGTCGCCCATGATCATGGCGTGGATAAGCGCGCTCACGATGCCCACGACGATGCCGGCCACGGGGCCGTATGCGAAGCCGCTCACCATGGCGGGCATGGCGGAGGCGTCGAATTTCAGCCAGGTGATGCCGGGGATGATGGGGAATTCGATGAAGCTCAGGATCACGCTGATGGCGCACATGAGGGCCATGATTACGAGTTCCTTCGTCTCCCAGCGGTTGGTGTTTTGCATCGTAGGCATGCGATCTTCTTTCCCTGTGAATGCTTATGATTCGCAAGCGCTCATTATAGCGTAGCCATATGCAGGCAAGGGATGGGGAGCGGTTGCCATCGCATACGACACGGAATGTGCGCTTTATCATGATGGAGTGCGCGAATGGCCGTAAACACGTATACTTTTGACCTGCTATGGATATTATCGCGATACTCAATCAAGTTGATGCATTCGTATGGGGGCCGGTCATGATTTGCCTGCTCCTTGGGTCGCATCTTTTCCTGTCGTTCCGTACGGGGTTCATTCAACGCAAGCTTCCCACGGCCATTAGGCTTTCGGTTGCTCAAGATGAAGACGCTGAAGGCGACGTGAGCCAGTTCGGCGCCCTTGCTACGGCACTTGCCGCAACGGTGGGTACGGGTTCCATCGTGGGCGTTGCCACGGCCATTCTGGCGGGTGGCCCGGGTGCCGTGTTCTGGATGTGGATCACGGGCGTTTTCGGCATGGCAACCAAGTACACGGAAGTCTACGCGGCCGTGAAGTACCGCGTGAAGGATTCTCGCGGGGAAATGCTTGGCGGTGCCATGTATGCCTGGGAGCGCGCGTTCAAGCGCCCCGACGGCAGTACACCTCGCTGGGCGCATACGGGTGCCGTTTTGTTCTGCCTGTTCGCCATTGTCGCCACGCTGGGCACGGGTAGCGCCGTGCAGTCCGCGGCCATGACGGGCATCATCGAGTCGAGCTTCCCGGGCGTGCCTGCAGCGGCCATCGCCATCATCATCGCGCTGTGCGTGGCGCTCGTCATCTTCGGCGGCGTGAAGTCCATTGCGCGCGTGTGCGAAAAGCTTGTTCCCATCATGGCGGTGGTGTACGTGCTGGGCTGCGCCATCATATTGATTCTGAACGCACCGTACGTTGGCCCCGCCATTGCCACCATCTTTGAATGCGCGTTTACACCCAAGGCCGCCTTTGGCGGTGCGGTGGGTAGCGGCATCATGGTGGCGCTGCAGTATGGCTGCGCACGTGGCCTGTTTAGCAACGAGGCCGGCCTGGGCACCGCTCCCATCGTGGCGGCTGCCGCCGCTACGCGCAATCCCGCACGCCAGGCCTTGGTTGCCATGACGGGTGCGTTTTGGTCCACGGTGGTCATCTGCGCCATCACGGGCATCGTGCTTACGTCCACGCTGCTCGCGAACCCCGGAATCATCGATGGCGGTACCATCACCGAAGGCGCGGCTCTGGCAAGCGCCGCATTCAGCAGCATTCCGTACGTGGGAACGCCCATTTTGGTGCTGGGCATGGTGAGCTTCGCGTATTCCACCATCTTGGGTTGGAGCTACTACGGCAATCGCTGCGTGGTGTACTTGTTCGGCCAGAAGGGAACGCGTCCCTACCAGGTTATCTACGTCTTGGTTGGCATTGCCGGCGCTTTGGGCGTGGGCGATGTGGTCTGGACGATCAGCGACATTGGCAATGCGCTCATGGTTATTCCCAACATCATCATCGTGCTGGCCCTTTCGGGCATCATCGCGCGTGAAACAAAGCATTACGTGTACGACGGTCACCTTGACGAGGCTGATGATTCGGAAATCCCCGTGGTGAGTGCGCGATAGGGCGTACGGGCTCCTTGGGTTCAAGTAAATGATGCGAGGCGGCTCTTGGGGCCGCCTCGTTGCTTTTCTAGGAATTTACCTGGTCTTGTACGAATGCGCCAGGTCGATGAGCTCCTGCTTCTTGTGGATGCCCAGCTTCGCGTACAGGCGCTTCATGTGCGTGCGCACGGTGTTTTCCGAAATGTAGAGCTGCTCGGAGATGCTGGGCACTGTGTTGCCCTGGCATACGAGCTTGACCACCTCGGCTTCGCGATTCGATAGGCCGAAATCGCGTTGCAGCAACTTGGCCTGCTTGTCGATGCGGTCGCGCCAGCCGTTGCTCGTGGTGCTTGGCTGTGAGAAATCGGAAAGGTCGCCCGCGGGCTCTGCTTTCGCCTGCTCCACGGGCGGCAGGGCTGGCGTTTCCTGTTCGACGTCCTGGCTTGTGGTCTGAGGCGCCTGGAGACGGGGTGCGCGCGGCGTGATGAGCTCGATATGGTCGTCGCTGAACATATCGGCCTGTTCCTTCTTGAAGTCGATGGTGCTCACGAAGAACATGAGTGCCAGCAGGTAGATGGTGACCACGGTGGTGAAGATGATGGGGTCCGTTCCGGAAAGGGCCATCTGGTCGCCCGCGCTGCCAATGAGAAAGCCCATGTCGTGCATGGCGTATACGATGCCGCCAATGGAGCCGAAGGCGTATACGGGATGAATGCCCTGGTCGCGCGCGATCTGGGCTGTTTGCAGCATAACGAGCAGGGTGGCAATGGCGTAGAGGGCATACAGGCCAGCAGCCAGCCATCGCATATAGCCCTCGGGGCAGAGCGGTACGATAACGAGTGCGGTGATGACCAGGGGGAACACCACGCGATAGAGGCGCGTGATGCTCAGGTTCAGGCCGCGGGCGCGCCAGAAATATAGCAAGACGGATGCCGCGGCCAACATGCCCAACATGGAAAGGATGTTCACGAGCGAGCCAATGCTGGGATTGTCGATGGCAAGTGCGCGCATGATGCCCGCGCAAAATGCCAGGGCGCCAATGGCCAGCGTGGCGCGCATGGTGCCGCGGATGAGGCGAGCGTATACGCGCCTGTTTTCGCGCGGGCTGTCCATGAACATAGGCTGGGCGAAGTCAATTTCCCTGTTCTTGAGCGTGAGGGCTAGTCCGAATAGCGGAAGGAACACCACGGGGATGAGGAATGCGGTAACGGCGCGCGGAATGAGGTAGAGGGCTGCGTAGATAATGGCAGCGTATACGGCGCCGGCAATCATGGCGCGCGTGCCCTGGTCGGGTTCGGTGCTGGCGAAGTAGCGCTGCCAGAGCAAGTAGAATTCCGCCGCGCCACTGCCCAGCAGCACGCCTGCGGCAATAAGCAGCGGCAGGGCGAAGTCGTACGCGTAGATGGATGCGATGAGGCAAATCCATCCCAGGCCATACGACGTGGACGCGCCCGACGTGGTAAGCATGAAGGGGCGCTGCACATGCGAAACGTATACCAAGCGCGCGCAGATGAGGAACATCGCGAAGAAAGAAACGGATTGCGCGAAGTAGAACCAGAAGAGCAATTCGTGCGTCTGGTTTTCCAGCGGCAGGAACGGGAACACGCCGCCCCATACGCTTGCTGCATTGATAGCCAGGAAGAGCGCGAAGCCAAGGATGGCAACCGACGGCCGCAAGGCCTGTTCGATGCTATTTCGCATACCCCTCCTTTCCCCCGTAGACATTGTAACCGATGGAGTGTTGAGCACGCAGTATAGCGCGACCGCTTGGGCTATGGGTGCATGGGTGACGCAATCTACCTGGGCAAACGGGAAATTACCACCTTTCATGTGACACGGCGTTCCGGCGAACGGCGTAGGGTGGATTCACCGTCGCGTGTGGGAAGGGTATCTGACGCGACGCAGCAGACAAGACGAAAGAGGAGGAGAAGCATGACGGAGCAATCCATGTCCAGGCGCTCGTTCGTGAAGACGTCGGGCGCTTTTGCGGGCCTGGCTGCAGCAGGCGGAACCGCCGTTGCCTCGCAGGAGCTTTTCAGCGCCGGCGAAGCACATGCGGCCGATGCTGACACCATTGCCTGGAGCCAGTGCAACGTGAACTGCGGTGGCAACTGCATTTTCCAGTGGCACGTGCGCGATGGCAAGGTCGCTTACATGGAGACGGACAACACGGGTGACGCCGACTTCCAGGCGCGCGCCTGCCTGCGTGGCCGTTCCATGCGTCGTTGGCTGAACAACGCCGACCGCCTGATGTACCCCATGAAGCGCGTTGGCAAGCGTGGCGAGGGCAAGTTCGAGCGCATTAGCTGGGACGAGGCCATTCAGACCATTGCCGATCAGCTTGAGTACACCTACAAGACGTATGGCCCCAATTCCATTTACATTATGTATGGTACGGGCACGTACTTCAGCATGTCGAAGGTGGGCCATCGCCTGCTCTCCCTTGCCGGCGGCTACGTGAGCCAGCTGTACGACTACTCTACCCATCAGCTTTCCGCGGCGATGCCCTATATGTTTGGCTTCGACGAAGAACTGGGTAGCGTATTCAGCCCCTACGACAACGTGAATGCCAGTTCCTTCACGGAGGCCGAGCAGCATTCCGACCTGATCGTGATGTTCGGCAACAGCCCCGCCGACACCCGCATGGGTGGCGCTAATGCAACGTGGGATTTCGCTCGCGCTCGCGAAGGCGTGAAGAGCCGCGGCGGCAAGGTCGTGAACATCGACTACCGCATGAACGAGAGCGCTTCGGGCCATGCCGACGAATGGCTGCCCATCCGCACCGGCACCGACGCTGCCCTGTGCGCTGCCCTCATTCACGAGTTCATCAAGGACGGCAAGGCCGACCTGAACTTCCTGCATACCTATTGCGTGGGCTTCGATGAGGAGACCATGCCCGAAAGCGCCAAGGGCAAGAACAAGTCGTTCTATGCCTACATCATGGGCGAGGGCTACGACATGGTCGAGAAGACCCCCGAGTGGGCTGCTCCCATCACCCAGATTCCCGCTAGCCGCATCCGCGAGCTCGCCAAGGACCTGGAAAGCGCCAAGGCTCCCTTCGTATGCCAGGGCTGGGGTCCGCAGCGTCATAGCAACGGCGAGGATACGTCGCGCATGATCTCCATGGTTCCCGTGGTTCTTGGCCAGATTGGCCTGCCTGGCACCAACACGGGTCAGCGCGAAGCCGAGCCTCCCGTATATCTGGTGGGCAACATTCCCTTCAAGAACCCCAACAAGACGCAGCTTCCCGTGTACCAGTACCTGAACGCGGTTGACCACGGCAAGAAGATGACTGCGCTGAATTCCGGCATCCTGGGTGCCGACGAGCTGGGCACCGACCTCAAGTTCCTGTGGAACTTCGCCGGCAATTGCCTGACCAACCAGCACGGCGACGTGAATAAGACGCACGAAATCCTTGCTGACGAGAGCAAGTGCGAGTTCATTTTGGTGTGGGATACGGTCATGACCGACTCCGCCAAGTACGCCGATATCCTGCTGCCCGACATGATGCGCTCCGAAGTGCTGAACATGCAGACGCAGGGCTATTCCGAGTACTACACGGGCGTTACCGTGGGCGGTCCTGCTCAGGAAGCCCCGGGCGAGTGCCGCAACAGCTACGACGTGTGCGCCGACATCGCCGAGAAGCTTGGCTTCCGCGACGAGTACACCGAGGGCCGCAGCTACGAGGAATGGGTCGAGTACCTGTACAACAAGGGCCGCGATGCTGCCGCCGACCCCGTTGAGGGCTACGGCATCACCATGCCCACCTGGGATCAGATTCGCAAGGACGGCGTGTTCAAGATGGAATGCGAACCCGCCATCGGCCTGGAGGACTTCCGCAACGACCCCGTTGCCAACCCGCTGGGCACTCCTTCCGGCAAGATCGAGATCTACTCCGAGACGCTGGCTACGATCGCCGAGACCTGGGAGCTGGAAGAGGATGAAGAGATTCACGCCATCCCGATGTTCTGGGCTGGCCCCGAAGGCTATGGCAGCGTGACGAGCGAGTACCCGCTGTATTGCTCGGGCTTCCACTACAAGTCCCGCACGCATTCCAGCTTCGGCTTCATCGAGGAACTGAAGCAGGCGTGCCGCCAGCAGATGTGGATCAACCCCATCGACGCGGAATCCCGTGGCATTGCCAATGGTGATATGTGCCTGGTGAGCAGCCCCGCTGGCAAGATGCAGATCGAGGCGAAGGTAACCGAGCGCATCATTCCCGGCACCATCGGCATCCCGCAGGGCGCCTGGCATGACGCCGACATGGACGGCGACAAGATCGACAAGGGCGGCTGCGTGAATACGCTGACCACCTACCGTCCCACGCCGCTTGCCAAGGGCAACGGTCCCGCTCATTCCATCATCGCCCAAGTGGCCAAGGCCTAAGGGAGGAGGACAAGATGACTCAATACGCGTTCTATCTGGACACGACGCGCTGCACTGGTTGCAAGACCTGCGAAATGGCGTGCAAGGATTACCGCGACCTGTCCAGCGAAGTCGCCTATCGTAAGGTGTACGACTACGAGGGTGGTAACTGGGAAGACGCTGGCGATGGCACCTACACCACTACCGCGTTTATGTACCACATCTCCATGAGCTGCAACCACTGCGACAACCCCGCTTGCACGCAGGTGTGTCCCACGGGCGCTATGCACAAGGACCCCGAAACGGGTCTGGTCTCCGTTGACGAGACCAAGTGCATTGGCTGCGGCTACTGCCATATGGCCTGCCCCTACAACGCTCCCAAGGTGGATCGTTCCGTTGGCCATAGCGTAAAGTGCGACGGCTGCAAGGACCGCGTGGCCGAAGGCAAGAACCCCATCTGCGTGGATGCTTGCCCCCTGCGCGCCCTGGAGTTTGGCACGGTCGAGGAAATGGCCAAGCTGGGCGAACGTGGCAACATTGCGCCGCTGCCTGCTTCCAGCTACACCAATCCCAACCTGTACATCAAGCCCACCGACGATGCCCGTCCCGCCGAAAGCGGCGAAGGCGTGGTTATGAATCCCCTGGAGGTGATCTAGCATGGAGGCCGCTATGTCCGAACTGCCTTTGGCGCTGTTCACGGTATTTGCGTCAATTGGCGCTGGTGCGTTCTGCGCCCTGGCGCTGGCCGGTTTCTCCGTGCAGCTCGACGAGGGGCAGCAGGCTCGCGTCGACCGTGCGAGCTGGATTCCCCTGGCGTTTGTGATCATTGGCTTCATCTGCGCCTTCTTCCACCTGTCCAACGCGCTTAATGCCGTGAACGTGGTGGCTGGCCTGGGCCGCAGCCCGCTGACGAACGAGATTTGCGCGGGTAGTCTGTTCACTATCGTGGCCATCATCTACGTGGCGCTGGCGAACGCGGGCAAGCTGTCCGCGGGTGCCCGCAAGGGCCTGCTGGGCGTAACTGGCGTACTTGGCCTGGTGTTCGGCCTGTTCATGGGCCTTGCCTACATGATTGGCACCGTTCAGTCGTGGAATAGCTGGGCAACCATCGCCGAAATGGTGGGCCTCACGCTCGTAGGCGGCGCTGCTATGGGTTCGTTCGTCCTGGCTTCTGCCGAGGGCGCATCCAAGGCCAGCGGCGCGCTTACCGCCATGGGCTACGTGGGCGCCATCGCCGCCATTGCGGGTGGTGCATGCATGGCCGCTATGGTGTCGGGCGAGAGCACCGCGCTGTATGCGGGTTCCAACTTGGTTGCCGCGGCTATGCCCGCCCTGGTCATCGGATGCGTGTGCGTGATTGCTGCCGCCGTTGCCGCTGGCGCTGCCTGGAAGCGTGGCGCTTCCGTGGCCGCCGTGGCCATCGTGCTCGTCGTCATCGGCGCGCTGGCTCTTCGCCTGGCATTCTACGCGATGCAGCTTTCCGTGGGCCTGTCCATTATGTAATGCCCGGGAGCCCCGACTCCTATCGGGGCTCCATTTCCTAGGTCGGCCGTCACCCCCTAGACGGCCGGCATCATCTTGACGTGGAAGGTCGCCGGTTTCGAGCCGTCGGCCTTCCCTGATATACTGTCCGTGCTCGCAATGCAGGAGGTGGACATGGGTAGCGGAATGGAAATCGCGCTGGCAAATGCGCTGGGCGAGATTACCCTAGCGTTGTTTACCAGCTTGGCGCCGGCCTCTGCCATAGCATACGTTCTTATGGAGCTTCCCCTGTTCAGCCGTAGTCTCCCCGAGGATTCTCGCGCTTCGCTCAACAAGGCGCTCAGCCTGCCCCTCGTCTTGTGCATGATTGGCCTTATCGCCAGCGCTACGCACTTGGGCAATCCTGCGAATGCGCTGTACGTTATTATGGGCATCGGGCGTTCGCCTCTTTCGAATGAGGTTTCCGCGGCGGTTGCGTTTCTGGCGTGTGCCGCGCTCATCTGGCTCATCGGGTTTGCCGAAGGGCGGCATCGCACGCTGCAGCGCGCGCTCATGATCTTGGTCATTCCCGCTGCATTCGTGTTCATTGGGTTCGTCTCGTTTGCCTACAACGTATCCACCATCATTACGTGGGCCACGCCCTTCGTGCCCGCTTCCATTGCCCTGGGTGCGTTTGCCCTGGGCCCTATCATTGCCTCGCTAGGCATGCATGTCGCTGGGTGCGATGCGAAGTCTTCCCGCATAGGGTGGGCGCTGATCGCGGTGTCTGCTACCGCTGCGGCGGCCCTGTTTGCTGTGTATGTGCTGCAGATGGGCGCGTTGTCGCAGGTGAGCAACTACTTGTATAGCGTTCGCGACATTGCGCCCGAATACGGCTGGCTTCTGGTGGCATATGCCATCCTGGCTGTTGCGGCTTTGGTGGTGCATGTTCTTTCGTTCAGGAACAACGTGGGGCATCCGTTTGCCTTTCGCGTTGCTTCGTCGATACTCATGCTGCTCGCCCTCTTTGCTATGCGCTTTGCGTTCTATTTGCTCCATCTTACGGTTGGCCTGGGCGTCTAATCTGGCCGATTTCGGGCTTTTCTGTGCCGTGGCTCGGGTATGATGGTTCATCGAATACCGAATACGCGATGAACGGGCGATGGACATATGACGCAGCACGAAAGCGAAATGATGGGGCGCGGCCTTCATGGTGGCGAGCTCACGAGCAATATCTTCGATACGGCGCTCATCTTCGAGGGTGGTGGCATGCGCGTAAGCTATACGGCTGCCGTGGTGAACACCCTTCTTGAACAGGACCTCTACTTCGATAATGTATACGGTTTGTCGGCTGGCGCCAGCAATACGGTCAATTACCTTTCCCGGGATAGCGATCGCGTGAAGCGCTCGTTCGTCGACCTGGTGGACATGGATGATTTCGGTGGCATGAGAAGCTTGCTGCTGCACAAGGGCATGTTCAACGCGCGCAAGATCTACCAGGAGGCATGCAAGCCAGGTGGGTTCCTGCCGTACGACTTCCAGACGTTTGCCGCCAACCCTGCGAAGTGCACCATCTCGTCATTCGAGCGCGATACGGGTCGCACCGTGTACTGGACGAAACGTGAGCTTTCCACGCTCGACGAGGTAATGGTTCGCGTGCGTGCGTCGTCTACGCTTCCCCTGCTCATGCCTCCGCCGTTAGTGGATGGCAAGCGCTACTACGATGGCGGCCTGGGGGAGGGCGCCGGGTTCATGCTGCCTAAGGCGAAGGCTGATGGCTTTACGCGCTTCTTCATTGTGCGCACGCGTCCGAAGGAGTATCGCAAGCAGGATCCGCATGGGTTCGTGGCCAAGCTCACGAACGCCATGCTCTGGCGTAGGCCCCGTCTGCGCGAAGCGCTTGCCCGCAGGGCCGATGCGTACAACGCCCAATGTGAGGAAATCGAGCGTTTGCAGGCCGAGGGGCAGGCGTACGTGTTCTATGCCGAGGGCATGAACGTGGAAAGCGGTACGACCGATAAGGCCGCACTGCAAGCGAGCTACGACATGGGCTGGGAGCAGGCTCACCGCGAATTGCCCGCCATGCTCGCGTTCCTAGAGGGGCATATCGAGCGCTAGACTGGGCCTGGCGCGTTACCTTTGCACCGCGACGTGCCGGCCGTGCGCTGGGTGGCTTTCGCCGTCTTTCTCGCTTGCGAACAGGCGATTGGGAAAGACGATGGCGCACAGGAACAGCGGCGATGCCAGGAAGAGCGGTATGACGTAGCGCATGTTGCTCACGGGGCCCGCGAAGAACGTGAGCAGGAATGCGAGCGGAACGAGGAATACGAGCGACCTGCTCCACTCCTTTTTGCTGCGCCCAATGAGCGACAGGGCTCCGAAGAACATGATCCAAAGTGGCATGGCCAGCGAAAACGCCACGCGTACGAAGGGAATCTTGTCCAGCGTTTCGAACGTGGCCAGGCCATTCAGGAAGTCGCAGTAAGCCGGAATCTTGGAATCGAGCGTTACTTGGTAATACTCAGATTCGCGGTTGTTGGTTTCCAGGAAGACGCGCTTTGAATAGGAGTCTACGGGCGGTGCGCCCAGATACCAATATGGTAGGTTTTGCGAGAGCGCAGTATTCAGGTAGCTCGTAGGATGGGCAAGGCCGATGGCTGCCCATAGCTCCAGGAACTTTGCAGTGTTGCTGTCGTCGGTAGTGAACAGGTTCTTCGCCGGATCGGCGAAACGCGGGTTGAACTTTTTCGCCGCCTTGTCGACGTCGAAGAATGCGCTTAGCGCGTTTATTTGGTCTTGGCTCAGCGTGTCTCGTTCGTTGGCTAGCACGCATGCGACTTGGTTGATGGGCAGGTTGATTGCCTCGCGGTTGGCACCTTTTGCGATGCCTAGCGCATTGTACACGGGGCCTGTGATGATGAGCGTAAGCGCAATCGGCGTAATGAGGGCGGCGCTGACAAGTTTGCGCTTTGGCAATGCCGCGATGCAGGGAATTACGGCGATCACGAATGCGTACACGAAGTTATTTCTGAAGAGGCAGCAAGCCAGTGCGAGCAGGGAAATCGAAACGAGTGTGGGGATATGCGCGATTCGTTGCTCGGGGTTGGCGATAACGCGGCATAGTTGAATGAGCAGGGGGATGAAGAACGCCGCGAAGAAGACGTCCTTGGTGGGGCAGAGCGTCATAATGCTCGTGAGCGGGCAGGCGAAGAGTATAGCCGAGGCGATGACCAGCGCTCGGGGCATTCTGCGGGCATGGAGGAATGCGATAAGCGAAGCCAGCGACGCGGAAATTACGAGCATTTGGACGAGTTCGTAGATGGTAATTCCCCGCAGGCCCATGAAACCTTCGGCATTCAGGCACAGCCCTATGATCCATGTGTGCAGGGGTGGGTGATGGCTCGTGTATTCGCCGGTGAATATGTAGCTTGCTTGCCTGGGCATGTCGTACGAGAATGTCCCGGGCCAGAATGCAAGCAGTGTGGGAATCCACGCTACGAAGAGAAATGCCCACGAGATGAAGAACACCGTGCGTGATGAGAGCGAGCGCTTGCCTGCTTTGTCTGCATTGTCGTGTTCTTCCAGGAATCCCCAGATAAGAGAGCATGCTTGCATGACAACTACGCTAGTGCCGAAGAGCGAGATAAGCGTTCGGGCGATTGCCTTGGGCGAGGCAATTATTTCGTTCAGGGTATTGTCTTTGTAGACGGCATGCCCCGCAACGGCGGCTAGGGCGAATAGGATGCCAAACACAAGTGCGCAGCGATTGATGGTACGTCGCGTTTCTTTGTCGAGCGTATCTTGCTTGCGAACGTAGAGTTCCCCGATGGCGAATGCTGCGACGAGCAGCACGACTGCGCAGACGATGCGCGCGGCAAGGGGGGTTCCGCGCGTGTAGAGCATCGTGCACCCGCCCGCAAAGCAGAGCGAGGCGACGATTCTGAGCGGGAGTTTTTCGGTTGATAGTCTCACGTGGAAAACTATAGCAGAATGCCTACGAATGGGTGGTCATTGCAAGCGACGGGGCCGCGGTCGTGATGACTGCGGCCCCGTCTGGGAGGGATGGGATATGGTGAGATGGCTTAGTGGATGTCTCCGGCCAGGAAGCGGGCGGCGTAACGGCCGAACGTCACCTGACGGCCCAGGCAGTTGCCAACCAGGTACACGGGGTAGTTGCCCGCGTAGTAGCTGCCCGAGCAGGTGCCCACGGCATGCAGGCCCTCGATGGCGTTGCCGTCGGAGTCGATGACCTGCGTATCCTTGTTGATGCGCACGCCGTCGATGGTGGTCAGCAGGCTGCCGCCGTACCAAGCGCCGTAGAACGGAGCCTGACGGATGGCGGAGAGGCGATAGGCCTCTTTGCCGAACTGCGTATCCTCGCCTGCATCGTACATGGCGTTGTACTCTTCGATGGTCTTCAGGAAGTTGGTCTTGTCTTCGCCCTTGAAGCCCAGCTTATCGGCGAGTTCGTCGAGCGTGTCGGCCTTCATGAGCAGGCCCTTGCTGATGTACTTCTCGTCGTAGGCCTCGTCGACGGTGTGGCCATTCAGAGCGCTCTTCCAGGTCATGGCCGAGCAGCCCTGCGTCTGGAAGCGCTGCACGTCTTCGGGTGCGTTCACGTCGAAGACCTGGCACCATACGCCGCCGGGATGGCTTGCTGCGGCGAAGGGGCGGCTATCGTAGTTGCCGCTCTCGTTGCACAGGCGCATGCCGTGGCGGTCGACGGTCAGGAAGGGCTGGCTGCCCAAATTGAACTGGCCGTTCGTGGCCCAGGTGCCGGCCTTTTCGTCTACGTAGCCAGCATCTACGCCCGGCTCTACGATGCCGCGGTCGAACACCATCGTGGCACCCACGGGGTCGAGTTCCGCGCCTACCCAGGCAGCGGCCTTGATGCCCTGGCCCGTGTTGTTCTGGTTGTAGTTCAGACTGGTAACGCACTTCACCGTCTCGGGAGAGCGTGCCTTCAGCATTTCGGGGTTGGCGGGGTAGCCGCCGCATGCCAGGATGACGCCCTTGGTGGTGTTGTACTGCACGTAACCGTTGCTGTTTTTGCAGATGGCGCCCGTGACGGGGCCGTTTTCCTCGCGAATGAGCTTCACGAGTTCGGTGCTGTACGTGACTTCGGCGCCTTTGGACTGGATGAACTTGGTGAGCTCTTCCACGTGGTCGATGCGCGCATCCTTGCTGTTGGGGTCGTAGTTGGCCTTCACCACATGATGGCACTCGGGCGGAATGAAGTAGTTCGTGCCACCAGCGCGGCCGTCGCTGCCGTTTTCCACGTCAACGATGGCGGTTGCGGGCTCGCCTAGGAACTCGGTGTAGGTGTCAACGAGCCATTCGACGGTTGCGCCCGAGTTCTCGATCCAGGTGCGGGCGACGGATTGGTCGTTCTTGAACGAAGCGTAGCGTGCCCATTCGTTGATCCAGCGGCCTTCGGAAAAGTCGATGCCCTGCTCCTTCTGCCAGCGCGAGTGAATGGCGCCAATGTCGAAGTGGCTGGCTGCGGGCTCGCCGCCCTTGTCGATGATGGCGAAGTTTGCGCCCAGGTCGGCAAGCGTTGCGCCGGCGACGATGCCGCTCATGCCCGCGCCCACGACCAGAATGTCAACGTCCTTGGTCTCCTTGATGTCGCTTGCGGCGATTTCGGGTGCCTCGCCCAGCCAGTCGGTCGTTTCGGTGGCGCTTGCGGCAACCTTGTCCGCCTCCTTCTGGCTCGCGTTCTTCGGCGTGCTGCAGCCCGCAAGGCCGAGTGCAGCCAACGCGCTTGCTCCTGCGGCCCCGGTAAGGAAGCCGCGACGACTGATGCCATGGGTCGTTGCTTTGCTCATGTTCAACTCCTCGATTTTGATTCCTCCCATGCCGCGGACGGTTGCCCGCGGTCTGTGGCCCCACCATACGGCGCCTTGCGTGGGGTGGTCACCGCCCCATTGGGGGCATTTTGTGGACGAAATGTGAATCGAGCCTTCACACCCCACTGGGGTGAGCTTTCTGAATAATCGCAGGTGGAGATAGGGTGGGTGCGCATTGGGCATTGCCTGCGCGCAGAAGTCGCGCATACAATGAGCGCGGGAGGAATCATGATAGGGAGAAAACAAGTCGCAGACGCCATAGGCGTTTTCAATCCGCGGGTGTTCGCACTTATCGGTGTGTTCGCATGCATGTCCCTTTCGGGCACCATCGTTAATGCCCACGTCTATTCGTTCATCGCTCCTACGTTCGGGGCGGCGCGTGAGCTGTCCACATTCCTTGGCGGTCTGGTGTTCCTGCTCATCGCCTTGTGTGCGCTCTATCGCCCCCGCTTTCTCAATGCACGGGTGCTCTTTGTCGTGGCACTTGCTGCGTTCGTTCTTTCGGGTGCCCTCATGGCGTGCGGCGCGACGTGGGGCAATGGGGCGATCGCCTCGCTTGGCATGTACGTGCGCCCTGTTGCGTCTGGCATTTTCGCCCTGTTCGCCGCGCTTGCCCTGCTGGAATTGGAAGACGTGAGGCAGGTTGCGGCCGTGGTCGCGTTTGCCCAGTTGGTCGATTACGCTGCGAGCCCGTTTCTCGTTGAATGCCTAAGCCCATCCACGGGCCCCATCGGCATTGCGGTGTGCGGCTTGGTGGGCCTTTGCCTGGGCTATCGGTTCGGCAGGGGGTCGTGCGAACGCGTACGCAGGGGCGAGCCCGCCCTCGACTTGGCCTTGGCGGACCCTTCTTCCTTCATCTCGCCTGGTCATGCGCTCTTTTTCTGCGCGCTTCTGTTCGGATTGGGCAATGGTTACGCCCTTACGCTCAACGAAATAGACAATGCCCCGCAACCTACTGGCTTGGATGGCTTCGTGGTCGTGCTTATCGTGCTCTATCTGCTGCTTGTTCGCGATAAGCGACAGGAAGACACGCTGTTTTCGTTTTCGGCCCTGCTTATGATGGCGGGGTTGATGGTGGCGCCCCTTGTGTTCGGGTTCCATGCGGGTTCTACGGCTCCGAATACCCTCATTCATCTGGGCTTTGAGACGTTCTCCGTGCTGTTGTGGATGGTGTTCTGGGGCATTGGCAGGCGTAGCTTCTTCAGCTTCCTGCCCGTGGTGTGCATCGCGCGCATGGCGAGCAGCGTTGGTACCGATATCGGTGCCGTGCTTGGGCATACCTCCAATGGGTTCCTGCCCGGCGATCCCTTTATGGCAGCAGCGTTTGCGCTGGTCGTCGCCTTTCTGTTCTTCGCGTTCCTATGGGTTGCGTTTCGCTCGTTCAGCTTTACCGATACCATCAATGGCGTGATCGAGCTGCCGCGTGAAGCCGTGGTCGCGCACCTCGAGGCACCCTTGCATGACGAGGAGGAGGCCGAGGAGGAAGCCGATCCGTGGCGGGAGCGATGCGAAGCCATCGCCCACAAGGCGGGGCTCACGCCGCGCGAGACCGAAATATTCATCATGATGGCGCGTGGCCGCAATGGGCGCTTCATCATGGACCACTTCACCATCTCGCGCAATACCGCGAAAAGTCATATCAAGCACGTGTACAGCAAGTTGGGCGTGCATTCGCATCAGGAGCTCATCGACCTGGCCGAGCGAAGCTAGTGTCGCACTATCGCACTTTACTGTGGTACATCGCCGTGCAAAGAGCGCCTTCCGCAGATTTTTAACGCCCTGGAAACCTGCGGAGGGCCCCTTGCTCGCTACAATAGGCGAAATTTTTCCCGGAACAGCTAGGGGCTTCCATGGATTTCATTACGGCATTTAGCGACATCGTCAGCGAAATCGACTCGTTCGTGTGGGGCTGGGCGATGATCGCCTTGCTTCTGGGCACGCACATCTACAGCACGGTGCGAACCAAGTTCATCCAGCGTAAGATCGGAACGGCCATCAAGCTTTCGTTTTCCAGCGACGATGCCGATGCGGAAGGTGACGTAAGCCAGTTTGGCGCCCTTACGGCGGCCCTTGCGGCCACCATTGGCACGGGCAATATTGTGGGCGTGGCAACGGGCCTACTCGCGGGTGGCCCGGGTGCCATCTTCTGGATGTGGATTACCGGCGTGTTCGGAATTGCCACGAAGTATGCCGAAACGTACATTTCCGTGAAGTATCGCGTGCGCGATGCCAATGGCGAAATGCTCGGCGGTGCCATGTATGCGCTCGAGCGCGGCCTGAAGCACAAGAAGCTTGGTCGCGTGCTTGCCGTGTTGTTCGCCGTGTTCGCATTCGTTGCCAGCTTCGGCATTGGCGCATCGGTGCAGTCGAACGCCCTGGCCGGCGTAGTGACCGCCTACATTCCCGACTTGCAATCGGGTGCCCAGGCCATGGGCGCTAATGCCATGATTGGCGTCTTCCTGGTCATTCTGGTGGGCGTGGTCATCCTTGGCGGCATCAAGAGCGTGACGCGTGTCACCGAGCGCCTGGTTCCCCTTATGGCCGTGCTGTACGCTGCGGGATGCCTCGTCATTATCTGCATGAACGGCCAGTATGTGGTCGAAGCCGTGGGCCTCATTCTCACGTGCGCGTTCACGGGCCAGGCGGCGTTTGGCGGCGCTGTGGGTAGCGGTATCGCCCTGGCTTTGCAGTATGGCTTCAAGCGCGGCCTGTTCAGCAACGAGTCTGGCCTGGGTTCCGCCCCGCTGGTCGCCGCGAATGCAACTACGAAGAACCCCGCGCGACAGGCACTCGTTTCCATGAGCGGCACGTTCTGGGATACGGTAATCATCTGCGCCATTACGGGCATCATGCTCGTTTCCACCATGCTGGCTAACCCCAGCATCGAGGCGGGCATCCTGGCAGGCGATATCACCGCGGCCGCCGAGCTTACCACCACGGCCTTTAGCTCCATTCCCGTGCTGGGCCCGTTGGTGCTGGGCGTGGGCATGATCCTGTTCACCTATTCCACTATGCTTGGCTGGTCCACGTACGGCAATCGCGCCGTTATGTACCTGTTCGGCAAGAAGGGCATTCGTCCGTATCAGGTGGTGTTCCTGCTGTTCGTGTTCTGGGGCTGCATTGGCGGCGGCGAGCTGGTGTGGAACATCTCCGACATCACCAATGCGCTCATGGCCGTTCCGAACTGCATCGCCGTGCTTGCTCTGGGTGGCGTTGTGGCCGCTGGCACGAATCACTACGTGTACGAGAAGAACCTCGACGAAGTGGACGAGGCGGTTATTCCGCAACTGCAGAAGTAGCGCCTTCTCTCTGCTGGGCGTATCTCATCAGGGTGTATTCAATGTGCGCGTAGGTTGAAGCCATTTCCATTCTATTTTTCGGGCTTTTCGCTGTTGGGGCGAAAAGCCCGTGTTCGCATTGTTTCCCGCGCGCTACTATGGAACAAATGCGCAAGCAGCATGGTCCATCCAATCCAAAGGAGTTCGGCTATGAAACCGTTGGAAATCAAGGGCATGGCAATCGGGGCGGGAGTCCCCAAGACCATTACGTCGCTTATGGCGCCCAATGTGCATGGCGCGCTCGAGGCGGCTCAGGAAGCTATTGCTGCTGGAGTGGACTGCTTGGAATGGCGTGGTGATTTCTGCGCGAACAAACATGATTTCGATTCTATGGTGCACGATGCGCGCCAGCTTGCCGCTTCGCTTCCCCATAATCCGCTTCTGTTTACCTTCCGCTCGGAAAGCCAGGGCGGTCAATGCACGCTTCCCGTAGAGGAGTACGTTGCTCTGAATCGTGTGCTCATCGAAGACGAGTTCATCGATATGGTCGACATCGAGACCTGGATTGGCGACAAGGCCGTACTCGACTTGGTGGAATGCGCGCATGCTCACGGCGTTGCCGCCGTGGTTTCCTATCACAATTTCCGGGGCACGCCCTCCGTCGAATGGATGGTTTCCCTGCTCACGCATATGGTCGACCTGGGTGCCGACATTCCGAAGATCGCCACCATGGCTACGTGCCCGCGCGATGCGTTGAACGTGCTTGCCGCTACCGACGAGGTGGCGCGCCTGCATACGGAGCGCCCTCTGCTCACCATGGCCATGGGCCCCATGGGCAGTCTTACACGCGTGGCGGGGGAAATGTTTGGCAGCGCGCTTACGTTCGTGGCCGTGCAGAAGGCATCCGCGCCCGGTCAGGTGGACGTGGCACAGGCGAAGCGCATGATGGGCGACATCCACGCCACGTTGGCATAGGCATTACGCCCCGCTCTTGCGGGGTGCATATAGTATTGGTTTCGCATACGAAGAGGAGAGAACATGGGAGAATCGGCACGTATCAGCGGACATACCCACCTGATTACGCTCATTGGCAATCCCACGACGCATTCGCTGTCGCCTGCCACGCATAATCTTTCGTTCGAGCACGAGGGCATCGATACCGTGTACCTGTGCTTCGATGTGAAGGACAACGCTCAGCTTCCCAAGGTCATCGAGGCCATGAAGGTCATGGAAGGCTGGGACGGCAGCAACGTTACCATGCCCTGCAAGCAGGCCATCATTCCGCTGCTCGATGAACTCGACGATGCCGCCGCTCTTATGGGCGCCGTTAACGTTATTCGCTATCGCGATGGCAAGACGAAGGGCTTCAACACCGACGGCGTTGGCTTCTGGGACAACGTGCGCAAGCATGGCGTTGACATCAAGGGCAAGAAGCTCACGCTCATTGGCTGCGGTGGTGCGGGTTCCGCCGTGCTGGTGCAGGCCGCGCTCGATGGCATGACCGAAATCGACGTCTTCGAGATGCCCGAGGGCAAGGGCTCGCAGAACGCTAAGGAGCTTGCCCCCAA
Organism: Denitrobacterium detoxificans; assembly: GCF_015062615.1. Lineage (GTDB taxonomy): Bacteria > Actinomycetota > Coriobacteriia > Coriobacteriales > Eggerthellaceae > Denitrobacterium > Denitrobacterium detoxificans_A. The sequence continues at coordinate 109,668 of NZ_SUUH01000003.1, forward strand.
GCTGCAGGAGAAGACCGGCTGCAAGGTGAACCTGTTCGTCACGGGCGATATGGAGGCGCTGGCCGCTTCCATCCAGTCGTCCGACGTGCTGGTGAATTCCTCTCCCGTGGGCATGGGCGAGGGCTGCACCGACACTCCCGTTCCCGCCGAGCTCATCAAGCCCGGTTCCGTGGTGGCCGATACCGTGTACTTCCCGCGTGAGACCCAGCTCATCAACGACGCTCGCGCCAAGGGTTGCACCGTTGTTGGCGGCCTTGGCATGATGATCGAGCAGGCGGCCGTGGGCGAGGAGATCTGGTACGGGATCAAGATGGACACCGACATGATCGAGCGCGAGCTCTACTCGTAAGCGTTTCCGCTCGGGCGCTGGTACGGGGCCTCCCCTCGGGGGCACCGTGAGTCTTCGCCGGGCCGGTCCGCGGGTCCCCTGCGAGGCACCCGCTCCGCTGCTCGCGTGGTTTAGGCCCCGCACGGGCCTAAACCTACGCTCGTGCGCTCGCTGGTTCATGCTTTTACTGCGCGCTGCCCGGGGTTGCCCGCGGATTTGCGTGAGGCTTCGCCTCCCGCTCTCCGCGGGCAACCCTGGGTTCAGCGCTTTTTGTTTGCTTTCACAGTGCCTCTTCGGGGACCCGCGGACCGGCCTGAGTCGGTGGGCCGCTCGCTCCCAAGGGGAGGCCCTGTACCAGCGCTGGCGTTGCGGGTCGCTTGCGTGGGGCTCGCTGGGTCGTGGGTGTCCATCGTGCCCCGGTACTTGCAAGCCGGTTGGTTCGGGTCGACGGTGAACTCCATCCCGCTGTTTCGCCCTCCGGGCGAAAGGCGCTGTCTTCGGTTGCGCGCTCATTGCAGTTTATGCCTGTGGGTTGGGCGCGGATTTGCGTGAGGCTTCGCCTCCCGCTCTCCGCGTGGGGGCTATCGAGTGTCGCTTGGCGTATGCAAGGGGTCTGCCGTAGGCACTTCAAGTACAATGTTTCGGTATGTTGCAAAGCTGCCGGGAGGGGAAGTGTCGTACACGTCGTTTATTGCGCCTAGAAAGTTGGGCTGGGGTTTCTTGCTTGCGTGGGTATTCTGCGCGTTCTATGCGGGGCCTGCGGTTTCGGCCGTACCCAATCGCGAGGGCATGGGGCTTGATGCACTTTCTCGCTTGCTCGTCGATTGCGCGCCCGTTACGGTTGCCATTTTGGTGCTCGTCGTGCTCGTGGCGTTCGAGGGTAGGATTGGCTCGGTGGCTCATAAGGGATGGGCTCGTTGGGGTGCTCCCGTGCTCACCGCGCTCGGTACGCTGTTGCTTTCGTTTTGCTCGGTGCTCGATTGCTCCTCAGCAGCGCTGTACCTGGTTGGCTCGGTGCTAAATGGCCTGGGTAGCGGTGTCATGTGGGTGCTCTGGGGCGAGCTGTACGCGCGTCTCCCCCAGGACGAGGTCGAGGCCGCCGCTCTTCTTTCCGCCATCATTGCCGCCATGCTCGTGTTGGCGGCATCGGCCATGAGCGGATGGGTGGCCTGCGCGTTCGTACTTTCCTTCCCGCTCATTTCGGGTGCGTTGTTCGTGCTTGCGTGGAGCCGCGACGGTGACTCGGCGGTTTCGTCTGATTACCTCCATCGCGCCGAGGAGGATGCCTTGGTGCAGGCGCACGATTCCGTGCGCGGCAAGCCCATGAGCGCCATGCGGGCCATGGGGCGCAGCGGGTGGGGCGTGTTCTGCGCCTGCTTGTTCACCTGCATCGTGGGATCGCTGGCTCGCGTGATGGTGTCGGGCGCCGCGTTTCAGGTAATCGTTCTTTTGAGCTTGGCGTTCATGGCCGTCGTTGGCTTCGTTTCGCTTGCAGGCCCGCGTCGCCTCTCCATTGCGTTTCTCTATCGCTGGATGTGCCCCGTGCTCACGTTCGCGTTCGCCATGCTCATCGTGCTCGACGCCACGCTTGGCGGCTGCATCGCGTTTGGCGTGGGTCTGGGAGCGCGATTTGCGTTTTGCCTCATCACTCAAATGTACTTCGCGCGCTTTGCTGCCCGTGGGCAGGCTACCCCCACGCAGTCATATGGCCTTGGTTGGATCTTCGTTCATTTGGGCGACCTGGCGGGCGTGCTCGTCATGTTCGCGTTGGAAGCGTTGTTGCCATCTGCGGAAACGTCCTCGATTGCCGCCGTATGCATGGTGCTTCTGGTTGTTGCAACCATGTACGTTCTGGGCGACAAAGACAGCTTTGCGCTGGCTTGGACTCCCGATGTCGGTAAGGCGCAGGCTTCGCCCGTCGAGGATGCTTCCTCTTCGGAATCAGGCTCGCGCATTCAGGAGCTTGCGCGCGAATTGAACCTCACGCCGCGTGAGACCGAAGTGTTCGCCCTGCTCATGAAGGGGCGTTCGGTTCCCTACATTCGTGATGAACTCGTGGTCTCGCGTGAGACGGTTGCCACGCACGTGAAGCACATTTACGCGAAGGCCAACGTTCATAGCCGTCAGGAGCTGCTCGACCTGGCCAATTAGCCTTCTCGGCGCTATATAGGCCGCGCGCCTGCAAGTGCTCATTGCCCCGTAACGTAAAAGGCGCACCCGTCTGCAGAACGGGCGCGCCGGAAAAGCGGGGGCGGGAGGGGAGCCCCCGAAGCGGGAGAGTCGTCTATTCGATGCCGCAGGCATGCTTCGCCGCGATGCGTGCGAAGGCGCCGCTACGGCCGCAGTTGATGCCCGTGAACTCGCTGGGGTAGTTGTGGGGATAGAAGCCGCCCTGGTCGTTACCACAAACGTACAGGCCGGGGATGGGGTCGCCATTGTCATCGAGTGCGCGGCTTTCGGTGTCGGTCACGATGCCGTGAAGGGTCACCAGGAAGTTGCCGGACGTGCGGATGGCGTAGAACGGGGCCGTGTCCACGGTGCTGCAGCGGAAGGCCTCTTTGCCGAAGTCGGTATCACCCTCGGTCATCATCTTGTTGTAGCGCTCCACGGTTGCCAGGAAGGTCTTCTGGTCATCGGCGTCGGGGAACATGGTCTTGGCCAGCTCTTCTAGCGTGTCGCACTTCTTCAGATTGCCCTCTTCCAGACGAGGGGCCATCCAGAAGCTCTCCAGATGCTCGCGCGTAAGGGGCTGGAGATCGTAGACGTCGGCGTTGAACGCGCCGCCATTGGGGGCGGGCGTCAGGCGGCTGCAGCCGCAGGTGTCGAAGCGCTGAATGTCTTCCCAGTACGTGCCGTCGAATACCTGCCAGGTGAAGCCCTTGGGCTGACGCGTTCCCATGGCGTAGATCTCGGGGTACGTGCTGTCCTCGTTCATGATGCGCTCGCCACGTACGTTTACGCGCAGGAAGGGCTGGCTGGCGGGCAGGTATAGCGGGTTGCCCAGTTCGGGGCCGACTTCCTCGTTGTCGGTGACCACGCCGCGGTTCCAGACCATGGCGCCGCCGCCTTCTTCCAGGTGAGCGCCCGCCCACAGGGCCATGCGAATGCCGTCGCCCTCTTCGGTGGTGGCGGCGGTGCTGGTGCAGTAGTTGTACGCATCGGGGCACAGATCCTGCAGCATTTCCTTGTTGGCGCCATAGCCACCGGTGCATACGATGACGCCCTTGGCTGCGTTGTACTGCTTGTACTTATTGTTATTGTCCTTGGCGATAACGCCGGCCACGGCGCCGTTGGAATCCTGGACCAGCTGCTGAGCGGGGGTGTTGAACTCGATTTTACCGCCCGCTTCCAGGAAGAGGTCGCGCATGACCTTCAGGTGGGTATAGGCGCCCAGCTGCGGGCCTTCGGGCATGTATTCGCCCATCACGGGGTTGGTGCACATGGGCGGGTAGTAGCAGTCCTCGCCTTCGGGGGCGTGGAATTCGAAGGGGAAGGACATTCCCTTGGGGGCTTCCAGGTCTTCGAGCCAATCCATGAACTCGCCCGACTTGTCCATCCACGTCTTGTACAGCGCCATGTTCACGTCGCCCGACTGCACCTTCTTGGCATGGTTCATCAGCTTGGCATGGTCGATTTCATGGCCGACGGAATGGCGGGAACCAATGGCGCCTACGGCTTCGCGAGCCATGGCCACGTCGCCGCCCTTTTCGAGCACGATGACGTTGAAGCCCTTTTCCTGGGCCGTCATGGCGCCCATGAGGCCGGCGTTGCCAGCGCCCACGACCACCAGGTCGCAATCGATGGTTTCGGCGATATCGGTGATGGGTTCCGGCTTGGTGCGCCAATCGGTTTCTGCCGCTGCTGCGGGCTTTTCGCTTGCGGCCTTGGGGCTCGAGCAGCTGGCGAGCGCGCCTGCGCCCAGCGCTCCGGCAGCGGTGAGGCCGCCGAATTTGAACAGGTCGCGTCGACTAATAGAAGAACTCATGTTCCCTCCTCGTGTCACGCCCACTCCCATTATGTGGGCATCCAACGAGGCCACCATAGGGCGGCGCTGCGGGTCGCACATCGCCGAAAGAACGGGAAATGCGCTCTCCCCGAAAACAGGGGAGAGCCTTTGAGCTGGGGATATCCAATGCGCGTTCGTTTGTTTGCCAGGGTGCTTTTACGGGAGATATCCCTCTGCGGAAGATGCCGGCGTCGTGGCGGAATGTCGTTTGGCGGACCCTGTGGGCGTCGGCGAGAGTCCCTTTCAAAGAGCCAATTGCGGAAATGATATGCGCGACTTTCTTTTTGCGCTGCATGTGATACTATATTCGGGCCGCAAGGCAGCATAACGGGATGTGGCTCAGCTTGGTAGAGCGCTGCGTTCGGGACGCAGAGGCCGCTGGTTCAAATCCAGTCATCCCGACCAAGAACGCGAAGGGGATGTTCCCGTATGGGGCATCCCCTTCTTCCGAACGAGGGGAAACTCATCGGAGCCAACATGTGGGAGGCAGTATGAAATTCGGTGGTCTCGGTCCAGTCGAACTTATCATCATCCTCGTCGTGGTCCTGCTGATTTTCGGACCCAAGAACCTGCCAAAGCTCGGTAGCGCCATTGGTCGCACCGTGAAGAATCTCCGCAAGGGCATGGGCGATTCGGAAAAGGGCGAAAACCTCGACGAAACGGAATCCAGCGAAGAATCCGAAGACGATTCCGAAAAGAAATCCAAGTAACTGTAGGAATTGGGGCCGCGTTGCTAAGTCGCGGCCCTAGTAAATGGCAAGCAAAGGATAGAATCATGGCAGATCAGAGTCCCGTTCTCACCGAAGAAGGCAAGCGCAAGCTCGAAGAGGAGCTGCATTACCTGGAAAACGAGAAGCGCGCCGAGATCGGCGAGCGCATCAAGGTTGCCCGTGAATTCGGTGACATCTCCGAGAACTCCGAGTACGACGACGCCAAGAACGAGCAGGGCCTCATGGAGGCTCGCATCGCCGAGATCAACAGCATCCTGTCCGATGCCACGATCGTTGCCGGTGGCGCCCGCAAGGGTTACGTCAGCATCGGTTCCACCGTCACGGTGGAAATGAACGGCTCCGAGCGCGTATTCAGCATCGTGGGCGCTGCCGAGGCCGACGTTCGCAAGAACAAGATCAGCAACGAATCCCCCGTGGGCTCCGCGTTGCTGGGCGGCAAGAAGGGCGACCACATCACGGTTACCGGCCCCACGGGCCGCGTGAGCGAAATGACGATCGTCAAGGTTGAAGCCTAATGGCCGATCAGAATGCTCCCATCATCGAGGACGATCCTCGGCAGGTGCGCCTGAACAAGCGTGAGGCGCTCATTGCCGCTGGTTCGAATCCGTATGGCTCCGAAGCCATCGAAATCACCCATCTTACGGGCGAACTTGCAAAGCAGTACGCCGAATTGGAAAACGGTGCGTCTACCGAAGACCGCGTGCGCGTAGCTGGCCGCATTATGGCTCGCCGCGTGCAGGGCAAGATCGCCTTCCTGGTACTGCGCGACCGCGAGGGCGACGTTCAGCTGTTCTGCCGCATCAATGAACTGGGCGAGGAATCGTTCGAGGCCCTGAAGGACCTTGACGTAGGCGACTGGCTGGTTGCCGAAGGCTGCGTGCTGCGCACCAAGCGCGGCGAGCTTTCCGTTGCCATCGACACGTGGAAGCTGCAGAGCAAGTCCATCCGCCCTCTGCCGGAAAAGTTCCATGGCCTTACCGACAAGGAAACGCGCTATCGTCAGCGCTATGTCGACATGGTTATGAACCCCGCTTCCAAGTCGGTCTTCGTGAAGCGCTCGCGCATCATCAGCGCCATTCGCCGTTTCATGGAAGAGCAGGGCTATCTGGAAGTCGAAACTCCCATTCTGCAGGAAACGCTGGGCGGCGCCAACGCCAAGCCCTTCACCACGCACTTCAACGCGCTCGATCAGGAATGCTATCTGCGCATTGCCACCGAGCTGCACCTGAAGCGCCTGCTGGTTGGCGGCATGGATCGCGTGTTCGAGATTGGCCGCCAGTTCCGCAACGAGGGCATGGACCTCACGCACAACCCCGAATTCACCAGCATGGAAGCATACTGTGCGTTCAACGATGTCGAGGGCATGAAGCGCCTTTCGGAAGGCGTCTTCCGCGCTGCCAACGCCGCCGTGAACGGCAGCGATACCATTACGTACCAGGGCCAGACGATTGAACTGGGCGGTACGTGGCGCTCCGTTGCCATGTCCGACCTGGTAAGCGAGCATGTGGGCGAGGAAGTCTCGCTCGACACGCCTGTTGAGCACCTGCGCGAAATCCTTGACGCCAACCATCTGGAATGGCAGAGCGACTGGGGCGCCGGCAAGCTCATCTTCACGCTGTACGACGAGCTGTGCGAATCGGAAATCGTGAACCCCACGTTCGTTTGCGATTACCCCGTAGAGGTAAGCCCTTTGGCCAAGCGCAAGCCTTCCGACCCACGTCTTACCGACCGTTTCGAGCTGGTTATTGCTGGCCACGAATACGCCAATGCATTTAGCGAGCTGAACGACCCCGTCGACCAGGAATCTCGCTTCGCCGCCCAGGTGGAAGCCAAGAAACACGGCGACGACGAGGCCATGGAATACGATGCCGACTACATTCGCGCTCTGGAATATGGCATGCCGCCTGCTGGTGGCGTGGGCTACGGCATCGACCGCATGATCATGCTGCTGTGCGACCAGGCGTCCATCCGCGACGTGCTGCTATTCCCGCACATGCGTCCCGAGTCCAAGCAGGAAAAGCAGGGCGAAGCTGCTGCTGCGGAAGCCGCTCCGGCTCCCGCTGCCGAAGCTGTCGCATCTGCCGCCGAAGAGGCTCCTGCGGCTGCTGGGGTCGAGCTTTCCGGCGCTGCTGCCGAAGCTGCCAACACGCCCGCTCCCCAGCCGGGCGAAAAGCTGGAGGCTGGCATTTCTCGCGATGCCGCGCTCGAGCTGCTGAAGGCTCACAACCAGGACGAATATCATATCCTGCACGGTCTGCAGCTGGAAGGCCTCATGCGCTACTACGCGCGTCAGTTCGATTCGGAAAATGAAGAGTTCTGGGGCATCGTGGGCATGCTGCACGACCTCGACTGGGAAGAGTTCCCCACCGAGGAAGATCACACGGTGCGTGCCGCCGAAATGCTTGCCGAAGCTGGCGTGGCGCCCGTGGTCGCCCGTGCCATTCAGACGCACAACTCCGACGTGAATGCGGCGCTTCCTACGCCGGAACACCAGATGGAGCGCGTGCTGTACGCCGTCGACGAACTGTCTGGCCTCATCAACGCATGCGTGAAGCTGCGTCCGTCGCATTCGGTGACCGACATGAACCTGAAATCGCTGAAGAAGAAGTACAAGACGGCGAGCTTCGCCGCTGGCTGCGATCGCGAGGTTATCGCTCGCGGTGCGGAATACATGGGCATGGAGCTTTCCGACCTGTTCACGAGCATTCTGGACGCTGAAAAGGCGCTTGTCGAAGAGGGTAACCCCGCATTCGAATAAGCGCTCGTCATCCTTGCTTGCCTGCGACCCCGTTCTTTGCGAGCGGGGTCGCTTTGTTTTTGCGGAAGCGTGGGCGGTGACGGAATGCACTCGCGTATGTCCCGTGCGATGAATTAAGATAGTGGATTGTAATTACGCCCCCGGAGTGGGGCTTTGCAGGGACTTGGGAATGGGAACGTATGTGGTTTGAGCTTCTGCTGGCAACGCTGCTGTGCGCGTGCGCGCTGTACGTGCCGGGCTTTCTCTTTGCGCGCGCGTTGCGTATGCGCCGCTTCGACGCGGTGGCTGTGGCGCCGCTGTTTTCGGTGGCTCTGCTCGTGGCCGAGGGCATCGTTGCCCACAAGGCCGGCGTGGTTATGCCCGCGTATGCGCTTCCCCTGGTCGCACTGGGTATATGCCTGGCATGCTTCGTTGTCTCCCGCGTGGTTGTTCGGCCCATGGCGCCTCGTGGCGCGCATGCGTGGCAACGCTCTGAAGATGAGCGCATTGACGCTCGTTGCTGCCAAGGCGCGGGCAAGCAGGTCCTGCTCTACGTTGGCGTTGCCCTGTTTGTTACCGTAATCGTTTTCCTTACCGCCATCGATGGCCCCGATTCATTCTCGCGCAGCGACGACACCGCTTTCCACATTGCGGTGATCCGCGGCTTCTTGGATTCGGGTAGCTATTCCATTTTGAACTGCTCGTCGTTCCTCGACCACGGCATTGCGGGTGGCTATTACCCGGGTGCCTGGTACGTCGTGGCGGCAGTTGTGGCCTCGGTGTTCGGCGATAGCGTATCGCTGGCGAACAACGCTACCATCATAGTCACGATGGTCTTGGTGTTTCCGCTGGTCATGTTGCTTTTCTTCCGTCAGTTCTTTCCGGAAAACACGCGTCTTGCGTACGTGGGCGCGCTCGTGACTCCGGCGTTCTGCGGATTCCCCTGGGGCTTTCTGGTCTTTGGGCAGCTGTTCGGCAATTTGCTCTCTTGGATATTCGTGATTGCGGCGCTGGTGTTCTTGGCGCGAGCTATCGACGCCCAGGGCGCGGGCTCTCGGGCCCGGTGGATCGTCTGCCTGGCTATTGCCTTGCCGGTCATTGCGGCGGCGCAGCCCAATGGCGTATTCACGTTCGGCATCATTGCCGTGGCGTATGTGGCGTGGCGCATTTTCTTCGGGCCCAATGCCAAGCATGCCACATTTTCTCGCGCGCGCATCCTGGGCGTGGTGGGCCTGGTGGTTGCGGCGTGCGTAGTGTGGGTGGGGTTTTATTTCGCGCCACCTCTGCAAGCGGTGGTCGAATACGAAACGCCTGCTACGCTTTCGCTTGCCGAGGGCATTGCCTCGGGGCTTACGTTCATGTTCAGCACGCATGGCGGCATTCAGCCGTTTTTGAGTGTTGTCGTGCTCTTGGGCATCATCCGCACGTGCCGCAAGGGACATCGTCGCTACCTTTGGATGACGGCGGCATTCGCATGCGCCATGCTCATCTACTTTGTTGACGTGGGCACCGATTGGCCCATCAAGCACCTGTTAGCGGGCTTTTGGTATTCCGACTACCGTCGTACGGGCGCCATGGCCGCTCTGTTCGCCATTCCGCTTGCTGCCATGGGCCTGCTGTGGCTTACCGACGCCTGCCTGGCCCTCGCGCGTCGTCTGCGTGGTGGGGACAAGCTTGGTACCGTGGGCGCGAGTGTGGTTGCGAGTGCGGTTGTTGTCGTTATGCTCGTGTGCCAATTCGCCCCGTTGCACGTGTACTTCAGCGAGAAGCGCGACATCCGCATGGGCCTCATGACAGTGCGCCATCAGTTGGCTACGAACTACTCGTGGCAGATTGGCTTTACGGCCGAGGAAGATGCCTTCGTGCAGCAGGTGAAGGACGTCGTGCCCGAAGGCGCGCTCGTGGTGAACCTACCCAACGATGGCAGTTGCTGGAGTTACGGTGTCGAGGGGCTTGACACGTATTGGCGTCGCTGCGTGAAGAACGGTGTGGGTACGTCCGACCAGGACAAGCTGTTGCGTTTGCACATGAAGGAGCTTTCGACTTCGGAAGACGTGCAGCAGGCGGTGTCCGACTTGAACATTCAGTACGTGCTCCTGCTCGATTACGCAGGGGCCGATAATCGCACGATGGTCGAAAAGCGCTACGAGGAGAAAGACTGGGTTGGCATCGAGGAAATCACCGATGACACGCCTGGGTTCACCGTCGTCCTGAGCGAGGGTGACATGCGCCTGTACGCCATCGACCGCTCGTATGTGGCAGAGTAGAAGGGGGTAGCCGTGAGGATTGCGGTTGCAGGAACGGGCTATGTGGGCCTATCGTTGGCGGTGTTGTTGTCTCAGCGCAACCACGTGGATGCGGTGGACGTTATTCCGCGCAAGGTGGAACTGCTGAGTCAGGGCATCTCGCCCATTCGCGATGAGGAAATCGAGCGCTATCTGTCCGAAGCGGAGCTCGATCTGCATCCCACACTCGACGGCGCCCAGGCGTATCGCACGGCCGATTTGGTGATCGTTGCTGCGCCCACCGACTACGATTCCCAGGCAAACACGTTCGATACGAGCCATGTGGAAGAGGTTATCGACCTGGTTCTTTCGGTGAATCCCGCCGTGCCTATCGTGATCAAGTCCACCATTCCCGTGGGGTACACGCAGTCCCTTCTGGAGCAGCATCCGCAGGCAAACATCCTCTTTTCGCCTGAATTCCTGCGCGAGGGACATGCGCTCTACGACAACTTGCATCCCAGCCGCATTGTTGTGGGCGTGCCCACGTGTGCGCACGAGGCGGCTCTGCGCCAGCATGCGGAAACGTTTGCTGCCTTGCTGCAGGAAGGCAGCCTCGACGAGGAAACGCCACAGCGCATCATGAGCGCCACCGAGGCCGAGGCCGTGAAGCTCTTCGCGAATACGTACTTAGCCTTGCGCGTGGCGTATTTCAACGAGCTCGACACCTATGCGGAGACGCGTGGGCTCGATAGTAGGCAGATCATCGATGCCGTGGGGCTTGACCCGCGCATTGGTACGCATTACAACAATCCGTCGTTCGGCTATGGCGGCTACTGCCTGCCGAAGGATTCCAAACAGCTGCTGGCAAACTATGCTGATGTGCCGCAGGACATCATTGCGGCCATCGTTCAGGCTAATCGTACGCGCAAGGACTTCATCGCCGACCGCGTATTGCAAGCTGCAGGTTGGTCGGCCGAATCGGCATCGCAGGTCACGGTAGGCATTTACCGCCTTACCATGAAGACGGGCTCCGACAATTTCCGAGCATCGTCCATCCAGGGCGTCATGAAGCGCGTGAAGGCGAAGGGCGCGCGCGTTATCGTGTACGAGCCCACGCTGGAGGCTGATGCGTTCTTCGGCAGCCCTGTGGTGCGCGACCTGGAAGAGTTCAAACGCCAAAGCGACGTCATTGCCGCGAATCGCATGACGGCGGAACTCGATGACGTGCGCGGCAAGGTTTATACGCGCGATCTGTACGGCCAGGGCTAGTGCATGGCGGAAAACGTGCTCATATCCATTCTCATTCCCGTCTACAACGCAGAACGCTACCTGGAACGATGCCTTGAGAGTGTGCTCGCGCAGACGTACGGATCGTTCGAGATCGTGGCCATCGACGATGGCTCTTCCGATGGCTCGCCGGCCATTCTGGACGCGTATGCCCAACGCGACCCGAAACGCGTACGCGTGGAGCATCGCGCGAATGCTGGTGCAGCCGAGGCGCGCAATCGCGCCATCGAGCTCGCGCAGGGCGAATATGTGGCATTCCTGGATAACGACGATTGGCTCGATCCCGATTTTCTGGATCAGCTGGTATCTCATGTGGGCGAAGGCGCCGACATCGTGTTTGGTGGCTATCGCCGCCCGCATGCTGACGGTTCGGTGGCCAGCGAGATCGTGCCGCATCCGGGCGAGGAATGGGCGCCCTTCGCGGTGCTTGCCGCATGGGCGAAGCTCTACCGTAGGGAATTCCTGCTGGCGAATGACCTGCGCTTCCTTTCGGCAAACATCTACGAGGACCTGTATTTCTCGATTCCGGCCATCTATGCCGCGCAGCGTACGGAAGTGGTTCCGTACTGCGGCTACAACTGGTTCATGAACCCGGAGAGCGTGTCCAATACCAGCCAGCGCACCTCCGAGGGGCTGGAATTCGACCGCGCCATGGGCGCCCTGGTCGATCGCGTGGGCGTGGATGCGTCGGGTAGGCAAGATGCCCTGTTCGTGCATGCCATGGTGCGCTTGGGCGTGTTCTCGCTGTTCCTCACGCGCGACGGCGACGGTCCGGAACTAGCTGCGGAACGCACGGTGCTGTTGCGCGCGTGGCTCGACGCCCACGTTCCCGCGTGGCGTTCCGACCCCTATGCCCGTATGGGCAGACCGCGGGGCGATAGCCGCGGGGCGCGTATTGCCACCTGGCTATTCGTGCGCCATCCGCGCCTGTTCGCCGCGGCATTGCGCCTGAAATAGCCTACAGGTCGTTGGCGGCTTCCCCGCGCGCGTACACGCATGCGATGGCGTGTGCGATGGGTGCGGGCCAGAAGCGCTTCAACATGGCTAGGTCTTCCGCCTTGCGCGTGGAATCGCCGATGAGCGACGTGGTGGTAGAGGCCTCGTGAATGCGATGCAGCATGAGGGGCTGAGGGTCGTACAGGAATGCGCCCTCCATGCGCGAAAGGCGTTCCCAGGTGTCCCAGTCTACGTTGCTCTTCATGCCCGCATGGAACGGCGGGGTGGGGCAGTTTGTCGCATTGAACGTGACCGCGGGGCAGCAGATAGCATTTCCCCAGGCCAGCGCATGGCGACGCGCATGTGTGCTACGTGCCTTGCTGGGCTTGGCGAGTGGTGCGAGCAGGCGGCGCTTCACGCGGGGCAGCGTGCCGTCGCTCACCGTTTCTCCGTTGCGGATTTCGGCGTAGTCGCTGAAGAAGATGAGCCCATCGCTGGCGCTATCGAGCATGGCACGCGCATGCGTGGCGTATTCGGGCAGGTAGACGTCGTCCTGGTGCGCGATGGTAATGTAGCTAGTCGTTGCTTGCGCATATGCGAAGTTCCAGTCGGCTCCTATGCCACGGCTTTCGCTGTTCACGTGCAGGGGCAGGCCGTGCTTTCGCGCGATGCCTTCTAGCCATTCGCTGGGCGTGGATGTGGCGATGAATACCTCGTCGGCTGCGGTTTCCTGTAGCTCGATGGAGGCGATGCATTCTTCCAGATAGGGGCTTTGTCCGTAGGCGCAGATTGCAAATGCGTGTGTGGACATGTCATTCCCTCCCTCATATCTTCAGAACGCTGTCGTATAGTTACGCCAAAGGGAACTGGGACAGCGTATCAAGGATACGCGAAGGGTGGCGAGGAATGAACCCCGCTAAGAGTACTTCCAAGCATTATCTTGCGCTGCTGCTTGTCGTGGCCGCAGTGGCGTTTGCTGCTGCGCTTGCAGCGCCTGCCTCGGCGTATGCCGCAAGCGATCAGAAGATGTATCGTCTGTACAATCCCAATGGCGGCGAGCATTTCTATACGGCGAATGTGATGGAGATGACCAACCTGCATCGCCTTGGCTGGACCTACGAGGGCGTGGGCTGGATTGCCCCAGCATCGGGGTCGCCAGTGTATCGCCTGTACAACCCCAACGGCGGCGACCATCATTACACCATGGCTGCTGAAGAGAAGGACTTTCTGGTTGCGCTGGGCTGGAACTACGAGGGCGTGGGCTGGAGGTCGGCGAGCGCTTCTGCGGGCCAGCCGCTCTATCGACAGTACAACCCCAATGCCTCGTCGGGATCGCATAATTACACGCTGAGCGCGCAGGAAAACGACCACCTCGTGAGCTTGGGCTGGAATGCCGAGGGCATTTGCTGGTATGGCTACGAGCCATCTGAAAGCGACTTCATTACGTCGCTCGATTACTCTCAGGCGGTGAACCTGCCTGTTTCCGTTTCCGCATACAGCGTGGTGGTGGCGCGCGAAGACGGCGTGGTCATCGCCAGCAAAGCGCCGAATAAGAAGTGCGAGACGGGCTCCACAGCGAAGCTCATGACGTGCTGGCTCGCCCAGGAGAGCCTGGGGGATGCCCAGGTCACGCTTTCTGATTACGACATTCAGATTGCCCAGCCGTTTGTCTACGATCGCGACCAGCCGTGGAAGACCAATTCGGCATCCGTCGTGGCCAAGCAGTGCATGTACGTGTCGTCGAACCCCTATGCGCACACGCTCGCTCGCTACGTGGCGCGGGAAAAGTACGGGGCAACGGGCACCGACTGGGGCGACATGCGCAATGGCGTTCGCGCCATGCAGGAACGCGCCGTGGAAATTGGCATGACGAATACCACGTTCGTTTCGCCTTCGGGCTTGTTTGGCCCGAAGAACGGCAACTTCACGCAGGATTTCAGCAGCAACTCCAAGGGCATGACGAATAATCGTTCCACGGGCAACGACATGATGCTCCTCACGCTGAACGCCGTACCTGCGGGAACGCACATCGTGGGCAACACGTTCGGGAGCCCGCACAAGTTCACGAATATCAAAACGGGAACGAATGAGCGCGAATCCATGCTTTCGATGATACGAATAAAGGGTAAGACGTATTACATCGCCCTCATGGCTGCCGACCACACTTCCAGCCAGGGCGGAACCGACGTGAAGGAGACCACTGCCATCGTCAATTGGCTTTGGGATTACGTGCAGTAGGGTGTTTCGTGAGTGGCTTCGTTCGAAAGAATGCGTTTCAATGGGCGGCGACTGCCGGCGTCTTGGCGCTGTGCGCTGGCCTGTTCTTTGCGGCGTATGCGTTGGCCGAAGTTCCCATGCCCGTTATCGCAAGCGGTCTTACCTATAACGGCTCGGCGCAGGAAGGCGTTTCGGAAGCCGAGGGCTATACGCTGTCGGGTCAGGTGGATGCCACGAACGCCGGTGAGTATACGGTTACCGCCACGCTGTGCGAGGGCCGTCATTGGCCCGACGGTAGCACCGAACCCAAGTGCGTATCGTGGACCATCGACAAGGCATCGCTCGATGTCTCGGCCTTCACGGTCGATTCCACGTTCACGGGCGAGGAACAGTCGCTCGTTTCCATGCAAGAAGTACCCGAAGGCGTTTCCGTTTCTTATGGTGTGAATGGTGTGGAGTCCGAACGCCCTACGGCTACCAATGCCGGTAGCTACGAGGTAACGATGACGGTCGATGGCGGCGGCAACTACAAGGACGCCACCGTCGTGTGCCAGGCGAAGATTGCGCCCGCTCCCATCGCCGCACCTGAGCCCGTATCGGGCCTGGTGGCAGATGGCAAGACCAGCCAGGTGGGCGTTCCCGAGGGCGATGGCTACACCGTAGAAGACGGCAGCGCCGTCGAGCCGGGGGAGTACGTTGCCGTGGTTACGCCCGATGCCAATCACGTATGGGAAGATGGCTCGTCCTTGCCACTGCAGATCGCTTGGAGCGTCGGCGAGCCCGAGGTTCCCTGGGGCAACTTGGTAACGCTCAACTACGATTCCGCCGTTGACCTGCCCGTTTCGCTGAGCGCCTACGGCGTGCTGGTGGCCACGGCCGATGGCACGGTGGTTGCGCAGAAGAACCCGTATACGCGTTGCGAGATTGCCTCCACCACCAAGCTGCTTACGTGCTGGCTGGCCAGCGAATACCTGGATGACGATAGCCAGGTGAGCCTCTCCTCGTACGACACGCAGATCGCCGCGCCGTTCGATACGCCCGAAAATCAGCCGTGGCATACCGCTAGCGCCGCGAAGATCGAGGCGCAGTGCATGCTCACGTCGTCGAACCCGTATGCGCACGCCCTGGCGCGCTACGTTGCCCGTGCGCGGTATGGCGCTTCGGGAACCGATTGGGGCGACATGACGAATGCGCTGCGTGCCATGGATGAGCGTGCAACGGAAATTGGCATGAGTAACACCAGCTTCGTGTCGCCGTCGGGGCTTTTCGGCCCGGGCAATGGGGTGTTCACGAGTGGGTTCTCCTCGTCTTCGGGTGGCATGAAGAACAACCAGTCCACCGCCAACGACATGATGCTGCTTACGCTGAACGCTGCGGCTGCCGACGCGCCCATTTCGGGGCAGAAGCTTGGCAGCAATGATTTCACCTGCATAAAGACGGGTACGAACGAACGCGAATCCATGCTTGCCAAGGCTAGCGTGAATGGTGAAACGTACTACATCGTCCTTCTGGCCGCCGATCACACTTCCGCCACTGGCGGCACCGACGTTCGCGAAATCGATCACATCATCGACTGGCTCGAAACGCGCTAGGTTGACGTCTCCCTCTCGAAGGCGAACAATAGCGGCAAGTTTTGCTGTTCGAAGTTGCTTGCCCGTTCGTACAATCGAGGTGCGTGACCCCATGGCATTGCATGCTGCTCGACCTGTAATGCGAGAACCTTTTGCCGGAGCGTTTCTCTTGCGCGCGGTATTTATCGCAGTCGCTTTCCTGCTATTCACGCTAGGCGTGAGCGGCTGTTCGCCTCATCGTGCGGAAATGGTTACGGGGTATAGCTACTGGGCGTATCCCCATAACGCATATGGTCGGGTTTTGTCTTATGATGCATCGACATGCACCGCTGTTGTTGCTCTTAACCCTGATTCGGAAGTATTGCTTCAGTATCCGGATGGGCCCGATAAAACCCTGAAGCCTGAATGGGTCTTTTATAGCGAGGGCCGCTTCAATGGGGAGGACGTTGTAACGCTGTATTGCGAGGATGAGGCTGGTGGTAAATACGAGCTTCCTGTTGGCCCGTTACAACGGAATGCGTTTGTTGACGTATCCATGTGGCTGGGGCGGGATGGCAAGGGTCGGCTAAAGTGCGAGCGGATCGAAGTCATTGATGCGTCTGATGTTGATAGCCTTTTTGTGCGTGATTTCGCAGAGAAATGCGTTACGACTGGCTATGTTTTTGCAAATGGGAGCAGTTGGTGGCAATCTCCGAATCGCATTCCCAACAGTGATTTCGAGCGCAACATCCTATAGCGCTTGGGTGCTCTTACATGACGTGGGCGATGGCGGTGAAGCCTGTGGCTAGGCCCAGGATGAGCGTTGTGGGTGGAAGCCAGCGTAGGGGGCTGCCCAGTTTGGCGGGCAGCAGGTTCCTATTCGACAGGCACGCAAGCATAATCAGCAGGTAGAGCGGGATGAAGTAGCGGCCTTGCGTGCCGCCCACCATGGAAGACCCCACGGGCGTGTACTGCAGGTACAGGCTGGCGTAGATGAGCGCGCAGATCAGAAGCGCAATGCCCGTGAGCGCTAAGCGCGTGCGGAGGGTGAATGGCCGCTTCAGGGGTTCGGTCCCGGAAATGGCAACAGCGGCAAGAAGCAGCAGGTACAGAATTACGATGAGCGGGTTTACGCGTACGCCCATCCAAGCCAGGTAGTCGGCAGTGGAAGATTCCAGGTAGAACGGCAGGTTCACAGCGAAAGTGCGTGCCATGGCCGCAACGAGCGCGAACGGGTTTGCCTTTACGAACGCCATTTGGGCATCGGGGTCTACGCCCGTGCCTAGCGCCTCGTGCGCCAAGATATCCGACGAGATGGAAAGCCAGGCAAGGCACCCCGCGATGCCCAGTGCGCCGATGCATGCAACGGCGCAGGCGTAACGGCCCTTGCCACCGAAACGTTCGACGGGGATAAGGAACAGCGCCAGGCAGATGGGCGCGTACACGATCTTGAACTGGGAAAGCGCAAGCACGATAGCCGCGATGAGCGCCAGGTGGCGAAGGCCCATGGTGCGGTCTTGCTCGCGCCAATAGAGCGCGCAAGTCACGATGGCCAGGCAGAGCGCGAACGACATGCCGTCGGTGGCCAGTGAGAAGAGCTCCTGCTGCATCATGGGCAGCAGTGCAAGCGCGAATGCGATGGGTTTGCCCGTGGGCAGGAATCGCAGACAGAGGAAGATGATCGCCGCCGCTGCCAGCCAGTTCATGAAGCGCCCTGCGTAGGCTAGGGCGGCAACATTGCCGGTGAGCAGGCGCGCGATGGCGATTCCCAGTGCCTGGGGCGCGTAGGATGTGGGGCTATAGAGCGCGGTGTTGCGGAACGAAACGAACGAACGGTCGCTGTTGTCGATGGCGCGCGTGGCGTAGTCGGCCACGTCGGCGTGCGTGTGCGTTCTAGCCAACTCGTCGGGTACGGCAACGGCGGTGGGCAATACGCCTCCCATCAGGCCGTTGCTGGGGTCGTTGGGGTCGGCGTACGATACCAGGCGCCCTTCCGAAACCTGATACGCGCGGCAGAAGTGCGATTCTTCGTCGGGAACGTTGAACAACGGCGAGGCAAATATGCCCACGATCAGGAAGACCACGCTGATGATGGCGAAGGCGATATCGAACCCAATATGCTTGCTCGTGCTCACAGTTCCCCCAGGTTTTCCGTTTCCTGAAACGATACCATGCGATGCGCGCGCTAAACGGGCGAAATGTGCATCGTGCGCGCATTTGCGCAGGTGCGATAGAATAGGCGCCGTGAAAACTACCTCGACATACGCTTCCAATCGCATTTTTGCGACGGTCATCACGTTTAATCCCGACCTTGCACGCCTGCGGGATAACCTGCGGGCAGTGTCCGGCCAGGTGGCGGGTGTGTTTGTGGTCGACAATGGTTCGCAGGACGTACGCGCCATTCGCTTCCTCGCATCGGAATTCCCTGGATGCACGGTCGTCGAGAACGGCCAGAACCTGGGCGTGGCCGCCGCGTTGAATCGTGGCGTGCGCGCGGCGCGTGATGCGGGGGCGGTGGCCGTGCTGCTGCTCGACGAGGACAGCACGTCGGCTCCGGGCATGGTGCAGACGCTCGTTCGCCATTTGGGCGAAGACGTCGGCCTGGTGTGCCCGCTCATTGGCAACTACCTGGAAGGCGACGCCCTGGAAACCTCCGATGTCGTTTGCCAGGTGCCGCGCGCCATCAATTCCGGTTCGCTCGTGAGCATCGCTGCGTATGAAGCGGTGGGCGGGTTCGACGAGATGCTGTTCGTGGATTGGGTCGACATGGATTTCTGCGCCAACCTGCGCTTGCATGGCTTTCGCATCTTGCAGACGCACGAAGTGGCGCTTGCGCATGCTATTGGCGACAACCAATATGCGCGCAAGGTGCCGTGGTTCAGCCGCGAGCACGGGTTCCACCTGAAGCAGATGTACCGCACGAATCATGGTGATTTCCGCAGGGAAGATAAGGCTCGCTCGTGGGCCATCGTGCTGCGCAAGTATCGAGGTACGCGGGAATACGCCGCCGAGCGCAGTTGCATCGTGAAGGAATTCGTGAGCAACCTGCTGTTCGAGCGCCGTCGATGCGCCTTGCTGCGCGCATTCAGGCGTGGTTGGCGTCGGGGCGTGGAAGCATGCGCCCGCAATGAGATAAAATAGGTCTGTTTGCAAGGGATTGGGAAGAAAGCGGCAGTTCATGATTGTTTTCGGTAAGGCGGGGGAATGAAGACGCTCCTGGTGATTCCCGCGTACAACGAAGAGGAGAACATCGAGCGTGTGGTCGATGCCCTTATTGCCGACTATCCCGCGTATTCCTACCTTGTCGTAAATGACGGTTCGCGCGATGCCACGGCCGATATCTGCCGACGTCGCGGGTACCGTTTTCTCGATCTGCCCATCAATGTGGGGCTTTCCGGCGCATTTCAGGCGGGCCTGAAGTACGCCTATCGCAATGGCTACGATTGCGTCATTCAGTTCGATGCCGACGGCCAGCACCTTCCGGAATACCTGGACAGCCTGGTGGCCGCGTTGGAGACCAACGACGTTGTTATTGGGTCGCGCTTCGTGAACGAGCGCAAGCCCTCGGGGTTGCGTGGGTTCGGTGGCTCGCTCATCAGCGGCATGATTCGCCTGACCACGGGGACGAAAATCACCGATCCCACGTCGGGCATGCGCGCGTACAACCGCCGCATGATCAAGGAGCTTGCCTTCGGCCCGAACCTTGGCCCCGAGCCCGACACGCTTTCGTATCTCATGCGCAAGAAGGGCGCTCGCATCGCGGAAGTGCCCGTCCAAATGGCCGAGCGCACTGCCGGTACCAGCTATTTCAACCCGTGGTCGGCGAGCATGTACATGTTCCGCACGGCCCTTTCCGTCCTGCTCATCCAGTTCTTCAGGTAGGCTGCCATGTCCGTTGCTCTTAGAATCGTGCTCATCGTGGCCGCCGTGGCATTGGTGGTCTTCCTGCTGCACAGCATCAAGCGTTCGAAGATGCGCATCGAGGATTCCCTGTTCTGGGTGGCGTTTTCGCTGGTCATCTTGCTGCTGAGCATCTTTCCGGAGATTGCCGTGGCTGCTTCGGATGCGTTCGGGTTCATGGCACCCGTGAACTTCATCTTCCTGTTCTTCATCTTCGTGCTCATCCTGAAGAACTTCGCGGGTAGCCGTCGCGTGTCGCAGCTGGAATGCCGCGTGCAGGAACTGGCCGAACAGGTTGCCATCAATCAGCTCGACCATTACGAGCGCAGCGAGGCTGCGGCCCGGGCGCAAGGTGAAGAAGCGCCCGAACAGGTGAAATAGCATGTCGCGCATTTGCATACTGCTCGCCACGTATCAGGGCGAGCGCTTCGTGCGCCAGCAGCTCGATTCGCTTGTGGCGCAAACGCACGCCGATTGGGTATGCGTTGCTCAGGACGATTGCTCCGCCGATGCGACATTCGATATCTTGCAGGAATACGCTCAGGCCAACGGCAAGTTTACGGTCATGCGTGCGCCCAAGCGTCAGGGTGGCGCGAAGCAGAACTTCTTTTCGCTCATCGCATATGCTCAGGAGCATATGGCCGACGTGGACTATTTCGCGTTCTGCGATCAGGACGACATCTGGCTTCCCAACAAGCTGGCAGATTCGCTTGAAGCGCTGCGTCAGCTCGAGGCCGCGCTCGATGGCGCGCCTGCGGCCATCTGTACCGATGCGCAGGTCGTGGCGGAAGACGGCTCGGAGATCGCGCCTTCCTACCTGGCGTACACTGCGCGCGATACGCGCATGGTGGAGTTCAATAACCTGCTCGTAGAGAACATGGCGCCGGGGTGCACGATGCTCGTGAACCGCGCCTGCTTTATGAACGTGCGCCCACCGTGCGAGGGTCTTGAGGCCGTGGAAATGCACGACTGGTGGACGATGCTCGTGGCGGCATCCCTGGGCGCCGTTGCCGTATTGCCCCAGGTGACCATGAAGTATCGTCAGCATGGCGACAATTCCCTGGGTGCTCAGCGCTATTCGCTTTCCGACCGAGCAGCCCATATGCGCGAAACTGTGGATGGCATTCGCGCGGCTCATAGCCAGGCACGTGCCTTTGCGGAAACGTATGCCGATGAGCTGGGCGAGCGTGAACTTGCTCTCGCACACGATTTTGGCCACATGTTGGAGTGGAATCCTGCCAAGCGCTTGCGCGCGCTTGGCCGCGATGGCTTCTGGCGCGCTACGCCTGCAAAGCGTGTGGTGCAGGTCCTTCTGTCGCTGGGGATGCGCCGATGAAGGCCGAGACCCTGAAGGCGCGTACGATTTCCTCCATGTTCTGGAAGCTCATGGAGCGCGGAGGCACGTCGCTCGTGGCGCTTATCGTGCAGATCGTGCTTGCTCGCTTGCTCGCTCCCGACGATTTCGGGGCGCTGGCCATCATGCTCGTGTTCGTGAA
This sequence comes from Denitrobacterium detoxificans, assembly GCF_015062615.1. Taxonomy (GTDB): domain Bacteria; phylum Actinomycetota; class Coriobacteriia; order Coriobacteriales; family Eggerthellaceae; genus Denitrobacterium; species Denitrobacterium detoxificans_A. The sequence continues at coordinate 131,081 of NZ_SUUH01000003.1, forward strand.
CCTGGGTAACGTCATCGTACAATCGGGTTTGAACACTTCGCTCGTGCAGGCGAGCAACGTGGACCGTCGCGACTTTAGCACGGTGTTCTGGATGTGCTTCGCCACGGCCACGGTGCTGTACGTGGTTGTATTCCTGGCCGCACCTGCGGTGGCTGCGTTCTATCAGTACGACGCTCTCGTGGTGCCTCTGCGCGTGCTTACCATCATCCTGTTCATCAATGCGTTCAATTCCGTGCAGGTCGCCAGCGTGCAGCGTGAGCTGCAGTTTCGCAAGATCTTCTGGGCAGGCGTCGTCTCGGTGGTTGCGTCGGGCGCCTTGGGCATCGCGTCTGCAGCGTTGGGGGCGGGGTTGTGGGCGCTCGTCGTTCAGCAACTTGCCTACCAGGTTATCTACAGCTTCGTCCTGTTCGTGCAGAATCGCTGGCTACCGCAGTTCACGTTCAGCGCCGAACGTGCGCGCGTGCATTTCTCCTTCGGCTGGAAGCTGCTGGTGTCGGGCCTTCTGCAGACGGGCTACGAAAGCCTGTCCGATCTGATCATCGGCAAGCAGTTTTCGCAAGCTCAGCTGGGTCTGGTTTCGCAGGGCAAGAAGTACCCCGCGGCGCTGGGCACCACGCTCGATGGCGCCATTCAGCCCGTCATGATGTCGGCGGTGGCGCGCGCCAAGGATGACCTGGCGAACGTGAAGGGGCTGGTGCGTCGCGCCATCAAAACGAGTACGTTTCTCATTCTGCCCGCCATGGGCCTGTTTGCCGTGACCGCTCAGCCCATCGTGCTGCTCCTGCTGGGCGAGCAGTGGCTGCCCTGCGTGCCGTTCATGCAGATGTATTGCGTCGTGTACGCAATGCTGCCCATCCACACCACGAATCTGCAGACGCTCAATGGCATGGGCCGCAGTGATTTGTTCCTGAAGCTCGAGATCATCAAGAAGTGCTATGGAATCGCGTTCATCCTGTTCTTTGGCCTAGTGCTGAAGGATATCTACCTCATGGTGGGGGCGTACATCCTCTCGGGCATCATCTCCACCTTCGTGAACGCGCATCCCAACAAGCGCGTCATTGGCTATTCGTACGGGGAGCAGCTGCGCGACATTGCGCCGGGCATTGCGCTCACAGTCGTTGCCATGGCGCTAGCGGCGCCTCTTGCGTTGCTGGGGCTTCCTGCCTTGGGGCAAATCGCCGTGCAAGTCGTCGTGTTCGTGGGGGCGTACGTGCTGCTCGCGAAGCTATTCCATGTGGAAGAATTCGGATATCTGGTTGGGATGGCGCGCGAGGCCATTCCCGCACGGCGTGGCCGGTAAGTCGTATACTGGCAAATACGTTTTGCATGGAAGGAATCTCATGGCCGCAGACCCCATTTTGGTAACTCGCTCTTCGCTGCCTCCGTTTCAGGAGTTCGTGAACGAGATTGCGCCGCTGTGGGAGTCCCATTGGCTCACCAACATGGGCGAAAAGCACGCGGAGCTCGAGGCCCAGTTGAAGGACCGCCTGGGCGTGCAGAACATTGCCCTGTTCACGAATGGGCACAATGCGCTCGAATGCATTCTGGAGGCGCTGCAGCTGGAAGGCGAGGTCGTCACTACGCCGTTCTCGTTTGCGTCCACCACGCACGCCATCGTGCGCAAGGGCCTTACGCCCGTGTTCGCCGACATTCGCCGCAGCGATTGCACGCTGGACCCTGCGTCCGTCGAGCGCGCCATCACGCCGCGCACCTGCGCCATCCTGCCCGTGCACGTGTACGGCAACCTGTGCGATACACAGGCCATTCAGGATATCGCCGATAAACATGGGCTGAAGGTCATCTACGATGCGGCGCATGCGTTCGGCGTGGAACGCGATGGCGTTTCGGCCGCCGCGTTCGGCGATGCGTCCATGTTCAGCTTTCATGCTACCAAGGTGTTCAACACCATCGAGGGTGGCGCGGTATGCTTCCGCGATGCTTCGCTCTACGACGTGCTGAACCAGTGGAAGAACTTCGGCATTATCGGGCCGGAAGACGTGGAATACGTGGGTGGCAATGCGAAGATGAACGAGTTCTGCGCCGCCATGGGCATTTGCAATCTACGCCACTTGGATAGCGAAATCGCCCTGCGCAAGGTCGTGCACGAGCACTATATGGAGCGTCTGGCTGGCGCACCTGGCTTGAAGCTCTTCGACGTTCCGGCGAACGTGACGCACAATTACGCGTACTTCCCCGTGATCTTCCAAGACGAATTTGGCGCGAGCCGCGATGAGGTGAAGGCCGCCCTGGCGGCGGAAGGCATTGGCGCGCGCAAGTATTTCTTCCCGCTCATCAGCGATTATGCATGCTATCGCGACACGTATTCCAGTGAGGAAACGCCCGTGGCGCGCGATGTGGCGCAGCGGGTGCTCACGCTTCCCATGTATGCGTCGCTTCCCCTTGCACAGGTCGATCGCATTTGCGATATCGTGCTTGGGTGCCAGGCGCGCTAAGCGCTAGTCGACCTTTGGCAGTTTCAGCAGGGCGCCCAGCTTGGCGTCATACTCGCGCGGCGTCCACTGTACGAATCCTCCGGCGGGCGTAAACGTGAGCTCGCTAAAGCGCAGGCCCTGCGTGCAGCTATACCAATCCACGCGTACGAACGCGAAATCGGCGGCAAGCCGCTCGGAGTAGTCCAGGAGGGTGTCCAGGTTCTTGGGTCGTTCGATGTCGCCCTCCAAGATGGGCAACGAGGAAACGAATGGCTGACGCTCCCAGTCGGGCGTGAAGAACTGCTTTTCGTTGCTGCCGTGTGGGTCGTGCATGGCGCCCACGTAGCGGGCCTTGCCGTTGAAGCACCACACTTGGTATTCCCATTCGATGTCGTCGAGCAGTTCTTCCGCGAATACCCTGCGCGGAATGTCGCTGTACCAGCGCTCCAGCATGGTCAGCGCAAAATCGGTGTCCAGCCATTGCGCGCATGCTTCGTGCGTGGCCTGCATGTTTGCGTTTGCCGCATCGCGTACCATGCTCATCATGCCCGAACCGTGATTCGCCTTCAGCACGAATGAGCTGGGAAGCCCCTGGAAGCTCACGTCTTCGGCACGTTCCCACTCGCGAAATACCTGGGGAAGCACCTCCTCGCCCACGCGCTGCGCTACGTAGGGGCGTACGGCAAGCTTGTCGGCGCAGATGGTCTTCAGCGGAATCGCATCGTGAATCTTCAGCCACTGCATCTTCTCGTTGAACGTGGTCGGGTTTTGCAGGTTGGGGTGCTCGCCATAGCGTGCGTAGTAGGCCCAATCGAGTTCGCGTTCCAGCAGGCTCTGGCTGCAGAGCGTGCGTTCGTTCACCGGGTGGAGGTGGCGGTGGATCCAATAGCGGACAAGGCGAAATAGGCGATTCAAGGCGAAGTTCTTCCTTCTAGCTGGCCTGACGGCATCCGATTATACAGCAGCCGTTTTTGCGTGGGATATAATCGGGCAGCGAAGGTATGGGTGGGCGCGCGTACGCTCACCGTTTGGAAGGACATGAAGTGACAGCGAACAGCGATGCGCCGTGCGAGAACGATGTGCGGGTAACGGTTCTCATTCCCGCGTACAACGTGGAGGATAGCCTGCGCGAGGGTGTGGAATCCATTTTCGAGCAGGGCGTTTCCGATGTGCAGGTGCTCATCGTGGACGACGGCAGCACCGATGGCACGTTGGAAGTTGCCCGCGACCTTGCCGCGCAAGATGCGCGCGTGACGGTGCTCCATCAGGCAAATGCTGGCGCCGCTGCTGCGCGCAACGCGGGCGTGCTGCAGGCGCGTGGCGAATGGATCTGCTTTGTCGATGCCGACGACCGCTTGCTGCCGGGCGCATTGCATACGCTGCTGGCATGCACGGCTCCCAGCCCGCAGGGCTGTGTACCCGATATCGTGGTGGGCGACTTCGTTGAGGTTGATGGTTCTTCGCGCCGCGTGCGCGTGAACTTTTCCAGCGAGCGCACGTACTTCGGGCGCGATGACCGCGCGTATTTACTGAACATGGTGCTTTCCAATATTGAACCCGACGGCAGTAGGGGTAGCGGCCTGGCTGGTGCCGTATGGGCGCGCATCTATCGCAGGGCGTTTCTGGTGGAACATGGCCTGATGAGCGATGTGGCACTGCGCCGTTCTCAGGACATTGCGTTCAATCTGCATTGCTTCGACCTGGCCACGTGCGTTGCGTGTTGTCACGAGCCTGTGTATGAGTACCGCATCAATTCCGCTTCGGCCACCAGGCGTCATGACCCCGAATCGCTGAAGAAGACGCTCGTGTACTATGCCGCTGTGCAGCGGTTCATGGAAGAGCACGACGCCGGGTTCCTGCGCAATACGTTCTACATGGCCTGCGTCGATTGCATTCCGCCCATTTGGCGGCAGATGGGCGACGAGAGCAGGCGTTCGTTCGTTGGCCTGTGTCAGACCGAACCGTTTGCTACGGCCATCCGCGACATCGACGACAAGCCACTTGACGCGAAGACGCGTATCGAGATAGCTCTCCTGCGGCGTCGTATCTATTTCCCGCTGTATTGGTACGCGAAGCGCACCCTTGTGCGCGCACGTAGGGCGTAGGGCCCGTTCGCGCCCAATCATCCCATCGATTGTAGGGTGGCGCACGCGCGCAAAACCCCGTCTGCGATAGTGGCGTTTCGGCTGGTTGCTCGGTATACTGAACGAGTTACGCTAAGTTGTTCTGGGTGGGGGTTATTATGGCGAACGCATACATTCAACCGCATGCGCGCACGCTTCGCATTGGCCTTGCCATTGCCGCTAGTCTTCTGGCCGTTTCCCTTTTTTGCGTGGCGGGCCCCGCCTATGCGCTCGACGACCCCGTCGATACGCAGGCGGATGCCGTTGCAAACGGTTTGCCCAGTGATGATCTAGCGGCTTTGGCCGATGCGCGGGACGAAGCGGCTAAATCCGTTCCTTCTGCTGATGGTCAGGAGCAATCCGCTGTTCAAGCGAGCGAGCCTTCGTCGACGGTTCAAGAAGGCTCCGCGTCTGCTGCAGGCGAAAGCGCCGTCCTCTCCGCAGATGCCGTTGAAACGCCGGTCGCTTCCGCAGACGAAATCGCCGGTCAGAACGCCGCCGATTCCTCCAGCCAGCTTGCCCCGGCGTCCGATGCCGCCTCGCATGGCGATGCCGCCGAGTCGGGGCTTGTCGTTGCTTCCGATGGCGAAACGCCCTCGTACGAAGAATCGCATGTGAACATGTATCGCCTGTACAACCCGAATTCGGGCGAACATTTCTATACGTCGAGCGAATCTGAGGCAATGAACGTTGCCAGTGCCGGTTGGCAGTGGGAGGGCATCGGCTGGGTGGCTCCCACCACGTCGAGCACGCCCGTATATCGTCTATACAATCCCAACGGCGGCGATCACTTCTACACGACGTCGAAGAGCGAGCGCGACGGCCTGGTGAAGAAGGGCTGGAAGTACGAGGGCATCGGCTGGTACTCCGATTCAGAAGACACGGGGCTCGTCGTGTATCGCCAGTACAACAAGAACGCCAAGACGGGCTCGCACAACTACACGACGTCCGCCTCCGAAAACGCCTCGCTTGTGAAGATGGGCTGGACGGCCGAGGGTATTGCCTGGTACGCCACGAATGGCGCGAACCTGCCGTTTGCGGCGCGCTGGCTCGTTTCCCCCGCGTGGACGGGGTCTCTCGAGCGCTACTGGCTCGATTCGAATGCAAGCGTTGCCAAGTCTCGCCTTGTTACCGCTTCGGAGGGTGCGGGGTATACCGCATACGCGCGTCCCAACGGCATCATCGTGCGCGGAAAGTGGGATAACGGCGCTGGTCGCGTTTATGTTGCGAGCAATGACGGAAAGCTGGCATCCACGTCCGACGGAAATACCGGTTGGCTTGTGACCAAGGCCTACGATGGCGTATTGCAGCGCTATCGCTACGACGCCACGTCCCATGCCATGCTGTCGGGCTTCTTCAAGGTCGACAGCACGCCGTATTTCGGCCTGGGCAATCAGGGCTATGTGCTGCGTGGTAAGCAGCTGTACGGCAACTACATGTTGCTGGCCGACAACGACGGCAAGATGCCTTCCAATGCCGGCTGGGTCGTTTCCAAGGATTACGACGGTGGAATCTACCAGCGCTACTACATGAAGAGCGTGTTTAGCGGCGGCTATTATGGCGCTCGCAAGGGCTACTTCACCGTGGATGGCTCGCTGTACTACGGCATCAATGACGTGTACTACGTGTTGCGCAATGGCTACGTGGCGCGCAACAACGAGCTCTACCATGCCGACAACGATGGCAAGATTACGCGTTCGTACGACTATTCGGGCGCTCAGCTGGAAATGTTCCTGCGTGCGCAGAGTAAGAGCAGCTCCACGGGCTATCTGCTCATGACCGATACCTCGGAATGCTGGTTCGGCGTGATGGTGGGGTACAAGGGCTTCTGGCAGTTCAAGTACTTCTGGCGTTGCGTATGCGGTGCCAGCAACTATCGCACGCCCACGGGAACGTGGACTACGCAGACTCACGAACGCTACCTTATGTGGGCGGGCGAGCCCGAGATGAGCTCGCAGTGGGCCACGAAGTACACCGGCCCGTATGCCGTCCACAGCATTCTGGCTTCGAAGAGCGAGCTGGGCCAGCATCTGTCGCATGGCTGCATTCGCCTGGAGTGGAAGAACGCGCAGTGGGTGTACGACAACGTCCCGCTGGGTACCACCATCCACAATTATCGTCCGTAATACCTGGGGTAACGGGGATAGTGTAGAATATCCCCGTTATCGAAGGGCTGTAACGGGGGAGTGATTACCACGGCTGTGCAAGGGAAGAACGCTTCACGGCCCTCGCTTCTCTTCGTCCTTGCGTTCGCTGCCGCGCTGGCGGTGGGCCTGGCGTTCTGCATTGCGAAATCGGGCTACTTCGTCGACGAGATCTATTCGTACGGCCTTTCCAACAGCTACTATTCTCCATTTCTGAAGAGCGCCTACGACGATGACATCACCGGCAAGGTGATCGAGCGCGATGCGCTTCTGGAATACGTGCAGGTCGACGAAGGCCAGCAATTCGCGTTCGATTCGGTGTTCTACAATCAGTCGCAAGATGTGCATCCGCCGCTGTACTACTGCGTCGTGCATGCGGTGTCGTCCTTTCTGCCAGGTGTGTTCTCGAAGTGGATAGGCCTGGCCATAAACCTGGTCTTCTTCGGACTCACGCTCTTCTTCCTCTATCGTCTTTCGCGGGAGCTGCTCGAAGACGAAGCGGCTGCCGTTATGGCCATGCTCGCGTACGGCATGAGCCAGGCGTGCCTTTCCACGTTGGTGCTCATTCGCATGTACATGCTCATGTCGCTGCTCACGGTGCTGCTGGCCTATGTGGTGCTGCGCCTACATCGCAGCGAAAAGCCCGCCTGGTACGTTGCCCTCTTCGCCGTGGCGTACTGCGGCATGCTCACGCAGTACCTGTTCGCGTTCTATCTGGCGTTGCTTGCCGCGGCGTACGTTGCCTACCTGGTGCTACGCAAGAAGCAGCTACGTCGGGCGGGTGTGTTTGCGGCGGTGGTCGTCGTGGCGGGTCTTGCCATGCTGGCTACGTTTCCGGCCGTGTTCGAGCAGATGACGAACGTGACCGATCGCTTTGCGCCCGTGGAGGCAACGCCTTCGCTTGCGTATCTCGTGGTCGTGGCGTTCAAGTACCTTGCCTCGTCGTGTTTCGTGATGTGCGCCACATCGCTAGTCCTTGCCGTGTGCGTGGTATGGCGCACGGTTCGCGGGCGCGTGGCGGCGCGCGAAGCCCTGCGCGTTGATCCTCTGGCGTGGATTATCGTACTGCCGGCGTTTGCCGCGTATTTCCTGGTGCGCACCGTATGGGGCTATCACGATGAGCGCTATACGTTCTCGGTGATTCCGCTCATGGCCGTCCTTGTGGGCATGCTCGTGACGTGGGCGCGCGGTTTGGGTGCGTTCGAGCGTTCGCGGGCCCTTGCGCCCTTATGCTGCGCGTTGGTGGCGCTTGCGTCTCTTGGCATGAGTGTTGCGGTCATGCCGCCCAACTACATGATGCCGCAAGACCCCGAGCGAACTGCCTTCGCCCAGGAGCATGCCAGCGACCCGGTGTTGTATTTCGTTTCCACGTATCGCGATGCGGCCATGACGAACGACTACGAACAGCTGGTGGAGTACGGCTCCATTTGCACGGTGAATGCCGATGGTCCGTACGATGAGAGCCTGTCGCTCGTGAGCGACTACCTGGCCCGCTACCCGGAGGGGTCGCCAGTCGTGGTGTATATCCAAACGTATGCGACGTCTCCCGATCCCAGCGTCATGCTCGACTGGCTGTCCAGCTCGCTGGGCTTGGAAGTCTCCTCGTTGGCATACGAGAGCGACTTGTCGGAAACGTATGTACTCGAATCGAACCGGGGAGGGAATCGGTAGCGTATGGATGCCAGCTTGAACAATGCTGCGGCGCTCCCGGGATTTGCGCCCGATGGGTCGCTGCTCGCACCCACTCCCATCGTGGAGCTCGATGGCGTGAGCTGCGACAACGAGCTCTACGTGAAGCGCGACGATCTGATTCCGTTTTCGTTCGGCGGCAACAAGGCGCGTATCGCCCAGTGCTTCTTCGCCGATGCGCTTGCGCAAGGTTGCAATGCCATCGTGGCGTATGGCAGCACGCGTTCGAACTTGGCGCGCGTTATGGCGAATGGTGCGGCGCGTATGAGCATGCCCTGCATCGTGGTTTCCCCGGCCGAGGAAGACGGATCGCGCCCTCGTTCGTTCAATGCTGAGCTTTGCTCCCGCTTGGGGGCCCAGGTTCGCCCCTGTCAGAAGGGTGCGGTGGCCCAGGCGGTGGAAGCCGCTCTGGACGAATTGCGAGAACGGGGCTTTCGGCCGTATTACATCTACGGCAATCGTTTTGGCAAGGGTAACGAGGCCACTCCCGTACAGGCGTATGTGCATGCGAGCAGGGAAGTTGCCGATTGGGAGCGCGCTTCGGGCGCCTCGTTCGACTACGTCTTCCTGGCTACGGGCACGGGCATGACGCAGGCGGGGCTGCTGTGCGGAAGCGTCCTTGGCGGTTCGGCTTGCAAGGTCGTGGGCGTTTCCGTGGCGCGTTCTGCGGAAGCGGCTACGGAGCACATCGAGGGGTATTGCCGGGCGTATTTAGCGTCGCGTGGGGTTGACGTGCCGGCCGACCTGCATAGCCGCATTCACGTAAGCGATGAGTTCCTGCATGGTGGCTATGGGCGCGCCGATGCCGCTGAGCAGCAGACCATTCGCCATGCGTTTGCGCACGCGGGCATGCCGCTTGACGAAACGTATGTGGGGAAGGGCTTCGACGGCATGCTTCGATACCTGCATGATCAGGGCATATGCGAAAAGCGCATACTGTTCTTGCATACGGGTGGTACGCCGCTGTTCTTCGATGCACTCGATGGCTCGGAAGGCGCGGTGCGTGCATGACGCGTCGTTTCCCCCGCCGTCCTCAGTTCGTGATCGTGTCGCCCCGACAGAGCGGGGGCGGCGCCATCGTGCTGCATGCCCTTGCGAAATACGCTTCCGAACTGGGCTATCGTGCGCGCGTGTTCTATCCGGGCGAGCGCAAGTACGAACCGGGTCGCAAGGCGTTCTTCTGGCGGCAGCAAATCGTGTTTACCATAACCGACGTTGTGCGCGTGGCGCTGGTGAAGCTTTTCGGCGAGAAGCCGTTTCTGAATAACCCCCTGTTCAAGGGGTATGTGAACGTGTCGGTGCGCGGTGTTGCGCGCAAGTGGTTGCCGCGTGTGACCGATGACGACGTGGTGGTGTATTCCGACAACATCGTGGGGAATCCGCTGCATGCTACGCATGTGGTGCGTTGGCTGCTCTACCACTATACGTACAAGGACCGCCCTGGCGTGGCCTATAGCGAAAGCGACGTGTTCTACTGCTACATGCAGCCGTTCAACGATATGGACCTGAACCCCCAGGGTCGTCAGCTGACTACGCCGTATTACGACTTGGAACTGTACAAGCAGACGAACTTCGGCGAGCGCACGGGCACGTGCTACGTCGTTCGAAAGGGCGCCGATCGCCCCGACTTGCCCGAGTCGTTCGATGGCATCGTGGTGGATGACCTTTCCGAGGTGGAAAAGGTTCGCGTGTTCAACGAGTGTAAGTACTGCGTGAGCTACGACATGCAAACGGCATACTCTACGTTGGCGAGCATTTGCGGGTGCATTTCGGTGGTGGTGCCCGAGCCGGGCAAGACGTACGACGATTATTACGCTGAAGACTACAAGATGTACGGCGTGGCATTTGGGTTCGACCCCGAGCAGCTGGCGTATTCTGAGCGCACGCGTTCCGATGCGCTTGCGTATTACACTGCGCGCAACGAGGAGAGTCGCGCGCAGGCCCAGGCGTTCGTGGAAGATTGCAAGGAGCTGTTCTTCTCGTAGGCGTCGGGATTTCGTAGTCTATAATGTGCGGACCGATTTCGCCTTGGGGCGAAACGGCGTGTTCGACGGATGGAAGGGTGCTGTATGAGCGACGGTATGCAGGGTGTTCAAACGGGGCTTGCCCCCGAGCGTCCCAACGTGCTCATTACGTCGGTGGGCCGCAGGACCTACCTGGTGCGCTGGTTCCAGGAGGCGCTTGCCGGCGAAGGCGAAGTGCATGTGGTGAACAGCTCATCGCTCACGCCCGCATTTGCCCTGGCGGACGCTGCGGAAGTATGTCCGCTCATCTATTCCGACGAATACATTCCCTTCCTGCTGCGGTATTGCCGCGACCATCGCATCGGCGCGCTGCTCTCGCTGTTCGACATCGACGTGCCCGTTCTGTCGGCCCATGCAAGTGAGTTCCGCGCGTTGGGGGTAGAGCCCATTGTGGCGCCATTGCAGGTGGCTCGGGCGTGCAATGACAAGTACCTGGGGCAGAAGCTCGTGGAGGGCGCTGGCATTCCCGCGCTTGCCACCTATCTTTCCTTAGACGACGCCAGGCGCGCGCTTGCGGCGGGGGAGGTATCGTTTCCCCTGTTCGTGAAGCCACGTTGGGGCATGGGCTCCATTGGCATCTATGCGGCCCATTCAAAGGAAGAGCTCGAGGCCATGTATCGTCTGGTGCGCGCCCAGGTCGCCAGCTCGTATGTGAAGTACGAGTCGTGCGAGGATCCTAGCCACGCCGTGCTTATTCAGCAGGCGGCCGCGGGCGAGGAATACGGCATGGACGTAATGTGCGATCTGCGGGGTGAGTTCGCTGGCGTTTCGGTGCGCAAGAAAATTGCCATGCGCTCGGGTGAAACCGACATTGCCCAGGTCATCGAGCCTCCGTGCGAGTTCGTTGAGCTTGCGCGCACGCTTGCCCAGGTGGCGCCCCATCCGGGGAACATGGATGTAGACGTGTTCGCGGTGCAAAACGACGACGGGTCGTATGCTTCGTTGCGCGTACTGGAAATGAATGCGCGCTTCGGTGGTGGTTATCCGTTTTCCCATCAGGCGGGCGTGAACCTGCCAAAGGCTTTGGTTGCTTGGCTGCGCGGCGAAGAGCCTGCGCCCGATTTGCTGGCTGCGCATAAGCCAGGCTTGTACATGAAGGACATATCGGTCGTTCAGCTTGGGTAGGGGCAAGGCGTTTCCGCGGTTGTTTTATTACGGGAACGTGTCGTTTTGGCACTCAAGATAGTTGAGTGCTAGCATGGTACAAAAATTTTAAGGCCCACTGCAGAAAAGAGGAGCCACATGTCATTCGACAAGTTTACCGATAAGGCGAGAAAGGTGCTGGTTATCGCGCAAGACGAAGCCAGGGGCCTGCATCAGCCTTATGTCGGGACCGAGCACATATTGCTCGCTCTCATCAAGGAGCAAGACGGTCTGGCCGCTCAGGCGCTCGACCGCTTGAACGTTCACTACGACGAGGCCGTGCACGCCGTGAAGCAGGTCGTGACCATCGACCCCGATTCCGACGTGTCGGGTCATCTGGGCTTCACGCCGCGCGTGAAGCGCGTGCTGGAGAACAGCCTGCGCGAGGCCATGCAGATGGGTCAGAGCTACATCTCTACCGAGCATCTGCTGCTGGGCATCGTGCGCGAGGGCGAGGGCGCCGCGATCGACGCGCTTGGTCGCCTGGGCGTTTCGGGCGATGCCGTGCGTAGCGCCCTGAACGACCTGGTGGGTCAGTCGTCGGTGTTCGCCGGCCGCGCTGGGGTCGACCCTGGTGCGCAGCCGAAGGAAAGCGCCCTGGCCGAATATGGCACCGACCTCACCAAGAAGGCCGCCGAAGGCAAGCTCGATCCGGTCATTGGCCGCGCGGGCGAAATCGAACGCATCATGCAGGTGCTCTGCCGTCGCCAGAAGAACAATCCGCTGATTATCGGCGACCCGGGCGTTGGCAAGACGGCTGTGGTGGAAGGCCTGGCCCAGCTCATCGTGAGCAACCAGGTTCCCGACATGCTGCGTCATCAGCGCTTGTTCACGCTCGACATTTCCAGCCTGGTTGCGGGCAGCAAGTACCGTGGCGAGTTCGAAGAGCGCCTGAAGAAGTGCATCAAGGAAGTCATCGCGGAAGGCGATATCATCCTGTTCATCGACGAGCTGCATACGCTCATCGGTGCGGGTGCGGCCGAGGGTTCCATCGACGCCGCCAGCATTCTGAAGCCGCCGCTGTCTCGTGGCGAGATTCAGGTCATTGGCGCCACCACCATCGACGAATACCGCAAGCACGTGGAAAAGGATTCCGCGCTCGAGCGTCGCTTCCAGCCCATCACCGTGGGCGAGCCCAACGAGGAACAGTCCATTCGCATCATGCGGGGCCTGCGCGATCGCTACGAAGAGCATCACGGCGTAAAGTTCACCGACGAAGCCCTGCAGGCGGCCGTTCAGCTTTCCAGTCGCTACATTCAGGACCGCTTCCTGCCCGACAAGGCCATCGACGTCATGGACGAAGCGGGCGCGCGCATGCGCATCCGCAACATGACGCTGCCGCCCGAGCTGGCAGAGCTCGACGATAAGCTGCGCAAAGTGCGCCAGAAGAAGGAAGGCGCCATCGCCGACCAGGACTTCGAACAGGCCGCTGCCCTGCGCGACCAGGAAGAGCAGCTGAAGCGCGACCGCGAAGTCGCCCAGCAGAAGTGGGAAGAGGAATCGCACAAGACGCTTCAGCAGGTTTCCGCCGAAGACATCGCCGACGTGGTGAGCATGACCACGGGCGTGCCCGTAAGCGACCTCACCGAAGCCGAGGCCGACAAGCTGCTGCGCATGGAAAGCGTGCTGCACGAGCGCATCGTGGGTCAGGACGAGGCAGTCACCGCCGTTTCGAAGGCTATTCGCCGCGCTCGCAGCGGCCTGGCCGACCCGAAGCGCCCCACCGGTTCGTTCATCTTCCTGGGCCCCAGCGGCGTGGGCAAGACGGAGCTTTCCAAGGCGCTCGCGGAGTTCCTGTTCAACAGCGAAGATGCGCTCATCAGCTTCGACATGAGCGAGTACATGGAAAAGCACACGGTATCGCGTCTCATCGGTTCGCCCCCGGGCTACGTGGGCTACGACGAGGGCGGCCAGCTTACGAAGGCCGTGCGCCAGCGTCCGTATTCCGTGGTGCTGTTCGACGAGATCGAGAAGGCCCATCCCGATGTCTTCAACATCTTGCTCGAGATCCTGGAAGAGGGTAGGCTCACCGACGGCCAGGGCCGTTCGGTCGACTTCCGCAACACCGTCATCATCATGACGAGCAACGTGGGTGCGCGTGACATCGCCCAAACGGCGCCGCTGGGCTTTGGCGGTTCCGAGCAGGCGGGTCTTTCCGATACGGAAATCAAGAGCCGCGTGACGAGTGAGTTGAAGAAGCTCTTCCGTCCCGAGTTCCTGAACCGTATCGACGAGACCATCGTGTTCAAGAGCCTCACGAAGGAAGAGATCGGCCAGATCGTGAAGCTGATGGTTGCCGACCTGCGCGAGCGCTTGATCGCCCAGAACATGACCATCAACATCACCGACGACGCCTGCCGCTACATTGCCGAGCAGGGCACCGACACCACGTACGGTGCGCGCCCGCTGCGTCGTGCCATTCAGCGCCTGCTGGAAGACCCCATCTCCGATCAGGTTCTGGAAGGGAAGTGGCGTTCGGGTTCGGTTATCGACGTCAGCCTGAAGGATGGCGAGCTCATATTCGAGCCTGGAACCGGCGACATTCCTGCGCCGCGTAAGCGCGATAGCATCGCGCATGACGCCGAGTTGCTCATGCGCGGCTACGACCTCTCCGATACCGGTCGCGCCCTGCGTTCGGGCGGCTCGGGTTCGGGTGGCGTTCCCGCAGCCGACGGGGCAGCGAACTAGCTGATGACGAAGGCGCATGATTCGCTCATGCGCCTTCTCTTTTGCCCTGTCATTCCGCATGTCGTGGGTTTTGTCGTATCATGGGGTAACGTGCGCGGGGGTTCCCGCGCTTTGAATTGCAAAGGAGGCGCACCATGCGCAACGTAGATGCGCAGTACAACCTTGCGGGCACGATGGATCCCATTTACGCTCCCTCGGCGCTGCGCTCGCCCGAGGCTCTTATCAGCGCCATCGATTTCGATGCGCTTACTCAGAACCTCGTGGGGTTGGAAGGCAAGGTCGACAAGGACCCGAAAACCGCAGCGATTATCCTGGCTGGTGGCCAGGGCGAGCGCTTTGGCCGCGATGGTGGCAAGCAGCTCGTTGAAATCGCTGGCAAGCCCGTGCTCACGTGGTCGGCTGAAGCGTTCGACGCCGTGGGCGATGTGGGTCTTATCGTGGTCGTGTGCCCGAAGGAGCGCCAGGCGGAATACCTGGCCCGCGCCATCGACCCGTTCCCCTTCGTAACGCCCGTTGTCATGGCCCCGGCTGGCGACATCCGCCAGGAAAGCGCCTTTTCCGGCTTGGAATACGTCGACGATCGCTTCGAGTTCGTGGTGCTGCACGATGGCGCCCGTCCGCTCATCAGCCCCGAGCTCATCGCGCACACCATTAGCGTGCTGAAGGGCAACGTCGACGCCGATGGCGCTGTGGTGGCCCATCCTTCGGTCGACACGCTCAAGGTCGTGGAAAACGGCGTGATCATGGGTACGCCCGATCGCACTGTGTTCTGGAATGCGCAGACGCCGCAGGTGTTCCGCACGGGCATCTATCGTCGCGCCCACGCTTCGGCGCTGTCCGATGGCTTCGTGGGCACCGACGACGCCTCGCTCATCGAGCGCTTGGGCGGCAAGGTGCTCGTGGTGGAAGGCAAGCGCGACAATATCAAGCTCACCGTGCCGGAAGACTATCTCATGTTGGCCGCAGCCGTGCATACCATGCTGCGCGAAAGGGCGGGTGAGCAGGAATAATGTCTATTCCCAACCTGCGCATCGGCCTGGGCGCCGATACGCATCAGCTGGTGGAGGGCCGCGATCTCATCATCGGCGGCGTGAACATTCCCTACGAAAAGGGCCTGCTGGGGCATTCCGATGCCGACGTGCTGGCCCATGCCGTTGCCGACGCCGTGTTGGGTGCTGCCCGTGCGGGCGACATTGGCAAGCTCTTCCCCGATACCGATGCTGCGTATGCCGGGGCCGATAGCATGGTGCTGTTGGCGAAGGCCGCCGAGCACGTGCGCGAGCTTGGCTTCGAAATCGTCGATGTCGATAGCGTCATTTCCGCGCAGGCTCCCAAGATGTCGCCGCATCGCGACGCCATGCGCGCCAACTTGGCCAAGGCCATGGGCATCTCCGTGGAAAACGTGGGCGTGAAGGCCACCACAACCGAGCATCTTGGCTATGAGGGTCGTGGCGAGGGCATTTCTGCCCAGGCCACCGCTCTGCTCGCGCGATGTAACTAGGTGCCGCCCATAACGCATGCTGCTACGCTCGCCCCGTTATGCGGGGCGCTGCCATTTCGTGTGCGTTCTTCCGATTGGGTATTCGCTATGATGTTCAATCAGCTATCATGCTTTCCACAGGAACACGAAGGATAGGCTCGTAGATGATCCGCATTTACAATACGAAGACGCGCGAGAAGGAAGATTTCCAGAGCGCTCAACTGGGCAAAGTGCACATGTACGTGTGCGGCCCCACGGTTTACAACTACATTCACATCGGCAATGCCCGCACGTTCATCAGCTTCGACGTCATTCGTCGATACCTTTCGTGGCGTGGCTTCGATGTCACGTTCGTGCAGAACATTACCGATGTTGATGACAAGATCATCAACAAGGCGAACGAAGAGGGCCGCAGCGCCGCCGAGGTTGCCCAGGAGTACACCGAGGCATTCATCGCCGATATGCATGCCATGGGCGTGCTCGACCCCGACGTGCGCCCGAAGGCCACCGAGGAAATCCCCGCGATGATCGAGCTCGTGCAGAAGCTCATCGACGCTGGCTGCGCATACGAAGCCGAAGGCGACGTGTACTTCAGCGTCCGCAGTTGGGAAAAGTACGGCGCCCTTTCTGGCCGCGACGTGAACGAGCTGGAAAGCGGCCATCGCGACCTGCGTACCGAGGGCATCGGCGATCGCAAGCGCGATTCGCTCGACTTCGCCGTCTGGAAGGCCGCCAAGCCCGGCGAGCCCGCGTGGGAATCCCCCTGGGGTATGGGCCGTCCCGGCTGGCACATCGAGTGCTCGGCCATGGCCAAGAAGTACCTGGGCCTTCCGCTCGACATCCATGGTGGCGGCGCCGACCTGGTGTTCCCGCATCACGAAAACGAGACGGCGCAGAGCGAAGCCGGCTATGGCGAGACGTTCTGCAACTACTGGATGCACAGTGGCATGCTGCGCATCAATTCCGAGAAGATGAGCAAGTCGCTGGGTAACTTCCTGTTGCTGCGCGACGTGCTTGCCACCACGAAGCCCGATGTTCTGCGCATGCTCATGCTGCAGACGCACTACCGCAGCCCGCTCGACTTCTCCCAGGACCGCCTGGATGAAGCCGAAGCTGCCCTCGAGCGCATTTCGGGCCTGGTAGCGCGCCTGGATTGGGCTATGAAGAACGCCCAGGACATCCCCAGCCCGCTCGATACGCGCACCATCATGAAGCGCACCAAGGAAATGCGCAACGAGTTCATCGTCACCATGGACGATGACTTCAATACCGCTGGCGCTCTGGGCGTGCTGTTCGCCTTCGTGGGCGAGCTCAATACCCAGCTGGGCGACAAGACCTGTTCGCTTTCCGATGTGCCCATCCTGCGTGGTGCTCATACGGTAATCATCGAGCTCATGAGCGTGTTCGGCATCATGCTGGGCCAGGAGGAGGAAGGCTCCGACTTCCCGCAGGAAGTCGTCGACCTTTCCCGCGAGCTTACGGGCTATACGGGCGCGAATCCCAAGCAGGCGGTCGACGTGCTGCTGGCGGCTCGTGCCGAGGCGCGCAAGAATCGCGACTTCGCGTTGGCCGACAAGGTGCGTGACGGTCTTGCGGGTCTGGGCTTCACCATCGAAGACACGCCCCAGGGTGCGCGCGTTACGTATAACGCGTAACTGAGCAGGCTTGGTTGCATGCTTCACGGCCCCGGATTCTTCCGGGGCCGTTTTGCGTGTGGTGGGGCATGGCGTAGAGAACGCGTGATGAATGTGCGCCGTAGCGTATGGGCCTCCTTTCGGCTCGCTATAATGAGCCAATTAAGCGAAATTTTCGGCGAAAGGGATGCTCCATGGCCTACATCTTCGAAGAACCTTCTCGTACTTTCAATGAGTACCTGCTCGTTCCCGGTTACTCATCGTCCGAGAATCGTCCCGAAAACGTGAGCCTGAAGACCCCGCTCGTGAAGTTCAAGAAGGGCGAAGAGCCCGCCATCAGCCTGAACATCCCCATGGTGTCCGCCATCATGCAGGCTGTTTCCGACGACGGCATGAGTGTTGCCCTGGCCACCGAAGGCGGCATGAGCTTCATCTACGGTAGCCAGACCATCGAAGACGAAGCCGCCATGGTTGCCCGCGTGAAGGACTACAAGGCCGGTTTCGTAACCAGCGATTCGAACCTTTCCCCCGACATGACGCTTGCCGATGTGGTGGCCCTGAAGGAGCAGACGGGCCATTCCACCATGCCCGTTACCTCCGACGGCACGGGCCATGGCAAGCTGCTCGGCGTTGTTACCGAGCGCGACTATCGCCTTTCCCGTATGAGCATGGACGAAGTCGTGCGCGACTTCATGACCCCGCGCGAAAAGCTCATCGTGGCTCCCGCCGACACCACGCTGAAGAAGGCAAACGATATCATCTGGGACAACAAGCTGAACTCCCTGCCCATCGTCGACGAGAACGACAACCTGGTCTACATGGTGTTCCGCAAGGACTATGATTCCCACAAGAGCAACCCCAATGAAATGCTCGACGCTCATAAGCGTTACATGGTAGGCGCTGGCATCAACACGCGCGACTACGCTGAGCGCGTTCCCGCCCTGGTAGAAGCTGGTGTCGACTGCCTGTGCATCGACAGCTCGGAAGGCTTCTCCGAGTGGCAGGCCCTTACCCTCAAGTGGATCCGCGACCACTACGGCGACAGCGTGAAGGTTGGCGCTGGCAACGTAGTCGACCGCGATGGCTTCCGCTTCCTGGCAGAAGCTGGCGCCGACTTCATCAAGATTGGTATCGGCGGCGGCTCCATCTGCATCACGCGTGAGCAGAAGGGCATTGGTCGTGGCCAGGCCACGGCTACCATCGAAGTTGCCAAGGCGCGCGACGAGTACTTCGAGGAGACGGGCATCTACATCCCCATCTGCTCCGACGGTGGCATCGTGTACGACACGCACATCACGCTGGCCCTGGCCATGGGCGCCGACTTCGTCATGCTGGGTCGCTACTTCGCCCGCTTCGATGAGGCTCCCAACAACCGCGTTATGGTGAACGGCAGCTACATGAAGGAATACTGGGGCGAGGGTTCAGCCCGCGCTCGCAACTGGCAGCGCTACGACCTGGGCGGTCAGAAGAAGGGCATGACGTTCGAAGAGGGCGTCGACAGCTACGTGCCTTACGCTGGCAGCCTGAAGGACAACGTGAACGTTACGCTGTCCAAGGTCAAGAGCACCATGTGCAACTGCGGTGCGCTCACCATCCCCGAGTTCCAGGAAAAGGCGAAGCTCACCGTGGTCAGCGCCACGTCCATCGTGGAAGGCGGCGCACACGACGTTCTGCAGAAGGACAAGAACCCCTACGTTACGAACGTAGGCTAAACGCTTTATTTCGCGATTCGCAGGGCGTCTCCTACGGGAGGCGCCCTTTTTGCACTCGCAGCTGCATTGGCGGACCTGAGGGCGTAATTCGTCCCCGTTCCGCTCGTTTTCGGCGTTGTCGAACGCTCGCCGTTCCGAATTGAGGCGTATTTTGCGAGTCATTTGCTTCCGTTGGGAGGCTGAATCGTAAAATGGGCAAAATCGAGGGTCGTTTTTGCAAAAATGCGCCGTTTTGCACATGAATCATCGCGATTTGGGCTCTTTGAAGGGGGTAACGGAGCTACTTCACGCTTCTGGGTCGGTATTTCCCCAGGTCGGCTTTTGCCATGTGTGATTCCAAGCGCTGAAAAATGTGTAAAAGGCTGCATTTTTTACATTTTGCCGCCTGAATTTGCCCAATTGCATGGAAACGTGGGTGTTGGGGCAGTGGGGCGAGCACGTATACGTATGCTTTGCCCGCGCTCCTCGCCATCTGGGCTGGTTGTACGTAAGCGGCCACGCCGCCGAGTTGCGACCAGGCGTAGACGCGCATCCTTGGCGATGGTTCTGGCCCCTGCTAGCGGGTGAGGTGGAGAATTTCTTCTCGGCTTGAAACGTTCAACTTGCGGTAGATGTTATGGATGTGCGTGCGAGCGGTGTTGGGGCTGATGAACAGAACTTTTGCAACGTAGGTACCCGTGTGTCCCTTGGCAAGATAGTGCAGGATCTCGGTTTCGCGGGGCGTGAGGTTATGCGTTTGGGCAATGCGGTCGATGTGCTCTTCACGAGCGTCCGTAAGATCGCTGGCAGCGTTTTCTCCCTGCTCGTCGGGCTTTACGTCCGTTTCCGTATCCGCCTTGTTGAAAACGCCCTGCGATTGGACGGTGGTTATGGCGTACAGCGCGGTGACTACGATGGCGAGCGTGTTCATGTCGGAATCGGCGATCATCTCTCCTGCACGCACGCCAAGGAACGATGCGAGCGCGAAAAGCGAGAGGGCAAGCAGGAATACGGAATCGCTGGGAAACTCTCCGGCGTGCGCAATGGCGCAGATGATGCCAAGGGTCAAGATCGCTACGAACATGTACAGCAGCATGGTCATGACAGCGTTTAGGACGGAGCCGCCAAGTACGGCAAGCGTAATGCTGAAGATGGAAAGCGTGCTTACTGCGATGAGCGGAATGACGCGTTGGTAGAGAACGCGAATAAGCGGGGCATTGCGCGTGAGCAAGACGCAGCTAATGACGATGGCTGCTGCGATAAGCGTGCCCACAATGTACGTATCGTACATCTCCATGAACACGGTGCGCATGGAGCCAGTGATAAAGGCACAAAGGGCGAGCCCTAATGCAGGCGCAGCGGTTACGTGAGCGAGCGAAGGAAGATGCTCCGAGAACGCCGGCTGGCTGGTTGTTTGATGCGAGCGAAGCGCATACGGCAACAGTGCAGCGGCTATGACGCAGGCCGCAAATGCTCCCAGGGCGATTTCGACGGGTGCGTAGTACTCGAATGCATGAATTGCCGCGCAGATAACGGCCGCTGATGCGGCGGTAATGAGCGCTCGGCTGAATGACAGGCGTTTGAGGATTCTGCCCCACGTAAGGCAAAGCAATACGCTTCCCGGGCTGCACGTGAGGGCGGTGGCTATACAGGTAAATGCGATGGCGTTAGTGGGCAGCGCCTCAAATACGCTGGAAGCGATAAACGAGGCGGAGCCGATGACGTAGAGGAGTGCTCCCGTGGGGCGCGCAACGGCATCGGAAATGCGGCGTCCGCGGAATGCCAGGAGTGCCACGATCAGCGCCAGAACGAACGTGCATGCGAGTAGGATTTGGGCGAATGACCCCACGAAGGCGGTCGTTCCGGGGAGGCGCTGGAAGGGCAGGATTGCGGGGGAATAGAGCTGCACGGAGGCAATGAACGCCGCCATGCCGCTTGTGATGAGTATCGTTTCGTGGCGCAGGGCGCGCGTGCTGTTGTGGTCCTCGGTCACTTCTATCTCCTCCTGACGGCAGGGTAGCATACCCGTGAGGGGCGTTGGCGGCGCTTGCCAAATTGGAACGGGTCGTACACTTATGACCTGGGGGTTTCGTAAAAATACGTAAAAACGTTGAGAGCTTGTAATGGCCCAATCGCAAGCGAAATAAACATTTTTTCGGATGGCGGAGGGTGCTGTGGGCGCGGAATATGTTCCCTGGCTCGCTCGAAGAGGTGGCGGGCTTGTCCAAAGATCCATTGGAGGGAAATATGGCACTTTCACGTCGTAGTTTTCTAAAGGGCGCTGCGGGCGCGGGCGTAATGGCTGCAGCAGCGGCCGGCATGGCAGGTTGCGCTTCGCCGAAGACGAGCTCCACCAAGAGCGGAAGCTCTGCGCAGGCGACGCGTCCCGACTATTACATATGCGATAGCGATTGGCTGGGCGAAGCCCCGGAAATCGCGAGTAGCGAAATCACTGAAACCAAATCATATGATGTCGTCGTCGTTGGCGGCGGCCATTCCGGTACGCAGGCCGCCTTGGCTGCAGCTCAGCTGGGCGCCAGCGTTTGCGTCGTCGAGACGCACGAAGATGGTTCGATCGTCTATCGTGGCGACGACATCTGCAGCTACAACAGCGAGCTGCTGAAGAGCTGGGGCTTTGGCCCGTACGATCTGGAAGAGATCGTCAACGAGTACGTGCGCCGCGCAAATGGCCGTTGCAACACCGATGTCATTCGCTCTTTCGTGTACAACTCGGGCGAAATGATGGATAACCTGGTGAGCATCGTGCCCTCCACGAGCACGATCTTCGATCGCGATGGTGGCCAGTGCATCGTGCAGACGGCCTACGATAAGCCCGATGGAAGCTCGTATCCCGTCGAGATCGCTGGCTACAAGATGTGGGCAAGCACCGTGCAGACCATCGGCACGGAAAACGAGCAGCCGGTTGGCAAGCGTCAGCTCACTGGCATCAGTCGCCTGGCCGAAATCGAGTGGTACTCCCGCGAGGCGGCCGAGGACCTGGGCGCTGAATGGCATTGCGGCTGCACTGCCTCCAAGCTCGTTCAGGATTCCAATGGCGCCGTGACGGGCGTTATTGCCAAGAGCAGCGCGGGCGGCTACGTCGAATTCGACGCGACCAAGGGCGTTATCCTGGCAACGGGCGACTTTGGCGCCAACTACGAAATGGTCTGGGAACTCTGCAGCGAATGTGCTGAAAATGCCATGCGTCACGGCGTTGAGAAGACCGACCTGGTTGGCATGACCGACTGCGATGGCAGTGGCCATAAGCTGGGCTGCTGGGCTGGTGGCGCAATCGAAAGCCACCCCCGTCCGGTTGCCGGCAATGCTCCGATGATCTCCTTTGGTCCCTGGGGCTCTACGCCTTGCCTGTGGCTGAACTGCAAGGGCGAGCGCTTCATGAACGAGGCTTTTGCTGGCCTGGTTCTGGCTCAGTCCATCCGTCAGCCTGTCGATACGGATGCCGCCATGCAGGGCAACTTCGCTATCATGGACGCCAACTACATGAATTACATCCAGCGCGCTGGTCTCGACCACGGCGCTCCCAACTGGGGATTCCCAGAAGGCGTTGAAGAGTTCGACGCGGCCATGAAGAACGCCGATGTGTCCGCAGGCGTCGTGAACGTGCGCGGTCTGGAAATCGCGAACCGCACGAGCCCCATGTACAACGACGTATACGTGGGCGCTACCGCCGAAGAGGCGCTGAAGAACGCTGGCCTCACAGGCGATGCCCTGACCACGGCCCTCGAATCCCTCGAGCGCTACAACGAGCTGTGCGCCGCCGGTGCCGACGCCGACTACGGCAAGCCCGCCGACGTGATGCTTCCCATCGAGCAGGGTCCCTTCTACGTTGCCACTCAGGGCACGACGTCCCTGTACGGCCCCGGCCTCAATACGCTGGCTGGCCTGTGCGTGAATGGTAACTACCAGGTGCTCAAGGCCGACAAGAGCGACGTCATCGAAGGCCTGTACGCGGTAGGCAACACCATGGGCGAACGCTATGGCAATGCCTACAACTGCCCGAGTGCAGGCAACAACATGGGTAACGCCATGACCAGTGGTCGCGTCGCGGGTAAGCACGCTGCCAGCAAATAGCACTTTCGCATAGCCGCGCATTTCCCCTCCCAGGCGTTGGCTGTTATAGGATCGAAAGCGCCCGGTCTCTGCAGGACTGGGCGCTTTCGCCATTCTCTGCCTTCGATTGTGGGTTTCGGGGTGGGTGCGCCTATCGTGTTCAAACATGCGTATAATTGGGAAAACTATCGACCAGATGCACGAAGGAATGCACATGAAGGAATACAATCCGCGCGAGATTGAGCCCCGTCTGCAGCAGGCGTGGGCCGATGCAGAACTCGACAAGGTAAACGAGAGCGCCGACAAGCCCAAGAAATACGTGCTCGAGATGTTCCCCTATCCTTCGGGCGATATCCATATGGGTCACGTGCGTAATTACTCCATTGGCGACGTGGTTGCTCGCTACAACCGCATGCGCGGCTTCGACGTGCTGCATCCCATGGGCTGGGACGCTTTTGGCCTGCCTGCGGAAAATGCGGCCATCAAGCGCAATTCTCACCCCGCCACCTGGACGTATGCAAACATCGAAACCCAGAAGGCCAGCTTCAAGCGCATGGGCTTCAGCTACGACTGGGACCGCACCGTGGTTGCGTGCGACCCCGAGTACTATCGCTGGGGTCAGTGGATCTTCGAGCAGTTCTGGAAGCGTGGTTTGGTCGAGCGCCGCAATTCTCCCGTGAACTGGTGCCCAGGTTGCCAGACCGTTTTGGCGAACGAGCAGGTCATCGAAGGCCGTTGTTGGCGTTGCGATAGCGAAGTGGAAAAGCGCGACCTCACGCAGTGGTACTTCAAGATCACCGACTACGCGCAGGAGCTGCTCGACGACCTCGATCAGCTGGAGGGTTGGCCCGAGCGCGTAAAGCAGCAGCAGGCCAATTGGATCGGTCGCAGCGAGGGCGCGGAAGTTCAATTCGCCCTGTGCGATGCCGATGGCAACGAAACCGACGATTTCATTACCGTGTTCACCACGCGCGCCGACACGCTGTTCGGTTGCAGCTTCTTCGTGCTGGCGCCGGAATATCCGCGCGTGGCCGAGCTCGTGGCGGGCACGGAATACGAAAAGCCCGTTATGGACTTGGTGGAAGCCTCGAAGAAGGTAACCGCCGTGCAGCGCGCTCAGGGCGATCACGAAAAGCATGGCGAGTTCACCGGCCGTTATGTGGTGAACCCCATCAACGGCCAGAAGGTGCCCGTATGGGTTGCCGACTACGTAGTGGCCGATTACGGCACGGGCGCCGTCATGGCCGTTCCCTGTGGCGACCAGCGTGACTTCGAATTCGCGCGTAAGTACAACCTGCCCATCATCCCCATCATCCTGGGCGACGATGATCCGCTCATGGAACAGCTGGCGGGCGAGCAGAATCGCGTTGTCACCGAGGTTCCGTGGGATCAGGCCATGGATGCCGAGGGCACGCTCGTGCAGAGCGGCCCGTACACGGGTATGCGCGGAGGCAAACATTCCGAAGGCGAGGCCGCCATCGTGGCCGCGCTGGAAGAGGCGGGCCGCGGCAAGCGCAAGGTGGAATTCCGCCTGCGCGACTGGCTCATTTCTCGCCAGCGCTATTGGGGCAACCCCATTCCCGCCATCCACTGCCCGGAATGCGGCGTCGTGCCCGTTCCCGAAGAGGACCTTCCCGTGTTGCTGCCGAAGGACATCGACCTTGCTGCAGGCGAGACGCTTGCTTCCCATGAGGAATTCTGTTCTTGCACGTGCCCGAAGTGCGGCGGTCCCGCCAAGCGCGAAACCGACACCATGGATACGTTTACGTGCAGCAGCTGGTACTACATGCGCTATACCGACCCGCACAACCAGGATGCTCCCTTCGATTCCGCGAAGGCGAACCGCTGGATGCCCGTCGACCAGTACATCGGCGGCATCGAGCACGCCATCCTGCATCTGCTTTACAGCCGCTTCTACACGAAGGTGCTGCGTGACTGCGGTCTGCTGAACTTCGACGAGCCCTTCACGAATCTGCTCTGCCAGGGCATGGTGCTCGACGAGCATGGCGACGTCATGAGCAAGAGCAAGGGCAACGTCATCGCCCCCGAAACCATGATCGAACGCTACGGCGCCGACGCCGTGCGTGCGTACATCCTGTTCATGGCTCCGCCCGAGAAGGAGCTGCTGTGGAACGAGGATGGCCTGGCTGGCGTGCATCGCTTCCTGGTGCGCGTGTGGCGCCAGGTGCACGACCTGCTGGGCATCGCTGGGGAAGAGACGCTGTTCGACCCCGAGGCCGCCAACGACAAGAAGGCTCCGGCGCCCGCCGACGCCGCCAAGACGCTGCTGCGCGAACGCCATCGCGTGGTGGGCAAGGTCACCGACGACTTCGATCGTACGAACTTCAACACGGCCATCGCCGCCATCATGGAGCTTTCCAACGCTACGGGCGCGTTTTTGCGCGTCACGAATGCCGAGCAGCGCGCTGCCGAATACGCAGATATGTCTGCCGAGGTGGCAAGCGTGCTCGTGCGTCTGCTGGCTCCTGTTGCGCCCCATTGGGCCGACGAGCTGTGGCAGACTGCCCTGGGCAACGATGGTTCGGTGCATCGCGCCGAATGGCCCACGTTCGATCCCGAGGCCGCCAAGGCCGACGAAGTCGAGCTTGCCGTGCAGGTGAACGGCAAGGTGCGTGCGCGCATCAATGTTGCCGCCTCTGCTGCCGAAGATGACATTCGCGCACAGGCGCTCGAGGCCATTTCCGCCTATACGGAAGGCAAGAACGTGCTGAAGGCCATCGTCATTCCCGGTCGTCTCGTGAATGTGGTCGTTAAATAAGTGCGTTTGATTAGGTTCGTTTTCAAACTCGTATTCAGAATCGTGGGCGCCATCATCGCGGTGGCGCTCGCCGTTCTTCTCGTGCCCAATGCATGGGAATACGCCACGCAGGTGGGAAAGCTGCGCGAAAGCGATGCCGTGGAGGCGTCCGTGCAGGCAGGCACTGCCACGTACGACTGCATTTTCGTGCTGGGCGCGGCGGTGCAATCCAACGGCGAGCCTTCCACTATTTTGCAGGATCGCCTGGATATGGCCATAGCCCTGTACAAGGCGGGCGTGGCCCCGAAGATCATCATGAGTGGCGACGACGAGAGCGATTCCTCGTATGACGAGGTCATGAACATGAAGCGCTATGCCGTCGAGGCGGGCGTGCCCAGCGAGGACATCTTTTGCGATCATGCGGGGCTGAACACCTACGACAGCATGTACCGCGCGAAATACGTGTTCGGCGTCTCCTCCATGGTGGTGGTCACGCAGGAGTATCACCAGTATCGCGCGCTGTTCGACGCCAGTTCCTTCGGCATGCAAGTCGTGGGCGTCTCCAGCGACCTGCATAGCTATGCGAAGCAGACGTACTTCGACATTCGCGAGGTGTTTGCGCGCATCAGCGACATGGGCAAGGTGCTCACCAATCAACAGGCCACGCGCCTGAGCGAACCCGTGAGCCTTAGCCAGTCGGGCGACGTCACCAGCTGGTAACAGCCGCTCTTCCGGGCGGCAGCTATGGAAATTCCCGATATCCAGCTAGCGTCACGCCGCAGTCGTCCGCTTTATCACGCGAAAGTGCTACCATACTCTTTCAAACAGTGAAAGCGGCGAAAGGAATCGGCCATGTTGAATACCACGATGCAATCGTTGGGCGCGGCCCCGTCGGCTATCCGTACGCTCTTCGCGTATGGCGCCGAGCGCAAGAAGGTCATTGGCGCAGATAAGGTGTTCGACTACAGCATTGGCAATCCCAGCGTTCCCGCCCCCCAGGAGGTGGGCAATGCCATGGTGGAATTCGGCCAGGCCGACCCCGTTGCCGTGCATGCGTACACGCAGGCTGCGGGCGACCCCGACATCCGCCAGCACATCGCCGATTCCCTGAATCGCCAGCATGGCACCAGCTACGATGCCTCGAATCTCTACCTTACCTGTGGTGCCGCCGCGGCTATCAGCATTTCCCTGAAGGCCATCATCGAGCCGGGCGACGAGATCATCGTCATCAGCCCGTATTTCCCCGAGTATCGCGTATGGATCGAAACCCACGGCGCGCGCATCGTGGAAGTTCCCGCGCGTCTCGATAACTTCGAAATCGACCTTCCCGCGCTGGAGGCTGCCATCACCGCGCATACGAAGGCCGTCATCATCAACACGCCTAACAACCCGGTGGGCGTCGTGTATTCGCTGGAGAACTTGCAGGGCCTGGCTAGCGTGCTTACGCGCAAGAGCGAGCAGAATGGCCGCCCCATCTTCCTAATTTCCGACGAGCCCTATCGCGAGCTCGTGTATGGCGGGCGTGAAGTGCCTTGGGTGCCCAGCATCTACGACAACACGATTGTCTGCTATTCCTGGAGCAAGTGTCTCTCGCTGCCGGGCGAGCGCATTGGCTACGTGCTCGTGCCGCCTACGGCAACCGAGCATGTGGCGCTTACGCAGGCCGTTTCCGGTGCTGGCCGTGCGCTGGGCTTCATCTGTGCCCCTGCGCTTTTCCAGCGCATCATCGAGCGCTGCGTCGACCTGCCTGCCGACATTGCCACGTACGAGCGAAATCGCCAGATTCTCTGCGACATCCTCGATGAGTTCGGTTACACCTACATCGAGCCGCAAGGTGCGTTCTACCTGTGGGTGAAGGCCCTTGAGGACGATGCGCAGGCGTTCAGCGACAAGGCGAAGGAGCATGAGCTTCTGCTGGTGCCCAGCGATAGCTTTGGCGTGGGCGGCTGGGTGCGCCTGGGCTACTGCATCGCGGAAGAGACGATCCGCAACTCGCGCGAGGCCTTTGGCGCGTTGAAGCGCGATTACGAATAGCCGCGTTTCCGCAGCACGTAAAGAACGACCCCGTTGGCCAGCGGGGTCGATTGCTATTTGACCATGTTTGCCAGGTTCTCGATGAGGTCTTTCGCGCCCTGGACTGCGGCATCGAAGCCGTTTGCGGCGGCTTCTCCGAATGCCTGCCTAATCGAGTAGCCCAGGTTTTCGAACAGGTAGGGGTTGAACTGGATGACGTACACGAGCCCGAAGATGAGCAGGACCAGTATTACGATGAGCGCGATGCGGCCTGCGTACGACTTGCGCGCGGTGTTTTCCGAGGAGAACGTGCGTGCGTTCGTGGCGGGTTGCGCGTAGCCGTAGGCGTCGACCCCAATGGGCTCCATGACCTCCGTGCCGCTGCGCGTGACCGGGGTGGCGGCCGGTGCGCTCTGGGGCATGTTGGTGGTTGCCTGGGGCGTCATGCCACTTGTCCATCCTGCGGGACGTTCGCTGGCCCATTCGTCTTGTCCGAACGTGTCGGGGCGCGGCGCAGCGGGGATGTCGAAGCCGCTCAGGTCGGGTTCGCCTGGGTCTGCCTGGGAGAAGACGGAGGGGTTGGGCGGGGCCGCCGCGGCAAGGATCTGCGTCTTGTCGGCATCGACCATGCCCGTGGCGACGGCGTAAGACGGGTTGGGTGCGATGACGGCCGTTTCGTCGCGGTTGATTGAAGCGGGCTTGATGGGCGGGATGTGCGCCAGGCGAGATGCCTTTGCAACGGGGTCCATCATTTGCGTCGCCGCGGGAGCCATGGCTTCCTGGGTTCCCGCTTCCGAAAGCGGTTCGGGAATGTTCTCAATGCCGCTCCATGCCGCCTGCGCCTCGAGTTCGGAGGGCGGGACGATTTCCTTTCCGCAGTTCATGCAGAAGCGCGCCCCTTCATCCAGGGGCGTACCGCAAGCGGGGCAGAAATGCGCGGCCATGCGTTCTCCGTTTCGATTGGCGTGTCGGTCGTTGGTATACATGGCTTTCTATCTTACGTGCCATAACGGTTTCGGAAAAACTCTGTACCGAATCGTCACGAACCGTGCGTCGCGTTTTCAAAACTATGGAGGCGTTTCTGCCTGGTATGATGGCTTTAGTGGTCATATGTACAGGGGGTACATTCATGCATCGTATTCATGATGCGGCCGTGGCACGTGCTCTTTACGCGCGCGTGCTGGCTGCCGTTCTTGTTTTGTGTCTTTCGTTTGGCGGGGTGGCGTTTGCGGGATGCAGTAGCGCCGATTCGTCGAGTGGGTCTTCCGAATCGCAGCAGACGGTTGCTACGCAGTCTTCGGAATCGTCGTACTCTGCCGAGCAGGCGGATCATTCCGCGCAAGCAGGCGAGCGCCTGGCCGTTCCCACCGAATGGGATGAAACCGCTTCGCCCGATTACTATCGTGTTGTTGGCTCTGCGGTCTGCGATTACGCGGCGGAAGAGGGCGTGGCGACGTATCAGGGCCTCGATTCCCATTCGCGTGCTGGGGCCGTGTACGCCGTGGTCACGTATTCTATGATGGAGGCTGGCCTGGCGCGCGAGCGTTCCGACATGAGCTCGTTGCATCCTTCGGGATGGCAGGAGAACCGCCAAGTATCGATTCAAATGCCCAACGGCACGACGTATAACGGCTATTTCTACAACCGCAGCCATCTGCTCGCGAAGTCGCTGGGTGGGGAAGAGACGCTCGAGAACCTCATTACGGGTACGCGAACCCAGAACGTGGGAGCCAACGACCAGACCTTCACGCCAGGAGGCATGGCGTACACCGAAACAAAGGCGCGGGATTGGCTGGAATCCCATCCCGAGGGAACGGTGTACTACGCGGCTACGCCCCTGTACGTGGGCGATGAGCTGGTAGCTCGTTCGGTCGTCGTGGACGTTCGCTCCTCGGATGGAAGCATCGACGAAGAGGTCGAAGTCTACAACTGCGCAAAGGGGTATGTCATCGATTACGCCACGGGCGCGTATGCGTCCGATGGCTCTGCTCCCGACCCCGTTGCTAGTGAGGGACAGGAGTCGTCTTCCAGCTCAAGCGAAAGTGTCCAGCAGAATGGCGTTATCGAATCGAGTCCCCAACAAGAGCAATCTGCGCCCGTCGAATCGAGCGCCCAGCAGGAGCAGCCTGCGACTTCCGAAGCGCACGACTACGTCATGAATACCAACACGCACAAATTCCACTACCCAGATTGCTCGTCGGTGAAGAAGATGAGCGCCAAGAACAAGCAGGAAGTGCATTGCACGCGCGATGAGCTCATCGCGCAGGGTTACGAGCCGTGTAAGAACTGTCGACCCTAGGAAAGCTTGGCTTCTCGCTCTAGCAGAACCACGTTCTCTACGTGATCGGTATGGGGGAACATGTCCACGGGGCGGATGCGCACTGGACGGTACCCGAACGTGCGTAGGTATTCCACGTCGCGCGCTTGCGTGGTGGGATTGCACGAGATGTAGACGATGCGGCCAGGCGAAAGCACGTTCACGGCGTCGAGGAAGTCTTCGCTGGCGCCTGCGCGCGGCGGGTCCATCATGAGGACGTCGATGGTGCGGTTCTGCGCGGCGCATTCCTTCATGAACGCGCCCGCGTCGGCGGTGACGAATTCAGCGTTCTTGATGCCGTTGTGCGCGGCGTTGGCACGTGCGTCGCGAATGGCGGAATCAACGCTGTCCACGCCAATGACCTGCGCGCGGCCGGAAGCGGCTGCGGCAATGAGCCCAATCGTTCCCGTTCCGCAGTATGCGTCGAGCACGGTAATGCTATCGTTTCGGCCGCTCTCGGCGCCGTCGTTTAGCCCTGCGAACTGTACGGCAGTGCGGTATAGGACTTCGGTCTGCTTGGAATTGACCTGGTAGAACGAATGCGAGGAAATGCGGAACGAAAGACCGCAGAGCGTGTCGATGATAAAGCCCGGGCCGTAGATGGTGTGCTCTTCCTGCCCCAGGATGACGTTCGTCTGGCGCAGGTTCACGTTCTGCACGATGGTGGTGACGGCGGGGCAGCGGCGCTTCAGTTCGCGCGCGAAGTTTTTCGCCCCGGGGAACTGCTTGCTGTTGGTGACGAGCGTGACCAGCACCTCGCCGCTTTCGTGGCCCACGCGCACGATGGCGTGGCGCATGAACCCCGTGCCGATGTCTTCGTTGTATGGCTCGATGCCGTACTTGCCCATGATGGCCTTGATGGCTGCAATGACCTTGCGGCCGATTTCGTTTTCGACGGCGCAAGTGTCTGCGGGGATGATGCGGTGCGAATGCGCGGCGTACATGCCGCAGAGAACCTCGTGGCGCCGCTCCTGTCCCCCTCGTCCGCCCTTCTGCGCGCGTCCAGGCGCAAAGGGCGAGGTGATCTTGTTGCGGTAGTGCAGGGGCTCGTCCATTCCGGCGATGGGGTCGAGCATGCACGATTCGTCGGCCAGGTCGCTGAACAGGTCGACGATGCGCTTCTGCTTGTTCGCTAGTTGCTCTGCGTAGGGCACGTGGATGACCGAGCATGCGCCGCATTCGGCGGCAACGGGGCAGAGCTGCGACTTCGGGCCCTGCGCGTGCTTGCTATTACGCGCTTTGCTCACGGGCTTCTTGCCCGTCTTCACCTGAGTGTTGGCTTTGGCGTGGCGCGTTTGCTTTTCGCTGCGCTTCTTGTCGCCCTTTGCGGGGGCGGGGGAGTGCTTGCGATGGGATTGCTTGTGTTCGTGTTTCGCGTTCATGCGGCTATTGTGGCACATTTTGCGCGGGCACGTTCGGGGCCCATAGTTATTGCAGGAAGATGGAGCGAAGCGTGTCCTCTTCAGCCAGGCCTACGCCGCACACGTCTTCCAGGAAGCCGGCAAAGTCGCCGAAGTTCTTGTCGATTGCCTCTATTGCGGCGGCTATGTGCTCGTAACGCGCTTCGAGCAGGGGGCCCATGCGGTGCGTCATGCTGGGTTCAACGCCTCGGTCGCGTGCGTCCTGCAGGATTTTCGCGCGATAATCCGCCAGACCGGAATTCGAATCCATGTAATCGGCCAGCACCGTTTCCTCGGGGATGCCCAGCGCCAGCAGCACCACGGCCGCCACGACGCCCGTGCGGTCCTTCCCGTTCGTGCAATGCCACAGGACGGCTTGGTCGCCCGCTTCCAGTAGGACCTGGAAGATCTGATGCCAGCGCGGCGCCATGGCGGGGCTTACCATCTTGCGGTAGAGCGCACATGCGTCGTACAGGTCGGGGCTCCAGGTGCCGCGTAGAAGCTCCTGCCAATTGTAATCTTCCAGCGTGATGCTCAGCGCGCTTACTGGCATGAGGGGCACTTCCAGGTGCGTGACACCGGGTAGATCGGGGTCGGGATCGCTGTTTCGTTCCAGCCCCGTACGCAGGTCAATGACCGTTCCCACGTTATAGTAGCCGGCAAGCAGGGCTCGTTCGTTCGCATCAGTGGCGCCCAGCGCGGCGCAACGGTAGAGCTTGCGCGGCTTGATGATATAGCCGTCGCTCGTGGCCATTCCGCCTAGATCGCGGAAGTTCATTATGTGCGGTAAGTCTCTCATATGCTAGTGCAATACTACCACATTTGACCAGTTAGGGCGCACATTTGCCGCTTCCTTTTTCTGCTGAAAATGTGTTCCCATCTAATCTTCACAGCAGTATGATGGGTCCAATATGTTTGCCTGGGAAAGGGGGCTGCTATGCAGGGAACCAGCGAACTAACACACGCCATTGGGCGTACTCCGCTCATTCTGCTTCGTAGCTTTTCCGAGCAAGTAGGGGCTCGGGTGCTTGTGAAGTACGAGGCGGCGAACCCGGGTGCGTCGCTGAAGGATCGCGCCGCACTGTGTATGATCAATCGTGCAGAACGCGAGGGCATCATCGCCCCTTCTCGTAGCGTTCTCATTGAACCCACCAGCGGCAACACGGGCGTTGCCATCGCCATGATCGGTGCCGTGCGCGGTTATCGCGTCATTCTGGTCATGCCCGAATCCATGAGCGTGGAACGCCGCAAGCTTGCGGCCGCCTATGGTGCGGAAGTGGTCCTTACGCCTGCCGAGCTGGGAATGCAGGGCTCCGTTGCCAAGGCAGAAGAGCTGCGTGATACGTTCCACTCTGGCTGGATCGTGGGGCAGTTCACCAATCCGAACAACCCATTGGCTCACGAGCGCACTACGGCTCCTGAAATCTTCGAGCAGCTGGGCTTCGACCCCGACTACGTGCTCGCGGGCGTGGGCACGGGCGGAACCATCTCCGGCTGCGCGCATTATTTCGCGGGCAAGCATGCCCGCACGAAGTGCTATGCCGTGGAACCAGCGGAAAGCCCCATCATCTCGCAGGCGCTTGCCGGGGAAGAGCTCACGCCGCATGCCCATGGCATTCAGGGCATTGGTGCCAACTTCATTCCCGAAACGCTCGATCTGGGGGCCTTGGCGGGTGCGCTTCAGGTTCCCACCGAAGACGCCATCGAGGCCGCCCGCAGTACCGCGCGCGACGAAGGCCTGCTCGTAGGCATTTCCACGGGTGCGAACCTGGCCGCCGTGCTCGAGCTCATCGAAAACGATCGCGAGGCTCGTGGTTCCACCATCGTCACGTTTGCGGTCGACACGGGCGAGCGCTATCTGTCTACCGACCTGTTCCACGGGTTGGGGTAGTTCGCGTGTCCGCGTCAAAGGAAACCACGCAGGTTCGCTTCGCGCGCACCATTCAGGAAAAGGGGCTTGCTGGCCCCGATACTCCCGTGTTGCTCATGGTGTCGGGTGGCTCCGATTCCACGTCGCTTGCGTACCTGGCGGCCGATCTGCATCGCCAAGGGGGTTTGGGCCAGCTTGCCATCTTGCACGTGAACCACAATCTTCGCGGCGAGGCATCCGACGGTGATGCGGAGTTCGTGCGGTCCCTGGCTGGCGCCCTTCGCATTCCGCTATTTATGGTGCAGGTCGACATTCCCCGCTTGGTGCAGATGACGGGTGACAACTTGGAAGCCGTCGCTCGTCAGGAACGCTATCAGGCCGCCAACGAGGCTCTGGAAAGCCTGTGCCTTCATGTGGGAGCGCCGCTTTCCGAGGGGCGTATCTTTACGGCGCATACGCAAGACGACCGCGTCGAGAACTTCTATATGCGCTCCATCGTGGGAACGGGGCCGGGCGGGTTCCGCTCCATGCGCTATCGCAATGGTTCCATCGTGCGTCCCTGCCTCGATGTCTCGCGCGACGATCTGCGTGCCTACCTGGGCATGCGCGAGCTTGATTCCGCCGAGGATGAAAGCGTCGTCCTGGTGCGCGACTCGCAGGGCAACCTGTGGCGCGAGGACGCCACCAACGCGCACACCGATCGCTTTCGCGCGTACGTGCGCCACAAGATCGTACCCGCTGCCAAGGAGCGCAATCCGCGCCTACTCGACACGCTGTGCCGTTCCATGAACCTCATCGCCGACGAAGACGACATGCTCGAAGGCATGGCGCTCGAGCTGCAGAATCGCTACGTTTCCTGGCTCAGCGAATCGTCCGAGCCGCGTTATTCCGAGGGCTGCCTGCTGGACCCCGGTATGGCGATTCAGCCGAAACCCCTGGTTAGGCGTTGCGTTACAAACGTCCTGCAGCTTATGCTGGGCGACGAGGTCCGCGTGGAATCCGCCTCCGTTCAGGCGGTGGTCCAGGCGTATGATGGCCAGGCCCCGGTGTCGGGGTATACCGCCAACATACAGGGTGACCTCGCCGTTTCCGCAAACAAGCGGGGTGTACGCATCGAGCCAATGAGCGCGTTTCGCGCGCGCAGGAAGAGGTAGTAGTGGAAATCGTTCTTGCTTCGGGAAGTCCTCGTCGTCGCGAGATCCTGAAGAAGGCGGGCGTAACGTTTCGCGTAATCCCCAGCGAGGCAACCGAAGAGCTCACCGAATCCGAGCTCGCCGACCCGTCGAAGGCGGCTCGTACGCTTGCCGACCGCAAGGCCGGTTCTGTGGTTCAGCTGCTTCTGGCGGTTCCGCGTCCGCTCAACCAGCCCGTGGCCGTCATTGGCGCCGATACCATGGTCGTGAAGGATGGCCAAATCTTCGGCAAGCCCCGCTCGCTTGAAGAGGGTACCCACATGCTGCAGCAGCTTCAGGGTGTGACGCACCAGGTCATTACAGGTGTCTCCGTATGGATGCTCGGTCCCGACGAAGAGGGCCATGTGTCCATTGCACGCCGTGCGTTTTCCGAGACCAGCGAAGTCACGTTCAAGCCGCTCTCCAGTCAGGAAATTGCCGATTACCTGGCTTGCGGCGAAAGTTTCGACAAGGCGGGCGCCTATGCCATACAGGGCGAGGGGGCCAAGCTCGTTGCCGGCTACGAAGGCGATTACGACAATATCGTGGGGCTTCCGGTTGCCACGTTGCTGCACCTTGTTCCCGCGCTTGCCGAATAGCGTTTAGCCGCAGGTCCGCTACGTGGCGTGTCCAGCGTGTAAATAACGTGCTCAATAACGCGCCGTTACCTGTTTGTCGAGTTAGGGGCTAGGGGGATTTGCTACACTCAGAAACCGAGTGTAGTTTGTGGCGCCATGCGCTCCTGCTCATGGCGTAATCAGGAAGAGGTAATGGCTTTGTCGTTCCAGGATATCCATGAAGATGTAGACCGCATTCTGTTCACGGAAGAGGATCTGCATAATCGAATTTGCGAGATGGGTCGCCAGATTACCGCCGACCACGAAGGCGAGAGCCTGCTTGTCATTTCGGTGCTGCGTGGCGCCGCCATTTTCATGGCCGATCTGGTCCGCGAAATCGAGCTTCCCCTCGAAATGGATTACATGGCCATTTCCAGCTACGGTAACGGCGTGAAGAGCTCCGGTATCGTACGCATCTTGAAGGATCTCACCTCTTCGGTGGAAGGCCGTCACGTGCTCATCGCCGAAGACATCCTCGATAGCGGCCTTACGCTCAGCTACCTCATCCGTAATCTGCAGGCGCGCAACCCAGCTTCCATCGAGGTTGCCACGTTGCTGCGCAAGAAGACGCTCCAGCAGGCGAAGATCGACTGCCGTTACGTGGGCTTCGAATGCCCCGATGAGTTCATCGTCGGCTACGGCCTCGACTACGCCGAACGCTATCGCAACCTGCCCTACATCGGCGTTCTGAAGAAGAGCGTTTACGAGAAATAGCCCGAACTTCCATTCGGACAGCAAGGAAGTACATACCACATGCCAGATCAGAAACCGCCTATTAAGCCCAGTTCCAGGACGACCGTCGTCTGGACGATCCTCATGGTTCTCATCTTCCTGTTCCTGGGTTCGCAGCTCACGGGTATTGGTCATCAGGCGGAAACGCGCCAGACCGACAACCTGAAGACGAGCGAGTTCATCGCCGCCGTGAACGAGGGCCGCGTGCAAGACGTCACGTTCGATGCGGGCTCCGACACCGTTTCCGGCACGTACTATCCCGCGGCAACTGCGGGCGGCACCACCAGCGAAGCGTACAACACGGCTTTCCAGGCGCTTTCCTCGGCCCTGGGCACGCTGCATACCAACGACGAGGCTTCCATCTCCAGCACGGTCGAAACCAACGCACTCGATGTGCAGAACCTGGGTACGGAGCGCAATTACACGGCAACGTGGGTGGGCCAGGATTCGCTGGGCGAGCTCATGGCCGCCCATCCCAACATCAGCTACCAGGTCACGCTGCCTTCCGGTTTGCTGTCCGGCTTGCTGTCATATCTGCCCATGATTCTTATTGCCGTCTTTTTCGTTTGGATGTTCTACCAGATGAACAAGGCGAATAGCTCTCAGATGTCCTTCGGCAAGACGAAGGCGAAGATGGCTTCCGAAGAGCGTCCCGACGTGAAGTTCGACGACGTCGCTGGCGTCGACGAGGCCGTCGAGGAGATGCAGGAGATTCGCGACTTCCTGGCCAACCCGAAGAAGTACCAGGACATTGGCGCGAAGATTCCCCGTGGTTGCCTGCTGGTGGGCCCTCCGGGTACGGGTAAGACGCTGCTTGCGCGCGCCGTTGCCGGCGAGGCGGGCGTTCCGTTCTTCAGCATCTCGGGTTCCGACTTCGTGGAAATGTTCGTGGGCGTGGGCGCAAGCCGCGTGCGCGACCTGTTCAAGCAGGCCAAGGAAGCCGCTCCCGCCATCGTGTTCATCGACGAGATCGACGCCGTGGGTCGTCAACGTGGTACGGGCCTGGGCGGCGGTCATGACGAGCGCGAGCAGACGCTCAACCAGTTGCTCGTGGAAATGGACGGCTTCGAGGCCAACGACTCCGTGGTCCTTATTGCCGCCACCAACCGCTCCGACGTACTCGACCCGGCCCTGCTGCGTCCCGGCCGCTTCGACCGCCAGATTGTGGTCGACGTGCCCGACGTGCGCGGCCGCGAGAAGATTCTGAACGTCCATGCGAAGGGCAAGCCCATCGCGCAGGACGTCGACCTGCCCAAGATCGCCAAGCTCACGCCTGGCTTCACGGGTGCCGACCTGGCAAACCTTCTGAACGAGAGCGCCCTTCTTACTGCTCGCCGCAACAAGAAGGTCATCTCCATGGAAGAAGTTCAGGACAGCATGGAGCGCGTCATCGCCGGCCCCGAACGCAAGGGCCGCGTGATGGACGACCAGACGAAGACGACCATTGCCTTCCACGAGAGCGGTCATGCCCTGGTAGGCCATACGCTTCCGCTGGCCGATCCGGTACACAAGATCAGCATTGTCAGCCGCGGTCGCGCGCTGGGCTACACTCTGTCCATTCCCAAGGAAGACAAGGTGCTGAACAGCCGCAACGAGATGATGCAGGAACTGGCCGTGCTTCTGGGCGGTCGTGTTGCCGAGGAAATCTTCTGCGACGACATCACCACGGGCGCCAGCAACGACCTCGAGCGCGCTACCAAGATGGCTCGCCAGATGGTCACGCAGTACGGCATGAGCGCCGAGCTTGGCACTCAGATTTTTGGCCAGCCGAATCACGAGGTGTTCCTGGGCCGCGATTATGGCAACACGCAGGACTACTCCGAGGAAACGGCTCGTCGCATCGACGACGAGGTCGCACGCCTCATGAAGCATGCGCACGATACCGCCTACGAGATTCTCTCCAGCCACAAGGAGCAGATGAACCTCATGGCATCGGTGCTGCTCGAGCGTGAGACGATCGACGGCGAAGCCTGCCAGGCGCTGCTCGACAACGAGTGGAGCGCTTACCTAGAGCATGAGCAGAGCGAAGCCGGCAAGGCCGAGCGCGAGCGCGCGGCTACCACGGTTGTTGCGCCCGAAGAGGTTCCCGCCCCCGTTGCCACGCAGACACAGATCCCGCAGCCTCCCGCCCAGCCGGGTTCGGGCGCTCCGGGCGTGCCGTATGCGCCGAAGCCCCAGCATCCGCATGCGGGCGAGGGTTCCGATTCGCCCTCTTCCAACAATCAGTAGTTCTTTTCAAGTGAGGTACGCCTGTGATTTGGCGTTGTGGTTCTTTTAGCTTCGATTCCAGGATGCCCGTTGTCATGGGCATCCTGAATGTCACTCCCGATTCCTTTTCCGATGGCGGTTCGTATGCTAACGCGGAAGAGGCCATTGCCGCCGGCCTGTCCATGAAGGAAGCCGGCGCGCTCATTATCGACGTGGGCGGCGAGTCCACGCGCCCCGGTTCTACGCCCGTGAGTCCGCAGGAAGAGCTCGATCGCGTTCTTCCCGTCGTGCGCGGCTTGGTTCAGCAGGGCGTGTGCGTAAGCGTCGACACGCGCCACGCGTCCGTTGCGCGTGCTTGCGTGGAAGCGGGCGCTGCCATCATCAACGACATCTCGGGCTTCAGCTCTTCCGACATGGTGCGTGTGGCCCAGGAATGCGAAGCGGGCCTTATCGTCATGCACATGCAGGGCGAGCCTTCTACCATGCAGCAGTTCACGCAGTACGATGATGTGGTTGCCGAAGTGCGCGACTATCTTGAACAGCGCTGCCGCATGCTCGAAGAGGAGGGCGTTGCGCGCGATCGCATTGCCATCGACCCCGGTCCGGGCTTCAGCAAGACGCCCAAGCAGACCATCGAGCTCATGCGCAACCTTCACGAGTTCGTGCGCACGGGGTATCCCGTCGTGGCTGCTCCCTCGCGCAAGAGCTACATTGGCTACGCTTATGGCATCGAGGACCCACGCGACCGCGACGAAGCGAGCGTCGAGGAAGCCCTCATGGCCTGCGAACTGGGAGCAAGCGTTGTTCGTATGCACAACGTGCCCCTTACCGTGGAAAAGCTGGCGGCCATTCGACCCTACGTTTTGCTGGGCCTGGGCTGCAACGTGGCGCTCGTGGGCGAGCGCGGCCAGGAGCAGGAGGCGAAGATTGCCCAGCTCAATCAGGCGATTTCGTCTATCTGCATGATGCCCGATACCCAGATGATCGACTGCTCTAGCTTCTATGCTAGCGAGCCTGCGTACCTGGAAGATCAGGATGCATTCGTGAATGCGGTCGTTCTGCTGCGCACGGGCTTGGCGCCGCGCGATCTGCTGCAGTACCTGCACGCCGTGGAGGATAGCCTGGGCCGCGTGCGCACCGTGAAGAACGGTCCGCGTACGTGCGACATCGACATTCTGGATTATCAGCTTTACGTGTCCGACGACGAGCAGCTTACGCTGCCGCATCCGTTGCTCACCGAGCGCGATTTCGTGGTGAAGCCGCTCCTCGAGCTGCTGCCGCGTCATATTCTTTCCGATGGCACGCTCGTTACGCTCGACACGGTAACCGTGGGCGCCGCGCAGAAGATTCGCTAGTCGCGTATTTCATCTGAATAGAGGAAACAAGAAGCGCAGGGGAGGCCTTCGCCCCTGCGCTTCAGTAACCCAGTGTGACGTTGCGGTTTTTGGGGAGGATTTGGAACGTCGCATAGGCTGGGCTTCCATAACTCTAAACCCAAGCGTATATTATACACGAAATGGCACCGCATGTATAGCATTACATTGCGGCTATGCGTCTATTGTGCGCGTTCTCGCAAGCTTGGCTAAACGGAGTAAGCTAGGTGAGCATTACACAACGATAAGTAAGATAGGGGCATTGTGGCAGAAGCACGAAACGATCTGTTTGATTCGGCATCGAGCACGGGAGCGCCCGTAGGGCAGGACCCGAAGAACCCGGGGCGCGACGACAAGGTCAATCGCATGGGAAGCGCCAGCATTCCGCGTTTGATTACCGAGTTTGCCATCCCCAGCATCATCGGCATGGTGGTGAATGGGGCGTATAACATCATCGATTCGATCTTCCTGGGTAGTGCGATGCATGAAACGGGCCAGGCCGCGGTTACCGCCGCCGTGCCTATCATGATCGTGTTCATGGCCATTTCCATGCTTATCGGCAATGGTGGCAATGCACTTGCCGCGCTGCGCATGGGCGAGGGCGATCGCCAGGGCGCCGAGCGCAGCCTGGGTAACACCGTCACGCTCTCCCTTATCGTGAGCGCAATCGTTGCCTTGCTCGCGTTTGTCCCGCCGTGCATCAACGGCCTGCTCTCCATTTCGGGCACTACGACCGAGGTGTGGGAGTATTCCAAGACGTTCATCCAGATTATTTCGGCGGGCTTCTTCCTGCAGTGCATCGGCATGGGCGTGAACAACTTCATTCGTACGTCGGGTAATCCCAATCGTGCACTGGGCACCATGATTATCGGCGCCGTAGTGTGCGTCATCTTCAACTACCTGTTCGTTATCGTGCTGGGCTGGGGCATTGCCGGTAGCGCATGCGCCACGCTTGCGGGCCAGGCGGCAAGCTGCGTAAGCGTGCTCTGGTTCTTCATCTTTACCAAGAACGTGCCCATGAAGCTGCACAAGCGCTTCATGAAGCTCGAGCGTCGCACGGTTCGTCTGATCCTCTCGCTGGGCTTTGCCAGCTTTGCCATTCAGGCTGCTGCTGCCGTGGTCAACTTCGTGCTGAACAACCTGCTGGTGAAGTATGGCGCGCAGAGCGCTCTGGGG
This sequence comes from Denitrobacterium detoxificans, assembly GCF_015062615.1. Lineage (GTDB taxonomy): Bacteria > Actinomycetota > Coriobacteriia > Coriobacteriales > Eggerthellaceae > Denitrobacterium > Denitrobacterium detoxificans_A. The sequence goes on from NZ_SUUH01000003.1 coordinate 171,836, forward strand.
CAGGACGCGGCGCTGGCCAGCATTGGCGTGGTAAGCCGCGTGGCCATGTTCACGATCTTCCCGCTCATTGGCGTGGCCGTTGCGCTGCAGCCGCTGCTGGGCTACAACTACGGTGCTCACCTGTTCAAGCGCGTGCGCACCACGTTGTTCCAGGGCATGCTGGGCGGTACCGTTATCGCTGTTGCCATGTGGGTTGCCGTACATTTGTGGCCCAATCAGATCGTGGGCGCATTCGGCTTGGAGGATCCCGAGCTCATCGAGTTCACCGTCTTCGCGCTGAAGGTGCAGCTCTTCTTGCTGCCGTTCGTTGCGTTCCAGATCATTGGTTCCAACTACTTCCAAGCCACGGGCCAGCCCGTGAAGAGCGCATTCCTCTCGCTTACGCGTCAGGTTCTGTTCCTCATTCCGCTGTACATCCTGCTGCCCGAGCTGCTTCCGCAGATCATGCCGCAGTACTCCGGCCTTGACGCCCTGTACTTCGCGGTGCCCTTGGCGGACTTCCTGGCCATCTTCACCACGGTTATTTTCATGCTTGTCGAGCTCAGGCGCATGAAGCGCTTGGAGTCGGGCGAGCTCGAAGCTGCCGCCTTCTAATCGACGACGACAATAACAAGGATGCACTATGAGAGCTGAGCGCAAGAACGGGTTTTCGTACTTTGCCTTGGCTCTTATGGTGCTTGGGTCTAGCTTGGGAGGCATGGCCCAAACGGGCATGAACACCGCGCTTCCCTCCGTGATGACCGATCTGGCCATCACCACCGATGTTGCTCAGTGGCTGGTGACCGTATTCCAGCTCATGCTGGGCATCGTTATGCCGCTCGTGGCCTTTCTTTCGCGGCGATTCAGCACCAAGGCGTTGTTCGTTGCCAGCTCGCTGCTCTTTTCGCTTGGCAGCGTGGTAATCGCTCTCGCTACGCTCTTCCCCGTAGTCTTTCTGGGGCGCGTCCTCCAAAGTATTGCCGTTGCTATCATGCTCACCATGGTGCAGGTGGTGGTCTTCAAGAAGTTCCCGCGCGAGCGCTGGGGAACCATCATGGGGTTTGTGGGGCTGGCCATGGGATTTGCCCCTAACATTGGCCCCACTATCATGGGCGTGCTCATCCAGGCATGGGATTGGCGCGCGGCCTTCTGGTGCTTTGCCGGCATTTCGGCGCTCATTGCGCTTCTGTCGTGCTTCGCCATACATAAGAGCAACACCCAGCATGGCGCGTCGGGCTTGGACGTGCTTTCGCTTATCGCTTCCACGTTGGCTTTTGGAGGCCTGCTCATGGGCGTGTCGAACATTTCCTCGTTTGGCATGGGGTGGCAGTGCGTCGTTCCCTTGCTGGTGGGCGGCGTGTCGATGGCCTGGTTCGTGCGTCGCGAGTCGCAGGTGGCGAATCCGCTACTTTCTCTCGAGCCGTTCAAGAACCGTGATTTCACGCTGGGTACCATCATGACCTGCCTGCTCTTCAGCGCGTTCATTGGCGTTACGCTCGCGCTGCCCCTGGAGCTGCAGAGCGTGCATGGCCGTTCGGCGCTCGAAGCGGGCATGTCGCTTCTGCCCGGTACGGTTGCCGCGTTCATCATGAACCCGGTGTCGGGCATTCTCTACGACCGCATTGGCGCGCGATACGTAACGTGCGTGGGCTCCGCCTTGCTCGTGATTGGCACGCTGGGCATGTACGACCTGGGCAACATGGATTCCCTGCCGCTGGTTATGGCGTGGCAGGCGGTTCGCGCCTTTGGCATTAGCTCGCTCATTCAGCCGCTTACCACGTGGAGCATGCGCAATTTGAATGAGTCCATCGTTGCCGACGGCACGAGCGTGAGCAACGCCGTGCGCCAGATTGCGGCTGCGTTTGGCACGAGCATCATGGTGCTACTCATGGCCATTGGCGGCGAGGTAGGCTCCGTTACGGCGCTTGGCGTGAATTGCGCCATTTACTTCTCGCTTGCCTGTTCGTTCATTCTGATGGTGATGTCTTTCGCCCTGGTGAGGAAATAGTTTGACGATTGTAAACCTATAGCAAAAAATAGGTTTACAATCCCGCTTCACTCGACTAAAGTGAACCGCGTTCGCTAATAGAGAGGAAGAAGAGGACATGCAAACTCGTTCATCGGCCGTATCACGTACGCGTTCCATTGCGTTTGCCGGGCTGTCGGTTGCTTTGCTGGCAGTATCCGCGTGGATTACCGTTCCGCTTGGCCCCGTGCCGTTCACCATGCAGACGTTCGTCATCGTTTTTCTGCTGCTTGCACTGAAGCCAAGTGAGAGCCTGTCGGCTATTGCCGCGTACCTGGTGCTGGGTGGTATTGGCCTGCCGTTGTTCTCGGGGATGAAGGGTGGCATGGTCGCATTGCTGGGGCCCACGGGCGGCTTCCTTTGGAGCTTCTTCGTTGCCGCCGCTGTGGCCATTGCGTTTTTGCGCGTGACGGGCAAGCGCTCCATTGTGTTCGAATACGTTGCCGCGGCAATCTACTTGGTAATCAGCTATGCGATGGGCTGGTTCTGGCTCATGACGTCCACGGGCATGAGCGCCGAGTCCGCATTCGTTGCCGCTGTCGCGCCGTTTATCGTTATCGACATCATCAAGATCGTACTTGCCGTTCCCGCTGCGCATGCCGTGCGCAAGGCCGTTACCGACAAGGTGAAGCCTCAGGTTCAGGCTGCATAGTTTTCGATTGATGCTCAGCAACGCCAGGCAACGGAAATGTCGCTGGTGTTGAGCGGATGGAATGCCCTAGGCATTGCCGAGTGGAATAGTTCGGTCCCCGCGCGTTCGCTTCGATTACTTTTACGCAACCTCCCCTCTCTTTCATGCGGAAAGGGGAGGTTGCTTACTGCTCTGTCTTTGCCTGGTAGATGAGGCGAAGGCCCTGGAGCGTGAGCTCGGGGTTTACGTCGGTTACGGTTTGCGACAAGCTCGACATGAGATAGCCGAAGCCGCCGGTGGCGATGACGGGCGTTTCGGTGCCAAGCTGCTTCCAGATGCGGCGCACCATGCCGTCGATGGCATCTACCTGGCCGTATACGACGCCAATCTGGATGGCCTTCACCGTGGAATTGCCGATGGCGCACCCTGGGTCGGCAAGCTCGACGTCGGGGAGCAGGGCCGTGCGGTTCACCAGGCCCTCGATGGACGTTTGAATGCCCGGTGCGATGACGCCGCCCAGGAAGCGCCCGTTCTCGTCGATGACTTCGATGTTCGTGGCGGTGCCCAGGTCGAGCACGATGGCGGGGCTGCCATAGAGCGCGCGTGCGGCCACGGCGTCGGCCAGGCGGTCGGCGCCAGGCGTGCCGCCATATCCCGAGGTGTCGATCATGTCGGCTACCACGTTTGCGTCAACCGATACGACGGGGCAGTGGCAAAGCGTTTCCCCAACGGTGCGCCACAGGCGGTTCAAGCTGGGAACCACCGTGGCAAGGGCGATGCCGGAAATCTGGCGCGCTTCGATATTTGCCATTTGGAACAGGCCGTTCAGCGCCACACGCGCCTCGTCGGAGGTCTGTTGGGCGTCGGTCTGCACGCGCCACATATGCAGCAACTCTTCACCCTCGTATACACCGAGAACGGTATGCGTGTTGCCTACGTCGATGGTAAGTAACATGTACGTGTCAGCCCCTTAGCGGTTCGAAATTGTATTTTGGGTGATATGATAATACGAGCTCAAGAAAAACTTCTGTTCACCTTCCGATTCGGCACGTGTCGCATCGGCGAACATAGTCAAGGAGCAGCCCATGAACGATAACGCAGCGCGCATCCTCGTAGTAGACGACGAGCAGACCATCACCGATTTTGTCGGATACGCACTGAAGAAGGAAGGGTTCGAGCCCGACGTGGCAAGCAACGGCGAAGACGCCTTGGCCATGGCGGGGAAGAACGACTACGACCTGTTCATTCTCGACATCATGCTGCCCGGTATGGACGGCTACGAACTGTGCCGCCGTCTGCGCAGCAAGACGAGCGCCCCGGTGCTGTTCCTCTCTGCGCGAGACACCGAACTCGACAAGGTCGTCGGCCTGGAAATTGGCGGTGACGACTACCTGAGCAAGCCCTTCGGCCTGCGCGAGCTCGTGGCACGCGTACGCGCCCTGCTTCGCCGCGGCACTGGCCAGATGGAACAGAGCCATGCCATCACGGCAAGCGGCATCACGCTCGACGAAGACGCTCACACTGCCGTGGGCGAATCGGGCCCCATCGACCTCACGCCGCGCGAGTTCGAATTGCTGGCCGCGCTCATGAAGCACGCGGGGAATGTGGTCTCCCGCGAAGACCTGCTGCGGGACGCATGGGGCTGGGAATACCTCACCGAAACGAAGACGGTCGACACGCACATCAAGCGCCTGCGCGACAAGATTTCCCAGGCGGGCTACGACGCCGCCATCGTGGAAACGGTGCGTGGCTACGGGTATCGCTTCCGTGCATAGGGGCGCCTCACGAATAAACTCTCAACATATTTTGCGTGCTTCGTCACGCTGATCTGCATATTCGCTTGCGCTGCCATCCTCGTCATAGCAAGCGTGTATGGCGCCATCGATGCGTTTACGTTTAGCCTCATCGTGCCGCTGGCGCTGGCGATCTTCATGTTCTCGCTTGTCGTGGGGCATTTCATGGGCCAGCCGCTTTCCGATTTGCGTGACGCCATCAAGGCGTACCGCGCGGGCGACGCGAACGTGGACTTCCGCAGGCGCGGGGCGCTGCGCGAGGCCGACGATTTGGCCGTCGATTTCAAGGACCTGCTCGATTCCTCGTATGCCCAATGCGCCGACCTGTCGCGCAGGGAAAAGCAACAGGTTCAGTTCGTAGGCGATGTGGCTCACGAACTGCGCACGCCGCTTACGGCCATCCATGGAAACGCCGAGCTCCTTTCCGATCCCGACCTGCCTCCCGAGCTGCACGACAAGTTCTGCAACACCATCATTCGGGAAACGGAACGCCTTACGCGCCTTACGAATGACCTGCTCTCGCTGCAGCACATCGAAGGCGACAGCCACGTGCTCAACTTCAAGCGCATCAACTTGAAGCCGCTTGCTCAGGAAGCGGTGGATGCCCTGGCCCCGGTGCTAGCCGACCGACAGGCGAATGTCGAGATCACGGGCGAGGCGCCCGATGTGCTGGGTAATTGGGACCGGCTGAAGCAGGTCGTCTCGAACCTGGTGGACAATGCGAGTCGCTTCGTGGAGCCGGGTGGCCACATCCGCGTGGAACTGTATGGCGTGAAGGGCAATTCCGTCATCGCCGTGAAAGACGACGGTACGGGCTTCGGCGACGTGGATCCGAAGATGCTGTTCGAGCGCTTCTACCGCACCGACTTCAGTCGTGCCCGCAACACGGGTGGCAGTGGCCTGGGCTTGGCCATCGTGAAGAGCGTCGTGGAATCTCACGACGGCACGGTCGAGGCATACAATCTGCCCGAGGGCGGGGCATGCTTCATCGTGGCCATCCCCAGCGTGGGTAGCGCCTCCTAAGCCGTTCGCCGCCAAAACGCTCCTCGCGTCTCGTTTGCCGTCGTGCGGGGCATCACCCCTATCGTGCCATTTTTGCCATATCCGTTCCGCTTTTGCGTCGTTCGCGGCAACCACGCCAGCGTCGTCGCGCCCCTGAGATACAATGCGCCTAGGTGAAGTCCGCGAGAGAAAGGCGCTGCATGCTGACCGATATCGAAATCGCCCAGGCGACCAAGGCTCGTCCCATTACCGAGATTGCCGATGTGGCCGGTGTTCCCCGCGAATACCTGGAGCTTTACGGCAATACGAAGGCTAAAGTCGATTACAACCTGCTGCGCGATTCACAGCATGAAGATGGCAAGCTCGTACTCGTTACCGCCATCAACCCCACTCCTGCGGGCGAAGGCAAGACCACCACGACGGTGGGCCTGGCCGACGCCATGAACCTCATTGGCAAGAAGACGGTCGTTGCCCTGCGCGAGCCGTCGCTTGGCCCGGTGTTCGGCATCAAGGGAGGCGCTGCCGGCGGCGGCTATGCCCAGGTTATCCCCATGGAGGACATCAACCTGCATTTCACGGGCGACTTCCACGCCATCGGCGCTGCTAACAACCTGCTCGCCGCGCTGCTCGACGCGCACATCCACAACGGCAACGAGCTCGACATCGATACGCGCCGCATCACGTGGAAGCGCGTCGTCGACATGAACGATCGCCAGCTGCGTCACGTGGTCGACGGCCTGGGCGGCAAGGCCAACGGCGTGCCGCGCGAAGACGGCTTCGACATCACGGTGGCCAGCGAGGTCATGGCCATCTTCTGCTTGGCCACATCCATCACCGACCTGAAGGAGCGCCTGGGCCGTATCGTAGTCGGCTACAACCATGCTGGCGAGCCCGTTACCGCACATCAGCTGCATGCCGAAGGCGCCATGGCTGCGCTTCTGAAGGACGCGCTCAAGCCCAACTTGGTTCAGACGCTGGAAGGCACGCCCGCGTTCATCCACGGCGGCCCGTTCGCAAACATCGCGCATGGCTGCAACTCCATCATGGCTACCCGCATGGCCATGGCCCTGGGCGATTACTGCATCACCGAGGCCGGCTTCGGCGCCGACCTGGGTGCCGAGAAGTTCCTGGACATCAAGTGCCGCCTTACGGGCCTGAAGCCCGACGCGGTGGTCGTCGTTGCTACGGTGCGCGCGCTGAAGAATCATGGCGGCGTTCCGAAAGACCAGCTCAACGACGAGAATCTCGAGGCGCTCGAGGCTGGCCTGCCCAACCTCCTGCAGCACGTGGAAAACATTACGAAGGTCTACAAGCTTCCCTGCGTGGTTGCCATCAACGCATTCCCGACCGACACGAAAGCCGAGCTCGATTTGGTCGAAGCCAAGTGCAAGGAACTGGGCGTGAACGTGGCGCTTTCCGAGGTGTGGGCTCAGGGCGGCAAGGGCGGCACGGCGCTGGCCGAAGAGGTCGTGCGCCTGTGCGAGCAGCCCAACGACTTCTCGTTTAGCTACGAGCTGGAAGGTGGCATCGCCGACAAGATTCGCACGCTGTCCAAGCGCATCTATCGCGCCGATGACGTGGATTTCACGGCCGCTGCGAAGAAGGAAATCGCCGAGCTCGAGCGCCTTGGCTTCGGTGACATGCCCGTATGCATGGCGAAGACCCAGTACAGCTTTAGCGACGACGCCTCGCTGCTGGGCGCGCCCCGCGGCTTCCGCATGACGGTGCGCAACGTGAAGGTCAGCGCAGGTGCGGGCTTTATCGTCGCGCTCACGGGTAGTATCATGACGATGCCCGGCTTGGGCAAGCATCCCGCGGCGTTCAACATCGACGTCGACGAGACGGGCAAGATTACCGGTCTGTTCTAAATGCATCCGCGTAGCTACGTGGTCATATGAGATATGGGAAGCGGGAAGGTTCTGCCTTCCCGCTTCTGTAAGGTGGGGAAATGGTCGACACTACGTTTATCGACAAGTTGGCGAGCGCCGATCCTACGCCCGGCGGTGGTGGGGCCTGCGCCTATTGCGGCGCCCTTGCTGCGGCCCTGGGCTCCATGGTGGGAAACCTTACGGTGGGCAAGCCGAAGTACGCGCAGGTGGAAGAGCGCGTGAAGGAAACCCTTGGCGAGCTCGAAGCGCTGCGCGTTCGCTTGCTGGGGCTCATCGACGAAGACGCCCGCGCGTTTGCGCCTCTGGCTGCGGCGTATGGCATGCCGCGCAGCACGCCCGAAGAGCTTGCCGAGCGCGACGCTGCGTTGCAGGCGGCACTCGTGGGCGCAACGGAAGCGCCGCTCGCAATCATGAACGCGTGCGTGCGTGTCATCGAGCTGTGTGACGTCATGGCGCATGATGGCAGCCGCCTGGCGGTCAGCGATGCTGGCGTTGCGGCGGCGTTTGCCCGCGCGGCGCTTATGGGAGCATCGCTCAACGTGTATATCAACGCGAAGTCTCTCGCAGATGCTTCCGCGGCGGACGCCTATCGCGCTCAGGCCGATGCCCTCATCGCGGAATACGCCGCAAAGGCCCAGGCAACATTCGATTACGTTGCGCAGGAGGTGCGCTAGCATGGCCCGTATTCTTTCCGGTAAGGAAGTCGTCCAGGCAATGGCCCCTGGCTTGAAGGAACGCGTGCAGGGGTGCGTCGAAGCTGGTGCGCAGCCTACGCTCGCCATCTTGCGCGTGGGCGAAAACCCCAGCGACCTTAGCTACGAGCGCACGGCATGTAAGCGCGCCGAGGTGCTTGGGGTGGGCATTCGCTCCATCGTGCTTCCCGCCAACGCAACGAATGAGCAGCTTCTTGATGCGATTGCGCAGGTAAACGCCGACGAATTCATTCATGGCTGTCTTATGTTCCGTCCGTTGCCTGCCGGTCTCGACGAGGCGGCAGCGTGCGCGGCACTCGATGCGCGCAAGGATATCGATGGCATCTCGCCCGCATCGCTCGCGCGCGTGTTTACGGGTGCGGGCTACGGCTTCCCGCCGGCAACGGCCCAGGCCTGCATGCACGTGCTCGATCATTATGGCGTGCAGCTGCATGGCGCCCGCGTCGTTGTGGTGGGCCGCAGCCTGGTCATCGGCAAGCCCGTGGCCATGATGCTGCTCGCGCGCAACGCCACCGTTACCATGTGCCATTCGCGTACCGAGGACCTTGCGGCTCGTTGCCGCGAGGCCGATGTCGTCATTTGCGCGACGGGGCGTGCGAAGGCGTTTGGAGCGGAATGCTTTGCGCCTGGTCAGACGGTCATTGATGTGGGCATCAACTTCGACGAGGCGGGGAATCTGTGCGGCGACGTCGACTTCGACGCGGCCGAGCCCATTGTTGGGGCAATCACGCCCGTCCCCGGTGGCATTGGCACGGTTACCACGTCTACTACCATGGAGCACGTCATCCATTCGTGCGAAAGCGCGCTCGGAATCGCGTAATCCCGCGGCTTGCGCGCGTGGCGGTACCTTGCGCGCAAGCTGTTATTCGTTTGAAGACGGGTCGGGGGCGCTACAATAGCGGCATGAACGATGAACTCGCATATACGTGCACGTGCGCCGACCTGGAACAGACGGGCGCCCTGGCTTCCCAGCTCGCCCCGCTTCTGCGCGCGGGCGACGTCGTTATGCTCAATGGCGATCTGGGTGCTGGCAAGACCAGCTTCGTCCAGGCCGTTGCGCGTGCCCTTGGCGTCACCGATGACGTCACGAGTCCCACGTTTACCATTCAGCTTACTTACGAAAGCGGTTCGCTCGTGCTAAATCATTTCGACCTGTATCGTCTCGACGATGCCGATCAACTCTACGACCTGGGCTATTGGGAAACGCTCGAGGGGTGTGGCGTCTCCTTCGTGGAATGGGGCGAAAAGTTCCCCGATGAAGCGCCGGAAGACTACCTGGAGCTGCTGCTTTCTGCAAATAGCAAGGGCGGCCGCGATTATCGCGTCATCGCCCGCGGCAAGCGCGCGAACCAGCTGCTGTTCAACTGGGTGCAGGCTGCCCCAGATGCCTGGCATCGCCTGGGCGAATAGCGTTTCGCTGGGCTAGCGTGCTTTTGGGAAAGATTCCGATGAAACCTACGTACATCCTCGCATTCGACACGGCAAACGAAGTCATCGCCCTGGGCTTGGGCATTCTGAGTTCTGAAACCCGTTCGGTGGAGTGCGTCGCCTCGCGCCGCATTCCCGCGCATCGCGCTTCGAACACGCAGTTGCTGCCCGCCATCCAGGAGCTTCTGAATGAAGCGGGCGTTGCGCGCGATGGCGTTGCATGCGTTGCCTGCGGCCGTGGGCCAGGAAGCTTCACGGGCGTGCGCATCTGCATTGCCTCCGCGAAGGGCGTGGCTCAGGCTCTGCGCGTGCCCCTCGTGGGCGTATCCACGCTCGATGCCATTGCCTGGCAGCTTCAGGCGGCGGGCCATCGCGGCCGCGCGCTCGTGCTGGCCGATGCCATGCGCAAGGAAGTTTATCCCGTTCGCTATGAGCTTTCCGACCAGGCTGCCGAGCGCTTGGAGCCCGATACCGTCGTGAAGGCGCAGACATTCGCCGAATCCCTCGCGCACGGCGACGATGTGCTCATTGCGGGCGACGCGCTCGAAAAGTACGCCGAGCTGTTTCAGAATGCGGGCTCTCTTGCCCCGCGCGAGCTTTGGACGCCCGAAGGTGCGGGCCTGCTTGCGGCCGTGCAGGCGGCCTGGCGGGCGGGTACGATTGATCCGTTCGACGCGCGCCGTCACGACCCGGCGCTGCTACTGCCGGTGTACACGCGCCTTTCCGATGCGGAAGAGAACGAGCGCGTCCGCCTGTCTTCTTCCGAGCCCAAGAACCTGCGCACGGGCGTGCAGCATGCTGGTGTGCGCGATGGGGAAGCGCAGGAGATCGTATACCGCCCCCTCGACGCCGCGCATGCCGCCGACGTTGCCCAGCTCGAGGCTACTGCCATGGGCACCGATGCCTGGAACGAGCATTTGGTCGTCGATGAGCTGCCCCGCAAGGATCGTAGCTGGTGGGCTGCGTACGATACCAGCGGCACGCTGGTAGGGTATGCAGGCGGTTGGATTACCGACGGCCAGTTGCAGATCTTGAAGATTGCGGTGGACCCCGCGTTTCGTCGTCGTGGCATTGCCCGTGTGCTCATTGCCCGCGTGGCCAGTGATGCGCGCGACCTGGGGGCACGTACGTGCTCGTTGGAGGTGCGTGCAAGCAATCTGGGTGCGCAGTCGTTCTACGCCTCGCTCGATTTCGCTCCCATCGGCACGCGTCCGCATTACTACAGCGACCGCGAGGATGCGGTCATCATGGAAGGCCCGCTGCCGCTTGAAGAGCGTGACGTGGCGGGTATGACGCTGCGCGTTGACGCCGCTGCCATGCAGGACGCTCCTGCGAATGTGGCGCATCCGCTGATTCTGGCTATTGAGTCGTCGTGCGACGAGACCGCCGCGGCCATCATCGACGGCAAGGGCGAAATCCTGGCCGATACCGTGGCCAGCCAGATTGACTTCCATGCGCGCTTCGGCGGCGTGGTTCCCGAAATCGCAAGCCGCAAGCACGTTGAGGCCATCTGCGGCGTGGTGCAGGTGTGTCTGGAAAGCGCCGCTGCCCGCCTGGGCGTCCCCGCGCTTTCCCTGGCCAACATGGACGCCATTTCCTGCACGTATGCCCCTGGCCTGGTGGGTGCGCTCGTGGTGGGCGTTGCCTACGCTAAGGCTGCCGCGTGGGCTGCAGACGTGCCGTTCGTGCGCGTGAATCACTTGGAGGGGCACCTCTACGCGAACAAGATCGCCACGCCTGACATGACGCCTCCCATGGTGGTTTCGCTTGTCTCGGGCGGGCACACCATGCTCGTGCACGTGCGTGACTGGGGCGATTATCGTATTCTGGGCTCCACGATCGACGACGCCGTGGGCGAGGCGTTCGACAAGGTGGCGAAGGCCCTGGGTCTGGGCTATCCGGGCGGCCCCATCATCTCGAAGCTTGCCGCCCAGGGAAATGCGAAGGCCGTTCGCTTCCCGCGCGCCATGATGCATTCGGGCGACCTGCGCTTCTCGCTTTCGGGCTTGAAGACGGCCGTTATTACGTATATCAACCAGCAGCGTGCCGAAGGCGCTGAGTTGAACCTGCCCGATATTGCCGCAAGCTTCCAGGCTGCGGTTATCGATGTGCAGGTGGCGAAGGCGGAAACCGCCCTGCGCGAAACGGGCGCCAGGGAATTCTGCCTGGGTGGTGGCGTGGCCGCCAACCCGGCCCTGCGCGCGGCCTACGAGCGCATGTGCCGCAAGCGTGGCGTGCGCCTTACCATGCCGCCGCTTTCCGCATGCACCGACAACGCTGCCATGATCGCCCTCGTTGCGCTCGATCGCTTCAACCAGGGCAAGACGAGCGGGCTCGATGCCGACGCCTGCGCCCATACGAACCTGGAAGAGCCTTACTAGGAGCCCACTATGACCGATTCGAAATCGCATACCATCGATACGGCTACGGGGAAGGAAGCTCCCGCGGAAATCTCCGAGGAGCGCGTGCTGAACATCTTCACTGAAATCGCCGAGCAGTACGAGCGCTTCAATCGCTCGTCTAGCTTTCATCAAGACCATAAATGGCTCGATCGCCTGGTAGAGCTTGCACCCATCACCTCGAGCTCGCGCATACTCGACGTAGCGGGTGGCACTGGTGAGGTCACCTTCGCCATCTGCCGCAAGGCGCACCCTGCGCACATCCTGCTCACCGACTATACGCCCGCCATGCTGGAAGTGGCCAAGCGCCGCATCGCCGCGGGCGACGCGCGCAGCGTGAACGTTGACACCCAGGTCGTTGATGCCCAGAAGATGCCGTTCGAGGACAATTCCTTCGATGTGGTCACCATGGCCTACGGCATTCGCAACATGCCCGATCGCATGGCCGCTCTGCGTGAGATTCGCCGTGTGCTCGTTCCCGGCGGCACCGCATGCATTCTGGAATTCTCGACGCCGCCGCGTCCCGTCGAGCGTGCCTTCTACAACCTGTATCTGAAGTGGGGCATTCCCGCTTGGGGGCAGCACTATACGGGCAAGCGCGAGGACTTCGTCTACCTGGCCGATTCCATCAAGGCCTTCCCCGCGCAAGAGGAGTTCTGCGATATGCTGCGCGCGGCTGGATTTGGCCACGTGGCATACGAAAACCTGGCCTTCGGGGCGGTTGCCATCCACACGGCGGTGAAGTAGCCGCCTTTCCTGTGTGCATTCCGCCGTGCCCGCTGGTTCAATGCTAGAATGTGCGCTACGAATTCACCAGGAGGACGCCCATGCTGTTGTGCGCTGAATACGTGTTGCCCATCACGTCCGACCCCATCGAGGCGGGCGCGGTTCTTATTTCCGAAGGCCGTATACGCGATATAGGCCCGGTGGAGCAGCTGCGCGCACGTTATGCGAACGAGGAAATTCGCGATTTCGGCCAGGCGGCCATCCTTCCCGGTTTTGTGAATGCACATTGCCACATGGAGTACACGGTGCTCCGCGGCATGATGCACGACGAGCCGTATGCTACGTGGATGGGTCGCGTCAGCGCCCTTTCCAGCACGCTCAACGCGGCCGATCTGTACGACTCCACGCTCATTGGCGGTCTTGAGTCCATTGCGTCCGGCATTACCTGCGCCGCAAACATCGCTTCCTCCGAACCCGCCGTGCGCGCTATGAACGACCTTGGCATGCGTGGCATCGCCTATCGCGAGGTGGGAGCCATGGACGGCCGTCGCGTGAACTATGCCATGCGCCAGGCCATCGAAGACATCGAGTCGTGGCGCGGCATGGTCGATGGCGATCTGCTGCAGATTGGCATTGCCCCTGCTCCGCTCTACGAATGCCATCCGCGCGTCTTCACGGAAGCCGCAAAGTATGCGGCCGACACCACGCCGCTTGCCATGCACGTTGCCAGCAGCCGCGAGGAATACGCCTTCATCAAGTACGGTCGCACGCCGTTTTCCGTCGACGCCATGAAGCGTCGCGGCTACATGGAGGTTCCGCCCTGGCTGCCCACGGGTGCTACGCCCGTCAACTATGCTCTGAACTGGGGCGCTTTCGAAGCTGAAAACGTTACGGTCGTGCACGGCGTGCACGTTCGTTGGGATGACATCCAGAAGCTGCGCCAGTACGGCGTGGGCGTGGCTCACTGCCCGCGCTGCAATGCGAACCTGGGCATGGGCGTTGCGCCCATCGAGGAGTACATGAAGGCCGGCATGGCCATTGGCCTGGGCACCGACAGCCCCGCTGCCACCGATTCCACCGACATCTTCGCCGAGATGCGCATTGGCATGATGGTCCAGCGTGCGGTCAGCTCGGAAACCAACTGGTTCATCTCTTCGCACGACCTGCTGGAAATGGCCACCATCGGCGGCGCGCGCACCATGCACATCGACGATCAGGTTGGTTCGCTGGAAGTGGGCAAGATGGCCGACATCATTGCCGTCGACCTTTCGGGCTCTCACTCCACGCCCACCAACGACCCGTGCGCGGCAGTGGTGAACACCGCTACCCCCAACGACGTGGTCATGACCATGGTGGGCGGCAAGGCCCTGTACGACCAGGGTAAGTGGAACATTCAAGCGCCGTTCGGCTCGAGCGTCGCCCAGATGATCAAAACGCGTACGCGCCTGCGCAGGCAGTGCGCCGACACTTTGTAAGAAGGAAGTACCATGGCAAAGAAGCAGAAGATGTCTGCCAAGCAGCGCGAGGCACGGCTTGAAGCGGCCCGCGCACGCGAGGAAGCAGCCCGCCTGAAGAAGGAGCGCACCGAGCGTCTGAAGCGCATTGGTATCGTCATCGTGTGCATCATTCTCGTTCTCGCGCTTGGCGTGCCCACGGTTGCCCTCAGTTTCCTCTCGGGTGGCGCAGCGTAGTTGAATACGGTAGAATTTCACGTTTGGTAACGGTAGGCGCGAAAGCGTCGCACGGTAGTAAGTAAGAGGTTTTCATTGTTTGGAATTGGTGCAAACGAGCTACTGCTCATTTTGCTCTTCGGGTTCCTTATCTTCGGGCCCGATAAGCTTCCGGCAATGGCGAAGACCATTGGTCGCGCTATCGCCAAGTTCCGCAACGCTCAAAACGAAATGAGCGATGTCATCAAAAAGGAAGTCTACGATCCCGACGCCGAGGATCCGTTCAAGAACCCTCTCGACGCTATCAGCAAGATTGAGAACGACGTCAAGAAGGAAGACAAGGGCGAAAGCTTCACAGCCCGCAAGGCTCGTTACGACAAGCAGCGTGCTGCGCGCAAGGCTGCCGAGGAGCGCAAGGCTGCCAACGAGGCCAAGAAGGCCGCCGAGGCTGCGGGCGCAACCGCGGTAGCAGCGGCAGCTGCGCCCAAGGAAGAGGCCTCGAAGAAGGTCGCTCCCAAGGTTTCTGCCGACGAGCTGTATGGTACGAAGCCCGTTGCCAAGCGCCCCGCGCGCAAGGTCGCGTCCAGCGGTGCTAAGGCTCCCGAGCCCGTTTCGGCTCCCAAGAAGAATGCAACCGCCGGCAGCAAGGCCGAGGCCAAGCCTGCCACCAAGGAAGAGAAGGGGGAATAAGACATGCCTATCGGTCCTGCGCGAATGCCCCTCTTCGATCACCTGGGCGAACTGCGTATGCGCTTGGTTCGCATCGTGGTCTGCATGCTTATTGCCGTATGCGTTTTCTACATGGCAACTCCTACGTTGTCCCAGTTCCTGCTTGCACCCGTAGCTGAATACATGCCCACCGACGCCAATGGCAACGTGACCATGATCGTCCTGGGCGCGTTCGACGCCTTCGCGGTGCGCTTCACCATTGCCCTGTGGGCATCGGTGGTTGCTTGCATGCCGGTTATCATCTGGCAGCTGCTGGCCTTCTTCCTGCCCGCGTTGAAGCCCAACGAGCGCAAGTGGTTCATCCCCACGTTCGCCATCGCCTGCGCGTTGTTCGTGTTCGGTACGGTGTTCTGCTACAACATCATTCTCGACCCGGCGTTCCAGTGGCTCACCGACCAAGCGGCCGGCTTCGCCACCATTACGCCCCAGGCTGACAAGTGGGTCGACATCATCATCAAGTTCGAAATTGGCTTCGGTATCGCGTTCGAGCTTCCCCTGGTGGTGTTCTACCTCACCATCTTCGAAATCGTTCCGTATGCCAAGCTGCGTTCCCTGTGGCGCGAGGTGTACATCGGCCTCATGGTGCTCTCCGCATTCATTACGCCCGATGCTTCTCCCGTCACCATGGTTCTGCTGTTTGGCGCCATGCTGGCCCTGTACGAGCTCAGCTTGCTGGCATCCCGCCTGGTGCTGGGTCGCCGCATCAAGCAGCAGAAGCTCGAAATGGAACAGCAGGCCAAGGAAGACGCCGAATGGGAAGCCGAATGGGCCGAACGTCAGCGTCAGCGCAAGCTCGAGCGTGAGTCGGAAGACTAGGCCATGCACGAGCTGGGCATGATGACGGGCGTCGTCGACGCCGTTTCCGAAGCCGCTCGCAATGCGGGAGCCACCCGCGTGCTGGAAGTGAACCTTTCGGTGGGCGAGATGACGGAAGCCATCGAAGACTGCCTGGTCTTTGCCTTCGAGGCGCTTACGGAGGGTAACGAACTCATGGAGGGTTCCAAGCTGAACCTCACCATGGTTCATCCTCATAGCAGGTGCCTGGAATGCGGCGTCGAGTTCGATCATGACCGCTTCCACATGACCTGCCCGGAATGCGGCTCCATTGCCACCGAGCTGCTTGCGGGGCGCGATTTGCAGATTGACAATATCGAGGTTGACATCCCCGAAGAGTAGCAATCGCTTCATTGCCATTGCGGGCCGTGCGCAAAGCGTGCGGCCCTTTTTGCACTTGCGGCCGTCTGATACGCGCTTTCACACAATCTTGCGTATTCGTGTGCAGGGTTGTGCCATAATAGCGCCTGAAACAACGTCGAAGGAGCGCATGTCATGCATATCGATATGAAGCAGCCCATTCTGGACAAGAACGACCGCCTTGCGCAGGAAAACCGCCGTCTGTTCGCGGAGAAGCGCGTATTCGTGCTGAACATTCTGGCAAGCCCTGGTTCGGGTAAGACGTCTACCATCCTTGCCACCATCGAGGCTCTGCGCGATGAGTTCAACATTGCCGTCATCGAAGGCGACATCGCCAGCAGCGTCGATTCCGAGAAGATCAAGGCCCAGGGCATCGCCGCCGTGCAAATCAACACCGGTGGGGCGTGCCACTTGGAAAGCGACATGATCAAGCGCGCGGTCGACGTGCTCGACCTGGACAATCTCGACCTCATCCTCCTGGAAAACGTGGGCAACCTGGTGTGCCCGACCGATTTCGATCTGGGCGAGAACGCCAAGGTCATGATTCTTTCCGTACCCGAAGGCGACGACAAACCGCTGAAGTACCCGGGCGTGTTCCAGGTGTCTCAGGCGGTCATCCTGAACAAGGTCGACACCATGCCCGTGTTCAATTTCGACGAGGAGGCATTCGATAGCCATATCGAGCGTTTGAACCCCCAGGCCCCTGTGTTCCGCATCAGCGCCACCACGGGCGATGGCGTGGAGGAATGGGCCGAATGGCTCGCCGAGCAGATTCGCGCGCTGTAGCCTGCTAGGCTGCGCGTAACCCCGCATATGCAAAAGGCGCCGCTGGGAGAGAACCAGCGGCGCCTTTGTCGTTACGAGAGGGGTTTCCAAACGCGAACCGTGCAGGTTTGGTTCGCGTTGCTTTCGGTGTCTACCTCGTTGATCTGGCTGATGGTAACCACGCGGTCGTGCGTGCCG
The DNA here is from genome assembly GCF_015062615.1 of Denitrobacterium detoxificans. Taxonomy (GTDB): domain Bacteria; phylum Actinomycetota; class Coriobacteriia; order Coriobacteriales; family Eggerthellaceae; genus Denitrobacterium; species Denitrobacterium detoxificans_A. The sequence goes on from NZ_SUUH01000003.1 coordinate 188,978, forward strand.
TTCATGGCTAGGTAATCGCCCCAGCTGGTGGCGCCGCTGATGATGCCGAACGTGCAGTACGACTTCGAGGCGAAGTTGATGGCGACCACCGATTGGCTTGACTTCACGATGAGCCAATCGCCGCACCATGCGGGAGGTGCCAGGGGCGTGCGCCCGAAGCGGAACCACGAAGCGCTGCTGTAATTGCCGTTGGGGTTGGTTGTGGGCGTGTACGTGCCTAGGTTCGCAATGCCGTCGCCATAGCTGTAGATGGCTTCGAAGCAGAACGAGAAGCGGTCGTTGCCATAGCCAGCTTCGACGGGCTGCATGGCCGAGGGGAGCGTAATACTGTCATCCACTTCGCCCGTGGAGCCGTTTACGTGAACGAGCTGGAAGTACGAAGTTCCATCGGGGTGGCGGGGCGTGATAACCACGCCGTCGCTGGCGCCGTAGAGGGGCGCGGCCATGCGACCCGTGCCCTCGTATACCGTCTGGGCGCTTTCCTGCCCGAATTGCGCGCGCTTGAGCTGCGCGGTGCCCGTCTTCTCGTTGTCGGCGCCCGCAGGGGGCATGACAACCCAGTACGCGTAGCCATCGACGGCTGCGATGGAGGGCGTTTCGGTAGAGGAATCGCCGCTATCCACGACATGGGCCGTGCCCACCGAATTGGAGGAGCTGAGCGTGGCCGTAAGGATGCGCCAGGTTCCTTCGAAGATGTTGGCTTCCGTCCATACCAGGCCCGATGACGTGCCGCGCACATCGTAGATCTCGAAGCCGTCGGAGGCGCCATTCGCCGCATCGACCACCGTTTCCAGGTTGCCGCTGGAAAGCTTCATGACGCCAATCTGCGTAAGCGGGGAAGCGGTTTCGGTAGGGATGAGGCACGTGGCGATGGAGTCGTCGTTGCACCACATGAGCGTGCCGTAGGGGAGCTCGTATTCGCCTACTTGCTCGAAGGCGTTCGCCAGTTCGATTTCCGCGTAATCGTCGAGCGTGGAAACGTTGCTTGCGGGTACCGAAAGCGTGGAGATGGTGCTGGATGCGGCGTTTCGCTGCTGGATGAGCGTGTTCGCGCCAAAGCCCACGGCTGCGACTGCACCCACGCCGATGGCGCCATACAGGAAGTGACGCCTGGTGAGCAGCGTGCCGCTTGCGCCTGCGTGGTTGGCCTTGCTTGCGCGTGGGCGCCCGGCTCCTCGTGCGGAGCGGTGGTTTCCCATGCCGCGCATGGATGCACTGGGGGGAGTGGTGTTGCGAACGCGAGTTGCCCGCGTTTGGGTGCTGGGGCGCGCGTAACCCGATGTGCCCTTGCGCCGCGACTGGGCGGAAGGCCTGTTCGCGGGCCTACGTTGGCCGGGTCTGCGGTCCATGCGCTCCTTCATCCTCTTGCAGGTGTATCATTTCACGTTTATTGTGTCATTTGACACGGGGTTTCAGCGGTGTTTAAGTGCAATTGCTACAATAAACGCATTCGCATGTTACGTACATGGCATATTCCGCTTAGAACTCCTGTTCAAGTTGCCATAAGCGCTAAACTATCGGAAAGAAGAGGCATACATGAGCAACAACGAAACGCGACGCATTCTACTCGTGGAAGACGAAAAGGCGATTCGTGATGCAGTGGCGGCGTACCTGGAGCGTGAAAACTACTGGGTAACGGCTGCGGGCGATGGCCAGGAGGCCCTCGAGGAATTCAGCAAGCACCACTTCGACCTCGTTATTCTCGACCTCATGCTTCCGCGCGTTCCCGGTGAGCGCGTCTGCCGCGCCATCCGCGACAACTCCGATGTGCCCATCATCATGCTTACCGCAAAGGGTGAAGTGGAAGACCGCATCATCGGCCTGGAACTGGGCGCCGACGACTACCTGGTGAAGCCCTTCAGCCCCCGCGAGCTGGTTGCCCGCGTCCGCGCGCTGCTCCGCCGCGTGCATTCCGACGTGGAACCCCAGCGCGAGGTTCTGGAATTCGGCGACCTCACCATCGACGTGTCGGGCCACAAGGTGCTCGTGCGCGGCGAGGAAGTCGACCTCACGGCCAGCGAGTTCAAGCTGCTCACCACGCTGTCCCGCTATCCCGGTCGCGTGTACTCCCGTATGGAGCTGGTGGAAAAGGTGCTCGGCTACGACTTCGAAGGCTACGAGCGCACCATCGACTCTCACGTGAAGAACCTGCGCGCGAAGATCGGCGATAATCCGCGTAACCCCACCTGGCTGCACACGGTGCATGGCGTGGGCTATCGCTTCGAAGATCCCACCAAGCAGGGCCAGTAAGCTACTGCAACAGGGGGAAGGCGCATGCGCGAGTCTCGGTCGGGCAAGCATAAGAAGCGCTGGGGAAATCTTACGTATACTACGCGCGTAACCGCAGCGTTTGCCTTGGTTTCGGCCATGACGGCTCTGGTTGCCTTTGGCGTGCTCTCGTTCGTGTGGGAACAGCATTTCCAGACCTACACGCGCGAGAATATGCAGCGCATCGCTTCCACTACCGCTTCGGCCATTGGGTCGAAGTACGAACAGAGCAACGATTGGTACAATGGCGCGCTCACGCCCGCTTCGTCTGCAAGTGAGCTTTCCAATGGCGTGGGCGTGCAGGTGCTCGATTCCACCGGTGCCATTCTCTACGACGACTCGCGCACCACCGATAGCGCCGAGCAGATATCCCTTGCCCCTACCAGCAAGGATTCCATGGCGCAGGCCACCATTTACGCCAACGGCCAGGATGTGGGCACCGTGCGCGTATGGGTGTACGGCTCTAGTACGCTTCTTACCCAGGCCGACCAGGAATTCCGCAACAAGAGCTACCAGGCTATGGTGTTCTCCACCGCGCTTGCCGTGGTGTTGGCCCTGTTCTTGGGCTTCGTATTTGCGCGTGGCCTGGTGCAACCCATTCGACGCATCGCCAAGGCCGCCAAGTCGTTTGGCGATGGCAACCTTTCGGCGCGCACCGAGCTGCATGGCGACGACGAAATTGCCAAGCTGGGCGAAACGTTCGATGCCATGGCAGAATCGGTCGAGAAGGACCGTCAGCTCGAACGCCGTCTCACCACCGACGTCGCGCACGAGCTGCGAACGCCCCTCATGGCCATTCAGTCTACGGTAGAAGCCATGGTCGATGGCGTATTTGCGGCCGACCAGGAACGCCTGGAAACGGTGAACTCCGAAGTCCAGCGCCTTTCGCGCCTGGTAGACGCCATCTTGAAGCTCTCGCGCCTGGAAAACCGTTCCGTAAGCACGAACATGCAGATCGTGAACGTGGGCGAGCTCATCCAGAGCATCGTTTCCACGCACGAGGCCTTCGTGGCCGATTCGGGTCTGGAGCTGCGCTATTCGGCCGACCCCGACGTGTACGTCTACGGCGACCCCGACCTCATTCGCCAGGCCACGGCAAACTTCATTTCGAATGCCGTGCGCTACACGCCCGAAGGCCACATTACCGTCACGGTGAGCAAGGGTGACGAAAACGCCGCTATCGCCGTGGCCGACACGGGCATCGGTCTTTCGCCCGAAGAAGCCAAGATGGTGTTCAGCCGCTTCTGGCGTGCCGACGCTGGGCGCAATCGCGCTCAGGGCGGTCTGGGCGTTGGCCTTTCCCTGGTGAAGGAAATTGCCGACATCCACGAAGGCTGGGTCCGCGTGGAAGGCGAAAAGGGCGTGGGTTCCACGTTCACCATGTACATTCCGCTCTTCAGTGAGGAGCGCGTGAAATCCTACAAGCAGCGTATGAAGCGCTCGTTCGAAGCGCATAATGAGGAAGCAGAATCCGGGGAAGAGCCCCGCTAGACCATTCTGAAAGGAAAGCACGTTCATGAACCCCATTGACATCAAGCCCGATGCACAGGGCAAGGTGCGCGATCTGTACGACCTGGGCGATAAGCTCCTGCTTGTGGCAACCGACCGCATTTCCGCGTTCGACTACATCCTTCCCGACGAGATTCCCAACAAGGGCAAGGTGCTCACGCAGCTCTCGTGCTTCTGGTTCGAACTGCTTTCCGACGTAGTGGACAATCATCTCATCAGCGCCGACGTGGCCGATCTGCCCGAACAGTTCAAGCCCTGGTCCGAGTACCTCGATGGCCGTTTCATGCTCGTGCGCAAGGCCGAAATGTTCCCCGTGGAATGCATCGTGCGTGGTTACCTCACCGGTAGCGGCCTGAAGTCTTACCAGGCCGACGGCACGGTGTGCGGCATTAGTCTGCCCGCTGGCCTCACCGAAGCCTCCAAGCTTCCCGAGGCCCTGTTCACGCCTTCCACGAAGGCCGAAATCGGCGGCCACGACGAGAACATCAGCTTCGAGCAGTGCGCCAAGCTCGTGGGTGACGAAGCCGCTCAGGATCTTCGCGATCTTACGCTTGCCGTGTACACGAAGGCCGCCAACCACGCGGCAGAGCGCGGCATCATCATCGCCGATACCAAGTTCGAATTCGGCGTCATCGACGGCAAAGTCATCCTGGCCGACGAAGTGCTCACGCCCGATAGTAGCCGCTTCTGGGGTGTGGAAACGTACAAGGAAGGCGAAGTGCAGCCCAGCTTCGACAAGCAGTTCGTGCGCAACTGGCTCAACGCCAATTGGGATCGCACGGGCGAGCCGCCGCATCTGCCAGCCGACGTCATTCAGGCTACCAGCCAGAAATACACGCAGGCTTACGAGCTCATTACGGGTCGTTCGCTGTAAAATAGTCAACTTGCAGGGCCGCCGCGGGCGCAATGCCGTCGCGGCGGTTTTCTTGCATGGTAGTTTGCAATATCCATCGAGGAGAACCCATGTCCCAGCGTAATCCTATGAACGAGCGTTATCAGAACGCCGACGAACATAAGGGCAAGACCCGCCGCAGCGCGGCATCCGCCAAGCCGGCAACCAAGGCCGCATCGAGCGTTCGCATTGAAGGCGCGAAGAAGCCCGAGAAGACGGGCTTGTTTGGCCAGAAGAAGCGCCCGCGGGAAAGCGCAGAATCTCGTGCTGCGTCGCGCGAAGAGCGTGCGCGCTACTACGATCCGGCTACGCCCGAATACAAGAAGTGGCGTCGCTACTGGTGGGTTTCCATTGCCGCTGCGCTCATCCTCACTATTCTGTCGTTCGCGCTGCAGATGTGGCTGCCTGCCGACCTGGTATGGGTGAGCTACGTTCTGTTGGGTCTGGGCTATGCGCTGCTCATCGTGTCCATTGCCATCGATGTGGTGAAGGTGCGCAAGATTCGGAAGAACTATGCTGCGAACGCCGCCGGCTCCCGTTCCAAGGAAGCCACGCGTCAGCGTAAGGCTGCCAAGGCCGCTGCGAAGAAGGCCGAGGAAGAGCGTGCCGAGCGCGAGGCTCTCGACGCTGCCAAGCGCGCTGCTGCCAAGGAAAACCGCACGAGCCCTCTGGGTGGCCTGAAGGCCAAGTTCGCCAAGAAGGATTCCGCCGAATAGCGGTTTCGCTCATAGATTGCTTCGAGTCCGGCTCTCGCACATGCGAAGCCGGGCTCTTTTTGGTCGTCCTTGACCTATCTTCTGTTTTCCCTACGCTGCGATTTGCGTAAGGGGCGTGGCATTTGCTAGGGGCGGTATACTCTTCCCAAGTAAAGTGGCAAACAGAGGATGGTCATGAAACTCGTTTCGTGGAATGTGAATGGCCTGCGGGCGGTGGCGAAGAAGGGCTTTGCGGAGTCGTTCGAGCAGCTTGATGCCGACGTGTTTGCCCTGCAGGAAACCAAGCTGCAGGAAGGCCAGATCGACCTGGAATTTCCTGGCTATACCAGCTATTGGAGCTACGCCGATCGCAAGGGCTATTCGGGCACGGCGGTGTATTCGCGCGTCGAACCGCTCCAGGTGCTGCATAGCATGGGCCGTCCCGAGCTCGATGCCGCTGGCGAGGGTCGCATTTGCGCACTCGAGTTCCCGGCGTTCTGGTTCGTGTGCGTATACACTCCCAATGCCAAGAACGAGCTTGCGCGCCTCGACGGGCGCATGGAATGGGACGACGCGTTCCGCGAGTTCTGCAAGGGCCTGGAAGAGGGCACCACGCCCGAAGGTCCCCATACCGCCGAGCCCAAGCCCGTTGTTATGTGCGGCGATTTCAACGTCGCCCATAACGAGATCGACCTGAAGAATCCTGGCCCCAACCGTGGCAAGGCTGGCTTTTCCGACGAGGAACGCGAGAAGTTCACCACGCTGCTCGACGCGGGCTTCATCGACACCTTCCGCATGCTGAACCCCGACACGACGGGCGCCTATTCCTGGTGGAGCTACCGCTTCCACGCGCGCGAGAACAATGCGGGGTGGCGCATCGACTATTTCCTGGTGAGCGAGCAGTTGCGCGACAAAGTGCGCATGGCGCTCATCCATTCCGATATTTATGGCAGCGACCATTGTCCCGTGTCGCTGGAACTCGACGCATAAGGAGACTACGTGAGCAACGAACTCGATATTTCGGGCAAGACGATGGACCTGAAGAAGGTCGAGGAGGGCGTGCGCCTCATTCTGGAGGGCGTGGGCGAAGACCCGAATCGTGAGGGCCTGCTGAAGACGCCGGAGCGCGTGGCGAAGATGTACGCCGAGTGCTTTGCCGGTCTTGCCGCCGACCCGGCCGAATACTTCGAGACCACCTTCGACGAGCATCACGAGGAAATGGTCCTCGTGCGCGACATCCCGTTCTATTCCATGTGCGAGCATCATCTGGCGCCCTTCTTCGGCAAGGCGCATGTGGCCTACATTCCGGCCAGCGATGGTCGCATCTGCGGCATTTCGAAGCTCGCACGCCTGGTGGATGCTTATGCGCGCCGCCCGCAGGTGCAGGAGCGCCTTACCAGCCAAATTGCCGATACGCTCATCGAACAGCTTCATCCTCAGGGCGTCATCGTAGTTATGGAGGCCGAGCATCTGTGCATGAGCATGCGCGGCGTGAAGAAGCCTGGTTCGAAGACCACGACCAGTGCCGTGCGCGGCGCATTTGAGAAGAACCATGCCACGCGCGCCGAAGCGCTTTCCCTTATTTTCCGGTAGTAGCAGTTCAACGAAAGGAACTTGTACATGCGTTGCGTAATTTCCGTACTCGGCAAAGATCGTAGCGGCATCGTTGCCGCCGTTTCCGCGGTTCTGTCCGAATGCCATGCGAACATCGATGATATTTCCCAGACCATCCTGTCGGGCATCTTCAGCATGACTATGATGGTCACGCTCGATACCGACACGGCCGATTTCAACGAGGTCCAGGAAAAGCTCGCTGCGACCGCCGAGAAGCTTGGCGTGCAGATTACGCTGCAGCGTCAGGACGTCTTCGACTTCATGTACAAGATCTAATGTCTGCTCGCGCGGACATGGCCTCTTGGGGGCCGTATAGCGCTGGCCGTGCGCACGTGTTCCGTGCGTATGGCCAGCTAATTTCTGGGAACGATGCGGGTCTGTTCGTGGTGCTCGCGGGCGCGGATTGCACCGATGCCGCGCGCGAGGCGCTTGTCAAGTCCGCCCAGGCCCTTGGGTATGGCGCCGATGGCGTCACGTTCGTAAGCGTTGCCGGGCAAGCGTTGCCGGCCGATGCGTTGTATGAGGTCGTCGAGGGGCTCGACCCCATTGCGTTGGTGTGCGCGGGGGAGGAAGCAGCTCGCTTGTTTTCCCAGGCGTACCGCCTTCAGGCTGCGCCTCACGCTACGCAGCGCGTGCAGGGCAGGGAAGTCCGCCTGCTTCCGCAGATAGCCCAGAACATGGAAACGCCCCAGGGCAAGCAACTTGTTTGGCATGCGTTGAAGAGTTTGCCTCGATTGGACGCATAGCTGCCAGGCGCAGATAAGCCACGAGCCCCTCCATTCCTGCCTGAGAATGGAGGGGCTCATTCGTCTGGGGAGAAGGGTCCCAGACGGTAAAAGAGCCGCTTGCGCGGCCCCCTTACCAGACGAGAAAGCATTAATGCTTTTGGAAGAGTGACTACACTATAGGCCATATATTATTCTCCGTCAAGAATAGATGTCGAAAAAAATAATGATGTTGTGGGAAAAGGCGAGAGACCAAGGTTGAGTAACGCTCGATTCGCTCTCGTAACTGCAAAGAATGCAAATGTCTTGGGAAAAAGTGACGCCACACGGTGTAACGACTTTGTAGTAACGTGGTCATATTGTGCAAACCGAACTGCCAATTCTCCGCTATGGGAAAATTGGAACGTCTACAGAACTGCAATTATGCAAGGAAGGCACGTATGAACACTTCATTTGTTGCGCGTGCGGCAAGCGCTGCGGCCCTTTCGGTCGCATGCCTATTCGGCCTGGCAGCCTGCTCTTCGTCGAGCAGCTCCAGCGACTCGGTTGCCGCCACGGTGAACGGTACGGAAATCTCCGAGCAGACCATCACCGACTACATCGAATCGTTCCGCTCTTCGCAGTCCCTGGAAAGCGAAGAGGACTGGGGCAACTGGATGGCATCCTATAGCCTCGACCCCTCGAGCGTGCGTTCCGAGGTTATCGATTACTTCGTTCAAAAGGAGCTGAAGGTTCAGGCTGCCGCTGAAAATGGCGTCGAGGTCACCGACGACGAAGTCAACGAGCAGGTCGAGAAGATGAAGGCGAACTACTCTTCCGACGATGCGTGGCAGCAGGCCCTTTCCTCTGCCGGCACTACCGAAGACCAGTATCGTGACAGCGTGCGTACCGCCATGCTGGAAAGCAAGCTGAAGGAAGTCGTGGTAAGCGACGAGGACATCGAGCCTACCGACGACGAAGTGCTTTCCATGGTCAGCCAGTACGCTTCTGCGTTCTCGGGTGCCAAGCGTTCCTCGCACATCCTGTTCAGCAGCGACGATGAGGCTACGGCCCAGCAGGTGCTCGACCAGATCAACAACGGTGAGATTTCCTTCGAGGACGCCGCCAAGCAGTACTCCACCGACACCGCCTCTGCTGAAAATGGCGGCGATGTGGGCTGGGACCTGCTGAATTCCTTCGTTACCGATTATCAGACGGCGCTCGACGGCCTTGAGGCTGGCCAGGTGAGCGGTCTTGTCACCAGCGACTATGGCATCCACATCATCAAGTGCACCGAAGTTTACACGGCTCCCGACGAGGTAACGAGCCTCGACCAGGCTCCCGAGGCTCTGGTTGAGTACGTGCGCGCCATGGTGAAGAGCAGTAACTCCAGCACGGCTTACAACAACTGGCTGTCTGACTACAAGGATAAGGCCGACATTTGGACGGCCGACATGCCTTCCGACCTGCCGTACGACCTGGATATGTCGAAGTATCAGACGGATGACAGCACGAGCACCGATTCTACGAGCACGTCGACGGACTCCACGAGCACCGACAGCTCTGCTACCACCGATAGCGGCAGCACCGATAGCTCGTCCACGGACAGCTCCACGAGCACCGATGCTTCGACCTCTTCGACGGATAGCGCGAGCTCTTCTAGCTCGTCTTCCTCGAGCACCGATAGCTCCTCAAGCTCGTCGACGACCACCAATTAAGCGATACTCCATATTCGCGAATGCGACGACCCGGGCTCTCTCCCGGGTCGTTTTGTATGCTGCGATCCCGTCGAGTTGCGCTGGCGAGGAACGGAGGCGAAGCCAATCGTTCCTCGTCCGGGCAGCGAGCCCCAGCAGCAAATTTCTGTGCGGATTGTTTCTCCCGTTGTCCCAGGGGCGCAAAACTGCTACCATACCCAATTGCACCTCACGGAGGGGTGGCAGAGTGGTTGAATGCGGCGGTCTCGAAAACCGTTTTACCCGTAACCCGGGTAACGAGGGTTCGAATCCCTCCTCCTCCGCCATGGTAAACACGCAGGTCCGGCAACGGGCCTGCTTTTTTATTTTTCGGGATGGAAGGGATTCGAACCGATGAGGTGAAAACGCGTTTAGCGCATGCCCCAGTGGGGCATGCGTAGCGTTTTGCCCGACCGAGCCTGTGAGGGAGGGGTCGGCGTTCGCGCGGCGAACGCAGGAATCCCTCCTCCTCCGCCATGGTAAACACGCAGGTCCTATTTCTAAACGGGTGTCAGAACGAAAACGAGCAAAATACGGGGTCGTTTTTGCAAAAATGTCGTCGTTTACACGGTAATCTTGGCGCTTTTGGCTCTCCAACGGAGCGAAAGGGGGCGTCCCGCCCTTTTGTATCGGTATTGTCCCTGGTCGCTATTTCCTATGCAGAATCTCGGAGAGCTGCAAGCGTGTAAACGACGACATTTCTTACATTTTGCCGGCTGAATTTGCTCGTTTACGAGGTGCGCGGCCGTTTGGGCGGAAAGGATTCGAATCGATGAGGTGGACAGCGAACCCGGATACGCCCCAAGCCGACCCGAAGAGCCTACCAACGCTCCGCCATGCGAATGGGAGGGTGGCGGAGGGGCTCGCTTCTATGCTGGCGATTGTCGTCCTGCCGGGGATGCCCGCAAGGTCACTGTGAACGCCAGCTAATGCGCTCAGCTTAGCTGAGCGCAAGTAAAGGCATGAACCAGCGCAGCGCATGAGCGACGGTTTCGCCCCGTCGAGGGGCGAAACCGAGCGAACAGCGGAGCGGGTGACCTGAAGGGCATCCCCGGCAGGACGACGCGATCGGAATAAAAAAGCGAGCCCCTTTCGGGGCTCGCTATAACAATCATGGCGGAGAGATGGGGATTCGAACCCCAGATACCCTTTTGGGGCATACACGATTTCCAATCGTGCTCCTTCGGCCAGCTCGGACATCTCTCCATAAACCGAATGGCTGCCTGTAAAGCAGCGAATACGAAGTATACAGCATTCGACGGCCGTACGGCAAATGCGTTTTTCGTCTTCGCCGTTTATTCAAAACCCCACGTGTGAAATGCCCTATACTACTAGCAGCATAGAATCCCGCACCAGGCCGGGAGCTCGAAAGGAGAGGCATTATGGCCGATAGAATCGTTGAAGACACGCTCGAGAGTATTCCCGAAATCCCCGAGCGCTTGCAGGCCGTGCTCATCGCCTCGCTGAAGGAAGCGCGCGAGCGTCTGGAAAAGGGCGAGAGCGTCGTTCCCTTCACCGCCCTCGCCGTGAAGGAGAATCTGTTCCTGGAATCGCATCCTGCCGACGATACGCAGCAGTGCTTCAACCTTGCTCGTCATACCGTGCAGAACGTACGTGGCGCCGATGCCTACGCGCTCTGCTACGACGGCTACGTGGAAACCGACGATGGCACCAAGGACGCTCTCATTGCCGAGGGTGGCATGGCGGGCGAACCCGAGGGCTATGCGATTGGGTACCTGTACGAAGAGGCCAAGGAGGAAGGCGCCTTCCCGAAGGTGACCTCCCAGCCCGTCTACATTGGCCCCGCTCCGAACTTCATGATGCTCACGCCCGACGTGCCGGCGGAACCCGCCACGGAAGCCGAGGCGGCCGCTGCGGAAGCGGGTCAAGAGTCCACAGGTGCTGCGGAATAGCGCATGAATCACGTCGTGGCGGCTGGGGTGACCCAGTCGCCATTTTTATGCAAGCTTTTCGCGACCTTTTTAGTGCCGTGGTGTCACTGCGTTCGCTCAAGCTTAAAGGCAACGTTCGGGTGGCGCGCTGCAGGTTTTGTGAAAGGGAGCGTACGTGTGCTTGCGCGTGCAATATGCGTTTGCTAGTATGACAAAGCTATTCCTGCTTCGGGAAAGGAAAGAATGCCCGAAGCCGTAAGTCCACAGGAGGAGGTGAGCCGATGAAGGCTTATGAATTGCTGTATTTCGTCGCTCCGTCGATCGACGAAGAATCCCGTACCAACGTTTCCACGCGTATCGCGAACACCATCGCCGAGGGCAATGGCGTGATCGATGAGACCGAGGAGTGGGGTAAGCGCAAGCTTGCGTACGAAATCGATGGCCTGACCGAGGGTGACTACACGCTCGTCAACTTCCATGCAGAACCCGAACACATTGCAGAGCTGAATCGCGTGCTGGGCATTACCGATGCCGTGAAGCGTTTCATGATCGTGTGCCGCGCTGACCGCGACTAAGCAAATTTGTTCGGAGAGGGCTTGCCCTCTAAGCAAGGATAGGAAGAGACTATGAGCATCAATCGAGTTGTTATCAGCGGCAATCTCACGCGCGATCCCGATCTTCGCCAGACCAGCAGTGGCATGGCGGTTCTGGGCTTCGGCGTGGCGGTAAACGATCGTCGCAAGAACCCGCAGACTGGCGAGTGGGAAGATTATCCCAACTTCGTCGATTGCACCATGTTCGGTTCGCGTGCCCAGAGCATTTCCGGTTTCCTGCGCAAGGGAAACAAGGTTGCCATCGAAGGTAAGCTTCGCTGGAGCCAGTGGGAACGCGATGGACAGAAGCGCAGCAAACTCGAGGTCATTGTCGACGAAATCGAATTCATGACCCCGCGTGGCGACAACGGCGGCTATAACAATGGCGGTTACAGCAACGGTGGCTACAGCCAGCCTGCTGCTGCACCTGCGCCTGCGCCCCAGCCAGCGGTGGATGCTTCGGTCTACGATGAAGACATCCCGTTCTAGGGATCACGAAAGAGGTATGTAATGTCTGATTACGTGAAGCAGCCTCGTCGTAAGTACTGCCAGTTCTGCAAGGAAAACACTGAGTACATCGACTACAAAGATACCCAGATGCTGCGTAAATATGTAACCGACCGCGGTAAAATCAAGCCTCGTCGCGTCACGGGTGCCTGCACCCAGCATCAGCGCGACATCGCGAACGCCGTGAAGCGCGCCCGCGAGATGGCTCTTATGCCGTACGCCGTGCCGTCCATCAGCGGCCGTGGCGATCGCCGCAATCGCGGTTAGTTCGAAAGGATAGCCATGAAAGTTATTTTGCTTCAAGAGCTGAAGGGGAGGGGAGTCGAAGGCGACGTCATCGAAGTTGCCGACGGTTTCGCCAACAACTTCCTGCTCCCGCAGAAGGTGGCTGTCAAGGCCACGAAGGGTAACCTGAAGCAGCTGGAAATGCGCCGTCACAACATCGCCAAGCGCGAGGAGACCCGCACGGCTACTGCCAACCAGCTGAAGGAAACCCTCGACGGCACCACCGTTCAGATCGACGCCCGCGTGGGCGAAGAGGGCCAGCTGTTCGGTTCCGTTACCGCTCAGATGATCGCCGACGCTGTGAAGGAACAGCTGGGCGTCGAGATCGACCGTCGTCTGATCGACCTGAAGGCTCAGATCAAGACGGCTGGCGAGCACGAGGCCACCGTTGCCCTGCATCGCGACATTAAGGCCACGATCAAGATGATCGTTGGCGACCCCGAGGCCATCGCTGCTGCCGCTGCCGCAGCTGGCATCATCGAGGAAGCTCCCGAGCAGGAAGCCGCTGAAGAGGAAGCTGCCGAAGAGGCCGCTGAATAGTTCAGCCAAAAAATCTTTTCCACTGTCCTAGACGGTGGAAAATGTGGAAAACCCCCGAAGGCACAGGTTATGCCAAGGGGGTTTTCCTTTGCCGTTGTGGAAAACCCAACCTTCGCATCCGACCATAAAAACGCCACTTGAACAGCGGTTATATTGGATTGCAATCTGGTGTACTATAACGGAATCGCACGATGAAGAAGGAACTAGGGAGCACGCATGCCCGATTACAATGAACCGGCTCTTTCGAAGGGCGGATCGAAGGAAACCCCGCATAACATCGAAGCCGAACAATCGGTTCTCGCTGCGTGCATGCTCAATCAGGAAGCCATCGACGAGGTGGCTTCGAAGCTCATCCCCGAGAACTTCTACCGTCCCGCGCATCAGATCATATTCCGCAGCATGTGCGAACTGCATGCGCGCAACCTGCCCATCGACCAGATTTCGCTTGCCGAGAACCTACGCGCGTCGGGCCAGCTCGAAGCTGCCGGTGGGAAGTCGTACCTGGTCGATCTGGCCGACAACACTTTCGCGCTCACGAACTGGATTATGCACACCGACGTGGTGAAGCGTACCTCCATCCTGCGCGACCTTATTCGTGCCTCCGCCCAGATCACGGCTATGGCCTACGACGCGCCCGACGATCTGAACGAGGTTGTCGAAAGTGCCGAGAAAACGCTGTTCAGCGTTACGGAGCAGCGCGTGTCCTCTACGTTTTCGCCCATTACCACGCTGCTCACCGAAGCATTCGACGACATTACGAAGCTTGCCGAACAAAAGACGCATATGGCGGGCGTGCCCACGGGCTTTACCGACGTCGACAACCTGTTCCACGGCTTTCGCGGCGGCGACTTGGTCATTCTTGCCGCTCGCCCCGGTGTTGGCAAAACGTCGTTCGCTTTGAACCTTGCCACCAACGCGGCGAAAGCTGGCTTTCCCACCACGTTCTTCTCGTTGGAAATGAGTGCGTCCCAGCTCGTCCAGCGTATCTTGTGCGCGGAAGCGCGCATCAGCTTGGAAAAGGTGCGTGGCGGCTTCCTGGGCGAATCCGATTGGCAGGCTCTGGCCGATGCCATTACCCGCCTTTCCAACGTAGAGCTCTACATCGACGATACGCCCTCGCTTTCCATTTTGGAGGCCCGCGCCAAGGCGCGCCGCGAGCTGCGCAACAAGGACAAGGGCCTCATCATCGTCGACTACCTGCAGCTCATGAACCCGCCCCAAGCTCGCAAAGACGGCAACCGCGCCGTCGAGGTTGGCGAAATCAGTCGAGGCCTGAAAGTTCTGGCCAAGGAAATGGACATGCCCGTTATTGCTCTGTCGCAGCTTTCTCGTGCCGTCGAGCAGCGTGGCAAGAACAAGCGCCCCATGCTTTCCGACCTTCGTGAATCGGGCTCCATCGAGCAGGACGCCGACATCGTTATGTTTATCGACCGAAGCATGGACGAGATAGAGGCCGAATCCGATGAACGCCCCGACCTGGGCACGGCAAACCTCATCGTAGCCAAGCACCGTAACGGTTCCACGCGCGACATCACGCTTTCCTGGTCGGCCGAGAACACGGCATTTGGTAACTACATTGACGATAGCCGATTCGGGGGCATCTAAATGGGGCCGGTGCGCTAAACTCTTACCATGAGCAAGCGCATTACATGGATCCACACCGCCGACCTTCACCTGGGCGCGCCTTTCAGGGGGCTGCGCGCGCTTTCGCCCGCTTGGGCCGATCGCATGGTGGAGGCTATTCCCGAGGCGTTTGATCGTCTTATCGACCTGGCCATTCAGCGCGAAGTTGATTTCATGGCCATCGCGGGCGACATTTTCGATGCCGCGCAGCCGTCATATCGCGACGTGCTGCACTTCGCCGACGGCATGAAGCGCCTTTCCGATGCCGGCATTCCCGTGTATTTCTGCACGGGCAATCACGATCCGTATACCAGCTGGAAAAATTCCTACGTGCGCCTTCCCGAAAGCGTGCACATGTTTCCCGCATCGCAGCCAGGGTTCTTCCTGTACGAACGCGACGGCGAGCCCCTGTGCGTGCTGGGGGGTCGTGGGTACTACAATCAGACGGTTTCGGCCGAGGAGAACCTGGCTGCGGGCATTACGAAGACTGCTGCCCAGGCGGCTCTAGGCGTGGAAGCCCCCTTCGGCGTGGGCGTGCTCCATACGGGCTTGCATCTCGACAACATCAAGGCGCCCACCGATCCGCGCGAGCTTCGCGCCGCAGGATTCGACTATTGGGCGCTGGGCCATATCCACCAACCGTACTTCGACACGCCAATCGATCCCCATCTGGTCTTTTCCGGATGCATTCAGGGTCGCGACATCAAGGAGACGGGGTCGCGCGGCTGCTATGTGGTCACGCTGGAAGAGGGTGCCCCGAACCAGGCGGAGTTTGTTCCCCTGGCCAGCGTGGTGTGGCAGAAGCTCACGGTGGATATATCCGAATGTGCCACGCTCACCGATTGCCATGATGCCATCATGCGCGAGCTGTTTACGGCGAACGGCCACGCCCAGTGCGAGGAAATGGTCGAACGCGTAACGTTGGTGGGCAAGACGCCCCTGCATCACATCTTGCGCCAGCCTGGCGTGGTGGAGGACCTGCGCCAGCAGATCAACGATGGGTACCCCGTCTTCTTCTGCGATGCCCTCATCGACCGTACGAGCCAGCCCATCGACCGTGCCGCCTTGGCGGCGGAGGGGCTGTTCCCCTCGGCGTTGCTCGCGCAGTCTGCTCTCATGGAGGATTCTCCGAGCGATCAGGTAGATTACCTGCAGCACGAATTCCTGGCGCATAGCCTGCAGCTTCCCTCGTCGTGTGTGCGGGACATCGACCGTCTTATACGCGAAGCCGAAGAGGAAGTGCTCGATTTGCTGGGAGGTCCTACCGATGACTAACCGGCTGGGAACGCATTATCTGAAGCGCGTGATTATGGACGCCTATGGTGCCTTCGCGCGGCGCGAGGTAGGTCCGTTTGCTCCGGGGCTGAACGTGGTGTTCGGTCCGAACGAATCGGGGAAGACCACGTTGGCCTCGGCCATTGGCGGTGTGCTGTTTGGCTGGCCCGATGCGCGCATGGAGCGCAATACCTATCGTCCCGCTCATTCCGAGCGCGCCGTGACGCTCGAGTTCGCCGAAGATGGCGGTCCTGATGTCGTCCGCTGCACGCGCGTGCGCAATGCCGAGGGCATCAAGCCCGACCCGCACCCCTCGATCATCAGCGACATCGATGCTGAAACGTACGGAACGATCTTCTCGCTCGACTCCGACGAGCTTCGCAGCTTGGGGCATGTGGGAGACGTAACGTCGCGCCTGCTCACTGCAGGTGCCGGTACGGCATCCTCTCCGGCGGGCGCCGTGCGCGCCCTCAACGCATCGCTTTCCGATTGCTTTTCGCGTGCCGCTGCGAAGGGCAATTCCATTGCCAACATACAGGCACGTCTCGATGAGGTGCGTGCGCAAGTGAACGAGGCCCAGGCCCAGGCTGCGCGCTATCGTCGCGAAGACGGTGAGATGGCCGAGCTTGCCAAGCGCCGCGTCGAGTTGCAGCGTGCCGTCGTTCGCCTGAACCAGGAGATCGAGTCGATTACCGCCCAGCGCGAGGCGCTTCTCCATGCTCAGGACGAATCCGAACGGCTTTCCGCCGACCTTGCCGCGCTTGATGAACAAATGTCCCAGTTAGAAGCTGAGGAAGCGGAGCTCGAAGCCCGTCGTGGCGAGCGCTACCTGCGGCTCGATGCCGTGGAGGAACGCACGCTGCGCGAATCGCTCGACGACATGGCCGAAGAGCGGAATCGCCTGGAACATGGCGTTGCTTTGGCGAAGCAGGACTACGCGCTTTCGGTGGCGGGACACGAGGCGTTGGAGGAAGCCGATGACGTGAAGCGCCTCCAGGAGCGCGCTACGCGCCAGAAGCGCCTGCAGGTCGCCCTTTCCGCAGTACTGCCCATCTTGTTCGCCGTGGCGGGTACCTACGTGTTCGTGCGCGGCCGCCATATTTCCAGCCTTTCCATCACCGTGCTTGGCGTTGCGCTGGTGTTTTCCGCCGTCATTATGGCGCTTGCTGCCATCGTCATGCTCTTCCGCCCCAACCGCATGGAGGAAGACGTGGAGGCACGTTTGCGCGACTCTCAGCTGGTCATGCAGAAGGACAAGCGCAAGCTTCAGGTGAGCGAAGAGGCGCTGTCCGAACATAACCGCAGGGTAGACGAGTTCCTGGCCGAAGCGGGCATGCAGCGTGCTCGGGGCAGCTTGCGTCGCGCCCGGGCCTTGCTTGACGAGACGGGCGAGCTGCGGGCTCAGGCCACGCTGCTCGACCAGCGCCGCCAGTCCATCGAGTCTCAGCGCGCGTCAATCCAGAAAGCACTCGATCGCTGCTCTTCCGATAGTCGGAACGCCTTTTCCGCTTTGGGTCAGGAAGGCAGCGCTCCGCTCTCCGTCATTGATGAGCGCTTGCGCCTGCGCACCGAACAGCGCGATGCCCAATTGCGCACCATGGAAAGCGTCAATGCCCGGTATGGCGAGCTTTCCGCCACGTTGGGGCAGGCGCGTCATGCCAAGGCGTTTGACGAGGCGAAGCTTGCCCAGAACATGTTGCGTACGCGCATGCAGGACGCCCTGGAAGATTACGCGCGCCTGCTTCTGGCGCGTCGCATGCTGGAAGAGGCCATTGCCTCGTGGGAAGGCGACAGCCAGCCAGCGGTGTACCGCCAGGCATCCGAGCTGTTCTCGCTCATGACCGATGGCGCCTGGTCGCAGGTGCGCATCAGTCGTGAAGGCGCACTCGAAGCGGTGCGTGCGAACGGTGAGCCATGCGCCATCGAGGTGCTTTCTCTGGGCACTTGCCAGCAGTTGTACCTTAGCCTGCGTATCACCTTGCTTATGACGGCTCGTAATGTGGGCGTGAACGTGCCCATCGTTGCCGACGACATCCTGGTGAATTTCGATGAGTCGCGCAGGAAGGGGGCGGCCCGTGCATTGGCGCTTCTGGCAACGCGCAGGCAGGTCATCATCCTCACGTGCCACAGGGAAGTTGTAAGGCTTATGCAGGATGTCGCCAGCGATGCTCATGTGGTCGAGCTGTCATATATAATGGGCGATTGTGCATAGCGGGTTAGGCACGCGGCGTTATCAGCCCAAACGCAGGTGTTTGGGGCGCTCGCGAAACGCATCCCGCATTTTCTTCTGAGGAAAGGAAGTACCATGCCCAGCACCGTGCTCGTCGGCGCCCAGTGGGGCGATGAAGGCAAGGGCAAAATCACCGATCTCATCTCGCGCGATTTCGATTACGTCGTTCGCTACCAGGGCGGCAACAACGCCGGCCATACGGTAATCCATGGCGACAAGAAGCTCGCGCTGCATCTTATTCCTTCGGGCGTTATGTACGAGGGAATCACGCCGGTTATCGGCAACGGCGTCGTGGTCGACCCGCGCGTGCTCGTCGATGAGATGGCGAAGCTCGAGGCGCAGGGCATTTCCTGTGAGCACCTGGTCATTTCCTGCGATGCGCACGTTATCATGCCCTATCACATCGACCTTGATGGCGCTTCCGAAATGCGCTTGGGTAAGAACGAAATCGGCACGACCCGCCGCGGCATTGGCCCCTGCTATCAGGATAAGGCCGCCCGCACGGGCATTCGCATCCAGGACCTGCTCGACGAGCATATCTTCCGCCAGAAGCTGGAAACAGCGCTCGAGCTGAAGAACCAGATCCTGGAAAAGGTGTACGGCATGGCTCCCTACACGGTCGACCAGATCTGCAACGAGTACCTTCCGTACGCTGAGATCATTCGACCCCATATGGCCGAGACCGCTCAGCTGCTGAACTCTGCGCTGGCCGAGGGCAAGAACATCCTGTTCGAAGGCGCGCAGGCCACCCTGCTCGACATCGACCATGGTACGTATCCGTTCGTAACCAGCTCCAGCTGCTGTGCTGGCGGCGCATGCATCGGCACGGGCGTGGGCCCGAAGGCTATCGACCGCGTCATTGGCATTTCGAAGGCCTACATCACGCGCGTGGGCAGCGGCCCGTTCCCCACAGAGCTGTTCGACGAAGACGGCGAGGCCCTGTGCGAAATCGGCGGCGAGTACGGCGTTACCACGGGTCGCAAGCGTCGCTGTGGTTGGTTCGATGCGGTTATCGCTCGCTACGCGGCCGATTGCAATAGCCTTACCGACATGGCGCTCACTAAGCTCGACGTGCTTTCCGCGTTCGACACCATCAAGGTGTGCGTGGGCTACGAGGCCGACGGCAAGACGTACGACTATTTCCCCATGCAGCAGTCGGCGCTTTATCCCAACCACGTGAAGCCCATCTACGAAGAGCTTCCCGGTTGGAAGGGCCAGGACATCACCGGTTGCCGTTCCTTCGAGGAGCTGCCCGAAAACGCCCAGGCCTACGTTACCTATCTCGAGGAAAAGGTTGGCGTGCCCATGAGCATCATTGCCGTAGGCCCCGACCGTGACCAGACAATCTTCCGCGGCTGGCAGTCGAAGTAATTGAAGCGGCTTCGTTTCCCCGCGGAACGAAGCCGTGTGGTATGTTCACCTATTATCGTGAATGAAAGAAGGAGCTAACAACATGAACATCGTGGTACTGGGTTCCGGTGGACGCGAGCACGCCATTTGCTGGGCGCTGGCTCGTTCGCCGCGTTGCAGCACCCTGTATGCTGCTCCCGGCAATGGTGGCACGGCCCAGGTAGCCGAAAACGTTTCCGGCCTCGACATTACCGACGGCAATGCCCTGGTTGGCTTCTGCCGCGATCACGATATTGACATGGTGGTCATTGGCCCCGAGGCTCCGCTCGTAGCGGGCGTGGCCGACGTGCTGCGCCAGGCGGGCGTGCTGGTGTTTGGCCCCAGCGCTCAGGGTGCCCAGCTCGAGGGCAGCAAGACGTACAGCAAGCGCTTCATGCTGGACAATAACATCCCCACGGCCGCGTATGGCACGTTCACCGACGCCGCTTCGGCCGAGCAGTACGTGCGCGACATGGGCGCTCCCATCGTGGTGAAGGCCGATGGCCTGGCCGCGGGCAAGGGCGTTATCGTGGCGGGCGACGTGGAAACCGCCGTCGATGCTGTGCGCAGCTGCTTCACCGGTGCCTTTGGCGAGGCTGGCAGCCGCGTAGTCGTCGAGGAATGCCTTACGGGTCCCGAGTGCTCGCTGCTGGCGTTTGTTTCCGGCGGCAAGGCCTTCTGCATGGCCACTGCACAAGACCACAAGCGCGCCTACGATGGCGACCTGGGCCCGAACACGGGTGGCATGGGCGTGTACTCTCCTGTGCCCATCGTTACCGACGAAGAGCTCGCTGCCATGACGAAGATCATGGAAGATGCGGCAGCTGCCACGGCGCGCGAGCCGTTCGAGCAGGATTACCGCGGCGTGCTCTACGGCGGCTTCATGCTCACGCCCCAGGGCCCGAAGGTCCTGGAGTTCAATGCCCGCTTCGGCGATCCCGAAACGCAGGTCATCCTTCCACGTCTCCAGGGCGACCTGGTGAGCATCATGGAGGCCGTTGCCAAGGGCGCTCCCCAGGAAATCGAACTCTCCTGGCGCGAGGAATGGGCCGTGTGCGTGGTTCTGGCCAGCCAGGGTTACCCTGGCGCCTACGAGAAGGGCAAGGTCATTCTGGGCATCGACGAAGCCGAGCAGCTTCCGGGCGTTACGGTGTTCCATGCGGGCACCACGTTCAACACCGATGGCGAGCTGATCACCAACGGCGGTCGCGTGCTGAACGTCGTTGCCCTGGGCAGCTCGTTCGAAGAGGCGCGCGAGCGTGCGTACGAGGCATGCGACTGCATCAACTTCGAGGGCAAGCAGCTGCGCACCGACATTGGCGCGAAAGCCGCAGCGGGGCGCGCTTCCTGGGACTAGCCCGCATCATAGGGGGTACTCAGAGTAATTGAGGGGGACGCGCATGCGTCCCCTGTGTGTGAAAAGGATTGGCAATGCTCGAAGAACGAATTCTCTCACGTGTCATTCGTGGATGCATGGATGACTTTCTGAAACTCTCCCCATGCAAGGAGCACGACATTCCGGGCCCTCAGCCGGGTAAGCGCTATATGCTCTATATGCATATTCCGTTCTGCGAGCGCCTGTGCCCGTATTGCTCGTTCAATCGATTCCCCTTTGCCGAGGATCGCGCAAAGCCGTATTTCGAGAACCTGCGCACCGAAATGCGTATGCTCGCCGACAGGGGCTACGACTTCGATAGCGTCTACATTGGCGGTGGCACGCCCACCATCATGATCGACGAGCTCTGCAAGACGATCGACCTGGCTCGCGAGATGTTCTCCATCAAGGAAGTCTCCAGCGAGACGAATCCGAATCACCTCATTCCGGAATACCTGGAAAAGCTGGAAGGCCGCGTGCAGCGCCTTTCCGTGGGCGTGCAGAGCTTCGATAATGGCCTGCTCAAGCAGATGGGGCGTCTGGAAAAGTACGGCACCAACGAAGAGATTTTCGAGCGCATCAAGGTTGCCTCTCCGTACTTCCAGTCCATGAATGTCGACATGATCTTCAACTTCCCCGCGCAGACCGAGGAAATGCTCATTACCGATTTGGCTTACGTGCTGGAAAGCGGTGCGACGCAGACCACGTTCTACCCGCTTATGGCGTCTCCCTCGGTGGAACGCTCGCTCGCTGCTACGGTGGGTGCGGTCGACTACAGCCGCGAGGCTCATTACTACGACATCATCTGGCATGCCCTTACCGAAGGCGGCTTTAGCATGTCGAGCGCCTGGACGTTCGACCGCTCCGCAGGCGATATGATCGACGAATACGTGGTCGACTACGAGGAATACCCTGCGCTTGGTTCGGGTGGCATTACGTATCTGAATGGCAAGTTGTACGTGAACACTTTCAGCGTCACCGATTACAACGAGCTCATTCCCGCGGGCAAGCTTTCCGTGAAAGACGAGCAGACGTTCTCGCTGCACAATCGCATGCGCTACCGCTTCATGATGCAGCTCTTTGGCCTGCGCCTCGATAAGAAGCAGTTCAAGGAGGACTTCGGCATGTCGGTTGAGCGTGGCTTGCCAGCCGAAATGGCCTTCATGTCGGCCGTGGGCGCCTTCGACGTCAACAACGACGAGGAGATCACGCTTTCCCCCAAGGGCCGCTACCTGCTGGTTGCCATGATGCGCCAGTTCTTCATCGGCGTGAATAACCTGCGCGACCAGGCACGTGCCAAGCTTACCGGCTTCGAGCGTGAACTCATCTTCGGCGACGGCAAGAATTGCGCCGCTGCGCCCGAGATTTCGGTGGGCTCGCCTCTTCTCTAGCGCTGGCTTCAATAGGGTTGCCTTTTGCGGCGTAACGGCTATCCGTTACGCCGTTTTTCGTTTCTACCCGTATGAATTGTGCAGATTTCGTGATAATCTGAACGGTAGTATCCAGGTGGGGTGAAGGGGGTAGGGATGGACGTTGTCGTTTTGTCACGGTTCCAGTTTGCGTTCACCGTGGCATATCATTTCTTGTTTGTGCCGCTATCCATTGGCTTGGGCCTGATCATGGCGCTTGCTCAAACGCGCGCGTATCGTTCGGGCGACGCGGCCGACCAGGCTTCGGCGCGTTTCTGGGTTAGGCTGTTCACCACTACGTTTGCGGTGGGCGTTGCCACGGGCATTACCATGGAATTCGCCTTTGGCACCAATTGGGCCGATTACTCGCGTTTCGTGGGCGATATCTTTGGCGCGCCACTTGCGGCGGAGGCCCTGTTTGCCTTCTTTCTGGAAAGCACCTTCTTGGGCGTGGTGCTCTTTGGTCGCGGGAAGGTTTCCCCGAAGTTCTACCTAGCCGCATCGTGGCTGGTGTGGGCTGGGTCGCTGCTTTCGGCGCTCTGGATTCTCATCGCCAATTCCTGGATGCAGACGCCTGCGGGGTACGAGATTGCCGCCGATGGCAGCAAGGCCGTGCTCACCGATTTCTGGGCTGCGGCGTTCAATCCTTCGGTGGTGGCGCGCTACGCGCACACCATCATCGCTCTCATCATCATGGGTGCGTTCGTGGCCATCGCCATTGGCGCTTACCATATGCGTAATGGCAAAGGCGACTTCGGGAGGAAGACCCTGGCAACGGGCACGATTGTCGCCATTGTTGCCTGCGTTCTCATGATCCCCGCGATGCATCAGCAAGCCGTGGTGGTTGCCAACGAGCAGCCCGAAAAGCTTGCCGCCATGGAAGGTCAGTACGAAGAGGGTCCCGTGGGGATGTACGTTTTCGGCTGGGTCGACGAGGCAAACGAGACGGTGGTCGGCATCGAGGTTCCCATCGAGGGCATGACGTCCATTCTAGCGTCGGGCGACCCTTCCACCTCGTATATTGGCCTTCATCAGGTGCAGGCGAAATATGGCGAGACGGCTCCCGTGCAGATCGTCTTCCAGGCGTACCACCTCATGGTTGCCATGTTTGGCGCGATTGGGGTGTGGGTCATCCTTTCCCTGGTGGCCACCCTGCGCGTTCGCAAGGGTGCAGAGCCCTCACGCGGGTTGCTCAAGGTGCTCATGTTTGCGCCGTTGTTCCCGTTTATCGCCATCCAGACGGGTTGGATGGTCACCGAAGTCGGCAGGCAGCCATGGATTGTGTGGGAGGAGCTGCGAACCGCCGATGCGATCTCCCAGTCGGTTGACGCCACGCAGCTGCTCATTACCATCGCGCTGTTCGTCTTGGTGTATGCCTTCATTTTGGTGATGTACCTGCGCGTTGCTCTGGGCATCATCAAGGAGGGTCCCGTCAACGTCGCCATAGAATCGTCCGAGGCAAAGGGGGCGAACTAGCCATGACGTTCCTTCAAGTTCTCTGGTTCATTCTCATCTTCGTTCTCATCGCGGGGTATTTCGTTCTGGATGGTTTCGATTTGGGCGTGGGCGTGCTTTACCCATTTCTGGGCAAGAGCGACGACGAGAAGGCGCTGCTACGTCGCGTTATCGGCCCGGTTTGGGACGGCAACGAGGTTTGGCTGCTTACGGCGGGTGGCGCGTTGTTTGCCGCGTTCGCTCCTGCGTATGCATGCACGTTCTCGGGGTTCTACCTGGCCATCATGCTGGTTCTGTTTGGCCTGATCGTGCGTGCCGTGTCCTTGGAGCTCTATGCCCACGACAAGGGCAATGCGCACATCTGGGATGCCCTGTTTTTCGTTGGCAGCTTGCTTCCGGCGCTTTTGTTCGGCGTGGCCGTGGGAAACGTCATCGAGGGCATCGCTTTGAATGCCAATGGCGACTATACGGGCGGGTTCTTTGCCTTGCTCAATCCGTTTGCGCTGGTGTGTGGCGTGTTGGGCCTTGCCCAGTGCCTGCTTCAGGGTGCAGCGTGGATTGCGCTGAAGACGTTGCCTGGCAGGCTGCATAGTCTCGCCGTAGCGCTGCGAAAGACGCTTGCGTTGTCCGTGTTGGTGGTGTTCGGCCTGGCAACTCTTGCGTACTTTACGCTTGGCGCCTCGGCTGCAGCGGGTAGCGTTCCTGTCGCCGCGCGTATCGCATGCGTCTGCGTAATCGTGTTGCCCCTAGTGGCGTGCATGCTTCTGCGCAATGCGAGCGACCTTGTCCAGTTTGCTCTTTCGAGCCTTGCATGCGTGGGGATGGTGGCCCTGACCGCCACGACGTTGTTCCCGAATATCGTTCCGGCAACCGATGCTGCGTTGTCCATTACAGTGGCGAGTGCGGCTTCCAGCGACGCTGCGCTGGGCGCCATGACGGTCATCACGTGCATTGGCCTTCCGCTGGTCTTGCTTTATCATTTCCTTGTGTATCGTTCGTTTGCCGGTCGCGTTTCCAGTGATGACGCGGCGGAATGAGCCTCGATGGGACAATGATTCATGGATAAGATACTCGTGCTTGTGCGGCATGGGAAAGCGCAAACGCGAAATCAGGACATACCCGATGAACAGCGCGAGCTTACCGAAGCAGGAAGGCGTGCCTTGCGTGCGCATATGCCGCTCGTAGCCCGCCGCTTGGATTTCGAGGGCGTGGTTCTGGAGCCCGCGCAAATCTGGACGAGTCCCGCCGAGCGTGCGGTGGGCACGGCCGAAGAGCTGCTTGCTTCGCTGCAGAACGAGGGCTTGCCCATCGAGCCAGAGATGCGTCCCTGCACGTCCTTGCTGGGGCAGAACGAGGATTTGTTCCTAGACGAGCTGCGCAACACGTCGTCACGCGTGGTGTATGCCGTGGGGCATAATCCCATGATCGAGGATATCGCCGAGCGCCTAACGGGCGTTCATCTGCCTTTCGCTACGGGTGGTATGGCCGCCATCCGCGTTTCCTGGTCTGCGCATGCCGCCGTGGAACAAGAGCCCGATACGCGTTTGCTGTGGTTCGTGCAGGGTCCCGAGGCAAAGCGCTGGAAGACGCTCATCGAGATGGAGCACAAGCTGAAGTCCGCAAACGAGACGGTTCACAAGCGGCTTATCTCGTTTCTGGCCGACCCTTCCGACGTAGAGACGATGCACAAGTTTCGCGTGTCCATTCGCACGTTTCGCAGTTTGCTTGCGTTCGTGCGCCCCTTCCAGAAGAAGGGACAGAATGCGTCCATGCAGGATGACCTGCGCGAGGTTGTGCGGCTTACGTCGCGTCTGCGCGAGCTTGACGTGCTCTATGCGGAGCTTGCCGAACAGGAGGGCGTAGACCAGGGCCTGCTGAGCGCGGTGAACATCCAGTGCAATGACGAGCGGGGCAGGGTGTATCGCCAGCTCCACGGCAAGAAGGTACGTAAGCGTCTTAGCCGCGTATCGGCAGAGGCGAATCGCATCGAATGGAAGCGCCAGTATGCGTGGGGCGGTCTTCCTGCGGGTATTGTGCAGAAGCGCTTCAATGGCATGGTTTCCGATATTTATGCACGGTTGGGGGCTCTGCATATCGAAGACGCCGAGGAAACGCATACGGTGCGCAAGCGTGCCAAGCGCGTGCGCTATGCGGCCACCCAGTTTGCCGACATGCTTACCGCCGACGCTGCCGATGTGTCCGTTGCCATGGAGGAAGTCCAGGATAGCCTGGGCGCCTTGTGCGATGCCCGCGTGAATGTCGAGATCGTCGACGACTTTCCTGTGGTGGGGCTTTCGGAAAGCGCATTGCGCGACCTTATGGAGTTCTACGAGAAGAACCGTCGTTTCGTGTTGGCGTCTACTGGTGGCACAGAGGACGCTCCGCGAGGGTAGGACGTTGCCGTTGCCTCCTTGTTCATGGGCGCGTAGATGCTGCTAATCGTGTGTGCTTCGTGAACGAAAAATCCCGCTTGACCGACTGCGGGGTGATGGGTATAATTTCAACTCGCGCTTCGATGAGGCGTCACATAACTGGTCGGGTAGCTCAGTTGGTAGAGCAGGGGACTGAAAATCCCCGTGCCGAGGGTTCAAGTCCCCCTCCGACCACCATGATCGTACAGGCCCCAGCAATGGGGCCTTTTCATGTCCATAAACCCCGTAGGGACTTGAACCCTGCGAAGGGCGAACGCGCCAGCGGCGCGTTCGGGGCCGAGCGCCGCGATAGCGGCAGGCGAGGCCTGCGGGTTCCGGAGGAACGCGCCCAAGTCCCCCTCCGACCACCATGATCGTACAGGCCCCAGCAATGGGGCCTTTTCATGTCCGTAAACCCCGTAGGGACTTGAACCCTGCGAAGGGCGAACGCGCCAGCGGCGCGTTCGGGGCCGAGCGCCGCGGCAGCGGCGGGCGAGGCCTGCGCGCGATTTGGGCAGAATCGGCCGGCAAAATGTAAAAAATGTCGCGTATTACACATTGGTCGGCACCCGAGCTGCCGCATGAAAAAAGCGACCTGGGGAAACGCTGATTCGGGTATGGGGGATGGCGTCATTTGGTCCATCAGAGAGACAAAACAGGGGCTATTCGTGTGTAAAACGCGACATTTTTGCAAAAACGGTCCTCGATTTTGCCCATTTTGCCTTTGGCTCCTGCCTGGCTGCTCCGTTTGAACAAACAAGTCCCCGTTCCTACTCAACTTGTAGTATCTTTGCCGCGGAAATACCGAGTTAGGAGACAATTGTTTATAATAGGCGCACCTGAAGATGCAAGGATAGGAGTTATTACATGCAGGCAGGATACTTTTCTACCGCATGGGCGGATATTAAGTCTACGCAGGGGTGGTTCGGCAAGATGTGCTTGCTCGCGCTGCTCCAGTTCGTGCCGGTATTCGGCCAGATCGTGCTGCTTGGCTATGCGTATGGCTGGGCGCGTGATATCGCGTGGAACGTGCATAAGCCGCTTCCCGCGCGCATTTTCGCAAATGAAGACGGCAAGCTGTATCGCCGCGGTTGGTTCCTTTTCCTGGTTGCGCTGGTGATCTCGCTCGTTCCCATGGTCTTCCTGATCGTCTCGGACGTTCTTTCCGCCACTTCCTCGGTTGCGTCGCACGCGTCTTATGGCGTCAATGCCGGCGCCGGTGCCGCTGCGGGCTTTGCCATGTTGTTCTACCTGATTTACATGGTGGCTACGTTTGCCGCTATGTTCTTCACCTGGGTAGGCTCGATGCGCGCTTCCATTTACGACAACATCAGCGCGGGTCTTCAGTTTGGCAAGATCTGGAAGATGATGCGTCACGATGGCGGCGGCCTCTTCCGCATCTTCGGTATGAACCTCATTTTCGGTCTTATCTTTGGCATTATCCTGTTCGTCCTGAGCATGATCGTATTTGCGATCTGCTTTGCGTCGGTTGCGCCCCAGATCGCTGCACTGGACGGTTCTACGTACTATGGCTACTCGTATCCGTATGGCGTTACGGGGTCGAACCAGTTTGCTGCCGTTCTGTCGGCCATTCTGCCTATGTTGGGCATTCTGTTCGTGTTTATCATCATTCTGGCGTACATCTGCTGCGTGTTCGATGCGTTCATGGTCATCCTCACCGCCCGTGCGCTGGGCTATTGGACGCGTCAGTTCGATGTTGCCCAGTGGGGCGCTCAGGCCGACCCCATGCCCTTTGAAGCTCAGCAGCGGGCTCCGTATCAGACGTATCAGCAGCCCTATCAGGCTCAGCAGCCTCAGGCCCAGCCTGTGCAGCAGCCTCAGGCTCAGCCCACGCAGGCCGCTCCCGTTGCTCAGCCGACCCAGCCTGCAGCCGCTCCCGTGGCACAGCAGGAAGCCCCGGCGGCGCAGCCTGCTCCTCAGGTTGCACCCACCACGCCCGTGGTTGCTACGGCTCCCGTGGTGGTTCCCGCTCCCGAGGCTCCGGCAGTTCCTGCGCCTGAAGCTCCGGCCGCGGAGCCTGCCGCCCCTGCCGTTGAAGCCCCGGCCGCTCCCGCTCCCGCAGCGGAAGAGGCAAGCGCACCGGCGCAGCCTCAGAGTGCTCCTGCCGAAGACGAGTCCAGCGAAGGCAGTGTTCCCACGGCGTAAGCGCCCCATAGGCCATTGCCCTCATAGCGTTTAACGCCCGCATGCCTTGGGTATGCGGGCGTTTTTTGCATGCGGCGGCATCGGAATTGCTTTTGTTGCGATTCGTTTTCATTCCACAACATATGGTGTTCGCATGTGAAGACTGTTTGGTGCGTCTCTGAATAATGCTCTGGTCATTCGGGTTGGCTAACCGTTAACGTTACAGTTTCCGAAGTTGCTAAACGCCGACTATACATGCACCCTAAACGAAAGAAGAGTCGACGCATGAAGGTACTGTACGCTAAGCACGTGCGGCCAGCGCAGCGTAATCGCCTTGTGGCGATGCTGGCGGCTTGTATTCTTGTTTGCGGTTTGGTCTTTGCCTCGACCACGCCCTCTTCCGCGCATGCCAATGCGTCCGCGGGCATCCTGAACAATGGGCTCGATGGCATTACCATCGACATCAATTCCGATCCGTATGCCTATTTCGCCACGAAGCATTCGGGCGAATATGCCTATGGCACGCAGGGATGCGCTTGGTTTGCCAGCGCGCGCATCTGCGATCTTACCGGCATCGACGTGACTATTTGGAGCGGCAAGAACTGGTACGACTCCAAGTATGCCGACTATGGCTTTTCGCGCGGAACATCGGTTCCCACGGGCAAGGCGCTCGCGTGCTTTACCGATCACGTGCTGGTCATCGAAAACGTCTCGGGTGACGCTTACACCATTAGCGAAGGTGGTATGAGCAGTGCCGGCTCCGAACATGGCTACTGCCAAATCACTACTATGAGCAGGGAAGACCTGGAAAGCGCGAGCACGCGTGGCTATGGTAGCTTTCTGGGATACGTCTACCTGGGCGTAAGCTTCCCGTCGACCGAGTCGGGCTCCATGTTCCGCATGTACAACCCCAATTCCGGTGAGCATTTCTATACCGAAAGCTCGTCCGAACGCGACAATCTGGTGGTGTGCGGCTGGACGTACGAGGGCGTTGCCTGGTACGCCCCTTCGAGCGGCTACGAGGTATATCGCCTGTACAACCCCAACGGCGGCGACCATCACTACACCATGAGCGCCGAGGAGCGCGACTGGCTGATTGGGCTTGGCTGGCGCTACGAAGGCGTGGGCTGGCATTCCGACACCGTGCAGACCACGCCGCTCTATCGCCTGTACAACCCCAATGCCGAAACGGGTTCGCATCACTACACCATGAGCGTCGAAGAGCGCGACGGATTGGTTGAGCTTGGTTGGAACGACGAGGGTATTGGCTGGTACGGTCTGTAGCCACGATAGCGAAGCTACGGTATCGGGCTGTTTGCCAGGGTTCGTGGAGCCCCGCGCTCGATGTTGAATTATGATATTCACGTTTGTTGGTGCTAGGGGTCCGCGCATTGCGCGACGCTGGGTGCGGGAAGGAATGGTATGGCCGCCAAGCCCATTATCTGGATAATTTCGCCTTGCTATAACGAAGAGGACGTCCTTCCGTATTCGCTCGAGACCTTTACGCGCAAGATCGACGAACTTGTGGAACGCGATCTCATCTCTCGTCAGAGCCGTGTATGCTTCATCGACGACGGCTCGCGCGATAATACATGGCGCCTTATCGAGGAGGCCTCGCAGGCCGACCCGCGCGTGATAGGAATCAAGCAGAGCCGCAATCGGGGGCATCAGAACTCGCTGCTCTGCGCAATGATGGAAGCGCGTGGCAAGGTGGATGCGGTGGTGACCATCGACTGCGATGGTCAGGATGACGTCAACGCTATTGACGAAATGGTCCTGCGGTTCCTCGATGGCGACGATGTCGTATATGGCGTGCGCTCGAATCGCGATTCCGACACGCGTATGAAGCGCGGATCGGCGCAGTTCTTCTACCGTCTCATGAATGCCATGGGCGCTGAAACCGTATACAATCACGCCGATTATCGCCTGCTCAGCGCACGGGCCCTCGACGGGCTTGCCGAATATGGCGAGGTGAACCTATACCTGCGAGGCATTATGCCACTTGTGGGGTTGCCCCATAGCACGGTTGAGTACACGCGCGACGAGCGCGTTGCCGGCGAGAGCCATTACCCTCTTAGGAAGATGCTCCACCTTGCCTTCGATGGCATCACGAGCTTTTCCATCAAGCCCGTGCGCATCGTGTCGATGCTCGGCATCATCTTCAGCCTTGTTGGCCTTGTGGGCGTCATCTGGGCAATTGCATCCTTTTTCCTGGGCTCCACGATTTCCGGCTGGTCTTCGACGGTATGTATCATTTGTACTATTGGCGGCATCCAGCTTGTGAGCGTTGGCATTATCGGAGAGTATCTGGGCAAAGTGTATCTAGAGGTCAAGCGCCGTCCCCGCTACTTGGTCGAGCGACGTACGTGGGATTCAAGCGCGCGCGAGTATAGGGGCTAGTCATAATGCAGGGAGGTTCGCGTAAGGGCACGAGCGTGCTCTGTCGTTTGAATTCCGTTTTCGAGTCGCGCGTTGTGGACGTCGCGCTTCCCATTATCTGCACGCTGGTGTACTTGTCGTTCGCCTTGTCGCTGAGCGCGTACGAAACGCCCGACGAGCCCCTTCGCGAGGCGCTTTCCCTGTTCATCCTTCAGAATGGAACGCTTCCGCTGGGCCCCGAACCTTCTATCGTCAATCCTATCTGGGGCTTTTCGTACGCGTATACGGCGTATGGCCCTTCGTTGGTGGCCGTTCCATTTCTGGCGATTGCCTCCTTGTTTACCCACGACCTTGTCGTGCTCACCATCGTCGTGCGTTTGGTGAACGTCTTGTGCGGTGGCATATGCGTATGGGTGTCGCTTCGTATCGGGCGGCGTCTCTTCGATAGTCCCGTGTATGCCGTATTGCTTGCCGTGTTCGTGGGCTTTACGCCCCAATTCGCGTTCATGTCATCGTATCTCAATAACGACGTTCCTTCGGCGCTTGCGTGCGCCGTGATCATCTTGGCTTGGGTGCGGGGTCTGCAGGACGGATGGGACGTGAAGACCTGCGCTCTGCTGGGTCTGGGAATCGGTCTGTGCGCCATTACGTATTACTTTGGCTTCGGGTTCATTGTCCTTTCCATTGTCGTGTATGGCGTGAGCGCGTTTCGCGCGCATGCGCGAGAGCAAGTTTCCGTGAAGCGTCTGCTCGCGCTTGCGTTGCTGGTTTTCGCCGTGGCGATGCTCGTAGGCGGCTGGTATTACGTGCGCAACGCGTTTATCTACCAGGGCGATATCTTTGGATTCGGGCCCCGCAACGAACTGGCGGAGGCGTGCGCGCAAGTGGGCTTCAAACCGAGCGATCACGTAACGCCGCGGAACCTGGGTTGGTCCGTGGGGCAGATGCTGTTCGAGCCGTGGGGCGAAATCATCTGGTGGAAGTGGACGTTCTACAGCTTCTTCGGTTTGTTTGGCTATATGAAGCACATGCTTCCCAATGCCATGTACGGCGCATATGGCGTTGTCGTCTTGCTTGCGATCCTGGGAGTGGCGGGTTCCAAAACGATTGCCGTGCGGGGAAGGCGTTTGCTTCCGCTCGCACTTATGGCAAGCGTGCTCTTTGCAGTGGCGTTCGCGATTTACTATTCCTGGTCGGCCGATTACGAGCCGCAGGGGCGCTATCTGTATTCGGCCTTCGTTCCTGTGATGATCTTTGCCACATGCGGCGTCCGCCTTGTGTCTCGGGGGCTGTCTTGGCTGGTCCGTGTGGTGTCGCGTCGATGGGCGCATCGTGCCATGGAGGACGTCGACGCCATCGTGCGCGTTGCGCTGCCGCTTGTCGTTGCGGTTCTGTATGTCGTTCTTTTCGCTCTTGCCGTGCGTATCGGCCTCTCCCATTGTCTTTTGGGCGCCGATTTCAACGCCGACCTCGCTCCGTTCATGCAGGGGTTCTAGGCGATTTGCGTAGGGTTACGCCGTACGGTTTGGAGCCTGTCTCCATACGTCGCACTTTCGCGCGCTGGAGTACCTTGCAATGCTAGAATGGCAGGCAGTATCTACATTCTGGCGAAGGAGAATAGCGCATGGCAGACGTAACGCCCGTCGTAGGCATCATCATGGGCAGCAACAGCGATATGCCCACCATGGAAGCATGTATGAAGCAGCTCGACGAATTCGGCATTCCCTATGAGGTAAAGGTGGCAAGCGCTCATCGCAAGCCGCTCGAAGTGCACGAATGGGCGTCCACGGCCGAGGAGCGCGGTATCCGCGTGATCATCGCTGCAGCTGGCAAGGCTGCTCACCTGGGTGGCGTCGTTGCCGCTTACACGCCGTGCCCCGTCATTTGCGTCCCCATGAAGACGAGCGATCTGGGTGGCCTGGATAGTCTGCTCTCTATGGTGCAGATGCCCAGTGGCGTGCCCGTTGCTTGCGTTGCCATCAACGGCGCCAAGAACGCCGCCATCCTCGCGCTCCAGATGCTGGGCACGGGCGATGACGAGCGTCGTGCGCAGATGGCCGCCTACAAGAAGGACA
Source organism: Denitrobacterium detoxificans (assembly GCF_015062615.1). Taxonomy (GTDB): domain Bacteria; phylum Actinomycetota; class Coriobacteriia; order Coriobacteriales; family Eggerthellaceae; genus Denitrobacterium; species Denitrobacterium detoxificans_A. The sequence goes on from NZ_SUUH01000003.1 coordinate 221,979, forward strand.
TGGCTGATGCCAGCTAAACTGCTCATGGCCAACGAGGCGTTCGCGTATGCCGCCCTTGAGGCGGGCGTGAACGTCGTAGCGGGGTATCCGGGCACGCCGTCCAGCGAGCTTGTGGAAACGGTGGCGAAGCTGCATGCCGCAGGCGTTGCGCAGGGCGTGCACGTGGAATGGTCCACCAACGAGAAGGCGGCGCTCGAGCTTCTGGCTGGCGCGTCCATGAGCGGCGCGCGTTGCCTGTTTACGTGTAAGCAGATGGGCATGAACGTTGCCAGCGATGCGCTCATGAGCTTGAACTACGTGGGCATTCGCGGGGGCCTTGTGCTGTTTGTGGCCGACGACCCTGGTCCTATTTCCAGCCAGACAGAACAAGACACGCGTCGCTACGCGAACTTCGCGAAGGTGCCTGTGTTCGATCCCAGTACGCCCGATGAGGGCTATGCCATGATGAAGGAGGCCTTTGAGGTTTCCGAAAAGTATGGCACGCCCGTTATCGTGCGCCCCACCACGCGCGTGAATCATGCGAGCACGTTCTTCGACGTGCCCGCGGAAACGCATGCACGCCCCATTCCCGAAGGTGGTTTCCAGCGCAGCGACAAGTGGATCATCTTTCCGCGTCGCGCCTACCAAGCTCATGGGGAAATCAACGAGCGCCTTGCCGCCATTGCCGAAGAGCAGTCCGAGGGTGCGTTCAACCAGATGGAGCAGCGGGGGAGCGCTCCCGTGCGAGGCATCGTTGCCGGCGGCGTGAGCAGCGCGTACGTGCGCGATGCACTTGCCATGCTGGAAGGCGAAGCCCAACGTGCGGGCAAGCCGGCTCCCGAGTATCGGTTTCTGCATGTGGGCACGCCGTTCCCATTCCCCGAGCGCAAGGCGCTCGAATTCGCGGAGGGCCTGCAGGATGTGCTCGTGTTCGAAGAGCTCGATCATGTTCTGGAAGACGAATTCCTGAAACTTGCGGGAAAGCATCGTCTACCGTATGCCGTGCATGGAAAACTCGATGGTCGCACGCTCGATCGCGGCGAGAACGGCATCGACGATGCGCTCGCTCGCCTGCGCGCGTTCCTTGCGTCGGGCGATGCGCGCCCCGAAGATTCCCCGATGGAAAGTGCGAACGAGGCGCCTGAAGCCATTCAGCCGCCCATGCGCCCGCCCGTCTTGTGCGCGGGCTGCCCGCATCGTGGCGCGTTTTATGCCGTGAAGCGTGCGGTGGGGAAGCGCCCCGCCGTGTTCTGCGGCGATATCGGTTGCTATACGCTGGGCAATGCAAAGCCGCTTGAGGCCATCGATACCTGCCTGTGCATGGGTGCGGGCATTACCATGGCGCAGGGCTTTGCCGTAGCCGAGCCTGATAGGAAGTGCATTTCGTTCGTGGGCGACTCCACGTTCTTCGCCAGTGGCATTACGGGTGTCGCGAACGCGGTCTACAACCAGCACGATATTACCGTGTGCGTGCTCGACAACGCCACCACAGCCATGACTGGCTCCCAGCCGCACCCTGGAACGGGGCAAACGCTCATGGGGCCGAAGACCAAGCCCATCAGCATCGCCGAGGTGTTGCGTGCGCTGGGCGTGGAATGCATCGTGCGGGCGAACCCGCTCTATGCCGAAGAGGCCACGGCGGCTGCGCGGGAGGCCATTGACTTCCCAGGGCCCTCGGCCATCATCTTCGAGTCGCCCTGCATGCAGCTTGTGCGCCCCGAAGCGCCTGCCACGGTAGACGAAACGGCGTGCATTGGGTGCAGAAAGTGCCTCACCACGCTTGGTTGCCCTGCCATGACCTGGCACGAAGGCGTCATGCGCATCGATGCCACCCTGTGCTATGGCTGCGGCCTGTGCGTGGATTCCTGCCCTGTGCAGGCTATCGCTTCCCCCGTGCGCGAAGCGGGCCAGGTGCCCTTCGTCGCGTTCCGGAAGGAGGCGAAGTAGCATGCTCAACGTGCTTATCGCCGGCATTGGCGGCCAGGGTTCGGTGCTCGCCGCGAAGATCCTCGCCCAAGCCGCGCAGAATCGCGGTTGGCAGGTGCGCACTGCCGAGACCATCGGCATGGCGCAGCGAGGCGGCAACGTAACGTCGCACATTCGCATGGGCAGCAACGGCGAAGCGATTCACTCCTCGCTCGTGGCGCATGGCCAGGCCGACCTTGTTATTGCGCTCGAGCCGGGCGAGGGCGTGCGCGCCCTTCCGTATTTGGCGCCCGATGGCCTGATGGTCTGCGCTTCCACGCCCATTCCCTCCGTGGCCACCAGCTTGGCGGGCGATGCCTATCAGGCAGATGAGCTGCTTGCCCACCTGCGTTTCCATGCGGCCCATTTCGTGCAGGTCGACGAGGCTGCCATCTGCGATGCGGTGGGTAGCCGCAAGGTGGCCAACGTAGTTATGCTCGCCGCCGCCGTCATTAGTTCCCGCAGGTGCCAGGCGGGTCTGGGCGACGCCATTGGGCTGGACGAATTGACGCGCGCTCTGGAAATGTGCGTGAAGGAGCGCTTTATTGCGCTAAACTGTTCCGCAATTGAACTGACGAACCAGGCGCTCTCGGGCGTCGAATAGACCAAGGCGATGATCAGGCTATGCAAATGACCTCCGACCAGTTCGCGTTGCTTGCCAAGCAGCTCGAGAACCTCAAGGATCGTTCCGCGTTCTACGCGAAGAAGTTCGAGGGTATCGATTTGGCCAGCGTAAAGACCCAGGCCGATTTCGAGAAGCTCCCCTTCAGCGAGAAGGCCGACTTGCGCGAGGCATATCCCCTGGGACTGGCTGCCGTGCCGGAAGAGCAGATCGTGCGTATTCACAGCAGTAGCGGCACCACGGGCACTCCCGTCATCGTTCCCTATACCGCCAAGGACGTGGACGACTGGGGCGAGATGTTCAAGCGCTGCTACGAAATCGCGGGCATCACGAATCGCGATCGCATTCACATCACGCCGGGCTATGGCCTGTGGACGGCGGGCATCGGCTTTCAGAATGGCGCCGAGAAGCTGGGCGCTATGGCCATCCCCATGGGCCCGGGCAATACGAACAAGCAGATCCAGATGATGATCGACCTGAAGTCCACGGTTCTGTGCGCCACGGCAAGCTATGCGCTGCTGCTTGCCGAGGAAATCGAAAAGCGTGGCATTCAGGACCAGATTCACCTGCGCAAGGGCGTTATCGGCAGCGAGCGCTGGGGCGCCAAGACGCGCGAGCGCATTCAGGAAATCCTGGGCATCGAACTCTACGACGTGTATGGCCTTACTGAAATCTACGGCCCCGGCATTGGCATTAGCTGCCCGGAAAACGATGGCATGCACGTGTTCAACGACTACGTGTACGTGGAAATCATCGACCCGGAAACGGGCGAGGTGCTTCCCGATGGCGAGTGGGGTGAAATCGTGCTCACCACGCTGCAGAAGGAAGGCGCTCCGCTCATTCGCTTCCGCACGCACGACCTATCGCGCATCGTGCCTGGCACGTGCGCGTGCGGTCGCGAAGACGTGCGACTCGACATCATCTCGGGCCGTTCCGACGACATGATGAAGATTCATGGCGTGAACGTGTTCCCCAGCCAGATCGAGGAAGTGCTCGCCGCGTTCGACGGCGCTTCGAGCGAGTACCAGATTCGCATTTCGCACCTGGACGGCCGCGACACCATGCGTCTGTACGTTGAGGCGGTAAGCGGCGAAGTCGACTTCGCGCAGCTGGGCAAGCAGATTGCCGCCGAGGTGAAGAGCCGCATCGGCTTTACGCCGCTGGTGAAGATCGTCGAGTTGGGGCTGCTGCCTCGCAGCGAGAAGAAGAGCAAGCGCGTGTACGACGAGCGCTACGAATAGCGCGTTTCGCACATACATCAGTGGGGGCGGCTGCGCGATTGCGTGGCCGCCCCTTGCTATGTGCTCATTTTGCCGAGGTATTCCCTTTTTCGCGACGTATTGTATAATACCCCTAACACTTTAGCACTTTATCGTACTAAAGTGGCCAGGTCAGAAACCTGTTATCAATAATCCGCTTGGAAAAATGAGCGGTTTTGGAAGAAGAGCGACCAGTATACTGGTGTATGGGCCAAGCGAAAGGTGGGGATGACATGAATTACGTTACGCCGGCGGGATTGCGCGATGTTATGCCCGAAGAAGCGCTGCAGCGCGAACAGATCAACAGCCAGGTTCAGGCGTTGTTCTCGGAGCATGGCTACGCGCCCATCGAAACCCCGTCCCTCGAGCGCATGGACGTCCTGCGCGCCGCGGGCCGCATTCCGTCTTTGCCCTTCAAGCTCTTCGACGCTTCGGGCGATTTGCTCGCCCTGCGCCCCGACGTGACCATGCAGGTGGCGCGCATGTGCGCAACGCGTCTGCGCGGCCAGGCGGGCCCCTTCCGCTTTCGCTATACGCAGCGCGTGTTCCGCGAGGCCGACCAGCAGGCCGCTTCGCGCGAGCTCACGCAGATTGGCCTGGAATGCCTGGGCATCGAAGGCCCGCAGGTCGACGCTGAAATCGTGGGCCTGTTCGCCTCGGCGCTGCGTTCCGCTGGGCTGGCCACGTTCAAGATCGCGCTTGGCACCGTGGGCGTCTTGCGCGCGCTGCTGGAAACCTGCCCGGCCGATGGCGCCTGGAAGAACCAGGTGCTCGAAGCGTACCACGCATCCGATTTCATCGAGCTCGATCGCCTGACCTCGCTGCCCGAGGTCCCCACGGCGTTCGCGCGTGCCATTGCGCAGTTGCCGCTCATTCGTGGTGGCCGCGACGCCATCGAGCGCGCCCGTCAGCTTGCCGAGCCGCTGGGGTGCGCCCGTGGCCTGGCCGATCTGGCCAGCACGTTCGACATCCTGTGCGAGCAGGGCATGGAAGACGCGCTGCTCATCGACTTCAGCATCATGAGCTCGTTCGACTATTACACGGGCATCGTCTTCGAGGCGTACGTGCCCGGCATGGGCGCCAGCCTGGGAAGCGGCGGCCGCTACGACGGCATGCTTGCCTCCTACGATGGCGATTCGCTTCCCGCTGGTGGCTTCGCGTTCTACTTGGAGCAGGTCATGGCCGCGCTTGCGGGCCAGGCGGGCGCTAGTCGCCCCTTGCGCATTGCCGTGCCGAAGGGCTCGCTCAATGCCGACACCATTCGCGTCTTGGCGCAAGCCGGTCTCGATACCACCGGCCTGGAAGACCCGGGCCGCCAGCTCATCATCAGCAACCCGGGCGTCGATTACATCATCGTGCGTCCCACTGATGCTCCGGTCTTCGTGGCCATGGGCGCTGCGGATTGCGGCATCTGCGGTCGCGATAGCCTCGTCGAGGCAAGTCCCGACGTGGTGGAGCTCGTCGATTTGCAATACGGCGCATGCAAGTTCGTGGTGGCGCAGCCCAAGGGTGCAACGCCCGCAGTACAGGAACGCTATCGCAAGCTGGGCAGCATCCGCGTTACCACCAAGTATCCCAACATCACGAAGGCGTATTACGATCGCATTGGCCAGCAGGTGGAAATCGTTCGTCTGCACGGCAATATCGAATTGGGCCCGCTCATTGGCATGTCCGACCGCATTGTCGACATCACCGCCACGGGCACCACGCTTCGCGAGAACAACCTGGAAGTGGTGGACGACGTCATGGAATCCACTGCTCGTTTCTTCGCCAACCCTTGCGCGTTCCGCATGGACGAACGCGTGTTGCGCCTAGCCACAACGTTGAAAACCAACATCGCAGAGTAGAAGGAGAGTGACCCATGCGACGTGTAGTGCTGAATGCGGGAGAAAAGTTCAATAACGGCCACCTGAAGCGCACGAGCGCCTTCAATGCACAGGCCCTGAAGGCTGCCACCGACATCGTCGATGCGGTGCGCGAAGGCGGCGACGCTGCGCTGCGCGATTTCACCGCGCGCTTCGACGGCGTTGAACTCGAGAGCTTCCGCGTAAGCCAGGAGGCCATCGATGCGGCCCTGGCTACGCTCGACCCCAATCTGGCGAAGAGCCTGCAACACGCCGCCAACCAGGTTCGCGAGTTCCACGAGCGTCAGCTGCAGGAAAGCATGTTTGCCGTGCGTCCCAACGGCGCGCTTATTGGCAGCAAGCTTACGCCCATCGAGGCCGTGGGTATCTACGTTCCCGGAGGCCGCGCCCTGTATCCTTCCAGCGTTATCATGAACGCCATTCCCGCCCAGGTGGCAGGCGTGGAGCGCATCGTGTGCGTTACGCCTCCCACGAAGGATGGTTCGCTTGATCCGGCCGTTCTGGAAGCCTGTCGCATCTGCGGCGTAAGCGAGATCTACTCCATCGGCGGCGCGCAGGCCATTGCCGCGCTGGCGTATGGCACGGAAACCATCGAGCCCGTCAACAAGATCACGGGTCCTGGCAATGCGTACGTTGCAGCGGCCAAGAAGATCGTCATGGGCGATGTGGGCATCGACATGATCGCCGGCCCCTCCGAAGTTTGCGTGGTTGCCGACGAAACGGCCGACCCGAAGATGGTCGCCATCGACCTCATGGCCCAGGCCGAGCACGACCCGCTGGCCAGCTGCTATCTGGTGTGCTTCGATGCCGCGTATGCCGATGAGGTGGAAGCCAACATCGAGCAGCACATGAAGCGCAGCACGCGTGCCGACATCACCACGGCTAGCCTGCGCGACCAGGGTCTCATCGTGGTCTGCCCCGACATGGAAACGGCCATGGGCGCGGTGAACGTCATCGCCCCCGAGCACCTGGAAATGCACATCGCCAACGCCATGGGCCAGTTGGGTGCCGTCCGCAACGCGGGCGCCATCTTCCTGGGCGAATGGACTCCCGAGGCCGTGGGCGACTACGTGGCCGGCCCGAACCACACGCTTCCCACCGGTGGCACCGCGAAGTTCAGCAGTCCGCTAGGCACCATGGACTTCATGAAGCACTCGAGCGTCATCCAGTACACGCGTCAGTCGCTCGCTGACGACGGTGACGCCATCGTGGCCATTGCCGATCGCGAGGGCCTGTGGAGTCACGCGGAAAGCGTGCGCCTGCGCCTGCAGGAGCTGAATCGTGGCTAAGCTGCGTGCTTCGAATTCCCTGCTTCGCGGCGTCGAGCCTTATGACCCGAAGTACCTGCCTGCGCAGGTGGGGCTCAACGCCAACGAGACTACGTTCGATGTTCCCGCCGACGTGAGGCGGGCCATCGAAGGGGAAATCGCGCGCATGGCGTTCAATCGCTATCCCGACCCCATGGCCAACGAGCTGCGCCAGGCCATCGCCGAATGGCATGGGGTTACGCGTGACCAGGTAATTTGCGGCAATGGTGGCGACGAGTTGCTGTTCGATCTGGCTCTGGCCTGGGGCGGCGAGGGAAATGCGCTTCTGAACGTGCCGCCCACGTTCAGCGTGTACGCTGCCAACGCGCGCCTTACCGGCACGCAGGTCATCGACGTTCCGCGTCTGCCCGATTTTTCCATCGACCAAGACGCGGTCGTCGCACGCGCTTCGCAGGGCGATGTGGGCATGGTGGTCATCACCAGCCCGAACAATCCCACGGGCGATGTGGCGCCCCTTGCGTTCATCGAGCGCCTGCTGCAGGCTACCGATGCATTGGTGCTGGTCGACGAGGCATACATGGAATTCGCGCCGCGCGATGCCAGCGCCGCGCCGCTGCTTGCTACGTACGACAACCTGGTTATCCTGCATACGTTTTCCAAGGCATATCGCCTTGCGGGCGTGCGCATGGGGTATCTGCTTGCGTCGTCTGCGGTTGTGGCCGAGCTTACGAAGGTACGCCAGCCGTATTCGGTCGATGCCGTTTCGCAGGCCATCGCCCTGCAGGTGGTGCGGCACCGCGTCGCGTTCGACGAGGGCATTGCGCTCGTCGTTGCCGAACGCGCCCGTCTTGCTGCGGAATTGCAGGCCCTACCGGGCGTCGTGGTGTATCCGAGTGCGGCGAACTTCCTGCTCGTGCGCTTCGAGCAGGATGCCTCTGTCGTATGGGAGCGCCTATACGAACAGGGCGTGCTCGTACGCGACTTCAGCGCAGGTGCGCTTACGTCTGGGTGCCTGCGCATTAGCGTGGGCATGCCCCAGGAAAATGATAGGCTTATCGCCGCTTTGCAGGCGATTTTGGCGTAGAGAGGGGTCGATCATGGCCGAAGGTACTCGCGTGGCGCACGTTACGCGCACGACCAAGGAAACCGATATCGACATCACCATCGACTTGGATGGCACGGGCATTACCGACATTCAGACGGGCGTGCCCTTCTTCGACCATATGCTCGACGCATTTGGACGTCATGGCCTTTTCGACCTGCGCGTGCGCGCCAAGGGCGACATAGAAGTCGACGCACATCATACCGTGGAAGATTGCGGCATCGTGCTTGGCCAGGCCATTGCGCAGGCGCTGGGCGACAAGCGCGGCATCGTGCGCTTTGGGAACAGCTTCGTTCCCATGGACGAATCGCTTCTGCTTGCTGCCATAGACATTTCGGGGCGCGGCCAGCTGCACTACGCCGTCGACCTGCCCATTCAAATCATTGGCACGTTCGATACCTCGCTTGCGAAGGAGTTCTTCATCGCGCTGGCCAGCAACGCGGGGCTCACGCTGCACGTGCGCAGCCTTGCGGGCGAGAACGCGCATCACATCATCGAGGCCGCCTTCAAGGCCACGGGCCGTGCGTTGTGCCAGGCTACGCGCATCGACGCGCGCATTGCCAATGTGCTGCCTTCCACCAAGGGCGCCCTGTAGCGCTCGTTTTGCCAAGGAGTTCACATGATCGCGGTCGTCGATTATTGCAAGGGTAATTTGAAGAGCGTCCAGCGCGGACTTGCTGCCGTAGGTGGGGAAGCGGAAATCGTTTCCGACCCTGCGCGCATCGCGTCCGCCCAGGCCATCGTGCTACCGGGCGTGGGCGCATTCGCTGATGCCTCCGCTTCCATGCTCCAGAGCGGGCAGATGGAGGTTATTCGCGAGCGCATTGCCCAAGGCGTGCCATTTTTGGGCATCTGTTTGGGCCTACACCTGCTCTTCGCCGAGGGCACCGAAGGGGGCAATCCCACTGCCCCCGGTTTGGGCGTCATTCCCGGCGTCGTGGATCGCATGCACTCGCATGATGAGTCGGGTGCGTTCTACAAGGTTCCCCACGTGGGATGGAATACTATCGAGCCCGCCGTCGGCTCGAATTGGGATGCGTGCCGCCTGCTGGCGGGCATACCCGAAGGTGAGTATTTCTACTTCACCCATAGCTACATTGCCTGCGAAAGCGAATGCATGGTCGCCACGACCCAGCATTCGGTGGCGTTTCCCAGCGTCGTGCAGCGGGGCAACGCGTATGGCGTGCAGTTCCACCCCGAGAAATCCTCGGATGCCGGCTTGGCCGTGCTTCGCAATTTTATGAGCATCGTAAAGGAAGGTTAGCCATGTACTTGCTTCCTGCCATCGACATTCTTGACGGTCGCGCCGTGCGCCTGGCGAAGGGCGACTACAATCGCGTGACGGTCTATAACGAAGACCCCGTTGACCAGGCCAAGCGCTTCGAAGATGCGGGCGCTACGTGGGTGCACGTGGTCGACTTGAACGGAGCTCGCTCGGGCAAGCAGGAGAACCTGGCCCTTATCGAGCGTATTGCCGAATCAACGTCGCTCAAGGTTGAAAACGGTGGCGGCGTTCGCGATATGGCTGCCGTGCAGCGCCTATACGATGCGGGTGTGAGTCGCGTGGTTCTGGGAAGCGCGCTGGTAGTCGACAAGGAGTTCGCCGAGCAGGCCATTGCCAAGTTCGGCGACATGCTGTGCGCGGGCATCGACGCGCGTGGCGGGGAAGTGGCTATCCAGGGCTGGCGCGAAGGCGCGGGCGTTCCCGCCGAAGAGCTGGTTGCCGAGGTGGCTGCCGCAGGGTTTAGGCACTTGGTGTACACCGACATTTCCCGCGACGGCATGCAGACGGGCATCGATGCATCAGCCTACGAACGCATGGCGCGCGTATTCGGAAATCCGGTCATTGCCAGCGGTGGCGTGACCAACATGGACGACCTGCGCAACCTTGCCCAGGTTGCGCAGTCTATCGAGGGCGTTATCACCGGCCGTGCCGTATACGAGGGCACGCTTGGCGTTGCCGAGGCGCAATCATTCTGCGATGCCCTGTAGGGGCCTAGATTCTGCTAGTTGCCGCGCTTCGGCGCATGGCTGTACACGGGAAGGAGCGACATGCTGGCGAAACGCGTGATTCCCTGCATGGACGTAAAGGACGGGCGCGTCGTGAAGGGCGTGAACTTCGTGAACCTGCGCGATGCGGGCGATCCCATCGAACTTGCTCAGCGCTACGATGAGCAGAAGGCCGACGAGGTCATCTTCCTGGATATCACGGCCACGCACGAGGGTCGCGCCACGACGGTGGCACTGGCCAGCAGGGCGAGCGAAGAGCTGCACCTGCCGTATTGCGTGGGTGGCGGCTTCCGCACCGTTCAGGATATTCGCACGATGATTGCGGCGGGAGCCGACAAGGTGTCGGTGAACAGCGCGGCGGTGGAAGACCCCACGATTATCACGCGTGCGGCTGCGGCGTTTGGCAGCCAGGCCATCATCTGTGCCATCGATGCCAAGCAGGTAGCGGGCAATCCCAACAAGTGGGAAGTGTACGTGCATGGCGGGCGTAAGAATACCGGTATCGACGCCGTGCAGTGGGCCCAGAAGGTTGCCGCGTGCGGTGCGGGCGAGATCTTGCTTACAAGCATGGATCGCGATGGCAGCAAGGATGGGTTCGATATTCCCCTTACGCGGGCCATTGCACGCGCGGTGGACATTCCCGTCATCGCCAGCGGTGGCGTGGGCACGCTCGAGCACTTCGCCGAGGGCATCATCGAAGGCGAGGCCGATGCCGTGCTGGCTGCGAGCGTCTTTCACTTCGGCACGTATACGGTGCGCCAGGTGAAGGAATATCTGCGCTCCCAGGGCGTTCACGTACGCCTGTAGCCACGTGGTTCAACACATGCATATCATGAAAAAGGGCAGGCCATCGTGCCTGCCCTTCGTTTGCGCGTTGCGTTGGCGTGCTATTTCGCCTTGGCGTACCAGGCGATGCCTTCGTCGCGCCAGCCCAGCTTTACCAGCGAATCGCGTTCGCTCGTGCTCGTGGTGAAGTTGTGCGAGCCCGACTTGGCGTTGGGATTGTACTGGCGGTACAGGGGCACTCCCGACTCGCCTGCGCTATACCATCCCACGCCCTCATAGCGCCAGCCCAGGCTTACGAGATGGTTTTTCTCTTCGGCCGAAAGGGTGTAGTGGTGGTCTCCTCCGTTCGGGTTGTACAGGCGATAGACGGCACTGCCCGACGTGGGGGCAACCCAGCCCTTGTCTTCCCAGTTCCATCCAGCCAACGTGAGGAATTCGGCCTCGTGCTGGCTTGCGGTGTAGAAGTGCTCGCCCGAGTTCGGGTTGTACAGGCGGAACATGGTGCCCGAGGCGTAGTTGCCCTGCAGGAACCGCATGTTCAGATCGGCTACGTTCACATCGGTGGTGTTGCCCGGAATGCCGGGAAGCTGGGCCATCGAGCTGTATTGCCAGATGCCGCAGCCATTGCTCGCCAGGCTGCTGAACTTGCCGCCGAAGGGCGTGGTGGAGTAGCCGTCTTGCCCGGGCGTGTAGTACTTGCTGCTGTAATAGCGGGCGATCCACATCCAGTCGCTGCCCATATCGATTTCGGAAAGGTTGTCGGCCCACCACGAGCAGCTTGCATATACGCCCACTTCCCAGTAGCCGTTGCTCTGCAGCTCGTTGCGGAATGCGTCAACGATTTCCGCATAGGTGCTTCTGCTCAGCCCATTGGTCGAATTGTCTTCCATATCCAGGTAGATGGGCAGAGAGAGCTCCTCGTACGTAATGCCCTGCTCGCGGAGCTGACGCAGGACGTGCTGCGCCTCGTCACGTGCTTCGGTGGCGTTCGTGGCATACGAGTAGATGTATACGCCGAAGGGGATGTCGTTCTGTCGGACCCCGCGGATGTTGTTAGCCCATTGTCTGTCGTCTTGGGCTGAGGTGTTGCGTCCCCAGCCGCAGCGCACGATGGCGTAGCGTACGCGCGACTTTGCCTGGGCCCAGTCGATTGTCTTCTGGTGGTGGCTTACGTCGATGCCGAACTTTACCAAGTCGGGAGACGTGGACTGCGCGGTGAGGCCGGAAACTTCGCCTACATCGAACGCGCCATCGTCGTCGGAGGCGCCAATGAGCTCGCCGTCGGAGTAGCGCCAGCTGTTTTCCAGGCCGTCTTCCTGGCTGGCCCATGCGGTGGAAGTGGTGGCAGCGAATGCGAATGCAAGCGCGACCACGACCAGGGTCGCTTTGATGCCATGGATGATAGGTGCATTTGAAGTGCGAGTCATATGGCCCCCTCAATGAATCTACGTAGGTCCCACTTTACCATGGAACGTATGTGCCATGCATGGATTCGGCTAAGAGCGCACATGTTCGAATAGCTCGTTTCGCGTGCTTGTTACTGGCCCCGAAAAATCACCTGATGGGAGCATCGTTCTGCGGTATGATGATGCGAACGTTTTCCGATTGAAGGAGCACTCGTGGCAGTTCTATTTCCCTTTGTCTTTATCGCTTTCGTCTTCCTGCTCTTGTTCCTCAGCGGCATCTTTGTCGTTCAGCAGCAGCAGGAATACATCATCGAGCGCTTCGGGCGCTTCAACCGCACGGCCCTGCCCGGCCTGCATGTGAAGATCCCCTTCGTGGAGCGCATTGCGTCGAAGGTCGACCTCCGCACGCGTCAGACGGCCATGCAGATCGATGGCAAGACGAAGGACAACGTAACCATTACCATGACGGTGGCGGCGCAGTACCACGTGAACTACGATCGCGGTGCCGATCCCACCCAGAGTGGCGTGTTCCGCAGCTATTACATGCTGGCCGATCCCGAAGACCAGATGCGCGCCTATATCGCCGACGCCCTGCGTTCCGCCATCCCGAACTACGACCTCGACGCCGTGTTCGATAACAAGGACAGCATCGCCGCCGACGTGAACACCACGGTAGCTGCGCGTATGGTTGGCTATGGATACGACCTCGTAAGCACCCTCATTACGTCCATTGGCCTTCCCGCCGACGTGGAAGCGTCCATGAACAAGATCAATTCCGCTCAGCGCGAGAAGGAAGCGGCTCAGGCACTGGCCGATGCCGATCGCATCAAGGTCGTCGTCGAGGCTCAGGCCCAAGCTCAGGCCATGGAGGAGTCTGGCCGCGGTATCGCCGCTCAGCGCAAGGCCATCGCCGAGGGCATTGCCGGTTCGCTCGATGTCATCCGCGAATCGGGCGTTTCCACGCGTGAGGCCAACCAGCTGTTCCTGTTCACCCAGTGGGCTGAGATGATGGGTGAGTTCGCCAAGAAGGGCAATTCCTCCACGGTGGTCCTTCCCAACGATTTCAACCAGACTTCCAGCATGTTCGAGCAGATGCTGGCTGCCAACAAGGCCGACGATAATCAGTAGGCTCGCATAGAGATTGCACGGCCGGGGTTGCGCATGCGCCCCGGCCGTTGTATTTCATGTATACCAGTTGCGAATGCGAACGCAGGAGGCGTGCAGTGAACAAGGAAATCGACGCGCTCAACGTGGCCGACCTTACCTACAACGAAGCGGGGCTCATTCCTTGCATCGTGCAAGATGCCTCCACGAAGGACGTGCTCATGATGGCGTGGATGAACGCTGAAACGGTGCAGCGTACCCTCGACGAGCGTACGACCTGGTTCTTCTCGCGCAGTAGGAACAGGCTGTGGCATAAGGGCGAAGAAAGCGGCAACGTGCAGAGGCTCGTGGAGCTGCGCTATGACTGCGATGCCGATACGCTGCTTGCCTTGGTGGAGCCTGCGGGTCCCGCATGCCATACAGGCCAGAACAGCTGCTTCTATCGTTCGTTCGACCTGTAATTGCGTATGCCCGCCAATCAGCAAGGTATTACGCCCGAAGCGGCTCTCAAACGCCATTTCGGGTACGACGCGTTTCGCCCCAACCAGGCCGAGATCGTGCATGCCATCATGGCAGGGCGCGACGTGCTGGCCGTCATGCCCACGGGTGCGGGCAAGAGCGTGTGCTATCAAGTGCCTGCCGTGTGCCTGGGTGGGTATGCCTTGGTGGTTTCGCCCCTCATATCGCTTATGAAAGACCAGGTGAATTCCCTGGAGCAGGCGGGCATTGCGGCGGCATTCGTAAACAGCTCCATTTCCCCGCTTGCCCAGCGCGATACCCTGAAGGCCGTGGAAGCGGGTCTCGTTCGCCTGCTCTACATTGCCCCCGAGCGCCTGTCGCGTGATGACTTCCGAGCGTTTTGTGCCCAGTGCCCGCCAGCGTTGGTTGCCATCGACGAGGCGCATTGCATCAGCCAGTGGGGGCAGGACTTCCGGCCCGACTACCAGCACATTTCTTCGTTCGTGGAAGAGCTGCCCACGCGTCCCGTCGTGGCGGCGTTCACCGCTACGGCCACGCGCCAGGTGCGTGACGATATTCGCGAGAGCCTGCAGCTGCGCGATCCCCTGCAGATTACGGCAAGCTTCGATCGCCCTAACTTGCATTTCTCGGTGAAGCGTCCCACGGGTTCCAGCGGTCCGAAGAGCAAGGACGGCATGCTGCGCAAAATCGTGGAAGAGCACGAAGGTCAGGTGGGCATTGTCTATTGCATGTCCCGCAAGGCGGTGGAAGAGGTGTGCGATACCTTGAATAGCTGGGGGTATTCCGCCACGCGCTACCATGCTGGTCTGGGCGATCGCGAACGCCGCGCCAACCAGGAGGCGTTCGTGTACGACCGAGCCCAGATCATGGTGGCCACGAATGCGTTCGGCATGGGCATCGACAAGAGCAACGTGAACTTCATCGTGCACTACAACATATCGCTCGACTTGGAAAGCTATTACCAGGAAGCGGGCCGTGCGGGTCGTGATGGGGAACCCGCCGATTGCATTCTGCTGTATGCGCCCAAGGACGTGCGAACCGCCGAGTTCCTTATCAATGCGGGGTATGGCGAGCAGCCGGGCATCGATGCGCCTACGCGCGCCGAGCTGCTCAAGCGAGCGAAACGCCGCCTGAAGATGATGACGTTCTACGCTACCACGCAGGATTGCCTTCGCAGGTTCATTTTGAACTACTTCGACGAGGAAGCCCCGGGGTATTGCGGGAGCTGCGGCAATTGCGAGACGCAGTTCGAAGAGCGCGACGTTACGGTCGAAGCGCAGAAGATCATCAGCTGCGTGTATCGCCTGCAGCAACGGAACCGTACGGTGGGGAAGAGCACCATCGTCGATATTCTGCGTGGGTCGAAGGCCCAGAGAATGACGCTTGGCGGCTTCGATACGCTTTCCACGTATGGCATTATGCGCGATGAGGGCACGCGTCACATTCGGTTCATCCTCGATGCGCTCGTCGAGCGCGGCATTCTGGCTCAGGTCGACATTCGCGATGGGAAGTTCCAGGTGGTGCAGGCCACGCCGCAGTCGGCGGAATTCCTGCGAAGCCATCAGAGCTTCAGTCTGAAGGTTCCCAAGGAAAACGATCTCGATCGCGACCGCAAACGCATGCGCGAAGGACGTCCGGGCCCAGTGGGTACGCCCCGCAACAGGGGGTATGCCGAAGCCCCGGCCAACCCTGAGCTCTTCCGCAAGCTCAAGGAACTGCGCGCCGACATTGCTGCGGAAGCGGGCATTCCCGCCTACGTGGTATTCAGCAACCACACGCTTCACGATATGTGTCGCAGGATGCCCCATGACGAGGCGGAACTGCTGGAGGTGAGCGGCGTGGGCCAGGTGAAGGCCGACCGCTACGGCGCCGACTTCCTGGAGGTCATCAACGCGGCGCGCGAGTAGCGCTATTGCTTTGCGCCCTGCTCGATGACGTCGTGCAGGCTCTGGCGGTCGTATACGCCAATCTTGCGATACAAGTTCGATACGTGATGCTTCACCGTGCCGTTGGCAATGACTAGTTCCTTGGCGATGTAGGGAATGCTGCGGCCGCGTGCCAGCAGTCTGAGCACTTCGCTTTCGCGATTGGTAAGGCCGAACGCTTGGGCGATGTTTTCGCAGCGTTCGTCAAGCGAAACGGTGGCGGCGTGCACGGGACGCGTGCGGTAGAGCTTCATGAGGTCGGATTGCGTGAACACGAGCGAGCCAATGATGATGGCAATGATTGCGCAGGTGAGGATGGTGTCGTGTATCCAGTCGCCGTTGGTCAGCAAGTAGACCATCATCTCGTGCGCGGCTATGGTTCCTACGGCGGTGCCGATACGCGTGGCAAAGACGGCCAGTGCGAAATAGCGTACGGGCGGCTTGTGCATGCGAAACGCCAGGTCGGTGGATACGAGCATGACGAGCATGTCGAGTGCATAGATGCCCACCATCACCAGGCCGTTGCCCACGTTGGCCATCAGCTCGGGTGCGATGACGATCATGATCAAGCCGCACGATATGGAGGGCACGATGATGCGGTAGAGCGCCACGGGCTCGATGGAGGGCGGGAACACGATGGTGGAAACGAGCACGGCGGCCAGGAGCAGCCCCGCTGCCAGGGCCGATGCGCCGATGCTTCCCCCGCCTTGCGTATCCAGGTAGGGAAAGATCGCCTGGGTCGTGCCCCAGATGATGCTCAGCAGCACCAAGGGCACGAAGATGAATGCCGACGGCTTCGATTCCATCTCGAACTGGGTTTGCGCTGCTTCGCGTTTCGGCTCGTTGCGCGAAAGGTACAGAATCAGAAGCGATGCGGTGGGCATGATGGCCAGCAGCGGTGCACCCAGTGCGTTGGGAACGCTTAGAACGGCGAAGAACAGCACGAACGCGAACACGTATGACGCCATGAGGCACCGTGCGACGCGGCCCATGGCCAGCGTGCTCCAGAATTCGCCCCACATGGCCAGCAGCAGGGCATTGCCCAGCGAAAAGCAGATGACGCTTGCGACGAACACCACGTAGGCGGACGTTCCCGAAAGCAAGCCGGCCGCAACAAGGCCCAGCGAACCGCCTGTGGCGAGAAATGCGCACACGCCGTAGCACGGAATGTTGCCTACCAAGGGCATAATCTTCTTGGGCAGGAAGGCCACGGCAAGATATCCCAACGCGGTGGCCACCATCACGAAGGCGAGGGGTCCCGATCCTTCGGTGTTATGCAGCGGAAGCATGTTCGAGCACATGGCGATCATCCACCATGCCTGCCAGAAACCAAGTCCGATAAACGTTAGGAGCGATCCATTCGCTCGTGGGCGCAGTGCCATACATTCCTCCCTTGCGACAGAGAAAATCAATCTCTCGCGGGCGTCCCTCCCGTCCGCGCCCTGTCGCGTGGGGCACATTCTACCCCACGCGCGCGTAAAGAGGGTCCAATTCACGCAATGGCCTATGGGCCGAAACGGTTCATTTTTGGAAATGGGCTGCTCTAGCCCATAGTTTTATATATGCGCCGATCCTATGATTCGGGGCGTGCCGCGGGGAGCGGCATGCGCATTGGCGGGAGGCCCATGCGCTTTTCCGACATAGGAGGGAATATATGACGAAGGACATTTCTCGTCGCGGTTTTCTGACCGGCGCGGCGCTTACGGGCGTTGCTGCCGCCGCGGCATCTCTCACGGGATGCGGCAACACGAAGTCGCGCAGCGAAGAGGCTTCTGCGACGGCGGGTTCTACCACGAGCGGCTACGAGTGGGAAACTGCTCCCGAGCCCATTACCGATATCGCCAAGACGGTTAACACCGACATCCTGGTTATCGGCGCTGGCATTTCCGGTTGCGCATGCGCTTGCGCCGCAGCCGAAAAGGGCGGTCAGGTAACCGTTGTCGAAAAGACCAGCAGCTGGAATGGCCGTGGTGGCGGTTTCGGCGCCATCAAGTCCCGTTACCTGGACGAGCTGGGCATCAAGGTCGACAAGGTCAACGCCAAGCAGCACTGGATCGCCCAGTGCGCTAGCCGCGCGAACGAAGACCTCATCGTGAAGTTCTTCAACAACTCCGAGGAAGCCAGCAACTGGCTTCTTGACAAGGCCGAGGCAGCTGGTTGCTCCGTTATGGTTGGCGCATTCTACAGCCATGACGACGTATACGCCGAGCAGCCTGGCTATCACATGGTCATGGCTCCCGAAGGCAGCGGCATGAAGTCCACGGGCTTCGTGGGCGCCGAGCTCCTTTACAACGACGCCGTGAAGGCGGGCGCCGAATTCGTGTTCGAATCTCCGGCCGAGCAGCTCGTTACCGAAAACGGCAAGGTCACGGGTGCTATCTGCAAGACCAAGGAAGGCTACGTGCAGTACGTCGCCAAGAAGACCGTTCTGTGCACCGGCGACATCGGCGGCAACCGCGAGATGTGCGAAGCCTATGCTCCCATCTGCGTTGAGTACGGCTTCGACCGCTCTCAGTACACCCCGGTGGGCGTGAACACGGGCGACGGTCACAAGATGGGCATGTGGGCTGGCGCTCAGCTGCAGGACCTGCCCCTGCCCACGATGATGCATCCGCAGGCGTTCTGCTGGTTCCATGGCCCGTTCCTGTTCGTGAACGACAACGGCGAGCGCTTCATGTGCGAAGACACCTGGGTACAGGGCAAGTCCCTGGCCATCAACCGCCAGCCCAACGGCGAGGCTTGGTCGATCTTCGACGCCAACTGGCAGACCGACCTGGTGAACGGCCTTCCCTATGGCGGCGGCATGTTCTGGGATAGCTTCCGCCCCTATGGCAGCGACCTTTCCCTGGCCCCCGCATACTTCGAGACCCAGATCCCCACGTACATCGAGGCTGGTATGGCATATCAGGCCGATACGCTGGAAGAGCTGGCCAAGAAGATCGGTTGCGACGCCAAGACGTTCTCCGCTACCGTCGAGCGTTACAACGGCATGTGCGAAGCGGGCGAGGACACCGACTACTACAAGAAGCCGGTCTTCCTCACGCCCGTGAAGCAGGGTCCCTTCTATGCTCTGAAGGTCGGCCCCGCGCTGCTCACCGTCACGGGCGGCCTGAAGGTCAACACCGACTTCCAGTGCCTGGGCGAAGATGGCGAGCCCATCGATGGCCTGTACTGCCTGGGCAACGTGATGGGCGACGTGAACGCCGTTGACTATCCCATCAACGTGGCTGGCAACAACCATGGCCGTTGCATCACCTACGGCTATCTGCTGGGCCACGACCTGGCTACGGCATAAGCCGCATCGAATAGTTCTCATCGCGTAGAAACGCGTTGGGGAAACCCCTCCCGTGAAAGGGCGGCATGCATGCTCGCATGTCGCCCTTTCCATATGGCGCATATTGCGATGCCCTCTCGTTCTTTTGTGAAAGGGGATGCAACTCGTTCGCGTAATGCGTTACACTGCGATGCACAATCGAATACCAAAGGCTATGACGAAGACAGCGCCGCGGTACGTGCGAACGCAGAGAAGGGCCCCTTGGCTGAAAGGGCCCGGCAGCATACGCGGTGATTCCCTTTACCAGCCGCATGGGTGAACGTGCAAGCAAGTAGGTCGTGCCGGTAGCCTCCGTTATCGGGCATACAAGTGGGTGGGCAGCATGTCCGCCAACCAGGGTGGTACCGCGAGAGCCCCTTCTCGTCCTTGGAAGCAAGGATGGGAAGGGGCTCGTTTCGTGAAAGGAGACATGCATGGCAGTCGTAGATGAACTCGTTGCCCTACAAGCCGAATCGCTGGCGGCAATCGAAGCTGCCTCCGATACGGCGGCGCTCGAGCAGGTGCGCGTGAGCGTTCTGGGCAAGCAGGGTAGCCTGACGGGCTATCTGCGTGGCATGGGCCAGGTGCCCAAGGAGCAGCGCGCAGAAGTGGGCAAGACGCTTAACGTCGTGCGCAACGCGGTAGAGGGTGCCCTGGAGGCGAAGAAGGCCGACCTGAGTCGTGCCGAGCTGGAGGCGAAGATGGAAGCGGGCGCCGTGGACATCACGCTTCCCGGTCGTGCGCAGCAGGTGGGTACGCGCCACCTCATCAGCCGCATTACCGACGAGATCGCCGAGATCTTCATGGGAATCGGCTATTCGGTGGCCAGCGGCACTGAAGTCGAGAGCGACTACTACAACTTCGAGGCGCTCAACACGCCCGCCGACCATCCGGCGCGTGGCATGCAGGATACGTTCTACGTGGTGGACCGTTCCGGCGACACCGCGGCTGTGCGTGGCGAAAGCGACGTGCTCCTGCGCACGCAGACCAGTGGCGTGCAGGCTCACGTGATGGAGCAGCAGAAGCCCCCCATCTACATCATTGCCCCTGGCAAGGTGTACCGTCGCGACGTGGCCGACCCCAGCCACCTTCCCCAGTTCAACCAGATCGAGGGCCTGGTAGTCGACAAGGGCATCACCTTTGGCGACCTGAAGGGCACCATCGACTACTTCTGCAAGCAGATGTTCGGCGAAGACCGCAAGACGCGCCTGCGTCCCCATTACTTCCCCTTCACCGAGCCTTCTGCGGAAGCCGACGTAAGCTGCGGCATTTGCCATGGCGAAGGCTGCCGCTTCTGCAAGGGCACGGGCTGGGTGGAAGTGCTTGGCTGCGGCATGGTCGACCCGAACGTATTCGGGTATGCCGACATCGACCCCGAAGTGTATTCTGGCTTCGCATTCGGTATGGGCGTCGAGCGCATCGCGTGCTTGAAGTACAACGTGCCCGACCTGAGGATGCTCCTCGAAGGCGATATGCGCTTCCTCCGTCAATTCTAGCGGCGCGAGAGGCGCTCCGGGCTACGGTCGTTGGGCATATAGCCAACTCCCTTCGCCCGTCGGGCCTCTCGCACTCGCTAGAATTGCCGGAGTCTCCGGCAGTCCGGTCGCGGGGTTGTCTGGTCCCGCTCGGCCCTGCGGGCCTTCGGCTACGCGGGGTGCGGGGTTTCCAATCCCGCTTGGCCCTTCGGGCCTTCGGCTTGCCGGGTTGTCTGATCCCGCTTGGCCCTTCGGGCCTTCGCTGTGCCGGGTTGGAATGCTTGGCAATGCAAAGTGAACCTTATTGCTTCTGGTAAAGGAAGATGCACATGAAAGTAAGTTTGAAATGGCTGTCGCAGTACGTGGACGTGCCCGCCGATACGAAGGCGCTGTGCGACAAGCTTGATCTTACGGGCACGGGCGTCGAGGGCGTGGAAGAGCGCGCTGGCGGCTTTACGGGCGTCTACATTGGCGAAATCGTGGGCAAAGTGCCCCATCCGAACAGCGACCACATGTTCATCACGCAGGTGAACGTGGGCGAGCGTAACGTCAATGCGCAGGGCGAACCCGAGTCCCTGCAGATCGTCTGCGGCGCGCAGAACTTCAACGAGGGCGACCGCGTTCCCGTTGCCATGATCGGCGCAGAGCTCCCCGTGGGCAAGATCAAGAAGAGCAAGCTGCGCGGCGAAGTGAGCATGGGCATGAACTGCGGCCCGCGCGACCTGGGCTTCGAGGGCGATAACTATGGCCTCATCATTCTGCCTGAAGACGCGCCGTTGGGCATGGATTACGCTCAGTACGCTGGCCTGTCCGACCGCGTGCTCGACCTGGAAATCACCCCGAATCGCCCTGACTGCCTTTCCATGGAGGGTATGGCGCGCGAGATGGGTGCCATGTATCGCGTGCCCGTGAAGGCTGCCACCGAGGGCGTTGAGCTCGTCGAATCTGCTCCGGCTACCGATTCCCTGGTGGAGGTCGAAGTGGCCGATGCCTCTCGCTGCCCGCGCTATACTGCGCGCGTCATTCGCAACGTGAAGGTGGGCCCCAGCCCCGAATGGCTGGCAGAGCGCATTACTGCTGCAGGCGCACGCCCCATCAACAACGTCGTCGACATCACCAACTACGTGTTGTTCCTGCTGGGCCAGCCGCTGCATGCGTTCGACTTCGACAAGGTTGCCGCCAATGGCAAGGCCCACATCGTAGTGCGCGCTGCCGAAGATGGCGAGAAGCTCACCACGCTCGACGGCGAGGAGCGCGAGCTTACCAACGACATGACGGTCATTGCCACGCCTGAGCGCGCCATCGCGCTTGCCGGAGTCATGGGCGGTCTGGAAACCGAAGTTTCTGACGAAACCACCACGGTGCTGCTCGAGGCTGCCACCTTCAGCCCCGCGCATACCAGCCGCACGAGCCGCAACTTGGGCCTCATCAGCGAATCGAGCATGCGCTACGAGCGCCGCGTCGATGACGTGACCATCGCCCGCAACGCCGATTTCGCCGCTGCGCTCATTGCCCAGGTATGCGGTGGCGAGGTTTCGGAAGGCCTGGTCGACCAATGGCTTCAGAAGACCGAGCCCCACACCCTCACGTATCGCCATGACCGTTGCCGTCAGATGATGGGCGCCGACATTCCCGCCCA
The DNA here is from genome assembly GCF_015062615.1 of Denitrobacterium detoxificans. Classification (GTDB taxonomy): domain Bacteria; phylum Actinomycetota; class Coriobacteriia; order Coriobacteriales; family Eggerthellaceae; genus Denitrobacterium; species Denitrobacterium detoxificans_A. The sequence continues at coordinate 244,177 of NZ_SUUH01000003.1, forward strand.
GGAAGCCGTTGACATCCTTGAGCGCCTGGGCTGCGCGGTCGCGCTATCCCAGGGCGAGACGTACACGGTTTTCGTGCCCACGTTCCGTCCCGACCTCGAGCGCGAAATCGACCTCTACGAAGAGGTCCTGCGTTTGTACGGCATGGAAAAGGTCCCTGGCACGCTGCCTGGCGGTCGCGGCCGCATTGGCAAGCGTACCTGGGAAGAGCAGGTTACGGCGAAGCTGCATCTCACGATGCGCGCCAGCGGTGTGAACGAGACGCAAACGTATGCGTTCGCTAACCCCACGGACATGGAGCGCCTGCGCATGGTTCCCGCCGAGGGCGAGGAAGCCGTGGAGCTCATCAACCCCATCAACGCCGACCAGTCGGTTATGCGCCAGAGCCTCGTTCCCGGCCTGCTGCGTAGCGTTGCCTATAACCAAAACCATGGCGTTGCTAACATCCAGCTGTACGAGGTGGGCAATGTGTTCGCTGCCCACGAAGGTCGCAAGCTGCCTCGTCAGCGCACGAAGATCGCCTGCGTGCTTGCGGGTGCCATGACGGCTGATGGCTGGAACGTCGCAGCTCGTCCGTTCGATTTCTTCGACGGTAAGGGCATTCTGGAAAACATCGTGCGCGAGTTGGCGCTGCCCAAGGCCCGCTTCAAGGCGCTCGACGCGGAAGCTGCTCCATTCCTGCAGCCGGGCCGTGCAGCCGAGCTGCAGGCAGGTGGCGCTCAGGTTGGCTGGGTTGGCGAGATCCACCCTCTGGCCGCCGATGCCTTCGAGGCGAATGCTCCCGTGGTCGCCTTCGAGCTCGACCTGGAAACCCTGGTGAAAATCGCCCGCTTCGAGCGTGAGACCGAGGCCGTTCCCGAGTTCCCGCCTGCGTCCATCGACGTGGCATTCGTGGTTGACGAGGCCGTTACCTGCGAGAGGCTCATGCAGTGCATGACGAGCGCTGGTGGCAAGCTGCTGGGAAGCGCGCATCTGTTCGACGTGTATCGCGACGAAGAGCGCCTGGGCGCTGGCAAGAAGTCCATGGCCTTCGCCTTGGAGTATCGTGCTGCCGACCATACGCTTTCCGGCGAGGAAATCGAGAAGGCTCATAATCGCCTGGTCAAGAAGGTTTGCGCTGCCACGGGCGCTGAAGTTCGCAGCTAGCGAACCGTCCTCATACGCTTTGTACGCCCTGCTTCCGCATCACGGGGGCAGGGCGTTTTGCGTTAGGCATAGAAAAGGCGCTGGGGTTTCTAGCGCCTTGCATGGGGCGTGCCGCCCCGTTTGTTTGCGTGGCTCGTTAGCGCCTAGTCGCAGATCTCCACCAGGGTGATCTCGAAGTTCAGCGCCTGGCCGGCGAGCTCGTGGTTCATATCGAACGTCACGATGCCATCTTCCATGGAAACGACCTTCACGGGGAAGGGCTGGCCGCCAGGGCCCTGCATGTACACGGTCTGGCCAACGGGAAGCTGGTCGGCGTTGGGGATCTGGTCGGCTGGGACCTTCTGCACCAGCTGCTCGTCGCGTTCGCCATAGGCCTGGTCAGCGGGGATGTGAACCGTCTTGGTCTCGTCCTTTTCCATGTCCTTCACGGCGGCGTCGAAACCGGGGATCATCTGGCCAGCCATGCACGTGAACTCAATGGGTTCGCCACGCTTTACGCTGGAGTCGAATTCGGTACCATCGTCGAGCGTGCCGACGTAATGCACTTTAACGCGCTTGCCCTCGTTGCTCATGGGGCATCCTTTCTGTCTGGGGTGCGGGTTTCGTTCCCGCATGGTGGCTAAGTCTAGCGTACTTTACGCACAATGGGTACCTTGTCCCGTCCTTTGCGCATACTCGGTGAATACTCCGTGGCGACGAAAAACACTCTCGGACTTTGTGCTATATTCCCCACACTGCATAAAACAGTGCAAATATATAAAAATCTTGCATAATGAAGGAGGTTCAAGAATGGTTTTTAAAGCTGGCGTAGTTGGCGCAGCGGGGTTCGCGGGGGTCGAACTCGTCCGACGAATCATCGAGCATCCTTCATTCGAACTCAGCATTATAACGAGTGATTCCGATGCGGGGCAGTCGCTTGCAAGCGTGTACACAGCATTCGCGGGAGTTACCGACATTGCGTTCTCCCGTCACGACGACCCTGCTCTCGAGGGGCTCGACGTGGCGTTTCTTGCCGTTCCGCATACGGCTTCGCTTGCGGTCACGCCGCGCCTTATTGCCGCGGGCGTTACGGTCATCGATCTTTCCGCCGACTATCGCCTGAAAGATCCCGCCCTCTACGAGAAGTGGTACGGCGTGCCCCATACGTCAACGGAGCTGCTTGCCCAGGCTGCCTTTGGCTTGCCCGAGCTGGCAGCGGCCGAGCTGCAACAGGCTGCCCAGCTTCACGCGCAGGGCAAGGCCGCACTGGTCGCATGCGCGGGTTGCTATCCCACGGCTAGCTCGCTCGCCGCGTTCCCCGCGGTGCACGCAGGCATCATCGAGGGCGTCATCAACGTTCATGCCGTCTCGGGCGTCACGGGTGCGGGCAAGAAGCCCTCGTCCCGCACGCATTTCTGCCATGCCAACGAGGGCGCGGAGGCATACGGCGTGGGAACGCATCGCCATACGCCCGAAATCGAGCAGATTCTCTCGACTCCGCAACGCGTCATGTTCGTTCCGCATCTGGTGCCCATGAACCGCGGCATCCTGTCCACGGTCAGCATGCAGGTCGCCGCGGGCACGAGCGACTTCACGCTTCAGGCGGCGTACCAGCTGTATGCCGATTTCTACGCATCCAGCCAGTTCGTAACTGTGCTGCCCCTGGGCGACCAACCTCATACCAGCAGCGTTGTGGGCACGAACAATGCGCATATCGGCATGGGCTATCGTGCGGAAACGCGCAGCCTGGTTGTTACGTGCGCAATCGACAATTTGGGCAAGGGCGCTGCCGACCAGGCCATTCAGTGCGCAAACATCGTATTCGGGCTGCCGGAGGGCGAGGGCCTTTCGTCTATGGCCCTTCCCGTGTAGGAGCAAATCATGGATTGTATCGAACTAACCACTATCGAAGATGGAAGCGTGGTAAGCGCCGCGGGCTTCCGCGCGGCGGGCTTGCATGCGGGCTTCCGCAAGAATCCGCAGCGCTACGATGTTGCCCTGCTGGAAGCCGACGAACTGTGCGTCGTGGCTGGCACGTTCACGAAGAACGTGTTCTGCTCGGCCCCCGTTCAGGTGTGCAAGGCTCGTTTGGGCAACCGCGGGTATGGCATGGCGCGTGCCGTCGTCATCAACTCCGGCATCGCCAATGCCGCCACCGGCCCCGAGGGCCTGCGTCGAGCACGCAAGTCGGCGCGCATCGTGGCGGGTGCGGTCGGCTGCGCCGAAGACGACGTGCTCGTTGCCTCCACGGGCGTCATTGGCGTTCAGCTTCCCATGGAACCGTACAAGAATTACGCGGCTCATCTGCATGAAAGCGCATCGGCGTCCGCTCAATCGGGCCATGATGCCGCTCGTGCCATCATGACCACCGATACGCATCCTAAGGAATACGCGGTCAGCTACGTAAGCTCCGCTCCGGGGCTCCAGGGCGTCACGTTCACCGTGGGCGGCATGGCGAAGGGCTCGGGCATGATCATGCCGAACATGGCTACCATGATTTCGTGCATCACCACCGACGCTCCCTTGTCGGGCCCCGTTGCCCATCAGGTTCTGCTCGACGTGGTGAACCAGACGTTCAACAAGGTAACCGTCGACTCCGACACGTCTACCAACGACACGTGCCTGCTGCTTGCCAGCGGCAAGGCGGCTCCCCATGCCATGGCCGAATTCGCCCAAGACTCGCAGGCGATCTCCGAGTTCCGCAGCGCCTTGCTCGCCGTGTGCACGTGGCTTGCACGTGATATGGCCCGCGATGGCGAAGGCGCTTCCAAGCTGGTCACGGTGAACGTTTCCGGCGCGGCGAACGACGCCGACGCCGACGAGGTCGCTCGCTCCATCGCCAATTCGCCCCTAGTGAAGACGGCCATCTATGGGCACGATGCCAACTGGGGGCGCATTGCGGCGGCTGCGGGCAAGACGCATGCCGCGTTCCGCCAGGAAGACGTTTGCATCTCCATCATGGGCATGCCGGTGTGCCAGGCGGGCCTTCCCGTGAAGTTCAGCGAGGAAGAGGCGCTTGCGCGCTTCGAGGAGCCCGAAATCGTCATCGATGTGAACCTGGGCGCAGGCGATGCCTCTACCACGGTCTGGACCTGCGATTTCACGCACGAATACATTACGATCAACGGAGATTACCGCTCATGAAGTTTGCGAAGGACACTCAGCTGCGTGCCAATCTGCACTCCGATGCGGAAACGCTAGCCGAGGCGCTTCCCTGGATTAAGGAAGCCACGGGTAAGACCGTGGTCATCAAGTACGGCGGCAGCGCTATGGAAGACCCCGAGCTTCGCGCGAAGGTCATGAGCGACATCGTCTTGCTGAAGATCATCGGCCTGAACCCCGTGCTCGTGCATGGCGGTGGCAAGGCCATCAACAAGGCGTTTGAGCGCTACGCGTTTCCCGTCGAGTTCAAAGATGGCCTGCGCGTCACCTCGCCCGAGGCCATGGACGTCGTGCGCATGGTGCTCGTGGGCGAGGTCAATCAGAACCTCGTGCGCGATCTGAACGAACATGGCAACCTGGCCGTGGGCGTGTCCGGTGGCGACGGCGGCACCATTGTCGCCCGCCAGCTTGCGCCGGAGTATGGCCGCGTGGGCGAAATCGTGCAGGTGAACGTGGAATACCTGAATGCGCTCATCGAAAAGGACTACATTCCCGTGGTGGCTGGCGTGGCCCAGGGGCTCGACGGCGGCTATTACAACATCAATGCTGACGTGGCGGCTGGCGCTATTGCTGGTGCCATCGGGGCGCATAAGTTCATCGCCCTCACCGACGTTGATGGCGTGTACTACGACTATCCGAATCGCGATTCGCTCATCTCCAACATGACGCGCGACGAGGCGCGTGCGATGGTTCAGAGCGGCTCTATCGATACGGGCATGATTCCCAAGCTGAAGAGCTGCATCGATGCGCTCGATGCGGGCGTCATGCGCGCGCACGTCATCAACGGCAAAACGCCTCACGCGCTCCTGCTCGAGCTGCTTACCAATACGGGCGTGGGCACGGTCATTCACGGAACCGAGGAAAGCTACGAACGGGAAATGCATCCGCTGGGCGCGTTCGCTTCCAAGCTTTCGGTCAATCAGTAACGCAATCCAAGGAGGAATCCATGTCTCTGGAGGAACAGAAGCAGCTTGAGTCCGAATACGTGATGGGTACGTTCGCCCGCAAGCCCGTCTGCCTGGTGGAAGGCCGGGGCATGCACGTTTCAGACGACGCCGGCCACGATTGCCTCGACTTCATTGGCGGCATTGGCGTATGTAGCTTGGGGCATTGTCATCCTGCGGTGGTCGCCGCCGTACAGGAACAGGCTGGCAAGCTCATGCACGTGAGCAATTACTACTACATCGAAAAGCGTGGGGAAGTGGCCAAGCTCCTTTCCGAAGCGCTGAACTACGTGCCCGCTGGCGAAAGTGCATCCGCCGAGCAGTGGAAGACGTTCTTCGCGAACTCGGGCGCCGAAGCGAACGAGTGCATGATGAAGCTCGCGCGTCTCTACGCCCGCGTGAAGGGCAATGGCGGCACCACCATCGTCACGCTCGACGGCAGCTTCCATGGCCGCACCATGGAAACGCTGGCCGCTACCGCCCAGCCCGCCAAGCAGGAGAGCTTCCAGCCCCTGCCCGGTGGTTTCGTGCACGTGAAGCCCAACGACACCCAGGCTCTGCGTGACATGTTCAGCCAGCTGGGCTCCGAAATCTGCGCGTTCATGTTCGAGCCCATTCAGGGCGAGAGCGGCGTGCATCCCTGCGAGCCTGAATACTTGCAGCTTGCGCAGGAGCTGTGCCATGAAGTGGGCGCGCTCATGATTGCCGATGAAGTGCAGACGGGCGTCTATCGTACGGGCACGCCGTTCGCGTTCCAGCAGATGGGCATCCAGCCCGACATCGTGTCCATTGCCAAGGGCATTGCCGACGGCTTCCCCATGGGGGCATGCGCCGCGCGCGCCCAGGTGGCCGATGCGTTCAACCCTGGCGATCACGGCTCCACGTTTGGCGGCAGCAACCTGGCCATCGCTGCGGCTTGTGCCACGCTGAGCGAGCTTGCCGCTGGCGAGTTCACGGAAACCGTGCCTCGCATGGGCGCTTATCTGAAGGAGCGCCTGGCGCAGCTGCCCGCCGTTACGCAGGTGCGGGGTAGGGGCCTCATGGTCGCTTGCGACATCGCCCAGCCGCTCGAGGCTCCCGCGGTGGTTCAGCGCGGTCTTGCCCAGGGCTTGCTCCTGAACGCAACGGGTCCGCACACCCTTCGCTTCCTGCCTCCCTTGGTGTGCTCAGAGCAGGAAATAGACACGCTTGTGGAAAAACTAGGCGTGATTATGCAGATTTGTGGCTAGGGTCACTGTTTTCTGCTAAAGTACGTGCATGTTGCGTTTGAAGTCGTGTTTTATGCATACTTAAGCGCAACATGCTTAGTATTTTTGGATATGGGCAACGTAAATTTTCATTTTAGGTGAATTAGGAAGTCATGAAGAAGCGCACTCAAAGGCACGAGGTTATTCGCGAAATCGTTCGCGATAATAACATTCGTACGCAGCGCGACTTGGCTGAAAAGCTCCAGGAAGCTGGTCATGACTGCACGCAGGCTACCATCTCCCGCGACATCACCGATATGGAACTGCTTAAGTCCAAGGAAGGCTTCTACGTTCTCCCCGAAGACATGCGTCTTCAGCACATGGTTGTTGAACTGGTAGAAGAAGTCTACACGGCTGGTTATCTGGTTATCGTGCGCACCTTCCCGGGTGGCGCTGCAGGCGTCGCTGGCGCCATCGATAACGCTGGCCTCAATGGTTCGCTCGGCACCGTTGCCGGCGACAACACCATCATGATCGCAGCTCGTACGCCCGAAGATGCTCTGAACATCAAGGCCGAGCTCGACGGTCTCCGACGACGTTAGTCGTCTACTTCTGTTTGGGCTGAAAGCCCGCCTCCATCCCCTGTATAGCCATAGGCATATCGCTGCCTTCTATGCACTTTAGCTACCCGTATACCCAGGTAGCATTCAAATCGTATTCAAAAAAATGAATATATGCAGCGAAAGCTGCGAAAGGATTGATTGTCATGACCAAGGAAAAAGTTATTCTCGCGTACTCGGGTGGCCTCGACACCTCCTGCTGCATCAAGTGGCTTCAGGTTGCCATGAACCTCGACGTCATCGCTGTTGTGGGCGAAGTTGGCCAGGAGCATGACGGCCTAGAAAAGGTGAAGGCGAAGGCCCTGCGCATGGGCGCTATCGACTGCATCGTCGCAGACATGCGGGACGATTTCGCCGACAACTTCCTTACGAAGGCCATTGCGGCGAACGCCATGTACGAGAACAAGTATCCGCTGCTCTCCGCCCTGTCCAGGCCTGCTATTGCCAAGTATCTGGTGCAGGCTGCCCATACGTATGGCGCCAAGTACGTGGCCCATGGTTGCACGGGCAAGGGCAACGACCAGGTGCGCTTCGAGAACAGTATCGCTATGCTCGACCCCACGCTTACCATCCTCGCTCCGGTAAGGGACTGGGAGTTCAACACCAGGCCGCAGGAAATGGAATGGGCTGCCGCTCATGGCGTGGAAGTTCCCACCACCAAGGCCTCTCCGTATTCCATCGACGATAACCTGTTCGGTCGCGCCATCGAATGCGGCATCCTGGAAGATCCTTGGGCTGAGCCCCCTGCGGACATCTACACCATGACGGTCGACCCGCAGGATGCCCCCGATGCTCCTGAGTATGTGGACATCGACTTCGAGCAGGGTGTTCCCGTAGCCATCAACGGCAAGAAGATGTCCATGAGGGACATCGTCATGGACATGAACGAAATCGCCGGTCGGAATGGCTATGGCCGCATCGACATGGTTGAGAACAGGCTCGTGGGCCTGAAGAGCAGGGAAGTGTACGAGTGCCCGGCAGCTCTGGCACTCATCATGGCTCATAAGGGCCTGGAAGACCTCTGCCTCGAGCGCGAAGTGCTGCACGCCAAGCTCGACCTCGAGCAGAAGTGGGCGGTTTCGGTGTACTACGGCGAGTGGTTTGGCCCGCTCAAGCAGGCTATCGACGCGTTCATGGCGAACACGCAGCAGTGCGTGACGGGTACCGTGAAGCTGAAGTTCTACAAGGGCAATTGCACCGTGGTTGGCCGCAAGAGCGAGTACTCGCTGTACAACCCCTCTCTGGCCACCTATTCCGAGGGCGACACGTTCAACCACAAGGCTGCTGCTGGCTTCCTCGAAATCAACGGTCTGTCCGCGCGCAACTGGGCTGCCAATAGGGCTAAAATGGGCGCGCTGAACGATTCCACGAGCGTTTGCCAGCCCCATATCATCGACGAGGATTAATCATTTCGTCTTGCGTATGAGCGGTTGCGCCCCTGGCGCCCTCGCTCGTGGTGCGGCGGCCCGCAAACTCGCCGCCGCCCCGTAGGTCGAATAACGAGAAAAGGTAGTTTCATGGCACTCTGGTCAGGCAGATTCGAAGAAGGCGTCGACGATTTCACGCAACGTTTTGGCGCGTCGCTTCCCGTCGATAAGCGCATGTACGCGCAGGACATCGCGGGCAGCCGAGCCCATGCGAAGATGCTCGCGGCAACGGGCGTCATCAGCGCTCAGGACGCCCAGGAAATTGACGCCGGATTGGCGGGCATTCTTGCCGACATCGAGGCGGGCACGTTCGTGTTCGACATCAACGACGAGGATATCCACATGGCAATCGAAGGCGAGCTCACGCGCCGCATTGGCAGCGCGGGCGCGCGCCTGCATACGGGCCGCAGCCGCAACGACCAGACCATTACCGACACCCGTCTTCTCGTGAAGGACTTCTGCGTGCAGCTTATGCAGGGCAACCTGGCCCTGCGTCAGGCGCTCGTGAATCAGGCGAAGGCGCATCCGGAAGTCGTTATGCCTGGCTATACGCATATGCAGCATGCTCAGCCCGTGCTGTTCGCTCATCACATGCTTGCGTACTATTGGATGTTCCAGCGCGATTTCGGCCGCATCGCCGCGGCTCTTCAGGCTGCCGACGTGAACCCGCTGGGTTCGGCGGCGCTGGCGGGAACCACGTATCCGCTCGACCGTCGCATGACGGCGCAGGAGCTTGGCTTCTCGCAGGTCACGCCCAACTCGCTTGATGCCGTTTCGAATCGCGACTTCCTGCTCGACCTGCAGTATGCCTGCAGCGTCACCATGATTCACCTGTCGCGCCTGGCCGAGGAGATCATCCTGTGGTCCACGCAGGAGTTCGGCTTCATTACGCTGTCCGATTCCTACTCCACGGGCTCCTCCATCATGCCGCAGAAGAAGAACCCCGATTTCGCGGAGCTCATCCGCGGCAAGTCGGGCCGCGTAGTGGGCGATCTTATGTCGCTGCTCATGGTCATGAAGGGCCTGCCCCTGGCGTACAACAAGGATATGCAGGAAGACAAGGAAGGCGCCATCGACGCATTCGAAACGGTGTGCGATTCCATGCGCTGCATGTGCGGCATGATCGAGACGATGCAGATTCACCCCGACGCCATGATGGAATCCGCGCGCAAGGGCCATATGGCTGCCACCGACGTGGCCGACTACCTGGCGAAGAAGGGCCTTCCGTTCCGCGAAGCCCATGCCGTGGTAGGCCACTTGGTTCTGCTGTGCGAGAAGCGTGGCTGCCAGCTCGACGACCTTTCGCTTAGCGACTTCAAGGCCGAATGCGACCTGTTCGAGGCCGACATCACCGAGCAGCTCGATCTGCCCAGCATCGTGCGTGCCCGCACTGCCGAAGGCGGTACGTCTCCCCAGGCCGTTGCCGTGCAGATGCAGGCAGTGCAAGAAACCATGGATCGCGACGCTGCGCTTCTGGGGTAGAGGCACGAGCATATTCACGTCATGTATGGGGCGTCTTGCGACATGTTCGCGGGGCGCCCATCGTGTATCTCTTGACGTTTACTTGTGTACTTTGGCGTGCGTCTAAACGCAGATGGTAGAATAGCGCCAGCTTACCAGGAGGTTACATGGGCTCACGTGCAATGAAAAAACGCCTCGGTACGAGGAACAAACGCCGATACGCACCGCTTCTGTTCATTCTCTGCGCGCTCTTCGCGCTTGTCGTGGTCGGCGGAATCGCGGTATACACCGCAGCTGAATCGTGGCTGGAAGACCTTCCCGATTATGCCGATTCCTCGGCGTATAACTATTCCCAGAAAACGCGCGTGTACGCGTCCGATGGAACGACGCTGCTCGCCGAGTTCTACGTGGAGAATCGCGAGCCGGTTAGCAGCCTAGACGACATCAGCGAGTTCGTACGCAACGGCACGGTTGCCACCGAGGACGTGCGCTTTTACGAACATAGCGGCGTCGACATTCTGGGCATCGGCCGCGCATTGGCGAACAACCTGTTCGGTGGCTCCACCGAAGGCGCATCTACGCTTACCCAGCAGTTCGTCCGCAATACGGTGCTTGCCGACGAGGCAAGCGAGCAGACCATCAAGCGTAAGGTCCGCGAGGCCTACATTGCCTTGAAGCTCGAGGAGATGTATTCGAAGGACGACATCCTCCTTATGTACCTGAATACCGTCAACTATGGTTCGGGCGCTTACGGCATCGAAGCCGCCGCCAAGAAGTACTTCTCCGTCAGTGCGAGCGAGCTTACGCTTGCCCAGGCGGCCTTGCTCGTGGGCATTCCCCAGTCGCCTACGTACAACAACCCCATCAACTACCCCGACAATGCGCTCTCGCGCCGCAATACGGTGCTCAACCGCATGCTCACGAATGGCTACATTACGCAGGAGCAATACGATGAGGCGGTAAACGAGCCGCTTGGCCTGAATGTTTCGGAAGACGAATCCGATGACGGCATTTACGCGTATCCGTACTTCACGAGCTACGTGCGCCAGACGCTTCTGGAAGATTATTCCGAGGCCGAGGTGTTCAAGGGTGGCCTTACGGTATACACCACGCTCGACGTAACGGCACAGGAAGCGGCCGAAGCCGCGTGTGCCGAAAAGGAAGAGGCCGTCGACGACGACTTGGAAGTCGCTTTGGTGGCGGTCGACCCCGACACGGGATTCATCAAAGCCTTGGTAGGCGGCAAAGACTACAACGAGAACGAATACAATCTGGCTACGCAAAGTACGAGACAGCCTGGTTCCGCGTTCAAGACATTCACGCTCGCGGCGGCCATCGAAAACGGCATCGATCCCGATACGTACGTGAACTGCTCGTCGCCGATTACGCTCGATAACTGGACGGTTGAAAACTACGACGGCGCCTCGTACGGCACGCGCTCGATCGAAAGCGCCTTCGCCATCTCGGCCAATACGGGTTTTGCGCGCCTGTGCGTCATGCTCGGCCCCGATAAGGTTGCCGAAATGGCCACGCGCCTGGGCATCGAAACCGATCTCGAAACGGTTCCCTCCATCACGCTGGGTTCCCAGGGCGTTACCGTGCGCGAAATGGCTGGCGCGTACGCCACCATTGCGTCGGGCGGCATCAAGCGCGATGCCGTGGCCATCGAGAAGATCGTCGATTCCGACGGTGACATTATCTTCCAGGCCGACACCACGGGCACGCGCGTCATTTCCGAGGAAGTGGCCCACGCCACGGAACAGGTCATGGAGGGCGTCGTCACGAATGGTACCGGTACCGCAGCCGCGCTGTCCTCGGGGCAGACGGTTGCCGGCAAGACGGGTACCAGCCAGAATTGGCGCGATAGCTGGTTCTGCGGCATTACGCCCCAGTACTCTGTGGCCATTTGGCTGGGCGCGCGCGAGGAGCGCCAGATGAGCTCGTCGTACAGCGCTACGAGCGTCTTCAGCTCGTTCCTGAACCAGCTCATTTCGAAGAGCGATACCGAGAAGTTCGTCATGAACAGCGCAAGCGACCCGAAGTACCGCACGCTCACGTCTGACGAGAAGGAGGCGCTGGGTACTACGTCTAGCTCCACTACCAGCAGCGATGACGAGAAGTCGTCGAATTCCAGCTCGTCGACCTCTACGACCACGAACTCCACGACGAGCTCCTCGAGCAGTTCCTCGCGTTCGAGCTCGTCGAGTTCTAGCAGCTCGTCATCGAGTAATGGTTCGTCAACATCGAATGGTTCGTCTTCGGGCTCTTCGAGCGATAGTTCACAATCGGGTACCGGAAGCTCTTCGAGTTCCGGTGACTCATCGGAATAATGCATAAGGTAAGGAATAACATGAATCGTGTATCTCGCTCTATTCGCATGGCGGCTGCTGCTTGCGCCGTTGCCTGCGCGCTGGTGGTAACCGGCTGCGTAGCGCAATCGACTACCGGCACCACCAGCGAAGCCGAGCAGAACCGCCAGTACATGGCTACGCTCAATCAGCAGGTTACCGAAATCCAGGAAGATCTCACGGCATTTCAGGATGCGGTGGCGAAGCAGGATGCCGTAACCATGCAGGCCCAGCTCACGTCGGTGGACAAGGTCATCGAAAGCGTGAAGAACACCGATTGCACGTCGAAGCTGCAGCCGGCGAAGGACCTCTACGTCGACGCGCTGTGCTCGCTCGACGATGCGCTTGCGTCCTATGTTTCGCTCTACACCGACGTCGCCAATGGCACGGTCGATTCCGCAACGTACGACGAACGTCTTTCCAGCGTCCAGTCGGCGTACAACGAAGCCATGGACAAGCTGAAGTCCGCTGATGACAAGATCGTTTCTATTAGCAATGGGGAAGATTCCGAATCTCATGAATAATACGCTCGAGCTTCTTGCTCCTGCAGGTAACATGGTCTGCCTCCACGCGGCTATCCGCGCGGGGGCAGATGCCGTATATCTGGGGGCCGATCGTTTCAACGCCCGTAGGGGTGCTGATAATTTCACGTTGGAGTCGATTGCCGAGGCATGCGACTACGCGCATGTGCGCGGCCGTCGCATCTACCTTACGGTGAACACCGTCATCCTTCCAGGCGAGCGCGAAGCGGCGCTCGAGCTGGTTCGCCAGGCGTATCGTCGTGGCGTCGATGGCTTCATCATGCAGGACGTGGGTTTGGCCGCCGAGGTGCATCGCACGCTCCCCGAAGCCGAGATTCATATTTCGACCCAGATGAACACGCATAACGTTGCCGGCCTCGATGCTGCCGTTTCGCTGGGCGCGTCCCGCGTGACGCTTGCGCGCGAAATGGCCCTTTCCGAAGTGGTGAACATCTGTGCCGAAGCTGCGGCGCGCAATCTCGAGGTCGAGATCTTCGCCCATGGCGCGCTTTGCGTGTGCTACTCGGGGCAGTGCCTCATGTCCTCCATGATCGGCGGACGCTCGGCCAATCGCGGCATGTGCGCTCAGGCGTGTCGCCTGCCGTACGAACTGCATAATCGCGCGGTTCGCAAGGACCTTCCTTCCCCGGGCGAGCATCTGCTCTCCCCGAAGGACCTGTGTCTGGTGAATCGCCTTCCGGAACTGGCACTTTGCGGCGTTTCCTCCTTGAAGATCGAGGGTCGTATGAAGTCGCCCGAATACGTTTCCGCCGTGGTGGGCGTCTATCGCGCCGTGCTCGACCGCGTGCTTGCCTGGGTCGAAAGCGGTCAGGCTGCAAGCGATGACGACGTCATCCCCGGCGAATTGCGTGCGACTCCCGAAGAGATGCGCGTGCTGGAGGAAGCGTTCAGCCGTGGCTTCACCGAGGGCTACCTCATGGGCGAAGATGATAATGAGATGATGAGCTATGGTCGCCCCAACAATCGCGGCGTCTTCATTGGCCGCGTGTCTTCCGTGGGAGACGGCTGGGTTGCCGTCGATCCCGAGGAAACCCTGCATGAGGGCGACGTGCTCGAATTCTGGACCAATCGCGGCCATTTCGCGCATACCGTTTCCGGCATCGAAGCGGTGCGTGGCGGCGTGCGTTTCGCGCTCGACCGTCGTGTTGGCAAGGGCGATCGCGTCTTTCGCGTGCGCAGTGCGGAAGCCCAGTTCGTAGACGTGCCCTTCGAGCCGAAGGTTGCCGTTTCGGGTTCGGCGGTCATTCAGCTTGGCCAGCCCATTTCGCTTACGCTTACCGCGCCGTCGGGTGCATCGGTGTGCGCGCAAGGTCCCGTTGCAGAGCCCGCTCGCACGAAGGCCCTGCTCGAAGAGGATGTACGCGACCATATCGACCGTTTTGGCAATACGCCCTTCGCGCTTCAGAACCTGGAAATCCAGCTCGATGAGGGCGTGGGCATGGGCTTCTCGCAGATTCACAAGCTTCGTGCCGCCGCTGCCGAGCAGCTCGAGGAAGCGCTGCTTGCCGACTATCGCGCTCGTACGCTTCACCGCGCTCCCGCGAAGCCTCCGGTTCCGCGCCGCCCGCGTCGCAATTCCTGCCAGGTGGCCGTGTGGGCTACGAATGCCGCATGCGCTCGTGCCGCCAAACGCGCCGGCGCCGATGCCATCTACGTTCCCGCTCTCAATTACAAGCGCGGAGAATCCCTGGTGGCTGGCCAGATTTCGGGCACCGTTGCGCAGACGGGCTATCCCAAGCAGGCCATCATCGCGCTTCCCGTGGTCGATCACGATCCGCTGCCCGGCACGCGTGAAGAGCGCCTGGGCTTCGACGCTTGGAAATACGTGAAGGCCGACAAGCCCGTGTTCGTCGAGAACCTCAGCCAGCTCGTGCGCGCTCGCGAAATGGGTGCGCAGGTCGAGGTTGGCCCGCACGTTCCCGTATCCAACCCGCTGTCGGCCATGGCGCTTGCGCAGATGGGCGCCGAACGCGTGTGGCTCTCTCCCGAGCTCACGCTGGGGCAGATTCAGCAGATTGGCGACGAAACCGATGTTGAGCTGGGCTTGTTCGTAAGCGGAGCAACCGAGCTCATGGTTACCGAACACTGCATGCTCATGAGCCAGGGCCCGTGTAATCGCGATTGCTCGGTATGCCCGCGTCGTAAGAGCCCGCATTACCTGAAGGATCGCAAGGGCTACGAGATGCCCGTCGTCACCGACTGCACGGGTCGCAGCCATCTGTACAATGCGGTTCCCCTCGATATCCTGCATGTCGCACCCGACCTCATCGCAGCTGGCGTGGGCGCCTTCATGGTCGATGCCACGATGATGAACGTCGAAGAGACCACCAAGGCGACGGCCCGTGCCGTACGCGCTCGCGATATTGCCCTGAAGAGCGGCAATGCGGTGGGGAAGACATCCGATACCACCTCGGGGCATCTGTTCCGGGGCATTTCCTAACTATGCTACAATGCATCGCTACATATAAGTGAAAGGCTATTTGATGCTACCTGCGGAAGAACAACTACGAATCATTCAATCTGGCGTGGCCGAAATCGTGCCCTCCGACCTGCTTCTCGAAAAGCTGAAGCGTGGGGTGCCCTTGAACGTGAAGCTGGGCGTCGACCCGACTGCTCCCGACATTCACATTGGTCATGCCGTTCCGCTGCGTAAGCTCCGTACGTTCCAGGATCTGGGCCACCGCGTTACGCTCATCATCGGTGACGGCACGGCGCTCATCGGCGATCCGTCTGGCAGGAACAGCACGCGTCCGCAGCTCACGCCCGAGCAGGTGGCCGCCAATGCCCAGACGTACATCGATCAGGCGTTCAAGATTCTCGATCCCGAGAAGACTACCCTGGTTCACAACGCCGACTGGCTCCTGAAAATGAACCTCGAGGACATCCTGAAGGTAACGGGCCAGTTCACGGTTGCACGCATTCTCGAGCGCGACGACTTCCACAAGCGTTACACCAACAACCTGTCCATTGGCGTGCACGAGTTCCTGTACCCGATCATGCAGGCGTACGACTCGGTGGTCATCAAGGCCGACGTTGAACTTGGCGGTACCGACCAGCTGTTCAATTTGCTTGCCGGCCGCGAGCTTATGGAGAAGATGGGCATGGAGCCGCAGGTCTGCCTTACGCTTCCGTTGCTCGAGGGCACCGACGGCGTACGCAAGATGTCGAAGAGCTATGGCAACTACATTGGCCTCACCGACGAGGCTCCCGATATGTTTGGCAAGGTCATGAGCATCCCCGACGAGATGATCGTGAAGTACTATCGCCTGGCCTCCACCGCTAGCGTCGACGAGATTGACGAAATTGAGGCGGGTCTTGCTTCCGATTCGCTGCATCCCAACAAGGTAAAGCGCGCACTGGCTCGCAATATCGTTGCCGCTTACCACGGCGAAGAGGCCGCGGTTGCCGCCGAGGCTGAGTTCGATCGCGTCTTCAAGCAGCATGCCATCCCCGAGGATGTCCCCGAGTTTGCCGCCGACCTTACGCCTAACGACGAAGGTCTGGTATACCTGGCCAAGTTGCTGGCAGATGCCGGTCTGGCAAAGAGCGCGGGCGAGGCCCGTCGCCTTATCGACGGTGGCGGCGTGAAGATCAACGGCGAGGCACTGCCCGCTAAGGCTTACAACGTAGAGCCGGCGAAGCTGGAAGGCTCCGTCATTCAGGTTGGCAAGCGTCATTTCGTGAAGCTGGTATAGCGCATACGCTCATTGCAATACGGGGGACCGGGCTTACGTGTTCGGTCCTCTTGTTATATAGGGTGAAAATAGTGCTTTGCACACGTGAAAACACAACATGAGCCCCTGTCTGTGGGTGGTTTGTGAAGCCTTCCGAATCCGCTTGAACGGCACCCACGGGGGAGGTACTATGCACAAGCTGCATTTGCAGCGGGGAGTTGCTTCCGAGGGCCCAGAGGGCCCGTCCGGCGGCGGCG
>NZ_SUUH01000001.1:0-222355 GCF_015062615.1 Denitrobacterium detoxificans
GAGGAAGGGCCTGGCCCCTCGAATTGGGGGTCAGGCCCGGTTTTGCCTCTTGACAATGTCCTGCTCATATTAAAAAGCCGCCCGAAGGCGGCTCGTAATTCCTGGTGTCGGAGGCGGGATTTGAACCCGCAAGCCCTAAAGTGGGCACTAGCACCTCAAGCTAGCGTGTCTGCCGTTCCACCACTCCGACGTGAAAAGCAACGAGGGGTACTATAGCACAAGTTTCCGCGTTGCAAGCGAGAATTTTAGGCAATTGTGCCCTGAGGATAAATAATCATCAAAAGGATGAGCGAAATCAGGAACACCACGGCAAAAATGATGGTGATGCGGTCGAGATTCTTTTCGATGATGCTAGTGCCGGAGCTCGTGGAATACAGCGAGCTGGCAATGGCGTCGGAAATGCCCGTGCCCTTGCCGGAATGCAGCATGATGAAGACGATAAGACCAGCACCCGAAATGACCAGGGCGATGATGACCAGGATAAGCAACGGATTCAAAGCGAACTCTTTCTTCTCTGTGACTACAGCACCGTATGTGCCGACAACTCGCAACTGCAAAATTATAGTCAATCTGAGCACGAGAGCAACAGTTCTCATGCCAATTACGCACAGTATGCCCTTATGAAGGCATCGCAGACGCCGCAAAAGCAGAACGCCCGCACGAAGCGGGCGTTCCGAATGGGCGTAGATTAGGCGAGCAGGCTGGAAGCTGTCATCTCGGCGGGAACCTCCAAGCCAATCATCTGCAACAGCGTAGGAGCAAGATTGCAGAGGGCGCCGCACGTGCCTTCGGGCTGCGCAAGCTGGTATCCCAGGCCCGCGTAGTCAGCCAGGAACAGGGGCACCGGGTTGGTGGTGTGAGCCGTATGGGGCTGGCCGTCCTCGGCGATCATCTTGTCGGCATTGCCGTGATCGGCCGTAACGAGCGCCACGCCGCCCTTGCGCTCGATGGCGGCAAGAACCTGCCCCACACCAGCATCCACGGCCTCTACGGCCGCCGTAGCAGCGGGAATGGAGCCCGTATGCCCCACCATATCGCAGTTGGCGAAGTTCACGATGTACACGTCTGCCGTGTCGGCGTCGATGGCGTCAGCAAGCGTCTGGGCGACCGCAGGCTCGCTCATTTCGGGCTGAAGATCGTACGTGGCCACCTTGGGGCTGTCGATGATCTGCCTGCGCTCCCCTTCCTTCTGGGCTTCGATGCCGCCATTCAGGAAGAACGTGACATGGGCGTACTTTTCCGTCTCGGCGATGTGATACTGCTTCAACCCCGCGCTGGAAAGCACATCGGCGAGAACGTTTTCGGGGAATTCCTTCGCAAACGCGATGTCGGCGGGAATCTCGGGGTCGTATTCGGTGAGGCACACGAAATACGGACGCGGGAACGATTCCGATTCGAACGGCTCTGCATCCACGAAGGCATGCGTAATCTGACGCGCGCGATCGGGGCGGAAGTTGAAGAAGATGATGGCATCGTCGTCTTCAACGCCGCGCGTCGCAAACGAACCCGGAACGACGAACTCGTCGGTTACCTGGGCATCGTAGCTTGCCTGCATGAACTCGGTGGGCGAAAGCTCGCTATGGGGCAGCGCATGCGCAACCGCATCGAATGCCTTCTTCACGCGCTCCCAGCGATTATCGCGGTCCATCGCGTAATAGCGACCGGAAATGGACGCAATCGAAATCTGGCACGCATCGGTCGTGTATTCGGCGATGCGCTCTTCCAGCTCTTCGATGTAGCCAAGACCGCTAGCAGGCGGAACGTCACGTCCATCCATGAAGCAATGAACGAAGACACGCGGAACCTCATGCTGCGCTGCCATCTTCAGCAGCGCATAGAGATGCTCGTTGCTGGAATGCACGCCGCCATCGGAAACGAGGCCCATAACATGCAGTACGGAACCAGCCGCCTTCACGCGTTCCATAGCGGCGCACAGCTTCTCGTTTTCGGCGATGCTACCGCTACGGCATGCGTTGTTGATACGCGTAAGCTCCTGATAGACGATGCGGCCGGCGCCAATGTTCAGATGACCCACTTCGGAGTTGCCCATCTGGCCATCGGGAAGACCCACGTATTCGCCCGACGCCTGAATCTGAATGTTCGACGCCGTTTCGCGCAAATGGTCGAGATGGGGCGTATTCGCAAGCGAAATGGCATTGCCCGGACCAGGCTCGGCGATGCCGAAGCCATCCATGATGATAAGCGCCGCAGGCAGATGGAGCTTGCTCTTATCCATAAACATGCTTCTTTCTCGCGCCTATTTCAGGCACGCTTCAACAAGTTCGGCAAAGGAATCGGCGGAAAGCGCTGCCCCACCGATAAGGCCGCCGTCGATATCGGACTGGGCCATGAGGCCTTCGACGTTGGCGGGCTTCATGGAGCCACCATAGAGCACGCGCATACCACTGGCAACTTCCTCGCCAAAAAGATCCGAAAGGGCAGCCCTAATGGCCGAGCAGACCTCCTGCGCCTGTTCAGGCGTAGCCGTGCGACCCGTGCCAATGGCCCAGATGGGCTCGTAAGCGACGACGCACTTGGCAGCCTCTTCGGGTTCCAGGCCCGCAAAATCGGCGCGCAGTTCGTTGACGATGAATTCCAGGTACGTGCCCGCATCGCGCACGGCCAGAGATTCGCCTACGCAGACGATGGGGGTAATGCCATGGTTGACCAGCGCCATCACCTTACGGTTGACCATCTCGTCGGTCTCGCTGAAGTATTCGCGACGCTCGGAATGACCCACGATGCAGTGGTCGACGCCGATGTCTTCCAGCATGGGAATGGAGATTTCGCCCGTAAAGGCGCCACCTTCTTCCCAGTGGCAGTTCTGGGCACCCACGTGAATGTCGCGGCGATCGAACTCGAGTACCGTATGCACGGCTTTCAGATTGCAGGCGGGCGGACAAAGCACCACGTCAACGGCATCCCACGCATCGTCGCAGCGATTGGAAATGCCCTGGGCGAGCACGACGGACTCGGCCCAGGTCTTATTCATCTTCCAGTTTCCAGCCATCATAGGCTTGCGCATGATTAAGCCTCCTTAAGAGCCTCAACGCCAGGCAGGGGCAGACCCTGCACCAGCTCCATGGAAGCGCCACCGCCGGTGGAGATGAAGGTCATCTTGCTTCCAAGGTCAAATTTGTTAACGGCGGCAACGCTATCGCCACCACCGATGATGGTGTCGGCTTCCGCGTTTTCAGCGACGGCCAGGGCAACGGCCTTCGTACCATGCTCGAAGGCAGCCATCTCGAACACACCCATGGGGCCATTCCAGAATACCGTGCTGCCCTGGGCGATGGCCTGGGCATACAGCTTCTCGGTCTCGGGGCCGATGTCGAGGCCCATCATGTCGCTGGGGATTTCGTCCACGGAAACGGTTGCGGTGTTCGCGTCTTCGGCGAAGCGATCGGCCACGACCACGTCGGTGGGAAGCAGCAGCTCGACGCCTGCTTCCTTCGCATGCTCGATCATGCCGGCAGCGCGCTCAACCCAATCCTCTTCCTTCAGGCTGGTGCCCACCTGCTTGCCCTGGGCCAGCAGGAACGTGAAGCACATGCCACCACCAATGATGATGGTGTCGGCCTTCTCGATGAGGGCATCGATGACGCCAACCTTATCGGAGACCTTCGAGCCGCCAAGGATGGCGACGAAGGGGCGCTTCGGTTCGTCGAGCATCCCCGAAAGCGTGCTCACCTCGCGCAGCATGAGATAGCCGGCATATGCGGGCAGCAGCGCGGCTACGCCAGCCGTAGAGGCATGAGCGCGGTGTGCGGTGCCGAAGGCATCGTTCACGTAGAGATCGCCCAGCTTGGCAAGCTCTTCGCAGAACGCGGGGTCATTCTTCTTCTCGCGCTTGTCGAAACGCAGGTTTTCCAGCACCACGACCTGGCCATCTTCCATGGCCTCGACGACCTCATGGGCATGGGGGCCCACGGTGTCGGCGGCAAAGGTAACGGGAGCGCTAATAAGCTGGGAAAGACGCTCGGCAGCAGGAGCGAGGGAGAACTTCTCCTCGAAGCCCGTGCCAGCGGGACGACCCAGGTGGCTCATCAGGATGACCTTGGCGCCCTTCCCCACCAAATACTCGATCGTGGGAAGCGCCGCGCGGATGCGCGTGTCGTCGGTTACGGTAGCGCCATCGAGCGGCACATTGAAATCGACGCGACAGAGAACTCGTTTACCGGCTACATCGGCTTGCTCAAGTGACTTCACTTCAGCCATGCTTTTCCTTTCTACACAAAACAAGGCCGGAACCGCAGCGCCAAGCGTGCATGTTCCGGCCGTAATGACATAAGACCTTAGAGCAGAATCTTCGCCAGGTCCTTCACGCGGTTGGAATAACCCCACTCGTTGTCGTACCAGCTGACGCACTTAACGAGGTTGTTTTCCCCGCCCATGACCATGGTAAGGCCGGCGTCGAAGATAGAAGAGTGGCTGTTGTGGACGATGTCGATGGAAACCAGCGGATCCTCGCTGTATTCCAGGATGCCCTTCAGCGGGCCTTCGGCAGCGGCCTTCATGGCAGCGTTGATTTCTTCCTTCGTAACGGACTTCTCGAGTTCGACGGTAAGGTCGACCATGGAGCCGTCGGGAATGGGCACACGCGTTGCGAAGCCGTCGAGCTTGCCCTTCAGTTCGGGGAGAACCAGGGAAACGGCGCGAGCGGCACCCGTGGTGGTGGGGATGATCGACATGGCCGCGGCACGAGCACGACGCAGGTCCTTATGAGGAAGGTCCAGGATCTTCTGGTCGTTCGTGTATGCGTGGATGGTATTCATGTAGCCACGCTTGATGCCGAAGTTGTCGAGCAGCACCTTTGCGAACGGAGCGAGGCAGTTCGTGGTGCAGGAAGCGTTGCTCACGATGTTGTGAACGGCCGGATCGTACAAGTGGTCGTTCACGCCCATGACGATGGTGATGTCCTCGTTCTTGCCAGGAGCGGTGATGATGACCTTCTTGGCGCCAGCGTCGATGTGCTTCTGGGCACCTTCGCGGTCGCGGAACACGCCCGTTGACTCAACGACGATGTCGATGTCGAGCTCGCCCCAGGGCAGATTGGATGGATTGCGGTCGGAGAAAACCTTCACGTTCTGGCCGTCTGCCACGAAACCGTCTTCCGTAACCTCGACCGATTCGAAATCGCGACCATGAATGGAATCGTACTTCAGAAGGTGGGTCATGGCCTCAACAGAGCCGGGATCGTTAACTGCGACCACTTCCAAAGCAGGGTCTTTTGCCATCGCACGGAAGACCAGGCGTCCAATGCGGCCGAACCCGTTGATCGCTACCCTCGTTGCCATTAGGCACTCCTTATCTCTCGATACTATTCAGGCACAACCCGCAGGTCGCACCGTGGGATACTATAACGCATTTACCGCTCAACCTGCGCGGCAAGCTGCTCGATTCGACGAACGCGATGGTATACGGCCGATTTGGACAAGGGCGGGTCGGCGTATTCCCCGAGTTCCTTCAATGTGGCATCGGGGTGCGACACGCGAAGTTTGATGAATTCTTGAAGAGCCGGTGGAAGGCTCTCCAGGCCATAGCGGTCGATCACCGCGTGAATGGCCATGATCTGCTCCATGCTGGCTTCGGTGGCCTTCTGCTGGTTGGCCAGCTCGGCGTTGACCCTGCGGTTCACGTCGTTGCGCACGCTCTTGATCACGCGAACGTTTTCCATGGCAAGCGCGCTCTGGTGCGCGCCAACTACGGCTAGAAAGGCCGAAATGGCCGACCCGCTCTTCATGTAGACGATGTAATTGCTGCGACGCTGCATGATCTTCGCCGAAATGTCGCGTTCGGCCATGAGCTCTACGAGCCCGTTTGCCAGCTCTTCGGATTCAACCGACATCTCGAAATGAAAATCGCCCTTCGGGTTGGCAATGAACCCGCTGCCCAGGAAGGCCCCGCGTAGGTACGCGGCGGCGCAGCAGCGCTTCTCGACAAGCTTCGGATACACGCCACGGTCGAAGCCGCCCGACGTGAGCACGCCCATGTCCTTCATGGCCTCGGGCAGCCCCTTCTGCATGGGCACCTCGATCAGGTAGTTAGGCGTCTTATGCAGCACGCTGCGACGAACGGTCCAATCGGTCTTCAGACCGTACTGCTCGTGCAAGAGCTTTACGAGCAGGCGCGCAACGGACGGCGAATCAGTGTCGACTTCAATGCGGAAACGCCCAGAACCAGCCAGGAAGAGCGAGCCTTCCATGCGAATGAGAGCGGCAAGCGTAGCGCGCTCGCAATGCGAGCATACGGGTGGAACGCGCGAAAGCTCTTCCTTTACATCTGCGGTGAACGACAAAGCTTGAGCACCCCCGTAAGAGCATCGCGCAGGGCAATGGGATTGTGGATGGTTGGATGAGCTGGGTCTACGAAGTCGCGCGCAATGACGACCGGACCGCTTTCCTGGATGCGATACGCGGCATCGTAGGTAATGGGAACCGGGCGAACGCGACTTGCGCCATCGAAATCGTTCTGCAGCGGTTCTTCGCGCGTGACCTGGTTAAAGCTACCCGGTTCGTGACCGCCAGGGCGCAATTGCACGGGCGTGTGCACAAGCACGTAATCGAGCAAGCCCGCCATGCCATGGTCCTGCAGGGCACGTACGTGCTCTTCCGCGGAAAAACCCCAGGTCTCACCCTGGAAATCGGCAACGCTGCAGACGAAGACCGTCTTCGCGCGCGAACTGCGAATCGCTTCCAGCACGCCTGGGATGAGCAAGTTCGGGATGATTGACGTAAAAAGCGAGCCAGGTCCCAGCACGATGAGGTCGGCCTCGCAGATGGCCTTGATGGCAGCCGGATACGGCGTGCCGGTATAGGGCGCCTTCAGCCACACGCTTTCGATGGCAGTGCGCGAATGCGAAATGTTGGCCTGGCCTTCGATGATGCGACCATCGAGCGTACGGCCGCAAAGCGTCACCTTGTCGAGCGTGGAGGGATACACGTGCCCCTTCGCATGCAGCAGGTCTTCGCAAATGCGAATGGCCTCGGGAAAAGACCCCGTTGCATCTTCGAGTGCAGTAATGAGCAGATTGCCCAGCGCATGATTGTTCGCCAGCTCGAAACGGTACTTGAACGCACGGGTCAGCGGATCATGCGGATCGTCGGCAAAGGCAACGAGGCACTTGCGGATGTCACCAGGAGGGGTGACGTTGGCAAGCTCGCGCAAGGCACCGGTGGAACCACCATCATCGGCCATGGCGACCACGGCGGACGTACGCACGCCCATGGACACCAGGGTACGAATGGAAACCGGTGCGCCCGTTCCACCGCCAATAACCACGGCATGAGCAGGCTGCGCATTGCCGACTACGGGCTCGATGCCGCGAATCTTGTCAAACGAGCCCGTTGCGGAGGGGTCTTGCCTGAATGCGGAATTCGCCATTACTCCCCCTCCCCACTCTTCTTCGCTTCGCCCGTATCGGCGCGCGAGAGGTCTCGATGCGAAACGTGCACTTGGTAACCGCATTTCCGCAGGTATTCACCCGTGGCAACCGCGATGGCAACGCTACGGTGCTGTCCACCCGTGCAGCCAACGCCAATGGCCAGCTGCTGCTTGCCTTCGGCAACATAGCCAGGCATGACGCAATCGAGCAGCGCCGTCCAGCGAACCATGAACTCCTTGGTTTCGGAACGCTCCATGACGAAGGTGCGAACCTTGTCATCGAGCCCGGTAAGATGGCGCATTTCGGGGTCGTAGTACGGGTTGGGCAGGAAGCGCACGTCGATGAGAATATCGGCGTCTGCCGCGGAGCCATGTTTGAACCCAAACGAATACACTACGACGCTCATACCCTGACGAGGGGTTTCGTGCGCGAAAAGCGAGCGAATGCGCTCGCGCAGCACGATGGGCCTCATGTTGGAGGTATCGATGATGGCATCGGCGGTTGCGCGCAGCTCTTGCGTGAGCTCGCGTTCCATGGCGATCCCCTGGGAAATGGTCGTCTTGTTGTCGACGCACATGGGGTGACGACGACGCGACGCCTTGTACCGCGCGAGAATGGCCTCGTCAGAAGCGTCGAGGAAGATGATGGAGTAGTCGACGCCCGCTTCGCTTAGGCGCGCGAGTTCGCGCGTGAGCTCGCGAAAATAGTTCCTATTTCGAGCGTCGCAGACCACGGCAAGCTTTCCCGATGCCCCGTCCTGGCTGGGAATGCTATCGGACGAGACGAGCGACATGAGAAGCGCCGGCGGAAGATTGTCGATGCAGAAATAGTTCATGTCCTCGAACGTATGCATCGCCTCCGTGCGCCCTGCACCGCTCATGCCGGTAATGACAACCAGGTCGGGCGTAGGATGCGGCATTGGAGCGTTTTGCGCATCATTGCTTGCCATATACGCTATTCCCCTTCTTCCACGGAAGAATGATCAGATTCGTCAATCGTGCTGTTCTTACGCGTATCATTATACTGCCGCAGCACCGCGTATACCTCGCGTGCCACATCATCGGGCACAACATGAGCATCCATGATGTCCTGCAGCGTCGCTTCGCGCAGCTTGCGAAATCCGCCCATTGCCTTCAGGAGCGCCTTCTTGCGCACGGGGCCAATGCCGGCCACCTCGTCGAGGATGCTCGTCGTCATGCCCTTCCCGCGCAATTCGCGATGGAACGTAATGGCGAAGCGGTGGGACTCGTCACGCACCTGCTTCACCAGGTAGAGCGAGGCGGAACCGCTCGGAAGCACTACCGGGCCGGTATCCTGCCAGGGAACGAACAATTCCTCGTCTCGTTTGGCCAGGCCAGCCATGGGAATATCAACCCCCATCGACCCAAGCTGTTCCATGGCGGCAGAAAGCTGCGGCTTGCCACCGTCAAGGATGAGCAGGTCTGGCTTGCGTCCGAATCGCTCGTCGGCCATGCGCTCGGGCGAATACCTGCGTCCCAGCACTTCCTGCATGGACACGAAGTCGTTCGCCTCGTCGAGTTCGGCGCGGATCTTGAACCTGCGGTACTGTCCCTTGTCGGGCTTTCCGTCGGTGAACACCACCATGGAAGCAACCGTATACGTGCCATGGAGCGTGGAAATGTCGAAGCATTCGATGCGCATGGGTGGCGCGTCGAGCGCAAGGGCGCTTTCCAGCTGAAGCAGTGCCTCGTTAATGCGCTTGTCCTCGTAATTGGTGCGAACCTTGTAGCGCATAAGCGTATGCTTTGCGTTGACCTGGGCCATTTCGAGCAAATCGCGCTTTTCGCCGCGTTCGGGCACTACGAAGCGCACGCGCGCACCGAACTTGCTTGCCAGGCGGTTGGTGAGCCAATCCTCCATCGTCGGCTTATCCTCGGGCTCGTTGGCCACGATGACCTCGCGCGGAATGGATTCCGTGACGCTGTAGTAGCGCAGCAGGAACGAATGGAGAATATCCTGGTCGGGTACGTTTTTGCCCTTGTCCAAGACGAATTCGTTTCCGTTGATGACGCGCCCTTCGCGCACCATGAGCACGTGGACGCCCGCAATGGTTTCCTCGCGGTAGAACCCAATGACGTCGGCATTTACGTCATGCGCCATGACCGCGTGCTGCTTGTCGGTAAGGCGCTCGATGACCTCTATGCGCTCCTTGATGCGCCCCGCCTTCTCGAAATCGAGTTCGGAAGCCGCCTGGGACATGTCGTCTTTCAGCTCGGAAATGAACTCGGCGTGATTGCCACGCAAGAAACGCTCAACACGACGCACGTTTTCCGCGTACGCTTCAGGCGAAATCTTTCCGCAGCATGCGCCCGGGCCTATGCCCACATGGCAGTCGAAGCAGGGTTTGCGCTGCTCGGAAAGGTATTCTTTGAGGCCGTTCTTCGCGATTTCGCGATTCATGGCACGCCATTGCGAACACGAGGCAGCGCAGATGGGAACCACCTTGCGCGCAATCTCGATCATGCGTCGTGCCGCACGGCTGTCGGTGAAGGGGCCAAAGTACTGCGTTTCGGGCTTGTGCTTCTCGCGCGTGAACTTGATGGCGGGAAACGTATCCCCCTTCGTTAGGGCGATAAACGGATAACTCTTGTCGTCTTTGAAGTCGGCGTTGAAGAACGGCGCATACTGATCGATGAGGTTCTTTTCCAGAACCAGGCTTTCGTATTCGTTGTCGACGACGATGTATCCGAACGAGCGAATCTGGTCGACCAGAAGCGGGATCTTGGCGCGATCGTCCTGGAAATTGACGTACTGGCGCATTCGGGCACGCAGCTGCTTTGCCTTGCCCACGTAGATGACCTGCCCATCAGCGTCTTTCCACAGGTAGACGCCGGGAAGCGTAGGCACTTCGTCAAGCTGGCGTTTGATGGTTTCGATGCGCTCTTCATTCATGAGGGAAAGTATAACGAAAGCCGCGGGACCATAAAGGCCCCGCGGCTTAAAAGCATCGAAGATGTTGCCTGATGGCGTACGACCTACACGAGACCCTGAGCGATCATGGCATCGGCAATCTTCTTGAAGCCGGCGATGTTAGCGCCAACAACGTAGTTGCCTTCGAAGCCGTACTCACGAGCAGCGTCGTCGGCGGCATGGTAGATGCTCTTCATGATGCCGTGCAGCTTCTCGTCGACTTCCTCGAACGTCCAGGACAGATGCTCGTGGTTCTGGCTCATTTCCAGGCCAGAGGTGGCAACGCCACCAGCGTTGGCAGCCTTGCCCGGCATGAACGTTACGCCGTTTTCCTGCAGGTAAGTGGTGGCGTCCATGGTGGTGGGCATGTTGGCGCCTTCGGCAACGACCTTGCAACCGTTGGCAGCAAGCTGCTTGGCATCGTCGATGAGCAGCTCGTTCTGCGTAGCGCAGGGAAGCGCGATGTCGCAGGGAATCTGCCACACGCCACGACCCTCGTGGTACTCAACGCCCTCGGCGCGCTTTGCGTACTCGCTGATGCGAGCGCGCTCGACTTCCTTGACCTGCTTCAGCAGGGCGATGTCAATGCCCTGGGGGGCATGGATCCAACCAGTGGAGTCGGACAGCGTAACGACGGTAGCGCCCAGCTGCTGAGCCTTCTCGGCAGCGTAGATGGCAACGTTGCCGGAACCGGAAATGGTGACCGTCTTGCCCTCAAAGCTGTCGTCGTGGCAGTTCAGGTATTCCTGCACGAAGTACACCAGGCCATAGCCGGTAGCTTCGGTACGAGCCAGGGAGCCGCCGAAAGAAAGGCCCTTGCCAGTGAGAACGCTGGAGCATTCGTCGCGAATGCGCTTGTACTGGCCGAACAGGTAGCCGATTTCACGGGCTCCGGTTCCGATGTCGCCAGCAGGAACGTCGGTGTCGGGGCCGATGTGACGACAGAGCTCGGTCATGAAGCTCTGGCAGAAGCGCATGACCTCGCGGTCGGACTTGCCCTTGGGGTCGAAGTCGGAACCGCCCTTGCCACCGCCCATGGGAAGCGTGGTCAGGCTGTTCTTGAAGATCTGCTCGAAGCCGAGGAACTTCAAGATGGAGAGGTTAACCGAGGGATGCAGACGCAGGCCGCCCTTGTAGGGCCCCAGGGCGCTGTTGAACTGGATGCGGAAGCCGCGGTTCACATGAATGTTGCCCTCATCGTCTTCCCAGGGCACGCGGAACATGACCACGCGCTCGGGTTCAACGATGCGCTCGAGCAGGGCCTTCTTCTGATACTCGGGATGAGCGTCGATGACAGGCTGGAGAGAAGTGAGGACCTCGGTGACAGCCTGGATAAACTCGGGCTGGTCAGCGTCCTTCGCCTTCACCATATCGATAACTTGCTGCGTGTAACTCAAGGTTACCTCCTTAGTGCGATTGCCAACGCACACTATTATACGGCGGCACTTTCGCGTGATGTAGTGAAACAAGCTTTTCGCGAATTATTAACGTCGCTGAAACAAAAGCGCGTTTTAGGAGATGACCTTCGAGGAAACGACGTTGCTGGGAGAAATGAGAATGACGCCGATCTTGCCGACGCAAGGAGAATCGACGCAATAGGCGCTGCCCAGCGTACCATCGAGCACGGAGCTCGTGTTGCGCTGCGTGGAAATGACGATGTCGATGCCATTGATCCCAACCGAGCTACCGCATAGCAGCTGGGCGTCGGAGGTAATGCACACGACGAAATCGACTTCCTGGCGTTCGAAGGCACGTACGGTGTTCTGGTACATGCTGGCATCTTCCAGAGAATCAACGCAGAACACGCCAATGCGCTTCGAACCGGCCTTCACGATAAGGCCCTCGTCGTACAACGCGGTATTGATGAGGTCGAGCCCCACGACCGTGGCATTCTTTTCGTGGTAGCTGGCAAGAACGCTATAGCGCGTGACGGGCTTGGTGGTAGCCGCCGCTTCTTCGACCGTGGGGATATCGACGCCATCGAATACGATGGCGGTATACCCCTCCATAGAGCCCGTGGCGTCATCGATGGTGGTGGCTGCGGTATTCCAATTATGGCCAACGTTGATGTACCAAATACCGCCGCTGATCACTACGACGATCAGCGCGACGAAGACCATCAATGCTATTTTCTCTCGGGACCTTTGACTCATAGTCCACGATTATAAGCGCTTATGAAAGCATATTGGCGAGAAAACGCCCGGTATGGCTCTCATAACACGAGGCAACATCTTCTGGCGTGCCCTCGCACACGATTCCACCACCTCGCTCGCCGCCCTCGGGGCCCAAGTCGATGATGTGGTCGGCGCATTTTATGACATCGAGATTATGCTCGACGATGAGCACGGTGTTGCCCGCATCGACAAGACGCTGGAGCACGACAATGAGCTGGCGTACGTCCTCGAAGTGTAAACCCGTAGTGGGTTCGTCGAGAATGTAGAACGTCTTCCCCGTTTGCACGCGCTGCAGTTCGCTGGAAAGCTTTACGCGCTGAGCTTCGCCACCGGAAAGCGTAGTGGCAGGCTGACCGAGGCGAATGTAGCCCAAGCCAACGTCGTGCAACGTTTGCAGCTTGCGCGTAATACGCGGAATGCTCGAGAAGAACTCGAGCGCTTCGTCGACCGTCATGTCGAGCAGCTCGTAGACGTTCTTGCCACGGTAGCGCACCTGCAGCGTTTCGCGATTGTAGCGCTGGCCATTGCAGACCTCGCAGGGTACATAAACGTCGGGCAGGAAGTGCATTTCGATCTTTACCTGGCCGTCGCCCTTGCAGGCTTCGCAACGACCGCCCGGAACGTTGAAGCTGAAGCGACCCGGCGAATAACCACGTGCCTTCGATTCCTGCGTAGATGCCATGAGTTTGCGAATATCGTCCCACAGGCCCACGTAGGTGGCGGGGTTCGAACGCGGCGTACGGCCAATGGGCGATTGATCGATATCGACGACCTTGTCGAGCTTTTCAATGCCAGTAATCTTGCGATACTCGCCCGTACTGCGATGGGCGTGGTTCACACGATTGGCAAGCGCAGGAGCCAGCGTATCGGTGATAAGCGAGCTCTTCCCCGAGCCCGAAACGCCCGTAACCACCGTAAGCGTGCCGATGGGGATGCTTACGGTAAGATTGCGCAGGTTGTTGGCGCGACAACCCGAGATGGTTATTTTTCCGCGACGGGGGTTTCTGCGCTCTTTGGGAACGGAAATCTCACGTTTGCCCGTGAGGTACGCTGCGGTAAGCGAATCGGGGCAATGTACGATTTGCGCGGGCGTTCCCGCGGCAACCACTTCCCCGCCATGCTCGCCCGCACCGGGCCCCATGTCGATAACGTAATCGGCATGGCGAATGGTATCTTCGTCATGCTCTACCACGACGACGGTATTGCCCAGGTCGCGCAGATGCTCCAACGTACCGATAAGACGTTCGTTGTCACGTTGGTGAAGGCCAATGGAGGGCTCGTCGAGAATGTAGAGCACGCCCATGAGGCCCGCGCCAATCTGCGTTGCCAGGCGAATGCGCTGCGCTTCGCCACCGGAAAGCGTGGCAGTGGCACGTTCCAGCGTAAGGTAGTCGAGGCCCACGTCGACTAGGAACTGCAAGCGGGAGCGGATCTCCTTCACAATGGGGTTCGCAATTTGGGCGTCGGCCCCTTCGAAGCTAAGGCAATTGAAGAACGACAGCGAATCGCGGGCAGAAAGCTCGCAAACCTCGTGAATGTTCTTGCCATTCACCGTTACCGCCAGGATTTCCGGCTTCAGGCGCTTTCCACCGCAAGTAGCGCAGGGAACCACGGCAAAGTACTTCTCGTACTTCTCGCGCTGGCGATCGCTACTTGCCTCTTTGTAGCGATTCATGACAGCTGCGCGAATGCCCTCCCATTCGATGAACCAATACGTTTCGCGACCGTCAACGGTGTGATAGTCGACACGAACCTTTTCCTTTTCGGGCAAGCCTTCCATGAGGGCCTTCTGCGCCTTGCGCGAGAAATCCTCCCATGGAGTATCGGCGTCATAACCCAGATGCTTGGCAACGGCGCGCAGCACCTGGGGATAATAGTTGCCGCTGGAAAGCGGCGCTACAACGCCCTGGTTCAGCGAAAGCGAAGGATCGGGAATGATGAGGCTGGGATCGACTTCCTCGCGGCTGCCGATGCCCAGGCAATCGGGGCACGCACCATAGGGGGCATTGAAGCTGAAATCGCGCGGCTGCAGCTCGTCCATGGAATGGCCGTGTTCGGGGCACGCCAGGGCCAAGCTGAACAGGTGGTCCTCTTCCCCTTCGTCCTTCATGGTGTGAATGACCACACGGCCGTTTGCAAGGCGCGTAGCCACCTCGACGGCCTCGGCGATGCGCGACGTGGCAGAGGACTTCAGTACTACGCGGTCGACGACGACCTCGATCGTATGCTTGAACTTCTTGTCGAGCTTCAAGCCCTCTTCTTCGTCGAGGCGCATGACCTCGCCATCGACGCGCACACGGGAAAAGCCCTCGGCGCGAATATCTTGAAACAGCTTGGTGAATTCGCCCTTGCGCCCAATGACCATGGGGGCCATGACAAGCGCGCGAACGTCTTCGCCCAGAGCCAGAATCTCGTCGGTAACCTGATCGGTGGTTTGCTTCTTGATTTCCCTACCGCATTCCGGGCAATGCGGAACACCCACGCGGGCGAAAAGAAGGCGCAGGTAGTCGTAGATTTCGGTGACGGTGCCCACCGTAGAGCGCGGATTCTTGCTCGTGGTCTTCTGATCGATGGAAACCGCCGGCGAAAGGCCGTCGATGCTATCAAGATCTGGCTTGCTCATTTGACCCAGGAACATACGCGCGTAGCTGGAGAGGCTTTCAACGTAGCGACGCTGTCCTTCGGCGTAAATGGTGTCGAAAGCCAGGGAGCTCTTGCCCGAGCCCGAAAGACCCGTGATAACCACGAGCTTATCGCGCGGAATGGTTACGTCTATGTTCTTCAGATTGTGCTCGCGAGCACCTTTGATAACGATTGAATTCTGCGACATATAACCGCCTAACACATGCGTATTCGATAGGCTCATTTTATAGCCGTACGAACGCTATGGTCGGGTTGTTACCGCATCGCTAGAATACGAACACATGTACTATCCACGCGGGTGCGCGCTATGGTGCACCTCGCTCAGGCGACCCACCGAAAGATGCGTGTATATCTGCGTAGTGGAAAGACTTGCATGGCCAAGCATCTCCTGGACGCTACGCAAGTCGGCACCACCCTCGAGCACATCGGTGGCGAAGGTATGCCGCATATCATGCGGCGTATAATGCGCATCGACGCCAGCTTCCACGAGCGTCTTGGCGAACATCTTGCGCATTGCGTCGGGCCCCATACGGTTTCCCCGCGTGGAAAGGAAGGCAAATCCTGGGTCGGGACGCTCCCCCAGCAACTCCGGGCGTCCGAAATCGAAGTAGGCGCGCAAGCTGGAAAGAGAGAGTTCGTGCAGAGGCACGATGCGCTCCTTGTTGCCCTTGCCCACCATGCGAACCTGCATTTGCCGGAAGTCGACGTCTTGGACGCGCAGGTTGCACGCCTCGGAAATACGTGCGCCGCATGCGTAGAGGAATTCGAGAATCGCCTGATCGCGAAGCTGAGATGGCGACTGCTGCCGCGTGTGCCCGCTGGCATCGATAGATCCATTCACGGAAAGGATGCGCGCCATATCAGCAGCGGGAATACGGTGGGGCAATCGCTTCGAAGCCCGTACCGACGGAATGACATCAACGGGATTCGCTTCGATATGCTCGTTTACAACCATCCAGCGAAAGAAGCCACGCAAGCTGCTCAATCGCCTGTTCACCGTGCTGCGAGCATAGCGCGCGGCATCGAGTTCGCCCAGGTAGCGACGCAACTGCTTATGGGTGACGGCGCAGGGGTCCACATGAGCGCGAACCGCCCAACGGCCATACGCCTCGAGGTCGATGCGATAATTGCGCAGCGTATGAGCCGACACGTTCTCCTCGACGCGCAGCGACGTCAGATACGCTTCAACGCATTCGGCAAACACGGCGGGAAAACCGCATTCTTTTCCTTCCGAAGGATGCGTGACCATGGCCTACGCTTCAGAAGGATCGATGGGGCCACGCAGGACAATACCCAAAGACGCAAGCTGGCTACAATACTCCTCTAGCGCACGGTTGCCGCGCTCGGCATAGGCCGCATAGCGCTCGCCCTTGTTTCGGATCTTGCGCTCCAAGGGCATCATGATGCCAAAGTTGACGTGCATGGGCTGATAGTCGGACGTTTCCGGGTTGCACGCATAGGAAAGGAGTGCGCCAAAGGCGGTCTCGGACGGAAGGGTCACGCCCCGTTTCCCTATAAGCTGGGAAAACACGGAGATAGCCGCATGAAGCCCCGAACGAATAGCCTCGCAATAGCCTTCGGTGCCCGCAACCTGCCCAGCCATGTACAGAGGCACGGAAAGCGGGTTGGAAACAACGCGAAGTGAAGCGTCGAGAATATGAGGTGCATCAACGAAGGTATTGCGATGCATTACGCCATAGCGCACGAATTCCGCATGCTCCAAGCCAGGAATGAGCCTGAATACGCGCTTCTGTTCGGGAAACGTGAGGTTCGTCTGGAATCCCACCAGGTTGAAGCTCTGCCCATGGGCATCTTCCGCGCGAAGCTGCAGCGCCGCCCAGGGGCGACGACCCGTACGGGGGTCGGTAAGGCCAACGGGCTTAAGCGGCCCGAAGCGCGGCGCGTCGAAGCCCTTGCGGGCGATTTCCTCGATGGGCTGACAAGCCTGGAAAAGGTCGCGCGTTTCGAAATCGCGCATGATGACGCGTTCCGCACCCACGAGTTCCTGGGCAAACGTTTCGTACTCTTCCTTCGAGAAGGGAGCGTTCAGGTAATCACCCACGCCTTCCTCGTAACGACTCTGGCGGAACACCTTCGTCATATCGAGCGAATCCGCCAGGACGATGGGCGCCGCTGCGTCGTAAAACGCAAGCGTGTCTTCTCCCGTGATGCCACGCAGCCACTCGGCTAGGGCATCGGAGGTGAGAGGCCCAGATGCCAGAATGACCGCGTCGGCATCGCACCCAACGGGTTCGGACATTCCGGCAAGGCATACGGAACCATCCTCGCGCAGCGAGGTCACTTCGCCGCGCACCAAAGTAATGCGATCGTTCGATTCAATAGCACGCGTCACCGATTCAGAGAAGTCTTCGCGGTTGACGGCAAGTGCCCCACCTGCTGAAACGCGATTGTCGAGGGCGGCCTCGTACAAGAAGGAGCCCAAGGCGGCCAGTTCGCCCTTCAGCATGCCGGCAGCGCTTTCGGGTTTCATGCTCTTCAGCGAATTCGAGCAAACAAGCTCGGCGCACGCATCGCCCGTATGCACAGGCGTAGTGCGTTCGGGCCGCTGCTCGAAAAGAGTAACCGAACACCCCAGGTGAGCTAGGTAGAGCGCGGCCTCGCTACCCGCAAGGCCCGCTCCGATTATGTTCACATTGCAAGTCATCGACGCGTGCTACCGTTCAAGCTCATCCTAGTAATTGCCTAGTAATTGCCAGCGAAAAACGTGCTGTCCTGAGGAAGCTCGTAACCGGGGAAATACGAAGCGAAATCGAGCTTCAGATAGTTGCACAGGTTGGCGATTTCCACCATGGTGCCGTCGTTAACGGGAATGCCGTTTTCGCGACGTTCCTTTTCGGCAAGCACTTCCTTTTCGCCATGCGTATAAATGCGCTCGGCGCCTTCGGCCTTGGGCGCATTGCGCAGCTCTTCCATGAATTCAGAGAGATGCGCGCGAATGGCATCGGGATCGCCGAAGTATGCGGGATTGATGGCCATGAACCCGTGGCAGATGCCCGTCTTGTCGTCGAACGTGCAGCAGGAGCTGGAGAATACGCCCTGGGAAAGAATGGAGCTAAACAGCTCGCAGACCATACCGTAACCATAGCCCTTGTGGCTACCAAGCTTTTCGGTGTTGCCACCCAGGGGCATGATGCCGCCGCCGTTCTTCTCGACGATGTTCTTCAGCACTCGCGGTGCTTCGGAGCAGGGATTGCCGTCCTCGTCGAGCGCCCAGCCCTCGGGCAGCGCTTCCCCGCGCTTGTTGTAGATTTCCAGCTTGCCACGCGTGACGACGGACGTGGAGCTATCGAACCAGAACGGATACGGATCGGCAGGCATGGCAATGGCGATGGGGTTCGAGCCGAGCATAGCCTTGCGTGCGAACGTGGGAACCATGATGGCTTCGGAATTCGTGCAGCTGAAGCCCATGAGGCCCTCGTCAACGGCCATCTTGGCGTAGTAACCGGCGATGCCGTAATGGTTCGAATTGCGCACGCTCACGATGCCAACGCCCGACTGCTTGGCCTTTTCGATTGCCTTGGTCATAGCGAAATGAGACACGAGCTGGCCCATGCCGTTATGGCCATCGATGACAGCGGAAATGGGAGTATCAAACACCACTTCGGGCTTTTCCTGGGGATGGATGGTGCCCTTTTCGATGCCCTTGTGATAGCGCACCATGCGCTGCATGCCGTGGCTTTCGATGCCAAACAGATCGGCGGTGAGCAGAACGTCCTTGATGATGTTGCCGTCTTCCTCGGAGAAGCCGAAGGCGGAGAAGACATCCCCGCAGAAACGATCGAGCGTATCGAAACTCCACTTCACGTAACCCATAGCGCACCTTTCGCATGATTGAATTCAGTGGGCACATTATACGGCCGCATATGCCAGCTCTCACGAGGAATGAAAACTCTACGTGAAGAGAATACACCGCGCTAAAGTACGCCCACTCGCTTGGGGCCATACCTTCCATCGGGGTAACGCGCAATAACGCCATCACGTTCCAGTTCGGCTACACGCTTCTGCACACGCACTCGAGAATCACCCGAAACGGAACCCGCTTCGCACATAGCGCGAATGAGCCTATCCATACGCATGGGTTCGGCCAGCAAGGCCCGAAGCACCGGATCGGCCTTACGCGGCGCTCGCTTTTCGGTAGGCTCGACATGCGAAAAGCTCAGCATGCCAAAGGTGGAGAGTAGGTAGTCTTCAAACGATTCCCTATCCACCACGGGCGTGGCACCCTGGTAGAGCAGGCGATTCGAACCAGCAGAGGTTGGTGACGTAATAGCTCCTGGCACTACGAGCACATCCCTATTCGCCTGCAGGGCCTCATCGGCCGTGGAAAAGGTACCCGAGGGAAGCCCCGCCTCCACGATGAGCGTGGCACGGGCAAGGCCAGCTATCAGGCGATTTCTAAGCCTGAAAGCATAGGGAACCGCAGGGAATTCCCATGGCTGTTCCGAGACAACGGCACCACCCGCATCGACGATACGCTGGAACAAGCCGTAATTGCTCGCAGGATAGATCTGGTCGCATCCGCCGCCTAGAAACGCCACCGTAGGCGCGCCTTCCCGCAGAGCCGCTTCGTGGGCACGCGAATCGCATCCCCTGGCGCCACCCGAGAGAATGGCAATGCCAACACGCGCCGCCATGCCGCCGAATTCGTCGACGCAGGCCAGTCCATATGGCGTGGCCTTGCGCGCTCCCACGATGGCCAAACCCTCCTGTAGCGCAGCGGGGTTTCCAATAACGTATAGCTCGCTTGGCGGATAGGGGATGCGACTCAGCTGCGCGGGATAGCCGGCCTCGTTGGCGCGCAACACCACGCGCTCCCCCTTCAGCTTGGGGCCGGAATAGCTACGAAAGCCCATGCGCTTCTGATCGGCCTTCGCCTGTTCCTCCGTGGGTACCTTGAATGCTTTCGTCATGCCGCAGCCCCAATCTGCGAACGCACGCGCAAGCTGAATGCCTCGGCGATATGGTCGTCGGTGACGCGTACGCTTTGCTCGATATCGGCAATGGTGCGCGCCACGGAAAGTACGCGCATGATGCCCCTACCTGATAGGATATGGGCCTCGGCCATGCCCTTGAAAAAGCGCTCAGTCTCCTCTTCCATCATGCACGCGCGCAGCATGTCGTGCGTAGAGACAACCAAGGGCACCTCGCTTCGCTTCCATCGCTCGTATGCAAATTCCCTGCCTGCGAGAACACCGCCGCGAAGCGTGGCCGAATCGAGATTTGAACCAGACGAGACGACGTCTTCGTAATCGCTGCGCCAAACGTCGAGGCAAATGTCGATGCGATCGATGAGAGGCCCGCCAATGCGATTCTGGTAATCGCTAACGCGTGCGGGCGAACAGGTGCAGGATATCTTCTCGTCGCCGAAATAACCACAGGGGCACGGATTGCTTGCCGCAACCAGCATGAATCGAGCGGGCATATCGACGTTGCCGTTGGCACGCGTAATGGTGATGTGCCCCGATTCCAAAGGCTGACGGATGGATTGCAGCACATGCCCAGAAAACTCGCCCAGCTCATCCAGGAACAGAACGCCATTATGCGCAAGGGTAAGCTCACCTGGGCGAATAACGGACCCACCGCCAACCAAACCAGCCATTGTCGCAGAATGGTGGGGAGACCTGAACGGGCGAATGCCCCGAAGAATAGGCGATACGTCCTCCCCCGCAACCGAATGCACGCAGGCGGTTTCCATGATCTCGCGTTCGGAAAGCGGCGGCAAAATGCTGGGCAGGCGGGAAGCGAGCATGGTCTTGCCCGAACCCGGAGGCCCCATGAGCAAAACGCCATGATTGCCTGCAGCCGCAATTTGCATGGCCCGCTTCTCGAACTCATGGCCGCCAATGTCGGCATAATCGGGTTCCGCAGCGGGCTTCGAGCCGTACGTCGAACAAGGATGCTCGAATTCCCCCGTTGCAAACGCCCCCAAACTCCGCAAAACCACGATGTCGTTGATGGAATCATCGGGAAAGCACGCCGCATCGGAATGCGGGCATAGCAGCTTTACGCCCTGATCGCGAGCGCAAAGAAGGTACGCGAGCATGCCGGGTATGGGACGCACGCCTCCCTCAAGCGACAGCTCGCCAACAAGCAACGCATCGCCCACTACCTGCGGCTCTATCTGCCCAGTTGCCACGAGCAGCGCAACGGCAATGGGCAAATCGAACCCCGAACCCGTCTTCCTAAGCGAGCCAGGCGCCAGGTTCACCACAACCTTTTCGCGCGGCATGGTATAGCCGCATGCCTTGATGGCAGACCGAATGCGCTCGCGGGCTTCCTGGATGGCGGCATCGGGCATACCGACGATGGCAAATCCGGGAATGCCGCTAGTAATGGCAACTTCAACGGAGACGGGAATGGCCTTCACGCCTACGATGGTGGCGCTCATGACGCTACATTGCTTCCGCGTCATACTAGCGCTCGCATTCGCGTCCGAAGGCGTTCTTATGGAAGCGGAGGAACGCACGATTGTTATCGCCTACTAGAATAGAGATGATATCGAAGTAAACGGCGCAATTATCTTCGTCGATCTCGCAGTCGCACAGGTATATCTCCGCCATGCGCTCATATTTGTGGCGCTTCTTCGCATCGACCGCTTCCGCGGGAAAGCCACGGCGTTCGCTCATGCGCGTCTTCACCTCGACAAAGTGAAGACCATCTTCGTTTTCCGCAACGATATCGACTTCGCCGGCAGGACAGCGCCAATTGCGCGCCAAAACGTGATAGCCACGTTGGCTTAGGTAGGCAGCAGCGGCATCTTCGCCCCGTTTGCCCAGTTCGATATTATGGCTCGACGTAGAAGACTCGGATTCGGTCTCATCCGTTGCGCCGAAGACATGATTTGCGGTATTCGCCTTTTCCATACGGACCCCTTTCTACATGGGGTCCAAGGTACGCGTACGCTCTAACGGCGCGATACGTTATTCATCGCGGAATCCTTGCCAAAGGATTGCGCAAAGCTTGCAATCTAGAAAAGCTTGTCCTGAACGAACGCGGTGCAGAACGACGCGCGATGAATGGGCGAAAGCCCATACTGCTTGATGGCCTCGATGTGGGCAGCGGAACCATAGCCCTTGTTGCCGTCGAAACCGTATTCGGGAAACTCCTTGGCGTACTCGACCATGAGCGCATCACGCTCCACCTTGGCAATGATGGAAGCAGCCGAAATGCTTGCACAGCGTGCGTCGCCCTTCACGACGTTGATTTCGCGGCTGTCGAGATGGAGCGCGTTGCCGTCAAGCAGAACCACCTGAAGGTCCACGCCCGCTTCCTCGATCTCGCGAATGGCTGCGGAAAACGCAGAACGCAGCGATGCCGTCATGCCGTTCTCGTCGATATCGTGCGGCTGAATGTACTGAATGGACCAGGCAAGCGCCTGCTCCTTGATTTGCGCTGCGAGCTCTTCCCGTCGCTGAGGGGTAAGCTGCTTCGAATCATTCAGCCCGTAGATGATGGGCTCCTTTGGCAGAACCACGGCACCAACGGTAAGGGGACCCGCAAGCGGGCCGCGACCAACTTCGTCCAGGCCCACAAGCAGCTTTCCAGATGCAAGCTCGTCCTGGAAGGAATACATGCCCTCCACGCGCTCCCGTTCGGCTCGTTCCGCCTCGATGCGACGACGCGCGCTGGCAAGTGCCCGTTGAACGGTCTTGCGCGTATCGGCGGCAAGCGAGCGCTCGAGCGTGGCCAGTTCGGCTGCATCGGCTGCGCGTAGACGCTCGACAATATCCTGGGCGGTATGGAAATTCTGCTTCATCAACGTTCCCCTTGCATAAAAGAAGGGGCCTGCAAGCAGGCCCCCGAACATCCCAATGGCGTGTTTAGCCTAGAATGCCTTTTCCTTGATCTTGGCAGCTTTGCCAACCTTGTCACGCAGGTAGTAGAGCTTGGCGCGACGAACATCACCGTGACGGACAACCTCGATCTTGTCGATCTTGGGAGAATGCACGGGGAAGGTACGCTCGACGCCAATGGAGAAGCTGATCTTACGAACCGTGAAGGTCTCGCGATTGCTAGCGCCATGACGACGGATGACGTCGCCCTGGAAAACCTGGATACGCTCGCGGTTACCCTCGGTAATACGATAGTGCACCTTTACGGTATCGCCCACATGAAACTCAGGAATGTCCTGCTTGATTTGCTGCTGTTCAATAGCGCGAATGATATCCATTGTTCGTTGTCCTTCTATTTTTGCAATTCAAAACTGAATGTCCGGTAAAGACGCGATTGAAGAGTATAACGCCCCAACCTTGGTTCTGCAAGAAGCAGTTCCTGGTTATGAAGGTTTTGGGAGCTGGACTTATCCCCCAAAGCTTCGACCGCCCCAACGGTTTAGAACTAGCGGCACCATGCACGCTGCTTACAGCATGGTTAGTATCGCATATACCGCAACGCCAGCGAGGGCACACCAAATCAACGAGCGGGTTTTCCACGCAACAACCACGACAACGGCAGCGCTCAGCAGGGGCATGGCGCCCTGCCATACTCCCCCGTCGAACATGGTGGGCGAAAGCAGGTCGTTCGCGACGAGCGCAGCAAACGCAGCAGGCGGAATGAGGAAGAGCGCCGTCTGCATGTTACGCGGCAAATCGCGCCCCTTCAGGGCAAATATGGGTACGCAGCGGCAGAGCACGATGGCCACCAGGCACAATCCGTAGATGAGCAGAAACTCAGACCAGCTCACGATGACCTCCAATTCGGCGGAAGAGCATGCCGCAGGCAACGCCCAGGCAGGCACCAAGCAAGATGGCAGCCCCCGAGAGGCCAATGAGCTTGAACAGGAACACGCCCACAAACGATGCGATGACCACGACGACATTGGTTCGATCGAACTTCTGCGTAACAAGCAAGCAGATGAAGATCGAGGTCATGGCAAACGAGGCAATGGCGGTGGGAATGGAAAGCGCGTCACCAATAAGCACGCCCACGGAATTGGAAAGCGCCCACGTGGTCATGCACAGCAGGTTGACAAGCGTAGCCTGCGCCGGACGCCAGCCACCCTGCCTGAACAGCCCCATGTTCACTCCGAAGCTCTCGTCGGTAACCGTGGCGGAGAACAAGAACGTAAGCCACTTCTTCACGCCAGCAAAATACGGGGCAAAGGCAGTGGAATACAGCATCTGACGCGTGTTCACGAACGAAACCGACGCAACGATGGCTGATACGGGATTGCCCGCAAGCCACATGCTGGACACCATGAACTGGCCGGCACCAGAATAGAACGTCATGCTCACAGCGAACGCCATAAGGGCATTCAACCCAACAGAGCTTTCCATGATTCCGCACGGAACGCCGATGCCGACGTAGCCAGCCATAACGGGAATAGCCGCCTTGAGTGCGCTCGAGAATGTGTCTTTCCTAACCATACCTGGGTAGTATAGACATTACCCTCTACGGGCGATACACGATTTTAGCTCCTATAGCCGAAGACCATATACCGACCTCATCAAGCTGAACGCGCGGAGGCAAGGCAGGATCCAAACGCCAGAAGACAACGCGCGCCAAATGCTCCATGGTGGCAGGCAGGGCATCGAAAGGCTCTTGCCGGGAAAGATCGGCGCCATCAAGGCCATCGATAACATCGGCGAGCATCTGCTGCATGGTCCCCAACGAGATGACGCGACCTTGCGCGTCAAGCTCTTCCGAGGACACGCGCGCTTCCACGCTCCACGTAACGGGGTCGCCGGTAGGAGTGATCTGCTCGAAGCGACTCTTGATGGTGAGCTCGTAATAGCCACCCTTGTACAGGAACGACGCATCGGGGCTGAAAACGGATTCGCCCGGCGACTCTGCCTCGTCACGCACCTGGAAGAGCGTGTCCTGACCAGCGTCGAGCGGCACCGCATAGGAACCACTATGCGAGCGCTCGTCAAGCGCTTCGCACGCAAGTTCGTTCAGGGCATGGTTCTCGGCGCGGCGAATGCGCGTAATGGAAAACGACTCGAAGCGTCCAGCCAAATCGGACGCCTTGCGATACAGGGGAACCAGGTCGGCCGTCTTCACCTTCAGCGCGCCACCCATCTGCAGGGCCACGAGCTGGCTATCGCAGCGCACATCCACGGCGGTAAACCCGCTTGCCAGGGCATTCTGCATGCCCCAGATGAGCGCCATGTAGGCGGCGATGTTGTTCGTGGCATCGCCCAGGTACCAGGCACCATGCGACACCTCCCCGCCCGATTCGGCAAGAAGGGCGAAAGCGCACGCGGAAGGGCCAGGATTGCCGTGCGACGCGCCGTCTATGTAGAGAACGCCCGTAGACACTAGTCGATGAGCAGCAGGCGACGGCAATGGGGGCACTGCGAAATGGGAGCTTCGCGCTTGATCTGCAGAAGCCTATTCGCTTCGATGACATTGCGGCACGCAGAGCAACGCGTGTCGTCGAGCTTGGCAATGGCAACGCCGCCACAACGCTCGAGCGCGGCTTCGTACGTGGAAAGCAGCGGCTCATACACAAGCTTTACCTGGGCGGCACGCTCGGAGTCGGCCTGCGCGATTTCGTTCTGAAGACGAGCGGTTTCGGTGCGGAACTGCTCGGTAAGCTTGGTTTCCTGAGAGGAGAGCGTAGCCACGACTTTGCCAGCCTGCTCGGCAACCGTGCGGATTTCCTCGATTTTCTTGTCGAGCTTGCCCATCTCGAACTCGAGCGTCTCGCGGCGCTTGCGCATCCCGTCGAGATCGCGCGTGAGGGACGTGACGCTACGATAGTCGCCCTGCACCTCGTTGATCTTCGCCTGCGTTTCGCGCTGCTTGCCCTCGAGCTGCTCGTCCTCTTCGGAATAGCGATTCATCTGCTCTTCAGCCTTGGCCAGAATGGCTTCCACCTGCGCACGCTTGGCGTCGGCCTGAGCACGCTTGCGGCGGATTTCGGCGATCTTCTTCCCATGAGGAAGAGACTCGACCTCCATACGGGCACGCAGTCGGCGGCGATCGATGTCCTGCAGGGATTCGAGGGCTTGAATCTGTTCAGCTGTAGCCTGCATGCTTCCTACTTTCTCACCGCTTCGGGTGTTAGCCAATTGCAGTTCTGGTCGATGATATGCATGGCTGCTCGAGCCATGCCAATTTCCTCTAACGCATCGGCGAGCACGAGGCACAGCGGCAATTCGCTGACATCATGCCCAAGCTCGATGATTCCCAATCCCGCCTCTGCTGCGGGAAGAGCGTCATGATAGCGTATCTCGCCGCAAATTAGCACATCATGGCCCCGTTCAACACATATCTGGGCCAAATCTCCCTGCGAGCCCGTACACGTGACGACGCTCTGGACGCGCATATCGAAATCACCCCACACGCGCGGGATGCGTCCAAACACGGAAACGCAGCGCGCAGCAAGGGTACGCAGCGTAACCGGTTCCTCATTGGGATAGCAAAGATGGCCATATCCCCGCTGAGATTCGGGGTAAACGACATCGACGATGCCCTGGAACGAAAGCCCAAGCATGGAAGAGATCAGCTGGGGCACGCGCGGATTAACGTCGAGCGCGGTATGGAAATTCATGAGGGCAACGCCCAACCTGGCAGCTTCGAACACCACGGAACCAGGCGAAACAACGCTCTGAGAAGCGGGCGTGAACGATTCGGGGGCCTCGATGAACACGGGGTGATGCGTAAGCAGAAGCTGGCACCCCATACGATGAGCCTGGCGTACCGCGGAAAGCGTGGGGTCGAGCGCAATACCCACATTAGTTACCCGAACGGAAGGGTCTCCCACGAGCAGGCCCATCTTATCCCAGGATTCCGCCTGGCTTTTCGGAAAGAGCGAAAGCAGGGCGCGCTCGATGTCGCCAACCGTAAAGGAACCAGTACCGGGCACGCTTAGCGTCTCGGCATGAACGGGCGCCAAATCATGGGCGCCGTCGATAGAACTCTTCGTGCTATTGGCCATTGGATCAACCCCTAAAATGCACGTACCATTTTAGCGCTTATTCCAATTCACCACGCGATCAAACGTCTGGAGGACATATTGCACATCCTGGGCGGTCGTAAATGCGCCAAAGCTGAAGCGTAGGCTGCAAAGGGCAAGGTCTCGCTCGATGCCAATGGTCTTCAATACGCGACTAGGTTCGAGGGAATGCGAGCTGCACGCCGAACCACCCGAAAGAGAAACGCCTTCCCTATCGAAGCGAAGGATGAGCGTTT
The DNA here is from genome assembly GCF_015062615.1 of Denitrobacterium detoxificans. Taxonomy (GTDB): domain Bacteria; phylum Actinomycetota; class Coriobacteriia; order Coriobacteriales; family Eggerthellaceae; genus Denitrobacterium; species Denitrobacterium detoxificans_A. The sequence goes on from NZ_SUUH01000001.1 coordinate 27,292, forward strand.
CGCTTTCCAAGCCGCGCACGCATACGTTAACGATGTTGGGTAGATAGTTTGTATCGCCCTCGTTGCAATCAACCGTCTTGACTACCTGGGGAAATTGCAAAAGACCTTCGTACAAGGAATCGCGCAACGCACGCTGCCTTGCCGCCTCTGCCTCAATGGCATTGGCGTCAACGCAGAACCTCTTCATGGCCGCGGCAAAGCCTACCACACCAGCGACATTCTGGGTGCCACTGCGCATACCCGATTCCTGACCGCCACCCAAAATAAGCGGATCGCACGAAACGCCATGACGCAGGTAAAGTGCACCTACGCCCTTCGGGCCGCAAATTTTATGAGAGGAAAAGCTCATGGCGTCTACGCCTAGGTCGCGCACCGAGACGGGCATCTTGGCCAAAGCCTGCGTGGCATCGGTGTGGAACAGCGCACCAGCGCCATGCGCCACTTCCGCAAGCTCGGCAATGGGCTGAATCGATCCGATTTCGTTATTCGCGAGCATAACGGACACGAGGAAGGTATCGGGCCGCAAAACCTCCTTGAGATCCTCGGGCGTAACAAAGCCGTTGGCATCGGGCTGCAGGTACGAAACGTCGACACCTATGCGTTCGAGCATACGCGCCGTCTTGAAAACGGCATCGTGCTCGATTGCCGATACGACAACATGCCCTCTCACGCTGGAACGGCCGCTCATTTTGAGTTCCCCGTAGGCGACATGCGATATCCCCAAAAGAGCCATGTTATCGGACTCGGTAGCGCCACTCATGAAGATGATTTCGTCGGGACGCGCGTCAATGCAACGGGCAACGTCAGCACGTGCTCGCTCGAGCGCGGCAAACGCCGCACGACCTTCGGAATGAAGGGAGTTCGCATTCGCTCCAACGGCGATGTTGCCCATGCCCGCCTGCATATACGGTTCCATTGCCTGCTGCGCTTCCTGGCACAACGGCGTCGTGGCCGCCCAGTCGAAATACACGCGATCCATTTCGTGCTCCTAACGTGCGTTCGCGGCAGAAAGGCGAATAGATTCGATGGCGGCGGCGCGATCGGCCGCCTTGAAGACGCCATTGCCGGCAACCATGACATCAGCACCCGCTACGCCAACGAGAGCGGCCGTAGTGGGGTTGATGCCACCATCCACCTGGATGAGCGGAGACACGCCCGCTTCCTTTGCAAGCTGAACGACCTGACGGATGCGATTGGGCGTTTCCTCGATGAACGACTGCCCGGAAAAGCCAGGGAATACGCTCATGACGAGGACCATATCCCAAAGACCAATGGTTTGGGCAAGAACGGAAACATCGGTGTCGGGCTTCAACGCGATAGCGGCCTTCGAACCAGCCTCGTGAATGAGTTCGACGGCCTTCCTGGCTTCGTCATTCGGACATGCGGGGTCGAGCGCTTCCCAGTGAATGGTAACCATATACGGCTGCGAAGCCAGGAACCAGGGAAGCTGAACAAGTGGATTCGAAATCATGAGATGCACGTCGAGCGGCATAGACGTGATGCGCGCGAGCTGCTGCGCAACGGGTACGCCGATGGTGAGATTCGGAACGAAATGGCCATCCATGACGTCAACATGAACCCAATCCGCGCCACCTGTCTCGATGGAAGCAATCTCTGACTGAAGGTTCATGAAATCGGAGGACAAAATTGAAGGCGATACGCGGACCGTTTCGAACATGCCAGACCTTTCGATTACAGCAAGTAGTTCCTCAAAGCCACCCGATTGTAACCCCCAGGAATTAACTAGGCATAATCTCTTTCCAAATTGAGCAGGAATTCCTTGATATCCATGCCTCCCGCATATCCAACGAGCTTCCCGTTGGCGCCAATAACGCGGTGGCACGGGATGAAAATGGGTATGGGGTTGGCATTCGCGGCCATGCCACATGCGCGATACGCGCCCGGACTCCCCGCCGATGCGGCGATATCGGAATACGATCTAGTCTGTCCATATGGAATACGCGCAATGGCATGCCAGACGGATTCCTGGAACACCGATCCGGAAACGCTAAGAGGTACGGTGAACGCCTGGCGCTTGCCGGCAAAGTACTCCTGGAGCTCGTTAGCCGCCCTGTTCGTAAGCAAGGTGGGGGCCTCGTCCCCATCGAGTTCTACCGCGCCAAAGGCAAGACCGGTTATGGCTTCGCCATTCGACGAAAGCGTGAGCTGCCCCAGGGGCGTGTTGTATGCGAAATACGTTTGCCTGAGCATGGAGGCTAGCCCAAGCCGTAGAACTCTTGCTTGAGAGGACGATCGCTCAGAGACAGCCCCGCAACGCGAGGGTCGGCGCCTTCCCAAATTACCTGGCGTACGGCTTCGGTAATGGGCATTTCCACGCCGGCCTTCTTCGCCAGCGGAAGAAGCGTCTGGCATGCGTACGCACCTTCAACGACCATGTGCGTTTCGTTGGTAAACTCTTCGAGCGTGCCACCGCGCGCCACCATTTCACCGAAGCGGCGGTTACGCGAGTGCTGAGACGTGCACGTAGCAATTAGGTCGCCCGTACCGGCAAGACCCATGCACGTGATGGCCTCGCCACCAAGGGCGTTAACCAGACGGCTCATCTCCGCCAGGCCGCGCGTCATGAGCAGCGAGGCAGTATTGTCCCCGTATCCAAGGCCAAATGACATGCCCACCGCCAACGCAATGACGTTCTTGCAGGCAGCGCAAATCTCAACGCCCACGACGTCAGAACACGTGTAGGTGCGGAAATGGTCGCTCGCAAACGCTTGCTGCAGGAACGCGGCCACTTCGGGTGACTTGGATGCGATGACCGTAGCAGCCGGCATGCCCCGAATGACTTCCTCGGCATGATTGGGTCCCGAGAGTACGGCAAAGCGATCGGGGTTGCCCATCTCCTGCTCGAAGATCTGCACGGGAAGCAAACCGCTTTCGGCTTCCACGCCCTTACTGCAGATGACGATGGGGAGCGTATCGCTTGCAATGGGAGCAAGCGCACGAGCTACGCCACGCAGGAGCTTCGAGGGCGTGACAACGGCTACGGCGTCGGCATTGTACAGGCAATCGCGATACCCCACGGTGGCAACGATGTTGCGCGAGAGCTCAACATCGCTGAAGTAACGCGGGTTCACGTGATCGCAATTGATGGAAGAGACGACCTCGGGCCTGCGAGCCCAAATATTCACATTCTGGCCATTGCTTCCGAGCATCTGGGCAATGGCAGTACCCCAGGAACCTGCACCAATAACGCCTATTTTCATAAAGAGACTACCCCCTTTTAGAACTGCCAATGCGGTTTTCCGTGCCCGCGCGCAAGCGGGAGATGTTCGCACGATGCGCCCATACCACCAGAATGCCCACGAGTGCACATACAATGGCGGCAAACCAGTCGCCCCAGAACACGTAGAACGACATGAACGGGCAGAGTACCGCAGCCGTGATGGAGCCCGCGGAAATGTACTTGGTAAGCACCACGACCACGATGAACGAAGCAAGTTCGATCAGGGCGGGAATGGGACCAAACACGAAGAAGAGGGCACCGATGGATACGGCAATGCCCTTGCCACCATGGAACCCAAGCCAAGGCGAAAACACGTGACCCAGGCATCCGCCGGCAAGCGCCATGGCCATGGCGTCACCCGTGGTAAACATACCCTCGGCGGAGGCAAAAGCCGACGTGATGAGCATGGCAAGCAACCCAGCAAGCAGGCCCTTGCCAAAGTCCATCAGGAAGACCAGATAACCGCCCTTCTTGCCAAATGCGCGAATGGCGTTCGTAGTACCGATATTGCCCGAGCCAACCTCGCGAATATCAACGTGATATATGCATTTGCCGATGATGACACCGCTGGGAAGTGAACCAAGCAGAAATGAAATAGCCAGTACGACAATGAGTACGATGGGCGACTGCAAGGGTTAATCCTTCCGTTTGAACTTGATGCGAATGGGCGTACCGGTGAATTCGAAGCTGCGGCGCAAACGACCTTCCAGGTAACGTTCGTAATTGTCGGTAACGATCTCGGGGTGGTTGGCGAAGAACGTAATCTGAGGCGGGCACGTAGCCGTCTGAGTGGCGTACTTCAGCTTCAGGAGTTTCTTGCCCTGCGAGATGCTATGACCAAAATCGCGAATCTCGGCGAGCCAGTTGTTGAGCGCGCTCGTGGAAACGCGGGCGTTGTATCCCGCATACGCCTTGTCGATCATTTCCCAAATGCGATGCGTGTTCTTGCCCGTAAGCGCCGAAACGGCGATAACGGGAGCGTACGAAACGAACTGCAGGCGTTCCGCCACCTGGTCGCGCACGCGTTCCTTCGCCTCGGCACCTTCCACGATGTCCCACTTGTTCAACACGATAACCATGGCGCAGCCACGTTCGGCGGCGAAGCCGGCAATGCGCTGATCCTGGTCGGTAAGGCCGAGCGTTCCGTCTACCATGAGGAGCACAACCTGCGCGCGATCGATGGCGCGCATGGAACGCACGAAGCCGTAGTACTCCACGTCTTCGTCAATCTGGCTCTTGCGGCGCAAACCCGCCGTGTCTACCAGGCGATACGCCTTGCCCTCGTGATGGACCACCGTGTCGATGGCATCACGCGTGGTGCCCGCCACGTCGCTCACGATAGAGCGATCGTTCTGGGACAGCATGTTGGTGATGGAAGACTTGCCCGCATTCGGGCGACCGATGATGGCAACGTTGATGGCGTCTTCTGCATTCGGATCAAAGCGCTCAGGCGCCTCGCGCAGCAGCTTCACCGTCTCGTCGAGCAAGTCGCCCGTACCCGTGCCATGCAGCGCGGAAACCGGCCAGGGATCGCCCAGGCCAAGGTTGTAGAACTCGTAGACGGAATCGAGGTTGTTGGGATCGTCGATCTTGTTCACGACCAAGAGCACGGGCACGTTGGCCTTGCGCAAGCTACGCGCCACCTCCTCGTCGTCGGCGTTGATCCCCGTCTTGCCATCGACCACGAAGAGGATGACATCGCATTCGTTGGCAGCCGTGAAGGCCTGATTGCGAATGGACGTCTGAAATGCGTCTTCGTCACCCATTTCAATGCCACCCGTATCGATGAGCGTGAAGCTCTCGCCATTCCAATCGGCTTCGTGATAGGAACGATCGCGCGTTACGCCGCGCATGGAATGAACGATAGCGTCGTCCGCTTGTGCAATACGATTGACGAATGTGGATTTACCGACATTCGGACGGCCGACCACGGCCACCAGATGCTTCGCCATTATTCCGCCTTTCGCTTGGAAGCGCTTGCGAGAAACCCCACTATCGCCGCGCGGAATTGCCGCACATCTGGGCGATCTGGGGAAGAAATTCCGATGCTACGCAGGATACCACATGAATATGCAGGTCTGAGGCGCCCTCCATATCGCTCACGGTCATATCATCAAGCGTGACTCCGTCGGCATTCAAAATGACCTTGGGAAGCGCCGCGAAGACGTCATCGTCTTCCGAGGAGACGGTTGCCAGGGCGGCTGAGATATCGCATCCGCAAAGCAGGCCCGTAACATCAACGTTGCCGCCGAAGTACTCGTTCTTCACGTAGAACGGCACAAGCAAGCCGGAAAGTGGGCTCTTCTCGATAAGCGGCGTGAAGAACTCGCGCTGAGCGCATCCGCATACGAACAGAACGCGCTTCCCCGATTCCCGTATGGCCTGGGCGCAGGCAAGCTGCGCATCGGGGCAGGCATTCCAATCGTCCACGAACGAGCGAACGATGCCAATACCATCTTCGAACAAATCGAACCCGCCATAGAACTCCGCAGGGGGAAGATAATCGAGCAAGTCTTCGGGGTGGGCATTGCGATAGAACTCGTCGGAGCAGAACACCCAGGCATCGCTGCGCTCTTCCATGGCGCGGAGCTGGAACGGTTCAATGCAATCGATGACTTGCTGCGCCATGCCCCGATCGTTGAAGCTGAACTCGAACGACGTCTGGTGCTTCGTGAACCCTAGGGGCACGATGCCCACGGAAAGGATCCCCGGATGCGCATACGCCCACTCGAGCGTACGGCGCAGCTCTTCCCCATCGTTCACGCCCGGCATGAGCACGATCTGCGCATGCACCTGAATGCCAGCTTCTAGCAGACGCTCTGCGACTTCGATGCCACGAGGAGCGTGCTTGCCAATGACATCGCGCCTGACCTCGGGCGTTATGGCATGCAGGGAAAAGCGCAGCGGCGAGATGTACTGCTCGATGATGCGCTCTTCGTCTTCGGGGCCAATATTGGTGAACGTGACGAAGGTCCCTTGCAGGAAGCTCAGGCGATAGTCATCATCGCGCAACGTAAGCGTATCACGCGCATCTTCGGGAAGCTGGCGCATGAAGCAGAATTTGCAGGCGTTGCGGCAGAGCATGAGGTCGTCGAAGATGGCCTTCGTAAAATCGAAGCCCCACGTCTCGCCCTCCTCGCGCTCCAGCACGACCGTACCCGTATCACCATCGGCATCGACGTACGTAAGCTCGATCTCGTAATCGTCGGTATACCAGCGCCAGTCAATGGCATCACGGATGGGATGCCCGTCAACGGCAAGCAAGCCGCAGCCCGGCGTGAACCCCGCATCATCCGCGGGAGAGCCAGGCAAGACGTCCTTAATCCAGGCTACGGGTGTAGAAGCAGGCCTAGGCATCGAATTCTTCCGAAAGAACGCGCACGACTTCCTGGATGATATCATCGGGGGTAGACGCACCCGCCGTTACGCCAACGCGCTTGCAACCAGCGAAATCCTCGCGCTTGAGCTCGTTGGACGTTTCTATGTGGAACGTACGCGGCGAAATGGCCGAGCAGATCTCGAACAGGCGCGTGGTGTTGGAGGAATTATGCCCGCCAATGACGACCATGGCATCCACCGTGGAAGCCAGTTCCTCAGCAGCGCTCTGGCGCATGCTCGTGGCATTGCAGATGGTATCTTCAAGCACGTATTCCAGGCCACGCGCATCGAGTTCAGAAAGCACGTTTTCGAGCATGGCACGACGCTGCGTCGTCTGCACGACAACGCCAAGGGGGCCATGCAGATCGGCCGGTAGCTCGCTCGCATCGCCAGCTACTACTACGCGATCGCTCACGGATTCCGCCCACGCACGCAGGCCCTCTACCTCGGGATGACTATTCTCGCCCACCACCACGACGGTCCTACCTTCTTCGGCAAGCTCCTTGGCGGCACGCTGGGCACGCAACACATGGGGACACGTAGCATCGATGATGCTCACGCCACGCTCTTCGATTTCCTGGCGAACCTGCGGGGTAACGCCATGGCTTCGGATGATGACGCATTCGCCGCTTACTTCCGCAGGAGCGTTGGCCACGCCAACGCCCTTGGCGGCCAGACGATCGACAACCTGCGGATTATGGATGAGCGGGCCGAGCGTCTGCGTGGGACGGCCCGATTCGGCAGCTCGTTCGGCAAGGCGCAGCGCGCGTTTCACGCCGTAGCAGGCGCCAGCACAAGATGCGGTAATGACTTCCATGGCTACCCCTGAATCGGATGCTCGGCGAAGATCTGGCTGTAATCCTTCGTCTCGGGGAACAGCTCGACCATATCGATTTGATTGGCGGGAACATCACGCTGAAGCGCGAAGCTCTCACGCATCACGTACCACACAGCACCCTCGAGCCTATCCTCCTTGGGAAGGAATTCGAACGACTTCACGTCGATGGGTTCGCCAAACAGGACGTGAACGCGGGGAAAGCGCACGCGCTCGCCCTTGCGCTTAATCTTCTCTACGTTACGCACGGCAGTGGGCACCAACGGCGCTTTGCCCATACGCGCAACAAGCGCGGCACCAGCATGCAGCGAAGGCGTGTTTTCACTTTTTCCGCGACGCGTGCCCTCGGGGAAAATGCCCACGACTTCCTTGTTGCGCAACATGCGCGTTGCGCGCTTTACGCTCGTGCGATCGGCGGAGTCGCGGGTAACAGGAAATGCCCCAACGCGCGCGATGATCTGGGCGCCAAGCTGAGAGCCCGTAAACAAGCTATCGCGCGCCATGAAGCGCACCCATTGGCTCGGGCGCACGGCGATATAGAGAAACGCCACGTCCAGGAAGGACGTATGCGTGGAGCAGAGGCACAGGCCCTGCTTACCGCGGGCAGCGCGAAGGTTTTCCCTTCCGTGTACCTTGAAGCGGAACGCAATCTTCAGCACCAGGCCAACGATTACGTAGCAAATATTGCCGCACCAATGCGGAATCTCGTGCGTACGGTCCTCTCCACCCAGGGGACGATCCCACATTTCCTCGAGCGTCAGGAACAACTTCATTACATGACCGCCTTTTCCTGAACCAAATCGCAAATGGAGCCCACGACATCGTCGATGGAAAGCATGCTGGAATCAAGCAGCACCGCATCGTCGGCAGGCTTCAGCGGGGAGGCCGCCCTAGAGGAATCGAAGCGATCGCGCGCCTTGATGTCGGAAAGCACTTCGTCGTAATCGGTAGAGCCAATACCCCGCCTCTTGTTCTGGCGCAGCCGCCTGAGCGCGCGCTGCTCGTCGCTGGCCGTAAGGAAGACCTTCACTTCGGCATGGGGGAACACAGCAGTGCCAATATCGCGGCCCTCGACGACGTAATTGCCGCTGGCGCCAATGCGCTGCTGTTGCATAACGAGCGCCTCTCGTACGCTGGGATGCGCGGCAACGGCGCTCACAGCCTTGTCGATGCGGGCCGTGCGAATGTCACGGGTAACGTCGATGCCGTCAATGTAGACCTTGCTGGGAAGCGGGTCGCCTGGCGTAAGGCCAAAGGAAATCTCCTTGGCACGCGCAATGACGCCCAGGCTTGCGGCATCAGAAAGCTCTACGCCCTCGCGCAGGGCAAACCACGCAATGGAACGATACATGGCCCCGGTATCGAGGCATGAGAAACCAAGCTTCCTGGCAACAGCCTTGGAAACGGTCGATTTACCGGCACCCGAAGGTCCGTCTATGGCAATAATCATCGGGCAAGCCCCTCCAAGCTTCCCAAGAACGAAGGAAAGCTAATCTTAATTGAGTCAAAATCTACGATGGTAACCGGCTTATCACCGCAAAGGCCCACAAGAGACCAGGTCATCGCCATGCGATGGTCCTTATGGGAGTTGAAGACCAGGCCGTCGGGCACCTGAAGGTCGGGCTGGCCCTCGATGTAGAGGTCGTCGCCCTCCACCCAGGCATCGACGCCCAACTGCGAAAGGCCGTCGATGGTGGCCTTCAGGCGGTTGGCCTCCTTCACGCGCAACTCGCCCACTTGGCGGAAGACGGTAAGGCCACGTGCATGGGCGGCAACCAACGCAAGAACGGGAATCTCGTCGATGACCGAGGCGATCTTGTCGGCGGGAATCTCGCAACCAACGAGTTCATGCGTATAACGTGCGGAAATAATGCCATAAGGCTCTTTTCCGGCCGTGCCCAAGCCCTCGATGGAAACGTTGGCGCCCATGCGCTCGAGCGTGCGGGTGAAGCCAATGCGGCCCGCATTCAGGCTGACGTTTTCGATCTGAACCTCGCTACCAGGCTTCAACAGGGCGGCGCACACCAGAAACGCAGCGGACGACGGGTCGCCCGGAACGTTCACCTCGCACGCACGCAGCGTGCAGGGGCCCTTCACCGTGGCAACGCGTTCCGCCGCCGTGGTAACGGCGCCATACTCGGGGAGCATGAGCTCGGTGTGGTTACGCGAGATGGCAGGCTCGTTCAGGATCGTCTTGCCCGTAGCACCCAGGCCGGCAAGCAGGACAGCAGTCTTCAACTGGGCAGACGCCATGGGAGCGTCGTACTCGATGGCGCGCAGCGGTCGCGAGCCATGAATGGTGATGGGCAGCGTCTCCCTGCCAGCAAGGCTGAACTGAACACCCATCTTCATGAGCGGTGCGGTAATGCGGCGCATGGGGCGCTTGCGCAGAGAGTCGTCGCCCGTAAGTTCGACCTCGATATCCCAAGGCGCCAATATGCCCATGAGCAGGCGCACCGTAGTGCCGGAATTGCCGCAGTCGATGGGGCCATCGGGTTGGATGGGGCCTCGTTCTCCCCAACCGGTAATGCCACCCGAAAGGCTGCCATCTACCTGCTTCTCAAGCGTAACCTTGGCACCCAGCGCCTGAACGGCGCGAATGGAAGACCGCACGTCGCCCGAATCGAGCACGCCGGAAACACGCGAAGTGCCTTCGGCCATAGCCGAAAAGAGCACAGCGCGATGAGAGATGGACTTATCACCAGGGACCCTGGTGCTGCCATTCAAAGGGGCCGGCAGCGGATTGATAACGGTAGTTTGCTCGCTCATGGCTTACTCCTTCACACTCAAAGGAAGCAAGGATACACGGAAACCGGCATTGAGAAGCTCAATGGAGAGTCGCCCGATATCCCCCTCATCAGTAAGTATCATATCAAGAACAGCAGCGCTTGAGGTAAGATGGTCGATTTCAATTGACTGAATGTTGCATCCGACCTTGCTGGCAATGGTAGTCACCTCGGCGACCATGCCCTTGCGGTTCTCCATGGGGATGCGAACCTCAAGCAGGTTTTCGCTGTCAGGCAGCCATTTCTTCGGGATTGACCTGCGAATTTTAGCAGAATGATCGAGCAGAGCGGTAAGCTCCGCACGATCGTCGTGCTCCAAGGCGGCAATGAACCGAGCGATAATCTGGCTCATCTCCACCAAACCGTCATGCAAGGCCTTCTTATTGTCGAAGGCGATGCCCGCCCACAGTTCGGGCGAGCCCGCGGCAATACGCGTGGAATCCTTGAAGCCACCCGCGCACAGGCGGAACAGGGCCTTTTGGTCGTCGGCATGATTGGCAGCAAGCTCCACCAGGGAAGACGCCACAAAATGAGGTACGTGGCTCACGATGGCAATAGCCCGATCATGATCTTCACGCGGAAGCGAGATGACACGCGCGCCCATGCCCGTAAGCAGCTCGTGGAGCGCCAGGTAATCATCGGCAGGAGTGTCCTCGTTAGGGCAGACAATCCAATGTGCGCCTTCGAACAAGTCGATGCGCGCGCCCTCGATGCCATTCACCTCGGAGCCCGCCATGGGATGACCGGGAATGAAGCGACTGATATCGGGGAGAACGTCGGCGGCATCGGCGCAGATACGGGCCTTGGTGGATGCAGTATCGGTAATGATGCCAGAATAGCCCCACGATACAAGCTGCTCGAAATAGGCGCGCGCAGCCGTTGCGGGCGTAGCCAGAATGACCAGCTCGCACTCGTTGCGAACGAAGGACTCAAACGCCTCGCCATCGGGAAGCGAAGCACCCGTAACCCATCCATTCTGCACGGCCTTCACAAGGGTGACTTCATCGGTATCGACGCCAAATACGCGTATGGACTCGTCGAACTGACGAATCCGAGCGGCGCAGGATGCGCCAATGAGGCCAAGCCCAACCACTGCGATATTCTTGTATCTGCTGGTATCCACCCGCAACCCCGCATTCATCAGAGGTCCGAAATTCAGAACGTAATACTATCACGCAAGACCAGCGGCGCGATATAAAGCCGCGGTCTCTTCATCGTCGAGCTTGCGCCAAACGCCCTGCTTAAGCGATCCCGTTTCGATGGGTCCAAAAGAAACGCGGTCAAGATGCTCGACGGGATGCCCCACCGCCTTGCACATGCGCTTCACCTGATGCTTGCGTCCCTCGTGAATGGCAAGCTCCACCACGCATCGATTGCGCGACTTAGAGATGACGGAAATTTCAGCCGGAGCCGTCATGCCATCCTCGAGCAAAACGCCCTCGCGAAGCTGCTGGGCCTCGGCTTCGGTCATGATGCCAGTCACCGTAGCATGGTAGACCTTGGTTACGTGATGGCTGGGATGCAACAGGCCATTCCCCAGTTCGCCATCGGTGGTGAAGAGCAAAAGGCCCGTCGTATCCTTGTCCAAGCGGCCAATGGGATACAACCCGGGATACTCATCGCAGGGCATGATATCCGCAACGCAACGGCGCCCGCGATAGTCCTTCATGGTGGTGATGATGCCCGAGGGCTTGTTCAAGGCCAGCACCACATGGGAAGAACCCCAAACGACCACTACCCCATCGACGGCCACTTCATCTTCCAGAGGGTCGACCTTGCTGCCAAGCTCGGTGACAACGATGCCGTTAACCTCTACGCGACCTGCGGTGATAAGGCTTTCTGATCCACGGCGGCTAGCAACGCCGGCCCGGGCGAGGTACTTCTGCAAGCGCATGGGGAATGCATGCTCCTCGATGCGCTCCTCCCAGCCAATATCGCGAATGTCAGACACGCTTACTCCTCAAATTCCAGGTCGTCAAAATCGATCTTCTCGACGGCCCCCGCGGCTTCCGCCAGGGCACCCGCCATCATCTGGCGCATCGCATCATCCATGCTCTGCTGCTGACCAGGCTCGACATCATCGATAGACTCCTGTTCAACCTCCGGCTCGTCAAGCGCCTCGGTCTCGCGAACGGGCGGAATATAACCACGCGTGGCGGAAAGCCGCGTGCGAATGAAATCGCGCGTCTCGTCGTCGGGGGCAAACTCGGTGATGTCGGGAAGATCCTTCAGGGAACGAAGGCCGAACTTCTCCAGGAAAGCGGGCGTCGTTCCATAGAGCGTCGGGTTACCCGGAGCATCCGACGTACCGACTTCCCTCACAAGACCCTTTTCCATCAGGGAGTTCAGCGAACTATCGGAATTCACGCCGCGAACGTCGGCAACGCCGGCACGCGTGACGGGCTGGGAATAGGCAACGACCGCAAGAACCTCCAGGGCAGCCTGCGAAAGCTTGCGCGTATCCCACGAGAGGACATAGGCCTCGAGCAGCTCGTGAAAGGCAGGATGCGTGCACAGGCGCCAACCACCTGCAACCTCGGTAAGCTGAATGCCCTCTTCGTCTTCGAGCAGGCGCGCACGCAGCTCGACGCAGGCCGATTCCACAGCGGAAGGTTCCACCTGAAGCATGTCGGCCATGGTAATAGTGGAAACGGGACCATCCGTCACGAACAGCATCGCCTGAATGGCGCTGGTCAGCTGGTTCTCGCTCAAGCCTTCGAACATGCTACGCCTCCTGAACGCTGGTGAGGGCGCCTTCGCCCTCGAGGAAGAGCTCGCCGGAGCCCTCGATAAAGTCAATGTCGATGTCGCCAAACGCCTCGGACTGGCGAACCGTCACCATGCCACGCTTGTAGAGCTCCAAAATGGCCAGGAACGTGACGACGATAACGGGCTTGCTCGCACGACTCGTGAGCAAATCGCTAAAGCGGGCGTGTTTCTGATTGCGAATGCGGGTATGAATGGCGCGCACATGCACTTCCACGGGAATGGGCTTCGCAGCAATGTGCTCGCTTTCGAGCAAGAACGGATCGCGATGGCCCATGACCTGAGCGCAGAGGTACGCAAGCGAATCGAGCGTCACGTCTTCCAGGTAGTCGGGCATAAGCGTAAGCAGGCTCTCGTCGGGGCCCGCACTACGACGATGCAAGCGAAGCTCTGAATCGTATCGCGCGGAAAGTTCGGCAGCCGCATTCTTGAACTGGGTATATGCAAGTAGGCGCTTCACCAGCATGTCGCGTGCTTCCATAGGGCCAATCTCCTCGTATTCCTCTACGAGATTGTCCTTGGGCTTGGGAAGCAGGGCCGCAGCCTTGATCTCGAGCAACGTGGATGCCACGAGCAGAAAGTCGCTCGCGACATCCAAGTCGACGTTTTCCATATGCGAGACTTCGTCGAGGTACTGATCGGCAATCTCCGTAATGGAAATGGCGCCGATGTCTACTCTCTGGCGGCTAACCAGATACAGCAGAAGGTCGAACGGGCCTTCGAAGCTCTCTGTGCGAACGCGATACGACATCTACCGCGGGCTAGTCTTCCACGCGACGATAGCGCAGTGCCTGCTCTTCCATAAGAGCAACGTCGGAGAAGTAGTTGATGCGCATGGCATCCTTCACCTCATGCAGCGTTTCGGCAGCGGCAGCACGTGCGGTTTCGCAACCAGCAGCCAGAATGTCGTACACCGCGGGAATATCGGCCTCGAGCTCGTGACGACGCTCGCGGATGGGCGCAAGCGTGTCTTCCAGGACGCGGTTCAGGAACATCTTGCACTTCACGTCACCCAGGCCGCCGCGCTGATAGTGCGCCTTCAGCTCGTCAAGGTTGGCGTATTCGGGCCAGTATTCCGCAAAATGCTCGTTGGTGCTGAACGCATCAAGATAGGTGAACACCGCATTGCCCTCGATCTTGCCCGGGTCGGAAACCTTCAGGTGACCAGGGTCGGTGTACATGCTCTTGACCTTCTTGGCAACTTCCTCGGGCGTGTCGGACAGATAGATGCCGTTGCCCAGGGACTTGCTCATCTTCGCCTTACCATCGATGCCAGGCAAGCGCTTCGCGGCCTCACCCTGCGGGATGAGCGCTTCGGGCTCCACGAGAACGGGAGCATACGTGCGGTTGAACGAGCGAACGATTTCGCGCGTCTGCTCGAGCATGGGAAGCTGATCTTCACCCACGGGAACCGTGGTGGCCTTGAACGCGGTAATATCCGAAGCCTGGCTAATGGGATACGTGAAGAAGCCAACGGGGATGTCGGCGTTGAAGCCACGCATCTGGATTTCGCTCTTCACCGTGGGGTTACGCTGCACGCGCGCCACCGTAACAAGGTTCATGTAATACGCCGTAAGCTCGAAGAGCTCGGGAATCTGCGACTGAATGAAGATAGTGGTCTTGGCAGGGTCGATACCGCAGGACAGATAGTCAAGCGCGACCTCGATGATGTTCTGGCGAACTTTCTCGGGGTTATCGGCGTTGTCGGTAAGCGCCTGCGCATCCGCGATCATGACGAAGATACGGTCGAATTCGCCCGAGTTCTGCAAGCGAACGCGCTCACGAAGCGATCCTACGAAATGACCAACGTGGAGACGCCCCGTGGGACGGTCTCCCGTAAGAATGATGCGCTCCTTGGGAACCACGAGCGTGCTGTTGTCTTGGTTGTCAGCGCAAATTTCTTCCGACATGACCTAATCCTTACTTACTTATTACTACGAGATACGGAACGGGAACAACAAATTAGCGACATTGCCCGCAGTAGCGTTCATATACACCGAAATCGGATTAATGGGGCTGAAATACGGAACAATGAAGAGCAGAATCAGCAAAACGGGCATGGCGTATTGCTGCACCGCGTAATACTGACGCAAGTATTTCTCCGGCAGGATGAACGCGAAAATACTCGATCCGTCTAGCGGAGGAATAGGCAGCAGGTTGAAGAACATCAGATAAAGGTTGATAAGCGTAAAATACGGCAAGAACAGCAGGTAAAAGTACGCAAAGAGTTCGTTGCTATTCACCAAGCTGGTAGTGGCAAGCGGATACAGGAGCCATGCAACCATGGCGCCCACAAGGGCCATGAGCAAATTGGCGGCAGGGCCCGCAAGGCCAACAATCAAGTCGCCCTTGCGCTTGTCCTTGAAGTAGCGCGGATTGTACGGCACGGGCTTTGCGTAGCCGAACACGGGCGCATTAGCCAGCATAAGAATGGCAGGCAGCAGCACCGTGCCAAAAGGATCGATATGGCGAAGGGGATTCACCGAGAGACGGCCCGCATTCTTCGCCGTCGGGTCGCCCAGCTTGTAGGCGGCAAAACCGTGTGCGACCTCGTGAAGCACGATGGCCGGCACGAATGCCAGAATCGAACAAGCGTAGTATGCAATCATGTCTGTACTCATAGGTGTCCTAGTATACCGCAGGCGAGTAAGCCGAAATGAAAACACGAAAATTCATCCGCACGCTCCGCATCGAATCGGTCATCGGCAGGCATTGCGCCTACTTTTCGGAAGCCTCCCGCTGACGAGCCATTTCCGCTTCAAGCTCCTCATTAAGAATGAACCACTCCTCTTCCGCAGCGGCCAAGCGCTTCTTGATGCTGGCATGTTCGGCAATGACATCGCTCGACGCATCCTCGTTCGTGTAAAAATCGGGGTCTGCCAGCAGCTCCAAGATCTCCGCAAGGCGCGTATTGTCCGCTTCCATCTGCTTATCGAGTTGCGCGATGCGCTTGCGATGGTTCTTGAGCGCAGCATAGGCCCTGTTACGAGCTTCAGCCTCGCGGCGCTTCTGCTCCTTCGACTTAGGCGCACTGCCCTTCGGCGCCGTAAGAGAAGCAGACGCATTCTTTACGGGACGCTCCCCACGGGGATGGCGATTCACGGTAATGCCCGAAGAAGCCTCCTTCTTGGCAGCCTGAGCGCGCGTCGCCGCATGGCTGCTCGCAAGGCCAGACTTCGAAGTGGCCAATGCCTCGTCACGGCCGCCCGTAATGGAAGCCGAATCTTCCTGCCCGCTCTTGAACAGGTAATAATCGTAATCGCCATCGTAGACGGTAACGTTACCAGGCGTAATCTCGATAATGCGATTCGCAACGCCACGAATGAGATGCCTATCGTGCGTAATAAGGATGATGGTCCCCTCGAACTCAGCAAGAGCCTGTTCCAAAACGTCAGCGCTCTGAATATCGAGGTGGTTCGTAGGCTCGTCGAGGCAGAGCAGCGGCTTGGGCGAAACGAGCATCTTGGCCAGTGCCAGACGGCTCTTCTCGCCACCAGAAAGCACGCTCACGCGCTTCTCGACGGCATCACCCTGGAACAAGAAGGCACCCAGCAGCGTCCTTACCTGCGAAATGGTCCAACCAGGTGCAACGCGATCAAGTTCTTCGAACACGGTATTGCCTTCATGCAGCTCTTCGAGCTGATGCTGGGCGTAGTAGGTCTTGTCTACGTGCGCGCCATACTGAATACTGCCAGCATCAGGGTCGAGAACGCCCGCAATCATCTTCAGAAGCGTGGACTTACCGGCACCATTGGGGCCCACGAGCGCGATCTTCTGGCCGCGATACACCGAAAGGTCGAGCTTATCGTAGACAACGTGCTCGCCAAAGGCCTTGGAAACGCCCGTAAGGTTGACGACCATATCGCCGGTACGAGGCGGCTGGACAAAGTTGAAGTGAACCGTCTTGCGCTCTTCGGGCACCACGATGCGCTCAATCTTTTCGAGCTTGCGCACCCGATCCTGCACCTGCTTTGCCTTCGTGGCCTTGTAGCGGAATCGTTCGATGAACGCCTCCATATGGGCAATTTCAGCTTGCTGCCGTTCGGCCTGCTGGCGAAGCAGTTCAATACGCTCTTCACGCTGCTTCAGGTAGGCCGAGTAGTTGCCCTTATAGAAGTTCACATGCCCATTGTCGATTTCCGCGACGCGGTCAACCATGTTGTCCATGAACGCGCGGTCGTGGCTAACCACGATGACCGTACCGCTATAACCGCGCAAGAAGCCCTCAAGCCAGGTAACGCTTTCAAGATCAAGGTGGTTAGTTGGCTCGTCGAGCATGAGCACATCGGGGTTGCGCACGAGAAGCTTCGCCAACGCAATGCGCATCTGCCAACCACCCGAATAGTCGACCGTGCGCTTCTTCATATCCTCTTCGCCAAAGCCTAGGCCAAACAGGACGCTGCGCACCTTCGACTCGAGCAGATAGCCACCCATGGCCTCATACGCATCACGCGCACGTCCAGCGGCGGCAAGCTCCTTTTCCGTGGGGTTATCACCCAGGTTGTCCTCCAGGGCACGTAGGCGCTCCTCGGCTTCTAGGATCTCCTTCTGCGAGGAAATTACCTCGTCGAACAGGGGGCGGTCCCCCATTTCGATGGCTTCCTGCTCGAGATAGCCAACCGATGCGCCCTTTGCATACAGCACACGCCCTTCATCAGGCTCTTCATTACCCGTAATGATATTGAGCAGCGTTGTTTTGCCAGCGCCGTTGGGACCTACGAGCGCAAGGCGATCGTAGGCTTCAAGCTTGAAAGTGACATCAGAAAAGAGCGTACGCGCGCCAAACGATTTGGAAATATGTTCAAGCTGAATGATCATCGCAGATACAGTTACCCTTACACACTGAAAAGGGCCAGCCGAAAATCGACTGACCCGATGAAAATCTAAGTGGTGGGCCCGGCCGGGCTCGAACCGACAACCAAAGGATTATGAGTCCCCTGCTCCACCATTGAGCTACAGGCCCGTGAACACGTAGTATAGCGCAATTGGCCGTATACCATCCGCGCATGGTCGACCCAATGCGTATTATCTCCTCACCATCGTCCGTCTATTACGTATTTATTACGTACTGGAGGCATTTCGACAATTTTCAATAAATAAAAAACCAAGCCAGAAACTTGTTCTGACCTGGTGTTTTTGATGGTGGGCGTTACAGGGATTGAACCTGTGACCTACTCCGTGTGAAGGAGTCGCGCTCCCGCTGCGCCAAACGCCCGATATGTAAGAGCCAAAAAAGGCTGTAAAAACAAATGGCTCCCCGGGTAGGATTCGAACCTACAACCCTCCGGTTAACAGCCGGATGCTCTGCCGTTGAGCTACCGAGGAATCTTGCTTGTTGCTCACTTGCAACGCGCAAGAAAGGATTATACGCGAACCAAACCCTTTGACAACCCCCTTTTTTGTGGATTCATCTTCACATTTTCCGAGGCCGTATTTGGACAACATACCCCCGTATATAGATAAGGGAGCAAATAAATCTACAAGAACATGAGCTTGGGATATGCGGCACATACATTCCGCGTCTATATACGTACGCGAGCAAACAAACGATCGCACCGCTTCCCCAACCGCTCACCGCCAACATAGGCGGGGGCTCGCAAAGACATCTCACGCGCTACCGGAGTGGAGTCAATCTGGATAACGGCACCCCACGGACGCATCCCGTGATCACCAAGCGCCTTACAGGCTGTTTTACAGTGAGAACGTGCCGAGTTGTGCATGATTCGTGATGAGAAAATTGCCTGTTGCCCCCTACCTCATCGGCCGCTATACTATCCACTTGCGCACGGTGGATATGGCCTAGTTGGTTAGGGCGCCAGATTGTGGCTCTGGAGGTCGAGAGTTCGAATCTCTCTATCCACCCCAGCGCGAAACTTTTTAAAAAAGTTCTTGCAAAGCAAGAGCGGTTGTCCTAAAATAGCGTTCGCCGCTTTTCGAAGGGCAAAAGACATATGAACATGGACCGTTAGCTTAGTTGGTAGAGCAGGGGACTCTTAATCCCAAGGTCCGGGGTTCGAGTCCCCGACGGTCCACCATCTGAATTGTTAAGCTCCCCTATCGGGAGCTTTTTTCATACCGTATAACGGGGACTCGAACCGATGAGGTGGAATTCCGTTAAGCAAACGTGCCAGCGGCACGTTTGTAGGAATTCGCCCGACCGAGCCTGCGAGGGAGGGTTCGGCGTTCCACAGGAACGCAGGAGTCCCCGACGGTCCACCATTTGAATTGTAGAGCTCCCCGTTGGGAGCTTTTTTCATGTCCGGATGACGGGGACTCGAACCCAGCACTCCCCTCCTTCATATGTTCACACTTTGGAAGTGCCGCCATTTTGTGAACGCTAAAATCATACTCGGCGCAAAAAGCATCTTCTGCATGGGTGCGCTGAGTCAGACGTGCTTAGTCTTGAAACTCCCAAAAACCCGTGCCGGTAACCGGATCGTATTTCTTCCCAATAATGCCTCCGACAACGGGCCGTAGCTCGATTTCGGCGGTGTAGAGAACGGTTATGGACTTCACGTGCCCCGCCGCCACGCAATGTTCGCTGCCATCCTTATACGAAAACATGGCGTGAGCATGGCTGGTCAATTCGGATTCATCACCTGAAAAGACATTGCCGACGAGCGACACAAGTTCGAGCATGCCAGCATACTCTTGGGTTTCGAATGCGCCCGTTTCGGGAATGAAGGTCTGGATCAGGGCTTCCTTGCAGCCACCAATGCCACTGAACGTAGCCGACGCAACATTCTCTGCCTTGCAAATGCCAAGAATAGAGGAAATGATCTCGTCACCCCGATCAAGTCGTACGTAGTAGGCGTCACCGAACTTTCTGTATTCCATATTCTCACCTCGATGTTCCCAATTACCCCAACGTAGATGCATACCGCTATTATAATGGTATTCAGTACATGGCATTTGTCACAGCAAACCTAGAGGGAACAGCCACGTCGGTTTTCTGGAGCATTCACTATGGCTAGAACTGAAACAATACGGGTAAAGGCAAGCGAGGCGGGCATTTCGCAAGCCCACAACTTCGCCGAAAAGGCCCTTGCGGGGCGCCGCATTTCCGCCTGCAGCGGCACTGAATTGATGGCTCTCTTCGAAGCGCTCCTCTACCATGTCGCATCACAAGCTGGCGACGAAACGCAACTTGAGATCAGCAGCATTAGCGCACTCAAGGGGACGGACATAGAAATCTCGTTCGCGGGCAAGCGATTCTCGCTACCCGAGGAAGACGCCCAGCCAGATTCCAGAACAGAAATCATCGATACGTTTTCCGACAAGTTCTCCTGTTCATACAAGAACGGCACCAACGTCATTTCCCTTTCGGTGGGCAGAAACTTCTGGAGCATCATCCTCCCAAACCTCATCGCCGTCATAATGGCAGTGATCGTGGGCATCATCCTTGAATTCACGGTTGACGAAGCTGAGTTGCAGCTACTGGCAACCGAATGGGTATCACCCCTGGAAAAGCTGTTCACCAACGCCGTGCTTATGATAGGCGCACCAGTAACGCTCTTCTCGCTGCTCAAGAACGTAACCGATTCCTTCATCGTTGCCGACCACAATTCGTCATCGCGCAGGCTGTTCATCAGTGCGATATCCTCCTCGGTCGGCGTAGTCGTGCTAGCTCTCATCATGGGTTTCATGTTTGCCCAGTGGGCCCTCTCATCCAGCGGAATGACGGAGCAGGTCGACATAGGATTCGCCAATTGGTCGCTTGCCTCGGCGATAGATCAGATAATACCGTCAAGCATCATCGAGCCCTTCGAGACCATCTCCCCCATTCCCATGATTGTCGTAGCGCTCCTCATCGTTGGCGCGCTGAATTCGATAGGCAAGAGCTTCGACTTGCTAAAACGGGCAATCGACGCTTGCTACAACTTGTTCTCCGGCATACTCGGCATTCTCATGACGGCCTTCCCGATAGCTTGCTTCCTGCTGTTCCTGGAAGTCTTCCTGGCAAAGGACGGCATTTCGAATTTCCTGGAGATCCTCTTCATCGGCGTCATCGTATTCGCAAGCACGATCCCCCTACTTGCCCTGTACGCCCTAAGGCTGAAGGCACATGGAATCCGGATAGGGGAATTCATCCGAATGATATGGCCGCTCGTTAAAGAGAACTACGTGATAGGCTCCGTCATCGACGCCGTGCCCTACAACAATCGCTACTGCGCGAAGCATCTGGGAATCCCCCAGGAAAGGCTCGGGAAGGAGCTTCCGATACTGGCACAGACCAGCCTTGACGGCAACTGCTTCATTCTCATGCTGCTCGCATCAATCTACATCTTCGTTGCCAATTGCGAAGTGTCGTGGTTCAACATCGCAGCAATAGCCTTTATCGTGATGTTCCTCTCGTTCGGAGCCCCCAACCAGCCAGGGTCCATCCTCATCGGCATGCTGGTAATCTTGACGTACTTGCATTCCGATATCGCCATTTCCCTGGCGATATGCTTCGAGCTGTTCTGCGGCGGGCTCCAAAACATCCTGAACGTCATCAGCAGCATTACAACAGTTGCAGAAAACGAACGCGCAGAAGAAAAACGGCGGGGATAAACCCCGCCGTAGACAACTAGATCTGTTGGTATCTGCTACATCTTCTCGGGGGCAGAAATACCCAGAAGACCCAGACTAAGCGCCAGAACGATACGCGTTGCGTCGCAGAGCGCCAGACGGGCGTTACGCAGCTTCTCGTCTTCCACGTTCACATGGCAGTTGGTGTAGAAGCCATGGAACAGACCGGCAAGATCCTGGCAGAAGTGCGTCATGCGGAACGCAGCGCGGTCGCGCGCAGCCAGCTGAACGAAATCATGGAGCGTCTCGATCTTGCGAGCGAGAGCAATTTCACTGGGGTCGGTGAGCACGGAAAGGTCGATGTTGGCAGGAAGCACCTGAGCAACGAGCTCATCCATGGAGATTTCCCCAGCTTCGGCCTTGGCGGCAAGCTCGGCAGGAGCAGCCTTGCGCAAGATAGAGCAGATACGCGCATGTGCGTACTGCACGTAATACACGGGGTTGGACGCATCCTTCTTCTTGGCCACTTCGATGTCGAAGTCAATGGTCTGATCGGCACCGCGAGAAAGCATGAGCCAACGCGTGCTATCAACGCCCACCTCTTCGATAAGCTCTTCGAACGTAACCATTTCGCCCGTACGCTTGCTCATACGAACCGGCTCGCCATTGCGGAACAGGTTCACGAGCTGGCCAAGCATGACTTCCAAGGCACCCGGGTAACCCCAAGCGGCCAGCATGGCCTCGCAACGGGCGATGTAGCCATGATGATCGGCGCCCCACAGGTCGATGAGATGGTCGAAGCCACGCTGCATCTTGTTGTAATGGTATGCAACGTCGCTGGTAAAGTACGTGTACTCGCCGTTGCTCTTCTGCAGAACGCGGTCTTTGTCATCGCCAAACGCGGTGCTCTTGAACCAGGTGGCGCCGTCCTTTTCGTACAGGTAGCCACGCTCGTCCATAGCAGCCAGAGCGCGGTCGACCTGACTCTTGCCCTCTTCGTCCTTCACGTACAGAGTGCGCTCGCTGAACCACTTGTCGAACGTGGTGCCAAAGGTGTCGCAAATGCGATGCTGCTCGGCAAGCTCGTATGCGTAGGCGCGCTCGCGGAAGTTCAGCAGACGCTCTTCCTCATCGGCGTCGACCCACTTGTCGCCATCCTTTTCGATGATGGACTTGGCAATGTCGATAACGTAGGCGCCAGCGTAGCAGTTTTCGGGCAGCGGAACGTCGTGGCCAAGCTCCTGCAGGTAACGCGCAACAACGCTTCGACCGAAGTTATCCATCTGACTACCATGGTCGTTGATGTAGTTCTCTTCGTACACCTTGTAGCCGGCATGACGCATGACGCGCGCCGTGGCGTCGCCAAGCGCAGCCCAACGGCCATGACCCACATGGAACGGACCCGTGGGGTTAGCGCTGATGTACTCGATGTTGATGTAGTTGGGACCCTCGATGGTGCCCTTGGCGTAATCGGCACCTTCCTGGCGAACCTGAGCAATAACGCCCTGGAACACTTCGGGAGCCAGCGTGAAATTGATGAAGCCAGGACCGGCGATTTCGCAGGAAGCGATCATGCCGTTCTCGGGAAGGTGATCAACGATGATCTGGGCGATTTCGCGGGGGTTCTTCTTGGCCGCCTTCGCCAGACGCAGGGCAACCGTAGAAGCCCAGTCGCCATTGTTCGTGTCACGAGGTCGCTCGAGAGCAGCTTCCGGAATCTCGTCGAGGGCGAGCGATCCATCGGCAACAGCAGTCGAAAGACCCTGGCCAACAAGCTGTTCAAGTTGTTCGCGAATCTGCATGGTTGTTTTCCGTCACTTCCTAATACGAATGCACATTGCGGCTATTCTAGCACCCGCGTAGGGAAATGAAAGTACAGATAGAGCAATCTAGACAAAAGGAGCCGCATCCACGAACGGATGCGGCTCCCCTACAACCAAGATAAACCCGGTTAGTCGAGCGTAATAACGGTGCCTGTCTTGCCTTCCAGGCCAGCGGCAGCGCACTCGAGGCTCGTAATGAGAGCCTTGCCCTGCGGGTAGCGGCGCACGTAGTTGATGCAAGCCTGAACCTTGGGCAGCATGGAACCGGCGGCGAACTGCTCCTGAGCGATGTACTCCTCGGCCTCGGCAACCGTCATGTGGGAAATCTCTTCCTGGTTGGGCTTGCCAAAGTTGATGCAAACCTTCTCGACGGCGGTAAGGATGACGAGCATATCGGCCTTGAACGAGGCAGCCAGCATGGAAGCGGAGTTATCCTTGTCGATAACGGCCGGAACGCCATGGTAGCTGTCGTTCGCCTCGATGACGGGGATGCCGCCGCCACCGGTGGAAACCACGATGTAGCCAGCGTCCATGAGGTCCTTCACGGCGTCGAATTCGACGATACGCTGGGGCTTCGGGGAAGCCACAACACGACGCCAGCCACGGCCGGCATCTTCCTTCACCGTGCAGCCGGTCTTCTCGGCCAGGGCCTTGGCCTCTTCTTCGGTCATGAAGGCACCCACGGGCTTGGTGGGATTCTCGAAGGCAGGGTCGTTAGGATCGACAACCGTCTGCGTAACCACGTTGGCAGTGGAACGCATGATGCCGCGATGCTTCAGCTCGCCCAGAATGGCCTGGGACAGATGGTAGCCGATGTAACCCTGGCTCATGGCACCACACTCGGGGAAAGGCATGGCCGGAACCTTGTTCGCGGGATCCTTGCAGGCGGCATCGAACGCGTTGTTGATCATGCCAACCTGGGGGCCATTGCCGTGCGTAACGATGGTGTTCACGCCCTCGCCCACCATATCTACGATGTGGCTAGCGGTGTTCTTCACGAGCTCGAGCTGCTCTTCGGGAGTATTGCCCAGAGCGTTGCCGCCCAGCGCGATAACTACGGAAGGGCCTTCACCTTTCTGATAAGGCATGGTATGTCCTTTCAAATGGCAGGGCCAGCCGAGAAGGCCGGCCCTGGGAATCTAGCAAATGGTACGACGATTTACGACAGGGTCGCGTACATGATGGCCTTGATGGTGTGCATGCGGTTCTCGGCCTCGTCGAAGACGCGGCTCTGAGGACCTTCGAAGACCTCGTCGGTAACTTCCTGCTCGGTGATGCCGAACTGCTTGGCCTTTTCAGCACCGATGACCGTGTTGGTGTCATGGAAGCTGGGCAGGCAGTGCAGGAAGATGGCGGAAGGATCGGCCATGGCCATAACCTCAGAGGTTACGCGATACGGGGTGAGTTCCTTGATGCGGGACTCCCAAACCTCGTCGGGCTCGCCCATGGATACCCAAACGTCGGTGTAGATGGCATGTGCGCCCTTGACGCCCTCGGCAACGTCCTGCGTGAGGGTGCAGGTGCAGCCATTCTCCTCGAAGAAGGGCTTGGTGGCGTCGATAACGTCCTGAGCAGGCATGCAGGACTTGGGGCCGCAGGCCACGAAGTTCAGGCCCAGCTTGGCGCAAACGACCATGAGGGAGCGAGCAACGTTGTTCTTGCAGTCGCCCATGAAGACCAGCGTCTTGCCCTTGATGTCGTAGTTGAAGTTTTCCTGCATGGTGAGGATGTCGGCGAGCATCTGGGTGGGATGCCATTCCGTGGTGAGGCCATTCCACACGGGCACGGAAGCGTTGGCGGCCAGCTCTTCGACGTCGCTCTGGGCGAAGCCGCGGAATTCGATGCCGTCATAGAAGCGATCGAGCACGCGAGCGGTGTCCTCGATGGACTCCTTCTTGCCCATCTGGCTGCTGCCGGGATCGAGGTAGGTCACACCCATGCCCAGGTCCATAGCGCCAACTTCGAAGGAGCAGCGCGTACGAGTGGAGGTCTTCTGGAACAGCAGAACGATGTTCTTGCCCTCGAGGTAACGGTGAGGCGTACCGGTGAGCTTCAGGTTCTTGAATTCGCGGGAGAGGCGAAGCAGGTAATTGATTTCCTCGGCGGAGAAATCGAGAAGCTTCAGGAAGTCGCGACCGCTCAGGCTAGTAGGCATAATGTAGTTCCTTTCATAAGTCGCCTGGCATTCCAGGCGTTTGTAAACAATTGCACGAACCACATGGGTTCGAAAGGGCAAGACCTTAGAGGTCTTCGCGCCAGGCCGGCATGCTCATGCAGCGCGGGCCACCACGGCCGCGAGACAGCTCGCAGCTGGGGATGACGACCAGTTCAAGACCGTTCTTGTACAGGAAGTCGTTCGTGACGTTGTTGCGCTGGTAGACGCAGATCTTGCCAGGCTCGATGCACAGCGTGTTGCTGCCGTCGTTCCACTGCTCGCGCTCGGCGGCGATGCGATCGCCGGCGCCGCACTGCAGCAGCTGGACGGGCTGGCCCACGTACTTCGTGAGGATGCTCTCGAGGTCGGAGTCGAGGCGGTTGACCTTGACCTTGCCCTCGGCGCCCTTGGTGAGTTCGAACACCGTGAGCGGGCCCAGGATGCCCGGGTGGATGGTGAACTTGTCGTAGTCGATCTGGGTGAACACCGTGTCCAGATGCATGAACGCGCGGCTGTTCGGGATGTCGAACGCCAGGATGGTGTCGATGGTGGAGCGCTCGTCGTGGAAGATGCTCTGAGCGAGCGTGTCGATGGCATCGGGCTCGGTGCGCTGGCTGATGCCGATGGCGAGCACGTGGTCGTTGATGTTCAGGACGTCGCCACCCTCGATGTGGAAGGCTTCCTTGCGGCTGTAGTACTGCGGGGTGCCCTTGAAGTCGGGATGGTTGTCGAAGATGTACTGACCGTAAATCGTCTCACGGTTACGCGTGACGGAGTACATGCGGTGGATGGTTACGCCATTGCCCACCATCGCGAACGGGTCGCGAGTGAAGTACAGGTTGGGCATGGGGTCGCAGACCATTTCCGTGGGGCTGCTCACGAGGTCGACCAGGCTGTTGGTGCGGTCGATATCGAGCTCGTCGAGCGTGATGCCGGTCATGGTCTTTTCGACCAGAGCCTTGGCATCGGCATACTCGGAATCGAGATACTCGTGCAGGATCTTGTGCCACTTTTCGGTGTGGACATTCGCCTCCTCGATCCACTGCTCGATGAACTGGCTGCGCAGCGCCGCGTTGTCGCGGATGGTTTCAGCCATGAGGTCCTCGAGGTAGACCACCTCGACGCCGTTATCGCGCAGAGCCTGCGCAAAGGCGTCGTGCTCCTGCTGAGCGATTTCCAGGAAAGGAATATCGTCGAACAGCAGACGCTCGAGCGTGTCGGGGGTGAGGTTGAGAAGCTCGTTACCGGGACGGTGGAGAATGACCTTCTTTAGAGGTCCAATCTCGCTCTTGACGTTGACTCCGGTCATGAACGCCCTCCTTTTCTCTCTCGTGCGTTTTGCAATATGCATTTTCCGCGGTAGGCCCTTACCCGTAGGCCCGTTTAAGCGGAACGAGCAAACCATTGCATGCCCGCAAACGAAATGCAAGGAGAATTTGTAAGTATTGAAAAAACGTTTCCTTTGCGGGGTAAACGGTAGGTAATAGTCGGCAAACGGCTATTGACTTTTTGGGTTTTCAAGAATTCTAAACCTTGGAAGCTCTCCGGAAATCTAAGCGTTCATCAGGGGATTTATACGTTTAGATAGGTAGTATTTTCACAATCATAAGACCTTAAGGCTGTCAATATACGTCTCTTTCGCATATTTCCCCTATCTCATGCGATTCGACCCATTTTCGCCCCTCCAAATGGACTAATAGGCGATTTTTCTGCATACGTAAGCGTGGGATATGCAAACGCGAAATCGCAGGGAATTACGCCCTCGCTACCACCTACGAACGCGGCATGAAGAGCAAGTAACCCTATCCGTTCGGCATATCAACATGACCGTGACAAATGACGAAAACCAGGAAGGCACCCCTACACTTGTACAAAAACGAATAGGAGACGCAATGGAACTCATAGAAGCAGTCGAACAGCGCCACTCCGTGCGATCCTACACAGAGAGGCCCATCGACACCAAAACACTCGACATCCTGCAAGAACAGATCGAAACGGCAAACCAAGAGGGCGACCTCCGTTTTCAGCTCGTACGCAACAATCCCGTAGCCTTCAAGGGAGTGCTCGCCAAATACGGACACTTCGAAAACGTGCACACATATATATGTTGCGTCGGAAAGAAAGAACCAAACATCGAACAGCGCATTGGGTACTATGGCCAGCGCATCGTCCTAAACGCACGCGCGATGGGCATAGACAGCTGCTGGGTTGCGGGAACATACAACAAGAGAAACGCCGCTTGCGCCATCTTCAAGGGCGAAAAGCTTTATTGCGTCATCGCGCTGGGATACGGCAAAACGCACGGATCGCCTCGCAAAAGCAAGCCAGCGGAAAAGTGCTACCAGCTAGGCAAAGGCGTAGACGCCGCACCAGAATGGTTCGTATCCGCCATGAACGCAGCCATGCTCGCGCCCACCGCAATGAACCGCCAGGATTTCGTCATCACGCTCGAGCCAGGAAACGTGGTAAAGGTAAACCCCACGTCGCGCGGCTCGCTCCCAAAGATCGACATCGGCATCGTGAAGTGCAATTTCGAAATTGGCGCAGGAGATACGCGATTTGCCTGGAGCTGTTCGTAAGAACGCAACGACTCACGCGCGACACCCAAGAAACTCCCCATACGAATCGCGAGCTACGCGAAATACGGGGCAATACCAAAAGAAAGCAGCCGACGAAACGTCGGCTGCTACAATTTCACGGCGACAAAAACGCCATCCGAAGCATAGGCTAAATGGTGCGCCCGGCGGGACTCGAACCCACAACCGTCGGATTAGAAGTCCGATGCTCTATCCATTGAGCCACGGGCGCATTAGCAGAGTTATTCTATCGCATCGAACTACGAAAGACCGAACCAAAGCATAAATTTCGGCACGTACCCCGAAACCCAGATAACCAGAATGAGCGCAGGAACGCCCCACGTAAGCCACAGGCGCGCCCAACGGGGAAAATGCATGCCCTCGCCCGCGTCGGCCTCGGCCACGAAATTCTCCCAGCCCCAGCCGAACTTCGAAACGCAAAAGACGACGTAGAGCAGGCTGCCAAGAGGCAGCAGGTTGTTCGAGACGATGAAGTCCTCGATCGACTGAATATCGCCAATGCCGGGGATGGTAACGCCAGCCCACAGATTGAAGCCAAGCGCGCAGGGTATGCTCAGCACGGTAACCATGATGGCGGTATAGGCAACCGCCTGCGTGCGCGTCCAATTCCAGCGATCCATGCCGAAGCTGATGAGATTCTCGAATACGGCAATGATGGTGGACAACGCGGCGAAGCTCATGAACACGAAGAAGAGCGCGCCCCAGAGCTGGCCCAAGGGCATTTCGCCGAAAATCGTGGGCAGGGTCACGAACACCAGCGACGGACCCTGACCCGGGTTCACGCCAAAGGCAAAGCATGCGGGGAAGATGATGAGGCCCGCAACGATGGCCACAAAGGTGTCGAGAGCAACAATATTCACGGCCTCGCCCGTAAGGCTGCGTTCCTTGTCCAGGTAGCTACCGAACACCTCCATAGCGGAAATGCCCAGGGAAAGCGTGAAGAACGCCTGGCCCATTGCGGCGAAGACAGCATCGAGGAAGGTTTCGGGAGTGGCCATGAGCTTGCCGAAATCCGGAACCAGATAGAATGCGAGGCCCGCTTCGGCACCAGGAAGCGTTACGGCGCGAATGGCCAGCGCAACCATGATGATCAGGAGCGCAGCCATCATGAACTTCGTAATGCGCTCGACGCCCTTCTGCAGGCCCAGGCTAACGACGAAGAACCCAAGCAGGATGGCAACAAGCATCCAGGCAACCTGCTGGCCGGGGTCGGCAAGGGTAGCCTCGAACGCAAGCCCCACGCCCTCGGCGGAAAGGCCGTTCAACTCGCCTGATGCCATCTTGGCAACGTAGCTGACCATCCAACCACCCACCGTGGTGTAGAACATCATGAGAAGCATGCAGCCAAGGTAGCCCCACCAGCCGAACCAGCCCCACTTCTTCTTCGGGGCAAGCACGTCGAAAGCCTTCGCCGAGCTCTTCTGGCTGGCACGGCCCACGGCAAATTCCATCACCATGACCGGAAGACCCAGAATAACCAGAAAGATCAAGTACAGCAGAACGAACGCCGCACCACCATACTCGCCCGTGATGTACGGAAAGCGCCATACATTGCCCAGGCCGATCGCACATCCCGCAGAAATGAGAATAAAGCCCAAACGCGAGCCAAATCGTTCGCGCGGGGCGCTTTCACCAATAAGTTGTTCCGCCATTTCGTTCCCTAATCCACAATCTAAGCCACTATGCGTGAGCGAAATTATACATGACGCTATAGTCGGATAAAGCGCGAAGAGAAAGCATCCATCAAGCTACGAAAGCTCGTCCATCGCGCGATTGGCAAGCTCGTCAGCCTTATTGTTGCCAGCGTTATCGGCATGGCCCTTGACCTTGTTGAACGTGATATCCGAAAACTGCTTCTTCTCGGCCAGGAGTTCGAGCCACAGATCCTTGTTGGCAACCGGCTCCTTCTTGGAGTTCTTCCAGCCCTTCTTCATCCAGCCATAGATCCAGCTGGTAATGCCGTTGTATACGTAGGCGCTATCCATGTAGACGTCGACGCCCACGTTCTTGTTCTTGATGGCGCGCAAGCCCTGGATGCAACCCATGAGCTCCATCTTGTTATTGGTGGTATTGACCTCGCCATCCCACAGTTCCTTGGTATGATCGCCCCAGATAAGGTACGCGCCCCATCCGCCTACGTTGCGGTCGCTCTGGTTTCCGCGGCATCCACCGTCGCAGTACAGCTGAACCCTCACCGGCTACTCCCCTTCTCCGAAATACGACGCGCAGTTCAGCGGCGTCTCATAGCAATCAATTTGCGAGACGGGAAATCCCTTGGCAGCAAGGCTATCGTAGAAATGACGTGCCAAGTTTTCAGCAGTAGTGCGAAACGGAACGATGGTAGGGGCAAAGCCTTCGCCACGCAGCGCCTCGATGGTGGCATCGGACAGGGTGCCCTCTTCCACGAGAAACGTATGGTCGAACGCCTCGGTAAGCTCGCGGACGGCCTTCTTGAACTCGCCAAAGTCGACAACCATATCGCGCATGGTTCCCTGAGTGCGCAAGCTAGGCTGACGCAGGTAGGCAACCACCTTCCAGCGATGGCCATGAAGGTTTTCGCACTTGCCATAGTAATCAGATAGAAAATGAGCGCTATCGAAGCAACTCTCGGTTTTCAAACCGTACATACACATCCATATCGTTCGCGGTTGTTTAACTGAATGATGATAGCACGGAGGCAGCGTGTGCTACCATGGATGCCCAAAACGAAGGAGAAATACGTGTCCGTTCTGCTCACCTGCAAAGACGTCCATCTCGACTACCCCACGAAGGAAATATTCCGAGGGGTCACGCTCGGCGTGAACACAGGCGACCGCATCGGCATCGTTGGCTTGAACGGCCACGGGAAGTCTACCCTGCTCAACGTGCTGTCCGGAAGCGTTGCACCCGATTCGGGTCAAGTCATCGCAACGAGCAACGCCACCATAGGCGTATTGCGTCAGCACGACGAATTCAACGACGAAGACGTGGTACGCGACATCCTGGCGTCAACCGAGACCAGGGCCTACACCTGGGAGGCAGACCGTACGACGCGCGGAATCGTAGAAGAGCTGCTCGGTGACATAAGCCTCGACAGCAACGTGGGAAGTCTATCGGGCGGACAGCGCCGGCGCGTGGACCTCGCTCGCCTGCTCATCGGCGACTGGAACGTGCTCATGCTTGACGAGCCCACGAACCATCTGGACATCGGCGCCATTCACTGGCTGGCGAATCACCTGTCCACACGCTGGGCCGCAGGTGACGGCGCCCTTCTCGTGGTGACGCACGATCGCTGGTTCCTCGATGAAGTCTGCCAGAGCATGTGGGAAGTACATGACGGAATGGTAAGTCCCTTCGAAGGCGGTTACTCCGCATACATCATGCAGCGCGTGGAACGCGACAGGCTCGAAGCGCTCGCCAAGCAGAAGCGCGCTAACCAGCTCCGCAAAGAGCTGGCGTTTCTCTCGCGCGGCGCCCAGGCACGACGCAGCAAGCCTAAATTCCACGTTGAAGCCGCGCAGGCCCTCATCGCTGACGAACCGCCCGTACGCAACCCCATCGAGCTGAAGCAAATGGCCACGGCGCGCCTGGGCAAGCAAGTGCTCGAACTCAACGACGTATGCGTCGACCGCGGGGGCAAACGCGTGCTGAACGAAATCACGTGGAACATTGGCCCAGGCGATCGCATTGGCATCCTGGGCGAAAACGGCGTCGGAAAGTCCACGCTGCTGAACGTGCTCAATGGAAGACTGCGACCCACGCTCGGCCACATCAAGATTGGCCGCACGGTAAAGTTCGCCACGCTCACGCAGAACCTCGACGAGCTTCGACCCATCGAAGACGACGTCGTTCGCGTGGTTCTGTCGCGATACAAAACGTACTACAAAGTCGACGGCAGAAACCTCAGCCCCTCGGCCATGCTCGAGCGCCTGGGCTTTTCCCGCGATGAGCTCAACGCACGCGTGAAGGACCTTTCCGGTGGGCAGCGTCGTCGCTTCCAGCTGCTGCTCATCCTGCTCGATGAGCCAAACGTCCTGGTCCTCGACGAGCCGGGCAACGATTTGGACACCGATATGCTTGCCATCACAGAAGACCTGCTCGACACATGGCCGGGCACGCTCATCGTAGTCAGCCACGACCGCTATTTCATCGAGCGCGTCACCGATGACCAGTACGCCATCTTGGGCGGACGGGTCTTCCACGTACCAGGCGGCGTCGACGAATACCTGAAGCGCCTGGAACGCGAAAAGCTTTCAGCCGCCACGGCCGAAAGCAAGCCCGCTGCCCCCAGCCAGCAGAAGGAAGCCACGGCAGGGTTCTCCAATGCCGAGCTGCGCGAGATGAAGAAGCAGCTCCGCAGCCTGGAGCGCAAGATGAACACCCAGCAGGAAAAGGTCGACAAGAAGAAGGCCGAGTTGCAGGAATGCGACCCATTCGACTACGCCGCGCTCGGGGCGATTCAGCAGGAAATCCAGCAGGCGAAAGACAACCTGGACGCCCTCGAGCTGGAATGGCTCGAGCTCTCCGAGAAGCTCGAAGGATAAATCACCTGCATATGTGTGCTGAATCTCGTATTTGAGAAGGACTTTGAACTATAGCGCCATCGCACATCGAAGATACTGCTATAGTTTCAAACATATATGTGCAAACACGCATGTTGTTAGAAGGAGAAACAGTGTCTGAATTTACAGCACGCGATATCGATGGCTCGGTAGCCGTCCTTATCCCTTGCTACAATGAAGCGGTAACGATTGCTAAGGTTATCGACGATTTCAAACGCGAGCTTCCCGAAGCCGATATCTACGTCTACGACAACAACTCCTCCGATGGCACGGGCGACATCGCCCGCGAGCACGGGGCTATTGTCCGCACCGAAACGCGACAGGGCAAGGGCAATGTCGTTCGTCAGATGATTCGCGAGATCGACGCCGATTACTACATCATGGTCGATGGCGATGATACGTACCCCGCAGAGGCAGCTGCCTCGCTCATCGAGCCGCTGGTGAACGAACGCGCCGACATGACCGTTGGCGACCGTCTTTCCAACGGCAGCTACGGCGAGGAAAACGACCGTGCGTTCCATGGCCTGGGCAACAACCTGGTCCGTTGGCTCATCAAGGTTATCTACGGCTTCGAATTCCACGACGTCATGACGGGCTACCGCGCATTCAACCGCGTGTTCGCGAAGACCATGCCGGTTATCAGCCCCGCATTCGAAATCGAAACCGAACTCTCCATCCACGCCGTCGACAAGCGTTGGCGTGTCGTAGAAGTGCCCATCGACTACCGCGATCGCCCCGAAGGCAGCTACAGCAAGCTTTCCACGTTTGGCGATGGCTGGAAGGTACTCAAGTGTATCGGCCAGCTGTTCAAGGACTACCGTCCGCTGGCCCTGTTCGGTTGGCTTGCCCTCATCCTGGTAATCATCGGCCTAATCGTGGGCATTCCGGTTATCGGCGAATTCAACTCCACGGGCCAAGTGCCCAGGCTCCCATCGGCCATCGTGGCCGTGGCCTTCGTTGGCGCGGGCATGCTCAGCTTTAGCTGCGGCCTCATCCTCGACACCTCGGTGAACAATCACCGCAAGGATTACGAGATGTCGGTCATCGAAGCATACCGACGCTACGGAAAGAAATCCGAGAAATAAAAACGAAAGGCCAGCAAACGCTGGCCTTTTATTATGCCCTGGAGCCAGTGACAGGACTCGAACCTGCAACCGCCTGATTACAAATCAGATGCGCTACCATTGCGCCACACTGGCACTTCAGAGCAAGCAGTATTATGCCATAGATTCCGTTAAATGACTGAAAAAAGATAATCGACCCCACCTGCTACCTCGCATGACTCTACTATGGAAGAGACAAAGCGAAAGCGACCGCCAAAGGAGATAACGCGTGCTCGAAGCGCTTCAGAACTTCCAAACCGAATTCCCCCTCCTCAATACCATCCTCACGGGTGCGGCTATCTTGCTTGCCACCTGGGTCATCGAACGAATCGTGCGACGCATCATCATGCACATTGGCCGCAACGACAACATCGATTTGCCCGCAGGATCCATCTTCGCGAACATCGCACGTGTGGCGCTGTGGCTATTCGGCCTGATCATCGTTGCAAAAGTCTGCTTCGGCTATGACCTTACGGCATTCATCGCAGCCCTGGGCGTTGGAGGCATCGCTCTTTCGCTGGGCCTGCAAGACACCATTGCAAACCTCTTTGGTGGCCTGCAGATCACCCTTGGGCGCATCGTCGATCCTGGCGACTACTTCTACGTAGACAACGCCGTCGCGCGTGTAACCGACGTATCGTGGCGCCACACCACTCTCGTCGACGCCACGGGCAGCACCTACATCGTTCCGAATTCCGTCATGTACAAGAACAAGCTCGTAGAGGCGGGAGAATTCGGGCTGGTCGACGTACCGATCATTCTCGACCCTACGACTAACCTCGACGAATTCACCGAGAAGGTAAAGGAAGCCCTATCCGAAACCTTCACCGAAACCTTGGGCCCATTGGGCATTCGCGTGCTCATGAATGGCATGTCCCTAGGCGGGCTTTCGGGCACCGTCACCGTGGACATCCAACGCGATGCCTATAGCAATGCGGTGGCAGCGAACATGATCTCACGCGCGATTGACCCACTGCTCAAGCAGTACGGAACGAAGGCATATTCGATGCAGTAAAGGAACCCCACAGCCCGAACGACGGAAGCTGCGGGGTTTCCTGCGTACGCTACCGGGCAATGGAGCGAAGGCGCTCCCAGGTGGCATTACGACCCTGAATAACGGATTCTATCTCCTCGTCGCTCAGGGCGCGGAAGCGCGCCTGACGGCGTAGATAATGTTCCACGCTCCCCCATGTATCGCCCTCGGCAAACTCACGCGGATTACGCGAAAGCTTGAAGGAACCGCCCGCAACGTCGCTCACGGCAGGCCCGCGATATTCCGCCAGATACCAGAGACCGCAATCTACCACTTCCTTGGCTATGTCGATGGTCTCGTCGACGCCGCAGCCCCAACCTGTTGGGCAAGGGGCAATCACGTGGATGAAGCGCGTGCCCTTCACCGACTTCGCCACGTCGACCTTGCGAATAAAGTCATTGAGATAGCCAATGCTCGCGGTAGCCGCATAGGGAATGCCATGCGCGGCAACGATCTCGAACAGGTTCTTCTTTTCCGTAAGGCAACCATGCGCATTGCGACCAGCGGGCGTGGTAGTGGTCTTGGCGCCAAAGGGCGTAAGCGAGCTCTTTTGAATGCCCGTATTCATATACGCTTCGTTGTCATAGCAGATATACAGAATATCGTCGTTGCGATCGATGGCGCCCGAAAGCGCCTGCAGACCGATATCGGCCGTGCCGCCATCGCCCGCAAAGCCCACGACCGTGCAGTCATCGGGCTTAATTCCCTGAGCCCGAAGCCCCGCTTCGATACCGGAAAGAACGGCAGCGGTTGCCGCAAAAGGGGTGATCATGGCGTTATTCGCGAAACACAGCTGGGGGAAGTTGAACCCAACGGCACTCATGCATCCAGCGGGAAGCGCCGCAACGGCATGGGGACCCAGGACCTTGAGCGCCTGGCGCAGCACCAGCGAACCGCCACAGCCAGCACAGGCCTTGTGCCCAAAGAAGAACTCATCATCGGTAATGGTCTTGGCAGTAATAGCCATTAGAGCACCTCCCCTTCATCTTCCACGCGCAGGAAGGTAACCGGGGGAACATCTCCACCCTCGGCGACCTTCTGCAGACCTGCGAAGATACCATGCATATCCTCGCGCGAAATGTCGTCGCCACCCAGGCCGCCCACGAAGTTGCGCGTCGGAACGGAAACGCCTGCACGCTGAAGTGCGGAATTCACGTTCGTGAACACTGTGCCCTCGGCGCCAAACGAAATATCCTTTTCAAGCACGCCCACGCAAGCAGCACCCGAAAGAACCTCGCAAAGCGCTTCGTACGGGAAGGGCCTCATATAGCGAATGCGCACGGAGCCAGCCTTCACGCCTTCAGCCCTTAGCTCGCGCACCACCTCTTCGGCGAGGCCGGAAATGGTCCCCAGCGTAACCAATACGAAATCGGCATCCTCGCATGCGTACGGTTCGATGGCGCCCGTATACGTACGACCGAATATAGCGGCAAACTCAGCTTCCACCTGCCCTATCACGGAAAGCGCACTGCACATGTCCTCATGCGCGCGATACTTGTAGTACCGGTTGTACGCTGGCCCCGCCGAATACCCGATGTTCACGGGATGGTCGAAATCAAAGCGATTCGCAGTAGCGTACGGCGGAAGGAAGGCATCAGCAGCTTCCTGCGTGGGAACATGCACCTGCTCGTATGTATGCGTAAGGGCAAACCCGTCGAGATTCACCATAACCGGCGTGGCAACACGCGGGTCTTCGGCTATGCGATACGCCATAAGGGCCAGGTCAAGCGCCTCTTGGGCATCGCGCGCGTACACCTGGATCCAGCCATGGTCGAGCAGGCTCAAAGAATCGCGCTGATCGCCATAGATGTTCCAAGGCAGGCACGTTGCCCTGTTCGCATTCATCATGACAATAGGGAACCGGCCACCAGCGGCATACGTAAGACATTCCGCCATGTAGAGCAGGCCCTGGCTGCTCGTTGCGGTGAACGTACGCGCACCCGTGGCAGCAGCGCCAATGGCCGCAGAAAGGGCCGTATGCTCGCTTTCCACATGCAGGTATTCCGCCACCAGGTCGCCACGCTCCACCATTTCGGAAAGACGTTCGACCACGACGGTCTGCGGCGTAATGGGATACGCGGAAATGACCTGGGGCCGAGCAAGGCGCACGCCCTCGGCGAAGGCCTCATCACCTGAAAGGAAACGCTTATCGCTCATCGTCGCATCCTTTCTCGGGAACCATCGCAAGAGCCTCGAAACGACACACGGTAACGCAAATACCGCAGCCTTTGCAGAAATCCAAGTCAACAAAGAGAGAAGGCTGGGCACTCCCCTCTTCTGCATGGGTCTTGCGAATCGCCCCATCGGGGCAGTACATATAGCATTGCAGGCACGACGTGCACGAATTGGCATTGATCACCGGACGCTGTTGACGCCATCCGGCATTGCGTTCCACCAGATGACCGGCCTCGAAGCATGTCGAACGGTCGAATTGCGCAGGTACGCATTCCCATTGGCGAAGCGTGGGAATGACGATTCCGCTCTGTTTTGAAGAAATGCCCATTATGCGTTACCTCCATCTTCGCCCGCGGCCAGAACGGCATCGACAACCGCAAGGTTCTTCGCATGCAACTTCGCGGGCATGTAATGCTCAATCGACCAGGCAAGTGCATCGCGGCCGAACCCATCGACCAGGCAGGTGAGCTTGGCCAGCAGCGCCGTATTGGGAATGGCGCGGCCGAGTATCCTCTGGGATACCCCATCCGCATCAACCGTAACGATGCGCGCATCATCAAATGAACGCACGCTATTGACCAGGGCGAAACCACCAGGCTTCAATTCCTCATCCCAGCCCTCGTCGAAAAGCGTGTCGTCGAGGTAGACCACGATGTCGGCCCGAGTGCATGCGCTCCTATCGCCAATGGGGGCATCGTCAAGTTTCGTAAACGCACGCATGGGAGCGCCACGTCGTTCGGGACCGAACGAGGGAAAGGCAAGCGCGTGTTTGCCATCGGGAGCGCTATACCCCGCAGCAAGCAAGCGCGCAGCAGTGAAGGCACCCTGTCCGCCCCTTCCATGCCATATGACTTCAATCACTATGATTCCTTCCAGAAACCGCCAACCCCAGATTGCCAAAGGGGCGACGCCGATGAATACCGGCGCCGCCCAGGTGCATACGTTAGCGGAAACGTTCGAATTTAGAACTGCACGTAACGGGAGAGGTTCTTCGTAAGGCTATCGACGAACACCTTGCTGAGGCCCTCGATCTGCTCGCCCCTGCGCGCAATGTAGCCGAGCTTCAGCGTAACGTCGGTCTCGAGCGGCAACGTTTGCAGCAGGCTGCCGTCGGTAATGCCCACCAGGATGCCACTCGTGATAGTGTAGCCATTCACCGCGCAAATGAGCTCGGTGAGGCTGGCACGATCAGTAGTGGCGATGCGCTTGGTTCGCGGCACGTTAGCCAAAGCCTCCTCGTAGAACGCGTAGGAATCGCCTTTTTCCTGCTCGAAGTACACGTA
Source organism: Denitrobacterium detoxificans (assembly GCF_015062615.1). GTDB lineage: Bacteria > Actinomycetota > Coriobacteriia > Coriobacteriales > Eggerthellaceae > Denitrobacterium > Denitrobacterium detoxificans_A. The sequence continues at coordinate 65,519 of NZ_SUUH01000001.1, forward strand.
GGGATAATCTTCCAGATCTTCGATGCGCAGGCTTGCCGCGTTGGAAAGCGGATGGCTAGCCGGAAGCGCCACATAAGGCTTGCTGCTGATGATGGGCGTGAACTCCAAGCCAGATTCCTCCAGCGTATGATTCAGCTCATCGGCGTTCTCAGTGGTCTCGAAGATGACGCCCAAATGGCTACGGCCGCTGTAGACATCCTCGATGACGCTACGCGTGGTGCCATTGCGGAACGCATACGAATATTCGACACCGCCGCCAGCGAGCACGGTATGGGCAAACGCCTGAACGCTGAATAGATAATGCTGACCCGATACAGTGAATTTCTTAGCCATAATAACTCCCTGATCCTTCGTTCAACCCATTAGTTGTTTTCACGTTCGTCGATGAAGCGCGAAGCCTTATGTTCGCTCGAAACGCCCAGCTTGCCAGCGTCGAACACGATGACCTTTGCGGGACGCACGCCCGTGTGGGCCTTCAGCGCCTGTTCGACGCGCTTCGAAACGGCATCGTATGCCTCATCGGAGCCCTGCGCACGCTCGACGGAAACCTCGTAGCGCGTGGTGTAGTTCTCATTGTAAACGCGAATGGAGTATTCGCCGGTGAGACCACGCTCGGCACGTACGACATACTCTACGTCGGAGGGGAACACATTCACGGCACCAACGATAAACATCTCGTCCTTGCGACCGGTAACGTGAATGCGAGCATGGGTACGACCGCATTCGCATTTTTCGGTGCTCACGTAGCCAATGTCACCCGTACGGAAGCGAATCATGGGACGAGCCTTCTTCATGAGCGTGGTGTACACCAGTTCGCCCTTGCTGCCCGGGGCAAGCACTTCGCCCGTAACGGGATCCACCGTCTCGACCAGAATCTGATCTTCCACGATGTGCAGGCCGTCCTTGGCCTCGCACATGGCAGCGCACGCACCGTAGATGTCGGACAGGCCGAAGAAGTCGACGACCTTCGCGCCCCACATCTCCTCGATGGCCTCGCGCGTGCTCTTGATAGAGCCGCCGGGCTCGCCCGCAACGATGATGGTGTGGATGCTGAAGTCCTTCTTGGGGTCGAGGCCCTTGGCCTTGGCCTTCTCGCCCAGGGCCCATGCGTACGAGGGGCTCGTCCAGATGACGGTGGGCTGATAGTGCTGAAGCACGAACATGAGACGATCGCTGGGGACGGCACCAACCCAGATGGCCGTAGCGCCCAGGCGCTGAGCGCCGATTACGTCGGGGCCGCCAACGTACAGGGCAAAGTTCAGACCATGAACGTAACGGTCGTTCGGACGCATACCAGCCTGCCAGAACAGACGCGCCTCGGTGTCCTGCCACAAATCGAAGTCCTCCTGCGTGAAGGGGCTTACCGTGGGAACGCCCGTGGAGCCAGAGGAAGTCGCCATGAAGACGACGTCGTCTTCGGGAACGGAGCACATCTCGCCGAAGAAGGTGCCAACATGCTGGGTATCGCGCTCCGTCTGCTTGTTGATGAAGGGAAGCTTCTGAATGTCGCTAAGCGTCTTGATGTCCTCGGGGGCAACGCCGGCCTCGTCGAAGCTACGATGGTAGTACACGGTATTGTCGTAGGCGTACTTCACCATTTCCTGAAGACGCTCGAGCTGAAGCTTCTCAAGCTCGGGGCGCGGCATGCACTCGATTTCGGGATCGTAGTATTTCTGATCGTACGGGATGTTCTTTTTCGCCATGCCTAGCTCCTTATCGATATTGCATAACACGCCAAAGCGTTTTGTCTGACGTATATGTATGATTTCATGAGTTAAATGCCGATGCAATAGATAGCGTATTGGGTATAAGCGAGTTCTCGCTATCGCTATTATAGATAGCAAAATCACCTTTGAGCGGTTACACTTCTAACAAAGCGATTCACGCCAAAAGGAGTGCGAAGATGACGCTGCAGCAACTGCGTTACATACTGGCCGTAGCAGAATACGGCTCCATCAACGCCGCGGCCACGCGGCTCTATTCATCGCAGAGCAACCTATCCACTGCCATCAAGGACCTTGAAAGCGAACTGGGCATTTCCATCTTTCGTCGCAGCAATCGCGGGGTTACGCTCACCAACGAGGGCACCGAGCTTTTAGGCTACGCACGACAGGTAATCACACAAGCAGACCTGCTGGAAGCACGCTATAGTCACGACGATTCCGACCAGGCCCGTTTGGCGGTATCCACGCAGCATTACTCGTTTTCCGTGGAAGCATTCGTACGCACGCTGGAAGAATGCGGTGGCGACGAATACGAGTTCGTTCTCCGCGAGACGGGCACCTTGCAGATCATCGAGGACGTGAAGGAGTTCCGCAGCGAAATCGGTATCCTATACACCGATAACTACAATCAGCGCGTGCTCTGGAAGGCGTTCGATGACGCGCATCTCATGTTCTACCCACTCTTTGAGACACCCGTGCACGTGTTCGTGGGAGAGCATCACCCGTTAGCGAAACGGAAGACGATTCAGCCTGGCGACCTGGCTGAATATCCGCGGTATTCGTTCTTGCAGGACGAGCGAAACTCCTTCTACTATTCCGAGGAACCGTTCGCCTACCTGCCCCACGCGAAGAACGTGCGCATCACCGACCGCGGAACGCTCGCGAACCTACTTGCAAGCTGCAACGGCTACACCATTTCAACGGGCCTGCTTTCCAGCGAAATGTACACGGGCATTGCGAGCATCCCGCTGGAAACGAAGGAGACCATGAAGGTAGGCTACGTAATCCACCAGGGCCGCGATACGGGCTGGCTGCTCCATTCGTATATAGCGAACCTGAAGAAGCTCATCGCCGCCTGCCCCGACGTAACGAGCTACGTAAGCTAGAGCAGCGACTGAGGGTCCACGTCAATCGCGACGCTCACCGTGCTCTGGGCCTTGCGAGCGCGAAAGACGGGAGCCAGCACCGTGGCGATATCGGACCCAAGCGGCGCCTTCACGCTAATGTGATAGCGATAGTTGCCACGCAAACGCGAAAGCACGCATGGCACCGGAGGCAACATGAGCCAATCGCCCACGGCTACCTTCGATAGCTGGTCACGTAGCTGCTCGTACAGTTGAATGGCGTGATCGCGCACTTCCCCTTCGTTCTTGCCCCAAATGCGTACGTCGGCCAAGCGCACGTACGGAGGATATTGCAGGGCCTTTCGCTTGGGGAGCTCGTCCTTCAGGAATGCTGCGCGATCGTAACGGGCAGCGGCGCGTATGGCGGCAGACGACGCGTTATACGTTTGCACGATGACGCGGCCCGGCAAATCGGCGCGGCCCGCACGCCCCGCAACCTGCTGAATCAAGTCGAACGTACGCTCCCCCGAACGAAAATCGGGAAGGCGCAACTGCGTATCGGCATTGATGACGCCCACGAGCGTCACGTCGTCGAAGTCGAGCCCCTTTGCAATCATCTGGGTACCCAGCAAAACGGCGGCATCAGCTGAGGCAAAGCGCTCGAGCAACGCACGATGAGCACCCTTGCGCGACGTCGTGTCGGCGTCCATGCGAATGAGATCGACGACGATGCCGTCTTCGGAAATAGGCATGGGCGAAGACGCTTCCGCATCGGAAGAGCACGTGACGTGGTAGCGGGATCCAAACGCCTCGATTGTTCCCCGTAGCTCGGCTTCCACGCGCTGCGTGCCCGCGCCAAACTTCTTCAAGTAGGGGCTACCGCATTCGGGGCACAGCGCTGGTGCCGCCATGGTGTAGCCGCAATGATGGCACACCAGGGAAGAGCCGCGCTCATGATAGGTAAGCGACGTAGAGCAGCTGGGGCACGTGGGCACGAACCCGCATTCGCGACAAAGCAGAAACGAGGCGAAGCCACGCTGGTTGAGCATGAGAACGGCCTTGCGACCTTGGTCTATGGTCTCCTTCAGGGCGTTCTGCAACTTGCGAGAGAACATGGAACGACTGCCGCTGCCAAATTCATTCGCCATGTCCACGACATCGACGTGCGGCATGGGCTTGCCGTTCGCGCGTTCAGGAAGCTCGACGCAAGACCACGCATCATCGAAATGGACGCGATGGAGCGTTTCGATGGAAGGCGTGGCACTACCCAAAACGAGCGCACCGCCCACATGCTGGGCCATCCACGCAGCTACGTCACGCGAGACGTAGCGCGGGGCCTGGTCTTGCTTATACGAACCTTCGTGCTCCTCGTCGATGACGATGAGGCCAAGATTCGCAAGCGGAGAGAAGAGCGCACTACGGGCGCCCACAACGACGCGCGCATTGCCCGAGCGAATGAAATCCCACTGGTCGTAGCGTTCCCCCACGCTCATGCGCGAATGAAGCACAGCGACCATATCGCCGAACCTGCCCCTGAAGCGAGCAACCGTCTGTGGCGTAAGGGAGATCTCGGGCACGAGGACGATAGCCGTCTGCCCCGCCTTGATAACCCGTTCAATGGCCTGCAGGTAGACTTCCGTCTTTCCCGAGCCCGTAACGCCATCCACGAGCACAACGCGCCCGCAATGGGCATTGTAAGCCCGCTCGATTTCGGCAAGCGCGCGCTCTTGCCCCTCGGTAAGCTTCGGTTTGGCAGTGGGTTCGAAGGCAACAGAACGATAGTCCATCTGCGCGGCCGCGCCATCAACGCGCTCCATGCCACGCATGCGACGACGCGATTCCACCGCAAGCACGCCCCGTTTCTCAAGGGACTTAAGCACGCTCGAAACCGATCCGTATTCCGCAGTGAGCTCGGCAACGCGCAGCTCGCCCGCGGAAAGCGCTTGAAGAATGGCCTCTTGCTTGACCGCTCCCTTGCGTGGGGTAAATTCAGCCGCTGCCGGCAGAAGCCGCACCCAACGATCATCGACTTCCCCAACCGTAGGCTGCTCCAAGCGCCAGCCATGAGCACCTCGCACCATGCGAGGAACGCCACCGGGCGGCGTGAACAGACGAACGCAGCTGGAAAGCGGTGCGACATAGCGATTGGCAAGGAATTCCGCACATGCGGCGCCGTTCTCATCGAAGAAGGGCTTGCTGAGGACGGATGCAATGGGCTTAAGCTTTGACGCCTTGCAACCAGCGTCGGCCTCGAGCGAAGCAAGGTCGTCTTCCGCATATTCGCTCACGCGCATAACGAAGCCAACGGCCTGCCGGCCGCCAAACGGCACCAGAACAGAGCACCCGACCTGGAAATCATCCAGATGATCGGGTGCAATGTAGGTGTAAGCGCTATCGAGCGCCTGAGTTGGTATGTCGAGGACTACCTGCGCAGTGCGCATGGACTACAGCCCGCAAGCAGCACGCAATTCGTCGACCTTGTTCGTGGCTTCCCACGTAAACTCGGGAAGCTCGCGGCCAAAATGGCCATATGCGGACGTCTTGCGGAAGATGGGGCGGCGCAGATCGAGGGCATCGATGATGGCAGCCGGACGCAGGTCGAAGACCTGGCTGACGGCAGCTTCGATCTTTTCGATTTTCACCGTGTTGGTACCAAACGTTTCCACCAGGATGGAAAGGGGACGCGCCACGCCAATGGCGTAAGCGAGCTCGATTTCGCACTTACTTGCCAAGCCCGCAGCCACGATGTTCTTGGCAACCCAACGAGCAGCATATGCAGCGGAACGGTCGACCTTGGTGGCATCCTTGCCGCTGAACGCGCCGCCGCCGTGGCGACCCATGCCGCCGTAGGTGTCGACGATAATCTTGCGGCCGGTGAGGCCCGTATCACCCATGGGGCCACCCACGACGAACCTACCCGTGGGGTTCACGAAAACCTCGGCTCCTTCCCAAGCGACGCCCTCGCGCTCGAATACGGGAGCAATAACATGCTCAATAAGGTCGGCCTTGATCTGCGGCGTTTCCACTTCGGGGGCATGCTGCGTAGAGATGAGCACCTTTTCGACGCCCACCGGCTTGTCGTCGACATAGCGAACGGTGACCTGCGTCTTTCCGTCGGGACGCAGATACGGCAGCTCGCCGTTCTTGCGTACCTCGGTAAGACGCTCGGAAAGACGATGCGCCAGGAAGATGGGCATGGGCATAAGCGTGCTGGTTTCGTTGCACGCGTAGCCAAACATCACGCCCTGGTCGCCAGCGCCAATGGTGTCGTACGGATCGTTTTCGGCGGCTTCGCCATGCTGCGCCTCGTAGCTTTCGTCGACGCCAGCAGCGATATCGGCAGACTGCGCGTGCATGTAGTTGGCAACAGCGCACGTTTCAGCGTCGAAGCCCATGTCGGAACCCGTGTAACCAATTTCGCGCACGACATCACGCACGATGGAGTCCACGTCGACGTACGCCTGGGTGCGAACCTCGCCCATAACGGTAATGATGCCCGTGGTGGTGAACGTCTCGATGGCGGTGCGCACCTCGTTGATGTCGGCAGCGGTACCACTGTTGGGCGAAACGTAACCAGCTTCCTGAAGGGCGGCTTCGCGCTCGAGGATGGCATCGAGGATGGCATCGGAGACCTGGTCGCAAATCTTGTCGGGATGTCCCTCCGTGACCGATTCGCTCGTAAACAGGTAGGAACGACCCTGGGTTTCATTCGCCATGGAACTATCTCCTTCGTAAGTAGCGGCGGATGGGCTCTACGCCCGTATTTTTTCTTGCGTGCAATGATACACTTTTACGGAAAAAACCATTCGAACTTTTCGGAGAGAACCCATGACGCTGAACAAACAGTACACCAATGAGTTTACGAGGATAATCGAGCAGCTCGATGGCGATATAGACAGCCGTCGCGCTGCATTCGCATACATGGAGAATTCCACGGCCATCGTGCACTACGAACTCGCCGAATCCTCGTTCGTGCCGCGCCTGTTCGACCGCGCCACCTATGACGAGATGAAGCACGTAGCGGAAACAACGCACACCATCTGCGAAAAGGTCATGCGCCATTATCTGGACGACGCAGACTATCGCCAGATCTTCAAATACGACGAGCGCCTGGCGGATCTCATTATGATTCCCCAGCGCTATGATGCACTGCTCCCCTTCGCCCGCTTCGACATTTTCCTGAACGAAGACGACCTGACCAGTGGATTTTGCGAGCTAAATGCCGACGGATCCTCGGGAATGAACGAAGACCGCGAGCTAAACATCTCGCTCGCGAACAGCAAGACCATGCGGGAATTCAAGAAGAACCATACCATGCAGACAAGCGATCTGTTCTACCCTTGGGTCGACGAGTTCATCCGCATCTACAACACGTTCGAGAACCGCGTCGAACATCCTACGTTCGCAATCGTGGACTTCATGGAGAACGCAGTGGTCGACGAATTCAAGGTGTACTGCACCTACTTCGCGCAGCGCGGATACCCTTGCATCGTTGCCGATGTGCGCGACCTGGTCTTCGAAGACGGCGTGCTCCGCACGAAGTCTGGTCGCCGCGTCGATGCCATCTGGCGTCGCAGCGTCACCAACGACATCCTGAACCACTGGGACGAAAGCCAGCCGCTCATCGAAGCCACCCGTGCGGGAGCCGTGGCGCTCATCGGAAGCTTCGCGGGCCACATCGTTCATGACAAGCAGATCTTCGACGCGCTCTTTCATCCGAAGACGCGCGCGTTCCTTACGCAGGAGGAATGCGATTTCGTTGACGCCCACGTTCCGCAGACGAAGTTCCTCGACGACGCTCACATCAATTTGGACGAAGTGCGCGCGAACAAGGACAGCTGGATCATCAAGCCCACCGATCAGTATGGCGCCGCCGACGTCTACGCAGGCCAGATGCATACCCAAGAGGAATGGGAAGCCATCGTGAGCAAATTCGCGAATGGCGCCGCTGGCGCACCCTTCCTGGTGCAGACGTATCTCACGCCCTACGAGACCGACGTGCTGCCCATCGTTCCCGACATGCTGGAGCGCGATGCCGCCGACATTCCGCGTCAGCTGAGGCCCTACAAGAACCTGAATGGCCTCTACGTGTTCAACGGAACCTTCGCGGGCGTGTTCAGCCGCCTGGGGCCAAATGCCATCATCAGCAATCCCATGGGCGACCTTACGAGCGCAACCATCTGGGTCGACTGCGACCTATAACCGAAACGAGCAATTCAAGAACATGAGCAAATCGAACGAGTCTTCCCCGCTATCCACGTTCGTCGCAAACGTGGCATCCATCGTGTGCTGCGTTTGTCTTGCGGCAACATACCTGTTCGCAGGCTATGTGGCCTGCGCAGCGCAGCCCACGACGCGCCTGCTAGCCCAAAACACGTGCAGCGCAGACGCTTCGCCCTACACCTACGACCAGCTCGTGCAGCTTGCCGTCGCCACGCGCGACTACACGGTCGAAGGCCACGACGGTCTGCTTTCCGACGCCAAGGAGCTGCTCGCCTCGCGCGTGGTGAGCGCCGCGCAAGAAGCAAGCAGCGAGGGGTCGCAGAAGGCGTCCACATGGACGCGGGTGACGAACTCCGTAAACCTGAGCAGCGAAGACGATAGCCTGCAAACCATGTACGCCATGGCAAGCATATCCGATGCCTACGGGCTCGACGAAGACGCCATGAGCCATCTGGAAGACTGCAACGCGCTCATCACCAAGGCGGTACCCGTATTCATGGGCATAGCCATCGTTGCGCTCATCCTTGCCGTCATGCTGCGCAACAACAAGAAACTGCTAGGACGTGCGCTCAGCTGGGGCGGAACCCTCGTGCTCACGCCTCTGTTCTTCTGCGGCATCTGGTCCATCTACAATTTCGACGCCTTCTTCGCCTTCTTCCACGAAGTGCTCTTCCCCCAGGGGAATTGGACGTTCTCGGAAAGCAGCTTGCTCATTAGCATGCTCCCCGAGGGATTTTGGATGGGCATGGGCGCCCTGTGGTTGGCTGTCACGGCAACCGCATGTATCATTTCGATTGTTCTCGGCGGCCGCATGAAGAGGCATGCCGCATAACTCCGTTATATCGCCGCGCCATTCGCGGCATAGCATATGAAGGAAGGCACTATGACAGCATCAGAAGTACGCGTACGTTTCGCACCAAGCCCCACCGGCAAGCTCCACATCGGTGGCGCCCGCACGGCCATCTACAACTGGGCCTTTGCGCGTGCGATGGGCGGAACGTTCGTGCTTCGCATCGAAGACACCGACCCCACGCGCTCCACCGAGGAAAACACCCAGATTATCCTGCGCGCCATGCGCTGGCTGGGCCTGGATTGGGACGAAGGCCCCGAAGCGGGCGGCGAATATGGCCCCTACACGCAAACGGAGCGCCTGGACACGTACCGCGAAGCCCTCGAGAAGCTGAAGGCGGAAGGCAAGGTCTACCCCTGCTTCTGCTCGAAGGAAGAGCTCGACGCCAAGCGCGCCGCCGCCGAGCAGAACGGCCAGGCGTACTGCGGCTATGACCGCACCTGCCGCGACATCGACCCCGAAGAGGCTCAACGCCGCATCGACGCAGGCGAAGAGCACGTATGGCGCCTAAAGGTCCCCGCCGACCACGGCCCCATCACCTTCGAGGATGCCGTGTACGGCCCCATGGAGTTCCCCGCCGATGTCATGGACGACCTCATCCTGGTGCGCTCCGACGGTAGCCCCACGTACAACTTCGCCGTCGTCTGCGACGATGCCAACATGCGCATCACGCACGTCATCCGTGGCGACGATCACCTGTCCAACACCCCGCGCCAGATCCTCATTTACGAAGCCCTGGGCTATCCTACGCCCACCTTCGCACATCTGTCGATGATCCTGGGCGGAGACGGAAAGAAGCTCTCGAAGCGCCATGGCGCAACGAGCGTGGAAGAGTACCGCGACCGCGGCTACCTGCCCGACACCATGGTGAACTTCCTGGCGCTTCTGGGCTGGAGCCTCGACGGCGAAACCACCATCATTCCGCGCGACGTTCTCTGCCGCGAGTTCTCGCTCGAGCGCATCACGAAGAAGGATGCCGTATTCGACGAGACGAAGCTGAACTGGATGAACGGCCAGTACATTCAGCATATGGGCGCAAGCGAATGGCTGAAGGCCGCGCGCTCCTGGCTGGTGCAGGCCGGTGCCACCGAAGCCGATATCGACGCCGACCCCGAGCGCTTCATGAAGATGTACGCGCTTGTCGCCGAGCGCCTGCAGCGCTTCGACGAACTGCCCGAAAAGCTTGCGTACCTGTTCTGGGGGCCCGAAGTCACGCTCGACGAAAAGAGCGTGAAGAAGGTGCTGCTGAAGGAAGGCGCTCGCGCCGAGGAAGCGCTGCGCGCCGCTCGCGACATCATCGCCGACGAGTCCATCGCCTGGGAATGTGACCCGCTGCAGGATACCGTTCGCGGCCTATGCGAAAAGCTCGACATGAAGGCGAAGTTCGTCTTCCAGCCAATCCGCGTTGCCATCTGCGGCAACATGGTTTCGCCCCCGCTCTTCGAAAGCGTGGAGCTCATGGACCGCGCCGACGTGGTCGCCCGTATCGACACAACCCTGAAAGAAGTCTTCGGTGCATAAACTCGTTGTCGTAAACGAATACTGCACGCGCCAGGCAGGCTCAGATTGCGCACGCTGCGAGCACGCATGCCCGCATGGAGCAATCAGCCTGCCCGAAGGCAACGCCGCGCCCGTCGTAGACCACGACGTCTGCAATGGATGCGGCATTTGCTTTGGCGTATGCGACGCGTTCGCCAGCACGCATCTCACCATGAACGACTTGCACGCACGCATTCGCCGCATCGCCACAAGCGGGCGCAGGGCATACCTTACGTGCAAGGAGAATATCTTTCCCGACCTGCACATCGACACGAACGTCGTGGTGCTCCCCTGCCTTTCCATGGTTCCACCCGAGCTATGGACGCTACTCATGGCCGAAAAGATCAGGCTCACCATCGCCTGCGACCTGAAGTACTGCGAAGACTGCGATCGCGCAGGCGAAATAGGCGGCGAGCTCTTCCCCCGCGCCATCGAGATTGCCGAACAGCGCACGGGAGAAAACGTCCTGTTCAGCTATAGGATTCCCGAAAGCCAGAAGCTTATCGAGAAGTACACCGACGAGGAAGACCCCACAGACCGCCGCGCCGCGTTCACCGGCCTGCTTTCCGATGTAGGGGAAATCGCCAGCGGCAAACGTCGCCTGCGAAACTCCGAGGTGCTGCAAGACTATTACGCAAAGAAGGAACGCGCCCGCGCCGTAGCGCGCCTGAACCTCTCCGAAAATAGCCCCTTTGCGGATTTCACGCCCGAAGGACGCCAGAAGCATACGCTCTTCCCACGCCAGAAGATGCTGCTGGAAGCCGTGGAGCGTCGGCATGATATCGCCGCCGAGATTCCCGTGGGCATATCGAAGACCGACTTCGAATACTGCACGGGTGCCGGAGCATGCGTTGCCGCCTGCCCCACGGGCGCTCGGTCGCTCGACCAGGAAACGGGCAAGCCCGAAGTTGACCCCATGTACTGCGTAGGGTGCGGCGCATGCATGAACGCATGCGAGCAAAGCGCGGTGTTCATCGACGAAGCCACGGCGGAAATCTACCTCGACGAGCTCGAGAAGGCATCCGAAGAATCCGCTGAAGCGAAAGCGAAGAAGGAAAAGCACAAGCACGGCCTACACCTAGGACACAAGGAGTAGCAATGGAACACGATGCGTATCTGGAAACCGTCCGCTCCTACTTCGCAGACGACCTGTTCGCGATGAAAACGTCGGGGATACGCATCGTAGATGCAGAGCCGGGAAGCTCGGTTGTAGCGGTAACAGTAGACGAGCGACATCACAACGCCAAGGGCGGCGTAATGGGCGGTCTTTACCTCACGATGGCCGATTTCGCGAGTGCCATTGCCGATTGGGACGAGAACGAGATCAACATGACCGTGTCGAGTTCGATGCAATTCACTGATATGCCAAGGGGAAACGAGCTCATTGCCACGTGCTCGGCGAAGCGCCGCGGTCGCACGATGGGCTTCTACGATATCGATATTTGCGACAGCGAAGGACGCCTGGTGGCACACGGGTCGTACTCGCTCATGCATCGTCCGCTGCCTGCCAATTAAAGCGCTCATCAACGCATACGCAAAAAGGACTCCCATGCCGTTTGGCTGGGAGTCCTTTGCTATAGAACGTAACTACCGACCAGCTAAATGCGATATGACCTCGGCTTCGGGCTTCGTCGCGAAGAACGATGTGGGATGATCAGTCGAAACCGACTTGGCGATGCTCAAGCGGTCACCCGTGCGATACAGCTCGCCAATGCAATAGACCGGCGAGTTGAGTGGGATAACATCCTCCACCAGGCGATATCCGGAAATGGAACCCTGTTGTTGCTGAGGCTGGGAGTACTGCGGCTGATTGTCTTGCCCCATCTGCGACAAGACGGTACCCAGGGCAATGCCCCCGATAAGCGTGCCAATGCCAGAGCCGTAATCGTGATGGCCGTGCGGCATGGGCGCGCCGCCCAGAAAGTCATTGAAGCCGCTAGACAAATCGCTGAATGACGAATCGAGATCGATATCGCCCAGATCGAAATCGAAGCCCGGAGGGGTAAGCCCGAAGACAGCCGACGAAGGCGCAACGGAGCCACCGTGGTCTGCCTGGCCAAACGTGCGGGAGAATTCCGAGTCGGGGCGCTCCACGTGGTCCTTCGAATTCACCAGGAGGACGTTCTCGCCAAAAGAAGCGACGTCGATGTAGACCCGATCGTCGCTGCTGCCATCGGAAAACCAGACGGGGTCGATGGATCGTTCGTGCGCAACGAGCGTTTCGTAGTGCTGACCAGCGCGATTCTCGAGTCGATAGCAACGAACGTCGTAATAGGCGACCTTGCGCTTGCTGTACGGGGCAATGACCCCGCCTTCCGACTGAGACGAACCAACGAGCTCGCAGTAATGACGATACGAAGGCGAAGCGATGCGCAGCTCGTCGAGCACGGAAACGGCATCGACGACGCGTGACGTCTGCATGCTCTTCATGTCCTGCGACATGGTGCTATGGGTTTGGTGCACGCTGGTGGGCGAAACGCTGGGCGCTTCCTTCTTCCCCACCGTGGATTGCCGGATGTAGCCGAACGAAACGACGAAACCGGCAACGATAAGGAAGATGAGGGCGATGGCGATCGTAGATAGGCTCATGCTACATGCCCAGCTTGGCCTTGAGCGCGGCCATTTCGGCATCGACATCGGCAGCATGCTGCAGCTTGGCAAACTCATCTTCCGTAGGATCGACGTTCATGCCGTTGAGCTCGGTAAAGGCCTCGGCGGTAGCTTCCTTCTGCGCGACCTTCTGCTCGAGCTTGTCGAGCTTGGAGAAGGCGGAAGTGGAAGAAGCCGCGCCTACGGCCGTGGCAACGCCCTGCTGGGCATCGGCCATGCGAGAGCGGGCGATGAGAATATCCTGGCGGGCACGGGCCTCGTCGAGCTTCTGCTTGAGGACCTTCACCTGATCCTTCAGCTTGTCAACCTGAGTAGAGAGCGCATCGTACTGCTGCTGCATCTCGGCAATCTGGCGATCGACGCCAACCTTGGAATCAAGGGCGCGACGAGCAAGTTCCTCGTTGCCGCTCTTCAGAGCAAGCTCGGCCTTCTGCTGCCAATCGGCGGAAGCGCGCTTGGCTTCCTCAAGCTGGCGAGCGGCAAGCTTCTGGGAGCCCATGGCCTGGCCAAGTGCCTCAGTGGCGGAGTCGACTTGCTCGCTCATTTCGATGATGATCTGCTTGACCATCTTCTCTGGGTCCTCGGCCTTGTCGAGCATATCGTTGATGTTTGCCTTCAAGATGTCGGCGATGCGCTGGAAGATGGCCATGATAATCCTTTCGATAGATTAAGGGGCGCTTGTATGCGTGGGGTCATTGTAGCATTTCCCCAGGCAACAGGCTTGTTCGTAACCGACCCGAAATGGAAAAGCCCAGCGGGAGCCGACGCAATAAACCAGCGGGTGTACTAAGCGCGACGCTGACCCCTCAAATCACGCAAAAGCGCATACACGGCATCGAGCAAGGCAACGTCGTCGGAAAGCGCGAAGTACTTCATGGGAACCTGGAGCTTGCTCGTCTGCGTAACGTAGCGCGCCTTCGCACGACGAAGCGAAAGCCACAAATCGCCTTCGGGCTTGGGGACCGGTTCCACGTTGAGCTTGCCGCCCACGACCGATACGGTCTTCACGTGCATATCGTTCGCTAGCGCCTTCACGCGCGCCTTCATGAAGAAGTTGATGGTCGCTTGCGGCATGTCGGGATGACGCTTGCGCGTCTGCTCCTCGAGCTCGTCTACGACCTCCACCTCCTCGGCAAACGCCGCCTTGCGGTACAGCAGCACGCGCTCGTCGGCATCGGGGATGTATTCCTCGGGAATATACGTATGAGCAGGCACGTTGACGGTAATGTCGGAAAGGGCTGCCGGCAGAAGATCGCTCTTCTCCACCCTGCCCTCACGCGTGGCGTTCACTGCCTCGGCAAGCATCTGGGCAAACAAGTCGAAGCCGACGGCGCTCATATTGCCGCTCTGTTCGGCACCAAGCAAACTACCCGCACCGCGAATCTCAAGGTCGCGCATGGCGACGCGCATGCCACTGCCAAGCTCCTGATGCTCGTTGATCGCCTCGAGGCGCGCCGTGGCCTCTTCGGTAAGCGTCATATGCTCGGGGAACATAAAGTAGGCGTAGGCTTGCAGGTTGCTACGCCCAACCCTGCCCTTGAGCTGGTACATCTGGGCCAAGCCAAGACGCTGCGAGTCTTCGATGACGAGGGTGTTCGTATGAGGGTTGTCAATGCCACTCTCGATGATAGTCGTAGCCACGAGAACATCGATTTCCGCGGCCGCGAAATCCTCCATGACGCTTTCGAGCTGCTCCTTAGTGAGCTTGCCGTGGGCAACGCCCACTCGCGCCTCGGGAGCGGCCTGAGCCACGCGTGCCACAGCATCATCGAGGCCGCGCACGCGGTTGCTCACGTAATACACCTGGCCACCGCGGGCCATTTCGCGCCGAATGGCATCGCTGACCACGTCGGGGTCCCACTCGCCCACATGCACCTCAACAGGACGACGGTCGTCGGGAGGCGTAAGGATGAGGCTCATGTCGCGCACGCCGGAAAGCGACATCTGCATGGTGCGCGGAATGGGCGTAGCTGAGAGCGTGAGCACGTCGATGCTCTCGCGAAGGTTCTTCAGCTGCTCCTTGTGCCCCACGCCAAAGCGCTGTTCCTCGTCGATGATGACCAAGCCCAATTCGTAGGGGTTCACGTCGCGCGAGAGCAGGCGATGCGTGCCCACGAGCACCTGCACCGACCCATTGGCGAACCCCGCCAGAGCCGCCTTCTGCTGCGCGGGCGTGCGGAATCGGGAAAGCACTTCCACCGTAACGCCATATGCGTCGAAGCGGTCCTTGAACGTGGTGTAGTGCTGCTGTGCCAAAATGGTTGTGGGGCAAAGCACCATGACCTGCTTCTTGTCCTGCGTTGCCTTGAATGCGGCGCGCAGGGCGACTTCCGTCTTGCCAAAGCCCACGTCGCCACACACGAGCCTATCCATGGGGCGCGCCGACTGCATATCCGCCTTCACGTCGGCGATAGCTGCAAGCTGATCAGGCGTTTCCTGATACGGGAAATCGCTTTCCATCTCGCGCATCCAAGGAGTATCGGCAGAATAGCGATATCCCTGCGTAGCCGCACGACGCGTATAGACATCCACCAGGTCGAAGGCAAGCTTCTTGCTCGCCTTGCGCGCACGATTGAGCGCCCGCGACCAATCGCTCGTGTTCAGGCGCGTCAAACGCGGGCTGCTACCCTCGGGACCCACGTAGCGGGTAACGCGGTCGAGCTGCTCCACGGGAACGTAAAGCTTGTCGTCTTCGGCATATTCCAACAGCAGATAGTCGCGCAGGACGCCACCGACCTCCTGACGCACGAGCTCCTTGAACAAGGCGACGCCATGCGCCGAATGCACGACGTAATCGCCTGGCTTAAAGGGAAACGTGACTTCGGTGATGTCGATGCGCCTATGCGTACGCAACGAGCCAGCACCCTGGGTATCGGCAATGCTCACCAGGGCAAGCTTCGCCTTGGGGATAATCAGCCCCAGCGGGATGTCCACGTCCACCACGTTCACCACGCCACGCTTCAGACGCTCGACGTTGGCTTCATCGGCATCGAGCGTCTCCACAATGGGAATGCCCCTATCCACCAGGGCAAGTTTCATATCCTGCCTGGCTCGGAAATTGGGCACGCTAAAAACGACCGTGAAATCGGCATTCGACAAACTCATGAGCTTGCCAAAGAGCTTTTCCGAATTCCCCGCCACATCGGTTCGCTTCACGGGAAGCTGCGCATCAAGCTCTTGGCCAATGCGCATGATTGACTGATACGTGCATCGCTGGTTTGAGCCGAAATCGAGCTTTGCTGCAGGGCAATACAACCCATCAGGGGAAATAGACGAACCTTGCGCACGGGCGAGAATATCGTCATAGGCATGCAAAGCGTCATCGATAAGGGAACGTGGCTCAATGAGCACCGTCAGGCACGTCGCATCGAGAAACGCACCGAGCGTATCGGTTCGATCATAGAGGTACGGAAGCAACGCCGCCGATTGGGCGTCGGTAACACCACCCTCGAGTTTGTCGAGCAATTCGCGCAGCACCGGGTTGGTCTTCGCGGGATTCAGAAGCGCCTTCCGGGCTCGAGCAATAGCACGATTGCTGGGCGCATATTCGCGAATGGGGAACACACGAACATCCTCGAGCGCGGCAATCGTCTGCCCCGTAGAGGGAACGATGCGGCGAATCTCGTCGATCTCGTCGCCAAAGAAGTCTATGCGCACGGGAAAGGAGAGATTGCCCGGATACACGTCAATGGTGCCACCATGCACGGCATACGTGCCGGGCCCTTCCAAATCGCCCGTATTGACATAGCCAGCCGTTTCCAACGCAAGCGGCAAGCTCTCGAACGTCGCAGACTCGTCATGCAGAAATGTCGAAGCCTCGGCACCCACCGAAAGCTCGATGGGCTCGTAAAAGGGATTTCCCGCCGGAGGCATCTTTCGAAGAAGCGAACGCGCGGAGGCGACGACGATGCATTCTCGTCCATGAGCAAGCGACCAGAGCGATTCCATGCGCTGGGCCACTTTGCGCGCATCCGCTTCCTTTTCGCCGAAGGGATAATCGTCGCGCTCGCGAAAGCGAAGCACGCGCTCTTCCCCGACGTAGGCGCCAAGGTTGCGAGCGAAATCGTCGGCAGCCTCTTCCCCGGCAATGATGACGAGCGTTGGCTGTGGCGTGCGCGCGAAGCGGGAAGCCACCATGAAGGGCCTGGCAGAAGAGGCTATGCCCAAAGCCGCATCTTCGCCCGAATCGAGCTTGCCCCAGAACTGCTGCATATCTTCGCAACGGGAAAGCGGATGTACGAGTGCGTCAATGAGCATGAATGCACCTTTCGACTAACCTGAAAAAGCCGCATATGCGGCAAGCCCATTATATCGTGGACGGAGAATAATGCCCGATACCCCGCAAAGCCCATAGAGCCGTCGTACAATAAACCTATGAAACGGCGGAAAGGATGGCCATGCCACGCGAGACAATGGCAGCGAAACGCGAACGCGCAAAGCTCATCGAGGAGCGCATGCATGAGCGCTACGGTGACGGAGAATGCTCACTCGATTACGAAACCCCATTTCAACTAGTTGTCGCCGTGGTGCTTTCCGCCCAATGCACCGATGCGGCCGTAAACAGAGTAACGCCCGCCCTCTTCGAGAAATACCCCACACCTGCGGCCCTTGGAGCCGCTTCCATCGAAAACGTCGAGGAAATCATTCACTCGCTGGGGTTCTTCCGTTCCAAAGCCAAGCACCTCGTGCAATTGGGGAGAATTCTAGCCTCCGAATTCGATAGCACCGTGCCCAACGACATGGACCAGCTGCAGAAGCTCCCCGGCGTCGGACGAAAAACGGCCAACGTGGTCATGTGCGAGGCGTTTCGCAACCCCCAGGGCATAGCCGTTGACACGCACGTCTACAGAATCGCTCACCGATTGAAGCTGGCAGGACCTTCGGCCGATACGCCCGAAAAGACCGAACGCGCGCTCATGCGCGTGTACGACCAACCCGATTGGCTGTTCATCAACCATCAGTGGGTGCATTTTGGCAGGGAGTACTGCCGTGCGCGCAACCCGCTCTGCGAGGATTGCCCCGTGCGGGACCTCTGCCCCAGCTGCGAGGCGTAAGCGCTACGCGGAAACGCTCGCGTGATGCCAACCAGGGGTAACCTGCTGGCCCGTTTCGCCGAAGCGAACGACTTGCCCCGCGCGAACGAGTTCGGCGAGGACGCAATCAACCAGGTCATCGAGCTTTTCCGACACGCGCGGAGTAAGGCCGACGGTTAGCTCGGCAGGTTCGGCGTTATCGACCTGCATGCCCAGGCACACGCCCTGGGCCTGGTAGCCCAACAGCTTGGCCGTCTCGAACAGATCGGATAGCTTCAGGTCGTGAAGAGACTGCGCCCCAAACGGACGCGGAGCCATATCATCGGGCTCGAAGCGGAAGATGGTACCCGGTTCGCCGCCTGTTCCATCAAGGGCGTCAACGGTAATGATCAGGTCGAACGCCTGCACGGCATTCAGATAGTCCATGCTCATGCAGCCAACGTCAAACAACTCCACATCGGAAGAGAACTCGTACGCGGACAATTCGTCGTACACGGCAGGCCCAATGCCATCATCAAGCATGAGCTTGTTACCAACGCAAAATACGGCAATCTTCATAGCGTAGACCTTACAGGGAAACTTTCACAACGACGTTATAGTACGTAGCCAGCGCAAGCAAAACGCACCCCGCAATCACCGAGGCAACGGCCCAGATGCGTTCGCGACGGAGGTACTCGCTCTTGCGCATGCCCTTATGTTCCAGCGCACGATGCAGGGCCGCAGGCTGAGCCAAGCGCGCAAACGCGAACGTGAAAGCAGTCAACAGCAAAAGCACGATAACCGCCGCCACAACGGCAAGCGGGCTGCTCTCCCCCACGCCCGAAACGGATGCGTAGGCGTAATAGAACAACGAGTCGGCAAGCGCCCAGATGGGATAGAACACGATCGTCCACCACATGCCATGGGCCGGACCCCAAATGGGCGGCAGGAACAACGCCCCCAGATTCAAAACGGGCACGCCCTTGAGCAGAGCGCGTTCGCGCTCCACTTGCTCGTCGGTAAGGCCCTCGTATTCGCTCATGACAAACCCCCTATCTACGCGCTATTTCTCGGCAGGCAGCATATCAGCCGCCAGGAAAAAGAAGGGAGCCCGAAGGCTCCCTTCAAGAAAGCATCCAGGAGAAAATCCTAGACGGTGTGATCCTCGCCCGAGATATCGTGAACGTTGATATCGTAGGTAAGGCCACCATGCTCCTTGCGAGCGAACATGAGCTTCATGAGGGGCTTGCCACCTTCGATGACGGCCATGTACACATGGATGATCATGAAGATGATGAAGACGAACATCATGAAGTAGTGAACGATGCGAACGCTCATAAGGCCACCCATGGCTGCAGTGCCAGCAGCGAAGATGGGCATGTCGGCCGTAACCGACCACAGGCAGAAGCCCGTGTAGCCCATGAACAGGATGAGCAGCGGAATGAGGTCGTAGGCCATCTTCTGCAGCGGGTTAAACTTGCCCGAGAACGGATGGTCCTTCTGAATGAACAGGTAGAACTTGATCCACGGGATGAGCTGACCCTTGTTGTCGGCCTGCGGCAGGAAGGACTTGATGTCCTTAACCTTCTGACGCGTACCGCCAACGGGTGCGGAATCCAGCACGAATGCCAGGATAACGCGCACGATGCAGTTCACGACCAGCACAATGCCACAGAAGATATGCACGCCGCGGCAAATGCCCATGATGGCGGGCAGATACGGGAAGTGGATGATGAAGCCGCTGAGGATGAGCAGAATCATCGAAATGAGATTCACGTAGTGCGTGATGACGAACGGCAGCGGATGCGCGTCCTTGTAGTGTGCGAGTTCGGCCATCTTACTTCACCCCCCAAGGGCTCGTAACCGTCTTGAAGGTCTTGCCCGTCTTGGGCTCCGTGATGTGCACTGCGCAAGCGGTGCAGGGGTCGAAGCTGTGAACGGTACGCAGCACGTTGATGGGCTTTTCCATGTCGCCCACGGGAACGCCGATGCAGGCCTGCTCCATGGGGCCGGGAACGCCGTCGGCATTGTGCGGAGCGATGTTCCACGTAGTGGGAATGATGATCTGGTAATCGGTGATCTTGCCGTTGGAGACCTTTTCCGTGTGGTAGAGAGCGCCACGCGGAGCCTCCCAGAAGCCCGTGCCCTGGCCCGTCGTGGTGGAAGGCTTGCGGAAGTACTCCGAGTCGCCACCCTTCACGGCCTCGATGAGCTCCTGGACCCATTCCTTCATGAGACCAGCGATGTAGAGCGTCTCAATCTGGCGAGCAGCCGTACGGCCAAGCGTGGACTGCAGGATCTCGAGCTGGCCCGGAACGCCCAGCGTTTCCAGCAGGCCGTCGATCTGGTCGACGATGAAGCTGACATTGCGCTTGTAGGCAACGAGCAGACGGGAGAACGAACCGGCTTCCATGCACTGACCATCGTACGAAGGAGCCTTGCACCAGGTGTAACGATCATCGGTGTTGTATTCCGTGAACTCGGGTTCGGTAACGCCCTCAAGCGGGTTGAGGTCGGAATCGCCCTTGTACCAGGAATGGCCAACATATTCCTTGATCTTGGACTCATCGACGTCGGAAAGCTTCAGACCGTCGCCCAGAACGCCAGCAGGCAGGTAGCGCTTGTTCATTTCGAAGCTTGCGTCTTCGAAAACGCCCCATGCCACGTAGCGACCGCAGCCCTTGCCGAAGTTGAATGCGTCGGCGTAATAGGGAGCGATGGCCAGCGTGTCGGGGATCATGGTTGCCTTGACCCAGTCGTACACCTCGTTAACGAGCGACCACAGGTCGTCGAGCTTTTCCTCGGTGGGATAGAACATCGTGCCACCAGGCGTGCTCGTCATGATGTGCGGCATCTTGCCGCCCAGCAGCGCGGCAATCTCGGAAGCCTTCGACTGCATGGTGAGGGCTTCGAGGTAATGCGCGGTGCAAATGAGGTCGAGCTCGGCGGGCAGCTTGTAGCCCTGCGAGTTCTCGGAATCGAACCAGTTGCCGCTGAAGATGGACAGCTGCTTGTTTTCCGCGAACGTGGTAAGGCGCTCTTGCAGGGCCTTGAAGTCGGTGTTCGTGGAAGTGCCGGCAGCAGTGGCCAGATCCCAGGCGTCGGCCGGGTTGGCTTCCAGAGCGTGCAGCGGGTTCACGTAGTCGAGGGCAGCCAGGTTGTAGAACCACAGGATGTGGCTATGCAGGAACTGGGCACCTTCGACGAGGTTGCGGATGATGCGGGCGTTATTCGAAATGGTGATGCCATATGCCTTCTCGGCGGCAAGCGTGGAAGCATGCGCATGAGAGACAGGGCAAACGCCGCAGATGCGCTGCACGATCATTGCAGCATCTTCGGGAGCGCGGTCGCGCACAACCAGCTCCATGCCGCGGAAGCAGCCGCCGGAGACCCATGCGTCGGTAACGACGCCGTCTTCGACTTCCATTTCCACACGCAGGTGACCCTCGATACGGGTAATCGGGTCGATTACTGTACGTGCCATGTTTTAGTTGCCCCCTTTCCTATTCTTGAGCTCTTCAACTTTCGCCTGGTAATCGGATTCCATCTTCTGCTGGAATTCCTCGGCGGAAAGCGTGGTGGTGGTGCCATCGGCGTTGAGGATGGTCTTGTCCTGGTCGTAGTCGGCGCCCGACGTGCCGGGACGCTTTGCGTCGACAGCGCGCTTGGCCTCGAACTTGACCTTGCCCTTCATGCGGCCGGAAGCCTTGATGCCGAAGCCATGGACGGCAATGCCGGCGGCAACGATGGCGGTAAGGCCAACCGCAATGGTTTCAGGCTGCACCATCCAGTCGCCAATGCGCAGATCGCGATGACGCTTGAAAAACGGCGTGTTGACCTCGACCCAGTTATCGCCCGGATCGTTCGGGTTCGCCTCGCAGCAACCGATGCAGGGAGCGCCTGCTTCCACGCACCAGCTACGACGATGATTGTAGCGAACAACGCCGCAATTGGACTTCGTCTGGGGACCGCGGCAACCCACGGCGTACAGGCAGTAGCCCTTCTTCTCCTCTTCGCTGCCGAACTGGTAAACGAATTCACCGTTCTCGAAGTGGCCACGACGCTGGCAATTGTCATGAATGGTCTGGTTGAAGATAACCGCAGGCTTGTTTTCCGCATTCAGCTCGGGAAGAACCTTCAGAAGGACAACGTCGACCAGGATGGCGACGAGCCATTCGGGATTCGGCGGGCAACCGGGCACGTTGATGACGGGCGTGTCGATGCCAACTTCCTTCAGGTACTTCTGGACGCCCGTGGCGCCAACCTCGGCGCTCACCGCGGAATGAGCCGCCATCCAGCCACCATTCGTGGCGCAGGAACCCAGGGCGACAACGGCATTGGCGTTCTTGGCTGCCTCGACCAGATGCTCGGTACCAGGCTTGTCAGCCACGCGCAGGGCCTGGCCGTCCCAGCCTTCGAGCACGGCACCCTCGTAAACGAGAATGTAGTTGCCGGCCTCGATGGTCTGTTCCTTGGCTTCTTCCATGGAGTAACCAGCAGCAGCCGAAAGCGTTTCGCTGTAGTTCAGCGAAATGAGCTCGAGCACTACCGTAGCGGGATCGGGCTCGTCAATCTGAGCGAAAGCCTCGGTACAACCCGTGCACGAAGCGCCTTCGATCCAGATAACCGGATAGAGGTTACCTTCCTTTGCGCCAATCACGGACTGTTCGAGAGCCGAAGCGACTTGCGCTACCGTAAGCGAAGATACGCCCGCGGCGGCCGCCACTGCACCGCAGAGTTTCATAAAGCTACGACGCGTAACCCCACGCGCCTCTAGCATCTTCTCCAACTCCGAGTATGTGGCCTCTTTCTCCATGTGCACACCTCCTTGCAATAACTATTCGTCTGCACAAACCGTGCATATTTTGTCACCAAATAACGGATATCTCTCATATTGATATACCAAATGCGCTTAATAAGGAATAAAAGGCACAAATATGTTAACAAATGAATTCGCCGTAACAATTGCTACGGATATGGAGGGATTGCATCTGAAACAGCAGAATATTCGAAGCTACCGAAGCATGCGGGCGCAGAACACCGCACGCACATTCGAATAAGCGCACGAGGGGTATTCTACGACGCGCGAAGAACCTGCGAAGGAGAAAACAGATAGACGGCAAAAGGGCCAGCCCTACTGGGCTGGCCCCGAATCGCTAAAGCAGGATTCTAGTAGTTCATGGAACGAAGCTCGAAGTACGCCTTCGGGTGATTGCAAACGGGGCAAACATCGGGCGGATTCTTGCCAATGTGGATATGTCCACAGTTGTTGCACTTCCACGCATAGAGGCCATCACGCTCGAAGACCTCGCCGGCGTTGATGCGCTCGATGAGCTTGCGATAGCGCTCTTCGTGTTCCTTTTCGATAGCGCCCACGCCGTCGAAAAGCTCGGCCAGGGAATCGAAGCCCTCGGCTCGGGCCGTCTCGGCGAATTCGGCGTACATGTCGGTCCACTCGTAGTTTTCGCCATCGGCAGCGTCAGCCAGGTTGGTGAGCGTATCGGGCACGCCGCCATCGTGAAGCGCCTTAAACCAGAGCTTGGCGTGCTCCTTCTCGTTCTTGGACGTCTCGAGGAAGATGTTCTGAATCTGGACGTAGCCGTCCTTCTTCGCCTGGCTGGCGTAATACTGATACTTGGTGTGAGCCTGCGATTCGCCGGCAAAGGCGGTCATGAGGTTCTTTTCGGTCTGAGACCCCTTCAATTCCATGTGCATTCCCTTCTCTTACGTGCACCCACCTGCCCTTATAGTAATATGCAGCATAGTGCAAGCGAACAAGGAGCGTCACCGATGTCCCAATCTGTAACCATCGCGTTTCTCGGACCCGCCGGAACCTATTCCGACGAGGCGGCCCATGCATTTGCAAAGCGACTGGGAGTCGAAGCGGAATTCGTGGCACTCCCCTCCTTCAATACGGTTTTCGAGTACGTTGACCAGGGTAAATGCGATTACGGCGTAGTGCCCACCGAAAACTCGCTCGAGGGCTCGGTCACCAGCACGCTCGACAACTTCGCCTTCAACAGCGACTGTGTCATCCTAGGCGAGGAAGTGCTCTCGATCCACCACTGCCTGCTCGCAGCGCCCGGCACCACCATGGCCGACATCAAAACGGTCTACTCGCATCCCCAGGGGCTCGCACAATGCCGCCGCTACCTGAATGCGCATCTCCCCAACTGCCAGACCATCGCGACGTCATCCACCGCCGAAAGCGCCAGGGTGGCGGCAAGCACGGAGGGCGTAGCTGGCATTGGAAACGAATTCGCAGCCGAGCTGCATGGCGCCGAGATTCTGGAACGGGAAATCGAAGACCATTATGGCAATCAGACGTGCTTCGCGCTCATCGGCCGACGCGGAACGCAACCGGTATTCCAGGGAACGAAGTTCAAGACGTCGCTCGCCCTGTTCCTCAATGCGAACAAGGCAGGCACGCTGCATATGATCCTCTCGGAGTTCGCCTACGCGGGCATCGACCTTTCCATGATTCAGTCACGCCCCACCAAGCAGGGCCTGGGCGACTACATGTTCTTCGTGAACATCGATGGCTCGATCTATGAGCCCGACGTGCAAACGGCCCTTTCTTGCCTGCGCCTGAAGCTACGCGAGGTGAAGGTGCTCGGCTGCTACCCCGTAGCCTAGGAAAAGAGCCTTCCATCCTCCACGCGCAGGAAACCCTCGCGCTGCAAGTCGCCAACGATGCCATCGAAGAGCTCCTGCGTCGTAGCTTCCCTACCTGCGGAAACTTCGAAGGCATCAAGGGAGCGCTTCATATGCTCGACGGGAATGCCCTGATGAGATAGGAGCTCACGCACCACGAAGGCGCGCTTCTGCCTTCGGGAGCCCTCGAACTTGCTCTGGCGCGTATACGACTTGGAACGACGGGAAGCGTTGCCCTTCGTCTGCTTGATATGCGCACCCCAGTCGAGCAGCGCATAATACCACCTGCGAGCATCGTCTTGCGGACACGATTCGCGCACCAGGGGCTCGATCTGCTTGTCGTGCACCTCGTCTTCTTCGGGGAAAAACTGGTCGATGAATACCGTGCGCACATTCGTCTCTATGTAGACGGAGGACCTATTGTGAGCAAACGAGATAATGCCCGCAGCCGTGGACGGGCCAATGCCCGGAAGGGAAATCAAATCGCGCTCCTGCGTGGGCAACATGCCATCGAAGCGCTCGACGCACTCCTTTGCGCATTTCAGAAGCGAAAGCGCTCGGCGGTTGTATCCAAGCCCCTGCCAGAGCCCCAAAACGGCGGAAGGTTCGGCCGCGGCAAGGGCATCCAACGTGGGAAACGCGTCCAAAAAGCGAGGCCAATACTCCAGCACGCGCTTGACCTGCGTTTGCTGGAGCATGACCTCGGAAAGATACACCGCATAGGGATCGTCTATGTAACGCCACGGCAAGCCCTCGCGTTCGTAGAGACGACCCGCTTCGTATACGCGATCCTGGAATTCGGCTATAGAGAGCAACGAAATGAGGAATGCTAGTTGCTGCTGTACTTGCCGGGATGGGCCAACTGGCCTTCGGCAAGGCTGCGAACGCCCATGAAATCCTCGGGCTGTTTGACGCCAGCATCCGAAAGGGCCTTCAAGTCGAGGCCAACGGCATTGGCGACGTTCGCATGCACGTAACGAAGGAAATCGTCCTTCGTGCCACCATCGAACACCTGCTGCAGCGTGATAGAAGCGAACAGGGCGTTCAGCACCTCGTCGGCTGCCTGCCACACCTTATTGAAGGCACAGCGACCGCTACGAGTGCACGTTTCGGGGTCGGCAGCGCAATTGGAAATGGTTACCGGGCCCTGCAGAGCACAGAGGACATCGAGAATGGTGACCTTGTTCGGGTCGAGGGCGAGCTTCAAGCCGCCACGCGAGCCGCGCGTCGTATGCACATAGCCAGCCTTTGCCAAATCATGCTGAATGGTACGTGCGAAAGCGTAGGGAATGTCTTCCTCTTCAGCAATCTCGGCAATGGAAACATACTGGTCTCTGTGGTTATACGCAGCGCGAAGAATCCGGCACGCATAATCGCAACGACGTGTTAACTCCATTATTTTCCACCCTTACCCAAAAAGTCGGATTCATTCTTGTCTAGTTCTACCCGAAGCGCATCGACCAGCGTGTCTTCCAAGGCACGATATTCCTTGGAATCGAGCGGCTGATACGACGCAATCTTCTCGTACAGGTTCTCGCGCGTAACCGGAACGTACACGCGCTTGCGAATGCTCTCGTTGTACGCCTGCTCGACGGCATGGCGCGCGGCCGTATACATATCGAACCGCGTCATGTGCTTCGAATAAGATATGAGCTCATCTCGATCCAGGAAACGGAGCGAGGGGAACAGCGCACATGCATGTTGCCATATCGCGGCACGCTCGCGCTTTCCCGGAGTATCGATCTGAACGATATCAACGGGGTCGAGAATATCATAGAAAAAGGCTTCTAGGTCCTTTTCTTCGCTACATGAAGCAAGAACCCACACATCGGGGTGTTCCACCGAAGCGCGGATGAAGTTCACGGCCTCGCGAGCACCGCGCGTAAGCTGCTGAGTGAACGATGCTTCGCCGTCTTCGGAGTCCACGGAAACTGGCGCGCCCCACAAATCGATGTTCTCGAGCATGAGCACGGCGGGACCCTGGAACCCAAGGCGCGAAAAGCGCGCCTTGCCACGGAATTCGCGCGACGTCATGATGCAGAGAACCGGATAGCCCTGGGGGCTTTCGTCCATGAACATGCGCACCACGGGCAAGCCAAGCTCGCCAGCCGTGGCAACCATGAAGCGATTGGCGTCTTCGCGTGCCTTGGAGCGGAAGAGGATCGTCTCAACCGACGGAATGGACTCGAGGCCATGGCGCTTGTGCAGCATTTCCATGAACTCGGCGAACTCACCGTCCTCGCCCATGCCAATTCCACGCTCGCGCATCTTCTTGATTGTCTTGTCGTAGCCAATAAGATCGGCGTACGTGAACGATTCGGCTTCGGAAGCATGGGAATCATCGTCGGACGAGGGCTCGACGCCCAGCAGCTCCGACATATCCTGCACCTCATCGTGCGAAAAGCCGAACTCCTCGAGCTTTTCGAGCGCCATGCTCTGCAAGGCCTCGGCATTGCGCGCCGTTTCCTCGCCCGTGGCATAGGGCTCGAGCTTCTCGAAGACGTACTCGGCGAGAGCGCGTTCCTTCAGCTTGCACGCAACGTTCCACGCACGGCGCAAGCCCTCAACATACTGAGGCTCGACATCGCCGGAAACCTGGTTTGCCGAATCGAACGCAGCTATGTACAGATGAGCAGCCTGCGAAAGGCGGTCGTCGTCGTAGGCGCGACCAGCCATGCGCAGAAGATCCTGCGCACTGCTCGTTTCGTTATCTTGACCTGATGTATTTCCCGAGCTGGGGGTTCTACCAAACACACCACCATCTCCTTAGTCTTGCCAGTGGGCAATCTGCCACTCGTTGCGGCGAGCCTCCCGGGTGAGCGTGGAATCTGGTGTCACCGCTACAGGATGCTGCGCCATTTCGAGCATAGGAACATCGGAATGATGATCGCCATAGGCATACGATACCATCCAAGTACCCTTTCCAAAAGCATCATCGGCATATCGCCGCAAGGCTGACACCTTTTCGGCACCTTCAACAGGCAAACCCTTCACAATACGGGTGTAGCACTGGGCATCGTCGATTTCCATGCAGGTGCACACCGCGTGATCGATGGGCAGGAAATCCATGGCCCGGCGCACAATGGCCTCCCACGTCGCGGAAACGATGACGACGACGCGACCTGCCGCACGGTGCTCCTCCATGCTGGCGATAGCGCTTTCGCGTACGCGCTCGGCAATCACTTCGTCGTAAAAGCTCATGAGGTAGTCATCGACCTCACTGGCCTTTTGCCCCACGAACGCCGTGAAGACCTGAGAGCGCACCCAGCTCTCGTTCTGTGGCAGGCGCAGCTTGTACGCAACGGCCCACAGACCGATGCCCAACGCCCTGAAGAAGTTGAGCTTGCGATGCAACAGCAAGTAGCGCACCAGGAGCACCGGGGAATTACCGCGGATGCAGGTTCCGTCGAAATCATAAAGCACCAGCTCAACTGGCGTAGGCGAAACCGTTGCCGTGTCTTCCATGCTCCAACTTCCACGATAGTCGTTTAATACTCGAATGAAGTATTATAGCGTTCGCGGAATACGGTGCAAGGCAGACCTACTCCATATTCGCGAACTGAGCGTTGTAAAGCCGTGCATAGTAGCCATCGAGACGCAAAAGCTCCTCGTGAGTACCCTGTTCCACAATGTCGCCCTTGTCGATGCACAGAATGAGGTCGGCATTGCGAATGGTGGAAAGCCTATGCGCGATGACGAAACTCGTGCGCCCGTGCATGAGGTTTTCCATTGCCAGCTGAATCTGTCCTTCCGTGCGCGTATCCACCGAACTGGTCGCTTCGTCCAGAATGAGCATCGAGCGATTTGCGAGTATGGCTCGCGCGATGGTGATGAGCTGGCGCTGCCCCGCACTGATATTAGAAGCGTCTTCGGTGATTACCATGTCATAGCCTCCAGGCTGGGACATGATGAAATGATGAGCATAGGCCGCTTTCGCCGCCTGCTCGACCTCTTCGTCGGTGGCCGCAAGGTTTCCGTAGCGGATATTCTCGCAAATCGTGCCATTGAACAGCCACGTCTCCTGCAGCACCATGGCAATGTGCGCGCGAAGGCTACCCCGATCGATAGAGGTGATGGGCGTGCCATCGATGGAGATGGACCCCTCATTCACGTCATAGAAGCGCATCAGCAACTTCACGAGCGTGGTCTTCCCCGCCCCCGTGGCGCCAACCAAGGCAACGGTCTGCCCCGCTCGTACGTGCGCGGAGAAATCGCGAATCACGGGCACGTTTTCGTCGTAGCCAAAACGCACGTGGTCAAAGACGACGTCGCCCGCAACCTGCGACAACTCCACGGAACCCGTTTCGACTTCCTCGTCTGCGTCCAGAAACTCGAAAATGCGCTCCGCAGCCGCTGCCATGGACTGCAATTCGTTGGCAACCTGGGTAATCTGCTGAACGGGCTGCGTGAAGTCCTTCACGTACACAATAAATGCCTGGATATCGCCCACGGCAATGGCGGAGGCGACAACCAGATAGGCGCCCAGAACGGCAACGACGATATACCCCAGGTTGGTAACGACGCTCATCACGGGCATCATGAGACCGCTCACGAAGCGCGACTTCCAGCCCGCCTCGTACAGCCGCTCATTCGCAGCGGCAAACGAAGCCCCGACCATGCGCTCACGCCCGAAGGCCTTCACGACCTCATGCCCCGAAAACGTTTCTTCTACCAGGCCGTTTATCTCGCCAAGAGCGTTCTGCTGCTGGCGGAAGTACTTTTGCCCACGCTTCATGACCACGCTAAGGAGCAGGGCCGATACGGGCAGGGTAAGAAAGACCGCCAGGGCCATGAGGGGCGAGATCCAGAGCATGACGCCAACCACGCCCACGATGGTGACCACCGACGTAACGAGCGTGGTAAGGCTGGAGTTGAGGCTCTGGGCAAGCGTATCGACGTCGTTGGTAATGCGCGAGAGCACATCGCCCGTGGAAGCGCTTTCGAAATACCCCATGGGAATGCGATTGATCTTTTCGCTGATGCGCTCACGCAGACGGAAGCACGCATCCTGCGTTACGTAGGACATGATCCAGCCCTGCAGGAACGAGGCGAACGCCGAAAAGAGGTAGAGCGCGAGGGCCGCCAAGAGCACTGCGGCTATGCCCGCGAAGTCGATCGAACCCGTTCCGGCAACGCGCGCAACCGAACCCTCGTAGAGCAATGTGGTGGCCTGGGAAAGCACCTTGGGACCCGCCACGGCAAACGCCGTCGAGGCGATGGCGGCAACGAACACGAACGCCAGGCGCAGCTTATAGGGAGCAAGCAGCCCTAAGACGTGGGAGAACGCAACGCGAGCATTGCGAGGCTTCTCGACGTTCATGCCACGCGGGCCGCGCGGCATGCGCCGACGCTCGGCGCTACGCTTCAGGTCTTCACCGCGAGAGGCCATGCTACTCACCCCCTTCCAGGGAAGAGGAAGCAGGCGCAGAGGATGCCTCGCTCTGCGGCGCAAGCTGGGAACGGGCGATGTCGGCATACGTAGCGCAGGAGGCAAGAAGCTCATCGTGCGTTCCCGTTCCCACAACCCTGCCCTCGTCAAACACGACGATGCAATCGGCATCGGAAACGGTGGCAACACGGGAAGAAACCACGATACGCGTGGCCGAGCCCATCTCGCGCTGAAGGGACCTTCGAAGCTCAAGCTCGGTGGCGTAATCGAGAGCGCTCATGCTGTCATCGAAAAGGAAGCAGCGCGGCTTGATCGCAAGGGCGCGCGCAATGGCCAAGCGCTGGCGCTGGCCACCCGAAAGGTTCGTTCCGCCTTGGGATACGCTGGAATCGTACCCCTCGGGCAGCGACCGAACGAACGAATCGGCCTGAGCGATAGAAGCAGCCCACAGATTCGCCGCTTCGTCCGCCTCTTCCAAGCCATACGAGATATTGGAGCCGATAGAGCCGCTGAACAGGAACGACGTTTGCGGAACATAGCCAAACGTACCGCGCAGGGCGGCAAGCGAAAGCAAGCGCGCCTCTACCCCATCCACGAGAATGGACCCCGATTGGGGATCGCAATCCCGCATGAGGAGCTTGAAGACCGTCGATTTGCCCGAACCCGTCGGGCCAACGAGCGCCACGTAGCCGCCCGCGGAAACGGTAAAGCTCACATGGGAGAGCACGGGCTCGTCGCTCCCCTCGTAGGCGAACGTCACGTCGCGGAACTCGATTTCAGCGCCTGGCCGCAAAGAGCGCTCGTCATCGCGCGGTCGAGCAGGGTCCGAAATGGCAATATCCGCTTCGAGCACCTCGTCGATGCGCTTGGCAGACACCTCGGCACGTGGCAGGAGAATGGCGAGCATCGAAAGCATCATGAAGCTCGAGACAATGGCCATGGAATACGTGACGAACGCCATGACGTCACCTGTTTGCATGTTGCCCACGTCGATGGCGCCCGCGCCAACCCACACGATGAGTACGGACATTGCATTCATGACGAGCATCATTCCCGGGCGCATGAACGACATGGCGCGATTGACGAACAGCTGCGTATCGCGCAAGTCTCCGCTTGCCTGGGAAAAGCGCTCCTCCTCACGGCCCTGGCGATTGAAGGCACGAATGACGGGAATGCCCGTGAGCATTTCCCGGGAAATGAGGTTCACCTTGTCGATGAGTTTCTGCATGAGACGGAAACGCGGCATCGTAGCCACCATGAGCACGCCGATAACCACGACGACCACAAGCACGCCCAGCCCGATGATCCACGTCATGGAAGCATTCGTCTGCAGCACCATGACGATGCCGCCCACGGCCAGGATGGGCGCGTAAATAACGATACGAAGCAGCATGTAGCTGACCATTTGAATGCGCTGAATGTCATTCGTGGCACGCGTGATGAGCGACGCCACGGAAAACGACTGAACCTCGGCATTGGAAAAGCCAACGACCTTGGCAAAGAGACGCTCGCGCAAATCGCGCCCCACCGAGGCGGAAGCCCTGCCGGCCAAAAAGGAGATGCCCACGGCAGCGGCAATGCCCAAGAGGGTAACGCCGAGCATCTGGAGGCCAATGCGAATAATGTAGCCCTGTTGCATTGCGAGCGTATCGACGCCCTGCGCCTGGTATTCCGCAAGCAGCTCGGCCGCCTCTTGGGGAGACGACGCCTCGATGCCCGATTGCTGAATGCCCACGTCGACGATGAGCGACGTGAAGTTTGGAATGGCAAGGTCGCACGCCGCCTGGACGCCCAGAAGGACGACGATGAGGACGGCAATGCCAAGATAGGGTTTTAAATACTTAAGGGAACGCACACAAACGCTTTCGTTGAGACTAATTAGCATGAAGATACTAGAGGGCAAGAAGACACACGCGCGGCATGGCCGCTGATTGACACCAATATGTGACCTTATGCAGACCGAAAAACAAAAACGCGGGGCATGCAAAGGCACACCCCGCGTTTCACGTGCGAAAAGCAGCTGCGCTACTGCTTCATGCGCAGCGTCCTCATGGCGTTGAGGATGGCGAGCACGCTTACGCCCACATCGCCAAACACGGCAAGCCACATATTCGCAATGCCAATGAACGGCAGTGCAAGAATCATGATGAGGACCTTCACGCCAATGGCGAACACGATGTTCTGGCGCACGATGCCCATCGTCTTACGCGCAACGCGTATGGCGTAGGAGATCTTCGTGGGACGGTCGTCCATGAGCACGATGTCGGCCGCCTCGATGGCGGCATCGCTGCCCATGGCGCCCATGGCAATGCCGATGTCGGCGCGCATGAGGACGGGAGCATCGTTTACGCCATCGCCCACGAAGGCGACCTTGTCCTTGCCATCCACCTGTGCAAGGAGCTCTTCGATAATGGCAACCTTGTCTTGCGGAAGCAGCTGCGCACGATATTCGGCAACGCCCAGCTCATCGGCAACGGCGGCCGCAACCTCCTCGCGATCGCCCGTGAGCATAACGGTGCGCTTCGCGCCCGAGGCATGCAGCGCCGCGATGGCCTCCTTCGCATCTTCCTTCACCACATCGGCGATAACGATGTGACCCACGTATTCGCCGTCGATGGCCACGTGGAGAATCGTGCCAACGAGCTCGCAATTCGGGTACTCGATGCGCGCCTCGTCCATAAGGCGGTCGTTGCCCACGAGCACCTTATGAGCGGAAACGAGCGCATAGACGCCCTTGCCGCCATGCTCTTCCACATGCTCGATGCAGCTCTCGTCCACCACGCCCGCATAGCTCTCGCGCAGCGAAATGGCAATGGGATGATTCGAGTTGGCCTCGGCATGCGCGGCATACGAAAGAACATATTCCGGGTCGATACCCTCGGGCGTATGCACGGCAACCACGCCAAACGTGCCGTTGGTAAGCGTGCCCGTCTTGTCGAATGCGACGGTGCCCACATTTCCAAGCGCCTCGAGGTAGCTAGAGCCCTTCACGAGCACGCCGTTACGCGACGCTGCGCCAATGCCCCCGAAGAACGAGAGCGGGACGCTGATAACGAGAGCGCACGGGCAGCTTACGACCAGAAAGACCAACGCGCTCCGCACGCTCGCGCTCCAGCTTTCGCCGAAGAGGAGCGGGCCGGCGAACGCAATCACGACTGCAAGGCCAACGACGATGGGGGTGTAGTAACGGGCGAATCGAGTGATGAAGTTCTCGGTGCGTGCCTTCTTCTCGCTGGCATTCTCGACGAGCTCCAGGATGCGCTGCACGGTGCTTTCGCCATACACGCTGGTGGTGCGCACGGTGATGAGCCCCGTCATATTCACGCAGCCACTAATGACGGCAGATCCCGCCTGGACTACGCGCGGCACGCTCTCACCGGTAAGCGCACTGGTATCCAGTTGCGAGGAACCCTCTTCCACAACGCCATCCAAGGGTACGCGCTCGCCCGGTTTAACCACGATAAGGGATCCAACCTCGACAGTATCGGGGTCAACCTCAACGATCTGACCATCTTTCTTTAGATTGGCAGATTCGGGCGCGATATCCATCATGTCGGCAATGGAACGACGCGTCTTGCCCACGGCATAGCTTTCGAACAGCTCGCCTACCTGGAAGAACAGCATGACGGCCGCGCCTTCGGCCATATGGGGCTCCGCATCGGGGAAGAACACGAGCGCAAAGGCGCCTATAGTGGCAATGACCATGAGCAGGTTCTCGTCGAGCGGCTGACCATGGGTGATACCATGCCACGCCCCCGCAAGCACGTCGTAACCGGCAATGAGATACGGCACGAGGAACAACGCAAACTGGATCCACAGTCCATATGGCAGAGCGTCGAACACGTGGAACCCAACGGATAGCACCTCGAGCACCACGAAAAGGGAAAATGCAACAATGATACGCTTTAGAAGCTTCGATTGTTTCTTGGTCAGATTCTTTGCCATGTACAGTATCCCGAGCCTAGACTAGCACTTCGCAATCGGGCTCAATATCATTGAAAATCTTGACAGATTGACCAAGAATCTCCTGGAACTTGGCGTCGTCTGCATCGAGGGTGAACTTCAGGGTCATGGCGTTCACGCTAGCCTTCGACACCCCGTCGATCTTTTCGATGCGGTTCTGGATCTTCCCCGCGCAATGCGAGCAAAGTTCCCCGTCGAGCTTGATTACCTTACGCATGCTTATTCCTTTCGCTATTCGCAAATATGAGACATACCCTGAGACAGCATGGTGTACACATGGTCATCGGAAAGCGCGTAGATGATCTGCTTCCCTTCCTTGCGGAAACGCACCAGATGGGATTGCTTCAGAATGCGCAGCTGATGAGAAACGGCGCTTTGCGACACGCCAACCGCTTCGGCGATGTCGGCAACGCAACGCTCACGCTCCATGAGGACGTAGAGAATGCGAATGCGCGTGGTGTCGGCGAAAACCTTGAAAAGGTCCGCAAGGTCGTAGAGCATTTCCTCGCTGGGAACTTCACCTTCGGCCAGAGGGCATTCGTTTACGGTATCGTTTTCCATGTTCATCCTTACTACATATGCACATCTGTTCATACGTTATGACATCAGAATAGAATGAGTGCATGCCCAAGTCAATACATTCTTTGGTTTGACGGCATGTCATGACGCCCCAACATCATTAGCGCATATACTCGACGCATGGAAGAACTCTTTACGGAAATACTCGCCCTGCTGCGCACAACGGGAAGCCTGGAGCAAAAACAGCTCGATACCCTCCTACGCAGCTTCAACGCACGTACGCACGAACAATCACGCACCTATGCAAAGAAGAAAATCCTCCCGTACTACCTTGGCGTAAAGAACACGCAGCCCGCGCTCTGGGAGTCCTGGCATGTTACTCCGCAGGAGGAAACGGCGCTCTTCGCCGCGCTGCGCATGAAGCCGCGCCGAAGCGCTTCGGGCGTGGCAACCATCACGGTAATCACAAAGCCCTGGACGTGCGGCTCCGATTGCATCTACTGTCCAAACGACATTCGAATGCCGAAGAGTTACCTGCATGCCGAACCCGCATGCCAACGCGCCGAACGCGCCTATTTCGACCCATATCTGCAGGTAGGTGCACGCCTGCGGGCCCTCGTGCAAATGGGCCACGCCACCGATAAGGTAGAGCTCATCGTGTTGGGAGGCACGTTTACCGACTACCCAAGCGAATACCAAACCTGGTTCATCAAGGAAGCGTTTAGGGCGCTCAACGAGCACGCTATCGAAATCGAGGCATGGGAAAGCCGTCGTAGCGCCTACCAAAACGCGGGAATCGCCCGGGA
This sequence comes from Denitrobacterium detoxificans, assembly GCF_015062615.1. Taxonomy (GTDB): domain Bacteria; phylum Actinomycetota; class Coriobacteriia; order Coriobacteriales; family Eggerthellaceae; genus Denitrobacterium; species Denitrobacterium detoxificans_A. Next base: position 100,872 of record NZ_SUUH01000001.1, read on the forward strand.
CGACGACGAGCTTGCCGCCCAGACGCAAGAGACGCAAGCCAGCATCAACGCACGGCAGACGAGCTTCAACGAAGCCGCCACGCAGCTATACAAGAAAGGCGCCAACTGGCAAAGCGTCGCAAGCTGGCAAACGGCAACCTACCAGGAGCTCGAACGCGAGCACGTGCGCAACGAAACCGCCAAGCACCGCGTGGTGGGCCTGGTAGTAGAGACGCGCCCCGACGCCATTACGGCAGACTCTTTGCGCAAGCTCCGCGCATACGGGTGCACCAAAGTGCAGATTGGCGTGCAGAGCCTGCAGCCCGGCATACTCAAAACGAACAATCGCAACCTCACGCCCGAAGCGATTGCGCGCGCGTTCGACCTGCTACGCCTCTTTGGCTTCAAGATCCACGCTCACTTCATGGTGAACCTCGTAGGGGCCACGCCCGAAGGCGACATCGACGACTATCGATCGTTCGTTTCGGACACGGCTTACCAACCCGACGAAGTGAAGCTCTACCCCACCGCTCTCATTGCCGGAGCCAGGTTAGAGCAACTCTATGTAGACGGCACCTGGCAGCCCTACGATGAAAAGACGCTCGTAAACGTCTTGGCGCAGGACGTGGTGAGCACGCCGCCCTTCGTACGCATATCGCGCATGATTCGCGATTTTTCTTCGAACGACATCATGGCGGGCAACAAGAAGACTAACCTGCGGCAGATGGTAGAAAACGAGCTGAATGACCGGCACGCCAAAGTCCGCGAAATCCGCTATCGGGAAATCGCGGGAAGCGACATAGACCCGAAGAGGCTCGAGCTGGGCGAATACCGATACGAAACGAACGCTACGAGCGAGCGCTTCCTGCAATGGACGCTCCCCGATGGGCGCATCGCCGGCTTTCTGCGCCTCTCGCTCCCCCGCGCGAGCGCGTTCGAAACGTACTGCAACGACGACCTGCCCACGCATCCCAACGAAGCCATGATCAGGGAAGTGCACGTATACGGAAACGCCGCGCACATTAGCGGGCACGACGGCACGGCGCAGCACCTGGGCTTGGGAAAGAAGCTCATCGAGGAAGCATGCCGCATCGCAGCGGCCGAAGGCTACGATCGCATTAACGTAATCAGCGCCATCGGAACACGCGAGTATTATCGCAAGCGGGGATTCGCCGACAACGGACTATACCAACGGAAAACGCTATAGCGCAACGCAAAGCGCCCCTTCGCTACATACAGGCGAAGGGGCGTTAGTCCGTTAGAGAATCGCTAGGCCTCGCGAGACAGGGCCGCAAGAGCCTCACGTACGATATGCGCGCTATCCTGCGCCGCCTTACGTTCGAACTGGTCATACGACACAAAATCGCTGCCATCGGCCTTGTCGGAAATAGAGCGAACAACCACGAAGGGAACGCCGTTGAGCGCGCAAGCCTGGGCAATGGAAGCGCCTTCCATGTCGCAGCACCGCGCCTCGAAATCGCGAATGATGCGTTCCTTCGCATCCGAATTGCCCACAAACTGATCGCCCGAGGCAATGCGACCGCGATGAACGCCAATATCGGTTGCGACATGATGCGCCGAGGCAACGATATGCTCGGCCATGGGCTCGCTCGACTCGTACGATACGGGCATGCCAGGCACCTGGCCAAGCTCGTAGCCGAATATCGTCGCATCGACGTCGTGCTGCACGCAATCGGTGGAAACCACGATGTCGCCAATGTTGATGCTCGCATCAAGAGAGCCGGCGGCACCGGTGTTGATGACGTGCGTAACGCCATAAACGCTGACGAGCAGCTGCGCACACAATGCGGCATTCACCTTGCCAACGCCACTGCGAACGATGACGCATGCCACTCCTTCCAGCACGCCCTCGCAAAATTCCATGCCCGCATGCTGCGTACGCGTGCACGAGGAAAGCTGGCCGATAAGCGTTTCGACTTCGATTTCCATCGCGCCGATAATACCGATTTTCATGAGCGCCCCTAAGAACGTGTTTTATCCGCGCCTGATGATATCAACAACTACGAACGCGGACAGCACGAAGGCTCCCAGATAGCCAAAAAACGACAGCGCAGGCACACCTATGATGGTCACGGACGTGCCGACGAACACCATGAGGCTCGAGCCGATGAACAGGCCCGCCACGATAATTGCCAAGCTCAGACGATTGATGATCTTCGAAAGGTGCGTCATGGGCGCTTCGGAGCCAAGCACCTCCATGTTCACCTTCAGCTGCCCACGCGTGAGCATGCGCAGCGCTTCGCCCGAATAGGCGGCCGCACCCGAAAGCCCCTTCGCCGCACGACGCATGTCGAGCGCGGCATCCTCAAGCGCATCACGGGCAGTGGCAAGCGGATCCTGGGCGTTCTTCAGGTGATTGTTGATGATGGCGATGATGTTACCGCTCTGAATGAACGGGGAAATGGTTCCCTCCATGGTAACGATGCCGCGGGAAACGCTGGTGATGGACGCAGGCAACGTAACCTTGGATGAGCGCGTGAGCGCAAAGACATCGCTCAAGAACAAGCCAATATCCAAGTCGGCCACTTCCGTGGAACCGTAATCGGAAAGCATGATGTCGAGGTCGGCTAGAAAACGCGCATGGTCTATCGCGGAATTGTCGCGCTGGACGGCAAAGGATAGCAATGCGTCCTTCAGCTCGGAAGAGCTCTGCACGCCTACGGCATGGATGATATTGCCGAAGCCTTTTCGATCGCGTGGCGAAAGACGGCCCATGATGCCCAGGTCGATGTAGACGATTTGCCCATCTCGAACAAGAATGTTGCCAGGATGCGGGTCGGCATGGAAGAACCCATGATCCAGAATCTGCGTAGCATAGTTGTCGAGCAGCTTCTCGCCAATTTCCTGCAACTCGTAGCCCTGCTTTTCCAGCTCGGACACATTGGCTATGGAAATGCCCTCGATGTATTCCATGACCAGCACCGATTCGCTGCAGAGCTCGCGATAGACCTTCGGGCACGTAATGAAGCGCACGTCCTTGTTCAAGCGTGCGAATTCCTCCAGATTGTCCGCTTCAATGAGAAAGTCGGTTTCCTCCAGAAACGTAGACCACAGCTCTTCGACAACATCGTTCAGATCGAGCATCTGGTCGCCCTTCACCATGCGCGTGGCCCTGCGGGCAAGCGTACGCATAATGGCGATATCCTGCGCCATCTTCACGCGCACGCCCGGACGCTGGATCTTTACCGCCACCACTTCCCCGCTGACAAGGCGGGCCTTGTGAACCTGGGCAAGCGAAGCCGACCCCAAGGGCTCGGGGTCGATGGCATCGAACAACTCGTTCATGCGCTCGGCACCGAATTCGTCTTCGAGCGCCTGGCGCACTTGCTCATACGATAGCGGGTCGCATTCAGCCTGCAGCTTTTCCAGCTCTTCGCAATAGACCTTGGGAAGGATCTCGGAGCGCGTGGAGAGGGTCTGGCCAATCTTCACGAAGCTCGGACCCAGGTCCTCGAGCATGGCGCGAAATTCTTCGGGCGTAATCCCCGAAAAGAAACGATGCTTGCGCACCAAGCTATATATCTCGCGAAGGCGCTTCGTACGCGCCTTGCGGGAAAGGTCGAACTTATGCTCGGGGTCCATTTCGGACCCCGATTTGAAGATGTATTTGAGAACCGTATTGTCGGGCACCGGAGTACCTTACCAGCAGAAAGGCTATTCGGCGCCTTCGGCCTTGTCTTCGCTTGCCTCTACTTCGACCTCGACGGCTTCATTCGCCTGACCCTGAGCGTCTTTGGCGTTGAGCTTTTCGGCAACCTCGGCGGCCTTGGCCACGAACGCAGCGCGCTCTTCTTCGCTCATGAACGACATGCGCGCTTCGAGCGCGGCATCACGTGCCTGAGCCGCACCATTGACGGCCTTGCGCTTCAGTTCGGAATTGATGTCCTTACCCTGTTCGACGGTAATTTCCCCCTTGGCGATCATGACGTCGACCATTTCCTTGGCCTTTTCGCCCGTAATGGCCATTGCGCCAATGCCAGCCAGAAAAACGTTCTTGAAACCCTCACTCACATTTGCCATGGCAAACCCCCTTTTTCTTGGGAACAAACGCTTCATCAAGCTGGTACGTATTATAGTGCAATGGCCAAACATCAGGGCCAACGACAACAAACTGCAACCGTACGCCCTGCGCAAGACGCAATTTTCGTGTCAGAGCAACGCAACCCAAACGCTTGCGCAGGAGGTGCGGTAGGATACTGAACCATGAAAGAATTCGATAACTACATTGGCGTGTTCGACTCGGGCGTAGGCGGCATCAGCGTGCTGAAGGAGCTGGTGCAGGCAATGCCGAACGAGCATTTCCTGTTCTACGGCGATTCTGCCCACGCGCCCTACGGAGACAAGGACCCGCAGACCATCGCGCGCCTTTCGAGCGATATCGCAACCCATATGATCGACTCGGGTTGCAAGGCGATCGTCATCGCTTGCAACACGGCCACCAGCGCGGCGGCAGAACAACTGCGCACCACCTGGCCTAACACACCCATCATCGGCATCGAGCCCGCACTGAAGCCCGCTGCCCGCGCATTCGTGCACGGCCGCATTCTGGTCATGGCAACAGCCGCCACGCTCAAGCTCGAAAAGTTCCACGAACTAGCGGTGCATTGGGGAAGCAATTCCGAAATCCACACGCTTCCCTGCCCGGGGCTTGTCGACCTCATCGAGACGGGCGACCTGGACTCCAGGGCCATGCGCACCTATCTGGAGGAAAAGCTCGGCCCCTACCGCGGAAAAGTGGACGCCATTGTGCTGGGCTGCACACACTACCCCTTCATCAAACGCCAAATCGCATACGTTATGGGCGAAATCGCGTTCTTCGACGGCGGCGAGGGAACGGCGCGCCACACGAAACGCAAGCTGCAAGAGCACGGCATCGAAGCGCCCGCCGACCAGAAGGGCCGCGTCGTCTTCCGCAGCAGCATAGAGGGCGAAGGGCAACGCGAGCTCTACGAGCGCCTCTATCACCTTCCCCTGTACTAGCAAGCACGCAAAAAGGGTCCGCAACTCCACGAGCTGCGGACCCTTTTCGAATGTGGCTTATTCCAACCTAGACGGTTTCGAACGCCTGAGGATCGCGCGGCTTGCTCTGACGCACATTGACTTCGGCCTTCAGGCTCACGCGTGCATTCCTGGGAACGCTGCTGGTAACGAAGGCGCTGCCGCCGATGACCGAACCCGCGCCCACGATGGTTTCGCCACCCAGGACGCTGGCGTTCGAGTAAATCGTAACGTTGTCCTCGATGGTGGGATGACGCTTCACGCCCTTCAGACCCTGACCAGCGCGCGTGGAGAGAGCGCCCAGCGTAACGCCCTGGTAGATCTTCACGTGCTTGCCGATGATGGTGGTCTCGCCAATGACGACGCCCGTTGCATGGTCGATGAAGAAGTACTCGTCGATGGTGGCGCCCGCATTGATATCCACACCAGAATGATCATGCGCATATTCGCTCATGATACGCGGGATGAGGGGCACGTTCTGCACGTACAACTCGTGGGCAATGCGATGCACGAAGATGGCGAACAGGCCGGGATAGCTAAAGATGATCTCTTCCTTGCTGCCCGCAGCGGGGTCGCCGTCGAACGCGGCCTGCACATCGGTAAGCAGGATACGCTGCACCTCGGGCAGGCGACGCAGAAACGCCTGAACGACGCCATCGACGCGCTCTTCGAGCTCATCGGGGTTGATATCGGGATCCTCGAATAGGAACGCTTCGCGCACCTGCGCGGAAAGCTGATGCTCGATACGGCTGAGCGCTTCGCCAATGAAGTAATCGGAACGATGGAGCGTGGCTACGTCGTCGCTAAAGTAGCGCGGGAAGAGAACGCGACGCACTTCCTTGATAATTTCGATAATGGCCCCACGACTGGGAAAATGACGGTCTACGCAACTGAGGCACACTTCCTCATTTTCGTAGTTCGCCGAAATGCCTTCGATAATGCCCTGCATATCATTTGATTCGATCATATAGGCTCCTAGCATTCCCGGACGCTCATACGCGCCCGACATCCTGTTTTGGGGCTATTCTAACGCAGTCACATGGGTTAGCAGCGAGAAAGAATAGCCGCGAGCATCTTTTCGATGCTCTCACACCTTCAAAACCCTCCATCTACCTGCAACTTCCAACGAGAGGCCAAAAAGAGAGCGTGCGGCATCTGGTATACTCGATATACCAAAACAGTAATATCTAGGAGGCGCATATGCAGAAATTCATTGCCGACGAATCGCTGTGGGAGCTCTTCCCCGACGCAGCCATTGCCGTCCTCTCCTTCAAGGGAGTGCAGGAAACGAAGGAGCTCTCCGAGCAAGAGGCCATTGAAGTGCGCCAGCTCCTTGCCGCGGCAAACGAAGAGGCTAATAAGTACCTCACGAGCAACACGATTTCCCAAAATGCCGTACCCGCAGCATGGCGCGCGGCATACCAGAAGTTCCCCACCAAAAAGGGTGCGCGCTGCTCCATTGAGAACCTGCTCAAGCGCGTTCTGAAGGGCAACCCCGTGGGAACCATCGCCCCTTCGGTCGATATCACCAATGCCATCTCGCTGAAATACGCCTTCCCCATTGGCGTTGAGAACCTGGGCGCCGTCGAAGGCGACCTGCGTCTGGGCGCCATGCAGGGCGGCGAGGATTTCCTGCCCATCGGCTCGGACAAGCAAGAGCCGCCCCTGCCCGGCGAAATCGCCTACTACGACACCGTGGGCGCCATCTGCCGCTGCTGGAACTGGCGCGACGGCCAGCGCACCGAAGTAAACGATGCAACGACCGAAGAATTCGTCGCCATGGAATGCATCGAACCCGAACGAATCGACGACCTGCGCGCCGCTATGGACGAACTCGCCGAGCTCATGACCAAGTACCTCAACGCAGAAGTCGTCGCCAAAGAAATCATCACGAAGGACAACCCCGAAGCAGTCATCGCATAGCAGCATCGCAACCAATTCCGGGCGCACGCCCAAGCGAAAGGAAAGCCATGCTCGTACTCGTCGTAAACGCCGGCAGCTCGTCGCTGAAAAGCCAGCTCATCGAAACTGAAGGCAAGATCACGCGCATGAAGTGCCTGGCCGAAAAGCTAGGCTCCGCCAATGCGAGCATGGCCATCTCCTTCGCCCCCGACTTCAAGAAGGCGGTCTATTCCGTAGCCAACCTAAGCGTGTCGCAGTGCCTGCGCAAGCTACTGGACATCATGGAGGAAGAACCCGACTCCCCCATTTCCGGACTCGACCAGATAGACGCCATCGGGAACCGCATCGTAGCTGGCGGCGAATACTTCACGAAGGCCACGCTCATCGACGCAGAGGCGCGCGAGAATCTCACGAAATGCGAGGAGCTCGCACCGCTGCACAACCCTCCCGCAGACACCTGCATCGACATGCTGCGCGAACTGCTTCCCAACACTCCGCAGGTTGCCGTATTCGATACGGCCTTTCACGCCACCATGCCCAAGAAGGCATACATGTACCCGCTGCCCATGGAGTACTACGAGAAGTACCATATTCGCCGGTACGGAGCACACGGCACGAGCCATCGTTACGCCGCCCAACAAGCAGCAAACCTGCTGGGGCGGCCGCTGCGCGACCTGGGCCTCATAACCTGCCATCTGGGCAACGGAGGCTCCATCACGGCCGTCAACCATGGTCGCTCCATCGACACCACCATGGGCTTCACTCCCCTGGAAGGACTCATGATGGGCACGCGTTCGGGCTCCATCGACCCCGCCATCATCACCTACATCATGCGCGAAGAGGGTAAAACGTTCGACGAGATGGACGCCATCCTGAACCGAAAGAGCGGCGTACTGGGCATCAGCGGAATGTCATCCGACATGCGCGACGTGCTCGACGCCGCCTCGAAAGGCGACGAGCGAGCAAACCTGGCCATCGATATGTACGTCTACCGCGTGCAGAAGGCTATCGGCTCGTACTACGCCGCCATGACTCGCACCGACGCGGTGGTCATGACGGCTGGCATCGGAGAAAACTCTGCCGACCTGCGCGAACGCATTTTCGCAGGACTCGCGCACATGGGCATGATCTTGGACAAGGAACGCAACGACGTCACGGGGCAGATTGGAATGAACCGCGTGATTAGCATCGACGACAGCCCCATCAAGATCTGCGTCGTCACCACCGACGAAGAGATGCGCATCGCACGCGAGACCGACAATCTCATCAGCCAGCTCTAGCCAACATCCCATTGAAAAGGGGGTCCTCTGGCGAACTAATTGGACTCAAACGGGAATAAAAGCGGTATGATGTGCGGCAACGCAATCATCACACCAATCGGAAGAAGAGCCCATGGTCCGCCTATCGCAAAGCCGCATCGATTACCTGATGGAAGAGGACGTCCCCTATATCGATCTCACGAGCACGGTACTGGGCATTTCCGAGAAACAGGGCGAAATGCAGTACTTCACCCGCGAGGCATGCACGGTTGCCGGCGCCGAAATCGTAGCACGCATGGCAGAAAACGCAGGTTGCCAGGCAAGCGTAATGCACCCCACGGGGTCTACCGCCCAACCCGACGAGACCATCGTAACCGTAAAGGGCAACGTTGGGGCATTGCACCAGGTCTGGAAGGCGGGTTTGAACGTACTCGACCACCTTTCCGCCGTAGCCACCAAAACGCGTGCCATGGTAGATTCCGTACATAAGGCCAACCCCCTTTGCGAGGTCCTTACCACGCGCAAGAGCATGCCCGGATGCAAGGACCTACTCATCGAGGCCATCATGGCGGGCGGAGCCTTCCCCCACCGCCTAGGACTATCCGAGACTGTTCTGGTATTCGAACACCACATGACCTTCCTTGGTGGCTTCGAGGCCTTCGTGGAACACCTTCCCGACTTCCGCAGCCGCTGCGTCGAAAAGAAGCTCTTCGTGGAAGCTACGCCCGAACAGGCGCTTACCCTGGCACACGCCGGCGTAGACGGCATCCAGCTCGACAAGGTACCGGCAAGCACCCTGAAAACACTCGTTCCGGAGCTTCGCGCAATCGACCCGCGCCTCACCCTTATTGCCGCAGGCGGCATCAATCCGGCCAACGCCGCCGACTACGCATCAACGGGCGTCGACGGCCTGGCAACAACATGCCTCTACACCGCCAGGCCTCTCGATATGAGTGTGCGCATGACGACGCTTTCCTAGCGCTGCAAAGCAACCATACGAAAATCGACTCGGCCGCGTATCAGTTTCGCCGCAAGAACGCGTTTGCCCCCATCAGCGAGTACACTAAAGCACGGGCGCAATTCGGGCCCATGGACACGCGCAGAGAGGATGCCTCGTGAAGACCATCGTCATCAGCGACTTGCATCTAGGCCTAGACGACAGCCTGTCGGAAACCGTGAAAAACCGCCCAAAGCTCGCGGCTTTCATCGAGATGATCGGGCGAGAGCATTTAGCTGACGAACTGGTTATCAATGGCGACTTCCTAGATCACTGGCTCTACCCCGCAACCGCAAACGCGCCGCGCACGTCCCGTGAGTTCTACAAAGCGTGCGCCACAAACAACGCAGAGGTAATTGAGGCCATCAAAGACCTGGTGCGTTCGGGTATGCCCGTAGTCTACGTACCTGGCAATCACGATATGACGCTCACTTCTGAAGCGCTAGAGGAAATCATTCCCGGCATCATCCAAGCGCGCGACATGCCTGGCTTGGGGCGCTATCGCACGGGCGTGCGCGGCGAAGTAGTCATCGAACATGGGCATCGCTACGAAATACTGTGCGCCCCCAACACCATCGCGAACGCCAACATCATGGAATACGGCCATCCCCTACTCCCACCTGGCTACTTCTTCATTCGCCTCAGGGAACGCTCCATCGCCGAGGGGCTCTATGCGAACCCTGCGCGCAATGCGGCACGCAGGAAGGTTCCGCCCGCACTTCCCGAACCCAACCCCAAAGACAAGCAAGCTTGCGCGGAATACGCGTACTGGAAGCTCTGGGCCGATATCGTGAGCAATTGGTTCCCCGTTGAAGAGGAGCTCGACGACAAGTTCATCGAGGTAGCCGTCGATGGCCTGGCAGAAACGTTTTCGCTGAGGGATTTGCTGCCGGTTACACTACCTGGGGAAGACTCCGCTAGCCCACTCTTCCAGGAACTGATACCAACCTGGGACGAGATGCAACGTCGCAATCTCGTACCCACGCCCATTTCAGCCCAGCACTCCATCGAGCACCCCACCAGCGACGAAGAGGACATCGAGGTTCTTCCAGCGCTCGAATTCTTCGACGTTGACCCCAGCGCGGACGTAGTCGTGCTTGGCCATACGCACGTGGCGGGATACAAGGAATTCCCGGGCTACGATCGACCCAAGATTTTCGCCAACAGCGGAACATGGGTCGACTCGAATGGCAACGACCCCGAGAACACGGCCACCTTCGTACTCGTTGAGTCCACCAGCGATGGCGATACCGTAGGCGTGCTCAAATGCGAAGGCAAGAACATGGTTGATCGCATCGTTCCCGTGAAAAACGACCACATGAGACCAACGAAATAGCGTGACCGCCCTCGTGCGCACGTCGCTACACCGCTAAGAACCACAAGGCAGCATAACGGGCAATGAAAGCAACGCGGAAAGAGGATTCATGAAGACGCATGACTTGAGCACTTGCGAATTTGGATTTCACGACATCACGGCGCAGGTACAACAGGACGTCCGCAATAGCAACGTGCGCGAAGGGCTCTGCACGGTGTACTGCCCTCACACGACCGCGGCTATCACGATAAACGAGAACGCTGATCCCGACGTTCAGCATGATTTGAAGCTCGCGCTCGGGGACATTTTCGGCCGACGCGATCGAGCCGAGTTCTTCCACGCCGAAGGCAATAGCCACGCGCATCTGAAATCGAGCGTCATCGGGGCTTCGGAGACCATCCCCATCTCGAACGGAAAGCTTACGCTCGGCACCTGGCAGGGCATCTACTTCTGCGAATTCGATGGCCCGCGCCATCGTCGCTTCTACGTGCAAATTGTTGGGGAATAGCCCCACCGGGGCGGCAGAGATGCACGTGTTCCTATGTGATAAACTCTGCAGTTTTACAGGGACGCCTCCAGCGCCTTCTCCAGGTCAGCGGCAATCTCAGCGCCCTCGACCCTCAGGCTGCAGTCATCGGCTTTGGCGAACGCGAGCAGCGGCAGAGTTCCGTACCAGGCGACCTTGCCGTCGAAGACGGCTATCCCGGTCAGCGGGGTGTCGCTAATCATGACCTCACAGCCCACACTTGAGAGCATCTCCGCGATGCTGGATTGCAACGTGAGCGACTTCTCGCCCTTAGGCTTCCTCAGGACGATTTGAACCACTATTCCCCGGGCGATGACAGCAGCAATGTCGAGCATCAGCGACTCGACAAGCTTCGGGCTGGCGTACGGCGCAGACACGGTGACGCGCTTGCCCGCACGGGAGAGGTCCGCTGCGAGCTCGGCGCGCCATGCGTCGGCAGCGACTACGCAAGCGCCCGGTCCCTGGGCGTCGGACGCCTCGGCGATTTCGTATCCGAGCTTCGCGTACGTCTTCAGGCGCCTCTTGTACATGCGCTCGAGCATGGGCACGCTTATGTCCACGTAATCATAGACGATCACGTCGTCCTTGCCCTCGATCTCGCGGTGTAGGCGTCCCGAGTACTGCGTGATGACGCCTTCCCAGGAATACGGCGAGGCGAGAAGCAGCGTGTCGAGCTGCGGCAGGTCGAATCCCTCGCCGATGTAGCTGCCAGTTGCGACGATCGCGTAGCGGACGCCGGTCGCGCCGCGCACCCGCTCGACCCTCTCGCGCTTCTCGCGCGCCGTGCCCTCACCCGTGAGCATGAAAGTCTCGACGCTCGCTTCCTGCAGGCGCTTCGCGAGCTCGGCTGCGTGCTCCTTGCGCTTCGTGATCACGAGCGGCGTCCTTCCCGACTTCACCGCATTTGAAGCATCCTCGACGATGAGGGCGTTTCGGGCGCCGTGCTCGCAGAGCCGGTCGACTACCTGGTTGTACGATGCCCCTTGCTCCAAGTCCGCCAGCCTTATCCGCGTGAAGCGTGGCTGCAGGATCCTCCTGAATCCCTGCTCAGCGGCCTGCTCCTTCGGGTCGACCTTGTGGCGAATCGGGCCGCACTGCATGTAGATGACGCCCTCGAGTCCGTCGGAGCGCTTGGGAGTGGCGGAAAGTCCGTAGACGCGCCTGGCGTTCGCGCTCTTCATGACGAGCTCGAGGTTCGGCGCCGCGCCGTAATGGCACTCGTCGCAGATGACGAGATCGTAATCTGAAACGACAGGCTTGGCGCGCGGGATGCCAAGGTCGTCCTTGGCCGTGAGGGATTGGAATGTGGCGATGTCGACGATTCCGCTCGGCGAGTTCTTGCCGCCCCCGATCTGGCCGATGACTGTGCGCTTCCGCTTGCTCGGTTTTCCCGATTTCGTGAGCAGTGGAGGTCGGTCATCCTCGATGTCGAGGAAATGCGCGAGCCTCGCCTTCCACTGGTCGACGAGGTTTGTCTTCGGGACGATGACGAGCGTGCGCGTTTTCAGTTTCCCGATCAGGTACGCGCCGATGACGGTCTTGCCGAAGCCTGTCGGTGCCGACAGAACGCCGTTCTCGTGGCGAAGCAGCGCATCTGCCGCTTTCCGCTGCCTCTCGCGCAACTCGCCCTTGAACTCGACCCTGAGCGGTTCGCCCTGGTTGCGCCGATCGTCGAAGAGGCATGTGCAGCCATGCTCGCCAGCGAGGCTCACGAGCTTCTGCTCGCATCCCCTTGGGAGCATGATGTACCGCTCATCCTCCTCGCCGCACCAGACGATCCTGCTTTTTCCGTAGACCGACTGATGCATCGCCTGCGCGCGGTAGAACTCCGGGTTACCGAACGCGGCCAAGCGCCTGATCTGGTTCTGCGCCTTCTGAGGGATGCCCTGCTTGCTCACGTAGAGCATATTCGCCTTGGTCACGCTGATAGTCTCCGGGAAGCCGTCTGGAGTGTCGCCTGCCGTCTGGCCAGGAAAGGCTGCGGGAAAGAGGCTTGCTGGATCGGTCGTCCTATGGGCGGAATACCCCGAGAAGGCGAGCTGTCCCAGCGGGCCGCCGACAGCGGAGTCAACTATCTCCCGGGCCTGCTGTGCCGAAACCCTGGAGACGGTCGACAGGAAGCGCCATTGGTCGAGATGCTCCGCGAAGCCGTCATCAACGAACACGGAGCTCGACTGCCTCTGCGCCCGCCCCTGAAACGGTAGCGCGATCAGGTTGCCGAAGCCGCCCTCGGGGATGGTCGACTGCGTCGGGAAGAGGCGGTCGTACGCCTCGAAGCCCATCCCCGATGCCCGGGACATCGCGTGCGTGATGAGCGCGCACCCGAGGTTTCTCGCGAGCTCTGCTTCGACTGGCTCCTCGAAGAAAAGCCAGACGTGCGCCCCGTTCCCGGAGCGGGACCGCTCCACGGCTGGGCATAGGCCGAAGTTCCTGCACGCGTCGCGGTACAGCGCCGTCTCGCGCTGCCAGCCCTCTTTGTCGAAATCGGCGACGAGCACCCATGTCGTGCAGTCTGGCAGGAGCACGTAAAGGCCCATCACGTCGCGGAAGCCGTCCTGCTCGCCCCTGATATGCTCGATAATCGCCCGGTCGTTGACCGGGATGAACTTCCTCGCCGGGCAATCGGCGCACTTGATGCCGCGGCTCGCCCTCGTCCAGCGCGGGCAGCGCCTCGTCCTCTCGTTGGCGCATGCCGGGGAGTAGCCCATCCCGCCGTCCTTCTTGGCGAAGCCGTGAGCGTATACGTCTTCTCGACCCCTGAACAGCGACTTGAAGAGCGCGATCTTGTCCCTCCCTGGGCTTTCGGATGTGACCAGCCGTCTTTCCGCAGCATAGCGCGCAAACTCCTCTGCACCCGTAATCCATTCCGCTTCGGAAACGTATCTGCGGTTGCTGGCGCCATCTTCGAAGACGCATACCGTTTCGTTTGAGAAGGCATGGGAAATGGACTCGACGAGCGCGACTTCCCTTCCGTCAATCAGCGCGTATTTCGGTGTTCTGTTGGTCATTCAGCTAGTTGCCCTAACCATGGAAGCTTCAAGTCGTTATTTACATTCTATCAAGCAATGATCTTGCTTAACTGCGCCGCTAGATGCAGGTGAGTAAAGAGTTAAAGATGATATAAGGCCAGCCATCAGCCGCATCCATGCGGAAGATTCAACACTTAGGCATTATTGAGAATTGGATTTCCAGCCGATATAAGCCATGATGCCCGTCACCGTCTCACATGTTTTCTGCAGCATCAGATCGCCAACATAGGGGTACCTGCGCGCATATGCGGACCATCGGGCGAGCATTTCACCATCCCCCGAAACGCGCTCCATGACCTCATGATACTTGCCCATATCGGCTATCGTGCCGCGCTTTCCGGCGGTTGCCCCAAGAGCCTCCCTGAGGACGTCGGGCTCCACTTCGGTTTGCCGCACGGTCCAGAGCGTGTGCAGATCGTAGTAGTCGCGTGGACGCATGTTGCTCACGTCTCGACTAATCACGGTTTCCAGCTTCTCTGCGAGAATCGTGGCGAGCGGATAGGCCATAAGCGAGACGGAGCGATCGTCGAACATCAGCGGGTAGCTGAACTCGATTGCCTCGGGGGTGATTCTGTCCCCCGTCGTCACGTCCACCGTGAGGGGCGACGAGATCTTTTCATATTTTGCTAGCAAGTGTACGCGGATGCCCGGGTAGTCGTCCGTCTCGCGGATGTCTTCCGTGCGCACGAACTCGAAGGAGAAGTCATCGTCAGCATCCACCGCGATGATTTCCCTGAACGCCTTCTCGGCGTTCTCGTGAGTGAGAGGGAAGCCCTGGATGGTGGCGTCGAGGTCGTAGGTGCTGCGCTTGTCGACGCCTACCAGCGACGATATAAGCACGCCGCCCTTGATAACGACGTTATCCCGCCAATGGGACAGCGATATGCGCTCGATAATGCGTTCGAGCAGGTAGTTCTGCATCATGAGTTGCGGTGTCGTGCCGGCGCCCTTCGCCTTGTTGCGGATTTGGGCTTTGAGCTGCATGGCGTTTTTGGTTCTCACAGCAGCACCTCCATGTAGTTTCGGACCTTCTTCTCGACGCCGAGCGCCCGCGCGTATTCGAATAGCTTGGAAAGGCTTTTTCCCTTCTTGCGAGCGTACGCTTTCATGGCCGGGTTGACGACCTGGACGTCCACGGCTTTCTGCCCGCGGACTAAATCGCAGAGCGTCCTTTCGAGGTCGTATGCGCGCACGAAGTTTCCGTAAGGGGTACGCACGTTGCAAACCCCGAGGTCCAGCATGTCGTCCGCGCACGTCCGCACCTTGATACCCGCCTCACGAGCCTTCGTGGCCCTGTACGAGCGCGGGAAGGTCATGGTCAGCGAGAAGGGCGTGCGGTCGGTGAAGTCATGCAGGAAGAGAGCCGTGCCGTCGGAGAACACCCCTTTCGGGAAACGCAGTTGCGCGGAGAGGAATTCGTCCTCCCAGGCGTCGGCTAGGCAGTAGACGCCCCTCTGGACGCGCTCGAGCTCGCCGGACTTAACCATGTCCGATAGACGCGCGCGGGGGATGCCTGCCTCTACCACCTGCGCCGTCGTTACGAGGCCGCCGTTGGCCTGCGCTATGTCCTCGATTTGCTGCGTTGCCGATCACCTCTTTTGTTCGTTATTACTGAATAGTATCACATATTAAGTCGATACGGACAATTTGAATAGCACAAATGCAAGCGGAAGATGCATATGGCGATGGAAGCTTAGCTTCTTCGTCGGCGCAGGCGTCGAAGTTTTTGTTCATCGGAGATTGCGGGTTTTGCATCGACCGGAATTAGCGGTGAGAACGATATCGCAAGACTCGATTATCCATGCCACGATAGTCAGTTGATAGAACTCTTTTATAGACGAATCTGGGGACTTCGGCGAGTACGAGGCCAAACCCACACCGCCGCCTGGAAGATGCGGCGCGCCTATTCAGCCGCTTTCATGCGGGTTTGGGTAGGTGCGTGTCTCCGTTCAAGCGCGTGCCTAGCCTCACCTGCCCGCGATAGCGTAACCCGACACGTCGAACAATGATTCGTCCACGGTGTCGTCGATCGCGGCTATCTTATTCGGTGTGCACCCCATGTGCACCCGCGGGCTCGGCGGGCATCCCGAGAAAGCAAAATCACCGCCCAAAATTGGACGGTGACCAGTAGTTTCGTGGCGGGATGTACGAGACTTCCGCGCCCGCCTTCGGCGAGCGCTCGACCCCTCCCTCGCAGGCTCGGTCGGGCGAAACGCTACGGACGCCCCACCGGGGCGTCCGCTTAACGCGTTTCCACCCCAACGAGTTCAAGTCTCGCCACCGTCCCCAAATACGAAAAGAGCCCCATTGCTGGGACTCTTCCAAATTCAGATGGCGGGATGTACGAGACTTGAACTCGCGACCTCCGACGTGACAGGCCGCGACGCGTCCCCGTTAATCCGCATCATTCCGCATTCATACAGGTCAACCGACATTTCCAGTGTGCACCATTGTGCAACGTTTTCCGTTCAAATTCCGTTCACGGGCAGAATTCCGTTCAAATTCCGTTCAAGCTGGATACTCGGATACAGGGCTTCTGTGATGCCGATGCCCTATCGAAACCGTAGCCTTCTAGACGTCCGTAAACCTGATGTACAATCCCTTGAAATAAGATTGATGGGAAGCGGTGGAACTTGGCAGAGAATCAGGAAACGAAGCTGACTGCATGGGGCGATGAGAGCATCTTGTCCTCTGCCGACCCCCCGTTGTACTTACTCGCCGCATCCGTTTTCGAAGGAGATGCGCGGGCAGCCATCGAAACCCTCGAGTCCGTAAAGCCCGCCGGAGCTGCGAAGCTGCATTGGCGAAACATGACGGATAAGCAGAAGGCAAATTCCATAGAAGCTATCTCGACAGTCGGACACCAAACCACAATCGTGGTGGCAAGCCCGCTTAAAGGCATCAAGCAAGAGCGGGCACGGCGCAAGTGTCTCGTGTCGATGCTCATCAAGCTCGAAGAAATGGGCGTGTCCACGCTCTTTCTCGAGAGCAGACAAAATGCCCTGGACAAACGCGACAGAGATTGCCTTATGTACGCCCGTCGGGCTAATGCAGTGAAAGCCATCGACGTTGAACATGTCAGGGGAGAAAACGACGCTAGACTGTGGTTGCCAGACCAAGTGCTCGGCGCATACGGCGAAAACCTGCGAGCGCTCGACAGAGCGCATCGCTGGGCGAAGACATGGGCTAAGGTGATGGAAAGCGTCGAGGTCCTAAACATCAAACTCTAGGCAGCGCGAAGGCCGGGTCCCATCATAACACGGGTTGTCCGGCCTTCACTTCCTTTCCCCCGCAGGGGAGGCTTTCGCAACGAATCATACCACAGCGGGCGCTTGCCCATGGCTACGGTTCGGTAAAGAACACCGATGTTGCGCCTACGCGCTGTACCCCAGCAGGCTCTGACGCAGGGAGGTGCCCTTTTCGTAGAGCTCGGTGTCGCACTCGGCGTCGGCGAGGCGTATCAGAAGGCCATCTTCCTCTTTCGCCCAGCAGGCGCCGACGGCGGGGTTGGAAGGCGACGGCGCCCAGAGCGAGCACGAGCCGCACAGGCTGCTGCCCTCCGTGTCGGGCGCAGTCAGCGCGTCGAAGCGGCGCGCGGCCTCGCGCTGCCACTCGGTCGAGGTGTGCCGGTACTTGCGGAACGCGCGCTCGTCCTTGTGGCCGGATAGCTCCTGCACGGTGCGGTCGTCGATCATGGCGTCGCGGTTCATGATGGTGACGTACGTGTGCCGAAACCCGTGGAAGCCCCAGTCGTCGGGCACCGGGTACTTCTCCCGCACGCCCTCGAACCAGCGCGTGTAGTTGCGCTGCGTGATGTGCGTGCCGCGCAGGCTGCTCACGATGGGCGCGCCCTCGCTCCATTCCAGCCCCTTGTCTGCGAAGTAGGCCTTCTGCAGCTTCTTCCACCTGTCGAGGACACGCACCAGGAACAGCCCGCAGGGGACGACGCGCGTGTCGTCGTTCTTGGTCTTCTTGGCCGTCTGACGCTCCTTTTCGAGGCTCTTCGACACGGAGATCTCGTGCTTGCGGTAATCCTTCCACGTGAGCGCGAGCATCTCGCTGAGACGAAGTCCGGCGTCCAAGCCTATGGCGATGCCCACGTTGCGCGCGTTCACATCCGATTCGATGAGCGCGTGCAGCTCGCGGATCTGCTCGAGCGAGAGCGCCTCCTTCTCCTCGGTGTCGGCCTTCGGCGCGTCGGCGTCGACGCACGGGTTCACGGCTATGACGCCCTTCTTCACCGCGTACTTGAACAGCTTGTTCAGCGTCGCGTAGGTCTTGAGCGCCGTGGTGCCGCTGTACGCGCGGCCGTTCAGGTTGTCGGCGCCGTCGCCCTGCATGGCGCACAGCATGTCGTCGATGTCGCCGCTCGTCACGCGCTCGATCGGCATGGCGCCGATGTAGGGCATCGCGCGGTTCAGGCAGTCGTGGTCGCTCTCCAGCGTGCGCGGGGTGAAGCGCCTGCCCTTCTCGCGGGCGGCGTGGAAGCGCTCGGCGAACTCGGCCACGGTGAGCACGTCACCCTCGGCGATCTTGGACTTCCCGCGGAAGGCCGCGATGTCGGCGGGCTTGCCGCCGTGGTAGACGAAGTCGTTGATCTCCTTCAGCGCGGCAGCGGCCTCCACCGCGTCGGCGGCATCCTCGGCGTAGTAGGTGTAGCGCTTCTTCGCGTTGTCCCATCCGAGCGGGTAGCGCACCTGGCAGCTGCCGCTCTTGCGCTCGACGAAGTGCCCCTTGTTGCGCCTAACCCGCATCGCCGCCGCCCCGCTTCCGCTCCTTGACGGCCGCCTGCACGCGGCAGGTGTCGCTGCAGTACTCGCGGCGCGTGCCCTTCTCGCTCGACAGCACCGCGTTCTTGCAATGGGCGCAGATGGTGAACCTGCGCGCGTGGTGGTACAGTAGCCGGTACCACAGCGCCGACGCGAACGATCGCGGGACCATGCGCGCGTCGTCGACTCCCGCGAGCGCGGCCGCTGCGTCGTATTCCCAGCCGAGGGGGCGGCCCGTGCCGCGCTTGGCCTCCTTGCCGCGCATACCGTCCTCCCAGTCCTCGAACGTGCGAAATGCCTCGGTCATGGCGAGCACGACCTTCGAGGCCATCGCGGCGTGGTCTCCAGAGTCCCTCACCATCATGTACAGCGTCTTGTCCGCCGGCTCCAGGCGCCGCGACGCGAAGACGCCGGCGTACTCCTGCGTGGCCACGGGGCTCGTAACAAAGAAGACGTCGTCCTCGGAGGGGTCGGGGAAATCCCCGCGCGGCTCGTCGAGGAAGCGGAAACGTGACGCCAGCTTCCTCTGCGTGACGAGCGAGTTGTACAGCGGGTCCTTCTCCTCCCAGTCGGCGCTCGCGCGCGCGAAGAAGGGGTTGAACTTGAACGGGATGATGTAGAAGCCGTCCTTCAGGCGCGAGTTCTCGCGGCGGTAGAACCCGGCTTCCTCGAGGCTCGCCACCCCGCCGCCGTCCTGCAGCTGCGCCAGCAGCCGGGCGCACAGCGTCAGCGAGTTTCGCATGGTCATCCAGTCCTGCAGGTGCTCGACCACGACCGCGCCGCCACCTTCGAGCGCGCCGTCGACCAGCTCGGCGAAGCGCACCTCCTCGTAGCCGAAGTCGGCCGCGAACTTGCTCATCTTGGCCGTGTCGGAGCGCAGCGGCGTGGCCGAGTCCATCCACATCTCGGCGCGCAGCTGGTCCTCGTCGCACTCGCCCAGACGCACGATCGCGTAATTCACCTCGCTCCTCCGCGTGGCCGCGCGCGTCGTCCTGGAGAAGCGCCCGCCCGGATACAGGCTCGGCATGCCGCCGACCGCGCGCAGGAACGCCGTCGGCGTCTTGGCTGCGAGCAGCGCGTTCAGCTGCGGCGTGCAGTCCGCGCCCGGGTCCCACTCGAGCAGGTCGGCGGGCACCGACCTGACGACATAGTGAAGCTTCTGCCTGGGATCGTATGCGACGGCGATGCCCATGGGCCTTCCTTTCGCTTAGCGTGAACGTTGGCCCATTATCGCACAAGAACATTCTTGTTTGCAAATCTTTAATCGTTATGTTCATTCGATGAAGGGGAAGGCGCGCATCTGGCGGCCCGAGCCCATCATGCTATCTTGTTACGCAATTAGCAGCCCTAAATACGAAAGGAGTGCATGATGGCCGACAAGCTGGTGACGCTGGAGGAGGCGGCGCAGGTGATGCGCTGCTCGTACTCGAAGGCCGCGAAGATAGCGCGTGCGGGCACGCTGCCGTTCATCAAGCTGGGCGCGAACTGGGTCATCGCCGAGAGCGCGCTCAACCGCGCGCTCGGGCTGGCGCAGGGAGGCGACGCCGATGACGCGAAGAAATCAGCCTAGCGAACCTGGTGCCGCCACCCTCGAGTGGGTGGGCGCACAGACGCTCATGGAGATGGTGCTCCCCGAGGCCACGTGGCTCGTGAAGGGGCTGCTCAACACCGGGGTGGTGGCCATCTTCGCCTCGCGCCCCAAGAAGGGCAAGTCGTGGATGTGCCTGCAGCTCGGGCGCGCCGTGTCCATGGGCGAGGAGTTCCTGGGCATGGAGACGTCTCGGGCCGACGTCGTCTACTTCTGCCTCGAGGACAACCGCCGCCGCCTGCAGACGCGTCTGTGGGCCCTGAGCGACGAGGCGGCCGACTCGCTTCGCCTCGTCGTCGCCGCCGGCACGCTGCAGACGGGGCTGATCGGCCAGATACGGGACCACCTCGCCGCGTTCCCCGCCACCAAGCTCGTGATCATCGACACGCTGCAGGTCGTGCGCGAGGCCTCGACAGACTACTCGTACTCGGCCGACTACTCGGACCTGCGCCTGTTCAAGAAGCTCGCGGAGGAAGCCGACGTGTGCGTGCTGCTCGTGCACCACCTGCGCAAGATGGAGGACCCCAATGACAGCTTCACCGACATCTCCGGCACGACCGGCATCTCAGGTGCCGTCGACACGATGATCGTGCTCAAGGAGCAGGGCCGCGGCTCGGGCCGCTTCACGCTCACCGCCACCGGACGCGACGTCGAGCACTGCGCGAAGGTCATCGAGCACAAGGATGCGGGATGGGTGCTCATCGACAGCCTCGACGACGAGCAGATACGGGCCCAATCCGTGCCCAACTGCATCGTGGAGGTCGTGCGCTTCATGGAAATTCGCGGCAAGGATTGGGAGGGAAGCAGCTCGGAACTGCTGGATGAGGCGCGCCTCGACGCACCCAACGCAGCCGTCCTCGGCAAGTGGCTCTCGCAACATCGCCACTTCCTCTCCGAGCACGGGGTCGATTATCGCTTCCGCGCCACGAACTCGAAGCGCGTGGTGACGCTGACATTGTCGAAGTGACGGCAAATGCGGCAGTGACGGCAAAACCCACTGTGATATTTGCCGTCACTGGCGTAACTTGCCGTCACCGAAGTGAAGGGGGAACGGATGGCCGAGAAGGCTACGAAGCGCATACACATGCGGGCAACGCCGTCCGAGCTTTCCGCCATAAACCGGAAAGCGAGGACGACGGGGCTTTCGCGCAGCCGGTTCATGATCGCATCGGCGCTCGGATGCGAGCTCAAGGTGACGGCATTCGACGCCGAGCCCGTGCGCGAGGCGAACAGGCTGCTCGCCAACGCCACCGGAAACCTCAACCAAGTGGCACGGCGCCTGAACGAGTACGGCTTCGAGGCGGAGGACGTCGTCGCCATCGTTGACGCCATCGAGGAGCTCGACGGGCAGGTGCGCGAGCTGCGAGCCGCGCTCAACGCCATGCTCGAGAGCGGGAGGGGACTGCGATGACGACCGTGTCGTGCACGCCCGTGAAGACCGCGGGGCACCTGGCCGCCTGCGCGGGCTACCTCGAGAACGAGAAGGCCGTCATGACGGCCGGGTGGAACATCGACCCCGCACGTTGGCACGACGAGATGCGGCGCACGATGGCCGCCTACGGCCACGACGTGTCTGGGCGCGCGGGGACCGAGCCCACGCTCGCCTACCACGAGCAGCTCGCCTTCCTCCCCGACGAGTGCTCGCAGAACGGCGGGCCCGTCGGCGAGCGCGAGGCGATGGCGTTCGCGTGGGAGTACTACACGCGCGTCTACCCCGCCCAGGAGGTGTTCGTCTGCCTGCACGACGAGGGTGACCGCTACTGCGCGCACGCGATCGTCGGCCGCACAGACCTCTCCACCGGGCGCCGCCACGACCGCGGCGCGCCCGAAGCGCTCGAGCGGCGCCGGCAGGTGAAGGACGAGCTCGACGACCGCTTCGGCCTCGAACACGTCATGAACCTGCGCGAGAAGGAGGAGCAGATGGTCTACGGGCCCGTGTCGTATTCCAACGTGCGCGCTCGCAGCCGCGAGGTCAACGCCGAGCGCATGGCCGCCAAGCAGGGCCGCAGCTACAAGCAGCAGCTTTTCCGCGACTGCGCGCGGGCCATGAGGGGAGCGACGACGCTCTCGCAGTACAAGGAGGAGCTGAAGGCGAAGGGCTACGGCGTGCGCGAGACGAAGCGGGGGCTCACCTACACCGTGAGAAACGCCCGTGGCCAGGAGCGCACGTTCACCGACCGGGCGATGCGCCCGGCGAGGCTCTCCACCGAAGACGTCCGCCACGCGGTCAACGGGAACGCCTACCAAAAGCACCTCCGCGAGGCCGAGAAGCGGCTCGCGGAGAGGATCCGGGGCCACGACAGCGGCTTCATGCACAACGAGCACGACCGCCACCGCAGTTCGGATTCGCTGCACCACGATTGCCAACAGCACAACCACGACGCCGGGAGGTCGAGGTAGCGTATGGAAAACGCCGATGGAACCAAGGGCAGATACGCAAAGCTGCGCGAGAACGCGACGCGCGCAGAACGCAAGGAGGCCACGCTCGACGATTTGCGCCAGGCGACAGCGGAGCTGCAGGAAGCCGCATCGAAGCTCGGCGAAGCGGCGCGGGCGTCGGGCGAGGAGCGCGCAGCCATCGCGGCCGACGCGGCGAGCCTGGCCGAGAGTGCGAGGATACTCGCAGGAGAGGGCGCCGATCCTGCCGGCTACTTCCGCGACCAGCTGAGGGCCGGCATCAGGAAGGCGGCAGACGACGCAGGTTTGCATGAATACCTCGAGTCGGCCGCCGGCGAGCTCGTTGCCGCCACGCGTGAGACGGCCGAGGAGGTGCGGGCCGCCTGCGCCTCCCTTCGGGGCGCGTACGACGACACGTTCGCGAGGAAGCGCCAAGCCGCGATGGCGCGCGTGTTCATGGGCGGCTGCATCGTCGTCGCGCTCGCCTTCTCCGCGCTCACCGCCGCATGCTTCGTGAAGATGGAGCCCGTGTTCACCGGCGAGGCGGTCGTTTCCTACGAGCCCGCCTACGAGTCCGAGCTCGACCGCACGCGCCTCGAGCTCGAAAAGACCCGAAACGAGCTCGAGGCGTACCGCATGCAGTACCCCGGCGGCATCGGCCCCACGGCGCAGGCCGACCTGGACGCCGCCAACCGGGCGGCCCAGGACGCCTACGACGCCGAGCACGCGGGGTGACGGCGCGCAGATGGACGCGACGAGGGAACGGGACGGCGCCGGTGCCGTCCCGTTCCTTTTTTCGGCCGATGCGCGCGCCGGGCAAGGGCGGGGCCTTCGCCGCGAAGCGGCAAAGCAGCCCGCCCGCGCAGCGATGGCCCGGAGGGCCGTCGCGGAGGGTCCCCGCAGGGGCAAGCGGATTGGTGCGGTACGCACCAATCCAACGCTTGCACAGGCCTCGCGGCGCCATGCCAGCGCCAAGAAGGCCGCCCCGCGAGCGCGGCCGAGCCGTGCGCGCAGCGATTGCGAAATCGCGGCGCGTGCGGCGACCCGCGCGAGAGGCGCCAGCCGGCGAAAGGCGCCAGTGGCGCGTTTCGCCCGTGGCGCCGGCGTGAGCGGAGCGTGCGGGCGGCGGGGCCATGAGGCCCCGGCGGACGCTAAGGGCAGCGAGAGCGAGGGCGGAACGCCCGAGCGGGCATGCGCGCCCCGAAGCGCGCACGCGGGCATCCCGCGGGCTCGATGCCCGCGGGATGCCCCACGGCGGCATGGGCGATAGGGCGTGGAGTACGAGCCGCCGAGAGCCGAAGCGGACGCGTGGTTTTGGATTGGGTCCGAAGTAGACGGAGGCCCGGGGATCCTGCCCTTGGGCCTCCGGAAGGCGCTGCGAAACGCTTTGTTGTTAGCGGCGGGCGTGCTTGCCGGTCGCGCGTAGCGGTTGGCGGGTGCGCGCACGCGCTGCGAGTAGAACCGCAGCGCTCAACGTGGCGGACACCGCCAGCAGGGTGACGGGCATCGGATCGCCGGTCTTGGGCGATGTTGGCTTCGACGAGGAAGACGAGGTCGCAACCGCCTTCGTCTCGGCAGCCTTCACGGTGAAGGTCGCGGTGGCCTCGCCGTCCTCGAAGGCGACGGTCAGCTCGTGCTCGCCCACCGAGAGCGTCTCGAGATAAGTCGTCGTCATCGACAGGATGAGGCTGCCCTCAGCCGTGGCGATAGCCGACTCCGGCACGTCGACGCCGTCGACTTTCGCGCTCTTGTACGCTTTGAAGGTCTTGCCGTCGTTCACGTTGCGCTTGAACGTGAAGGTCAGCGGGTCGGACGAGCCCTTCTCCCACGTGGCGCCGTCGCCCGAGACTGTTGCGTAGGCGACGTCGACCGTCTCGGTGTGGCTGGCGTCGCGCTTGCACGTGCGCATAGCCTTGCCGTCGGTTTCCACCCACTCGCCCCAGTCGTGCCCGAGGGCGGCAATTGTCTTTGCTGTGCGGGAGATCTCCGCCTCGCACTCGGTGCAGTAAACGACCTCGTCGTAGCTGCCGCCCGTCGTGCAGGTGGCCGCCACCTCGTTCTCGTGCACGGCGGCGCCCGGCGTGTGGACATGCTCGAAAACCGCCTTCAAATACGTTGGCTCGATCGCGGTGTACTCATACGTAGCAGCAGTGGATACGAGCGCACCCACTTCGCCGGTCTCGCTGTCGCACGAGTACCATCCTTTGAGCGAATAGTTAGCACCAGGAGTAGCCGTCATAGTGACCTTCGTGCCGTATTTCACAGACGCGGACCCGGGAGTGGGTTGGTCGTCTTTTCCCGCATAGCTCATGTAATCCGGTTCACCTGTGATTCCGTTTGTGAAGTTCATCTCCGCCTTGCCGCTACCGCTCATCGCAAAGCCGCACCGCACGGGCAGGTCTGTATCAGAAGACACCCACCGGAGCTTGATTACCGTATCGGATTGGACGTTTATATAACCGGACTCTTCACCAGGAAGAACAGTCCATACGCCAATCTGGTATCCTGCGTATTTCATCCCCTGGGGCGGGGTTGCGAAAGAGGCGGCGAGTTCAGTTGGAGCCGTGAAACGCATCAATGTTCCTGACTTGACAGATTCGTAGAGGTCGCCAGCCGGCCAGGCACTCCCCTTGGTGCCGCCGTTCACATCATACTTAATGGTGACGACATCCGCAGCAGGTGCAGTTGCTGTGACCTCCACCCTGGCTTGGAAGCATTTTACTGAAACGCCGTCTATCGTCTTATCCAGATTAGTGTACGAACTGACAACAGTACCGCCCTCACAAGTGCTGGTTACAGTGGAGTCGAACGTATAGCCATTGCTTTTCGGAGCAATTGTCACCCAGATGTAGTATTTCTCACCTGCGTTAAACGTTACGTTTCCAAGGGATCCCCCACCTACAGTTACCCAGCCCTTGTTGTCAACAACATAATTGGCATCCGCCCCAACGGTTACCGTTGGGGCGGTTGCAGAAGTGGTGCCCGCCTCGGGAGGCGTCACCGTGAACGCGACGGAAGAAAGCGTGGTTGCCTGCGCATACAGCTGGGTGTCGCCGTCGCTTGGATCTTCGCTTTCGGTCTGCTCCTGGCCAGTGGCGTTTGCCGTGCTGGTACTCATGACCATAAGGGTTTGTTCACCGGGTTGCTCTTCTTGGGCCTGGGTTCCATTGCCAGGTTCCGTTGCCTCCTCGTCCTGCTGCGCACCCTGCTGTTGTGCGGAGTCAGTCGTCTCGGTCTTGGCAGAACCCTGCCCCTGGGCCTGCACGTCCTTCTTCTCCGTATCGGGCGCATCGCCCTTGTCGGCAGCCATATCGTCCACCGATGCGAATTCCGTTGAAGCTCCTGTTTGAGTTGCGGCGAAGGCGAACGCCCCCACGGGCACCAAGCCGAACGCCAGCGCCACCGTGACGAGCAACGCCAGGACGCTCCTCGTGCCCTTCTTCCCGTAACTGCTTCTCATTACGACCGACCTCCTAGGTGCCTCGCATAGAAAACCACCTTGCACGCTACGGCAATAGTAGGCCGATAGGAAGGTTCACATTTGTGCCACTTTACGTTACCGCAGGTAGAAGCGATGCAGACCTTCACAGCAACCTGGAAAGGCAATACGAGAGAACGCCGTCAGCGAGGCTGCGTCTCGCCGCTTGCGCGCACGACCAAGGCCGCCCGATTCGTGGCGCCCGTCTTCCCGTAGATGCTGGAGACGTGCCTCTGGAGCTGGCGTCGGGAGATGAACAGATCGTCAGCGATCTGCTGGTTTTGCTTGTCGGTGAGCACGAGGGCCTCGAGCACCTCGCTCTCGCGGTCGGTCAAGCCGCATTCGGTCGCCAACAAGCGGGTGCGTTCTTCCAACGACAGGACGGGCCTTTCCGACTCGCGCGGCGTCTCGGTCAGGTTGAAGTCGCCGCCCAGCGCCATCAGCACGATGACCAGGGCAACCCCCGCGACGTCGAAGCCGAGGACCGCCGGAGCCGGCAGCGCGGAGAGGTTGACGGCTCCGGCGAGCAGCACCATGGCGCTGTCGAGCATCCTGCCGAAGGGAGCCCAGAGTGCCGGGTTGCGCATGCCCGGGGCCAAACGCCAGAAGGTGAGCAGGTAATACGAGGTGAAGGCGGCGATGGCGAGGTAGAACAGGCACATGGTCAGCCAGTACGCCTCTTGCTCACCGGCCAGGACAACGTTGAGCAGCGCGACCAGCATGATGCACAGGGAGGCGAGCGGCACGTACTTCCCGCCCCTCCTGTCGCCGATCGCCGCAAACAGCAGGTAGCCAGGCACGAGCATCAGGCGCGGCCAGCTGTACGCGGAGTAGGTCGCGTAGTCCGACTGGATCATCAGGTGGTGGATATGCTCGTTGTAGAAGCAGGTGAACAGTATGAAAGTGGCCGCGATGAGGATGGTAACCACGATTCGTTTCGGCGGCGTGGGTTTCGGCTTCGCGCCTTCCGCCTCTCCGGCCTCCGGCTCTTCCGCCGGGGCCTCGCGCGCCAGCAGGAAGAGAACGACGACGCCCGCCAGCATGAAAGCCGGCAGGGGCAGCGTCGGACCCCACTGTATCTGAAGTAGGTACTGCAACACGACGGCGACGGCGCTGCCGATTCCCATGCACCGCGCAACGCTGGCACCCGTCACGGTCGCCAGGCTCATCCTAATGTGAATGGCGCCGCCGATTCCCCCGATGCAAAGCGCTGCCGCCATGGAGACGGCCACGTAGCCGAGCGAATCGTGGCCAGCAATCAGCATCGCCGCCACGCAGGCGAGGAACGCGCCGAAGGCTCCGTACATCGCCGCGTTCCGCCCGCGCCCGCCCGCGCTAAGGCGGTAATACAGGCTGTACAGCAGGAACCCGCCGATGACGAACACCTGCAGGGCGTAGTAGACCATACTCCGCTGCTCGGTGGCGAGGTACCCCTCGCCGGCATGATTCGCCAACCCAAGAACGGTGAACTGCAGGAAGACGAAGGCGCCGAACAGGCACGTCAGATACAGCTCGCGCTTCGCTATGTCGGATAGGGCATTCATGACATCCATCGTCCATCAGGACCCAACTCAGCGCAACGCCGCTCGGGAAATTCCGTTCAAATTCCGTTCAAGCCACATGAAATACGAGGCCCCGAAAACGAATTCACCGCCTACAACGAGGCGGTGAACTGGGCTTTTAAATGGCGGGATGTACGAGACTTGAACTCGCGACCTCCGACGTGACAGGCCGGCGCTCTAACCAACTGAGCTAACACCCCGTGCTTAAGCAGCGAAGGAAACTATACAGGTAAACAAAGACCGACGCAAGAACTTTTTTGCGTTTCCTCGATTCCGATAGCAGAAAGCCATCAGCCAAACGTGAACAAACCTCCATCCCCTGTTCACGTATTGCCGCTAACCCGCTACCCCATCTTCCCCATATAAGATAAGAGCCCCATTGCTGGGACTCTTCCAAATTCAGATGGCGGGATGTACGAGACTTCCGCGCCCGCCTTCGGCGAGTGCCCAACCCCTCCCTCGCAGGCTCGGTCGGGCGAAACGCTACGGACGCCCCTGGGGCGTCCGCTTCACGCGTTTCCACCCCAACGAGTTCAAGTCTCGTTTCCCCAAATACGAAAAGAGCTCCCGATTGGGAGCTCTACGTGTTTTTGATGGCGGGATGTACGAGACTTGAACTCGCGACCTCCGACGTGACAGGCCGGCGCTCTAACCAACTGAGCTAACACCCCGTGCTTCAGCAGCGGAATTGATTCTACAGGCTACCCCATCCAGATGCAAGAACAATTTTCAACTTCCCACTCACCTGCGAAGGAATTGTGAATTACCTGCTCAGAGCCGAAAGCGCAAGAGCGTAGATTATCCTCCCCTGATAGCTATTTCCAATAAGTCGGCACGTAGAAGCGACGGAAAGTGAATAATAGGCAGCCGCACCACAGCTGTAAACTAAACAAGGATGGCGCATTAGCGAAAAACGGCGCCATCAACCGCCAAGGTTCCAAGGGCGTCTGAGAGGGAGAAGATGATCAGCGACCTGCGCATCGACGAAGAACGTAAGCGCATGTATTACGAAAAGGGCTACTGGGGAACCAGTACGCTTTCCGACATATGGTCATCCCAGTCCAAGAAGTACGCGCAGCATGTGTACGTGAAGGACACCGAGGGGCATTCGTATACGTACGGCGAAATTGACCAGGCGGCCGCCCGCGTAGCAACCTGGATGAAGGAAGTGGGCGTAGAAAACGGCGACATCGTTACGTTTCAGCTGCCCAAATGGGCCGAATTCGCCATCATCTACGTGGCATGCCTGAAAGTAGGCGCCGTCATGCACCCCTATGCGGTGCGTAACACCGACCAAGACCTCATCGAAACGGTGAACTCGGTAGGCACGGCGGTCTACATCGCTCCCACGTTCTACCACAACCGCAACTACGAAATGGAATATCGCGCGATATGCGGCTCCATGCCCAACCTGAAGGGCGCGTTGTTTGTGGACCGCATCGCAAGCACCATCCCCGGGGAGGTTTCCCTTTCGTGCGTGCTCACCAACTGCGAGCCTCTCGACGAGCCCAGCCCGTCCAAGTCCGACGAAGCGGCATGCATCCTTTCCACGTCGGGATCCACGGGTCGCCCGAAACAAGCCATATTCACCCACAACACAATTCTATTCTCCGAGCGCGCGTACATCGCGCCCATGGGATTCACCGAAAACGACATCGTGTGGATGCCCTCGCCGCTCAATCACGCTACGGGCTTCTACCACGGCCTCATCGCCACCATGCTGTTCGGGGGATGTGCCATTCTGCAGGAATGCTATTCGCCCGAATCGGCCGTGAAGCTCATCCGGAAGGAAGGCTGCACCTGGTCCCACGGGGCAACGCCCTTCATATACGACCTGCTAAACTACCTGGACGAACACGGCGGATCGCTGCCTAGCATGCGCTTCTACATCTGCGGCGGTGCGCCAGTTCCCTCCAGCATGATTGAACATGCCAGCAGGTACGGCATCCTGCTGTCAGAGTCGTACGGGTCCACGGAAAGCTGCCCCCACGTCTATGTGCCACTCGATAAGTGCCTGGAATGGAATGGCGCTTGGTCGGGCATTCCCTACGAGGGAATTGAAGTGCGCGTCGTCGACGCCAACCATAACGACGTCCCCCGCGGAACGCAGGGCGAGGAAGCCTCACGCGGGCCACACCAGTTCGTTGGCTACCTAAACGAACCCGAACGCACCGATCGCGCGCTCGATTCCGACGGCTGGTTCTATTCGGGTGACCTCTGCTACATGGACGAAGAAGGTCGCATCCGCATTAGCGGGCGCATGAAGGAAATCATCATCCGTGGCGGCGAGAACATCTCGTGCAACGAGGTGGACCAGCAACTCGACGGCTGCCCGGGCGTAGGCGAGCACGCCACCATCGGCGCACCCGACAAGCGCATGGGCGAACGCATCTGCACCTTCCTCGTTCCGAAGCCCGGAGCAAAGCCTACCGTGGAAAGCATCACGGAATACCTGGCCGAGAAGGGCACGCCCAAGCGCGTCTGGCCCGAGCGCATCGAATACATCGACCGCATTCCGTACACGCCTACCGGCAAAGTGCAACGATTCAAACTCGCCGCCGAGCTACTGCTACGCATGCGCGAAGAGCGCAACGAACGCTAGAAGCGCAATTCATGTAAGGAGAAGCCATGCCAATCGAAAGGGAGTTTTCCGCGACAAGGTCCCATGCGGGCTTCAAGCCGCGCGTCTGCGATGACGACCTGCACTTCTACCAGTGCCCTTCGTGCGGGCACGTGCATATTGGCCTCACCGATGGCAATCCCATCTCCTGGTCGGGAAACGGTTCGACGAAAATCGCCGAGCTGCCCTTCGTGCGCACGAAGGCACCCACCTGCACCGCCTGTGGCAAGCAGATGGAGCCCATCCCCTTCGTTGAGCACGAGGACGTTCCCAGCGATTTCGAACTCGACTTCCAATTCCGCGGCGGATTCAACGCAAACTGCGTGAAGATCAAATGGTTCGCGAAGATGGGCTGCAAGCTGCACATCGACTGGGCCTGCGTGAAGACGTTCACCGGCTTCCAGGTAAAATACGTGCACGAGAAGAAGTACTCCCCCATCACCTTCGCGTTTGCCGACGAAGACGCCTACTGCTACTGCGACAGCGACCCATGCGAGGAATGCATGTTCCGATGCAAGAACGGCATGATCGGATACGTGCACGTCGTAGGGCTGGGCCTGGTGCGCATGAGCTTCGACCGCATGCTCGCCAGCGGCTCAGGCCCCTCGAACGAGGGCTTGCGACGCACGCGCAAATAACGTCCCATAACAGAGTAACATGTATACAATTGGCCACTCCGAACGCGGGGTGGCCAATTTCGCTTTTGCATGTACGGACGGAAATTCCCACAATTCGCGAGGAATGTCCTCCATGTATTCGGAATATTAATAATTCGATTCAAAAACTCGAACCGCTATCAATTGGATTTAGCCATGGACCACAGGCACAATATTACTCGTGAGCTAAACAAAGCTCTATTCCGAACATCGCGTAGATCATTGAGGAGGACTTAGATGAACCCTAACGCGAAAATCACCGACGAGCAGTTTGAGGCTTATCTGAAGCAGATTCGCGAATTGGTCGAGGGACCTTTCGACGAGATGCAGAAGGAAATCGAAGTCACGAACAAGTTCCCGGAAGAGTTCTATGAACTCGCCAAGAAGAACGACCTGTACCGCTTCTACATGCCGTCTCAGTACGGTGGATGGGATCTCAACGAGCTCGAAATCCTGCGCGTTCAGGAAGAGTTCTCCCGCGGCCCCGGCGGCATGCGCATGCACCTGCATCACGCTGCCGACATGAACTGGCGCATCCTCGACGACTACGGCACGCAGGAAATGAAGGACAAGCTCATGGACAAGTTCCAGGACAAGTCCGTCTACTGCAACTTCGCCATCACCGAGCAGACCGGCGGCACGGGCGCCGACCTGCATACCACCGCTGAGAAGCAGGCCGATGGTTCCTGGATCCTCAACGGCGAGAAGTGGCTCATCAGCCACACCGACTGCTCTGATTACACCTACATCATCGCAGTTTCCGACCCCAGCAAGCAGAAGGACGACCGCCTGAGCGCGTTCATCGTCGACAACTCTCTGCCCGGCTTCGAAATCGTCGAAATGCCCCACATGATGGGCTGCCGCGGCGCTGGCCATGCTGGCCTGAAGCTGACCAACGTCAAGGTTGGTCCCGAGTGCCTGCTCGGCGAAGAGGGCCAGGGCATGGATGTCGCCATCCACAGCCTGTCCGTCTCCCGCGTGCACATCGCTATGTCCAACCTCGGCATGGCTCAGCGCATGCTGGAGCTCTCGCTCAAGCGTGCCAACGACCGCATCACCTTCGGTAAGCCCATCGCTTCCCGCCAGATGATCAAGTCCAAGATCGCCGACATGCAGATGATGGTTCACGTTCTGCGCACCGCCATCTACGACTTCGCTCGCGACTACGACATCGACCCGAAGAACGACTTCATCACCGAGAAGGCTGCTATCTGCAAGCTGTTCTCCATCGAAACGGTGAAGCTGGTCTCCGACGGCATGCTCGAGATCTTCGGTGGCGACGGTTACTTCGAGGACAGCCCCTACGGCCCGACCGAGCGTCTGTACCGCGACTGCCGCGCTATGTGGCTCGAGGAAGGCGCCCCCAACGTTCAGCGCATCACGATTGCTCGCGAGTGCCAGAACCACGGCGGCGAAGTCAAGTACAACTTCTAGTTGCAGCTTGATATACCAGCTCATCTCTGAGCGTATTGAAAGAGCTGGCGCATTTTGTGCCAGCTCTTTTCCTATTCGGAACATTTGTTTGAGGAGGAATATATGTCTCTGCCTCTCGAAGGCGTGAAGGTCGTCGACCTCACCACGTTCCTTGCCACCCCCACCACGGGCCGCGTGCTCGGTGAATGGGGCGCCGACGTCATCAAGGTCGAAGCCGCCAAGGGCGATGCAACGCGCACCAACCAGGCTCCCGTGTATGGTATTCCCGACTACACCGACGAAGAGAACCTGTCGTTCGACGTCGCCAACATGCACAAGCGCTTCATCAGCCTGAACCTGAAGAGCGAAACCGGCGCCGAGGTTATGCACAAGCTTCTTTCCGAAGCCGACATCTTCATCACCAACACCCGCACGAAGAGCCTCGCCAAGATGGGCTTCGACTGGGAAACGCTGCATGCGAAGTACCCGCGCCTGATCATGGGCCATGGCCTGGGCTACGGCAAGAAGGGTCCCGAAAAGGACGCTGCCGGCTTTGACGTAACCTGCTACATGGGTCGTGGCGGCGTATTCGGCACCACGGTGGACGCCGACAGCTTCCCCATGATCCCCACCAACGGCTATGGTGACTTCCAGTGCTCTATGTTCCTCTGCTCTGGTCTGCTCGCAGCTTACATCGCGCGCGAAAAGACCGGCGTGGGCGACTACGTAACGTGCGCTCTGGAGCATGGCGCCATCTACGCGCTGTCCGTGGGCATGATCTCCGCTCAGTACGGCAACAAGTACCCGAAGAGCCGCCTGGAGGTCAACAACCCCTTGAACAACGTGTTCAAGTCGGGCGACGACAAATGGGTCGTTCTCTGCCTTCCCGAGTACGACCGCGACTGGCCGCGCGTGCTGAAGCTCATCGGCCGTGAGGACCTGCTGGAGGACGCCGATCTGGCTTCCATCGACGCCGTGAACAACAAGGGTCTCTCCCCCAAGGTCGTCAAGGTCCTGGACGAGGGCTTCGCCAAGTTCACCCGCGACGAGCTGCTGGCCATGTTCAAGGAAAACGACATGCCCTGCGAGCCTGCTCAGACGCCCGAGGACGTGTACAAGGATCAGAACGCGATCATCAACGAGTACATCAAGCCGGTGCACTATCCCAAGGGCGACCGCTGGTGCCCCACTGCCCCCGTTCAATTCGAACTGAACGAGACGGCGGAGCTGAAGCCGACGGGCATGCTTGGCTCTTCCACCGAAGACGTCATGAGGGATCTGGGCTACACCGACGAGCAGATTGCCGCCGCCGAAGCTGACGGTTCCGTGTGCGGAGCCCGCAGCCTCGACGAACTGCTGGGTCGCTAGCAAACAGAGCCAAACACGTGGCTACAACGAGGGGGATGCGCGAATGCGCATTCCCCTTTTTACGTATACATAACCGCTGTTCAAAGCTTTTTCTCAATTATTTTCAGAAAATGACAGAAGAACTTTTATAATTGGCAACATGGTGTTTAGGGGACGCCACTCATGGGCTAAAAAATGCGAACCTCATAGCCCATGCCAAACCGCAGAGGAGAGTTCATGAACCTTTCGCAACTGCAATACTTTTGCAAACTTGCCGAACTCCAGCACTACACGAAGGCTGCCGAACAGCTCTACATCACGCAGCCCACGCTTTCCAATTCCATCTCCCGCCTGGAAGACGAATTGGGCATTCCCCTCTTCGTGCGCGACGGACGCAACGTAAGGCTCACGAAGTACGGTCGCGAATTCAACGAATACGCCAAAGAGGCACTTGCCGCCATCGAACGCGGCAAGGCGCTCGCCCAAGACGAGGCCGGCGAATACACGGGCAATGTTTCCATCGGCACCATTTACACCGTGGAAGACCATTACCTGCCCATGCTCATGAAGGCCTATCGCGAGCAATTCGGATCGGGCCCCGTCATCCGCGTTGCCCAGGGCCTTACGCAATCGCTCATCGAGGGCCTGGAAAACGACACGTACGACGTCATCTTCAGCGCCTACGTGCCCAACAAGCCCGACCTGCAATTCGTGCCCGTTACGTATCAGGACCTGGTAGCCATCGTGCACAGCCGCCACAAGCTCGCAAAGCAGAGCTCCATCATGCTAGGCGACCTTCGCGGCGACCACATCATCACCTACCACTACAACACGCCCATCGGGCGCGAAGTCAAAGAGGTCATGAACAGGGAGAAACTGCTTGCATGCGAGCAGTACGACGACGAGATCACGCTCGCTTCCATGGTCGACGCCAACAAGGACGCGGTGAGCATCGCGCTCAACACGCTGGGCATCAACCTCTTCCCCAACCTCATCAAGCTGAAGATCGAAGATATCCCCGAGCGCTTCCACACCATCCACCTGGCGTACAAGAAGAATTCCTACAAGACGCCCGCCGTTCAGCACTTCGTTGACCTCGCACGGGAATTCAAATACGAAAAGCAATAGCCCATTCACGCTTTAGATACGCGATAAAAGACGGCATGCGCCGTCTTTTTTATTACCCCAAACCAAGAAAAAGAAAACCCGCCATGTCCCTCCATGGCGGGTTTCCAAGGCGGCGCAAACGCCTAGGATTGAAACCAGGGCTCACCGGCAGTGAGAGCAGAAGCGAGCCCTGGCATTTGTCTGATGCTAGTCGCGCATCTTTTCCAGAGCGCTGTAGCCAAACATGCCCTTGTACTGACTAACCAGGTACAGAGCCATCAGCAGCGCGAGGATGGCGAAGGCCAGCAGCAGGATCATCATGATCCAGACAGCGCTGGATTCACCCACGGCGGTGGTCATGGCGCCTACGATGAACGGCAGGAACACCGAAGCAGCACCCATGAACGTGTAGTACATACCAACGTTACGACCGCGAGGACCGGGGCAGATGAGCTGACGCTGAGTAACGCCAGTCTGCAGCATGCCACCAGCAGCACCGAAGCCAACGAGGGCCAGGCCGATGTAGACACCGGCAACGCCAATGCCCAGAGGCAGAGCCAGAAGGACGGCGGCAAGGCCAGCGATGGCGATGATGGAGTCGATCATGATGACCTTAACGGGATTCCAACGGAGCTTGCCCATCATGAATGCCCAGAAGAGCACGGCGATGATGGAGCCGAAGGTGTAGATGGAGGTCAGCGTAGCACTGTCAGTTGCGGTCATGCCCAGGTAGGCGGTACCGAACTGCTTGGAGTACTGCTGAGCACCATACATGATGAACATGATGACGAAGCCATAGAACAGCGTGACGAACTGGGTCAGGCCATTGGGCTTCTTCAGCATTGCGTCGCGTGCAGCCTGGATTTCCGCTTCAGCAGCGTTCTTGGCAGCACTCTTGTCGTCGGCATTGTCAACCTTCTGCTTGCGCTCGTCGTCATAGACGAAGGGCGTGATGATAGCGAAGATGGTGGCAATAACGGACAGGACGATTGCGACCCACACGTTAATGTGCCAGTCGCCCGTGCCAGGGCCAGCGACAACGGTCTTGGTGGCCTTGTCGAGCACGTGATTGGCGTTGGCAGCCGCGAAGATCGGGTAGATGATACCCGTCACGCTGATGACGGCCTTGATGCCAATCGTGCTTGCGCCAGCCTGACGCGGATTCGCCTCGGCGATAGCGGGATACAGAGCACCATCCCAGAAACCAGACGTAGCCAGGCCAGACAGGAAGCCAGCGACAGCAGCCACGGTGGCGTTGTCGGTGATCAGCATGATCACGAAAGAGATGATGTACAGCACGCCACCCAGGATGGCCGGAATCTTACGACCGATACGGTCGGAGATCTCGCCGCCAATCCACACGGAGACGAATTTGCCGACGCCGGTCCAAACGATAGCCGTTGAAACCGCAGCCGCGCCGGCGGTGGGGTCATTGATGAAGCCCCACTGAGTATAGAAGTCAACTTGGTTCTGGCTGAAGATAATAGCCTGAACGCCATGCGTCAGGTAGCACATGTATACCGTGACGATGGCGAAGAGGTATTTCTTAGCCGGCTGAATAACCTTTTCGCTCACTGCATTCCTCCTAATCGATAGTTCCCTCATGCTGTTTGCGCCAGTTATAGCATTCGCTGCGATTCTTGGAGACGCATTCCTCAAACTGCATCGAATACCAAACCACCTCAAATGGTATTTCACGAAGTATTCAAAATCCAATTAATTGACAAATGGGTTACGGGCAATATTGATTGTATTTTTCTATAGCAATCCAACAATTAATTGAATACATCCCTTGCCTGAGCAAAAGAGAGCGCTATGTACCATATCTCGGAAGAAAATGCGACAAAGACCCCAGGGAGAGCGCTTGCAAGCGGAAGATGCGCCTAGGAAGCGTCGTACGATTCCATGAGTAGAGGTCCGGCAATATGAATCATGATCTGATCGGTACCCTCTGCGATCTGATTGCCGCGGCAGTCCTGCCAGATGCTACCCACCCGCTCGTTTTCGGTATAGCCGCGTCCGCCCAAAACCTGAAGCGCATCGCTAGCCACCTCAGTAGCGGCACGGGGAACATAGCGCTTCGCCATGGCCACGAGCAGTCGCTTATCGCTGGAATCGTGATCAAACGCCCACGCGGCACGATACACGAGCGAACGCATATTGACGATCTTTACTTCCATGTCTACGAGCATCTGCTCGATTTGCTGGAACGATGCGATGTTCTTGCCGAACGCCATGCGATTACGGGCATAGGAAACGGCATCCTCCATGGCAGCCTGGGCCATGCCTAAAGACTGCGCGCATACCATAACGCGGCCGATTTCCAGCAAATGGAACAGCTGGGGGAAACCAGCCTTGCCCTCCCCTTGCAGACGGAAGGATGGCTCCAGGCGCACATCGTCGAACACGATGTCGGCAAAGGGCACGATCTTCTGGCCAATCTTGCCAATGGGATAGGCATTCAGGCCCTCGCTATTGCGGGGAACCATCCAAAACGACAGCGTGGGATACCCATCGGAAGCAACATCGGGCTCTACGGCGGCAACCATGACAAAGGGCGCGAACTCGCCATTGGCGACGAACGTCTTCGAGCCCTTCAGAACGTAGGATTCGCCCTGCGCGGAAACAGTGGTCCGCATGGCCATAGTATCGCTACCCGCGCTCGGCTCCGAAACCGCGAGCGCAAACGCAAGACGGCCCGTCTCGCGATAGGTTTCGAGCATGTGGTGCATGCTCTTCGAAGAACCCGCAAACTTGTTCATGATACGCAGGTTCATGATGTCGCTGGAAAACGGGAGCGACGCGCCCGCCACACGAGAAACCTCTTCAGTAGCTATAACCTGGGCAAGAAGAGATCCGCCACCCGAGGCGTCACCAAGTAGGCTCGCATGGCCAAGATACTCATTGATGAACGCTTTGCAAACATCGTCGGGCAACCCACCGTCGCGTTGCCACTGACGTACGTTCGCACGGGAAAAATAGCGTTCGGCATACGCGCGAAAATCATCCTTGAGCGCGAGTTCCTCGGTGCTGAGATTGAAATCCACGGCATACCCCTCCCCAACCAACTAACAAACAAAACGACATGGAAGCCCAGCGCACCATCCTGCATAACATAGCCCCAGATGATTGCGCACAGGCTTCCATGCCGTACGTTGCCACACTACAGCGATAGCGTCAAGCTACCTGCCGTTTAGCCGCAACGATAGACCACTCCCATTTCAGGCTGCGGCATATCCCACTTGGAAACGATCGTTTCCTCGCAGCAGATACGGCAGGTGCCGCATTCCAGGCAGCCGGCGTAGTCGAAGCTCTTGTGGCCATCCTCGTCAACCTTGTACAGGGCTGCCGGGCATACGCGAACCAGCTTCTGGAACTCCGCGTCGTCAACCTCGTCGAGGTTTTCCTTGTTCAGCTCGATGTGGGCGTTTTCCTCGTCCACGTTGTACTTGTTAACGCCGATGAGCTCGTCGACGTTTACGGTAATCTTCAGCTCGCTCACAGTGCCTTCAGAGCTCCCCTCACTTCGCTGGCCAGCTTGAACAGGCCGCGCTGCTTGACAATGGGCATCATGCGCTTCTTCAACGGGAGAGCAGGCTCGCCGTCGACCACGAACATGGCGTTGAAGATTTCGGAAACCATCTTCGGGTAGTCGGTGAACATGCGATCCCAGTGCTCCATCGTGGAGGGCCACTTCGAGAAGGTGGCAAGATCCTTGATGACGAAGGAGTTGTCCATCTTCTGCTTGTAGGAGGCGAGACCGGCTTCGGACACGTCTTCCGCGTCGATGGCATCGCACGCAGCCTCAGCCGCGAACTGGCCGCTGGCCACCGCCAGGTCCATGCCGCGAACCATGTAGCCAAGGTTCATGCAGAGCATAGCGGCGTCGCCGGCAATGAGCGCACCATCGTAGGTGTACTTCGGAATCATGTTGTAGCCACCCTCGGATACCATATGGCCGGAATGCTCGACCATTTCGGCACCGCGAATGATCGGGGCAACCGCAGGATGCTTCTTGAAGTCATCGAGGCACTGGTAGATGGTGGTGTTCGCCTTCGACATGTTTTCGATGGTGGCCACCAGGCCCAGGCTGATGGAGTCCTTGTTGGTATAGAGGAAACCGCCGCCAACCTCACCATGGGTGGCATCGCCCACGAACAGCATGGCCGCACCCTCGCCCTCAGGGCACAGGAAACGATCCTCAATCTGCTCGGGAGAAAGCTCGAACACTTCCTTGATGCCCACGGCCATCTCGTTGCGCTTGGGGCGCGGAGCACCCAGGCAACGCTCGGCCAGCAGGCTGTTCACGCCCTCGGCGATGATGACCACATGAGCGGTGATCTCGTCCTCACCAGCCTTGATGCCAATGACGGCACCCGACTCGTCCTTCAGCAGCTCTTCCACGGCGATGCCGCAGATGTACTCGCAGCCGGCATTTTCGGCCTGCTCGGCAAGCCACTGGTCGAAGGGCCCACGCAGCACGGTGTAGCTGTCCTTGCCCATCTCGCCCAGCTGCTCGCTCGTAAAGTCGATGGTCATGTTGCTCGTGGCATCCATCATGGCGATGCGCTCGTGCGTAACCTTGCGCTCGAAGGGAATATCATCCCATTCGATTTCGCCTTCGCCGTACTTGTCGAAAACAGCCTTCAGGGAATGGGCGTAGATGCGACCACCCGTCATGTTCTTCGCGCCAGCATATTCGCCACGCTCGACGACCAGGACGCTCTTGCCCTTCTTGGCCGCCACGTACGCCGCAATGGCGCCTGCGCAGCCGGACCCAACGACGATGACGTCGAAGTCCCTTTCTTCCATGCGGTTCCTCCTTCTATCACTGAAATCACCGCATCAATTCGGGCTGAATTGAACCGGCGAAACTTGTTGGCGCCCCGCCCTACTACCGCGAGCAGGGCGCCTGCCCCTCGAAATTGGGAGGGACTCGCGGCCCCTCCCGCTAAACGCTATGCCTACAGAGCTGCGGTGAGCTCGGGCAGAACCGTCTTCAGGTCGCCTA
Source organism: Denitrobacterium detoxificans (assembly GCF_015062615.1). GTDB lineage: Bacteria > Actinomycetota > Coriobacteriia > Coriobacteriales > Eggerthellaceae > Denitrobacterium > Denitrobacterium detoxificans_A. The sequence continues at coordinate 140,846 of NZ_SUUH01000001.1, forward strand.
CGAAGCCGTAGTCGCACTGCTTGAACACGGGAGCGTTCTTGTCCTTGTTGATGGCAACGACGGTGCCAGCGCCAGCGCAGCCAACCATGTGCTGCATCTGACCGGAAACGCCGATGGCAAAGTAGATCTTCGGGGAGATCATCTGGCCGGAAACGCCCACGTAAGCCTCGCGGGGGAACCAGGTGACACCTTCGGAGAGCGGACGGCTGCAGCCAACTTCGGCGCCAATCTTGGCAGCCAGATCGCGGGCAAACTGCAGGTCTTCCTCGGCCTGGAAGCCACGGCCGCAGGCAACGACGGCGTCGGCGCCAGCCAGGTCGACGGACGCGGGAGGCAGAGCCTCGGAACCCGTCTTCACGACAGCGGCGGCGGGGGCCTCGAAGGCAACCTCTTCCACGGCGTCGGTGCCCGTTGCGGCAGCGGCATCGAACGTGCCGGCAACGACCGTGTAGATCTTCACGTCGGTGGCGGGCTTTGCGGTGCGCACGCCCGTGCCGCCGAAGTACATGGAGCTGGCCACGTCGCCGTCGAGCTCGGTTACGCCAGCGATGGCGGCAGCGCCCTTGGCAGCAGCCAGGCGACCCACCAGGCTGAGCGCATGGAGCGTCTGCTCGGCCAGGACAACGTCGGCGCCAGAAGCGTCGAACGCCTTGATAACGGATGCATAGGCATCGTCGACAACGTTGCCAGCGGGCACGTCGATGTGCACGCAGCTATCGGCAACGCCGGTTACCGCGGGAGCGCCCGCGATGCACAGCACAACGCCATCGGCAATGGAACGGGCGCCAGCGCAGAGCTCACGCGCGCCGTTTTCGGTTTCAGCAATAACAAAAGCCTTAGCCATTCTAGATTCCTGCCCTTCCCTACAGAGCGGCCTTGACGGCAGCTGCGAATTCGTTCACATCATCGAAGATCTGGCACTTGCGGTCGACCTGGGCAGGAGCCTTCACGGCAACTTCCTCGGTGGCTGCAGCGGCAGCACCCTCGGCAGCGGCAACGTTCATGGGCTTCTTGCCGGCAGCCAGGATGTCCTTCATGCCCGCGATGCGGGGCTCGGCGAAGTCGGGGGCGATGGCGATCACGCAGGGCGTGGGAACCTCGACGGATTCGATCTCGGTTTCCAGCAGGCGCTTGGCAGCGATCTTGCCGTCGCCAGCCTCGGCGGAAACAACGCCGGAGACATAGGGCAGGCCCAGGGCCGCAGCCAGCTGAACGCCCGTCTGCTTCGCGTACAGGTCGGCAGAACCGTCGCCCACCAGGATGGCGTCGTAGTCGCCAGCCTGGGCAACCAGCTTGGCCAGCTCGGCAGCAGCGCCGAACGCATCCAGGTTGGCGGTAGCGTCGTCGGCCGTGAGGAACAGCTCGTCAACGCCGCGAGCAAGGATGTTCTTCTTGGTCTTGGAGTCGTCGGCCTTCTTGGAGCCAACGCTGATGGCCTTCACGGAGCCGTCGCCAGAAAGCATAGAAGCGGCTTCGATGGCGTTCAGGTCGTAGGTGGAGACTACCTGATGGGCGCGCGAGAAATCGAGCGAACCATCGCCGGCAACCTTAACGTCCTGATCGTCGGGGACGATCTTGCATGCCACGAGAATGTTCATGGATGTTCCTTTCTGATCCTCTTGGGAATGTCTTGCATATGCGGGCTAGACCCGCGAGAGCGTCGCCCGTCGCGAGGGGCGGGCGACGCGACCATGCCTGAAACTACAGAGCGTACTTCTTGGCAACCTGACGACCGCAGATGTACGCCATGATCTCGTGCGTACCGCCGCCAAACATGTTGCCGCGGGAGTCGGCCCACAGACGGCCAACGCGTACCTCGGTGGTGTAGCCAAGGCCAGCGTAGATCTGCAGAGCCATGTCGCACACGTTGAAGCATTCCTTGCAGCCATAGCGCTTGAGCATTGCGCTCTCCAGCTGCACGGGCTGACCGTTGTCCATCATCCACAGCACCTTGTAGAGCAGCTGACGCGTGGTCTGGACCTTGATCTCCATGTCGGTAAGCAGCTCGCCGATGGCCTCCTGCTTGAAGATCGGCTTGCCGAAGGCGATGCGCTGGTTGGCGTACTGAGCGGCGTCTTCCAGGGCAGCCTGGGCAATACCAACCTGCTCGGCAACGATGTAGGCACGCTCGACCTCGAAGTTCTTCATGAGCATCATGAAGCCCTTGCCAGGCTCGCCCATGCGCTGGTCTTCGGTGAGCACGACGTCATCGAAGTACACTTCGCAGAACGGAATGCACTGCTGGCCAATCTTGTGCAGCGGAGCGGTGGAAACACCCGGGGTGTCCATCTTGATGAGCCAGAGGCTCATGTTGCGGTTGTCGTGGCTGGGATCCTCGTCCTTGGCGACCACGATCGTGTAGGGAAGAACGGCGCCCATGGTAACCCAAGTCTTCTGGCCGTTCAGCTTGTAGGTGCCGTCGGGCTGCTTCACCGTAACGGCAGTCATCGACTGGTTGTCGGAACCAGCGCCCGGCTCGGAAATGGACAGCGAGGAGATGGGCCAGCCGGTCTCCATGTAGTGATCCATGGCCTGCTGCTTCTGCTCGTCGGTGCCGAACTCCATGATGTCGAACATCGAGAGAGAGTTCTGATACAGAATGTGCATGCAGCCGCTCTTCTGATACAGGCGCTCGATCATGAGGCCGATGGTAACGCGATCAGCATCAATGCCGCCGAACTCTTCGGGGATGCCCATAAGGCCAAAGCCGGCATCGCGATATGCCTCGGCGATTTCGTCGGGCATCGTCCCGGTTTCGTACATTTCGGCGATAACCTCGTCCGTGAAATAGCGCTCGCAGAACTCGTCAACGCTCTCGAGCAGCAATTCTTGTTCGTCGGTCAGGCTGAAATCCATGTTTCTTCCTCCTCGGTCAAAGGGTGGACAGGCTTCCTCTTCTTGTCCCATACCCACAATCCAAAGAATACCCTCGATTGGGCGATTCTGGATGGACATTTTTGCGTCTTTGTCCATCCGAATTGCAAAACCGCAGGTAGATGGCGAGCCACTATGCGCATGCAGGGAACTTTGAATACCAAGGGGCGGTATCTATAGATTTAGGCTATTGAATAGATATTTTTATTAGTAAATACGAATATATATTTCAATGCGTCTATCCGAGAAAAGAATTGCGCTTACACAGTTCCATAAAACTGTGGGAAACCCTATACTACGCACCACAGATATTACTTTTTGGGTAAAACTCTTGGAGAGATGCATGGGTTCCATCGATACAAAGCTTCTCATTGCGCAATCGTTCATAGAGCTCGTTGAGCAAGAGGGGCTTCAAAAGGTGTCCGTATCGAATATCGTGGAACGCTCTCAGCGCAACAGGAAGACGTTCTACTATCACTTCAGCGACCGTAGCAAGCTCATCCAGTGGATCTTTCGCTACGGCATGGCTGAAGAGCTGAAGAAGCGCGTGAGCGAAGACGAACTGGTATACCCCAGAAACGACGCAGGCGACCTGGCGCGTCTACCCTATTACACGTTCATCAAGGAAGGCGTGCGCTCGATCAACGCCGACGCCTTCTTCGAAGCGCTTGACGCATGCTTCCGCTCGAAGAAGAAGTACTACGCCGAGGTTCTTTCCGAAACGAGCATCGACAGCCTCTCCGAATACCTCTTCCAGCTCTACGTGCCGGCGTTGCGAAACGACATCGAGTTCATTCTGAGCAATCGATTCCTCAACGAGGCAAATCAGCAGTTCCTAGCCGAATTCTACACGGGCGCCTTCATTACCTACTTCAAGCGGCGCATCTGCGGGAAGCTTGCGGATGACGAACGGGCGCTGTCGGACATGGGGCCGTTCTCCAACATCATCCACAGCTCCATCGCCAGCGAAATCAACGCGCAGCAGCGCGAACGCATGCTCTAGAGCACCTGCTCATTCGATTCCGCATGGGCGCGCCTGAATGTGATCATGCGGTTCATGGCGTTCAGATAGGCTTTCGCGGATGACGTGATGATGTCGTAGTCGCTGCCGCGACCAATGAAGATGCGGCCATCGTCGTCTTTCACACGCACCGTAACCTCGCCCAAAGCGTCAATGCCGCGCGAAATGGACGTAACCGAGAAGTCGGTTAGGTCTGAATGGGTGCCCACGATGGCGTCGACCGCCTTGTACGATGCATTGATGGGGCCAGAACCGTACTCACACACCGTATGGAGCTCGCCCTTCTCGTCGCAAAGCGTGAGCGTAGCCGTAGGCGTAAGCGGAAAGCCGCAGCTCACCTGAAGGGACTTGAGCGTGAAGACGTTCTCGACCTCGCGGGCGTTCTCGTTTACCAGGCTTTCCAGGTCCTCGTCGTAGACTTCCTTCTTGTGGTCGGCGATTTCCAGGAAGCGGCGATAGAGCACGGACATCGTTTCGTCATCGAACGCGTAGCCCAAATCGGAAAGGCGCTGCTTCAAGGCGGAATGGCCGCTGCGCGCCGTGAGTACGATGCGACTGGCCCCCGCGCCCACCTCGCTCGGATCGATGATCTCGTACGTAGAGCGGTCCTTGAGCACGCCATCTTGGTGAATGCCCGAGCTATGCGCGAATGCGTTGGACCCCACGATGGCCTTGTTCGGCTGCACCACCATGCCGGTAACGCTGGAGACGAGACGCGATGCCATGGCAAAACCACGGGCATCGACATCGGTATGCACGCCCAAGGCATCGCCATGCACGCGAATGCCCATCACGACTTCTTCCATGGCGGTGTTGCCCGCGCGTTCCCCCAGGCCATTGATGGTGCATTCCACCTGCGTAGCGCCCGCGGCTACGCCCGCAAGCGACAAGGCGGTGGCCAGGCCCAAGTCGTTATGGCAATGCACGGAGAGCGTGACGTCATCGATGCCATCAACATGCTCCATAAGGTACGCAATGCGCGCGCCGAATTCCTCGGGCAGCGAAAAGCCCGTGGTATCGGGGATGTTCACCACCGTGGCACCCGCATCGATTGCCGCCTGCACGACGCGCGCCAGGAACGCATAATCGCTCCGACCGGCATCTTCCGCATAAAACTGCACGTCATCGCACAGGTTTCGCGCATAGCGAACGCAATGGGCGGCACGCTCGACGCATTCATCGGGAGAGATGCGCAGCTTGTCGCGCATATGGCTGGGCGAAACGCCCAGGCCCGTATGAATGCGTGGCCTCTGCGCACCCCGCAGCGCCTCTGCCGCAGCGTCGATATCGCCATCGACCGCGCGAGAGAGGGCCACGACCGAAGCGGAATCGCCCACGAGCTCGGCAATGCGACGCACGCTCTCGAAATCGCCCGGCGATGACACGGGGAAGCCCGCCTCGATGGCATCGACGTGCAACCGAAGCAGCTGACGCGCGATGACGAGCTTCTCTTCGGTATTCATGGAACAACCCGGAGACTGCTCCCCGTCACGAAGCGTAGTATCGAAAATGGCTATCTTGCGAGACAATCCCGTCGCCTCCATACGTTTGCGTCTACGCGCCTATGCCTCCCGGCCCGAGCGGGGCATGGCGATCTTTCCCGTGCGAATGATTTCGCGAATGCCATACGGGCGCAGCAGGCTTTCCAAGCCTCCAAGCTTGTTCTCGTCGCCCGTTGCCTCGATGGTAACCGAATCAACGCCCACGTCGATGATCTTCGCGCGGAAAATGTCGGCAACCTCGATGACCTGGCTTCGATCTTCGGGGGAAACGGCAACCTTCACGAGCATGAGCTCGCGCACAATATCGACGCCCGAAGACTGCCTCGTGATCTTCAACACGCTCACGAGCTTGTTGAGCTGCTTCGTAATCTGCTCGAACGCCTCGTCCTCGGCATCGACGACAATGGTCATGCGTGAAACGTTGGGGTCTTCCGTGGGGCCAACGGCCAAAGAGGCAATATTGAAGCCGCGACGGGAAATGAGCCCCGTCACGCGCGAGAGGACGCCCGCCTTGTTCTCCACGAGCACGGAAATGATGTGGCGATTCGTCTTCTGGAACGTCGTCATGCTACTCCCCTTCCGCAGAATCGGCGGTGACCGCCTTGGAGATGTCGCCCACGGGCACGGCACCTATCTCATCGTGAATGGAATTGCCAGGCGCAACCATGGGAAAGACCATCTCATCGGGAGAGATGGCAACCTCCAGAAGCGCAGGGCCCTCATGCCGGAACAAGCGCGCCAACGCGTCATCCACCTGGTCTGCTTGGTCGATGCGCTCCCCTTGCCATCCATACGCGCTGGCAAGTGCGCTAAAGTTGGGCACGGGTTCCAGGTCGGTCTGGCTGAAACGATTGCCGTAGAACAAATGCTGCCACTGGCGCACCATGCCCAGCGAGCCATTGTTGAGCATGATGACCTTCACGGGGAGGCCATGGATACTGGCGACGGCCATTTCCTCGATGCACATCTGGAACGACCCATCGCCCGTTACGAGCACAACCGCATGGGACGGGCGGCCAACCTGCGCGCCTATGGCAGCCGGCAGGCCGTAGCCCATGGTTCCCGCTCCGCCGCTGGTCACGAACGTGCGGGGGCTCGTGCGCTCAAGGTACTGCGCAGCCCACATCTGATGCTGGCCCACGTCGGTAACCACGATGTTCGGAATGTCGCGAATGGTCTCGTTGAGCTTGCGCATAAGCCATTCGGGACGAATGGATCCATCGCTGCAAGCGGGGTCTTTCCCGTTGAGCGGATACTGGGAACGCCATGCGTCAACGCGTTCGAGCCACTCATCGGTCGAACGCTCAAAATTGCGTTTATCGATTTCCGCATGCAGCGCGCAAAGCGCGACACGCGCATCGCCCACGATGGGAACATCGGCATGACGGTTCTTGCCGATTTCCGCAGGGTCGACATCGATGTGAATGACACGCGCATGGGGAGCAAAGGAGCTGGCCTTCCCCGTAACGCGATCGCTGAACCGCGCACCCACGGCAACCAGCGCATCGCATTCGCTAACCGCCAGGTTCGCGAAGCGCGAACCGTGCATGCCCACGAGCCCCAGGTTAAGGGGATGGCCACTCGGAAGCGCATCGAGGCCCACGAGCGTGGTAACCACGGGAGCGCCAAGCCTCTCGGCTAGCGCGGCAAGCTCTTCGGAAGCCCCCGAAGCCACAATGCCGCCACCTGCATAGATGACGGGCTTGCAGGCGCCGCAGAGCGCATCAACCGCGGCACGCACCTGGCGGCCATTCGGCTTCAACGTGGGACGATACCCGGGCAGCGAGCTCTCATCGGGGTAATGGAAGACCACCTGAGCGGCCAGAATGTCGCTGGGAACGTCGATGAGCACCGGCCCCGGGCGACCCGTCGTGGCAATATGGAACGCATCGCGCATGGTAACGGCAAGGTCGGACGGATCCTTCACCAAGTAGCTATGCTTCACGATGGGCATGGTAATGCCGAAGATGTCGCTTTCCTGAAACGCATCGGTGCCAATGCTGCGCGTGGGAACCTGGGCGGTAATCACGACCAGGGGAATGCTATCCATATAGGCAGTCGCAATGCCCGTAACGGTATTCGTTGCCCCCGGCCCGCTGGTAACCAGCACGACGCCGGGATTGCCCGTGGCGCGCGCGTAGCCGTCGGCCGCATGCGTTGCACCCTGCTCGTGACGAGCCAGAACATGACGAATGTTGGAGCTATCGTAAAGGGCATCGTAGATCTTGATGGCCTGAGCGCCCGGATAGCCGAACACCACTTCCACGCCTTCAGCTTCGAGCGAGGCGATGAGGGCCTGGGCGCCATTCATGACGCGCCCCTCGTATGCGGTATGACTCCCGTAGCGTGGATACCCCCGTCGCTGTTCCTTCGTGGAATCAGGCATGGTAACGACGCCTCCTTTAGCTGCGCTTCCCTTTACGCGAGTATATCTATCGTGCCACATCAGCAGCAAGAAGCAACCAATGTGGAGCACAATTCACTATCGCATAATAAAGTACCTTGGGGCAAGCGCCGAACGGGCAAACGGAAGGCGCCCCAACAACCCAGGGCATGCAAAAGGGGGTGCCGAAATTCGACACCCCCTGACAATGCGACAAAAGAACTGGCGCTACGCCTTCGCGCCATACTGCTCGTAGTACGCATCGATGCTGGCCTTCATGGCGTCATCGATGACCACGCGGCCCTGGCATTCGCGGTTGTACAGGTATTCCGTGACCTCGGCCATGTCGACGATGCAGGCAGTGGGGAAACCGTACTTGTCGGAGACCTCGTCGATGGCGGCCTTCACGCCACCCTTGCCCACTTCCATGCGGTTCAGGGAAACCATGAGGCCCTTCACCTCGATATTGGCAATGGACGAGATCAGCGGATAGGTTTCATCGATGGATTTGCCCGACGTGGTCACGTCTTCCACCATTACCACGCGCGCGCCATCGTAGAGCTCGGCGCCCAGCAGGCTGCCACCCTCGCCGTGATCCTTCTTCTCCTTGCGGTTCGAGCAATAGCGCACTTCCTTGCCGTAGAGCTCGTGATAGGCCATGGCGGTGACCACCGACAGCGGAATGCCCTTGTACGCAGGGCCAAAGACAATGTCGAAATCGTCGCCGAAGTTATCGTGAATGGCGCGAGCGTAATAGCAGCCCAGGCGATGGAGCTGGTCACCGGTGACATAGGCACCCGCGTTCATGAAGAACGGGGACTTGCGGCCACTCTTCAGGGTAAACTCGCCGAACTTGAGCACCTCGGATTCAACCATGAACTCGATGAACTCGCGCTTGTACTCTTCCATGCACGCAACCTTTCCGCGAACGTAATCTAAAGCGTCTCAACGATACCACGGATAAGCAGCTCGAACTGCTTTTCGCGCGTTTTCGCCAAAACCATGACCTCTTCTCCCGAAGGGGACGCGCCTCCTGCGCCATCGACCGCCCCAATGCCCGCGGCCATGTTCGATACGAGCGAAATGCCCAGAACACGCATACCCACATGACGAGCGGCAATGACCTCCTCGATGACGCTCATGGCAACCGTATCGGCGCCCAACACGCGAAAGGCCCTGATCTCGGCAGGGGTTTCGAAGCTCGGACCCAGCAAGCCCAGGTACACGCCCTCGTGAACGCGAATGCCGCGTTCCTCGGCCACGCGCAATGCCGTGGCCCGCAAGGCCGGGTCGTAGCAATCGGTCATGCTGAAGAAGCGCTCGGCAAGCGCAGCCGCATCGGGATTGGCAATGGGATTGCGCCCCGTGAGATTGATGTGATCGCGCATAACGCAGAAGTCACCGGGACGATACTGCTCGTTAATTCCTCCGGCAGCGTTCGTCGTGCACATCGCGGGCACGCCCAAGCGCTGCATGAGCCAAATGGGGAACGCAACCTGCGTGGAGGAATACCCTTCGTATGCATGCAGGCGACCCTGCATGGCCAGAACGCTCTTGCCGGAAAGCGTGCCGCATACGAACTGGCCCTTATGACCCTCCGCAGTGCTTACCTGCATGTGGGGAACATCGCCAAAGGGAATGATGATGGGGTCCTCGATGGAATCGGCAAGCGGATTCAATCCGCTGCCCAGCACCAGGCCCAAGCTAAACGAACGGGGGCCGATGATGCCCTGAATGTAGGATGCCGCCTCGTCGAGATGCTGGGAAAGAATGTTTTCGCTGCTCATGTTCTCCTCTTTCGAACGGAACCTGCAGCGGTAATCATACCGCTATTCGAGCGGCGCAGAGGCAACGAGCACACGTGGACGACCCGCAAGGTCCACGGCAATACGGCAGGCGGCGAAGCCAGCTTCCACTGCAATGGCACGCGCCTCGTCCAGGCACGTCTCATGCAGCTCGACCGCCAGCACACCACCCGGAGCAAGCAGCTCCAAAGCAGCGGGAACGATACGGCGATACAAGTCGAGCCCGTCTTCCCCACCATCGAGCGCAAGCGAGGGCTCGTAGTCCATGACCTCGTGGCTCATCTCACCCAATACGGCCGTGGGAATGTAAGGAGGATTCGATATCACCAGGTCGACCGTGCCATTCCATGCCGCGGGAACGCCCTTCGCCAGGTCGCCTTGAACGACGTCAACGCGTTCGGACAACCCCAGCTCGGCGGCATTCAAGCGCGCGAGCTCGATGGCGTCATCGGAAATGTCGGTGGCAACGACCTGGGATTGGGGAACTTCCTTGGCAATGGAGCACGCAATGCAACCCGAGCCCGTGCAAAGGTCCACAACGCGAAACGGCTGCGGTTCGGCGGGCGTGGAAGCCTCCTCGCCCTCCGCTTCGCCTTCGGGTGCGACAGAAGCGGTTCGCAAGGCGGCAATACGGGGCTTGCATGCGGAAAGGGCTTCGCTCACCAGCACTTCCGTTTCGGGACGTGGAATGAGCACGCCTGGCTTCACACGCACCGTGATGAAGCGGAAGTCGGTGGTGCCGGTAATGTACTGAAGCGGCTCGCCCGCGCCACGCCTGCGCGTGTAATCACGCAACGTGTCACGTTCGGCCATGGAAAGCGGACGGTCGAGGTCGGCGTAGAGCTGAATGCGGGATACGCCCAGCGCTTCGGCAACGAGCCATTGAGCGGAGAGCAACGGATTCTCGTCGCCCCGTTCGGAAAGGTAGCCACTAATCCAGTCGAGGATCCTCTTGACCGTCCACGTTTCGGACATTTATACGGCCTGCTCCAGCTTGCGCGCACGGTCGGCAGCCTGCAGAGCCGTGATGAGCTCGTCGATGCCAGCGCCGCCCGCATTGAGCAGAATGCCGTTGTACGTGCCGTTGTAGCCAATGCGATGGTCGGTCACGCGGTCCTGGGGGCCATTGTACGTGCGAATCTTCTCGGAACGGTCGCCCGTGCCAATCTGGGCACGACGCTCCGCGCCCTCGGCTGCGCGCTGCTCTTCGAGCATCTTGTCGTACAGACGGGCACGCAGAACGGCCATGGCGGCAATCTTGTTCTGCAGCTGCGACTTCTGGTCCTGGGACTGAACGACCAGGCCCGTGGGCAGGTGCGTGATGCGCACGGCGGAGTCGGTGGTGTTAACGCACTGACCACCCGGGCCGCCAGCGCGATATACGTCGATGCGCAGGTCTTCCTGCTTGATGTCAACTTCCACCTCGTCGGCTTCGGGAAGCACGGCAACGGTGGCCGTGGAGGTGTGGATGCGACCCTGGCTTTCCGTCTTGGGAACGCGCTGCACGCGGTGCACGCCCGATTCGAACTTCATCTCGGAATAGACGCGATCGCCCTTCACCTTGAACTGGATTTCCTTGTAGCCACCAGCTTCGGAAGCGGAAGCATCGAGCGTTTCGATCTTCCAGCCCTTTTCGTCGGCCAGGTGGGAGTACATCTTGTACAGGTCACCCGCGAAGATGGCAGCCTCGTCGCCGCCAGCGCCAGCGCGAATCTCGACGATGATGTCCTTATCGTCGGCCGGGTCGGCGGGAATGAGCATGAACTTGATATCCTCTTCCAGGCCGGGCAGCTCGGCGTCGATGCGCGCGATTTCCTCCTGGGCGAATTCCTTCATGTCGGCCTCGCCGAGCATTTCCTTGGCTTCGGCCAGGTCTTCCAGGTCCTTCACGTACTTTTCCGCAGCCTTGGCGAGCGGAGTCTGATTGGAGTACTCCTTGGCAAGGCGGTTGTATTCCTTCTGGTTACCCAGCACGGCAGGGTCGGTCATCTTGACCTGAATTTCGCGGTAAGCCTCGATGATCTTCTCGAGCTTTTCCTTTTCGAGCATAACTGCACCCTTCACATGTATTCACGAAAACGCGCCGCCAGCGCGACGCGTTCTCGTATATCTTCGTTTGCCCCGCTCGTATGCGGAGCCGCAATGTAACTGGGCTATCTTAACATGATGCAAGCCACTCTGCAGCGACCTCCGCAGCATTTGCACCATCGGAAACCGCCGTGCTCACCTGACGAAGCCGCTTGGTTCGCACGTCACCCGCCGCAAACACGCCCTCGAGAGCAGTGACCCCGTTCTCATCGGCCACGATGTAGCCAGATTCGTTCAGGGGCAGCACCTGGGCGAAAGGCTCGGTGTTCGGAACCTTGCCCACGGCAACGAACACTGCGCTCGTGGTAATGACGCGCTCCTCGCCCGTTTCGACATCGGCGATGACCACCTGGGAGACCTTGCCGTCTTCCCCGCGGATCTCGCGAATGACGGAATTCCATTCGAAGGAAACGTTCTCGGCGGCTTCCATCTGCTGGCGGCTCGCAGCGCTCACGCGCAGAGTGTCACGGCGATGGACGACATGCACCTTGTTGCACAAGCGCGCCAGGTAGATTGCATCGCTTGCAGCGGTTTCGCCGCCGCCAACGACCACGACATCCTTGCCACGGAAGAACCCACCGTCGCAGGTGGCGCAATAGGATACGCCCTTGCCTGCATACTCGGCCTCACCAGGGACGTCGAGCTTGCGACTGCGTGCACCCGGAGCGAAGATGATCGCACGCGCCTGGTACGTGCCCTGCGCGGTAACCACCTGCTTGGGCGAAGAAGAGACGTCTACGGACAGCACGTCTTCCTGGATGCTCTGAGCGCCAAAGCGCGTTGCCTGGCCGCTCATCTGCATTGCAAGGTCGAACCCGCTCACGCCTTCGGAGAAGCCGGGGTAATTGTCCACCTGCGCGGTTTCGCCCATCTGGCCACCGGGCATCATGCGTTCGAACATTGCCGTGGAAAGGCCCGCACGCGCAGCGTAAAGACCTGCGGTAAGGCCAGCAGGGCCCTGCCCAATAATTGCGATATCGTATACACCCATGATATCGACCTCGCTACGTGCTAGTCGAACAGAGCCAGAACGGAAGCCTTGGGCTGGGCGCCAAGCGTCTGGTTCTTGATTTCCCCGCCCTGGAACACGATGAGGGTGGGAATGCTCATGACGCCATAGCGCTGGGCAATATCGGGGCACTCGTCAACATTCACCTTGTAGACGCTCGCCTTGCCAGACATCTCATTGGCAACCTCGTCAATCGTCGGCGACATCATCTTGCAGGGGCCGCACCAATCGGCGTAGAAGTCGACAAGCACGGGCTCGGAAGCCTGAAGGACCTTGGAATCGAATTCTGCCGAAGAAAGTACCTGAGCCATGATTACTCCTTTTCGTTGTGCGCAATGCGCTCTATGTATTGGTGACCACTATACTCCCAAAACCCCATCGCGGAAGGAGGAAGCCCGCATCGTTATCATTTCGTCACATCTAATTGCACGCAATTCAATTTCCCATTGCAGCTTTGTTTTGCCATCTATTCGCCGAATGGAGGTGAAAGCGAGGCGAGATAGCCCATACAATAGGGAGCAAACGATGGGAGGAACCATGCGAAACGCCATACTCTGCGCCCTGCTGTGCACAACATGCCTTCTCTTTGCCGGTTGCTCGAGCAGCGCGAATAGCACCCAGGAATCGCAGGAGGCCAACCAAGAGGCCGTAAGCGATAGCACTCAGAACGAGGATGCCAACTCCGACGCATCCAAGGAATCGGAGAATAAGGCCAGCAGCACTACCCCGCTTTTCGAATTCGACCTTGCGCAGGGCGAGCAATCGGAATCGGTCACCGTTCAGGAAAACACGAATCTGCAGATGGAAGCAGAGGTAACCGCAGGCGAAGCAACGCTTACGATTACCGAAGCCGGCGGATACGCCGCCTTCAGCCGTTCGCTTTCGGGCGAAGTGTTCCAGACCATCGACGGACTGGCACCGGGCACGTACACCGTAACGGTTTCAGGCGACGCCGAAGGCATCGTGGCATTCAGCCAGGTTACCGCTGGAAAGTAATTAGCGTCCGCAGCAGTCGCGATACTCGAGCCCACTACCACAGGGGCACGGATCGTTGCTGCCCACCTTCATGAGCTCGCCGCGCTCATCGTAGAACTCACGGCGACCCGTAAGCCTCTCGCGCACCTCACGCGGAGACCAGCCATTGTTTTCCCATGAGGGCACGTTGTCGTAGACGTTCGCCACTAGCTGGCGTAGGCGCGACTTGTCGGCGCAGCAGCCATCGAGCCCCAGCTGGTGCGTATAGGCGTGCATGGCCTGCACGTCGCCAATTTCGATGGCGCCCAAAACAAGCTCCTCCACTACCCTGTCGGCAAAGAGATAATCGTCCTGCCCGTCGGGTATGCGCTCGTCCAAAAACGAGATGAGCATCTGAACGCAGGGATTGTCGAATATGACGTCGAAGGCATCGACATCAGGCGAATACGGCGGGAGCGGGCGCATCGAGAACTTCTCATGCTCGCGTGCCAGGTAATGGCGCATGCCATCAAGGTTGCCCAGCTCATCTTCGAGCATGCGGCGAAAATCGGCGATATTGCGCTCCATGGAGGCAAATGCCCTCACGGACGTTCCCCCAGCGATGCGATGTGCCACCTGCTCGGCAACGTACTCCTCATCGAGCGTGAAGTGCATCGCATGCACGTGCTCGCCCTCGATCCAGATAACGAACGGCGCTTCCTTGTCCTGACCAGCTCGAACGGCAAGCGTGCGAAACTCGGATTCGCCCATGGGCTCCTGCACGCACGCGCAATACTGACGATACGCATCGGAAAGGCGAACGATACCGCAGTACAGCGTGCAAAGCCCAATGATGCTAAGCGCTTCATCTTCCTTCGTTAGGGAGGGCGCGGGCTTCGATTCCCCGAAACGACGATCGAGGTCGCGCTCGACCGCCTCATCGCGCTCCTTGCCGGAAAGCCCCGCCAGTGCACCGCGATGGAACCCCTGGGGCAGTACCTCGGGCTCCTGGCCCTGATGGCGATCGAGCGAGTTCATGAAGTTCTCGAACTCGAGCATGCTCTGCGCTTCGTGATAGGCGCTGGAACGCTGCAGGAACTCATCAACCGTGGAGACGACGCCCTGCTGGCACCGCTCCTCGAATTCGTCGGCAATGGCGCGCGCACGCGCCTCGGGCACGTCGCCAATGGAGAGGAACCCGTCGTAGATGATCGAACCCTCGAACGGAAGGAGCACGGCATCGACGAGCGCGGGAACCCTGCCCAGCACCTCTTCCCAATCGGCTTCAACGCCCGAAACGCTGTAGATGCCCGATTCGTGCATGAGGATGGCATGTCCTTGCTGGTACCTCACGACGGTGAACGTGCCGGAAATCGCATGCTTCCACGACTGCGTGAGCGCCAGGTCGGCCTGCGGCAGGTCGTAGGGGTTGTCGCGCACGAAGTCGTCGATTACGGCAACGTTCTCCCACAACTCATGTGCGATGAGCGTCAGCTTCGCCTCGATGAGAGGATCGCGATCGTCAACCTCGTTCGCATCGACTACGTTGAACCGCCCATTCACATACGTGAGCAGGCAATCCATGACATCGAAAAACCTATCGCACTGGGAATCGGTAAGATGCATCGAAGCCCCTAGTGAGCCTGCGCCCAGTTTTCGCCCGACTGCACGTCGACGATAAGGGGCACCGAAAGCTCAACCACGTTCTCCATGACTTCGCGCAACAGCTCGCTTACCGGCTCCACCTGATCGGCAGGAACGGACAAGTCGAGTTCGTCGTGCACCTGAATCATGAGCTTCGCGTTGGGGAACTCGTGACGCAGGCGGTTTTCGGCTTGGACCATGGCAAGCTTGATGATGTCGGCCGCACTGCCTTGCATGGGATGGTTCATAGCCGTACGCTCCGCAAACGAACGCTGCTGCACGTTGCGCACGTTGATCTCGGGAATGTGACGCTTGCGCCCGAACATGGTCTGGGCGTAGCCGTTCTCGCGAGCGAATTCCACGACGCCATCAAGGTAGGAGCGAACGCCCGGATACGCCTCGAAGTACTGGTCGATCATTTGCTGCGCCTCGGCAAAGGAGACCTTCAGGGTCTGCGAGAGACCATAGGCCTGCTGGCCATACACGATGCCGAAATTCACGGCCTTCGCGCGGCTGCGCAGTTCGGGCGTGACTTCCTCGATGGGCACGCCGAATACATGCGAAGCGGTGGCGGCATGGAAGTCGGCACCAGAATTGAATGCGGCAACCAAGTGCTCGTCGCCCGAAAGATGCGCAAGCAAGCGCAGTTCAATCTGCGAATAGTCCGCCGACACGAATACGTGACCTTCGGTAAGCGGCACGAAGCACTCGCGGATATGGCGGCCAAACGCCGTGCGTACGGGAATGTTCTGCAGGTTGGGGTCGCTCGAGCTCAGGCGGCCCGTGGTGGTAACCGTCTGATTGAACGAGGTATGAAGGCGACCGTCGCCGCGACGCATCTTCGGCAGCGCGTCGATGTACGTGCCCTTGATCTTCGCAAGCTCGCGGTACTTCAGGATAAGACCCGGAAGCTCGTGCTCGTTTGCAAGCTCGGAAAGCACCTTGGCGTCGGTGGAATAGCCACGCGAGGTCTTCTTCTTCGGCTTCAGGCCGATGACCTCGAACAAAATATGGCCCACCTGCTTGGGAGAATCGACGTTGAACTCCTCCCCTGCAAGCTCGTAGATTTGCGCAACGAGTGCGTCCAAATCGCCCTGGGTCTTTTCACCCAGTGCGCGGAGATGATCGACGTCGATAGCCGCACCCACGCGTTCCATATGTGCAAGCACGGAAACGAGCGGCGCATCGATGTCGCTGTAGACGTCGTAGACGCCATCATCTTCCATGCGCTTGCTCAGCTCGGTGGCAAGCAGACGGATGGCAGCCGCCTGAATGACCAGCTCATCAGCTTCGGAAGAGCCCTGCGGCAACGCACCGCCCAAGTAGCGCTCGGCAAGATGCGCCGGCGCGTAATCGCGCGCAGAGGAATCGAGCACGTAAGCGGCAAGGCTCACGTCGAACAGCTTCATATCGAACAGATCGTGCGTATGAATGAGCTTCTCTTCGGCAGTATCGGCGGGATACACTTCGCCCGCAACTGCCTTGGCATCGTATACGGCAACGGGAATGACACCCGAAACCAAAACCGCATGAGACAACATAGCCTGAGCCTGTGACCCCTCAAGCAGCGCACATGCCTTCGCCGTGGAAACGGCCAGCATAAGATCGTCGCCAAAGATGGAACCCTGATCGCTCTTGAGGAAGGCAACGCCCACAACATCGTCTGCGTCGTGCGCCACGCCGTCGTCGAGAACCTCGTCGGCAAACACCTTGGCGTCGTCTCCCGTAAGGTAATCGCGCCAGGGAATCTCGACGCTATGCTGAACCGCCTGGCCGCCAATAAGCGCAAGAGCCTTGCCCAGATGGGCCTTCAGGCGCAGCTTGTCGAACGCCTCCGAAACGGATTCAGCGGTATACGAGGGGAACGATACGGCATCGAGGTCGAGCTCGAAGTCGAGGTCGCGCTTGATAATGGCAACATCGCGCGACAGGAAGGCCGCATCGCGATTATTGGTAAGGTTCTCGAGCTGCTTGCCCTTCAGCTTGTCGAGGTTTTCGTACACGCCCTCCATGCTGCCAAACTGCTGCAGGAGCTTGGAGGCGCTCTTCGGGCCAATGCCCGGCACGCCTGGGATGTTGTCGGCGGAATCGCCCATGAATCCCAGGTAATCGGGAATCTGCTCCGGGGTGACGCCATACTTTTCCTGAACGCCCGCCGGATCGTAGATCACGACATCGGAAATGCCCTTCTTCGTATTCACGATATGCGTATGCTCGCTGGCAAGCTGGCAGGCGTCCTTGTCGCCCGTAACCAGGAGCGAATCGTACCCAAGGGCATCGGCACGAGCAGAAATGGTTCCCAGGATGTCGTCGCCTTCCCAACCGGGGACCTTCACCACGGGAATGTTCATGCTCGCAAGGATTTCCTCGACAAGCGGGAACTGCACGCGCAGCTCGTCGTCCATGGGAGGACGCTGTGCCTTGTACTGCTCGAGCGCTTCGATGCGAAACTTCGGCTTTCCCACGTCGAACGCGCAAACGACCGCGTCGGGAGCGGCAACCTCGATGAACTTGAAGAACATGGAGAGGAAGCCGAACACGGCGTTGGTGGGAGTGCCGTCGGGCGCGTTCATGGTGGGCGGCACCGCGTGATATGCGCGATGCATCAGGGAGTTTCCGTCGATGACAGCTATTTTCTTAGGCATAGGAACACGCTTCCCGGTAAAAACAACTTACGAATAGTTGAGTATACCCTACACGTTCCAGAGATAGCCTACCCCACGCACGGTTTCCAAATGCTGCGCAAGTTCGGGACCGAGCTTGGCGCGAATGCGACGGACGTGCACGTCGACGGTACGGCTGCCGCCGTAATAGTCGAAACCCCACACGCGGCTTAGAAGCGCATCGCGTGAGTACGTGCGGCCCGGATGCGATGCGAGAAACGCGAGCAGCGCATATTCCAAATACGTGAAGTCGAGCGGAGTGCCATCGATGTCAACCTGGTACGTGGCCAGGTTGATGGTCATGCTGTCGACGACGATATAGTCATCGACGTTCGTTTCGTTACCCGGCCAGAGCAGCTGCCTAATGCGAGCGGCGCATTCCACGCCCGAAGCCCCGCTTAGGATGAAGTCGCACTTAACCTGCGTGGGAAGGCAAAGGCCCGGCAACGACGCCTCGTCGATGACGAACAGCGCGCAGGCATTCGATTCGTTGGAAAGCACGCGCTCGAGCCGATGCAGCACCTCGGCGGCATTGCCCGAAATCTCGTAGATGAGCAAGTCGAAGTCGAATCGCTGCGCGGTTGCCTTCTCGAAGCGGGCGCTCGACCACGCGACGACGTCGACGTCCATTTCGGAAAGCGCATTCTGAAAGGTATAGGCATTATCGAGACTGTCGGCTACGAACGCCACCTGCTTGCGCGCCATGGCTACAACACTTCCAACCAGCGATCGAGCTCCCACGGGGAAACCTGTTTCAGGTACTCGCGCCATTCTCGCGACTTGGCGTCGACCAGATAGTCATGGATGTGCTCGCCCAAGACGTTCTTCATGAGCTCGCTTTCGGCGAACAGCTCGATAGCACTTCCCAACGTAAGGGGAAGCTTCTGAACGCCCAGCTCGCGAAGCTTGGCGGGCTCGAGCGACGAAAGGTTAACGCCTTCGGACGATTCAGGAAGCGGCAGCTCCTGACGTATGCCCTCCATGCCGGCGGCAAGCATGACTGCAAACGAAAGGTATGGATTGCATGCCGGATCGGCATTGCGCATTTCGATGCGGCAGGCCATTTCCTCGGAAGGACGATACCCCGGGATGCGAACGAGCGTAGAACGGTTGCTGCGCGCCCAGCTCACGTACGCAGGAGCTTCCTTGCCACCGGTGAGGCGCTTGTAGGAGTTCACGTACTGATTCGTAACCAGGCAGAACTCGGGGGCATAGCGCAGCAGGCCCGCCATGAAGTGCTTTGCGGTGCTGGAGAGGTGATGACCAAGCGGGTCGGCCGGATCGAAGAACGCGTTATGGTCTTCATGGTCGAACAGGCTCAGGTGAACGTGCATGCCGCTGCCTGGGCAATCGGAAAGCGGCTTGGGCATGAAGCTGGCATACACGCCATGAAGCGCGGCGATTTCCTTCACGACCATCTTGTACGTCATGACCGCATCGGCCATGCTGAAAGCGTCGGAATAGCGCAGGTCGATCTCGTGCTGGCTGGGGCCGCTCTCGTGATGGCTGTATTCCACGGGGATGCCCATGTTCTCGAGCGCCAGGACGGTGTCGCGGCGCAAGTCGCTACCCGAGTCGAGCTCGGTGAGGTCGAAGTAGCCGCCACGGTCCAGCACCTCGGTGCCCTTCGAATCGTGGAAGTAGAAGTATTCGACCTCGGGACCCACGTTTGCTTCGTAGCCAGCATCGCGAATGCCCTGCACGACACGCGAAAGAATGAGGCGCGAGTCCCCTTCGAACGGCTCGCCTTCAGGCGTGCGGATATTGCAGAACATACGCGCCACGGCGTTGGAATCGGGGCGCCAGGGAAGAATCTGAAACGTAGAGGCATCGGGGAATGCGAGCATGTCGCTTTCCGCCGTATCGGAAAAGCCATTGATGCAGCTACCGTCGAAGCCCATGCCCTCTTCAAAGGCATGCTCGAGCTCGTTGGGATTTACGGCGAACGACTTCATGTTTCCCATAACGTCGGTAAACCAGAAGCGTACGAAATGAACGTCCCTAGCCTTAACCGTCTTGAGAACGTATTCCTGATCGGGAGTCATAAGCCTTCCCTTCGTGCTCGCTAAGACGCCACGCGTCATTGGCCCAATGCCGTTTCGTCAATATTATTGCCATATTACACGTTCATCTTTTCAAGGATGTTTCGAAATGAAAAAAGGGCGCCGACATTTGTCGACGCCCTACCTGTTCATACGCTTAGTTCCTAGGATGCATCGGCCGAGCCGAGCACCACCAGCAAGTCGCCCGTCATGGTGTACGTGCCATCGTTCTTCATGACGGTATTGCTTCCGCCCATGGTTTCGTTGATGGTCTTCGCTTCGTCTGCGTAATCGTCGGAAGCGTAGATGATGAGCGTGCTCGTGTACTTGTCGGAATCGGCGTCGCCCACCTCGGTCACGTTGAAGCCAGCCTTGGCGAGCATGGTGGCCGCCGAGGAAGCTGCGCCCGATACGCCCGAACCGTTCTTCACGACGACATTACCATCTTGGGTAACGGAAGTGGTTGAGGTGGCATTCGCGTCGGCCGTGACGGAAGCCGTACCGCTATCGCCCACCGACGAGAGAACAATGCCCGTGGCAGAATCGACCTCTTGCTCTTCAGTGGGAGCAAGGCCCTGCTTCATGCGGCTGAGCATTTCCTGCCACTCGTCTTCGATGAGCTTGCACCACCAAATGTTGTTCTCGTAGACCGACTCGACGGGCGCCGTGGCGCTGTACACGTCGGTCGTGGTGTCGATACCCTTCAGAGCCTGAGCGTATTCCACGATTTCGCTCACCGTAAGGTCGGTCTGAATGAACGAAGACAGGTTCGTGATGGACGTGCTCATAGTGATGATGTCACTCTGGAAGAGCTTGTCGACGATAGCGCTGATAACGGTACGCTGATTCGCGGCGCGAAGCAGGTCGCCATCGCCCACGGAATCGTATGCGTGGCGGCTGCGCGCAAATATGAGCGTCTGCCAGCCATCGAGTGTCTGCAGACCCGCGTCGAGATGGCCCGTGTAATCCTCGTCGTCGATTTCCATGGGAACGTCGACTTCGATGCCACCAAGGTTATCGACAATGGCGGCAAGACCATCCATGTCAACAAGCACGAAGTGCGCGATGTCTACGTCGCATAGTTCGGAAACCGTCTTGACGGCAAGAGATGCCCCACCATACGCGTATGCGGCATTGATCTTCTGAAGACCGTATTCACCCATGTCGACCTGCGTATCACGCGGAATCGAAATCATGGTGACCTTCTTGTTGCCCGGATCGACGCGCGCAAGAATGATGGTGTCGGTGCGATATATGCCACCGAAGGTGTTATCTTCGGAACGTTCGATGGACTCGTCGGTACCCATGAGCAGCACGTAGAACGGATCGCTTGGCGCGTTCGTTTCAACGAGAGCGTCTTCGATGTCGGCATCGAGACCCTGTGAAAAGTTCTCGTCAATCGTCTTGATCTGATTGGAGAAATACAAAGCCGCAGCCGTGCCAGCGCACACGAGCATGGCAATAATCACCAGGGCAATGGTGATGCCGATGCGCTTACGGCGCTTACGCTTCCCCTTCTTGTTCGCAAGACCCTCGGCATACGAGGAGCGAGAATACGGATTGATGGGCACCATACCGCTGGGCATCCACTGGGCATTGCCTTGTTCCTGGCCCCACTGGTCCTCGTAACGAGTAACCGGTGTACCATGACCGGCATGTTTTCCTTTGCTCATGAGCTGATATATCCCCTACAGTACAGTCGGCACATTAAGACTCTCAAAAGTATAAACGAATACGAACTCGCAGAGCGCAGTTTACATACGACCCGCTCAACTACGCGCCTCGCCTTCAGCAACCTTTAAGCTAACACGCCCAAGGTCAAAGAAGCACGAGGCGCGAACGACAGCCTAGTCGTACACGTGAACCGTAGTGCCAAGCGGTACGTTTTCGTAGATCCACCTGGCGTTATCCACTTCAACGCGCACGCATCCATGCGACAGGTAACGGTAGCTTCCCAACTCGTTGCCCGTACCAAGGATGCTATGGATGAAGTAGCCGCCATAGAAGCGCGTGCAATACTGCGCGGAATAGGCCGTGCTCAGATGCGGCTTGCGATCGAGCGTGGTGAACGTGCCGGTAACCGTGGGAGTGGAAGGCTTGCCAGGCGAGCAGAGCCAGTACTTAACGCACGTCCAATTGCCCTGCGAACCCGTATAGACGCCCAACATGGCGGTATCGAGATTAATCATGATGAGCCAGCGCGTGGCGCTCGAGAAGCGCTGCGCATACTCGGTCATGAGGTACTGCGCAGGCGGAACCGACTTCACGAGCTTGCCGTCATTGTCGGCCTTGTACCACGTGGAGCCATCCTTGATGAAATTGTTGCGCAACACGTAGCCCTCGTTATACACGCCAAAGTACTTGCTTCCATCTACGTTGAAGAAGCCCGTACGCGCACCCACGAACGACTGGTAGGCCTTCTGCAGCCAGTAACGCTGCAGGTTGCCCCCATCGTAGATTCCCGTCACAAGCCAACCCGCGGCGGACGGCATGACGCCGTCGTTGTTGGCCAGAAGCACGTGGTCTCCCCAGTTGGTCTTGCCGCGCAGTACGTAGCCGTTGTTGCCCATGCCAAAGTAGCGAGCGCCGTCGACCACGAAGAAGCCCGACAGCATGGCATGGGATTCGGCGTCATAGCGATAACGCTGCAGGACGCCATCGTAGGCCTTGGTCACAAGCCAGCCGGTAGCGCCATCGGACGTAGATGCCAACTTGCCGTCGTTGTTCGCAACGTACACGCGACCAGCTCCGTTATCCCACTTCCCGCGCACGATGATGCCATTGGGGCGCGCATAGGCGGTATACCCCGCACCCTCCGAAGCGGTAACAAGGCGAGACTTGGCAATGCTTGCATTCGAATCAAGCCAATAGCGCTCGAGGGAGCCCGTCCATGCAGGAGAGACGATCCAGCGCGCGGTGAAGGGCAGGTTCGCACCGTTCGTGGCGTACCAGGCCACGCCCTCGGCCGTCCAGCCCATCTTCACCAGCGAGGCGTTCTCGGCGGCGGACGTGGTGTAGTTATGCGAGCCCGTCTTCGCATTCTTGTTGTACTGGCGATAGACGATAAGGCCCGTATCTTCGGCATCGGAGTACCAGCCAATGCCCTCGTACTTCCAGCCCTTCTTCACCAGGCCGTCGCGCTCGGTCGCCGACGTCGTGAAGAAGTGATCGCCGCCATTGGGGTTGTAGAGGCGATACACGGGCACATCAGACGTGGAGGGCGCCACCCAGCCAATGCCTTCCCACTGCCAGCCCAAGCCGGCAATGGAGATGGCCTCGGATTCGCTCGACGTGTAGAAGTGCTCGCCCGAATTGGGGTTGTACAGGCGATACATGTTCACGTGGGACTCTTCGTACGAAGGCTCCTCGGTGGTTTCGGAGGGATCCTGCGGTTCGTCCGAGCATGCGTCGAGGGAGCTTTGGGCATCTGCAGCCTGCGGCTCGACGGCAACGACGGGAACATCGGAGGAAATGGACTCAGCCGCCTCCGAATCAGCGGTTCCCCCCTCCCCATCGTCAGCCTGCGAAACGGCGGACGGCTCACTAGCGGGAGCGTCGCCCTCATCGACCACCACGGAATCGCTTGCCTTGGTCGTTGGGCCCACAGATAAATCGGCAACGGCCTCTGAGCCCTGCGGCGCAACAGTGGGAAGCGAATCGGTTGCCTCCAAGCCATACGACGGAGACGACGCAAGCAAGAAGGTGACGATTGTAGCGGCAATGAACGCAATGCATGCCGAACGCATGCGGAAACGATAGGAATACCCCGTCATATCAGCCCCATTTCCTCGTGGTTTTCACAGCCACACAGGGAAATATTACCACAAGAAAAGTCCCAATTTGACGCAGCGAACAAGCCGTCCAAACGCAAAAAAGCGGAGGACGCGCGTGCGCCCTCCGCTTTACGGCAATGATCCAGGCAACTAGGCGATGGTTACGCCAAGCTCTGCTTCGACCAGGTCGAACGCAGCGTCGATGGCCTTATCCATGTCGTAATACTTGTAGCCGCCCAAGCGACCAGCGAACACGACCTTGCCCTCCTTGGAGGCAAGCTCGACGTACTGAGCATACAGCGACGAATTACGCTCGTCGTTGATGGGATAATACGGTTCGTCGCCGGGCTTCCAGTCGGCCGGGTACTCACGCGTGATGACCGTCTTGGGCTGCGTGCCGTACTCGAAATGCTTGTGCTCGATGATGCGCGTGTAAGGAACCTCGCGCTCGGTGTAGTTCACCACGGCGTTGCCCTGATGGTTTTCCTCGTCGAGGATCTCGCTTTCAAAGCGCAGGCTGCGGTACTCCAGGCGACCAAGCTGGTAATCGTAAAACTCGTCGATGGGACCGCAGTAAATGATGCGATCGGCTACATCGGGGTTCTGGGCGATGAACTCGCGATATTCCGTGTTCAGCTTGATGGGCGTATCGCCAAACATGGCTTCCACCATCTTGGTGTAGCCACCCATGGGAATGCCCTGCCAACGATCGTTGAAGTAGTTGTTGTCGTAGCGGAAGCGGCACGGAAGGCGCTTGATGATGCTAGCGGGCAGGTCCTTGCAGTCGCGGCCCCACTGCTTTTCGGTGTAGCCCTTGATGAGCTTCTCGTACACATCGCGGCCAACCAGGGAAAGCGCCTGCTCTTCCAGATTGGAGGGCTCGCCAATGCCCGCCTCGGCAACCTGGGCGGCGATCTTCGCCTTCGCCTGTTCGGGCGTGCGCACCTCGGGCCACATCTTGCTGAAGGTGTTCATGTTGAACGGAAGGTTATACAGCTCGTCCTTGTAAACGGCAACGGGGCTGTTCACATAGTTATTGAACTCGGCGAACTGATTCACGTAATCCCACACGCGACGAATGGACGTATGGAAGATGTGGGCGCCGTACTTATGCACGTTGATGCCCTCGATGTCCTCGCAGTATACGTTACCGGCGATATGCGGACGACGGTCGATGACGAGGCACGTCTTCCTCACCTTGGCGGCTTCGTGCGCGAAAACGGCGCTCGAGATGCCAGCGCCAACGATGAGATAATCGTACTGAGACACGATCATTCCTTTCTAAGAGCTTAGACGTACCGAGTATACGCAACGAATGCGTTCGGAGCGCCAGTTACGCTAAATAAACCAAAGCGTGCCGCCGGCAGAAATGGCCAGCGGCACGTACCTTCCAGGAAAACCCGCTTACTTCGAAAACGCGGGATGCACCTTGTCCTTGTCGGAAAGGACGATCTTCGAAGCATCGAACGCCTCGTCGCCCTCCATGGCGGGCCACTCGATGCCAATGGCGGGGTCGTTCCACATCAGGCCACCCTCGTCATTGGGATGGTAGACGTCGTCACACTTGTAGCAAAACTCCGCCGTATCGGAGAGCACCAGGAAGCCATGGGCGAAGCCGCGCGGAATGAAGAACTGGCGCTTGTTTTCCGCAGAAAGAACCACGCCCTCCCACTTGCCATACGTGGGGCTACCTTCGCGCAGGTCGACGGCAACGTCGAACACCTTGCCCGAAACCACGCGCACAAGCTTACTCTGCGGATGCTCGATCTGGAAATGCAGGCCACGCAGCACGCCCTTGGTGCTGGAGCTCTGATTGTCCTGCACGAAGTCGACGTCGATGCCGCCCGCCACGAAGTCGGGGCGCTTGTAGGTTTCCATAAAGTACCCGCGGCTATCGCCATATGCCTTCACATCGACAATGATCACCCCATCGATGGAAGTCTTCGTAAAGGTAAAGTTACCAGACGTGATTACGCCTTCGTCCATAGTTCCCAATCCTCTCGCAACCAATCGAGTTCGTATCTAGCTGATTCGCGCGCGCAATGCATTCCATAGAACGGATCGCCCGCGCTAATGTACTTGCCCCAGCGTTCGCGGAACAAGCCACCCTCGCTATGCAAGCGGGCGAACTTGCGCGCATCCATGAAGTCGGAACCACGCGAAGCAGATTCGTAATGATAGAGGCGCGCCGTGGGCTCCATGACAACGCTCCAACCGCGCTCACGCAAGCGAAGGCAAAGGTCGATGTCGTTGTATGCCACGGCGAAACGCTCGTCGAAACCGTCGACAGCATCGAACTGGCTTGCGCGAACCAACATGCACGCACCCGTAACGGCCGACGATTCGCGCGTGCGCTGCAAATGCGAAAAATGATAGAGCGAATCGGCCGGGAAGCAATGACACAGATGGTCGGGGTTCGCCTTCGGAATGATCACGCCAGCATGCTGAATGGTGTCGTCGGCATACAGGAGCATGGCACCCGTGCAAGCCGTGGTGGAGCGATGCAGCATGGGGCCAAGCATGCGCTCGATCCATTCGGGCGTGATAACCGACGTATCGTTGTTCAGGAACAGGTAATAGTCGCCCGAGGCATGACGCGCGCCGAAATTGCAAATGGCGGAGAAATTGAATTCCCCCTCGTAGCGCACCACCTTTACGCGGGAATCGCGCGCGGATACCTGGTCGTAATAGGCAAATGTCTGCTCTTCCGTGCTGTTGTTCTCGACGAGCACGATCTCGAAGTTGCGATACGTGGTCTTCTGCAGGATAGAATCGACGCACGTGGAAAGCAGGTCGATATGGTCCTTCGTGGGAATGACGATGGAGACCAGGGGCTGCTCTTCGGGCATGACGTACTTCACGCGATGGTAGAAGGCGGGCGTGCTATCTTCCACCTTCACGGGCACGCCAATGCGCTTGAAGTGCGCCTCGATGGCACGATTGCCCGCTTCCTGCGCCCATGGCTTGGAATCGGCGGAGCCGGCAGTGGACTGCTGATGCACGCGCCAGTGATAGAGCACCTTACGCGCGTGATAGACGTTGCGCGCCTGTTCCGCGATGAGGAACGTGAGGTTGTGGTCCTGCGCGCCATCGAATTCCTTGCCCGGCAGCTCGGGAAGATCACGCACGAGCGACGTGCGCACCGTAAGCATGTGGCACACGTAGTTCGAAGCCGTGAGCAGGTCCATGTCGAAATCGGGCTTCAGGAAACCATCGAAGTAATGACCGTTCTCGATCTTGTCCTCATCGCAGTAGAGCAAGTCGGTGTCAGGATAGCGGTTGATGCCCTTCGCATACTCGAAGAGCGCATCGGGCTCCAGGATGTCGTCGTGATCGAAGAAGCACAGGAAATCGCCCTTGGCGGCGCGAATGCCCTCGTTCGTATTGAGCGTGATGCCCTTGTTCTCGTCGAGCGTCACCAGTCGAATGCGTTCGTCTTCCGCTACCGCGCGCTGTGCGTTTTCGCAAAGCGCAGAATCCTCGGGAGAGGCATTCACCAGCACGAGCTCCCACTTGGAGTAGGTCTGCGAACGCACCGATTCGACCATTTCCCAGAAGAAGCCAAGAGGCGTCTTGTACAGGGGCACGATAATCGAGAACAGCGGTTCGATTTCGAAATGGGCCGTCTTCTGCGCTTCGATGACCAGCGGAGACGTACGATGAATACGGCGGAACCAATCGTCGTAGGCCTCGCCCTGCGAGGTATGCGACATCATGAAGAAGAAATCCCTGCGCAGCTGCTCGATACGAGAGGCTTCCATGCGAACGAAGCCATCGGGTGCGCTTCCACCGGGGAACGACACCCAAATGAAGAAATCGGCATCGAGCACGGGCAGGCGGAACGAAAACTCGATGAGACGCGCCCCATCGGGAGAGTCGGCCGTAACGGGAATGGGGCTCTCGCCGAAAACGGTGACCTTCGACGATTCCAGTAGAGAGCCATCCGTGCCAACGAATCGAATGTTGGCGTTATTCAGCGCCTCGTTGCGATAGTTGGGCGCATACACGCAGATGAAGCCGTGCAGCAAGTTCGTGGAGTCGTCGAAGAGCACAATGCGATCGATACGAATGTTCGCGCAATCGATGCGCGGATCGGCGTCGATGTTGCGCATGGAAGTAGCTGCGTCCTTCAGCAGCGTGTTGCGCTTCGACTGCCAAGCCGACTTCTTCGGATCGACGGTGGTCATGGCACTGTCGAGCGTCTTGCCCTGCCCATCGACCACATGAGCGGTGACCACCTGGGCAAGAGAGATAACGGGCACTACGACCACGTACGAGCCAGACTGCTCGCCACGCAAGGCAAGCGCGGGCATGTCGTTGCCGTTCTGCGCACGCGATGAAACGCGGACCCTTGCACCAGAGGGCACCTCAGCACGCAGCGCAATGTAAATCTTCCCATCCCCCCGCGTAAGCTTGCCGAACTCCATCTAGTCCAGAACCTCCTTGGCAGAATACATGGTGTCGTAATACGCACGATATGCACCGCTCGTTACGTGCTCCATCCATTCCTTGTGCTGCAGGTACCACTCGATGGTACGGACGATGCCATCTTCGAACTTCGTCTCGGGGTACCAGCCCAGATCGGCCTTGATTTTGTCGGGGGCAATGCCATAGCGCCTGTCGTGGCCAGCGCGATCGGTGACGTGGCGGATGAGGTCCTCGGTGATGGCGGGGTCATTCACGGCCTTGGAGGCTTCCGCGATGATGGTCTTCACGATGAACATGTTGGCGCGTTCATTGTGGCCGCCCACGTTGTAGACCTCGCCAAGTTTGCCCTTCGCCAGCACCATGTCGATGGCCTTGCAGTGGTCTTCCACGTACAGCCAGTCGCGCACGTTCAAGCCGTCGCCGTACACCGGCAGCTCCTTGTGGGCAAGCGCATTGTTGATCATGAGCGGAATGAGCTTTTCCGGGAACTGATACGGGCCGTAGTTGTTCGAGCAGCGCGTGATGTTGATGGGCATGCCATACGTATCGCCGTAGGCGGAAACGAACATATCGGCTGCCGCCTTGCTGGCCGAATAGGGCGAATGCGGGGAAAGCGGCGTGTCCTCGCGGAAGAACTCGTCGAGCTTATCGAGGGAAAGCGTACCGTACACCTCGTCGGTGGAAACCTGCAGGTACTTCTTGCCCGGGGTCCACGAACCATCTTCTTGCTGCCACGCCGCACGCGCGGCATTGAGCAGCGTTACCGTACCCATGACGTTGGTATCGGCGAACACCTCGGGGTTTGCGATGGAGCGGTCCACGTGGCTTTCCGCGGCAAAGTTCACCACGTAATCGGGATCGTATTCAGCAAACAGGCGCGTGATGGCATCCTTGTCGCGAATATCGGTCTGACTGAAGATGTGACGCTCGTCGCCCTCGATGTCCTTCAGGTTCTCAAGGTTGCCCGCATACGTGAGCACGTCAACGTTCACGATGCGAATGTCCTGGTACTTCTTGAGCATGTAGAGCACGAAGTTGCTGCCAATGAAGCCAGCGCCACCAGTTACCAAATACGTTTTCATGAAACTCCTTATAGTTGCGTTCGCAAAGCGAAATCTATTTGCCCATATAGCTACGAAGCGCATCGTGCCACGGACGCATGGTGTCTCCTATCGTCGCAGCCAGATGGCCGTTCACGAGCGACGAATAGGCGGGACGCGACGCGCTTTCGGGGTGCGCTTCCTTGTATTCCTGCGAGGTGCAGCGCGCGACTACGCAATCGAGCCCGGCTTCCTGCATGATGGCCTGCGCGAAATCGGCCCACGAACAGGTGCCCTTGTTCACGCAGTGGTAAATGCCGTAATTTTCCGTTTCGGCAATGCGCAGCATCTGGTACGCGACGTCATTGGCGTTCGTGGGGCAGCCAAGCTGATCATCGACCACGGTAACCGTGTCGAGCGAATTGCCCAGGCGCATCATCGTCTTCACGAAGTTCTTGCCCTCGTGGCCATAGAGCCAGGCCGTGCGTACGATGAAGTGACGAGGACACGCTTGAGCAACCGCCTGCTCCCCCGCCAGCTTGGTACGGCCATACGCGGAAAGCGGGGCCACTTCGTCGGATTCGACACGCGGCTCGGGCTGGTTGCCCGGGAACACGTAGTCGGTGGAAACGTGCACGAGCTTCGCGCCCGTCTGCTCGCAGGCACGCGCAAGGTTCGCGGGACCCGTGGCATTCACGGCAAAGGCGTCGCTCTCGTGAGCTTCGCAACCATCGACGTTCGTATAGGCTGCGCAATTGAAGACGACGTCGAAGCCGCTTGCCAGGAAGGAATCGACGGCAGCGGCATCGGTAATATCGAGTTCGCTGGCATCGGCGCAGACGACTTCCGCCCCCGCATAGCTAGCGGGAATGGGGCCGATTTCCGCCTGCCCCGAGGCAAGCATGCCCGAAAGCTCGCGGCCAAGCTGGCCGGCAGCACCAGTAATAAGAATGCGCATCCAATCACCTAATCCATAATGCGGCCGTCGGCAACCTTCTGAAGGTGCTGGCCATACGGACTCTTGCCATACGTCTTCGCGGCCGCAAGCAGCGTTTCGCGCGAAATCCATCCGTTCTCGAAGGCAATTTCCTCGGGAACGGAAACGGGCATGGACTGACTGCGCTCAACCGAGCGAACGAATTCGGAAGCCTCGAAGAGCGATTCAACGGTACCCGTATCGAGCCACGCGTAGCCACGGCCCAGCGTGACGACATCAAGGCTGCCATCGTTCAGGTACATCTCGTTCAGGCTGGTGATTTCGAGCTCGCCGCGCGCGGAGGGCTTCACCTTACGGGCGAAATCGCACACGCGCTTGTCGTAGAAGTACAGCCCGGTAACGGCATAGTTGCTCTTGGGGTTGGCGGGCTTTTCCTCGATGGAGATGGCATGGCCGTCTTCGTCGAACTCCACGACGCCGAAGCGTTCGGGGTCATCGACGTAGTAGCCAAAGACC
Organism: Denitrobacterium detoxificans; assembly: GCF_015062615.1. Lineage (GTDB taxonomy): Bacteria > Actinomycetota > Coriobacteriia > Coriobacteriales > Eggerthellaceae > Denitrobacterium > Denitrobacterium detoxificans_A. Next base: position 171,525 of record NZ_SUUH01000001.1, read on the forward strand.
GTGGCGCCACCGTTGTTCTCGGCAGCATTGACGGCGGCCTTCAAATGGCGGGAAAGACCGTTGCCGTAGAAGATGTTATCGCCCAGCACGAGCGCACAGCTTTCGCCATCGATGAACTCCTCGCCGATAATAAATGCCTGGGCAAGGCCATCGGGCGAAGGCTGTTCTGCATAGGAAAGCGAGATGCCATACTGGCTGCCATCGCCCAGCAGATCGCGGAAGCGAGGCAAGTCGACCGGAGTGGAAATGATGAGGATGTCCTTGATGCCCGCGAGCATAAGCGTGGAAAGCGGGTAGAACACCATGGGCTTGTCGTAAATGGGAAGAAGCTGCTTGCTGGTTACCGTGGTTAGCGGATACAGACGGGTACCGCTACCACCCGCAAGAATGATGCCCTTCATGTGCGCTCCTTTAAACATGTACATGTCACATATACATGAAACATTCTACGCCCTGAGCGCATGCCTGCAGGAAACGCAACGACTATTACCATAAATCGGCACGTCGGACAGGCTACGCGCAAGTAACGGAATTCCATGTATTCGCGCGCGTGCAATTGATACGCATCGCCATTATCGCGATAATAAACGCTTGCGACTGGACAACTCAAAGGAAACGGAATGGCAGACGCAGCTATAGAAAAGAAACGAGTAACGGAATTCCAGCACAACAAATTCGTGCTGGCATCGCTGGTAAGCAAGGACTTCAAGCTCAAGTACCGCCGCAGCTTCCTGGGCATCGTATGGAGCGTGTTGAACCCGCTCCTCATGATGATCGTGCTCGCCGCCGTATTCAGCTACATGTTCCGATTCAACATCGAGAACTTCCCGCTGTACCTTATCTTGGGTCAGATCATGTTCGACTTCATGAATCGATCCACCAACTCAGCCATGAGCTCCATTATCGATGCGCAATCGCTCATCAAGAAGATTCGCATCGAGAAGATGATCTTCCCAATGGAAAAGGTCATGTTCGAGCTTCTGAACACGGCTATCTCGATGATTGCGGCCGTGCTGGTCATGGCTTACTTCCAGGTGCTCCCCAGCGTGCATGCCATCTGGGGCCTGCCCCTGCTGATCATCTTCATCACCATGTTCTCGTTCGGCCTAAGCCTGCTCATCTCGGCGCTCTCGGTATTCTTCCGTGACGTCATGCACCTATGGGGCGTTCTGCTTACCGCATGGACGTACGCCACGCCCATCTTCTATCCCGTGGACATGCTGGCCGATTGGATGATGGCCATCATGCAGTTCAACCCCATGTACCACTACCTCACGTTCTTCCGCGACATCATGATGTGGAACACCTGCCCCTCGATTCAGGAAATCCTCATCTGCTTCGGCATGGCGCTCGTGACCTTCGTGGTGGGATTCATCGTCTTCCGCAAGACCGAGCACAAGTTCATTCTCTATATCTAGGACGGAATATGAGCGAACCAGCTATCCGCATAGACCATGTCTCGATGGTGTTCAACATCGCCAGCGAGCAGCTCAACAGCCTAAAGGAATACTTCATCAAGCTCGCCAAACGCGAACTGTTCTTCAAGGAGTTCAAGGCTCTGGAAGACATCAACTTCACCGTTGAGCAAGGTGATGTATATGGCATCGTGGGCACGAACGGCTCGGGTAAGTCTACCCTGCTGAAGATCATCGCCGGCGTGCTCGAGCCGTCAAAGGGATCCGTTACGGTAAATGGGTCCATCGCCCCGCTCATCGAGCTAGGTGCAGGCTTCGACATGGAACTCACGGCACGCGAGAACATCTATCTCAACGGCGCGCTGCTGGGTTACAGCCGCAAGTACATCGACACCCACTTCGACGAAATCGTAGACTTTGCCGAAGTTCGCGAGTTCTTGGACATGCCCATGAAGAACTACTCTTCTGGTATGGTCGCACGCGTGGCCTTCGCCGTTGCAACGGCTACCATCCCCGACATCCTGGTCGTTGACGAGGCGCTTTCCGTAGGCGACTTCCTCTTCCAGGAAAAGTGCGAACGCAAGATCAACGAGCTCGTGCGCGAGCACAACACTACCCTGCTGTTCGTTTCCCACAGCATCGACCAGGTTGAACGCGTGTGCGAAAAGGCCGTCTGGATCGAAAAGGGTCACTTGCGCAAGATTGGCACCGTCGAAGAGGTATGCGCCGCATATCGCGGGCTGGAACAGGAACACCAGGCATAGCAGCTGCCCCATATAAAAAGGCAATAGCCCTTTCGGATTTATCCGGAAGGGCTATTTCGTATGGTCAAGAAGATAGTACGAGCTACTCTGGTCGAGATTGGCGTTATAGAAGCCATCGGGTGATGAAGCGATGGCAGGCCAAGCTTCAGCAAGACGTTTGGCATCGTGGGCAAGCAAGTCACGCGCGCTGGGATGCAGCGGTGAAAGAGCTTCGAAGCGCGTACGGGAATGCCCAAATTCGGCAAAGGGAACGTAGAGCGTGAGCAACCCCTTCTGCGCAAGCCTGAGGCAAAGGTCGACCTGGGCATACAGCAACGAGCCATAGCCCTCGTCGTAACCGCCCACTTCCAGGAAATCCTTCCTGCGCATAATGACGCAGTCGGGGGCGACGGCGGCGTAATTCGCAGGACGATGAAAGCGCCCGATGTAGCCGCTATCCCACGCAGGCAAATCGACGCCCAGCTCGGTAAGCTGCCCATCAGCGCGAACGACGATGCCGCTCTGGCAAAGCGTATCCTGCGGCGTGAGCAAGCGTGGCGAGATGAGACCCACTTCGGAACGCTCGAAATACGGCAGCAACACGCTCAATGCGTCGGAGGTAATGGGCGCAACGTCGCCAGCAGCGAAGAGAACGTATTCGGACTGAACCTTACGCGCCGATTCATTGCGGTACGCAAGGATATCCCGTTCGGATTCAAAAGACTCCGAGGGCGTAACCGTAGCCAATCCATCTGCAGCGGCGGCATCCCATGAACCAGACTCAAGGCTTTCAGCCGAATCGAATACCGCCGAAACGCTCGAAGTCGCGATATCGGAATGGATCTTCAGCTGGTACACGAAGATGCAATCGGTATCCACGACATCAGCTGTGATGCCACGTCGCTCGAAATGCTGCTCGATGGTGTAGGCGCCTGCGTCGTTGCAATACGGCTTCGCATCGGAGTTGCCACCATTGGTGGACCCAGAATGCATGCGCCAGTGATAGAGCACGCGCGGTACGTGCACGATGCTGCGGCCAACTTCGAACGCCTTGAGCGTGAGGTCGTAATCCTGCGCGCCATTCGTGAGCGGACCCGATCGCTCGGTGCGATCAAGCAGCCACCTGCTCACCATGAACAGGTGAATAACGTAATTGTTCGAATACAGAAGATCGGGAGAGCGATCGGGCTTGAACAAGGGAAGGGTATAGCCCTTCCCCTCCTCGAAGCTATCCTCATCGCAATAGAGCAAGTCGACGTCTTGCGTTTCATTGATGCGCGCCACGTACTCGTAAACCAAATCGGGCTCGATAAAATCATCGTGATCGAGAAAGCCAACGTAGTCACCATGCGATGCGGCGATGCCGCAATTGGTATTGCCGTCAATGCCATCATTTTCGGGATGGTCGACCACGATGATGCGCTCGTCATCGTACGATGCAAGAACCTCGGCAAGGGCCTCGTCATCGGGGCTGGCGTTCACCAGCACAAGCTCCCACTTCTGGTAGCTCTGCGCACGCACCGAATCAATCATGACGCGCAGGAATGCCGGAGGCGTGCGATACAGGGGGCTCACCAAGCTCACCAGGGGCTCGTATGGAAAATGCGATTCGCGCTGCCTTTGGAGCTGATCGTCCGTTACGCACTGGCGTTCGCGCCATTCCTCGTAGGACCCATCCGCAAAGGGATTCCGCACGAGGGCATAATAATCATCGGTAAGCTCGCGCTGCCAGCGCTGCTGAGACATCGTCCACGCGCAGAGCGCCTCTCCCGAAGACGCGCTCTGGAAGCGCACGGTTACGTTACCCATTTCCTTCGAGAGAAGCGTAACGTAGCAAAGCTCGTACCAGGCCGCCTTCGAGCTGCCACGCGGCGATGCAATGCGCTGCGAACCACGCAATGCGGAATCGAGCACGGTGCCATCGTCCAAGACCACCTGGAATTGCAGGTCATCCATGCGGTCCTGAGCCACGAGGGCGCGAGATTCAAGCATCCACGTACCCTCTTCGAGCGGCCTGCAACCCACCACGCGCGTACCAGCGCCCGTGCGAACCTCGGCCGCGGAAATCCAGCTCTCCCCCGCGAAAAGTCGATTGTAGAGTCGAGAAAGAATGGACATGGCTACTTGCGGAACGCGTTCTTCACGGCAGCGATAGCCTTGCGAGGCATAACGATACGACCAGCATGCGCGAGCTTCGTACCCAAGCGCATGGTGGGAGAATCCTTCATGTCGGCAAGAGCCTGTTCGTCGAGACGCAGCACGTAATCCTTGTACAGCATGCGATCTTCCAGGAACTCCTCGACGCCACCCTTTGCCAAGAGCTCGTACACGCGGTGCTCGCGAGGCCTATGCCAGCAATACTCGTTACCCAGGCGCTCCAGGCACGCGCGCACGGCAGGAAGCTCCTCGTCGATGCAGGCGTGAAGCTCTTCCAGGTTCTCGGTATGCACGATATCCCACGCGAACGCGCTAGCCAGCACGTTGGAAAGCGAAACGGCATAGCGCTCGTCGCCCACCGCTTCAATGCCTTTCAAGATGGAAGGCGTAACGCGACGACGCGATGCGCTGCGCTCGCTGCGAAGCTCGTGCTGTTCGTCGAGCTCGAGATAGAACAGCGGCCACTCGATGAAGCGATCGGCGTTCGACATGCAGTTGAAGGCGCCGTAGGCAATGGACGCGGCAGCAATAGTTGCACGCATGCCAAACGACGCATCGCCCATAACGTCGCAAGAATCAAAGGAAAGACCCTGTTCGCGAATGAAGTCATTACGATAGATGCGAGCATATTCGTTTGCATGCGCCACGTCGAAGGCAAAGCCGGAAATAGATTCGGCGCCCGCCGGAAGCATGGCCGCAACGAATTCCTCGGTCTGAACGGTAACGGCATCAAGCGCATTGGCCGCACGCAGTGCGTCCACGACATAGCGCATATCGTTGTCGAGCAACGCGATATCGGACGAGCCCTCGGCAACCAACTCGATAAAGGAAGAAAGGCGGACATCAACGCTCATCGACGGATCGATAACCATGCTGTAACGCCCCTTGGATGCATCCAATGCGGCATTGAGGCCCTGGGGCACCGATTCAAACGCACCATCGAGCATGTGCACGTTTGCGTGCGTATTGCACACGCGCTTGCAAATCATGGGGCTGGAATCGTGAGAGCCGCAATCAACGCAGATGACCTCGTGCTCAACTTCGAGCGCATTGAGTGAAGAAAGGCACTCGGCCATGGTGCGGCGATTGTCGAGCACGGGAACCAGGAAGGAAACCACGGGCTGTTCTTCGGAAGCTTCCTCATTCGCCTTGCCCTCGGCATGCGCAGCTGCCAGGAACGAGTTGTAGAAGTCAATGTCGCTTGCGGCGAAGCACTTGCTGGAAAGAACGAGGTCCTTGTCCATGTCTTCGAGCATCTCGAGAACGAGGGCATGCACTTCGGGATCGGTCTCGGAAAAGCCGCACTCCCCCAGCACGAAGTTGATGTAGCTGAATTCGCGCACGTACAGAGCTTCCCAGATCTTCGCAGAAGCATTGCGACGACGAAGCACCTCGCGCATCTCACGCGTACGGTCGAACGGAATGTGGAAGTCCTTCAGGAAGCTCGAAGAGCTCATGTTCGTCTGACGATAGTAATAGTAGTTCTTGGGAACCCAAACGATGCGCTTGGCTGCAACCAGGGTTTCCTGCATAAACGGGTTATCGGCCCAACCGGCGCCCTTGGGCTCCATGAAGCGAATGCCCTCGGATTCCAGGAAGGAACGGCGATAGATAGCCGTCCAGATGCAAGGATGCGACGAAGACAGGCCCGGATGATCGTCGATGGTAAGCGCAGTGGGAACCTTGGGCATGAATTCGGTAAGCGCAGAGGTGGTTACCGCATCGCCATAGCCATTGCGGCCATCGTAGAACTGCACGTACGAACCCTTGACGATATCGGCGGGCTTGCCACCAAAATCCTGGTACGACAGAAGGTCTTCGTACATATGCTCGTCGATGAAGTCGTCGGGCTCAACGATGCCGATGAATTCGCCCGTAGCGTGATCGAGGCCATAGTTGAGCGAATGACCATAGCCGCCATTGGGCTTGTCGAGCACTTTGAAGCGGCTATCGGCCGCAGCGTACTCGTTCATAACCGCAAGGGAATCATCCTTGCTGCCGTCGTTGATGCAAAGCACCTCGATATCCTGAAGCGTCTGCGCTTTGATGCTATCAAGGCACTGCCTCAGATAGGGAATCGCATTGTAGACGGGGATGAGAATGGATACTTTGGGCATGCACGCCTCCTGCAATCAGCTAATAAAAAAGCAGGTCGCAGCTGAGCCGCGACCTGCGTTATTTTGGTGCCCCCAACGAGAATCGAACTCGTGTCTCAGCCTTGAAAGGGCCGCGTCCTGACCGCTAGACTATGGGGACGATCATGCGCTTCCGTGAAGCAGCTAGGCTATTATGGCAAAGCACCGCGGGCGACGCAAGGGCCATTTTTGCGACAAAGGCGCCGTTCACACGATGTCCACGATTTGCCCCTACCCCCTCGTGTCGTAGCGCTCCTTCACGATGTACAAAGGCCTACGCTTCTGCTCGATATAGCTTCGTGCCTGGTAATCGCCCATCACACCCAGCACCAAAAGCTGAAGGCCGCCAAAGAGGAGGACGAGGCACACGAGCGTGGGGTAGCCGGGGATGGCAATGCCCATGATGAGGTAATCGACGATGAGAACATAGAGCAAGTAGAGCGTAGCCACCAAGCTGGAAACGAAACCTATGTACTTCGCCACCTTCAGGGGCCACGTGGTGAAGGCGATGATTCCCGAGAAGGCATACTTGAAGAGCTTGCGCGTAGACCAGCTTGACTCCCCCGTCAGGCGCTCGTCGGGCGTATAGGGAACGGCATGCGTATTGAAGCCTACCCAGGCGAACAGCCCCTTGCTAAAGCGGTAGTACTCGGGCATGGAAACAAGGGCATCGGCCACGGTACGCCGGAACACCCGAAAGTCGCTCATGTTCTCGGGCATCTCGATTTCGTCGGACGCCACGTTGAACGTGCGGTAGAAACGGCGCTTCAACCAAGCCTGAACCTTATTCTCGCGTCGCGTTTCCTGGTACGCCGCCACAACGTCGCACTCTTCGTGCTCCACCAGGTACTGGTACATGCTGAAGGCCAAGGCAGGATCTTGCTGCAAGTCGGCATCGATAAGGCACACGCAGGAGCCCTGCGATTCCTTCATGCCACAGAAGATGGCGCTTTCCTTACCGAAGTTGCGCGAAAACCCAATAGCGCGCAGCGCATGAACGCCGGCGTCTTCGGAAATGAGGCTACGCAGCTGCGCCATGGTGCCATCGGAACTGCCGTCGTTCACGTAGACGATCTCGTACGAAACGCCCGAACCGTCGAATACGTCCTTCACGCGTTCGAAAAACGCATGGACGTTCTTTTCCTCGTTATGGCAAGGAACAATCAGGGATAGGTCGAAGGCCTGGGGCAATGGCGCTACGCGCGAAGAATCTACAGTCATGGGCAATCTTTACAGACGATGTGTATCGGACACACCCAGTGTAGCGCATGGTAAGATTTTCCAGAACCTGAACAAGAAGGAGATACGTTAGGCACATGACGTACGCGCAAGCCCCCGACATTATCTACCATGCCGACGATTACGGCATCACCCCAGCTCAATCGGAACTCATTCTTTCCTACGCGAAGGCATGCGGCGGCACGGGAACACTCAACAGCGTTTCGGTCATGGTCAACGCACCCAGTTTCAGCGAGTCCATCCCCCTGCTCCAGAAGCACGAAGGGAGCATCCTTGCAAGCCTGCACGTGAACGTGGTGGAGGGGCCCTGCTGCGCGGACCCCAAGAGCATTCCCCTGCTCGTAGACGACAAGGGCGTATTCCGCCAAAGCTTCGCCTCGATGCTCAAGCTCTCATTCGGGTCCCAGAAAGCCGAGCTCACCAATCAGCTGGCCACGGAAATCGGCGCACAGCTCGACCGTCATCTAGCTGCGCTTCCCCATGCGAAGGATGCGCTGCGCATCGATAGCCACCAGCATTTTCACCTTATTCCCGCCGTATTCGACGCGCTACTGCGAGCCGTCGAGGAACGCGGATGCACCATCGCATTCCTGCGCATCCCCGCCGAGCCGGTACTCCCCTTCCTGAAGACGCCCCGCGTATGGCTGCGCATTCCCGCCATCAACTGGATCAAGCACTGGCTTCTCAATTTCCTCTGGCGCATGGATAAGAAGAAACTTCCCAATTACCAAGTCATATCCGCCGTATTCTGCGGCATCAACTTCAGTGGCCACATGACGCCCGAACGGGTCGCGGCAGTTCTGCCCGCCTTCAAGGCGTACGCCAGGAAACGGGACATGCCGCTCGAGCTGCTCTTCCACCCGGGCGCCGTTCCCCAAAAAGACGCGCTTAACCCGAAGCTCACGGGCTTCGTGGATTTCTACACCTCGCCGTTGCGGGGAATCGAAGGAGAAGCGCTGCGTTCACTGTAACGCCATACCGCGCCTATATACTAGTCCGCTAGTACATACGCATCGCATCGTGTTCGCATGCCGAACTCATCCACGCCGATGTTTCGCGTATAAAGCGCATAGTAGATAGATTCAAGGAATAATCCCATATGACATCATTTAACGAATTGGGCCTGAGCGAACTGGGCCTCGCGGCCGTCGACGCTCTTGGCTACAATGAGCCCACGCCCGTGCAGCAGCAGGCCATTCCCGCGATTCTCCAGGGACGCGACGTAATCGCCGCTGCAAAGACCGGTACGGGCAAAACGGCGGCATTCAGCCTGCCCTCTATGGACAAGATCGGCCATGCCCGCCACGGCCAGGGCCCACTCATGCTCGTCATCACGCCTACCCGCGAGCTCGCCATGCAGATTCGCGAAGTGTGCACCACCATTGCCACCAAAACGCACCATCATGTCACCTGCGTCGTAGGCGGCCTTTCCTATGGCCCCCAGATTGACGCGCTCTCGCGCGGCACCGACGTGCTCATCGCCACACCCGGTCGTCTGGTCGACCTGATCAACCAGGGCGCAGCTGACCTGAGCCAGGTGGAAACCGTAGTACTCGACGAGGCCGACCGCATGCTCGACATGGGCTTTCTGCCGGACATGAAGCGCATCATCAAGCAATGCCCCGTCGACCGCCAGACGCTGCTCTTCTCGGCCACCATCGACTCGGCCATCCAGAAGAACATGAAGAACCTGCTCAAGGACCCCGTTTTCGTCGAGATTGCCCATAAGGGCGAAACCGCCGACACCATCGAGCAGTACGTCATCCACGTAGACCAGCGCGCGAAGATCGACCTGCTCATCTCGCTTTTGAACGAGCGCGGCGGCACGCGCATCATCGTGTTCGCACGCACGCGCCATCGCGTGGACAACACAGTCAAGAAGCTGCGTCGCGCCGGCTTCAAGTGCGCGCCCATCCATTCCGACCGCAGCCAGAACCAGCGCAAGCGCGCACTCGATGACTTCGCCGCTGGCAAGATCGACATCATCGTCGCCACCGACGTGCTCGCGCGCGGCATCGACGTATCCGATGTGTACTATGTCGTAAACCTGGATATGCCCATGCAGGCCGAAGACTACGTGCACCGCATTGGCCGTACGGGCCGCGCAGGCGAAAAGGGCTTTGCCGTTTCGTTCATCTCCCCCGACACCAAGAAGCTGCTGCGCGCCGTGGAAAAGCTCATCGGCATTAGCATTCCCACCATGGAAGTGAAGTCGTTCGACGCTTCCGCAAGCGAAACAGCGCTGGCCGACAAGGCCACGCGCAAGGCAGCCAAGGAAGACCCCGAGCTCGCTGCCGCAGCCAAGGAAGACAAGTCGCGCAAGAAGTCTAAGGCAAAGCGCGAACGCAAGCGCAACGAGGAAGCTCCCTCGCCTCGCAAGACGCGTGGCACCGCCAAGAAGCAGGGCAAGAAGAACCAGAAGGCTGCACAGGCAGCCCAGAAGAACGGCCACAAGAGCGCCGAAGAGCCCGCACACAAGAAGAACCGCAACGCGGCCCCCAAGGGCCGAAACGGCAAGGGCGATTTCCGCTCGGGCAAGCCCCAAGCAAAGGGTTCGAAAAACGACTTCCGCCCTGGCAGGGCGCAACGTCGGACCAGGGCCAAGCAGCACTCCAAGAGCGCACGCTAGCCATTAGGTCATCGTGAGAGGCGGTTTTCACCGCCTCTCTTTTTCCCACCTACCACCAACTTGCAGAAAAGTTCCGCTGAGCGAAAGCGCGCCCCCTTGCATGGGGGCTTTGCTATCGTTTTCACAGAGAGAGGAAAAGGAGCACGTTATGAGAATCGCGGTTGCGAGTAACGGCCTGGACGTTGCGGAGAGCTTCCCCCAGTGCCTAAATTTCAATTACTACACCACGAAGAGCTACGAAATAGCCGAATCTCAAAACATACCCGCTCAGGGGCTCACGGGGGAAGAGTACGCCAATCTCATGGAACGCATCGACGTCGACACGTTCATCTGCCATTCCATCGCCCCCGCACACAAATCGGCATTCGAGGATCGCGGTATAGAAGTCGTTAGCGGGGCAAGCGGACGTGCCATGCAGGTAGCCGAATCGTACGTTCAGAAGAAAGCCGAAGAACTGGAAAACGAAGAGGCTCAAGAAGACGACGAATAGCAAGTCCGCCCCTTGCACTACGACGCCCTCACAAAGCAACGGCGCATAAGAAAAAGCTTCATGAGGAAAAACAAAAAGGGATTGGCGAATGCCAATCCCTTTTAGCATGCTATGCAGCCGGATTTACAGAGCCTTCTTGGCAACTTCCGTAAGAGCGGCGAACGCAGGAGCATCGTTCACGGCCATGTCGGCAAGAACCTTGCGGTCAAGCTCGACGCCAGCCTTCTTCAGGCCGTTCATGAACGTAGAGTAGCTCATGCCATTGATGCGAGCGGCAGCGTTGATACGCGTGATCCAAAGACGACGGATCTCACGCTTCTTGTTGCGGCGATCGCGGTACTGGTACTGCAGCGAATGCTGGACCTGTTCCTTCGCAGCGCGATAGGAACGAGACTTTGCGCCATAGTAACCCTTGGCACGATTAAGGACGGTGCGGCGCTTCTTATGAGCGTTAACGGCACGCTTTACACGAGGCATTTCAATCCTCCCTTACTTACTATCGACGGCCAAGATTGCGAGCGATGACCTTCTGGTCAGCCTTGGCAATCTCGGTTTCGTGGCGGAAATTACGCTTGCGCTTCTGGCTCTTCTTGGTGAGAATGTGGCTCTTGTAAGCCTTGGAGCGCATGATCTTGCCAGAACCGGTAACGCGGAAACGCTTAGCGGTGCCGCGATGAGTCTTCATCTTGGGCATGTTACTCCCCTTCCTTTTCTTCGACGTTCTTCCTATTACGCTTACCAGCAGCAGCCTTCTTGTTCTTGGCCGTGCCAGGCAAAGGCGAAATAACCATGTGCATATTGCGGCCTTCCATCTTGGGCTGGCTTTCGATTGCCGCAATATCCTTCAAATCATCAGCCAGGCGTTCCAGGATGCTCAGACCCTGTTCCGGATGAGCCATTTCGCGGCCGCGGAACATAATCGTGATCTTGACCTTGTTGCCCGCCTCGAGGAAGCGAATGACGTGCTTCTTCTTGGTGGTGTAGTCGCCCACATCGATCTTAGGACGAAACTTCATTTCCTTGGTTTCGATCTTGCTCTGGTTCTTGCGAGCCTGCTTGGCCTTGATAGCCTGTTCGTACTTGAACTTCCCGTAATCCATTACGCGACATACGGGCGGATTCGCATTCGGAGCGATTTCAACGAGGTCGAGGCCAGCGTTATCGGCAACATGCTGAGCTTCCTCGACGGCGCAAATGCCCATCTGCTCTCCGTCATAGCCAATGAGACGCACTTCACGTGCGGTGATGGACTCATTGAGCCGTGGTTCCTGTGCAGCTATCGCAAACACCCCCTTCAAGGTATCGTTGCTATCTAATAAAAAACCCATGGCATCGAGCCATGGGACACACAACAAAATACGCCTTACAGCATATATTCGCATGACCCATCAGCAACCGAAGCGCCGAAACAGGTGGGGCTACAACGCCCTCTTGAATGACAGCTTGCTTATCCTACCACTTCGTATTCTGCGATATGCGCGAAAAGGATTCGCGGCACGCATTCTACACAAGGGAAAAGCAACGTGCTACTTCTCTTCCCCAGACTCCGGGTCTTCCGGAATCTGCTCGCCCCGGCCATAGCCCGAAGGCATACGCGGGCCTTCCTTGCCCTTATGCTCGTAGTAATGGCGCAAAACGGGCTTGAACAGCTTGAACTTCCAAATGACAACGGCGAGTGCCGCAGCAAGAACCCCAAGGATGACCCAACGTTCCGAGCCAGTGAATTGACCAATGGAAATGCCAATGGCGCCAAGCACGCCCGAGCAGCAATACAAAATGACAACCGCCTTGCGCTGGCTGAATCCAGCGTCTAGCAGGCGATGGTGCACATGGCCCAAATCGGCCTCATCGATATGCTTGTGGGCAACCTTGCGACGCACGATAGCCGAAAGCGTGTCTATAACGGGAACGCCGGCAATGACCAGCGGAACGAGCATGAGCACCAAGCTGGACATGCGCACGACACCCATAATGGACACAATGCCAACGATTAGGCCCAGAAAAAGAGAGCCAGAATCACCCATGAATACGGTAGCCGGATAGAAGTTGAAACGAAGGAATGCCAGGCAGGCACCGATAAGCGCAAGGCACATGCCCGTAAGCGTGAACGAACCCTGCGCGGCAACAAGCACCATAAGACATGCGGTAACGATGGCAACGATACCTGCGGCAAGGCCATCCAATCCGTCGATAAGATTGGTGATGTTCACGAACCCAAGCAAGTAGATGACAGTAATGGGCATATCGGCCCAATGCAGGAAAATGAGCCTATGACCTTCCGCATCGATGGGAGAGCCAATGGCGTCGATGGAAATGCCCGCAGCGTAAATGAGGCAGCAGGCCACAATCTGACCAGCAAACTTGATCTTGGCGTTGATCTGGCGAACGTCATCGACCAGGCCCAAGGCGAACATGAACGTAATGCCACAGACCAGAAGCGGCGGATTCACGTTGCGTTCCATGATGATGTCGAGCCAACTGTGGCCGCAGGTAAACGACTGAACGTACATGACCAGAAGACCGGCCATGAAGCCAACGTAGAGTGCAATGCCACCGCAGCGCGGGATGGGCGTAGTGTTGACGCGGCGATTGCTGGGATAGTCGATGGCGCCAATGCGAAGCGCGATGCGCTTGGATACGGGCACCATGATATACGTGACCACGAAAGCCACCAGCAATACAATGCCCAACTGAAAAAAATCCAACGCTAGTCCTCGTGCCGCCCTACAGTATCGCGCCCATATCTAGTATGGGCGCACAATCGATGAATTATAGCTCTTTCGTTCTACCAGAACTCAAACCGCATTTAAGAAGCAGAAATGTAGATGGTAATCTGACGAACGGTATCGGCAAGATTGCCGCTTGCGTTAGCCGCCGTGTAATCGTACGAAAGCACCGACGACCAATTGTACGTGGCGCTTCCCACGGTAGACGTGCCATCGAACGAGCACTTCTCGAACACGCGCGTGGTGCCGTCGGTGGCATACGTGGTGTACTGCGAGGCGTCGGGCAGCGTAACGGAACCATCGGCTACGTTCAGGCCCGCCTCGTTGAGCGTCTTCTCGATAACGTGCTCGTTGCTAACCGCATCGCTGAAGCTCAGGTCGCCATAGCCAAGGCTTGCCGTAGCAGCTGTGTAGCCAGCACGCACGACCTTGCCTTCTTCGGTAACGCTCAAGTACACCGTGGGCGTGCCCGACTTGGAATCGGCGGGCTCGTCGGTGAGCATGACGGTAAGGTTGGCGGTAACGGGGTTGCCCTCTTCGCTCACGGGAGCGGTAAGCGTGATGGTAGCGCCATGGCCCAGCTTGGCAATGGCCTCGTCTTGGGTAAGACCAAGCACGCCCACCAGGTCGGGAACATCGGTAACCTTGGAGTTGGAAGAGGAGGCATCCTTGCCGTTCGAGTTACTCGACGACTGCAGAACGTCGGTCGTGGCGCTCGTGCCCTGCTGCACGTTGATGTCGCTGATGGTGGTAACGGCCTGGTACGCCCAATAGCCCATTGCGCCCAAAAGGCCAATGAGGACGATGAGCACGAAAACGAGCACACGACGCTGACGACGTGACTTGCGCTGATGCTCGGGCATGGCGGCCAAGCGCTCCTTGCGCGTGGGCTTCGCCTTGCCATGACGGCCATGCTTGCCACGCGCCGGCGCAGCAGCGGCTTCGTCTACCACATCGGCACGCACAGTGTGCATCTTGTCGCCGTATTCGTAGTAATCGCGCTGGGCATCGTCGACGATGCTATCGGCAGAACCACCCAGGAACTCCTCGCCGTTTTCCGCGGGGTCCCACAGATGGTCGGCATCGAACGGCAGGCCATCGACGCCATCGTCGCCATTGGAGCGCAAACGATCGCCCTCCACGCCAAACGAACGGGGCGTGGGGAACTCAGATTCGGAGTGATCGTCATCTTCGCTCGTGGGGAACGAGCCTTCGGACCAATCGCTTGCATTGGATTCGTCTTCCAGATTCGCCTCTTCCCCATCGGACGAAACCTCTTCCTGGGCTTCCTCCGTGGCGGCTTCGGTATCGACTACCTGCTCGGCCGATTCGGATTCGGCTTCATCGTTCTGCTGGTTTTCCTCTTCTACAGAATCGATAGTCTCTTCGCTTTCGCTAGCACCATGCGTGTTTTGATCAGACATCTGGCGCATCCACCTTTCAAGCGTGTACGGGCGTTGCTATGCGGAATGAGTGAGCATCCAATAGGCCACGGCAATCACAACCAAGAGAACGCCGACGACGATGATGATGGCACGCATGCGCGCAAAGGGAGTCTCGGCATGCAGGTCGTCTTCGGACGTGATATATGCCTCGCGTTCGCGAATGGCCTTGTTCCTCAAATGGCGGGCATATGCCCTACGGTCTTCTTCCGAGGCGTTCTGAAGCATTTCCGTGAGTTCATCGCTTTCCCCGGATTCGCTAGCCGCACGAGAATCGTGCGTCGCTGCCGGCGCCTGGGAAACTGCGGTGGCTTCGGAACGGCCCGCGGGCACAGCACCCGCCTGAACGACCACGTCGTCCGCTTCGTCACTGCTAACCGTTATGAGGCTGAACGCTTTATCTTCCGACATGGTTTCCACCTTCTTTCCCATCAGCCAATTAATTATAAAGTATGCCGCCAAGCAGCCCTAACCGTCCAGATAATATCCATTGGAGCTTATCATCTGTTCGGATACAATACCGAATCGAAACGCATTAG
The DNA here is from genome assembly GCF_015062615.1 of Denitrobacterium detoxificans. Classification (GTDB taxonomy): domain Bacteria; phylum Actinomycetota; class Coriobacteriia; order Coriobacteriales; family Eggerthellaceae; genus Denitrobacterium; species Denitrobacterium detoxificans_A. The sequence continues at coordinate 187,040 of NZ_SUUH01000001.1, forward strand.
CATAGACGAGAGGACGTTAGATGCTAGAACTCAAGAACGTGGTATTTGAGGTACCCGTATCCGAGGGGTCGAGGGAGACCAAGCGTATCATCGACGACCTTAGCCTTCGTATCGATGACGACAAGTTCGTCGTCATCACCGGTCCTAACGGCGGAGGCAAGAGCACGCTGGCAAAGCTCATCATGGGCATCGAACAACCCACGAGCGGCCAAATCCTGTTCAACGGAGAAGACATCACGCACGCGAGCATTAGCGATCGCGCCAAGCTGGGAATCGGCTACGGCTTCCAGCAACCGCCCCGCTTCAAGGGCATGAAGGTGAAGAAGCTGCTGGAAATCGCCGCTGGCGAGCGCCTGCCCATGTTCGCATGCAACGAGTACCTGGCGAAGGTCGGCCTGTGCAGCGCCGACTGGCTCACGCGCGAGGTGGACAAGAACCTTTCGGGCGGCGAGGTGAAGCGCATCGAAATCGCCACGCTGCTGGCGCGCAACCCGAAGCTCGCCATCTATGACGAACCCGAAGCGGGCATCGACCTGTGGAGCTTCGATCGCCTTACCGGCACGTTCCGCGACATCCACGAAGCGCGCGAAGGCCACACCATCATGATCATCAGCCACCAGGAGCGCATCATTCAGCTGGCCGATGAAGTCGTGTTGCTAAAGAAGGGCAGGATCGACAAGCGCGGAACGCTCGAAGAGGTCATGCCCCATCTGAACCTGGCGCATCGCACCAACCCCAACGAAGCCTGCACGTTCACCACGCCCACCAACATCAACACGGGCGACATCAACACCAACTGCTAGGAGGCACCAACCATGGCAGTAGACCTTTCCCCCATCGACGAAAACCTGCTCGCGACCATTTCCGGTCTGCACGGCATGCCCAACGGAGCTTTCAACATTAGGCGCAACGGCGAACTCGTAGAGCGCCACAGCAGCGCGTTCATCGAAATCGCCACCAAGGAAGGCGTTCCCGGCATCGACATCAAGATCAAGCCCGGCACGCGCGGCGAAACCGTATACATCCCCGTCATCGTTACGCAGGCTGGCGTAAAGGACGTCGTATACAACACGTTCTACGTAGGCGAAGGCAGCGACGTCACCATTATTGCGGGCTGCGGCATCCACAACGCCGCTCACGAGCAGAGCCAGCACGACGGCATCCACGAGTTCTTTATCGGCAAGGGCGCACGCGTAAAGTACACGGAAGCGCACTATGGCGAAGGCCCCGCGAATGGCACGCGCATCCTGAACCCCGTCACGAAGGTCCACATGGCGGAAAACTCGTTCTGCGAAATGGACCTCTCGCAGCTCGAAGGCGTTACGAGCACCAAGCGCGAAACGGAAGCCGACCTGGCCGAAGGCGCGAAGATGATCATCACCGAAAAGCTCATGACGCACGACGAGCAGTTCGCGGAGAGCAACATGCTCTTCCAACTGAATGGCGACGACAGCAGCGTGCAGGTAGTCAGCCGCAGCGTGGCGAAGGACGAATCCCGCCAGGTGTTTAGCCCGCTCGTCGTGGGCAATGCCGCCTGCCGCGGCCACGTGCAGTGCGACTCCATCCTCATTGGCAATGGCAAAGTGAAATCCGTTCCCGCCATCGAGGCAAATTGCGAAGACGCCATCCTCATGCACGAAACGGCCATCGGCAAAATCGCCGGCGACCAGATCATCAAACTGCAGACGCTGGGCCTTACCGAAGAGGAAGCAGAGCAGGAAATTCTCGACGACTTCCTGAGCTAATCGCCACAGGAATAGCACACGCTACATGGGAGGGGCGCCCGATGATTCGGGCGCCCCTCGTGCATTCTATGGTGTCCCCTGCAGAATTCGAATCTACGTTTCCGACCTGAGAAGCCGGTGTCCTTGGCCGCTAGACGAAGGGGGCAAGTAATCGCTGGGTTACCAGCGCGAATTATCCTACCATGCGCAGATGGTAAGGCTCAGCGAACAATGGCTAGCGCGCAATATCGCCAAGAACATCTACAACAGCTGTGGTAAATGCATCGATTTCCTCTTCCGTATGCGCTACGCTCAGGAACAGCGCCTCGAACTGACTCGGCGCAATCAGGTACCCCCTATCCAGCATGCCGCGGAAGTAGCGCGCAAACATTTGCGTATCGCACGCGGCTGCATCGTCCCAATTGCGCACAGGGCCGTCGGTGAAGAACAACGTGCACAGAGAGCCAACGCGATTCACGCAAGCACGCGTGGAAGTACGCTCGATGGCTTCGTTCAAGCCCGACTCCAGACGAGCGCCCAGCTCTTCTAGACGCTCGTACACGCCCGGCTTCTGAAGCTCGCGCAGCTGCGCAAGGCCCGCCTGCATCGCCACGGGATTGCCCGAAAGCGTTCCTGCCTGGTACACGGGACCCTCGGGAGCAAGCGCAGACATGACGTCGGCACGACCCGCAAAGCAACCCACGGGGAAGCCACCACCGATGATCTTGCCAAACGTGCACAGATCGGGAAGCACGCCATAGCGTTCCTGGGCACCGCCTAAGGCAGCACGAAAGCCGCTGATGACCTCGTCGAAGATGAGCAGCGCGCCATACCGCGTGCACAGCTCGCGCAAACCGGCAAGGAAGCCCTCGGCAGGAGCGACAACGCCCATGTTGCCAGCAATCGGCTCGACGATAACGCAGGCGATGGAATCAGGCTGCGCCTGGAACGCCTTCTCAACAGCCTCGAGGTCGTTGTAAGGCAGCACGATGGTATCGGCTACGGCGCCATCGGTTACGCCTGGCGTACCGGGGATGCCAAACGTAGCAACGCCACTGCCAGCCGAAACCAAGAGAGCGTCAGAATGGCCATGATAGTTGCCCTCGAATTTGATGAACTTGGGACGGCCCGTAAACCCACGCGCCAGGCGAATGGCGCTCATGGTCGCTTCGGTGCCACTGGAAACCATGCGCGCCTTCTCGGCAGAGGGAACGATACGGCATATCTCCTGGGCCATTTCGATTTCCGCCTCACACGGGGCACCGTAGCTCACGCCCTTGTCGAGCTGCGCACGCACGGCTGCATCAACGGCGGCAGGGCGATGCCCAAGAATCATGGGCCCCCAGCTGCAGATGAAGTCCACAAACTCGTTGCCATCGACATCCCAGACATGGCTCCCCTGCGCATGGTCGTAAAAGACCGGGCTGCAGTCGACATTGGCGAATGCACGCACCGGAGAGTTGACGCCACCTGGAATGGAAGCGCAAGCCTTCTGGAAATCTTGTTCGGAAACGCTGTGTTTCATCTTCTTGCTCCTTGAACGCGCAGATGACTACGCGAAATACGTCATCGAAACCTTCTTGAACTCATGCGTAGTGGTAAGCGCGAAATGAGCCCCGCACGGCACCTGAGCCTCCTCGAGCGCGCGAGACAGCTCAGCAATGTTCTCGCTCATTTCCTCTTCGCTTTGCGCATGCGTCATAGCATACATATTCGCAGGCCACGTTTCCATGCGAGGACGCGCATAGCAATGACTCACAAACGACTTCGCCGCGAAGAGCGCACCCGCCTCCTCAACATGCTCATCGGGAATGTCCCACACGGTCATGCTGTTGAAGGCATACCCAATGCGCTGGTGACGCACCATAGCGCCGAATCGGCGAATAACGCCAAGTGCCTTGAAGTCGCGAACGCGCGCGACGACGTCCTCGACCGAGATATCATCGTTCGTCTGGGCCGCAATCAAGCGAGCGCCCTCGTCGAAAGGATGCAAGACCAGGTTACCCTGCGCATCGCGCGCAACGTCTCCCTGCGCCCAGTGCACGAGGGCGACGTCAAACGCGCTCTCCGCGCTGAAGGGTTCGATGCCCTCTACGGAGCGCACCGAGGAAGCACGCTTCGCGCGCGCACGATGTCCCGAGCCAAAATCGACGCGAATCTTGAACATGCGCGATGCGGGCATATCGAGCAAATCATCGCAACCCGTCTTCTGCCTGATTTCGGAAAGAATGCGCTCCTTTTCCCCAACCGAGCGCGTGATAAGCGTGAACCACAGGTTGTACCTGTTCGCGCGGCCGTAGTTGTGCGTAACGCTAGGATAGGCGCTCACGATGCCGGCAGCGGCAATGAGTTCCTCTTCCCCACCAGGCACCGCAAGGGCGCACAACGTAGATGAATACCCCAGCTTGCGAGAATCGAACGAAGCACCGATGCGCCTGATGCTTCCCTCCGCATACAGTTCGCGAACGGCCGCAAGCACGTCGGCCTCGCTCGTATCCAACTGCGACGCAAGCTCGGCGTAGGGATCGCAGCAAATGGGAAAGCCAGACTGGATGATGTCGAGCAGACGATTCTTCAGTTCTTCGCTAGCGGACATCGCCGTCTCCTTCGCAAGCGGCATCAGCATCGGGACACAATGCGCCCAGGGCAAACGCCGGCATCTTGAGCGTTCCGTCATCTTGGCCTTCCTTACGCAGGGAACGAGGAACGTAGCTGCAATACGGCTCTTCCTCCATGTAGTCACCCGTTGCGGAAAGGGCGCGGGCGCGACATCCGCCGCACACGCCACGGTATTCGCATGCACCGCACTTCCCCTTCAGCTTGCTGAAATCACGCAGGTCGTTGAAGACAGGGGAATTCGTCCAAATCTCGCTGAACGGCTTCTCCTTCACGTTACCCAATTGCATATCGAAGTACCCGCACGGCTGCACATCGCCGACATGGCTGATGAACACGAAGGAAATGCCACCCAGGCAGCCACGCGTCATAGCGTTCAGGCCGTATTCCTCCGCCGTGGAGGTGTCGCCTTCCTCGCGCATGCGCTGATGCGAAATGCGATAGTACTGCGGCGCGTCCGTGGGCTTGAAGTGCAAGGGAGAGGTCTTCTGCTTGTAATACGCCCAGGTAAGCACTTCCTCGTACTCCTCCGGCGTAAGCTCCACCTCGCGCAGGCTCTCGCCACGGCCCGTGGGCACGAGCAGGAACGGGTGGAACGCTACCGCGTCCAACCCACGCACCATGTCGTGCATTTCCTCGAGGCATTCGGCGTTCTTCTTCGTAACGGTGGTGTTCACCTGCACGCCAATGCCGTGCTCCTGGGCAAGCTTGATGCCGCGCACGGCATCGTCGAAACTGCCCTGCTGCCCACGGAACGCATCATGGCGCTCGGCATCGGGAAAGTCGAGCGAGATGCTAATGCGGCTAATGTGATGCTCCGCCATCTTCTGCGCAATTTCCGGCGTAATGGTCGTGCCGTTCGTGCCGATGACGGGCATGCAGCCCGCCTCGCGCGCGTAGTCCACGATCTCCCAGATGTCGGGCCTCATGAACGGCTCACCACCGGTAAGGATGAGAATGGGGTTCGTTATGCTGGCGATATTGTCGATGACCGCCTTGCACTCCTCAAGCGACAGCTCGCCTGGATAGTAGCCAAACTCCGCCGCGGCCCTGCAATGTTCGCACGAAAGATTGCAACTGCGGGTAATCTCCCACGCGATGATGCGCGGAGCCTGAATACCCGTACGCTCCTTGTACCGTTTCGCAGCTTCCCCGCCACCAGGCCGATAGCCGCGACCCGCAACGCTCGCGGGATGAGATGCGCCCTTGGGCTTGCCCCCAAGCTTCTTCGTCCATTCGGGACGCTTGCCCACTTTGGGAACCCACGAAGGATGCCCGCCCTGGGGCTTGGCCTTCCCCGTGAGCTTGCCCGCAGCTGCAGCCTCGTCGCGCGCGGCGGCAGCCATGCGCTGCAGAGGCGTTAGTTCCATCTGTTGTTCGTTCGTCATTGAATCCCCTACTCGGAAAGCCAACGCGCAGCTTCTTTGGCGTGATAGGTAATGATCATGTCGGCGCCGGCGCGCTTCATGCTCAACAGCAGTTCGAGCACCACGCGCTTCTCGTCGATCCATCCCTGCGCGGCAGCCGCCTTCACCATCGAATACTCGCCGCTCACGTTATAGGCAACCGTGGGAAAGCCCGTTTCGCTCTTCACGCGACGCAGGACATCCAAATACGAAAGCGCGGGCTTCACCATGACCATATCGGCACCCTCGGCGATGTCGTAAAACGCCTCGCGCACGCCCTCCTGCGCATTGGCGGGATCCATCTGGTACGCACGCCTATCGCCAAACGACGGAGAGCTGTCCGCCGCATCGCGGAAGGGCCCGTAGAACGCACTGGCGTACTTCGTCGAATAGCTGAGAATGGGAATGCGCTCGAAGCCGGCTTCGTCGAGAGCAGCACGAATGGCACCCACACGACCATCCATCATGTCGGACGGCGCAATCATATGCGCACCAGCACGAGCCATGCTCACCGCCTCGTTGGAAAGCAATTCGAGCGTGGCATCGTTGTTCACGTAGCCATCCTCATCGAGCTTGCCGCAATGCCCGTGGCTCGTGTACTCGCACATGCAAACATCGCAGATGATGTACATGGAAGGAGCCTCGGCGCGAATGATGCGACACGCCTCCTGCACCACGCCATGCTCATCCCAGGCCGACGAGCCAACCTCGTCCTTGCTTGCCGGAATGCCAAAGAGAAGCACGTAATGAACGCCCAGATCAAGCAACTCGTTCACTTCAGCCATGAGCATATCCAGGGAAACCTGGTATACGCCAGGCATAGAGGGAATCTCGTCCCTGCAGCCCGTTCCAGGCTTCACGAACAGCGGATAGATGAAGTCGTCCGCGGAAAGGCCCGTCTCGCGAATCATGGTGCGGGCCAGCTCGCCGTCACGCATGCGACGCGGACGATACGTGGGAAACGATCCATACTGCATGTCTACCATCTTCCTTCAAGGACGGCGCAGCGACGCGCCGTCCATTCAACGTAATTGCTAGTCTTCGTATGCGGGCGCTTCGACGATGCGCTTCTCGGGGTCGTCGGGATGCTTGGCGATCTCCTCATCGGTGAGGTAGCACGCCGGATCGGCAGCCCACAGGTCGCCCGTGGCGGCCTCGGCACGCACGCGGAAGTTGCCGCCGCAGACGTCGAGCCAACGGCAGTCAGCGCAACGGCCCTTCACGAAGGGACGCTTGTCCTTCAGGCGGAACATGAGCTCGCTGCGCTCGTCGGTACGGCTCACGTCGCTCCAGATCTCGCTGAAGGGACGATCCTTCACGTTGCCAAAGCTGTAGTGACGCCAGAACTGGTCGGCGTACACTTCGCCATCCCAGCTAATGCAGCCAATGCCATTGCCCGAGCTGTTGCCCTGGTTCCACTGAAGCAGCTGCATGACCTTTTCGGCACGCTCGGGGTTTTCCTTCAGGAGCTCCATGTATACGAACGGAGCGTCGGCATGGTTGTCTACGGTGAGAATCTCGGGAGTACCACCCTCGTCGAACCACTGCTTCGTGCGGTCCATGATGAGGCGCACGGCCTGACGCGTTTCCTCGTGGTTCAGGTCCTCGTCGATCATTTCGCTACCGCGGCCCGAATACACCAGGTGATAGAAGCAGGCACGGTTGATGCCCTCGCGCTGCATAAGGTCGAAGATATCGTTGATCTCGCGCCAGTTGTGCTTGTTGATGGTAAAGCGCAGGCCAACCTTGATGCCCTCGGCCTGGGCGTTCTTCAGGCCCTGCAGGGCGCGGTCAAACGAACCTTGCACGCCGCGGAACTTGTCGTGGGTCTCGGGGTCGCCATCGAAGGAAACGCCCACGTAGGAAAGGCCAACCTCAGCGAACTGCTTAGCCAGCTCGGGCGTGATAAGCGTGCCATTGGTGGAAATGACCACGCGCATGCCCTTGCTCTTGGCATAGTGCATGAGCTCGAGCAAGTCGGGACGCATCGTGGGCTCGCCACCGCTGAACAGCAGAACGGGCGCGCCGAAGGCAGCCAGGTCGTCAATCATGACCTTGGCCTCTTCGGTGGAAAGCTGGTCGTAACGATGGCCGTCGGACTGGGCGTAGCAATGCTCGCACTTCAAATTGCACGTACGGGTGCAGTTCCACACCACGACGGGCTTCTTGTCCTTCGAGAACTGCAGCAAGCCGCTCGGGAGCTCCTTCGACTGACGCTTGTAACGCAGAACGTCGCTGGGCTCAACGGAACCGCAGTAGAGTTTGGAAATGCCGATCACTAGTTGTTCTCCTTCTCGTTAGACAGAACGTCTTCTACCAAATGTGCTAGCGCGGGAATGGTGTAGGTGGGAGCCTCGCACGTGGGCTCCATCCCTTCCTCGCGCATCGTATTGCTCGTAATGGGGCCAATGCTGGCAAGCTGCACGCCGGTAAGCAAAGCGGGCCACTCGCCCGGCTCGCACGCATCGCGCACCATAGACGCAAAATTGCGTGCGGTGGACGAACTCGTGAACGTAACGGCACTCACTTCTCCCGAGCGCAGGCGTTCGACCAAGTCGCCCGCCTCCTCGTCGTGCGGCATAACGGTGTCGTACACGGGCACGACGCGCACCGTTGCACCAGCCTCGCTCAACGAGGCGGGCAGGACATCGCGCGCAGCGGAAGCGCGCGGAATAAGAATGCTCACAGATGACAAGTCGCAAGCCTCCGAAAGCGATGCAACAACGCTCTCGGCTACGAAACGCGAAGGAACGAGGTCGGCATGCAGGCCGCGGGCCTCCAACGCCTGGGCAGTCGCAGGGCCGATGGCGGCAATCTTGCTGCCGGCAAACGCACGGGCGTCGCACCCCTGAGCGCAAAGCATATCGAAGAAGCACGAAACGCCATTCGCGCTGGTGAAAACAACCCAATCAAACGCGCCAGCGGAAAGGTCGGCAATGGCCGACGTCAGCTCGTCGTCCATAGCACGAGGAGCGATCTCGATTGTGGGGAATTCCACAACGTCGGCACCCAGCACGCTCAGACGGCTCGACAGAGCCGAAGCCTGCTCGCGGGAACGAGTGACAACGACCGTCTTCCCAAACAACGGGGCATCCTCGAACCAGGAAAGGTCGTCGCGGAGGGAAACCACGTCGCCGACGACAATGATGGCGGGAGCCTTGAACTGGGCTTCGCGCACCCTCTCGACCACCGTTTCCAGTGTCGCGACAAGCGTCTCCTGACGCGGCGTCGTACCCCAGCGAACGAGCGCAACGGGCGTATTCGCGGCACGGCCACCCTCGATGAGCTTGCGCACAATGGTGGGCAAATCGCGAATGCCCATGTAGAAGCACAGCGTGTCGCCGCCCTTTGCCAAAAACTCCCAATTGATGCCCGATTCGTTTTTATCAGGCGTCTCATGACCCGTGACCAACGTAACCGACGTGGCAACGCGGCGATGGGTTACGGGAATGCCCGCATAGGCTGGTGCCGCAACGCCGGCGGTAACGCCGGGAACCACCTTGAAGGGAATGCCCGCCTCGCGCAACGCAAGGCCCTCTTCCCCACCACGGCCAAAGACGAACGGGTCGCCACCCTTCAGGCGGGCAATGACCAAGCCAGGCGCGCTGGCTTCCTGGATGATGCAGGCGTTGATCTCCTCTTGCGTAACATGGGCCGAAAAGCCCTTCTTACCCACGAAGATGCGCTTGGCCTGGCAATTCGCGAAGCGCATGACAGCATCGCTCGCAAGGTAATCGTAGATGACGACATCGGCAGCCTGCAGAACCTCGCGTGCCCTGCACGTAAGCAGCCCCGGATCGCCAGGACCCGCGCCGATGAGATATACCAGGGATTCGTTCGCCATGCTCATCGCAGCTCGCTCAGAATGGGGCCCGCACCACCGGCAAGTAGGTCGTCGACCATGCCCTGGGCCATCGTCTCGTAATCGGACGGCACGCATTCGCCATGGGCACGCACAAAGCGAACGCCATCAAGCGAGCTCACAAAGCCATCCATGACCATGCGCACATCGCCCGACTCGTCCACGATGTCACGGGCGTGAACGCCCATGGGAACCTGGCAGCCGCCCTCGAGTGCACGCAGGACAATGCGCTCCGCACGAACGGCCCTCATCGTGGGCTCATGCGTAATGGCGGCGCACAGGGCGGCTATGCGCTCATCACCCGAACGCACCTCGATGGCAATGGCGCCCTGCCCCACGGCGGGAATCATGTCCGCGGTGGAAATAACCTGGGCAATCACATTGGGAATGCCCAAACGCTCGATACCCGCGCAGGCAAGGACACCCGCATCGAATTCGCCTTCGACGATACGGCGAATACGGGAATCGATATTGCCGCGGATCTCGCACGGCTCGATATCGGGACGCAGGCGCTTAAGCTGGGCGGTTCGACGCAGCGAACCCGTGGCAACGCGCGCACCTGCGGGGAGCTCGAGAAGCGAGCCGACCGCCCCGCGCGTTACGAGCGCATCAGCGGCATTCGCGCGTACGGGAACGCCCTGAATGCAAAGGCCCTCGGGCAATACGGTGGGCATGTCCTTCATGGAGTGCACGCACAGATCAACTGACCCGTCGAGCAGCGCATGTTCGAGCTCCTTCGTGAAGAGACCCTTGTCGCCAATCTTGGAAAGCGCAACATCGAGAATCTTGTCGCCCTTCGTGTGAACGACTTCGACGCGATAATCGTATTCGGGGGCAGCCGCCTCCAGAAGCCCCTTTACGTAATTCGTCTGCCATAGAGCAAGCTTGCTGCCCCGACTGCCCAGGACAATCGTCTGCTTCTCCACAGAAGTACCTCCTCGTCTTGTTTCGAAACTATTCGTTCGCTACCTTGGAAGCGAACAGGCCCTCGCACATGGCCTTCATGTCGGCTTCCGACATATTGGGAACCCCATTCGGCCCGAACGTGAAGTGGGCATGCGGAATGGGATGCGGCGGCATGGCATGGGGAGCCGCAGCCCCCGCGCCCACCGATTCGGCATCCTCGGCAAGGGAACGCGCATGCTCGACCATGCCATCGCTATAGCCGAACAGGTAGCGCACCGCCTCGACGCATTCGAAATCCCTATTATGCGAAGCGCTCTGCTTCATGCGCACGGTGGGCTCGTGAAGGATCTTGTTCACGATGGCCCGCGTAGCGCACTCGACTACGCGCATGTCGTCTTCGGAAAGGTTGGCATCGAGGCACTTGACCATACGCTCGATTTCGTGCGCGCGAATGGCCTCGGCATCGCCGCGCATCTTCTTGATGGTGGGCACTACGGCATGCTCGCCAACCCAGGCCACGAAATCGCGCGTCTCGTCCTCGACGATGGATCGCGCCTCATCTGCGGCCTGACGGCGCTTCTCCTGATTGTCCGCAATGATCTCGCCCAGGCCATCGAGGTCATAGAGCGTCACGCCCGGGATGTCGCCGCACGCAGGGTCGACGTCACGAGGTAGCGCAATGTCGAGGATGAGCACATGGTCCTTGCATCCGGCCAGGAGCGAAGGAACCAGGATGTAATGAGGCGCTGCCGTGGAGGAAATAACGATATCGGCCTGACGGAGCAGCTCGGGAAGCTCATCGAACTGGCGGGCCGTGCCACAGAGCTCGTGCGCAAGCGTGCATGCATGGGCGTACGTACGGCTCGACACGATGAAGGATTTGACGCCCTGTTCCTGAAGGTAGCGGGCAGCAAGCTCGCTCATCTCGCCCGAGCCCACGATGAGCACCGTCTTGTCGTGGAACGACTCGAACTCGGCACGGGCAACGTCGATGGCGACCGTGGAAACCGAAACGTGGCTTTCGCTGATGCCCGTTTCGTTGCGCACGCGCTTTCCGCAGGTAAGCGCCTGGCGGAACATACGCGCCAGAACCATCGTGCACGTTCCGGCTTGCATGGCCTGGCGAAACGCATTCCTCACCTGGCCGGTGATCTGCTGCTCGCCCAGCACCATGGAGTCCAGCGAAGAAACCACGCTGAACAGGTGATGCACCGCCTCGAAACCCTCGCGTCGATAGAGATGGGGCTCGAGCGCATCAACATCGACCTGGCGATACTCACGCAGGAACGAGCGGATTCCCTCCCGAGCCAAATCGGGCGACTGAGCGTCGACGTAAATCTCGGTGCGATTGCACGTGGAGAGAATCACGGCGCCGCGCACGCCTTCGTACGCGGTAAGCGAGCAGAGAGCGCTCGCAAGGTGGGGCCTGCTGATGGCAACCGATTCGCGAACGTCGACATCGGCCGTCTTGTAGCTAAGGCCCATCATGTACAACTGCATGTTAACGAGCCTCCACCATACTGCACGCCTGACGATAAGCATCCTCGGGCTCGATGGTTTCGCCCGAGGCAATGCGCTCGCGCCAACCAGCGGCGCTTGCGGCCTCGTAATACGGGCGACGGGTCTCATCGGTGCCCTCGATGCGCTCCTTCACGAGCAGGCGAACCTGCCCCATGAGCTCCAAGTAGTCCGCCCAGCTATCGTCGAACTGCTGCTCGAGGGAGCGGCGAATGGACTTGGCTTCGGTGGGAGCAGTACCCGACGTGGAAACGGCAATGGTAAGCGGACCACGCGAAACGATGGACGGAACGATGAAATCGCATTCGGAGGGAACGTCAACCACGTTCATGAGGCACCCTACGCGTCGGGCCTCTTCATGGCAGAGGCTATTGACGCTGGGAACGCCACAGGCGCAATATGCCATGCAAGCACCCGCAAGATCGCCCTCTTCATAGCAACGCAGATGAAGTTCGATTTCACCGGCGTCGGCTCGTGCCTGAATGACACTGGTGACGCAGGGGGAAACGACGCGAACGGAAGCTCCGCATGAAAGGAGCGTCTCGACCTTCCGCTCGGCAACCTTACCGCCACCGATGACGACCGTGCGACGGTCGGTTAGGTCGACGAAAACGGGATAATACGCCGGACGGGCAACGTACTGTGAATCACTCATGCGTGCATGACCTCCATATCCATCTCCTTACAGCATGGATTATAGCCCCGTAAGACGGCTTTCCCGCCATAGCACAGCCCTTGCAGACGGATGAAGGTAAAACAAACAAGATTGACCCCACCTGCATGAAAACAGGTAGGGTCAATACTTCATGTGGTGTATCTGGTAACGAAACGCAAACAACTGCATGTTTGCGAGCATTACGCGGCGGAGTCAGTTGCCTCCTGAGAAGAGGATGCGTCATCGGCCTGCACCGAATCGCCGGCGGACTTATCTTCCTGCGTAGTGGTGGAAGAAGTGGTCGAAGAGGAGCTGGAGGAACCAGACGACTTGCGAGCCGCTGCAGACTGGTCGACGCTGCTAAGATCGAGCGACGTGCCCAGCCACTTGGATTCGATCACGGAAATAGTGCCGTTGGAGGAAATGGCCTTCAGAGCGGTGGCAACGGCATTCTGCAGCTCGGTGTTGGAGGTGGAGATGCCAATGCTATAGCCGCCAACCTTCTGCAGCACGCCCACGATCCTCGCATCGACGCTGCTCGTATACGCAACGTACGAACCGATGACGGCATCGGCTGCAACGTAGGTCGTCTTGCCAGAAGACAGGTCGGAGAAAGCGGTCTTCAAATCGGACACGCTGGACAGGGACGAATCGCCGAACTGGTTGGCGACTTCCCATGCGCTCATGGAAGACGACTGCGCTTCGATGGTGGGATTGGAATCCTCGGAGGGAAGCGAAGAGGAGGAAGACGTGGAGAATACGGAAACCGCCGTGGGCAGGTAGGCGTCGGAAAGCCATGCCGTGCTGGAAGCGTCACCCGCTTCCTGGTTCATGATGATGTCGACGGAACCGTCTTCCAGGGCGCCTTCGGCATCATTGCCCACGTCGACGAGTTCGAGCTCGAGGCCCATTTCGGTGGCGAGAGCAGCGGCGATGTCTACGTCGATGCCAACGAGCTTGCCCGAAACCTGCGTGGAGAACGGAGCGTTGGAGGAATTCACGCCAACGCGGAGCTTGCCGTCCTGGCCAATGGTGGGAACCGTTACGGTTGCGCTCTTTTTCGTGGGCTCGTAAGAAGATTGACTCTGGCATCCGCAAAGGACCATGCAGAGGGCGCACACGAGCATGCACGCGATACCTACCGAGACCCTACGTTTCATAGCATAACCTTCCGCTTCGGTTCTACGTAATGCTGTTACGGCTGACCTAGTCTTTGCCCCCACACTCGCGCACTGGAGCTGAGCTGTTCACCATCACCCTCTCGTCCGCGCGACGGTATGCCGCATAAGGTAAACGGACGGTGCGTCTTACATCTAGAATGCGCCATGCTCACGGTGCCTTGCGACACACGCTTACGTGGATCCTTTTGACCGCATCTGCCATGGAATAGGAACGCAACGTGCGTTCCGCAACTACAGCCCGTAAAAGCACCAGATATTGTATCAGATGGCCGTAAGGGCAAACCAGTTTGCGTAATATCAATACACACGTGCAAAGGTAGCGCAACGCACGTGCTCTACCCCGGCGGCCCGCAATGTTGAAGCGGCGGCAAACAAGGTAGCTCCCGTGGTGAACACGTCATCCACCAAGATGACGCTGCGCACGCGGATGTCGCCGTTGGCTCCCAGCAACGAAAAGGCAGCTTCCATATTGGCGAATCGCTCGCCACGCGCAAGCTCGCGCTGGTCCTTCGCATGGGGAGGCGCCAACAAGCTCGTACAGGGTGCATGCAGGTACTCCGCAACAGCCTGCGCCAGCGATGCGCCATGGTCGAACCCGCGCGAACGCTGCGCCTCGCGCGTGGCGGGAATGGGCACGACCGATGCTCCCCCGCTCATCCATTCGGACGGAATGGCGCAGGCCATGGCATAGGCCATATCGCGCGCCAGCCTCCGTTCTCCCCCATCCTTGTGCGTTCGCACGATACGCGCAACCGCAGATGAGAAGAGCGCCGCACTCACGCACGCGTCGAATGGAAGATCGTCGAAGCCCGTATCGCGCAGGCTCAGACGGTTACATTCGGTGCACTGCCGCATGCCATAGGGAGCGCCGCATCGCGGACAGGCCATCCATTGGTCAATATACGGAAGCGCACGACGACATCGCTCGCACAGCACCGAGCCCGATCGCTCGCAAATGACGCAACGAGTGGGCCATACCGTCTCGGCAAGGCAATCAGCCGCCACAAGGGCGTACTTCCGCCACCGAGAAACCGAACGCTCGCCCGCATCGACCTTCGCCATAGCCGTTTCCATGCCGCTCCTTCCCACGCATCATGCCTTCGAGCATGGGAGAACAAGGCGACATCGCTATGGAAGAAAGGTCGCATAAACATAGCGAAGCCGTTGCGCAATCGTCGCGCAACGGCTTCGCAGCGTTTCAGTTCGCAGGCGCTAGCGGGAAAGAACGCTCTCGCTTTCCTTGCCCTGCACCGTAGCGTATTCGCTCACGTTTACCGTGATGCTGTGCTTGATGGGCTTCCATTCCGGCTTCATGAACAGAGCGGCAATGGCAATGGGGATATACGTGATCATGAACAAGGGGAACGTGAACATGTACTTCACCTTGTTCTTCGAGGACGTATGGATGTTGTCCCATTCCGTAAACGTGGTGAGCACGCCGAACAGGAACATGAACAGCATGTAGTTCAGAATGCAGAACATGATGGAGGACGCGCTGGTTGCAACCATCTGGCCCGTGGACATAACGCCTGCAACGGAAAGACCAATGATGATGGCGTTGAACGTGATGGTGACGAGCGTGAGCAGCATGCCCGGGGCAATGGTCATAAGCATGTCGTAGCACGCGAACCTGCGACCATGGGGGTTCGTGAACATGCCCTTCACCAGGCGGAGTCCGTAATGGCCAAACACCTGGTAGAAGCCCTTGGCCCAACGCTCGCGCTGACGCCAGGAATCACGGAAGGTGATGGGCTGCTCGTCGTAGAGAACGGCCGTGGGGCAATAGGCAATGCGTCCGCCGTCGCAGATCGTGCTCGTGGAGAACTCGATGTCCTCGGTAAGAAGATGCCACTTCCAGCCATCGGACTTCGCAAGCACTTCGGCGGCAATGAAGAAGCCCGTGCCGGAAACCGCGCAACTGGTGTTGAGCGTCAGGCGGCTCTGGTTCAGGTACTTCGCCTCGCGCAGGAACCATACGCCATAGCCAGCGGAAATCCAGTTGCTGTCGAAGTTCTTGGAATTGCGGTAGCTCGTAGAGGCAATGGCACCCGAATCGAACGTGTTGTTCATCTCGCGGAAGTAGTTAACGTCGAGAACGTTGTCGGCGTCGAACACGAAATACGCTTCATAGCCAGCATCGCCATAGTAGCGCTGGATGTTCTTGTAGCCGTAATCCAGGGCATAGCCCTTGCCACGCTGCTCGGTGTTTTCGCGCTCGAACACGTGGGCACCCGCCGTACGTGCGATTTCCGCCGTGTTGTCGGTGCAATTATCGGCGATGACGAACACGTCGATAAGCTCCTGCGGATAATTCTGAACGCGGATGCTGTGAATGAGGTCGGCGATAACCGTGGCCTCGTTACGCGCCGAGACGAGCACGGCATATTTGTGATTCTTCTTCGCTACATGCGCCGGTGGCTTGCGCGTAAGCGTGACAAGCACGTAATACAGCTGATAGGCGTAGCAAACAGTGAACGTGATAAAAACGCAGAAGTTGAAGATATCGACGAACGATAGCTGCGAGAACAACTCGTCTAACACGTACCCTCCTTTTGGCTTTCTACTTAAACGTGCTAATTATAGGAACATTTCCAGCCTTAAACCTTACAAATCCGTCAGCTAGTGACATTTTCCCAGTTCAGCCGAATGCGCATTGCGCCGCGTTGCGCTTGAGCGCACACCGTCTACACAGAATGGAGGCCCTCGCCCACATCCTGAACACATAGCTACATCCTCTTGCGCGCCCAGGAATCGACGATGTCGAAGCCATATCCATCCCGGGCGCCCGGCCGCGTTCGCCCCTCGGGGCACCCGCTCCGCTGCTCGCGGCTCCGCGCGGTCGCTGCCCGGGCGGGAACGCTCGGCTACGCCTCCGTTCCCGCCGGCAGAAATCGACGGAGCCGCTCGTGCGCTCGCTGGTTCATGCTTTTACTGCGCGCTGCCCGGGGTTGCCTGCGGATTTGCGTGAGGCTTCGCCTCCCGCTCTCCGCGGGCAACCCCGGGTACAGCGCTTTTTTGTTTGCTTTCACAGTGCCCCGAGGGGCGAATGCGGCCGGGCGCCAGCAACGAAGGGTCGCGGCAATCGACGACACTCGGAGCGCTCAATCGGCTGAGAGGCCTACTTTAAACCTTTCTTGGGGATTTCATCTGGGGCCTCCGTTCGCCTTTGGCGAACGATTGGCCCCCGCGAGCGGGCGGGAGGGGTTGCATCCCCGTCCTGCGTTCGCCTTTGGCGATCGGGCGGGCATCGCTTCGCTCGCCCGCTTTGACGGACCTGCGAGTGGGCGAACAGCGCTTCGCTTGTTCGCCCTGACAAATGAGGGGATTTGGAATCCACTTAAAACGTTTCCACCTCATCGGTTCGATTCCCTTGCCCCGAACGCAAAACGACGCCCACCGTATGATGAGCGTCGCTGTAATCAAAATGGAGCGGGTGACGGGCTCCGGCATCCGCTTCGCGGATGCCGACCCCTCCCTCGCAGGCTCGGTCGGGCGAAACGCTACGGACGCCCCACTGGGGCGTCCGCTTCACGCGTTTCCACCTCATCGGTTCGATTCCCTTGCCCCGAACGCAAAACGACGCCCACCGTATGATGAGCGTCGCTGTAATCAAAATGGAGCGGGTGACGGGAATCGAACCCGCGTTATCAGCTTGGAAGGCTGAAGTTCTACCATTGAACCACACCCGCATATGCAAGGACTGCTGGTCGGGACGACAGGATTTGAACCTGCGACATCCTGCTCCCAAAGCAGGCGCGCTACCGAACTGCGCCACGTCCCGCCTTTGCAGCTTGGTCATTATATCAGACTATTTCAATGTTTCAGAAATATTCTTCCGCAATGCACGAAGGGCATTTCCACGGTGTGACACGCTGTTTTTCTGGTCCTGGGACACCTGGGCCAGCGTCAGTTCGCCACCGAATTCGTCGGGCACGAACAGCGGGTCGTAGCCAAAGCCCTCGCTGCCACGCTCCTCGTATCCGATCTTGCCCTCGATGGTGCCGCGGGCCGTGAGCTCGGTGCCGTCTTCGTCGATGAACACCAGCGTGCAGACGAATCGAGCCGTGCGCTTCTCATCGGGAACGTTGGCAAGCTCCCTCAAGAGCTTGGCGTTATTCGCGGCATCATCGCCATGCTCCCCCGCATAGCGCGAAGAAAAGACGCCCGGAGCCCCATCGAGCGCATCCACTTCCAGGCCCGAGTCATCGGCAAGCACGGCCGAACCGGACAGCTCGTGAGCGGCACGCGCCTTGATGCGCGCATTGCCCAAAAACGTATCGGCGTCCTCTTCCGGATCGGAATCGAGGCCTGCCTGGCGCAGCGTCTTGAATTCCCACCCTTCGAAATCGAGCGCGGTTTCAATCTCCTGAACCTTATGGGCGTTATTGCTGGCGATAATGACTTGCTTCATATCGTTCTCCTCACGTTAGTGGGTAAAAGTATACGCGGAGCAGGCGCACGCAAAGCCTATGTACCTTACGTTGCACACGGTATACAAGCTTGATTGGCGATGCGCCAGCGCGTAGAATGAGTGTCCACCCAATTTCGGGGGCGACTGGTTTCGACATGGTAGGCTCGAAC
Organism: Denitrobacterium detoxificans; assembly: GCF_015062615.1. Taxonomy (GTDB): domain Bacteria; phylum Actinomycetota; class Coriobacteriia; order Coriobacteriales; family Eggerthellaceae; genus Denitrobacterium; species Denitrobacterium detoxificans_A. The sequence goes on from NZ_SUUH01000001.1 coordinate 205,489, forward strand.
CGGGAAGCAAGCCGTGGTCTCCTCGCCACGCTAAACAGGGGTACCGTCAAATTTAATTGACAACAAATCTTTCTCTGGGCAGTACGCCCTCGCTGCTTAATTTATAGCAGCGCGTCAACGTTGGGCACTTCCCTCGGCCCAGCCGCGATGTCACATTAGAGGGATGCATCCGCGCACGTAATCGGTATGGCGCACGATAAAGATCGAACCGATTAGGCGAAGGCATTGTTCGTCGACGAGCGCACCTTCGCTGAATCCTTTTCGCCGACTAAGCTTGTAGCGTCCTGGGAACTGTCTAGTATGGACCGGAGTTCGATTCTCCGCGCCTCCACCACAGACAATAGGCTGGTAGCACCCGCTGCCAGCCTTTTTTCTTTTCCCATGCCGTTACGGAGAATCGAACTCATTGGAGTGGAAACGCGTGAAGCGAACGCCCCTGTGGGGCGTTCGTAGCGTTTCGCCCGACCGAGCCTGCGAGGGAGGGGTCGAGCGTTTGCCGAAGGCGAACGCGGGATTCTCCGCGCCTCCACCACAGACATTAGGCTGGTAGCACCCGCTACCAGCCTTTTTCTTTTCCCATGGCGTTACGGAGAATCGAACTCATTGGGGTGGAAACGCGTTAAGCGAAGGACCAGCAGAATCCACCAACGCAGGCGAGCAAAAAGACGCCCCAGCCCAAACACGCTCGCGGGGGCCGAACGTTCGCCAAAGGCGAACGCAGGCCCCGAATGGGATTCCCAAGAAAGGTTTAAAGTAGGCCCCTCAGCCGACGGGAAGCCCTGCTCCTGCCTGACTCTCGAGACACTCTGAAAGCAAACAAAAACGCGCTACGTTCGGGATGCCCGTGGAGAGCGGGAGGCGAAGCCTCACGCAGATCCACGGGCATCCCGAACAGCGCGAAGTAAAAGCATGAAGCAGCGCAGCGCACGAGCGTAGGTTTCGGCCCATGCAGGGCCGAAACCACGCGAGCAGCGGAGCGGTGCTCGAGAGGCAGGCAGGAGCAGGGCGGCCAGGAGGATGCAGCTACTCAGCCCAGTCCCAGAACAACTTCGCGGATGAAGCCGCCGGCAATTCCTTGCGAATAATGGCGTAGGTGCCGAAAGCCGAATTAGACGGGGTGTCGAGCGGACGAATGACACGACCGTATGCAGCCTGGTATTCGGTAACCTCGGGGAAGCAGAAATACAGAGCATCACTTGCCTGCGCCGACTGAACCAGCATGTCGCAATCGGAAGTGGTAAGCAAGATGTCGGGATACACCCCCGCTGACTTGCATTCTTCCATGAAGAAGCGATGCAAGTGATTGCGCTTGCCATAGGTGACGAAAGGCTCACCATCCACATCACGCATGGTCAAGCGCTCCTTCTCGGCAAGCGGATTATCACGAGGAATGCTAAGAAAGAGACCCGTCTTCACAAGAAGCTTGTGCTCGAAGGCGGCCAGGTAATCGGGCGTGGAACCCACGATACCAATATCGACTTCGGATTCGGCAACCAAATCGAGGACGCTTTCGGTGGGCATCTCCTCAATCGAAAGACGTACGTTCGGATGAGCGCAACGAAACAATTCCAAGTAGCCATCGGGCAGGGAAAGCAGCGAACCATGACCCAGCGCAATGGAAAGCGACATGGCGCGCACATGCAATTCGGTATGCGGGACGAAATGGCCCTCGAGTTTGCGATAGGAATCGATGACAGGCGCAGCTTCGGCATACAGATTCGAGCCTACCTCGGTAGGCTGCACACGGCCATTGCGCACGATTACGAGCCTGTCTCCCAATTCGTGCTCAAGATTTTTCACAGCCTTGCTTAGTGCCTGTCGCGTAACGAACAGTTCATCGGCTGCCCTGGTGAAACTCCCTTTTCTCACCAAAGTGGAATAGTATTCCAACTGCCGTATATCCATAGATATCCCTCCTCGGACAGCTGCAACGCACCCATAATAGTCCATTTCATCGGCAACTAGAAGCAAAACCGAACATCAAGCGAAATCAAGTTGCTAAACGGCAAAACATAGCTGCGGACCTAAATGACCTGGCACGAATACACTGAATTTGCCCGTAGAGGGACGGGCCCTGGCAAACACATTCAACATTAGGAGGGAATATGGCAGAGCCAAGGGATTTCTCACGTCGTTCATTCTTCAAGATGGGGGCATTGGGCGCCGCCGGCGCCGCAGCAGCCGGACTTGCCGGCTGCGCATCGCCTTCGGGTTCGAAGAAGACCGAGGCTACGACGGCCGCAGGCGAGGTCGCATCGAGCGATGCAGTGCTGAAGCTTGATAGCGGCATGCCGAAGTGGTCGTTCATGGTGGCACCCGACCCGATCGCCGATAGCGCCATCACCGAGACCATCGAAGACGACATCATCATCGTCGGTGGCGGCATGTCCGGCTTCACCACCGCCGTATCCGCAGCTGAAAAGGGCGCTAGCGTCACCCTGTTCTCGGCTGCGAGCGCGCCCATTTCGCGTGGCGGTTCCAACTTCGCCCGCAACTCGAAGGTCATGGAAGAACTGGGCATCACCCCGTTCGACCCTGTGCCCTACTTCTACCATGAGATGCGCGCCGCCTCGTTCGCCATCGACCAGACCAAGTGGATGCGCGGCTACAACAACTCCGAAGAGGCCATGAACTGGATGATTGACATCGCTCGCGCCGCCGGCCTGGATGTCATCATGGAACGCGACAACTCGTTCGACCTCGGCCCGAACTACGCGCATGCATTCTCCACGCTGGGCAATTCCACCATGGTTTCCACGGGCCAGCAAGGCGCCGTCGAAGCCCTGGAGGCAAAGGCCAAGGAATACGGCGTGCAGATCATCTACGACACGAAGGCCGAGCAGCTCATCCGCGAAGACAACAACACGGGTCGCGTTACCGGCGTCGTAGCATCGAAGATGAGCGACGGCAGCTACGTGAAGTTCGTGGCCAAGAAGGCCGTGGTACTGGCTACGGGCGACTTCTCGAGCAACAAGGAAATGCTCGCCGCCTACTGCCCGCAGGTTCTTCCCCTGGTTGGCTACGAGCAGGGCGAAATCGACTACAACACGAGCTTCAACCTCACCGGCATCTATGGCGGCGACGGCCAGAAGATGGGCCTGTGGATCGGCGCCGCATGGCAGCACGCCTACCCCAACGCCCCCATGATGCAGGGCGCCTGGGGCGGCAGCCATGAACCCTGCGGCTTCCACATGGGCCTGAACGTGAACATGAACACCGAGCGCTACCAGCGCGAGGACATCTCCGCGCCCTACAGCTCGAACCACCTGCTCTCGCAGCCCGGCAACATTGCCTACGGCATCTGGACGGCCAACTACCCGCAGGCCATCCTGGACAAGGGCCACGAGTGGTACACGTTCGGCATGGACTACACGCTCCCCTCTCTCACGCCCGAAGAGCTCGTGAAGATGTGGGACGAAGGCGTCTCCACCGGCAAGTACTTCAAGGCCGACACCCTGGACGACCTGGCCAAGCAGCTCGACCTCGACGCCACCAAGCTGAAGGCAGTCGTAAAGCGTTACAACGAGCTGTGCGATAAGGGCATCGACGAGGACTTCCACAAGAATCCCGACTTCCTGGTGAAGATCGACGAAGCCGGCCCGTTCTACGCCGCTCAGAACTACGCCATGTTCATGACCGTCATGGGCGGCCTGCGCACCAGCGTAAACATGGAAGTCTGCGACGAAGACGACAAGCCCATCCCCGGCCTGTTCAACGTAGGCGCCATGATTGGCGACATGTACGCCAACACCTACAACTTCGCGGTTCCCGGCAATAGCTACGGCATCAACTGCCTGACCTTCGGCTATCTGCTCGGCCGCGACCTTGCAGCAGGCAAGTTCGACTAGTCGACGCCATACCGCCTCAAAAAAGATGCGCCAGGTTGGGTCCTCCTCCCCACCTGGCGCATCGCTTTATATGCCAACCTTGTTAGGTTAGTTGAGCATCTCCTCAACCTGATGCCTCATCTTGGCATTCTCGGAAAGGTCACCGCGCTTGGCATCCTCGGCCAATTCGTCGCGCGTCTCATGCCAGCATTCCGTAGCGGGAAGCCCGGGGATACTGGAAGCCAGGAACACGGGGTCGAGGCCCTGCTTCTTCTGGGACTCGTAATCGTTGAGCGCCTTGATGGCCCAGCCGCCCAGGAAGAACAGCGCAAGCAGGTTCACGAACGCCTGGAAGCCCATGAAGATATCGGCGGCATTCCACACCAGGTCGAAGCCAGCCTGAGCACCCCAGAACACGGCAGCAACGCAGAACACGCGGAAGATCAGAATGCCCCACTTGTTCTGACTGATGAAGCGAATGTTGCTTTCGGCGTAATAGTAATTGCCGAGCAAGCTGGAGAACGCGAACAGGAAGATGCTGAACGTGATGAAGTTCACGCCGAAATCACCCAGCGAATAGCGAAGCGCTTCCTGAACGAGCGGCATGCCCGTGAGCACCGCGCCCGTATTGGGGTTCACGAACGACGTGATGTTGGTAACCGGGTCGACGACGGTTTCCAGACCGCCACCCACGTAGAATACGAGAATCATCATGCCCGTGCAGGTGCAGATGATCATGGTGTCGATGAACACCGAGAACGTCTGGACGAGACCCTGCTTTACGGGATGGGAAACCGACGCGGCAGCAGCGGCATTCGGAGCGGAACCCATACCAGCTTCGTTGCTGTACAAGCCGCGCTTGATGCCCCACGACACCACGGAACCGGCAAAGCCACCCGCGAACGAACGGAAGTCGAACGCGGAAGAGCAGATGAGGCCGAATACCGCGGGAATATCGCCAGCATGCATGAACGTGACGATGAGCGCAATGAGCAGATAGGAGGCAGCCATGATGGGAACGATGATGCTCGTGAGGAAGCTCACGCGCTGGCCACCGCCGAAGATGCAGATTGCCATGAAGGCGGCGATGAGCAGGGCAACCCAAACGACAACGCCGCTGGTGAAGTAGTCGGGCATGTACACTTCGAGCGTGCTGGAAGCGTTATACGCCTGCAGCGCGTTGAAGCCAAAGGCGAAGCAGAGGATGAGCGTCACGGCGAACACGATGCCCAGCCAGCGCTTCCCCAGGCCCTGCTGAATGTAGTACGCCGGGCCGCCACGGAAGGAACCGTCTTCGTTCTTCACCTTCCAGACCTGGGCAAGCGTGGATTCCACGAAGGCAGAGGCCGCACCCACCGTAGCCATGATCCACATCCACATGAGCGCACCCGGGCCGCCAAAGGCGATTGCCGTGGAAACGCCGGCGATGTTACCCGTGCCAACGCGGCTAGCAGTGGAGATCATGAGCGCCTGGAACGAAGACGCCGTGGACTTGCCCTCGTTGTACTTCTGTTCGGTGATGGACTTCACCATGTCCTTGAAGAGGCGAATCTGCACGCCCTTCGTGCGTATGGTGAACAGGATGCCCGAAACGACCAACATGATGATGAGAATGTACGTATACATGAACGTATCGATGTCACCCGTAAGGGTAACGAGAGAATCCATGTCCATGCATCCCTCCTTTCCGTGCTCCCTCGCCGGGACCACCGCGCAGCGGAAAACCCGGCGAAAGAGAACTCCAGCTCCCTACATTACTGAACATATTACTGAACAGAATAGCAGTACTGGCCTCCCGCTGAAAGAAGCAGGAGGCCAGTACGTACGTTTTTGGATTATCGCCCTAGAGCGAGAAGCCAACTATTTCGCGAGAGCAGCCTGAGCAGCAGCCAGACGGGCGACCGGCACGCGGTAAGGCGAGCAGGACACGTAGTCGGGACCAATCTTCGCGAACTTCATGATGGACTCGGGATCGCCACCATGCTCGCCGCAAACGCCGAGCTTGAGCGCGGGGTTCGTGGAACGGCCCTTCTCGCAGCCCATCTTCACCAGTTCGGCAACGCCGTCGTCGAGCGTAGCGAAGGGATTGCGCTTGAGCAGGTGCTGCTCCATGTACGCGGGCAGGAACTTGGCCTCGGCGTCGTCGCGGCTGAAGCCGAGCGTCGTCTGTGTGAGGTCGTTCGTGCCGAAGCTGAAGAAGTCGGCATGCTTGGCGATCTTGTCGGCGATGACGGCAGCGCGAGGCAGCTCGATCATGGTGCCGATCTTGATGTCGAGCTCAACGCCCTCTTCGGCGGCAACGGCAGCCACGAAGCCCTCGGCCTTCTCGCGGAGCGTTTCGATTTCGCTCTCGAAGGCAACCAGCGGGATCATGATTTCCGGCTGGGGGTTCAGGCCTTCCTTCTTCAGGCGGGCAGCAGCCGTAGCGATGGCGCGAACCTGCATTTCGGGAAGCTGCGGGAAGAGGATGGACAGACGGCAGCCGCGCAGACCCAGCATGGGGTTGGCTTCGGCCCAACCGTCGATCTGAGCCATGAGGTTGCGCTTAGCGGCGATTTCGTCGGCGCTGGCGCCCTTCTCCTCCATGCGAGCGATGGCGACATCGAGCGCGCGGGGGCTTTCCAGGAACTCATGCAGCGGCGGATCGAGCAGACGCACGATGACGGGCAGGCCGTCCATGGCGCGGAACATGCCCAGGAAGTCGCCGGTCTGCAGTTCGCCGAGCTGCTTGACGCATTCGGCGCGCACGTCCTCGTTCTCGTCGAGGATGAACTTCTGGATGATCTGCTTGCGGTCGCCCAGGAACATATGCTCGGTACGGCACAGGCCAATGCCCTCGGCGCCAAACTTACGAGACAGCTCGGCATCTTCGGGGTTGTCGGCGTTGGCGCGAACACCCAGTTCGCGGATTTCGTCGGCCCACTCGAGGATGGTGTCGAGGTCGCCGGTGAGCTCGGGCATAACCAGGTCGACAGCGCCCTTCACCACGATACCGGTGGTACCGTCGATGGAGATCATGTCGCCCTCATGAAGCACGACGTCGGTGCCGGAAACGACGATTTCCTTCTTCTCGGCGTCGATCTTCAGAGCGTCGACACCGCAGACGCAGGGGGCGCCCATGCCACGAGCGATAACGGCAGCGTGGCTCGTCTTGCCACCATGGCTGGTGAGGATGCCCTCGGCGGCGATCATGCCGGCCAGGTCGTCGGGGTTGGTCTCCCAGCGAACCAGCACGCACTTGCGGCCTTCTTCAGCCACGCGCACGGCATCTTCGCTGCTGAACACGACTTCGCCCACGGCAGCGCCAGGGCTGGCGTTCAGGCCAGTGGCCAGAACGTCGTAGGTGGCGTTCTTGTCGAACTGGGGATGCAGCAGCTGGTCGAGCTGTTCGGGTTCGACGCGGGAAACAGCCTCTTCCTTCGTGATGAGGCCTTCCTTCTCCATGTCGATGGCGATATGGAGGGCGGCGGCAGCGGTACGCTTGCCAACGCGGGTCTGGAGCATGTAGAGCTTGCCCTGCTCGATGGTGAACTCGATGTCCATCATGTCGCGGAAGTGGTTCTCCAGCAGTACGAACACGTCTTCGAGCTCCTTGCCAGCCTCTTCCAGGCCCGGCGTATGCTTGAGCTCGGAGATGGGGCTGGTGTTGCGGATGCCAGCAACAACGTCTTCGCCCTGAGCGTTTACCAGGTAGTCGCCATAGTATTCCTTGGCGCCATTGGCAGCGTTACGCGTGAAGGCAACGCCCGTAGCGGACGTAGCGCCCTTGTTGCCGAAGACCATGCACTGCACGTTGACGGCGGTGCCCATGTTGTCGTCGATCTTGTTCTGCTTGCGGTACAGAACTGCGCGGGGGTTGTCCCAGCTGCCGAAAACGGCTTCGATGGCCAGCTTCAGCTGAGCCATGGGATCCTGCGGGAATACGGCAACGCCATCCTGAGCGAGGTCGGGATAGGCGGCCAGGTCGACGTTCTCGCTGAAGATACGCTTGAACTCGGCTACGAGTTCCTGCAGGTCTTCCGCGGTAAGCTCGGTGTCGCTCTTGACGCCGCGCTCGTTCTTCTTGATGGTGATGGCGTTCTCGAACAGGTCGCCGTCGAGGCCCATAACCACGTTGCTGAACATCTGGATGAAGCGGCGGTAGGAGTCCCACGCGAAGCGGGGGTTCTCCGTCTGCTCGATGAGGCCGTTGATGGACTCGTCATTCAGACCAAGGTTGAGTACGGTATCCATCATGCCGGGCATGGAAATGGGAGCGCCGGAACGGACGGAAACGAGCAGCGGGTCCTTCGGATCGCCAATCTTCTTGCCCACGCGCTGCTCAAGGTCTTCGCGGTACTGGCGGATGGTGTCAAGCGCGCCCTCGGGCCATACGTTGCCAGCGTTGGAATACTCCATGCAGGTCTGGCAGGTGATGGTGAAGCCGGGAGGAACCGGAAGGCCAATGTTGGCCATCTCGGCGAGGTTAGCGCCCTTGCCGCCCAGCTGCGGCTTCATGTTCGTATTACCCTCGGTTACATTCTTGCCGTCAGCATCCTTGCCGAATGCATAGACGCGCTTCACTTCTTCGGTCACTTTTACTCCTTATTCGCGACGTTCTAAAAGTCTCTCCCCCGCGTGTAACTCCGAAATCGCGAGAGAGCACGCTAATAATAACGCAATGCAAACGGCGAATAGGCATTATGACAAAATGCGTACAATGACGACGCTAAGTGGCACTGTGCTCACATGGCGAAACGTCCCGCAGGCAATGCCCTAGCGCGGACGCGGAACGCTGCGCGGATGGCGCATCTCGTAGTAGCGCAGAATCTCCTGCGCCGTTTCCTCAACGGCGCGATGCTCGGTGTGGATGACGATGCAGCCAAGGCGCCGCATGAGAGCCCGCGCCTCATCGAGATCGGCCACAACCTGTTCGGGTTCGGCGTAGGACGACGCCACCGAAAGGGCGCGGCCCAAGCGCTTGCGGCGAATGTCGACGAGCACGTCAGACGTGGTCATGAGGCCGAAAAGCCGTGAAGGATCGACGTCGTACAGCTGACGCGGAGGCGTGCTCTGCAGGTCGAGCGGCACGTTGCTCACGCGGTACCCCTCTTGAGAAAGGTAGATGGAAATGGGCGTCTTGCCGCAGCGCGAAACGCCCAGCAACACGATGTCCGCCTTGGTAAGATCCTGCGGATTGCGGCCATCGTCGTGCTCGATCGTGAATTCCATGGCTTCGATGCGATTGAAGTAGCGCTCGTCGGTGGCATGCAGCTCGCCAGGCTGCAGGATGGGCTCCATGCCGCTTACCCGCTTGATGGAGGCAACGGCATCGGTCATGAGGTCCACGGCGGCAAACTGGGGATACTCGGCGAAGAACGCACGCAGCTTCTCATTCACCTGGGCGTCGATGATGGTGTACAGCACGATCATGTCGGGCTTGCCATACAGCTCGCGATGGTACTCGGCATGGGCGAGCAGGTAATCGCGCACCTCCTCGAACGAACGCACGTTGGGAAGCAGCTCAACGCGCGGCTCCGTTTCACCGAACTGGGCAGCCGCAGCACGTGCTATGGCCGACGCGGTAGTTCCCACCGAGTCGCTAATGACGTGGATGGTGGGAATGGAAGACGTTTCCGCGCCATATTGAATGGTCTCCATGTAAATGCCTCCGCATAAAAAAGACGCGCCCTAAGCGGGCGCGTCGAACAAACGATTCACAACGTGCTTAGCGTGCCGCCTTTGCCAGCTTACCGAAATCAGCAACGCCCGAAAACGCCGAGACGAACTTGTTGAGCAACCGCAAACGATTGCTGCGCAGCGCCTCGTCTTCGGCCATGACCATGACGGCCTCGAAGAACGCATCGATAGGCCCGCGCAACGAAGCAAGCTGCTTGAGCGCCGCCTCGTAATCGCCCGCAACAAGCAAGCCGGGAACCGCAGCGGAGACCGCATCGATTGCAGAGTCGAGCTCGGATTCCTCGCCCTGGAAAAGCGTTGCGTCGACTTCGATGCCCAAGGACTCGTCGCGCAGGTTATTCGCCCTGTCGTACGCGATTGCCAGGTCGGCCATGACCTCGGGCATACCGGCGCGAGCCTCTTCCAACGCGCGGGTACGCTTGATGATAATGGCGGGTTCCGTTACGCCCGCGGCGAGCACGGCGTCAACCGCGTCGGCAGAAGCGCCGCCATCTCGCAGGATGACCTTGGTGCGCGTAACGAAGAAGTCGACCACGGCAGCACGCACGGCATTTCGGTCGAACGTGACGCCCTGACGATCGAACTCGTCAAGCGAGAAATCGATGGCGGCATCGAGGGACACAGGAAGCCCGGCCTCGAGCATGCCAACGATGCCGATGGCGCTACGACGCAGCGCGAACGGGTCGGAAGAGCCCGTGGGGCCCTGGTCGACGGCGAACAGGCCACAGATGGTGTCGAGCTTGTCGGCGAAGGCGACGAGCTTGCCCACCACGGTGTCGGGAGCGGCATCGCCCGCGAAGCGGGGCTGGTAGTGCTGGCCGATGGCCTGCGCAACCTGCGGCGTTTCACCGGAAGCCAAGGCGTAGTAGCTGCCCATGACGCCCTGCACGCTGGTGAACTCGATAACTGCATTGGTTACGAGGTCGGCCTTGCACAGGTACGCAGCGCGCTTCAAGTCGGCAGCGTCCTGCTCGGAAAGCTCCGCATCAACGGCCAAGTGGCCAGCCAGAGCGGCCAGGCGCTGGGCCTTGGCGCGCACCGTGCCCAGCAATTCCTGGAACACTACGGCGTCGAGCTTCTCGACATAGGACTCGAGCGGGTTCTTCAGGTCTTCCTCGTAGAAGAACTTCGCATCGGAAAGGCGGGCGCGCACGACGCGCTCGTTGCCATCGACGATGGTGGCATTGCAAGCGGGATCGCCGTTGGAGACGATGATGAAGTCGTTGGTGAGCTTGCCCTGCGCGTTGTACAGCGGGAAGTAGCGCTGGTGCATGAGCATGGCATCGACGATGATCTCTTCCGGCACCTGCAGGAATTCCTCGTCGAACGTGGCACGCAGAGGCGTGGGGTACTCGGAGAGGTTCACGACCTCGAGCAGCGTCTTCGCAGGCAGCTCGGCCTTGCAGCCCGTTTCGGCTTCGATGGCGGCAACGCCCTCGCGAATGATCTGCTCGCGCTCGGCCTGGGAAGGCACCACATAGGCGGAACGAACGACGTCGATAAGATGCTCGGCCGTGTCGACCACGTGCTCGCCCGGGGCAAGCACGCGATGGCCCATGGTGGAGTTACCGGAAACGGCACCCGCGAACGTAACGGGAATGACCTGGTCGTCGAGCATAGCGCAGATCCAGCGAACCGGACGCACGAAGTAATCGCGGTATGCAGCCCAGCGGCAGCTGCGGGGCCACTTCAGCATGGTGATGAACTCCGACAGGATGCCGGGAAGCAGGCTGATGATGGGCGTAGCGGGGATTTCCTTCGTGGCGTACACGTACTCGACGCCACCCTCGTCGCGACGCTCCAGGTCGTCGGGCGTAAGGCCCTTGCCACGTGCAAAGCCGATGGCAGCCTTCGTGGGATTGCCGTCGGCATCGAACGCGATCTTGGCCGCAGGGCCACGATATTCCTCGCGCAGCGCCTCGGTTGCCTCGGGCAGACCGTAGCCCATCACGATGATGCGACGGGGGCTCGTGAAGACTTCGAACTGCTGGAACGGAATGCGCGCAGCCTGGAATGCCTCGGGAACTGCCTTCTCGAGCTGCTTGCGTGCGGAGTCAAGATCGAACGCGGGAATCTCCTCGACGCCGATTTCAAATGCGAGCGTATGCGTATTCGACATGCTACTCCCCCTTCTCTTCCTCGAGCTGGGGAGCCGAACCCACCACATGCTCCATGTACGACGCGCAGCAATCCTTCACCATGGAACGGACGCGCAGAATGTATGCCATGCGCTCGGTAGCGGAAATGACGCCGCGGGCATCGAGCAGGTTGAACGCATGATTGCACTTCAGAACCCAGTCGTACGCGGGAAGCGGAAGGTTGGCGGCCAGGCACGCCTGAGCCTCGGCTTCGCAATTGTCGAACAGCTGGAACAGGAAATCGGTGTTGCCGATTTCGAAGTTGTACGTAGAGAACTCGCGCTCGTTTTCCAGGTAGACGTCGCCATACGTGAATTCGACGCCGTCGTCGCCACGCGCCCAGATGATGTCGTAGACGCTATCGACGCCCTGGATGTACATGGTAAGGCGTTCCAGGCCATAGGCAATTTCCACGGGAACCGGCGAGCACTCGAAGCCGCCCACCTGCTGGAAGTACGTGAACTGCGTGACCTCCATGCCGTTCAGCCAGACTTCCCAGCCAAGGCCCCATGCGCCCAGCGTGGGGCTTTCCCAGTCGTCCTCGACGAAGCGCACGTCGTGCTCGTTCGGCTCGATGCCAATGGCACGCAGGCTGCCCAGGTACAGATCCTGGATGTTGTCGGGCGAGGGCTTCATGAGCACCTGGAACTGATAGTAGTACTGCAGGCGATTCGGGTTCTCGCCGTAGCGGCCGTCGGTTGGCCTGCGGCAACCCTGCACATACGCCGTACGCCAGGTATCGGGACCAAGCGAGCGCAGCGTGGTGGCGGTATGGTTGGTACCAGCGCCCACCGCACCGTCATACGGCTGCAGAATAACGCAGCCCTGCTCGGCCCAGTAATGCTGGAGATTCATAATGATGTCTTGGAATGTGGGAACGGCTCCCGCATTCACCGTGGCGTCCTGAGGTGCCATGATCCTCCTCGTTGTCTTCCTGCAAAAGAATTGATGATTAGCTAATGGGGCCGAAATGCTGGAACGGCCAGTAGATAAAGCACACGTGACCCGTAACGCTGGAAACGGGCACGGCGCCGAAGTAGCGCGAATCGGCAGAGTTGCCGCGATTGTCGCCCATTACCCAGATATAGCCTTCGGGAACGGTGTAGGGATATTCCACGGTAACGTCGGCTGCGGTGCTAAGCGGGTACGATTGCTGCCCATTGGTGTAGGGCTCGAACGCCGCTTCCCCATCGACGTACACCACGCCGTCGACCAGGTCGACCGTCTGGCCACCCGTAGCAACAACGCGCTTCACGAGCGTGCGGCCGTCGACTTCGGGGTCGTCGAAGGTGACGATGTCGCCCACCTGCACGTCGCGGGAATAATACGAAATCTTTTCCGAGAAGATGCGGTCATCCGACATGATGGTCGTTTCCATGCTGCCGGAGGGAACTTCGTAGGGCGTGATGACATACGTGCGGAGCAGATAGGCGCAGCCGACGATAAGGGCCACGATAACCAAGAATTCAACGCACGCGCGCCCGAAACCTCCCGACTTCGAAGGTGCATGGTTACCGGAATTCATCGGCTTTCCTCTCCGTGGCGAAACGCCCAAACGTTACAAATGCTGAATTTTAATGATAGCGCTTCGAGAGCAACCCATTAGCGGTTGTGCAAAGATTTCAAAAAGTCACGGTCTTGCTGTGACAAGTTGGATTCCTCGATGAGGTCGGGGCGCAAGCGAGCGGTGCGCTCGATGCTCTGCTCGCGGCGCCAGCGATCGATGGCCGCATGATTGCCCGAAAGCAGCACGGGTGGCACCTCCATGCCCCGAAACGTAGCCGGGCGCGTGTACTGCGGGTATTCAAGCAAGCCATCGTAGAAGCTCTCGTCGACCGCGCTGCCCTCGTCGCCCAAGACGCCCGGAAGCAAACGAGCGACGGCATCGATGACCACCATGCTGGCAAGCTCGCCGCTGGTGAGCACGTAGTCACCCAGCGAAATGCAGCGATCGGCAAGCGAGTACGCGCGCTCGTCGATGCCTTCGTAATGGCCGCAGACGAACAGCAGTCGGGGCTTTTCGGAAAGCTCCTGCGCCAGCCCCTGGTTGAAGGGCTCGCCCGTTGGCGTAAGGAAGAGCGTGTAGGGCTTGGGACCCACAGAGACGATGCTGTCATACGCCTCGAAGATGGGCTCGCACTTCATGACGAGGCCCTGGCCGCCGCCATACGGTTCATCGTCGGTGGTGCGATGGCGGTCGTGCGTCCAATCGCGCAGGTCGTGGGCGTGAAATTCGAGAGCGCCCTTCTCCTGTGCGATGCGCATCATGCTCGTGCCCATCACCGAATCGTACATGCCGGGAAACGTGGAGAGCGTATCTACGATCACGATTCGTCCTCCGGGATATCTTCGTCGGACGACTCGGAAAGCGTGAGCAGACCAGCGGGAATGGCAGTGCCAACCACGCGCTCCTCTTCCTGAATCGAGCGAATGAACTCGTCGACAGCGGGAATGAGCACTTCGCCGCGCTCGCCCTGCACGACCAGAAGAGACTGGCCGGGATTGTCGATGACTTCGGCAATTTCGCCCAAATCGCCGAACTCGGCATCGACCACACGCCAACCTGCAAGCGCAGAAGGCGTGCTGGCATAATCGATTTCGGGCAGGCTATCGCGCCTTACCAGGCAGTACGATCCAATAAGTACATCGGCATCCGAAGCCGATTCGACGCCATCGAACGAAACCTCGCAGGCATTGCCCTTGCTTTGATACAACTCGCGCACAACCGCAGACCGAGGACCCTTCAGCGTGGGAGGCACGAAACGCACTTCCATGCCCTCCGAAAGCAGGAAAGGGAGCCCCGCGATGGCTTGCACCACGAGGTTCCCTTCAAGATTCCTAGTCTTCGCTACGCGAGCTACACGAACCCACGCACCCATTTTATTCGGCAATCTCCACATCGACGTGACGATCGGCTCGGACGGCAGCGGCACGAGCGAGCGTGCGGATGGCCTTGATTACACGACCCTGTCGACCGATGACCTTGCCCGTATCCTCTTCGTTGAGAGCGATCTCAACGAGAATGCCCGCATCGGATTCCGTCTGGGAAACCTGCAGGTCGCCAGGATACTCAACAATAGGCTCTACGAGCGTACGAACCAATCCCGCCAGATCCATAGTCTGATCGGACATAATTTATGCGTCCTTGCGAGCGGTTTCGATGAGGCGAGCAACCGTGTCGGTGGGCTGAGCGCCATTGGCGATCCACTTGTCGACCTTCTCCAGATCGATCTGGATCATGGAAGGATCGGTGTTGGGGTTATAACGACCAACTTCGTCGATCAGACGACCGTCGCGAGGAGAGCGAGCGTCGGCGACAACGATGCGGTAGTACGGGGCCTTTTTAGCGCCATGACGGGCGAGGCGAATCTTGACCATGAAGGTGAACTCCTTTAATTTCCTACGTATACGAGAGCGTAAAAGCGCTCTTGAAAACAGCAATTGGTAATGTTAGCCCGTAGGGGCAATTTACGCAAGCATAGCGTTCAAACACAAACGAAATCCAGAAAGATTACCATGCAACGCTCACAGCGACGGCGCACTCCCCCGCCTACTGGTCGAGCATGTCCTGAATCTTCTGAAGGTCCTTCAGGTTCATGCCAGGCATGCCGGGCAAACCGCGACGACGGCGCTTCTTGCCCTTCTTGCCCTTGCGTCCGGCGGACATATCCTCGGTGGGCATCATCTGCTTGAGCATCTTCTTGGTTTCGTTGAACTTCTTCATCACCTGGTTTACCTCGGTGACCGAAACACCCGCGCCGCGCGCGATGCGCGCACGACGGCTGCCGTTGAGGATATCGGGATGCAGGCGCTCTTCCGCCGTCATGCTGAAGATGATGTTCTCCATACGATCGAGCGCCGACGTGTCGACCTGACCCTGGGAAAGGGCCTTGTCGCCACCAGGCAAGGCGGAAACGAGCTTGGAGATGCCGCCCATCTTGCGAACGCGCTTGTTCATTTCCAAGAAGTCGTTCAAGTTGAGCTGGGCCTTCATCATGCGCTCGGTCTGCTCGGCTTCCAGCTGCTCTTCCTGGAGCTTCGTGGCCGATTCGATGAGGCTCACAACGTCGCCCATGCCCAAGATGCGCTTGGCCATGCGATCGGGGTGGAATTCCTCGAGGGAATCGGGCTTTTCGCCCTGGCTGATGAACTTGATGGGCTTGCCGGTTACCTCGCGAATGGAAAGCGCGCCACCGCCACGGGCGTCGCCATCCATCTTCGACATGATGACGCCGTCGAAATCGACCTGCTCGGCGAAGGCGGAGGCAACGTTCACGACATCCTGGCCGGTCATGGCGTCGACGACCATGAGAATCTGGTCGGGCTTGGTGGCTTCCTTGATGTCGCGCGCTTCCTGCATCATCTGCTCGTCGACATGCAGGCGGCCCGCCGTGTCGATGATCACGACGTCACGCAGGTTGTCGATGGCGTCCTGCACGCCTTCCTTGGCGATGCGGACCGGGTCTTGCCCATCGCCGCGATACACGCGCACGCCCATCTCGTCGCCAAGCGTTTGCAGCTGATCGGCTGCAGCGGGACGATAGACATCGCAGGCCACGAGCAGCGGATTGTGATTCTGCTGCTTCAGCAGGTACGCGAGCTTTGCGGATGCCGTGGTCTTACCAGAGCCCTGAAGGCCCACGAGCATGATCACATTGGGGATGCGACTGGAAAGCACCAGGCGCGAATCGGTTTCGCCCAGCAGGCGCGTGAGCTCGTCGAGGACGACCTTGATGACGTTCTGCGCGGGCGTGAGCGAATCGAGCACTTCCGCGGTCAGGCAGCGTTCCTTCGTGCGTGCGACGAAGCTCTTGACGACCTTGAAGTTGACGTCGGCTTCGAGCAGGGCCATGCGAATCTCGCGCATGGCGGCATTGATGTCGTCTTCCGTAAGCCTGCCCTTGCTGCGCAGGCCGCCAAAAATGCTCTGGAGGCGATCGGAAAGGTTCTCGAGCATGCGTATCTCCTAAAATCCCATCCACTTGAAGGCGCGCTTCAGGCGACCTTCCTTCTTGGGCTCTTCCGCAGGGGCTTCCTGCTCTTCTTCGGCTTCGTCCGCAAGGTCGCAAGCAACCTCGGGCTCGGATTCAGATTCGAGCTCGACCTCGACCTCAGGCTCGGGCTCGACCTCGACCTCGGGCTCGGGCTCAGGCTCAGGCTCAGGCTCAGGCTCAGGCTCAGGCTCAGGCTCAGGCTCAGGCTCAGGCTCAGGCTCAGGCTCAG